>SCRM01000003.1 GCA_004298045.1 Rhodanobacter sp. | reverse complement strand
CAGGGCAGGATGCCCGGAGGGCGCGCCATCGGGGTGGCTTCTCTTTTGGCTACTTTTCTCTGGCCATTCAGAGAAAAGTAGCTCGGACGCCCAAAGGGCGTTCGAAACCGCTCTAGTGCCACGCCCACCGCTGGTGCTGCACGAAACCGCCCTGATGCCGCGCCCAACGCAAAACCCGCAGCGTCATTGTCCACAGCGTCCGCCGGCGCGAACGCATCTTCTCGCGACGGCTGCGGGAACTTGCCGCCCGAAGCGGTCTCCGGTCTTGGTTCGCGCCCGCCGGCCCATGGACGAAAGCCTCATGGTGCGGTAACACCCGCCGCCTACAATCGAGGCTTCACCTGCAAGGAGATGGCTCATGGGTAGTCTCGACGGCAAGGTTGCGCTGGTCACCGGCGCAGCCAGCGGCATCGGCAAGGCGATTGCCGAGTTGTACGCAAAGAACGGCGCGAAGGTCGCCATTTGCGACATCAACCAGGCGGCGGCCGACGCGACGGCGGCGGCGATCAACGCGGCCGGTGGCAAGGCGCTCGGGGTGGCGATGGACGTCACCAACGAGGCGGCGGTCGACACCGGTACCGACCAGGTCGTCGCCGCGTTCGGCGCGCTCGACATCCTTGTTTCCAACGCCGGCGTGCAGATCATCAACCCGATCGACCAGTTCAGCTTTGCCGACTGGAAGAAGATGCTGGCGATCCATCTGGACGGCGGCTTCCTCACCACCCGCGCGGCGCTGCGCCACATGTACAAGGGCGACCGCGGCGGCATCGTGATCTACATGGGCTCGGTGCATTCGCACGAGGCGTCCAAACTCAAGGCACCCTACGTCGCCGCCAAGCACGGCCTGCTTGGCCTGGCGCGCACGCTGGCCAAGGAGGGCGCACCGCACCATGTGCGTTCGCACGTGATCTGTCCCGGCTTCGTGCGCACGCCGCTGGTCGAGAAGCAGATCCCCGAGCAGGCAAAGGAGCTGGGCATCAGCGAGGCCGACGTGATCAAGAACGTGATGCTGAAAGACACCGTGGACGGCGTGTTCACCACGGTCGACGATATTGCGCAGACGGCGCTCTACCTCGCCACCTTCCCATCGGCGGCACTGACCGGGCAGTCGTTCGTGGTGAGCCACGGCTGGTTCATGCAGTAAGCCGATGCCCGAGCCAACCGAAAGCCTCGCGGCGCAAGTCGCGCGCGATTACCAGGACGTGGCGCTGGTGCTGCAGGGCGGCGGCGCGCTGGGCGCGTATCAGGCTGGCGTGGTCGAGGCGCTGGCTGGCGCTGGGGTGCACCCGCACTGGGTGGCCGGCATTTCCATCGGCGCGCTGAACGCGGCGATCATTGCCGGCAACCCGCCGGAGCGGCGGGTCGAACAGCTACACGCGTTCTGGGACACCATCTGCACGCCACCGCCGTGGCTCGGCGTGCCGGTGTGGTTTGACGCCAGCGGGCTGCCGGCGGGGATGCAGGGTGGACTGAGCAGCGTGGCCGCGTGGTCGGCGGTGGTGTCTGGCCAGAAGGGGTTTTTCCGGCCGCGCATGCCGCCGCCGTTCCTTGAGCCGCATGCGACGCCGAACAAGGCCAGCTGGTACGACACCACGCCGCTGCGCGCCACGCTGGAGCGCCTGGCCGATTTCGACCGCATCAACGACCCGCGCCAGATGCACGTGTCGGTGGGTGCGGTGAACGTGCGCACCGGCAACTTCGTGTATTTCGACAACACGAAGCAGCAGCTGCGTCCCGAGCACTTCATGGCCTCCGGCGCGCTGCCGCCGGGGTTTGCCGCGGTGGAAATCGACGGCGAGTACTACTGGGATGGCGGCATGGTGTCCAACACGCCGCTGTACCGCGTGCTGCACGATGAGCCGGAGCGCGACCTGCTGGTGTTCCAGGTGGATCTGTGGAGCGCGCGCGGCGAAGTGCCGCACGACCTCGCCGGCGTCGCCGACCGCGGCAAGGAGATCCAGTACTCCAGCCGTACCCGGCTGATCACCGATGCGATGCGCGAAGCGCGCTCGCGCAAGCGCATGCTGCGGGACCTGATGGCGCTGGTGCCGCCGGCGCGGCGCGAGGATCCCGCCTTCCTTGCGGCCGCGCAGGAATCCTGCAGCGCGCAGGTGAACCTGATCCACCTGATCTACCGCGACAAGCCGTACGAAGGCCACTTCAAGGATTACGAATTCAGCGCCGCCAGCATGCGCGCCCACTGGCAGGCGGGCATGGCCGACATGCAGCACACGCTGGATCATCCGCAGTGGTTCGCCCGCCCCTCCGTCGAACAGGCCTTCGTCACCCACGACGTGCACCGCGGCTAGCCGCGCCGCCGTCGCTTTTCTCGCTCCGCCCGTCGGGCAGGGCGGAGGGTCGCCGCAGCGCGCTCTGCCGATTCCCCATACTCGATTTTCGATTCCCCGCTTTTCGGACTGAAGCCCGACCCACGAGGTTGAAGCTCGCTGCAGCACGCTTTGCCCAATTCCCTATTCTCGATTCCCCATTCCCCGTTTGTCGGACTGAAGCCCGACCCGCAGGGCTGAAGCTCGCCGCAGCGCGCTCTGCCCGAATCCCGAATCCCGTATCTCCAATCCCAGCTCCCCAATCCCAGCCCCCCCGGCATGCAATTTGCTGTGTACCGTCGTGAGCGCAGCCATCCGCCAATTTCATGACGGACAGGGGCGCGCCGGAGCAAACGCGCATGACCCCTGAATCGGTGATGGAAATTGGCCAGCACGCGCTGTACGTGGCGATGCTGGTGGCGGCGCCGTTGTTGCTCACGGCGCTGGCGGTGGGCCTGCTGATCGGCGTGATCCAGGCGGCGACACAGATCAACGAGATGACGCTTTCGTTCATCCCCAAGCTGATTGCGATGGCGTTGGTGGGGCTGATTGCGGGGCCGTGGATGCTGCGGCTCTTGGTGCACTACACGACCCAGCTCATCGAGGGGTTGCCCGGAGTGATTCGGTGACCACGTTGGACGTGGCCTGGCTGCTGGGTTGGCTGGGCCGGTTCGTGTGGGCGTTGGCGCGGGTGGGCGGGCTGTGCCTGGTGGTGCCGATCTTTGGCGCCGCGGTCATCCCGATGCGGTTTCGCGCGGCGCTGGTGATGGTGCTCACGGCGGTGATGACGCCACTCGCGCCCGCCACGGTCAACGGCCTGGGGCTGCCCGGCATGCTGGATGCGGTGACCCAGATCGCAGCGGGCGCGGCGGTGGGATTCGTGCTGAAGCTGGTGTTCGAGGCGGTGGCGTTTGGCGGCGGGCTGGTGGGGCAGAGCATGGGGCTGGGCTTTGCCGAGGTGGTCGACCCGCAGGAAGGCCAGAACGCGAACGTGCTCGGGCAGTTCTATTTGATTCTGGTGACGCTGGTGTTTCTCGCGCTGGATGGCCACTTGCAGCTCATCGCGCTCCTGGCCGACAGCTTTCGCCGGCTGCCGGCGGGTGCGCCGGGAATCGACGCCAACGGCTTGCACGCGGTGCTGGTGTTTGCCGGGCAGCTGTTCGCCGGCGCGGTGCGCGTGGCCTTGCCGGCGATGACGGCACTGCTGGTGGTCAACATCGGGTTTGCGGCGATCAGCCGCGCGGCGCCGTCGATGAACTTGTTTGCGGTGGGATTTCCGATCAGCGTGACGCTTGGTTTTGTCGCGCTGTGGTTTTCGCTGCGCGCGTTGCCGGGCGCGTTCGCGGCGCTGCAGAACGACGCCTGGACACTGATGCGCCAGTTGTTCGGAGGCTAGGCCATGGCCGACGACAGCGACCAGGAAAAAACCGAACAGCCAACCGAAAAACGCCTGAAGGAATCGCGCGAAAAAGGCGAGGTTCCGCGTTCGCGCGACCTGACCGGTGCGGCGGTGGTGCTGGCCGGAGTGGCCGCGCTGATGGCTGGCGGGCCGGCATCCTTCGCACATGCGCAGCGCATTTTCCGCATCGGGCTGGGATATTCGCGCGACGCCCTGTTCAGCGACACCTTGCCGGCACGCGCCTTGGCCGAGGCGCTGCACGAGGCGCTGGCGCTGTTCGCGCCGGTCGCGATCGCCACGCTGGTAGCCGCGCTTGGCGCGCCGCTCATCATCGGCGGGCTCAATTTCAGCGGCAAGGCGCTGCAGCCGAAGTTGGAGCGGCTCGATCCGATCAAGGGGCTGGGCCGCATCTTTGCCGTGCGCGGGCTGGTGGAGTTGGCCAAGGCGCTGCTCAAGGTGATTTTCATCGGCGTGCTGCTGGCGCTGCTGTTGCGCCACTGGCAGGGCGACATGCTGCAGACCGGGCGCGGCCCGGTGTTTGGCGGCATTGCGTTGGCGCTCGGCCTGCTGGGCCAGGCTGGGCTGTGGTTTGGCGCGATCCTCGCCGTGATCGGCGGCATCGACGCGGTGTACCAGAAATACGACTACACCAAGAACCTGCGCATGAGTCGGCAGGAGATCAAGGACGAGATGAAGGAGAGCGAGGGCAGCCCCGAGATCAAGAGCCGCGTGCGCCAGGTGCAGCAGGCGCAGGCGCGGCGCCGCATGATGCAGGACGTGCCCAAGGCCGACGTGGTGGTGGTCAACCCCACCCACTTTGCCGTGGCGCTGCGCTACGACGACGGCAAGTCCGGCGCGCCGCGCGTGCTGGCGAAGGGCGCCGACCTTTTGGCCCAGCAAATCCGCACGGTGGCGGGCGAGCATCGCATTCCGTTGGTCGAAGCGCCGCCGTTGGCACGCGCCTTGTATGCAAGCACCGAGGTAGGCCGGGAAATCCCCGCGGCGCTGTATGTCGCGGTGGCCCAGGTGCTCGTCTACGTGTACCAGCTGAAACAGGCAGTGGCGCACGGCGACGCACCCCCGGTAGTGCCGAACCCCGAGGTCGATCCCGACTTGATGGGGCCCTATCGCATGTAAGGCAGAGTCAAAACCATGACGGGTGCGCAGGTGCTGGGCCAATTCAGGCAACTCACGCGGCGGGGGCTTGGCGCGCCGGTGATGCTGCTGGTGATGCTGGCAATGATGATGTTGCCGCTGCCGCCGTTTCTGCTGGACATGCTGTTCAGCTTCAACATCGCGTTGTCGCTGGTGATCCTCTTGGCGGTGGTGTACGTGATGCGGCCGCTGGAATTCGCCGCGTTCCCGACCGTGGTGCTGATGGCCACCCTGCTGCGCCTGGCGCTCAACATTGCCTCCACCCGCGTGGTGCTGCTGCACGGCCACGACGGCCCCGGCGCTGCCGGCAAGGTGATCGAGGCGTTCGGCGAGTTCGTCATCGGCGGCAACTTCGCTGTCGGCCTGGTGGTGTTCGCGATCATCACCATCATCAACTTCGTGGTGGTGACCAAGGGCGCCACCCGCGTGTCGGAAGTCACCGCGCGCTTCACCCTGGATTCGATGCCCGGCAAGCAGATGGCGATCGACGCCGATTTGAACGCCGGCCTGCTGACCCAGGAACAGGCGCGCGAACGCCGGCAAGAGGTGCGCGAGGAGGCGGATTTCTACGGTTCGATGGATGGCGCTTCGAAATTCGTGCGCGGCGACGCGGTCGCCGGCATTCTCATTTTGGCGATCAACATCATCGGCGGCTTCTTCATCGGCGTGATGCAGCACAACCTCTCCGCCGGCGAGGCCGCGCAGACCTACACCTTGCTGACCATCGGCGATGGCCTGGTCGCCCAGGTGCCGGCGCTGATGCTGTCGGTCGCGACCGCCATCATCGTCACCCGCGTGTCCAAGGCGCAGGACATGGGCCGGCAGCTCGCCGGACAGGTGTTCGGCCAGCCGCGCGCGCTGGCTGTGGCGGCGGCGGTGCTCGGCGTGATGGGGATCATCCCCGGCATGCCGAACGTGGCGTTCCTGCTGCTGGGCGCGGTGTGCGGCGGCGCGGCGTGGCTGCTGTTCAAGCGCCAGCGCGAGACCCGCGAAAAGCTCGCGGCGGCGCCGGCCGATGCCGCGGTACCGGCGGTGCCGCCGGAAAAGGTCGAGCTGAGCTGGGACGACGTCGCCAGCGTCGACGCGCTCGGGCTGGAGGTGGGCTACCGGCTGATTCCGCTGGTGGACGTCAACCAGGGCGGCGAACTGATGGGGCGGATCAAGTCGGTGCGCCGCAAGCTCTCGCAGGATCTCGGTTTTCTGATCCCCGCGGTGCACATCCGCGACAACCTCGACCTTGGCCCCAACACCTACCGCATCGTGCTGATGGGGGTGCCGATGGGCGAGGCCGAGGTGCACAACGAGCGGCTGATGGCGATCAACCCCGGTCAGGTGCGCGGCGCTTTGCAAGGCATTGCCACCAAGGACCCGGCATTCGGGCTGGAGGCGGTGTGGATCGAGCCGGGCCAGCGCGAGCTGGCGCAAAGCTATGGCTACACCGTGGTCGACCCGGCGACGGTGATCGCCACCCACCTGTCCTACATCCTCGGCAACCACGCGCACGAGTTGCTCGGCCACCAGGACGCGCAGCAGCTGCTCGACCGCCTCGCGCAAAGCGCGCCCAAGCTGGTGGAAGACCTGGTACCCAAGCGCCTCGCGCTGGGCGTGGTGGTGAAGGTGTTGCAGAACCTGCTCGCCGAGCAGGTGCCGATCCGCAACATGCGCACCATCGTCGAATCCTTGGCGGAACACGCTGGCCAGAGTCAGGATCCCGGCGTGCTCACCGCTGCCGCGCGCGTCGCGCTGGGCCGCCAGATCGTGCAGGAAATCGCCGGCCTGGGCACCGAGGTGCCCGTCATCACCTTGGCGCCGGAACTCGAACAGATCCTGCTGGGCTCGCTCTCCGGTGGCGGCGTGGCCGGCGCCGCGGTGGAACCGGGCCTCGCCGACCGCCTGCAGCAAAGCGTGGCCGAAGCCGCGCGCAAGCAGGAACTGAGCGGTGAACCCGCGATTTTGCTGGTCGCCCCGCAGCTCCGCCCCTGGCTTGCCCGCTTCACCCGCCATGTGGCACAAAACCTGCACGTACTCGCCTACAACGAAGTCCCCGACAACCGCCGCGTGAGATTGGTGCAGGCGTTGGGGCGTTAGGAGCCGGGATGTGGGATGCGGGATTCGAGATTCGGAAAAGCAGCGATACCGCGAACTTGCGGCGCCTTGGCTCTTGCGAATCTCGAATCCCGCATCCCGAATCCCGCTTACGGAGTAATCCATGAAGATCAAACGATTCGTCGCGTCGGACATGCGTCAGGCCATGCGCGAGGTACGCGAGGAGCAGGGGCCGGAGGCGGTGATCCTGTCGACGCGGCGGGTGGCCGATGGCATCGAGGTGATTGCCGCGATCGACTACGACGAGGCGCTGGTGCGCGAGGCGGTGCGGCAAGGCACGCCGCGCGACGAGCTGCCGGAGGTCGCGGCCGCGACGCGGCCTGCTGCAGTGCCGCCGCTTCCACCGCCCCCCCCGCCGTTGCCGGTGCGTGCCGCGCCGCCAGCGCCACCGATGGAGCCGGCCGCCCAGGCCAGGTTGGCCCGGGTGACGGCGCGGGTCCCGCGCCCGGCGCCGGCAGTGTCGCCGCGGATGCCATCGCACGTCGCCGTGGCCGCTGCCGAGGGGCGCCCGCCGGCGCCGTTCGCCGATGCTGCGCGCGAAACCGCGCAGCTGCGCAGCGAGGTGGGTGACTTGCGCGAGCTGCTCGAAGGGCAGCTTTCCAGCCTCGGGTGGAACGATCTGGAACGCCGGCGTCCGCTGCGCGCCCGCGTGTTGCGTGAGCTGACCCGGCTCGGCATCGAGGCGGACGTCGCACGCCGGCTGGCCGACGAGCTGCCGGACGACCTCACGGCCGAGCAGGCGCGCTATCTGCCGCTGGGCCTGTTGAGCCGCAGCCTCACGGTGAGCGGGCGCAGCCTGTGCGGCGACGAGCGCGGGGTGATGGCGCTGGTCGGCCCCACCGGCGTGGGCAAGACCACCACCATTGCCAAGCTCGCGGCGCGTGCGGTGATGCGCCACGGCGCGGCGCAGGTGGCGCTGGTCAGTACCGACCATTACCGCATTGGCGCGGCGGCGCAGCTCGAACATTACGGCCGCCTGCTCGGGGTGCAGGTGTATCCGGCGTACGACGCAAAAAGCCTGCGCAAGGTGCTGGACATGCTGGCCGGCCGCCACGCGGTGCTGATCGACACCGCCGGCATGGCCGCCAGCGACCCGCGGCTCACCCAGCAACTCGAACTGCTGTCCGGCGCCGGTGCGCTGCGCGTGAGCCTGGTGCTGGCCGCGCATGCGCAGGTGCAGGCCCTGGAAGAGGCGGTCGGCGCCTATCGCCGCTTGCAGCCGCAGGCGTGCATCTTGTCCAAGCTGGACGAGGCGCCGGCGCTTGGCGGCGCGCTGTCGGTGCTGATTCGGCAACAGCTGGCGCTGGATTTCACCACCGACGGCCAGCGCGTGCCGGAAGACATCGCGCAGGCGGATGCGCGGGCGCTGGTGTGCCGCACCGTGCAATCCCTGCGCGGCAGCGCGCCGGATGACGGCGTGATGGCCGAACGTTTCGGCCTGGCAATGGTTGGGGCATGAGCAGGGAAATGGCAATGGATCAGGCGTTCGGGCTCACCCAGATGCTCGCTGCGAAGGTGGCCAGGCCGGCCACCGGTACCAAGGCGGTGCCGGTGACCCTGCGTCAGGCCGATGGCCTGTTGACCTCGGTGCCGATGGCGCAGCGCGGGTGCCGCACGATTGCGGTGGCCGGCGGCAAGGGCGGCGTCGGCAAGAGCACGGTGGCGGTCAACCTCGGCATGGCGCTGGCGGCCGCCGGCAAAGACGTGATCCTGCTGGATGCCGACACCGGGCTGGCCAACGTGGATGTGATGCTGGGCCTGACCCCGGCGCGTCACATCGGCCACCTGCTGGATGGCGAGTGCACGCTGCAGGAGTTGCTGATCCCGGTGCGTGACGGGCTGCAAGTGGTGCCGGCCGGCTCCGGCGCACGGCGCCTCGCGCAGCTCAGCCCGACCGAGCATGCCGCCATCATCCGCGCATTCGACAGCCTGGCCGAGGTGCCGGATTTTCTCCTGATCGACACCGCGGCCGGGCTGTCCGACACGGTCACCATGTTTGCCTCGGCGGCGGCCGAAGTGATCCTCGTGGTGTGCGACGAGCCGGCCTCGCTGACCGACGCCTACGGGCTGTCCAAGGTGCTCAGCCGCGATTTCGGCGTGCGCCGGCTGCGCATGGTGGCCAACATGGTGCGCAACGAGGGCGATGCGCGCGCGCTCTATCAAAAGCTCGCGCGGGTGTGCGACCGTTTTCTCGACGTCACCGTCGAGCTGGTCGGTTTCATCCCGCACGACGAGCGTTTGCGCCAGGCGATCAAGCGCCAGGCGGCGGTGGTCGACGCCTGGCCGTCGGCGCCGTCGTCGCTGGCATTCAAGAAACTGGCGGGTACGGTCGATAAGTGGAAGGAGCCCGAGCGCGCGGGTCTCGACCGTATCTCCTTTTTTGCGGGCCGCACGGCCCCGGTCGGGGAGATGCCGAGATGAACGTGGCTTCGGGATATCTGCAACTCTCCCGCGAGAGTGCCGACGAACTGGTACGTCGGCACGCGCCGCTGGTCCGGCGGATCGCCTATCACCTGATGGGGCGGTTGCCGCCCAGCGTCGACGTGGGCGACCTGATCCAGGCAGGAATGATCGGTTTGCTCGAATCCGCCCGCAATTTCGCCCAGGACAAGGGCGCCAGCTTCGAGACCTTTGCCGGCATCCGCATCCGCGGCGCCATGCTCGACGAGCTGCGCAAGAGCGACTGGACGCCGCGCTCGGTGCACCGCAAGACCCGCGAGGTGGCCGAAACCATCCGCCAGATCGAGCTGGAGACCGGCGCCGAGGCGGAGGACGCCGAGGTCATGCGCCGGCTCGACCTGAGCGCGGAGGAGTACCACCAGATCCTGACCGACGCGACCTGCGCGCGCCTCCTGAGCCTCACCGCTGCCGACGAGGGCGAGGATTCGGGCGTGCTCGACGTCGCCGACGAAACCAGCCTCGGTCCCGCGCAAAGCCTCGAAGACACCGACATGCGCGAGGCGCTGACCGCAGCCATCACCGAGCTGCCCGAGCGCGAGCAACTGGTGATGAGCCTGTACTACGAGCAGGAATTGAACCTCAAGGAAATCGGCGCCGTGCTCGGCGTGAGCGAATCGCGGGTGTGCCAGATCCACGGCCAGGCCGTGATTCGCCTGCGCGGCAAGCTTTCCGGTTGGCGCAGCTGAGCCAGCGCACCCCATTCCCCAGGCCCTTGCCGGCCACCCGCAGCGGAGCAGACGTTTGGACAAGAACCTCAAAATCCTCGTGGTGGATGACTTTTCCACCATGCGGCGCATCGTCAAGAACCTCTTGGTCGAGCTCGGCTTCACCGCCGCGCTGATCCAGGAGGCCGACGATGGCGTCAACGCGATGGCCATGCTCAAGGCGCAGCCGTTCGACTTCGTGGTCACCGACTGGAACATGCCGAACATGACCGGCATCGATCTGCTCAAGGCGATCCGCGCCGAGCCGGCGCTGAAGGCGCTGCCGGTGCTGATGGTCACCGCCGAAAACAACCGTGACCAGATCATCGCCGCCGCGCAGGCCGGGGTGAATGGCTACATCGTCAAACCGTTCACCGCGGCCACGCTGGAAGAGAAGCTCACCAAGGTGTTTGAGCGTCTTGCCGCCGCGGGTGGAGCCAAAGCATGAATGCCAAGCAACCGATGGCGATGGATGCAGCGCTGCCGCCGCAGCTGCGCGAGCTGCTCAACAGCCCGGATGGCGCGGCGTTTGAAAAAGCGCTGGACGAGATGGTGCGCCAGCGCGAGCTCAGCCTGTTCCGCGCGCTGGGCAAGCTGGCGCGCGACCTGCACGACGCGGTGCGCCGGCTGGGCGGCGACCTCGCCGAGGAAGGCGTGCCGGGCATTGTCGCCGACGCGCGCCAGCACCTGCAGGAAGTGCTCGAGATGAGCGCCAGCGCCGCCAACCGCAGCCTGGACCTGGCCGAGCGCCTGCGCCCGCAGGCCGCGCTGCTCGCCGAGCGCGCCGCCGACGCACTCAAGGCGGCGCCGGGCGACGCGCTGGCCGGCGAGGCAGCCACGTTCGCCGAAAACTGCCGCACCAGTTTCGCCAACATGGTGGTGGCGCAGTCCTGGCAGGACCTGTCCGGCCAGCGGATCAAGAAAGTGGCCACTTTCATCGGCTCGGTCGAGACTTCGCTGCTGGAGCTGGTGCGCCTGACCGGCGCGCTGGCCGGCGACGAAACCGCCAAGGCCGAGGTCGAGAAAGTCACCAGCCAGGAGGACGCCGACCGCCTCCTGAGCGAGTTCGGGTTTTGACGGACGCATGCCGTGGCTGAGGGATTGGACAACGAGCTGAAACAGGATTTTCTCGTCGAGGCCGGCGAGCTGGTCGAGCGTTTGTCCGAGCAGCTCGTCGATCTCGAAAGAACGCCGGAAGACGCGGAGCTGCTCAACGCCGTGTTCCGCGCGTTCCACACCGTCAAGGGCGGCGCCGGGTTTCTTCAGCTCGAACCCTTGGTGCAGCTGTGCCATCACGCCGAGGATCTCCTGAACCTGGCGCGCAACGGCAAGGTCACGATCGACGCCGACTACATGGACGCGCTGCTCGAGACCACCGACCTCGTCACCGGCATGATGGGCGAGGTGGCCAACGACGAGCCGCTGACGCCGGCCCCGGAAACCCTGCTCAAGGCCTTGCTGCCGCGCGGCAGTGCGCCGGCTCCGGCTGCCGCACCGGCGCCCGCCCCTGCGTCCGCGCCGGGCACCATCAACGATGACGAGTTCGAAGCGCTGCTGGACAAGATGTACGGCACCAACGCGCCCGGCGCCGTCGCCCCTGCGCCGATCGCCCCGCCGGGCACCGGCGACGCCATCGGCGAGGACGAATTCGAGGCGCTCTTGGACCAGCTGCACGGCAAGGGCGGCAGCCCCGGACACGACCAGCCCGATGCGGTGCCAGCCGCTGCGGCGCCCGCCCCGGTTGCGGCCGCCGCGCCCGCGACCCAGCCCGCGGCGAAAACGCCCGTGCACCATGCCGCCGCCGCGGAAACCACGGTACGCGTGGATACCGCCAGGCTCGACGTGCTGGTGAACCATGCCGGCGAGCTGGTGCTGGCGCGCAATCGCCTGCTGAGCCTGGCCGCGCGCACCCGCGACGACGCGCTGGCCGCGGCTGCCACCGAGCTGGACCGCATCACCGACGAGCTGCAAACCTCGGTGATGGGCATGCGCATGCAGCCGGTGGGGCGCTTGTTCCAGCGCTTTCCACGTATCGTGCGCGACCTTTCCCGCCAGCTCGGCAAAGAGGTGGAGCTGGTGCTGGAAGGCGAGGACACCGATCTCGACCGCAGCCTGGTCGAGGCGCTGGCCGACCCGATGGTGCACCTCATCCGCAACGCGCTGGATCACGGCATCGGCCTGCCCGACGAGCGCGAGCGGGCCGGCAAGCCGCGCCAGGGCAAGGTCACGCTTTCCGCCAGCCAGCGCGGCGAGCGCATCATCATCATGGTCACCGACGACGGGCGCGGGATGGATCCCGAGATCCTGCGCCGCAAGGCGGTGGAGAAAGGCATCATCGACGCGGCGCAGGCGGCGCGGCTCACCGAGGCGGAGTGCTACGAGCTGATCTTCCGCCCGGGGTTTTCCACCGCGGCCAAGGTCTCCGACATCTCCGGCCGCGGGGTCGGCATGGACGTGGTCAAGACCCGCATCACCGAGCTGGGCGGCACGCTCGGCGTGCGCTCGCGCCTGGGTAGCGGCAGTGAGCTGGAGCTGGCGGTGCCGCTCACGCTGGCGGTGTTGCGCGTGTTGATGGTGCGCGTGGGCGATCGCCTGCTGGCCTTGCCGCTGGGCAATGTCGAAGAGGTGTTCGAGCTCGAAGCGGGGCAGGCCACGTTGCTCGATGGTCGCCTCGTTGCCCGCCATCGCGACCGCGCGCTGCCGCTGGTCGATCTCGTCGACTGGTGCGGCGTGGCGGCGGAAACCGCGCGCCACGTCGCGGTGCTGCATATCGGCCACCAGCGGCTGGGCTGCCAGGTGCACGAGGTGCTCGGCCGCGAGGACGTGATCGTCAAGCCGCTCGGGCACCTGTTCCACGGCGTGCCCGGCGTGGCCGGCGCCACCATCACCGGGGATGGCCGGCTCGCGCTGGTGATGGATCTCGCCAGCGTCGCCGACAACCCGGTGTTCCTCGCTCCGCCGTTGGCGAAAGTGGGGTAGGCCATGGACATCATCAGCATCGCCGGCACCATCCTGGCGTTTCTGGTACTGATTTTCGGCACCATCCTGAAGGGTTCCACGCTCGATGCGCTGTGGAACCCGGCGGCGTTCGTCATCGTGTTTCTCGGCACCTTTGCCGCGCTGTTGGTGCAAAACCATGGCAAGGTGCTGAAACACGCGTGGCGGATGCTCAGGCTCATCTACCAGCCGCCGCGCCACCACCCGGACGACCTCGTCAGCCGCATCGTCGACTGGAGCGAAATCTCGCGCCGCCAGGGCTTGCTCGGGCTCGAGCCACAGATCGAGCGCGAGGAAGATCCGTTTGTCAGCAAGGGCCTGCAACTCTTGGTGGATGGCGGCGAGCCGGACGCGATCCGCGGCGCGCTCGAGGTGGATCTCGAAACCCGCGAAGCGGTGGACATGGCCGGCGCCAAGGTATTCGAGACCGCCGGCATCTACTCGCCCACGCTCGGCATCATCGGTGCGGTGATGGGCCTGATGGCGGTGATGCAAAACCTCACCGACCCCAGTCAGCTCGGCCACGGGATCGCCGCCGCGTTCGTCGCCACCATCTACGGCGTGGCGCTGGCCAATCTGTTCATGCTGCCGATGGCGGCGCGGCTCAAGACCCTGGTGGGCCGGCAAACCCGCATGCGCGAAATCCTGATCGAAGGCCTGGTGGCGATCGCGCAAGGCGACAACCCGCGCCAGATCGAAGCGCGCCTGCAGGGCTACCTGTCGTGAAGCGGCGCCACCACGAGGAGCACGTGAACCACGAGGCGTGGGCGATCCCGTATGGCGACCTGCTCACCTTGCTGCTGGCGCTGTTCGTGGTGATGTACGCGGTATCGGTGGTGAACGAGGGCAAGTTTCGCGTGGCTTCCCACTCGCTGGTGCAGGCGTTTCACGGCGCCGGCCACCCGATTGGCCCGGCTGCGCCGGACAAGGCCGGTACGCCGCCGGTGGGCGTACCGGCGCCGGTGCGGTCGTCGCTCCGGCGCGCTGCCGTGCCGTTGCCGATGCCGGTGCGCGCGCCGGCATCGGTGCCACCGAAGATGGAAAAAATCGAGCAGCGGGTACGCGCTGCGCTCAAACCACTGATCGACAAGAAACTCGTTGCCTTGCGCCGCGACAAAGAGAACTGGCTGGAAATCGAAATCCGCAACGACGTGCTGTTTCCCAGCGGCATTGCGCAGCTGTCGCCCTCGGCCCAGGGCGTGCTGCGTACGCTGGCCGGCGTGCTGGTCGGGTTCGGCAACCCGCTGCGGGTCGAGGGCTTCACCGACGACGTGCCGATCGCCAACGCCACCTATCCGTCCAATTGGGAGCTGTCCGCCGCGCGCGCCGGTTCCGTCGCCCGCCTGTTTGCCGGCGATGGCATCACCCAGGACCGCTTGAGCATCGTCGGCTGGGGCGAAATGCGCCCGGTCGCCGACAACGCCACTGCGGAAGGCCGCAGCCGGAACCGCCGCGTGCTGATCGTGGTGATGGGCAACGGCGCCGCCGCACCGCGCGAGCACAGCGGTAGCGATGATCTCGATCGCCAGCCCGGCGTCACCGCGCGCGACGCGGTACTGCCCACGGTGAAGGTCGATGGCACCGGGGCGGTGAACGGCATGCCGCCACCGGTGTCGGCGCCGGTCGCGTTGCCGGTGCCGATACCATCCGTGCGGGTTCCGTTACGATGACTGTGCGCTTTGCCGGGAGGTTCGCCGCATGAATGCCGTGGTCAGCAAACCCGTTGCCCATGCCGGGCAGTGGTTGACGTTTCGTATCGGCGCCCAGCTCTATGCCGCGCAATTGGCCGAGGTGAGCGAGGTGATCCGCGACGGCAGCCTGACGCCGGTGCCCGGCGCCAGCCCCGACATGCTCGGCGTGCGCCAGTTGCGCGGGCGCATCGTGCCGGTGATGGACGGCCGCCTGCGGCTGGGGCTGGCGCAGACCGACCCCGCGCCCGATCCGGTCAGCGTGCGCATCGTGCTGCTGGTGCAGGGCGGCCAGACCTTCGGCCTCAAGGTGGACGCCATCGGCGAGCTGGTGGACAGCACCGGCATCGACATCGCCCCGCCCCCCACTGGCCGCGCCGCGCGTGCCGACGACCCGGTCAGCGGTGTGCTGGCCTGGCAAGGCGGGTTCATCGCGCTGCTCGACGCGCGCCGCCTGTGCCGCATGGATGCGGAGGACGCCGATGCCGCGTGATCTCGCATGGCTGATCGCGTTCGGCGTGCTGCTGTTGCTCGCCGTGCTGCAAACCGTCGTGCTGTTGCGGCTGTGGCGCCGTACCGGCCAGCTGCAGGCGCGCCTCGATGCGCTGACGCAAAACGCCGCCGGCGCCAACGCGCCCGCCGCGGCACTGGCGGCCACCCTCGACCGGCTCGAACGCCAGTTGAACACCGCCCAGCAAACCCCGCCGCCCGGCCGCTCCTGGGAACTCGCCCAGCAACTCGCCCGCGAAGGCGCCGACGCCGAACAACTCGTCACCCGTTGCGGCTTGTCGCGGGATGAGGCGAATTTGCTGCTCAAGATGCACGCCACGGGCGCGTAATGCGCAGCGTGCGCGGTATTACCACCGCCGCTGCGCCAGCATTGCGCGTTACCGCCGCGTTCCGTCCGTGATAACCCATGGCACTCGATAGGCCGGATAACAGAGGCAATGCTACGCAAGCACCGTGTGGATCGCATCGCACAAGTGATTGATCCAGCGTGGGGTTTGGTTGATTGACAAGACCATCGCCCAGTTCCACGATCGCGTTACTGCCTCTGATCGGAGGCAGAAATGTAGTTAGCCTTTATTTGGAGCTGTCGTGAATCTTCAGGATTTCATACGTACCGCCCTCACTGACATCGTCGTTGGCGTCGCGGAGGCGAGCAGCTCTGCAAACGGGCACGGTGCAAGCATCGGTTCCATGAAGCTTTACGGTTGGACCAAGGAGAATAAGATTCTTACCGATGAAGGTGGTCATCCTGTTGCCACTGTTGAATTCGACATTGCCCTGACTGAAGCCAACTCTAAAGACACAAAAGGCGGCATCGGCGTGTATTTAGGGGCGGTTGGTCTTGGTTCGCAAGGTGCCTCACATGGCGAGGCATCCGTCCATTCACGCATCAAGTTTTCAGTCCCAATCGTCTTGCCAGCAGCAAAGCGAGGCTAACAACTCATCCAAGCGGACGGCTTCGCCGCCGCTTAATTCAAGCGTTAGCTTGTAAGGGGGATTTTGCATGGCATCCAACAGCCCGGTCAGCGCATCAAGCGCTACTTACCGAAAAGTAGTCAACAGAGTCGCCAAAGAACTTCATGAGCCGCCTCATCATTCGCGGTATCCCAGCGATGATTTCGACCGTGGCGCAAGTCTCATTGACGCAAAGGCAAAGACGCGGGCTCTTCAATGGTACAAACGCGGCATAAGGCGCGGCTTTATAGAGGCGTGCGATGCTTTGCTTGATGGCCAGCTTGAATTAAAAGGCAAAACACTCCTCTGCCCACCAGAGGTTGTTATTTCGATCCGGGTCAAGCTCAAAGGTAGTCCGTGGAAAAAGCATTCAGTCAAGTTTTCCGCGGAAGATCTTGAGTTCAAGTAAAAAGCTAACTATTCGTTCAAGGCGGACGCCTCCGGCGCCGCTTAACTCCAGCGTTAGGCGCAAGAAACAGGGGGTAATGAAATGTTGATTACTTGTCCGGAGTGCAAGAAGGAGTACTCCAGCGAGGCGAAAGCTTGCGTACATTGCGGTGCCAAAACCCCAAGCGAATGAGCGGTGCCGGCAAGTTTGGGGTTGTTGTACTCGTCTTGGTGGGGCTCTTTGTCGCCTTCCTCGTCATCGGCAATATGAGTTACCAATCGTCCGGTGGCTCCATCACAACCGAGCAGCTCTGTTCGCAATCTGCCGAGGCCGCGCACTACATCGCCGCAATGAGCGCAAGTCCGGGCGACGTCGTGCGGGTCACAGACCAAGCCATTGCAGATCGCAAGTACCCGGAGCTCGGCGACAAGGTTGTTGCCTCAATCGGGGGTGTTGTCGCAACGAGCATGGGCACGCGCACTCCCGATCAAATCAGTGCGGGCGTTCGCAGCACTTGTGAGCGCAACGCGCAATGAGGCGCTTGCGCCTAACAACTCGGTCAAGCGGACGGCGTTCCGCCGCCGCTTACCTCGGGCGTTATGTTGCAAGCCGGAAGGTTCGCAACGTTTAGGAAAGCTAAACACAAATGTTTACATGCAACCTGCATCGATGTACGATCTTGCCTTCACTCAAACGCAAGAGGCGCAGGTATGGCAAGGCAGGTGTCGACGACTTCGTTCGATCCACTCGGGCAGGTCATGAAAACCGTGGTTGAAGGCTTCAAGATGACCACGGCGGCAATCCAAGAGCTCCGCGACCAACAGGCGGGTCTTGAACAAAAACTTCAACAGCAAGCGAGAGCTGCGTATCACGGTATGACCGGCAGCGGTAAGTCTAGGTATACGGCAGAGCTCGTAAAAATTGAGAGCAGTAGCAATCCGCGTGGCGCGCAAGCTCGCGTTGCTGAGACCCTTGGTGTAACCCCTGGTCGCATCACGCAGCTTCTGAACTCCGATAAAAACCGCAAGAACGGCAAATAATTGCCGGTCGCACTTTGCTGCCTCCGAAAAAGGTGCCGAAAAAGGTGCCACGAAAAAGGTGCCAGGGACAATGCACAGTCCATGCGGGATCGGGTAGCTGGAATCGGGTGGGGCGATGCGTGTACCGGCGCGCCGGCGTGCGTGCGATGGCGCGATGTGGCGGCCGATGGTTGCGCCTTGGTGGCGACGGATCGCTTACCCCAGCGGTCGCACGCGGAAATGACGGCCCTTGATTTTGCCGGCACGCAAGCCTTCCAGTGCCTTGTTGGCCAACGCACGGGTGATCGCCACGTAGGCGCGGGTGGCGAAGATGTCGATCTTGCCGATGTCTTTTGCGGCCAGCCCGGCGTCGCCGGTGAGGGCGCCGAGGATGTCGCCGGGGCGGAGTTTGTCTTGCCGGCCGGCGTCGATCACCAGGGTTTTCATCGGCGCCAGGTGCAGGGTCTTGCCGCGCGGCGGCGCGAGTTTCAGCGGGCGCCATGGTAGCGGCGTGCCGTTCAATGCCTCGATGTTTGCCGCCTTGGGCCGCTCGCGCGGGGTGCACAGGGTGATCGCCAGCCCGGCCTGACCGGCGCGGCCGGTGCGACCGATGCGATGGGTGTGGGTTTCCGGGTCGTGCGCGATGTCGTAGCTGACGACCAGCGGCAGCGCCACGATGTCCAGCCCGCGTGCGGCGACGTCGGTGGCCACCAGCACCGCGCAGCTGTGGTTGGCAAAACGCACCAGCACTTCGTCGCGGTCGCGCTGTTCCATGTCGCCGTGCAGGGCCAGGGCGGAGAAGCCGCGGCGGTCGAGCTCCTGTGCCACCGCATCCACCTCGCGGCGCATGTTGCAGAACACCAGTGCCTGTTCGGCGTGGCCGCTCAACACTTGGCTCAGCGCGTCGAGTTTCTGCGCCGGGTCGACTTCGTGGAAACGTTGCTCGATCGCCGGCTTCTTGTCGGCCGGAGCTTCTACCGTCACTACCACCGGATCGTTCTGCACGCGCTGGCTGACCGCGCGGATTTCGTCCGGGTAGGTGGCCGAGAACAGCAGGGTCTGATGATGTTTGGCGATGCGCCCGATGATGTCGTCGATGGCTTCGGTGAAGCCCATGTCGAGCATGCGGTCGGCCTCGTCCAGCACCAGCACCTTGATCCCGCCGCCGTGCAGGCTTCCGCGTTTCAGGTGTTCCTGCACGCGGCCGGGTGTGCCCACCACGATGTGCGGATCGTGCGTCAGCGAGGCCAGTTGCGGCCCCAGCGGCATGCCGCCGCACAGGGTCAGCAGTTTCACGTTGGGGATGTTGGCGGCCAGCTTGCGGATCGCCTTGCTGACCTGGTCGGCCAGTTCGCGGGTGGGGCACAGCACCAGCGCCTGCAGCCGGATCGTGTCCACGTCGATCGCCTGCAGCAGGCCGAGGCCAAACGCGGCGGTCTTGCCGCTGCCGGTCTGTGCCTGCGCGATCACGTCGCGGCCGTCCAGCATCGGCGGCAGGCTTTGTGTCTGCACCGGAGTCATTGCGGCGTAGCCGAGCGTTTCGACGCTGGCGAGCAGCGCGGGTTTGATCGGGAGCGTACTGAAGGAAGTCATGCGTGGATGATTGCCTTGTACGGGAAGAAGTTCAGGTGCTTCCAGCGGCGCGCCAGACGGCCATGGATGGGCTGGTCGGCGGCGCCGCAGGCCGGGCAAGCCAGTCGCTTCGCCGCATTCTCAACGGCGAACACGATGTGGGTGGCTGCCTGTTGGAGGCCGACGTGGGCCACGCGCCACGGCGCGGCGAGCCGGCGGGTTTGAGTGAAGAGGCTTTCCATCTCGCCAGCCTGCCTGCTGCGGGGTGGCTACCGCAAGATCGGCGGCGTGTCACCCATACTGGACGCGCGCGAGTCTTTGTGGAGGCGGCCCGGCATCTCGCCCACGACGGGACCACCCCACTGCTGAAGATTCGCGCGACCAGTGCCGCTCAGTGATGATCTTCGGCCGCGTCATACACCGCCGCCAGCACCGAGGCGGCGGCGGCGTAGAGCAGTACGGGGACGTCGTCGCGCAGGCGCAGGCCGGCGAGCAGGGCGGCGAGCGATTCGGCCGGCATCGGCTTGAGCAAACCGTCGCTTTCCAGGCGCAGGCTGACGCGACGGGTGGGGGTGGGCGTGGCCATCAGGCGGTGGCTCGCAACAGCACTGCGCTGTAGCCGCCGCGCGCTTCGGGCAGACCGAGCTGGCAGCTCAGCTGGTCGAGCAACACGCCGCAGGCGGCGAGGCGTTCGCGCAGCGCGGTGAATTGGCGTTCGAGGCGTTCCACGGTGTCGGCGCGGTCGGCCCACAGGCGCACCGCCAGGCGCAGTTCGCGCAGCTGCAGCTCACCTTGCACCGGGCCCAGCGCCGGCAGGTCGAGCGCAAAACCGAGGTTCCAGCCGTGGCCACCGTCCGGGTCGCTGCGGGCGTATTCGAGCTGCAGTTGCAGCACGTCGCTGCCATCCTCGCCTTGCAGGGGGATCTCGATCATCCACGCCGGAATGGGGCTGGTACTGGCTTGCAGTTGTGCCACTTCGGTGCGCGCCAGCGCGGCCTTGGCGTCGCCTTGCAGGCGGTCGAGCAGCAGGCCGATATCCTCCCCCACCAGCGGCAACGCGGCACGCGCCTGGGCCTGCATGCCACGCTGCAGCATCGGTGGCGGGGTATCACCGCGGGCGGCCACGGCGGGCAGCGGCGCCGCGCGTTCACCCAGCACGTTCACTACGCGCAGCAGCGCGCCTTTCCAATCCTCCTGGATCGGCGGCAGTGGAGCATCGTGCGGGTTGGCCAGGCGCGATTCGAGAAACAGGCCGCTGCGCAGGATGGCTTCCCGCAAGCCCTCGCCGCTGGTGACATCGGCCGCGGTGCGCAAGGCTTGATCGAGCTGTGCCAGCGCCACGCGCACCGCGGGGGAAAGCTGGCGCAGTGCCGGCCGTTGCGCCAGCGCCGCCAGGGTTGCCAGGAGCGGCGCGTAGCCGTTCTGCAGCGGCAGGCGTTCGCGCAGGCCTTGCTGCAGTGCCGAGTCGGCGCCGAGCGGCACCAATATCTGCAGTTGCGGTTGCTCGCCGAGCGTTTGCACCCGCACGTTGAAAGCGTCGGGCAACGGCAATTGCATGCCCACGACATCGGCCTCCACGGTCAACGCGCCCACTTGCAGCACCTGCAGCCCATTCGGGCCAACGCCAAGCGGGCGCGCCGTCAGTTCACTGCCGATGCGCCAGCTTTGCGCGGTGCTGCCGGCGGCCGCGCCGGCCCAGGTGAGGGCGGCAAGGCTGGTCGGCTGAATGATCACGGGGATGTCCGGCGCGATGAGGCTCGCATGAGAGGGTGTCAGGCAGGTTGTCGGCGGCACCGAGCGCAACTTTAGAGCGCGCGGGCGGGAAGGGGGAATCAGGCGGGTATGCGGTATCCGCCATCCCGGCGGAGTCGGCTGACCTCCCGCGTGCGGGGCCGGGGGACTCGCCGCGAGCTGCTGTTCCGAATCTCCCACCCCGTATCTCGCATCCGGCCCCACGGGCTAAAGCGCACGCGGCTGGTGCCGATAAGCCTCCTGCAGTGAAAACGGCGCAAGCGGAGCGGATGCATGGGCGGCAGGCGGGCAACAAAACAGGGCGGCATGGTGACGGTGAGCCTGCCGGCGGATTGCCGGATTGGCGCGCAGGTGGCCGTGCATGCCGAGCTGGTGGCAGCCGTGCAGGCCAGCGCGGTGGCGCTCGACGGCACGCGGGTGGAACGCGTGGATACCGCGGCGCTGCAGCAGCTTTGGCTGTTTGCGCGCGCGCTGGAAAAACACGGTGGCGCGTTGACCTGGAAAGGCGCCAGCCAGGCATTGGAAGAGGCCGCGGCAACACTGGGCCTGACGACGATTCTGCAATTGCCGGCCCAGCAGCCGGCTTGAACCGAGGTAGCAGCATGGCAAAGATTCTCGCGGTAGACGATTCGGCTTCGATGCGCGGCATGGTCGCGTTCACCTTGCGCGGTGCGGGCCACGAAGTGACTGAGGCGGAAGACGGCCAAAAAGCGCTGGATGCCGCCGGCGCCGGCAAGTTCGACCTGGTGCTGGCGGACGTCAACATGCCGGTGATGGATGGCATCACGATGGTGAAGCAGCTGCGCACCAAGGCCGACTACCAGGGGGTACCGATCCTGATGCTGACCACCGAGTCGGACACCAACAAAAAGATGGAAGGCAAGGCCGCCGGTGCCACCGGCTGGCTGGTCAAACCGTTCGACCCGGACAAGCTCCTGGCCACGGTCAATCGCGTACTGGGCTGAGGACGGCGGCATGGGCACGGTTGATCTCACCCAGTTTCACCAGACCTTTTTTGCCGAAAGCATGGAAGGCCTGGACGGCATGGAAGCGGCGTTGCTGGAGCTCGATGCCGGGTCGACCGACCACGAGCTGGTGCACACCATTTTTCGCGCGGCGCACTCGATCAAGGGCGGCGCCGCCACCTTCGGCTTTGCCGACGTGGCCGCGTTTACCCACGTGGCCGAATCGCTGCTGGAAGAAGTGCGCAGCGAGCGGCGGCCGGTCACCTCCGACTTGATCGACTTGTTGCTGCGCTCGGTCGATTGCCTGCGCACCATGCTGGATCACACCAGCCAGGGGCGGCCGGCCGCGGACGAAAACAGCGAAGCGCTGCGCGCCGAGCTGGCGCACCTGGTGGAAACCGGCACGGGAGTGGCCGCAGCGGCCCCGGTGGCCGCTTCCGCCCCGGTGACGGTGGCGGCTGCCGGCTGGAAGATCCACTTCACGGCGCACCCGTCGTTGCTGCAAACCGGCAACGACCCGGTACGCGTGTTCCACGAGCTGAAACAGCTCGGCGAGCTGCAGGTGCTGCGCGTCTTCACCGTGGACGCCGTGCCGGATGAGTTTGCCGCGCTCGACCCCACCCAGTGCTATCTCGGCTGGGAGCTCACGCTCAGTGGCAACGTCGAGCGCGCCGCCGTGGATGGCGTGTTCGAGTGGCTGGATGGCGACTGCGAGCTGGCGATCGAGCCACTTGGCGCGCCAGCGGCGGCTCCCGCTCCGGCCACCGCGGCGCCGGTCGCGCTGCTGCCGCCGCACCCGGTGCCTGCCGCCGCAGTCAATGGCGTCAGCGGCCACGCGGCCGATGCCGGCTCGATCCGCGTCGGCATCGACAAGGTGGATGCGCTGATCAACATGATGGGCGAGCTGGTCATTACCCAATCCATGCTCAGCGACATCGGCGCGAACTTCGAGCCCTCGCAGCTCGAACGCCTGCGCGAGGGCCTGCAGCAGCTGGAGCGCACCACGCGCGAGCTGCAGGAAAGCGTGATGCGCATCCGCATGCTGCCGATCGCCACCGTGTTCAACCGTTTCCCGCGCATGGTGCGCGACCTCGAGCGCAAGCTCGGCAAGCAGGTCAAGCTGGAAATGCACGGCGAGCAGACCGAGCTGGACAAGACGGTGCTGGAAAAGATCGGCGACCCGATGGTGCACCTGGTGCGCAATGCCATCGACCACGGGCTGGAAACGCCGGACAAGCGGCGCGCGGCGGGCAAGGCCGACACCGGCACGCTGACGCTTGATGCGCACCATGAAGGCGGCAACATCATCGTGCGCATCAGCGACGACGGCGCCGGTTTGAACCACGCGGCGATCGTCGCCAAGGCGGTCGAGCGCGGGTTGGTCAGCCCCGGCCACGACTTGAACGACGACGAGATCGCCGAGCTGATTTTCCAGCCGGGGTTTTCCACCTCGGCCAAGGCCACCGATTTGTCAGGGCGCGGCGTGGGCATGGATGTCGTGCGCCGCAACGTGCGCGATCTCGGCGGCAGCGTGAGCGTGAAAAGTGTGGCCGGACAGGGCAGCACCTTCACCATCGCGCTGCCGCTGACCCTGGCCATCATCGACGGCCTGGTCACCACCGTGGGCAACGAGCGCTACATCGTGCCGCTGATCTCGGTGGTGGAGTCGCTGCGGCTCAAACCCGAGGCGGTGCGTCGCATTGCCAGTGGCAATGAGGTGTTCCATTTCCGCGACGAATACCTGCCGATCATGCGCCTGCATCGCGCCTTTGGTTGCGCCAACGCGGTGCGCGAGATCGAGCGCGGCATCGTGGTGGTGGTGGAGGACGAGGGCCAGCGTGTCGGCATTCTGGTGGATGAGTTGCTCGGCCAGCAGCAAGCCGTCATCAAGTCGCTGGAAAAGCACTATCGCAAGGTCGTGGGCGTGTCCGGCGCCACCATTCTGGGTGACGGCTCGGTCGCGCTGATCGTTGATGTGGGTGGGGTGGTAAGGCTCGGGCGGCGCAGCGAGCAAGCTGCGGCCTGAGGGCGACAAGCCCGGGTGCGGCGCACGCCGTGCCCGGATGTCGGCACCGTCGGATGCGCGTCCGGGGTGCTTGGGAACCTGGTCACGGAACCCGGCCAGTCCCGCCGCACGCGTTTCCACCGCGTGCGCTCCAAGGGGACAACACGCGCTGTTTGACCTGACCGGCGCCGCCGGCCGGGCACTGCACCTGGGGTGCGTCATGATTTTCGGTATCCATCGTTTTTTTGATCGGCTCAGCCTGAATGCGCGGGTGATCCTCGCGATCGTCGTGGTCGTGCTGGGCTTGGTCGCGCTCACCGTGATGAGCGCCCTGCAAAACCGCCGCGCGCAAACGGCCGGGCTGGAACACCAGCTCGCCAGTCAGGTGGAGTCGGCCGTTGCGGTGGCCAAGTCCTACGACGAGCGCGCGCAAAAAGGCGAGTTCAGTCAGGCCGAAGCGCGGAAGCACGCGCTGGCGCAGGTGCTGCAGATGCGCTGGGACAAGGGCAGCGGCTACGTCTTTGTGTTTGGCGACGATTACGCGTTGCTCTCGCACCCGGTGATGACCGACAAGATCGGCACCAGCGTGAAGGACATGACGGACCAGAAGGGCCAGTTCATTTTCCAGTCGATGCACAACATCGACGCCAAGGATGGCAGCGGCATCACCCACTACGACTGGCTGAAACCCACCACCAAGAAAGTGGTGGGCAAGGTGACCTACAGCGAGCTGTACCGGCCGTGGCATATGCACTTTGCCGCCGGCGCCTACTACGACGACGTCGACGCCACGTTCTACCACAACCTCAAGGTGGACCTGGCGTGGGCCGCGCTGTTGGCGCTCCTGGTCACCGGCGTGGTGGGCCTGTCGATCCAGAGCATCAAGCGCGGGGTGGGCGGCGAGCCGCGCGACGGCCTCCATATCCTCGGCTGCATGGCGCATGGCGAGCTGGCGATTGAAGGCGCGGACGCGCTGCACTTCTTGCCCGGCAGCATGCTGCACTCCGTGCGCGAGTTGCGGCACAAGCTGATCGAGACGGTGGGCTACGTGCAAAACGGTGCCAATGCGGTGTCGAGCGCCGCCGGCGAGATCGCCAAGGGCAACGACGATCTTTCGCAGCGCACGCAGGAGCAGGCATCCAGCCTGGAAGAAACCGCGGCGTCGATGGAACAAATGACGGCAACGGTAAAGCAGAACGCGGCCAACGCCGGGCAGGCCGATCAGCTGGCGCGCGGGGCGCGCGAGCAGGCCGAGCGTGGTGGCGAAGTGGCCGGCAAGGCGGTGGCGGCAATGGGCGAGATCAGCGCATCGAGCAAGAAAATCGCCGACATCGTGAACCTGATCGACGAGATCGCCTTCCAGACCAACCTGCTCTCCTTGAACGCCGCGGTGGAAGCCGCACGTGCCGGCGAACAGGGCCGCGGGTTTGCGGTGGTGGCCGGCGAGGTGCGCAACCTCTCGCAGCGCAGCGCGGAGGCGGCGAAGGAGATCAAGGCGCTGATCAAGGACAGCGTGACCAAGGTCGAAGCCGGCAGCGCGCTGGTGAACGAATCGGGCGCGGCGTTGAAGGGCATCGTCGAGAGCGTCAAGAAGGTGACCGACATCGTGGCCGAGATTGCGGCGGCCAGTCAGGAGCAGTCCAGCGGCATCGACCAGGTGAACCGCGCGGTGATGCAGATGGATGAGGTCACCCAGCAAAACGCGGCGCTGGTCGAGGAAGCCTCGGCCGCTGCACAGGCGATGCAGGAGCAGGCCGCCGAGCTCAAGCAGCAGATGGCTTTCTTCCGGCTGACCAGCGACGCTGCCGAACCACCGCCGGCCGCGGTCGCGATCAAGCCGACGCCGGTTGCCCGCCGCGCGCCGCGTCCATCCGCGTCGCGCGAGCTGGCAAGACCCGCGCACGCCGCGCGCCCGGCGGAGCTGCTCAAGGCAGGTTCCGCCGGCGGGTGGACGGAGTTCTAGAAGCGTCGGCGTCAGGACCGACCGGCGAGGCAAGGCCGGCTGTTTGAGCCAACCCGCGTGCCGGTCGGCGGGCCCATGGTGGTTCCATGGGCCAGAGCGGCAATTCGAAGCGCCGGTATCCCGATGCCGGCCATGCGGTTGACGATGCCGGGTCGCCGCATGCCACTACCGGCATCGACGGGCGGCACCGCCAAAACCCCAACAACGTGTGGCTGCGCAATCCCCGGTCAACCGCTGGTGGCGATGGGCAGCGGCAACAAATCGGGTGCGTGGGGCGCGTGGTCGCCCTGATCGCGCACCTGGGGTAACCGCGACTCAAGTCGCGCCACCCGGCGCCGATACCGTCCTCGCCACAGGCGTCCAGCGATGCCCATCACGAGGTAGGTTCAATGAACGAAAACAAGCCCGGCGCCGCCGCCACCGTGCAGCAGCTTACTTTCAGCCTTGCGGGCGAGGAGTACGGCGTCGACATTCTTGCGGTGCGCGAAATCCGTGGCTGGTCGCGCGTCACCCGCATCCCGCAGGCGCCGCCGCACGTGCTGGGCGTGCTCAACCTGCGCGGCGCCGTGGTGCCGGTGATGGATTTGCGCCTGCGTTTTGGCATCGAGCGCGCGGAGTACGGCGTCAACACGGTGATGATCGTGGTGGCCGTCGAAGGCCGCCTGTTCGGCATCGTGGTGGATGCGGTATCCGACGTGATCGACATCGACCCGGCGGCCATCAAGCCGGTGCCCGACATGGGCGCCATTGTCGATACGCGCTACCTGAAGGGCCTCGCCACCCATGTCGAGCGCATGGTGATGCTGCTGGATGTGGAAAAGCTGATGCGTCCGGACGAGGTGGAGTCGATCGAAGCCGCCGCCTCCGAAGTGGATGAAGTCGAAGTTGCTGCCTGAATCCGGGGATCTCTGATGAATTTCAACAAGCTGGTAACCAAGTTGGGCAAGTTTTCCGCCCTGTCGGTCAAGGCGCGGCTGGTCGGCGTGCTCGGCCTGTTGTGCGTGATGCTGATCGCCGGCGCCGCCGTGGGCCTGGGCATGATGGGCTGGCAGAACGACAACGCGCGCAAGAGCTATGAGGATGGCATGGTGCCGGTGCAGGTGCTCGGCCAGATGCAGGTGAAGTCGCTGATGAACTTCATCGTGCTCGGCGAAGCCGCCAATGCGATCGGCAAGGCCGATCAGATCAAGCAGAAACTGGCTGACCACGACCAGATCGAGAAGGATTACGCAAGCCTGGTCGCGAAGCTGAAAGGCATCACGCTCGACCCGACGGTGGCGGAGAAATACAAGAACCTGGCGGCTTCCGAAAGCGATTACACCACCGGTCTGAAAGACGTGGTGGATGCGCTCAAGCAGGGCGACGAAGGCGCGCGCGACCTGCTCGACATGGAGGTGCGCCCGGCGCTGATGATGCGCATCGACACCTTGAACAAGCTGGTCGACATGCAGGGCAAGGTGGTGGATGCGGCGTATCAGTCGCAGCTGAAGCGCTACACCGTGGTGCGCATGCTGGTGCTGATCGCGCTGCTTGCCGGGCTGACGGTTGCCGCCGTGGTGTCGTACCTCTTGGT
Organism: Rhodanobacter sp.; assembly: GCA_004298045.1. GTDB lineage: Bacteria > Pseudomonadota > Gammaproteobacteria > Xanthomonadales > Rhodanobacteraceae > Rhodanobacter_A. The sequence goes on along the minus strand of SCRM01000003.1, from coordinate 80,200 downwards.
GCGCTCGCTGATGGGCACCCTGAAGCACCTGATGGTGGTGGCCGAGGACATTGCCGACGGCAAGCTCGGCCATCGCATCAACGTCAAGCGCCACGACGAGCTGGGCAAGTTGCTGCACGCGTTCAAGGTGATGGACGAGCGCCTGGGCACCATCGTGGGCCAGGTGCGCGAAGGCTCCGATGCGGTGTCGAGCGCGGCGCAGCAGATCGCCAAGGGCAACGACGATCTTTCGCAGCGTACCCAGGAGCAGGCATCCAGCCTGGAGGAAACCGCCTCTTCGATGGAGGAGATGACCTCCACCGTGAAGCAGAACGCGGAGAACGCCAGCCATGCCAACCAGCTGGCGCGCGGCGCCCGCGAGCAGGCCGAGCGCGGCGGCGAAGTGGCCGGCAAGGCGGTGGCGGCGATGGCCGAGATCGACGCGTCGAGCCGGAAGATCGGCGACATCGTGGGGCTGATCCAGGACATCGCATTCCAGACCAACCTGCTGGCGCTGAATGCCGCGGTGGAAGCCGCGCGCGCCGGCGAACAGGGCCGTGGCTTTGCGGTGGTGGCGGGTGAGGTGCGCAACCTTGCGCAGCGCAGCGCCGAGGCGGCAAAGGAGATCAAGGGCCTGATCGCCACCAGCGAAGACAAGGTGCGCGCCGGCTCCGATCTCGTCCACGAGTCGGGCAAGGCGCTGGCCGAGATCGTCGACAGCGTGAAAAAGGTGACCGACATCGTGGCCGAGATTGCGGCGGCCAGCCAGGAGCAATCCGCTGGCATCGACCAGGTGAACAACGCAGTGACCCAGATGGACGAGGTCACCCAGCAAAACGCGGCGCTGGTCGAAGAAGCCTCGGCCGCCGCGCGCGCGATGCAGGATCAGGCGGGCGAACTGGCACAGCAGGTCGGTTTCTTCCACCTGCTCGATGGCGGCGTGGCGAACGCCGAGGTGCGCGAGCAAGCGCAGCGGCAGGAAGTGGTGCGTGCGACCGAGCAGGTGATGGCGGCGGTGCGCGAAAAGCCGGCGCCGCGGCTGGTGGCGGAAACCGCCAGCGACCGCGACGCCTGGAAGGAGTTCTGAGGCGAGGCGCACGGCCGGCGCGGTTTCGTGGCGGCCGCACCCCGGCTCAAGGCCGGCCCGGCCGAGGGCAACGCGTGGCAGGAGTTTTGAACATGCATGCATCCACGGCGCAGCGCAAAGACGCCGGCGTTTCCGCCAGCCCGCTGGCCGGCGTTCTGCTCGGCGATCACGAGTTCGCGTATCTGCGCGATTTCGTCTATCAGAACCTTGGCATTGCGCTGAGCGACCAGAAGCGGCAACTGGTGCAGGGTCGTCTTGCGCGTCGGCTGCGCCAGTTGCATCTGCCCGATTACGCCGCGTATTGCGCGCTGCTGCGGGCGGATGCGGACAGCGAGCTGGGCGAGCTGGCGAGCGTCATCAGCACCAACGTCACCTCGTTTTTTCGCGAGCCGCACCACTACGAGCTCCTGGAAAAAGAGCTCTTGCCGCAATGGCTCGACTGCAAGCGCCGTGACGGCGACCGCCTGCGCATCTGGTCGGCCGGCTGCTCCTCGGGCGAAGAGCCGTACGCCATTGCCATGGTGCTGGCCGAGGCGCTGGAAACGGCCGGCGCCAAGCATCTGGACGCGAAAATCCTCGCCACCGACCTCTCGCCGCAGGTGCTGGAAACCGCGCGCAACGGCGTGTATGCGGCGGACAGGCTCGGTGGCATCAGCGCCGAGCGCCGCCATCGCTGGCTGTTGCGTGGCTCCGGTGCCAACGAGGGCTACGTGCGCGTGCATCCGCGCCTGCGCGAGCTGGTCACGGTGCAGCCACTGAATCTTTTGCACGACTGGCCGATGAAGGGGTTATTCGACGCCATCTTCTGCCGCAACGTGGTGATCTATTTCGACACGCCGACAAAAAAGCGCCTGTTCAGCCGTTACGCCGCGCTGTTGCCGGCCGGCGGTTACTTGTTTCTCGGCCACTCCGAGTCGATGCACGGCATCAACGACGATTTCGAACTGGTCGGGCGTACCGCGTACCGGAAAAGAGCATGAACCAACCCGCTGTTGCCGAACGTCGCCGCTTTGTCCAACCGTTGCAGTCGCTGCCGGGGTTCGAGCATTTGCGCCGGTTCTGGGACCCCAATCAGAACTGCACGGTGGTCAAGATCCTGCCCGGCGAGTTTTACGTGAGCCGGCAAGAGGAACAGGTGGGCACCGTGCTCGGCTCCTGCATCTCGGCGTGCATCCACGACCCGGTACGCCACATCGGCGGCATGAACCATTTCATGCTGCCCGAGCCCGGGGGCACGGGCGACAGCTGGTCGTCAGCCAACGGCCGCGCGGCGCGCTATGGCTCGGAGGCGATGGAGCAGCTCATCAACGCGCTGATCAAGGCCGGCAGCCGGCGCGAGGATTTCAGCGTCAAGCTGTTCGGCGGCGGCCGCGTGCTGGCGCAAATGACCGATGTGGGCAAGCGCAACATCGATTTTGTGCATCGCTATCTCGCCACCGAGGCGCTGCATATTGCCGCCGAGGATCTGGGCGACATCTATCCGCGCCAGGTGCAGTTTTATCCGCAAAGCGGCCGCGTGCGCGTGCGCCAGCTGCGCCGCCATGGCGATGCCGAGCTGGTGCTCGGCGAGAAGAGTTATCTCAAGGCGCTGGCGAATGATCCGATACAGGGTGAGGTCGAGCTGTTTTGACGCCGGCAACCGAATTCATGGTGGCAGCTGCCGGGCATTGCGGCTGCGCAACGAAGGGTGAGTGATGGAACGAGTGCGCGTATTGGTGATCGACGACTCCGCCCTGGTGCGGAAAATGCTGTCGGCGATGCTCACCAGCGACCCGCAGATCGAGGTGGTTGGCACGGCGCCCGACCCCCTGGTGGCACGTGAAAAAATCAAGCAGCTCAGCCCCGACGTGCTCACGCTCGACGTCGAGATGCCGCGCATGGACGGCATCACGTTTCTGGAAAACCTGATGCGCCTGCGGCCGATGCCGGTGGTGATGGTATCCACCCTGACCACGGCCGGCGCCGACGTCACGCTGCGCGCGCTGGAGATGGGCGCGGTGGATTTCTTCGCCAAGCCCAACACCGACCTGGCGGCAACGTTTGGCGAAAGCGCGCAGGAGTTGTGCCTCAAGGTGAAACACGCGGCACTTGCCAGGCCGCGCCAGCGCGCCACCGTGCGCCGGCTCGAAGTGGGGCCGCGGCTCAGCGCCGATGCAGTGTTGCCGCGCGTGCATGCGCCCGGCTCGCGCGGCGGCAGCCCGATCATTGCCATTGGCGCCTCCACCGGCGGCACCGAGGCGATCCGCGTGGTGCTGGAAATGATGCCGCCGGATGCGCCGCCGATCCTGCTCACCCAGCACATCCCCGCACAGTTCAGCGGCCCGTTTGCCGAGCGCATGGACCGCTGCTCCGCGATGCGCGTGTGCGAGGCGCAGGACGGCCAGCCGATCCAGCAAGGCCACGCCTACATCGCGCCCGGCAGCCACCATTTGCTGATGATGTGGGATGGCGCAAAATTCGTCTGCCGCCTGCACGACGGCCCGCCGGTCAACCGCCATCGGCCCAGCGTGGACGTGCTGTTCCGCTCGATGGCGGCGAGTGCCGGCGCCAGTACCGTGGCCGCGCTGCTCACCGGGATGGGCGACGACGGCGCGCGCGGGTTGCTTGAGCTGCGCCAGGCCGGTGCTGCCACCGTGGTGCAGGACGAGCCCAGTTCGGTGGTGTGGGGCATGCCCGGCGCCGCGTGGAAACTCGGCGCCGCCCCCGAAATGCAATCGATCGACCACATGGCGGCGCGTTTGCTGACGCTTGCCCATCATCCCCACGTCGCGGTCAGCGACGCCTGATTTCCGGACTTCCGACCATGTCTTTGCCTTCCGATTTGCTCCCCCGCCGATGCCGCCTTGCGTGGCTCGTCAGCGCGGTGGCGTTGCTGCTGATGCTGGTGTGGCACGCCGCGTGGCTCGCGCCGCTGCTGCTGATCGCCACGGTGGCGGTGTGGGCCTACCAGGCCGGCACCGCCGTGCCGGTGGCGGCGGTGGCCAGCACGGCGCCGACCGTGAGCGCCGCACCGGTGCGTGAAGCACTGGAGGACGTGCGCAGCGCGCTGGTGGATGAGCTGGGCAGTGCCGCGCGCGAGCTGCACCAGGGGCTGGACGTGCTGCACGATGCCGTGTCCGAGTTGGGCGGCGGCTTCAATGGCCTGTCCAACAAGACCGCGCAGCAGCAATCGCTCTTGAAGCAAATCATCGAAGTGCAGGATGGCGACGTCTCGGTGCAGGATTTCGCCAAGCGCACCAGCGACCTGCTCGAACACTTCGTCGGCGTGATCGTCACCATGTCGCGCGAAAGCCTGCGCATCGTCTACCGCATCGACGGCATGGCGAAGGAAATGGATGCCGTGTTCGGTCTCTTGAAAAACGTCAATACCATTGCCGAGGAAACCAACCTCCTGGCGCTCAACGCCGCGATCGAAGCCGCGCGTGCCGGCGAGGCGGGTCGCGGGTTTGCGGTGGTGGCCGGAGAGATCCGCAACCTTGCCAGCAATTCCAACGAGCTCAACGAGCAGATCGGCAGCCACGTCGAGCGCGCGCGCGCCGCGATGGAGCAGCTCAGCGGCCTGATCGGCGCCATGGCCTCGCAGGATTTGAACGTGGCGCTGTCCGCCAAGGGCGGCATCGACGCGATGACCGCGCACGTCACCGAGACCGACGCGCGCACCAGCGCCGCCGCCGACCAGGTGGTGGAAATCAGCCGCGGCCTGACCAGCGACGTGTCCACCACCGTGCGCTCGCTGCAGTTCGAGGACATCCTGCGCCAGCTCATCGGCCAGACCCGCGAGCGGCTGACCGAGCTGCAAAACGTCACCACCGAATGCACCCGCGACATCGAGGAGCTGGCCTGCGAGCCGCTGGCCGCCGAGGCCCTGGAAGAGCGCTCGCAACGCGTGCGCAGCCGGTTGGCGGTGCAACGTGAAAAGGCGCGCCTGCGCTCACGCGGCCCGGCGCTGCAAAACTCGATGGATGCCGGCGAAATCGAATTGTTCTGAGGGGTGACAACCACATGATCGTGCACCACGACAACCAGCTCGATTGCCTCACCCTGGAAATGGGCGACCGCTTCGACTTCAGCATCCACCGCGCCTTCCGCGACGCCTGCCTGGGCGACGGCAAGCCCTCGCGCAGCTATGTGATCGACATGGGCGCCGTCACCGGCATGGACAGCTCCGCGCTCGGCATGCTGCTGCTCTTGCGCGAACACGCCGGCTCCGACCACGCCGACATCCGCATCGTCAACACCTCACCCGAACTGCGCAAAACCCTGCGCGTCGCCGGCTTCGACAAGCTGTTCACCCTGCACTGACCGGAGCGCCGCAGGCGCGATGCCCGCCGGGATACGGGATTGGGGATGGGGTAGAGCCGTTTGTGGCAAGCGACGGTGCTTTGCAGCCCGACAAGCATGCCGGTCCACGATGGCTCTGCACCGATGACAGCACAGCCAGTGGATCTCGTTGCCCCGCGCAAGCCGAACGCGGACGTGCGGGGCCAGGTGGGCGCCGCTGCTCCGCTTGTTCGTCTCGAAGCAGTCCATGCGGACCAGCGATGGTGCCGAAGCCTTGTTTCCGCGCCATCGCCAGTCCGCCGGATTGCGGCATCAGCCCGCTGCGGACACGGTTTTTGGCGCGTGGCGGCGTGCCAGCAAACCGTCGAGACTCCAGTCACCCGCGCCATGGGCGAAGAGCACCAGCAGTCCCCCCGCGTCGACCAGTTCGGCCATCTGGATGATCTTCTCGACGGCATTGGCCGGGTGCAGGTGGAACAGCAGCACTGTCAGCAGCGTGTAGCCTGCCAGCAGCAACGCGAACGGCCGCGTCTTCCAGCCAACCAGCAGCAATGCCCCACAGATGATTTCGGTCGCGATCGCCAGTGGCAGCAGCGATCCGGGTACGCCATTCGATGCCATGTATCCGACGGTACCTGCGTACTGGCCGATCTTCTCGATGCCAGAAGGCAGGAACCATGCGCCGACGAAGATGCGGGCCAACAATACTGCAGCGTTCTGGATCGATTTCATGGATGTCTCCTCTCTTGCAATGGTCATGGTGTGATTCCGTGGTGCGGCAACCGGCATGCGAGTGCGTCAGTCGAGCCCTGGACGCGCGATGGCATCCGCCCACCGGCTCTGCGTCATCGGCGGCCAGTGCCCGGATACCGTCCGTGCCGCCGATTGCGGTGCCGTCTCGTGCCGTTTTCCTCAAAGCCAACGAACCATGCGAACGAGTCTAGGTTCCAGGCACACCCAACGAAATAGAATAAATACGATTTCAACTATTCTTAAATGATGGTCGTGACAAGGTACGGTGCCGGGTCACCGAATCATGTCGTCCATCCCGTGGAACAACCCATGAAGCGATTGCCGGAACTTGAGGCGTGGGCGATCTTCGCCAAGGTCGCCGAACTCGGGGCCTTCAGCCGCGCAGCCACCGAACTGTCGCTCTCGCAAGCAACCGTGTCGAAAGCAGTCGCCCGGCTCGAGCAGCGCATCGGTGCCGCGCTGTTCCAGCGCACGTCCCGGCGACTTGCGCTTACCCTGAGTGGTCGCGCCGCGCTGGAACGCGCAACGCGGATACTTGAGGAAGGCGTGGCAGTCGAGGCCGAGATGACCGAACAGTCGGCGACCCTGCGCGGCCTGATCCGGCTGACCGCGCCCATGTCGTTCGGCATCGCACGTCTCGGCCCGCTGCTGCCGGCGTTCATGACGGCGTACCCCGACATCGAACTGGATGTCCAGCTCAATGACGAGGTCGAGGATCTGATCGCGAACCGGTACGACGTTGCGTTGCGGATTGCGAGCCTGGCGGATTCGAGCCTGCACGCACAGCGGCTGTGCGCGGTGCGCATGCTGTTGGTGGGGGCGCCAGCCTATTTCAGGCACTACGGCATGCCGCAGCGTCCGCGCGACCTTTGCCACCATCGCGTGCTGGCCTACACCTATTTGCAGGGCAGTACGGCGTGGCGATTCCATCGCAAGCACCGCGCGGAAGTCGCTGCCGCACCCGCGACGCCGCTTCGGGCCAACAACGGGGACCTGTTCACGCCGGCGTTGCTGGCTGGCTTGGGGCTCGCCCTGCAGCCGGAGTTCCTGGTGTGGCAAGGACTGCACGATGGAACCTTGCAGATCGCGATGCCTGACTGGAATGTGGATTCACTCGGCCTTTTCATCGTGACGCCGCCGATCCGGCAGCGGCCTGCGCGGGTCCAGGCGCTCATCGACTTCCTGGCGGAACGGCTTCCGCGACAACCCGGGAGCACAGGTTGAACACGCGCCGCGTCGCTCACCGCGATGGAGCCCTCACCGCCGCGCCGTGACAGCTGCGGCCAGATGGGTCTACGCGGGTCGATCGCCGCCCGCGTGGGGCGGTTCTTGCGCGACCATGCGGAAACTCTCGAGACCGGCATTCCGCCGCATCGTCACCGAGTCGTACGACGCTTCTTTCACTGCCCGATCGGGGCGCGCGTACCACTGCTGCAGGAAGTGGCTACGCGGCATCGGTTCCAGGCCAACCGAGATGAATCCCAAGCCGCAGCCTGACGGATGCGTGCCCGCGCCGATCCGGCCGGCGTCGGCGATGGCAGCGTGCGGGTTACCAGGTGCGCACGTCCACGACGCTGGCGGTGAAGCTTTCGATCTCGGGGGAGGGGCGGAACATGCGGCCGAGGTTGAAGGTGACCTTGTCGCCCGGGGCGATGTTGGAAGTGCCGGCAGGCCAGGCTTGTCGGGTCTGGATCACCTTGCCGGAGGCATCCTTGATGTCGATGCGGATCTGCGCGGCAGCGGCGGTCGCGCAGTGGTTCACCAGTTCGCCCGGCAAACTCATGCGCGCGGCTTGCACGGCCGGCTTGAAATCCATGATGGCGAAATCCGTGGGGGCGCATGTGGCGTGTGCCGCCAGCGGCGACAACAGCAGCACCGCGCACCCCATCCAGTACCGTGTTTTCATGCAAATGCCCTCGCATTGCCCTGATAGCCAAGGCATCGACCGCACGGCCGCCGGCTTGAATCGGCGGGCGGCGGGCCTGGTCAAAATGTGAACTGTGTCACCGAATGCATCGGTGACGTTCAAGCCCGCCTGCCGGGTGCCGATAGCGCTTCCGTCGAGGAACGTGGGCAATCGAAACCTCCGTGGCGGAGGGCCTGTCGCGTGCGCGAATTTCCGGCGATGCGCTGCGCCACGGTGGCTCCGTGGGGCACGCAGCAGCGGAAACCGGCACCGCACGGCGTTCGCAGCCGGGATGGTGTTTACCGCCGCCGCGTTCCTCCGGTGTCGTGGTGTTGCGCCATGGCACCGCCGCTCACTGGTTTCTCCATTGTTTTCCCCCTTGTTGGAGTCGTCATGAAAGCCCTTGTTGCCGCCGCTGTTCTGCTGCTCGCCCCGATCGCCTCGTATGCGGCCTGCGCGCCGACCGACTTCGCGATCCAGGACTTCAAGCCGGCCGTGCAATCCGCGCGCATGAACTTGCCGGGCGAGCTGGTGAACCATTGCGCCAGTGCTTCGGCAGCGCAGATCCGCATCGACATCAAGGATGCCTCCGGCAAGGTGATCCAGAGCAAGCAGGCGTGGCCGGCGGGTACCTCCAACATCGCCCCGGGCGACAAGGTCACCTTCAACCTCGGCCGCATGTTCCGTGCCACGCCGGATGCCAGCAGCTTCACCGCCAGCGTGGTCGACGTCCGCAGCTGGTAACTCCGCAGCACCCCGCCGGTCGTCAACCTCTGCGACAGGGCGGGTTCGGGAGCGCAGGCGGCAGAACCCTGCAGCGACAGCTACGTTGTGTGCCAGTTTGGGCGGCGGTTTTTGCTTGACCGTCCCGGCTGGGTTTTGCTGGTTTGGTCTCTCCGCTTGCACTCCCAGGAGCGTGGTACCCCCTCCCCGTTGCCGCGCTCCCGCGCGCGTCGCACTCCCCCTGCGGCGCGCGCTTTTTTGTGTGCGACGATGCGGCAACCGTTGCCGGAGCTCTCACCATGTCGCCCGTGATTCGCCTTGCGTTGCCCACCGATGCCGCCGATCTGTGCGCCTGGAATGCCGCGATGGCGCGTGAGACGGAGAACCTCGAGCTGGATGCGGCGACGCTTGCGCGCGGGGTCGATGCGGTGTTTGCGCAGCCGCAACGCGGGTTCTATCTGGTGGCCGAACTGGATGGTGCGACCGTGGGCGGGCTGCTCGTGACGCGCGAGTGGAGCGACTGGCACGCCAGCGATTACTGGTGGATCCAGAGCGTGTACGTGGTGCCGGCCGCGCGCCAGCACGGAGTGTTTCGCGCGTTGTATGCCGAAGTAGTGCGGCGGGCGCGTATAGCCGGCGCGGCCAGCCTGCGGTTGTACGTGGATCAGGCCAATCGTCGCGCGCAACAAACCTATGCGTTGCTCGGCATGCTGCCGTCGCATTACGCGATGTATGAGCAGCGGTTGTAGTTGGGCGGGATGGGGGATTGGGGATTGGGGATTCGGGATTCGGGATTCGGGATCCGGGATTCGGGATTCGGGATTCGGGATTCGGGATTCGGGATTCGGGATTCGGGAAAAGCGCGTTGCGGCGAGCGTTGGCCTTTGTGGACTGGGCTGGCCGCGATCTTGAATGGCGCTGCGCCACACTGTTTGTGGCGTGCGATGTGCCCTACGCCGCCAACAGTCGCTGTTCCAGAGCGGTGGCCGGCATCGGCGCGCCGCAGTAGAAGCCCTGCAATTGGTTGCAGGCGGCGGTGCGCAGGAAAGCCGCCTGATCCGGGGTTTCCACGCCTTTGGCGATGACGGTTTTGCGGTGGCTGCGGGCGAGCGCAATCATCTCGCGTGCGGTGGCGCCGGTCTCATCGTCGCACGCCACGTTGCGCACCAGCCGGCGGTCGATTTTCAGCGTGTCGGCCGGCGTGCGCGCGAGGCAGGCGACGCTGCCGTAGTCGCTGCCGAAGTCGTCCAGCGCCAGGTGCACGCCGCGCTGGCGGATGCGATCGAGCAGTTGCGCGGTGGCGGCGCCGCCGGTGAGCATGCTGGGGCCGCTGAGCTCGAGTTCGAGCTCGCCGCGGCCGATCGCGAACTCTGCCATCAGCGCATCCAGCTCGGCGCAGAAGCGTTCGTGGCGCAACTGCCGCGCGGTGACGTTGACCGAAATGGGTGTCAGCCGGCGGTGCTGACGCCAATGCCGCGCCTGCGCGCAGGCCTCGCGCAACACCCAGGTGCCCAGCTCGACGATCAGGCCGCTGTCCTCGGCCACGGGAATGAGTTGGTCGGGGACGTAGACGTCGCGGCCGTCGGCTTGCCAGCGCAGCAGCGCCTCGGCGCCCAGCACGCGCCCGCTCGCGGCATCGACGCGCGGCTGGTAATGCAGGCTGAGGGCGTGGTTGGCCAGCGCGTGGCGCAGGGCATCGGCGACCACGCGGGCGTCGGCGGCGGCCGGCTCCGGCAGGCTGCCGAAATAACGGGTGACACCGCCGCCGCCGGCTTTCGCCGCGTGCATTGCGGCATCGGCGTTGGCACGCAGGGCATCGGCATCGTCGGCGTCGTCCGGGTACAGGCTGACGCCGATGCTGGCACGCAGCGCGGTGTGCGCGCCTTCCGGCGTGATGGCGGCCACCTGCGCCGCGAGTCGCGCGGCTTGCGCGCTGGCCGCGCCAAGCGCATCGACCCGCGGCATCAGCACGAGAAACTCGTCGCCGTCGCCGCGGTACAGGCTGTCGCCGTCGCGCAGCGTGCCGCGCATGCCGCGCGCCAGCGCCTGCATGGCGTGGTCGCCGGTGGCGTCGCCGAGCGCAGCGTTGAGCCGCCGGAAACCATCCAGCCCAAGCTGCAACAGCGCGCAGCGCCAGCCGTGCAAGGCGGCCATGCGCACGGCACGTTCGGCGCGGCCGGGCAGGCTGCGCACGCCGGGCAGGCCGGTGAGGGCGTCACGGCGGGCAAGCTGGATCAGGCGCAGGGTCAGTTCGCGCGTTTCGCTCAGGTCGTGGCAACTCAGCACGGCACCGATCACACCGCCGGCGGCGTCGCGCATCGGCGCCAGCGTGCAGGCAACCGCGGTGTCGAAGCCCAGCTGGTGGCGCAAGGCGAGTGGTGCCGGCAGCGCCAGCGTGGCATCGCGATCCAGTGCCTGCTGCAAGGCATCGGCGAGCGGCGCGGCCGTGGCGGCGCCGCTGGCAATGCACACCTCGCCCAGCAGGCGGCCGCGCGCGTCGACGCTGCGCCAGCCGGTCAGCGCCTCGGCCACCGGGTTCAGCGCGACGATGTGCGCGCCGGCATCGCAAACCACCACGGCGTCGCCGAGGGCGTCCAGCGCGGCTTCGGCAAACGCGCTTTCGCGCGCCACTGCCTGCTCGTAATGGCGTCGCTGCGTGGCGTCTTCCACCAGCATCACCAGGCAATGCTGCGCGCCGGCGTCGTTGCGCACCTGCGACATGCGCAGCAGCGCCGGCACCTCGTGGCCATCCCGGTGGCGCAGGCGGATCGGCGTATCCGCCTGCTCGTTGCGGCCGCTGCGCAAGTCTTCAGCCAGCGCGGCGCAAGTGACGGCGTCGTCGGGGTGCAGCAGGTCGCGCCAGCGATATGAGGCGAGCGCGCTGTTTTCGCAGCCGAGCAGCGCCGCGAGCGCGCGATTTGCCTGCAGCACCTGGCCGTCCGGATGCACCAGCGCCATGCCGGCGGCGGCATGCTGAAACGCTTGCGCGTAGCGCTGCTCGCCCTTGCGCAGTTGCACTTCAAGCGCGTGGCGTTGGCTGAGATCGCTGAACGCGGCGACCACGCCGACCACTTGTCCAGCCGCGTTGCGGTCGGGTTCGAACTGGCCGCGGACGTAGCGCGCCGGGCCGGTGGCGGTTTGCCATTGGCCTTCGTATTGCGCCGATTCGCCGCCGGCGGCGCGCAGCAAGGCGGAACGTGCGGCAAGTGCGCTTTGGGTATCGAGCACCGCGCCCAGCGGCTGGTCGAGCCAGCCGGCGCCAGTGCCCAGCCAACGCTGCAGTGTGGGGTTGGCAAAGCGCAGGCGCAGGCGGCGGTCGAAATAGGCCAGCGCCGTGGCGGCGGTGTGCAGGGTGCGCGCCGCGGCTTGCGCCAGCGACAGATCGACCGGGGAGGCCCCGATGGCGGGTTGCGGTGGACGGGTCATGGCGCGGCCTGAAGATTCGGTTGGCGGTTCCCGAACGCGCATGCGCGCACCGGGGCCTTGGCGCGTGGGTGGCAGAAACCCGAGCGGCTACGGTTTTGCCGCCGATACCCCGAAATTTCCCCCTGCCCGCACCCAGCATGCTGGCGCAGGTGTGCAGGTGGGCGCAAGGAGGCGTGAAAGGCGCGTTGCGCGCCACTCACGCGCGCCGTCAATGCAGGGAAACGGCCGGTACCGACAGGTGGCCTGCGGCGTCGAGCACGACGTGACCGGGCATCTGCAGTTCGGCCGCGCAGCCGTAACGGTCGGCGAGCATGGCGAGCAGTGCGCCGAGCGAACGCGGCTTGATCGGGTAGCCATGCGCAAGCAGGCGCGGCGAACCGCTGCCATCGCCCTGCTGGGCGACGGTGACGGTGACGACGCCCAGCCCCGGCGCTTCGTGGGCGTAGAGCTGCGGGGTGGCACAGCGCGGGTCGGCGTCGGCGAGGGGTTCGAGCAGCCAGCCGGTTTCGGCGCCGTGCTCGGGCGTGGGCTCCAGCCGCAGCGGCACGTGGTGGGCATCCAGGATGGTCGCGTACTGGCGCAACTCGAACACGATGCCGGCAAAGTCGTGCGCGCGCTGCGCCAGGTCCTCGTCGTGCCAGTGCTGGGTGGCAAGCCAGTTGGCGGGTGATTGCGCGATCACCTCATGGCCGGCGTAGCGCAGGGTCAAACCGCGCGCACTGAGCACCTCTTCGCTGCGATCCGGGGTGAGCAATGCGGCTTCCAGCAGGCTCCACATGGGCGCCAGGCTGACGCTTTCGTACTGCACGCTGACCATGGCGAGGATGTCGCCGCGGCTGAAATAGCGCGCGTGTTCGATTCGCAGGTCGAGCTTGCGCATCAGCCAATCCGCGGTGGAGTTGCCGGTGGCGCCCTGGCCGACCAGTTCCACCTCGATATCGCCCGAGATGTCCGCAGCCACTTCCGGCGGCGCGAGCAAGGTCAACGGCAGCAGGCGCAGCGGGCCGTGCGCGTAGATTTTCGACGGCTCGAACACCCGGTCCGGCATTTGCCCCTCGTGGGTGCCGAAGGCAATCACGTTGCCCAGGTGCTGGCGTGGGTGGCGGCGGGCGAGTTCTTCCAGCATGGCCCACACCGGGAAGCCGGGGCGCAACAGCTCGACCGGGTCGTACAGCCCGCCCACGATGGCTAGCCGCGCGGCCTCCACCGCGGGCACCACGCCATGCAGGTCGGCGGCGATCAGCGCGGCCAGCTCGGCGGCCTCGTCGCGGGTCAGCGTGGAGCGCGCCGCCGCTTCGCCGGTAACCGGTTCGATGGCGAGGACCAGAGGCAATGCAACCGGGGCAGTGTTGGCGTCCACGAGGTTTCCCGCTGAAAAGAATGCGGTGATTTTAGAGGACCGCACGCCGGGTCCCCAACGCGCCAGATCAAGCGTGTGCACCGGGCCGGGCGCGGTATTCAGCGATTCGCCCTTCCGCACCGCGTGGACGCGGGTTAGCCTTGCGGCATACAGGCTCGGGGTTCTACAGCGCATGGACAACACGCAAAAACGGCGCGTCGGCGTGATCGGCGGCGTTCGCATTCCGTTTTGTCGCAACAACACCGCGTACGCGGATGTGGGCAATTTCGGCATGTCGGTCAAGGTGCTCGGCGCGCTGGTCGAGCGCTTCGGGCTGCACGGCGAGGAGTTGGGCGAGGTGGCGCTCGGCGCCGTCATCAAGCACCCGTCGGACTGGAACCTCGCGCGCGAAGCCGTGCTGTCCTCCGGGCTGGCGCCAACCACGCCCGGCATCACCACCGCGCGCGCCTGCGGCACTTCGCTGGACAACGCCATCATCGTTGCCGGCAAGATTGCGCTGGGCCAGATCGAGGCCGGCATTGCCGCCGGCTCGGACACCACCAGCGACGTGCCCATCGTGTTCCGCCCGCGCCTGCGCAAGCGCCTGTTGGCGATCAACCGCGCAAGGACGCCGCTGGAAAAACTGAAGATCGCGCTGCACCGGTTCTCGCTCAAGGAGCTCAAGCCCGGCTTTCCCGGCGTGGCCGAACCGCGCACCGGGATGTCGATGGGCGACCATTGCGAGCGCATGGCGCGGGAGTGGCACGTGACCCGCACCGAGCAGGATGCGTTTGCGCTGACCAGCCACCAGAAACTGGCGGCCGCGTACGACGCCGGGTTTTTCGACGATCTCCTGGTGCCGTTTCGCGGCCTGGCGCGCGATGGCTTCCTGCGGGCGGATTCCACCCTGCAAAAGCTGGCGGCGCTGAAACCCGCGTTCGACAAGACCTCCGGGCACGGCACGCTCACCGCCGGCAACTCCACCGGCCTGTCCGACGGCGCCGCCGCGGTGCTCCTGGCCAGCGACGGGTGGGCCGCGCAACACCGGCTCAAGGTGCAGGCGTACTTGCGCGATGCCGAAGTGGCGGCGGTGGATTTCGTGCACGGCGAAGGCCTCCTGATGGCGCCGACCATCGCCGTGCCGCGCATGCTGAAACGCAACGGTCTCAGCCTGCAGGATTTCGACTATTACGAAATCCACGAAGCCTTTGCCGCGCAGGTGCTGTGCACCTTGCGGGCGTGGGAAAGCGCGGATTACTGCAAGACCCGTCTGGGGCTGGATGCGCCGCTGGGTACGATCGACCCGGCCAAGCTCAACATTCACGGCTCCAGCCTGGCGATCGGTCATCCGTTTGCGGCCACCGGGGCGCGCCTGGTCGCCACGCTTGCCAAGCTGCTTGAACAAAAAGGTTCCGGCCGCGGACTGATCTCCATCTGCACCGCTGGCGGCATGGGCGTCACCGCCATCCTCGAACGCTGAAGCGCCACCTTCAGCCGCGATTACCGCATGCGGGCGCATAGATAAGCGATGTTTCGTCTACGCACCACCACGTCCCTGAGCCTGGTCGCCCTCGCCGTCGGCATTGCGGGCACGCACTGGCTCAGTGCGCAGAGTGTCGATTGGGCCGGGCCGAGCGAGCGCGTGGCCGGTTTCGTGCACGCCGCACCGCCGGCCAGGCGCGTGATGCACACCGCGCATCGGTCGCACCCGGCGGTGCCGGTGGCATCGCGCCGGCATGTCGTGCGTCCGCTCACCGCCGCGCCGAAGCGCTCGCGCCCGCCGCTGTTCGTCGCCGAAGCCAACGCTGCCGAACCGGCGCCGACGCCGGAGCTGGTGCCAGTGGCGATGCCGCAACCGCCGGTCTCGTGGTCGCGCATGCAGGATCACCTGGCGGGCAATGTGTTGCTCGACCTCACCGTGGATGGCGCGGGCAACGTCACCGCCGCGAGCCTCGCCCAATCCAGCGGCGACCCCGTGCTCGACGCCCACGCCCTCGCCACCGTGCGTGGGTGGCGTTTTGCGGTGCCGAGTGGCCACCCCGACGGCCTCCGTGGCGAGCTGACGATGCGCTTTGCGCCGGCCGTGCCGCAGCTCGTGCAAGCGCCCTGACGTCCGTCTGCGTCGCGCCTGGCCACCCCGGCCACGACTAAAGTCTGCCCTTTTACGCCTTCGCGCGGTGCATGCACGCTGCTAGGCTCCAATACGCCTGCACCCTCACCGTTGCGCGCCGGTTCGCCAGCGTGCTGCGCGTCCCCTTGGGGCACGTTCCGTGTGTATGCATCGGACTTAAAAGAGGAGGTCAGCCATGAAGAAATCGGCCAGACGCAGGCGGCTCCTGCGCAGTGGTGCCATTGCCTTGGCGGTGGCGCTTGCAACATCGGCGGTAGCGGCGGAGCAGCAACCCACGCCGCTGCAGTTTTCGGCAAAGTTCGGCAATTTGAGCCTGCCGGCGACGTTCCCTGCGGGCACCACGCTCACCATCACGCAGTGGAGCCATTTCGTACCGAGCTACGACAAGTGGTTCGACCGCTATGCGGCGGACTGGGGCAAGCACAACAACGTCAAGGTGGTGGTGCAGCACATCAGCCTTGGGGATCTGGTGCCGACGCTGTCGGCGGCCATTGCGGCGCGCAGCGGCTCCGATCTGTTCGAGATGGTGTCGCCGCCGGCGTCGTTCATCCAGGGCCTGCAACCGCTGGATGATGTGAACGCGGCAGCGGAAAAGGCGTTTGGCCCGCAAGAGGCGGTGTGCAAGACGCAGTCCTACCTGTCGGTGAAAAACGAGTGGTATGGGTTCTGCCACGGCTGGGTGCCCGATCCGGGCGATTACCGCGTGTCGCTGTGGAAGCAGGCCGGGTATCCGACCGGGCCGCACACGTATGCGGATCTCATCACCGGCGGCGAGAAGATTTTCCAGAAGACCGGCATCCCGGTGGGCGTCGGCATGTCGCCGGAGCTCGACTCGGAATTCTTTGCGCGCTCGCTGATCTGGTCGTTCGGTGGCCGCGTGTTCGACAAGTGCGGCAACGTGGCGCTGGATTCGCCGCAGACGGTGAAGGCGGTGCAGTACCAGGTGGACCTGTTCAAGAAGACGGAGACCCCGCAGGTATTTGCGTGGAACCCGGCGTCGAACAACCAGGGTTTCGTGTCCGGGCAGCTGTCGTACATCCAGAACTCGATCTCGTTCTATCGCACGGCGCAGGCGTCGAACAAGGCCAATGCGGACGACACCGGTTTCAGCCCCGGCCTCAAGGGCCCGACTGGCGAGGTGCATCAGACCTCGCACGTGTGGTTCATCTACGTGATGCCGAAATACGTGAAGGACCCGCAGCGCGTCCAGGCGGCGAAGAAGTTCATGCTCGACCTTGCCGCCAACTACAGCCAGGCCACCTATGCCAGCGCGCTGTACAACTTCCCGGCGTTCCCCAAGACCGTGCCGCAACTGTGGGCCAAGGGCGGCTGGCTGGATGTGGATCCGTTCCACTCCAACCCGCCGAACAAGCTCGCGGTGTTGCGTGACGCCTCGAAGTGGACGGCGTGGCCGGGCTATCCCGGCGACGGCAACCCGGCGGTGAGCGAGGTTTACAACACGCATCTGCTGACCACGATGATGGCGCAGGCGGTACGCGGGGTGAAAACGCCCGCGCAGGCGGTGAAGGACACGGCCGCGCAGGTCGGCACCATCGTCAGCAAATGGAAGGCGAACGGTTACGTCGGCTGCCCGGCGGCACCGGCGAAGTAGCTAGTCACGCACGCGCCGGCGGCGGCCGGCCAAGGACGACCCGTCGCCGCCGCGCGTTGCGCACCAACGCATCACGCAAACCGAATCAGCGCTGCGCACGTGTGCAGCGTCGGGCGGTGTGTACGACCTTGATCGGGGAAGTTTCATGGCAACGCTGGAATTACGCGGTATCCACAAACATTACGGCGCCGCACACGCGGTGGACGGCATCGACCTCACGGTGGCCGATGGCGAGTTTCTCGCCATTCTCGGGCCCTCCGGCTGCGGCAAGAGCACGACGATGCGCATGATCGCCGGGCTGGAAACGCCGACCATCGGGCAAGTGCTGATTGGCGACCAGGATGTGACCCATCTGCCGCCGCGCGCGCGCAACGTGTCGATGGTGTTCCAGAGCTACGCGCTCTACCCCAACATGTCGGTGGCGAAGAACATCGCCTTCCCGCTCAAGGCGCGCGGCGTGCCCAAGGCCGAGCGCGACGCGCGGGTAGCCAAGGCGGCGCAGACGATGGGCATCACCGCGCTGCTTGAACGCAGCCCGGTGCGGCTTTCCGGCGGCGAAAAGCAGAAAGTGGCGCTGGCCCGTGCGCTGGTGCGCGACCCCGCGCTGTACGTGTTCGACGAGCCGCTCAGCTCGCTCGACGCGCAGGTGCGCGCGATGGCGCGCAGCGAGCTGCGGCAACTGCATGACCGCACCAAGGTCACCACCGTGTATGTCACCCACGATCAGCTCGAAGCGCTCGGCATGGGCGACCGCATCGCGGTGATGAAAGCTGGTCGCGTGCGCCAGGTCGGCACGCCCAAGGAACTGTACGGTGCGCCCGCGGATACCTTTGTCGCCGGCTTCCTCGGCAGCCCGCCGATGAACCTGATCGCGGCCGAAGGCAAGATCATCGGCTTTCGCCCCGAAGGCATTGGCGTCAGCCGGGCGGGCACGCCGGTGGCGAGCGACCAGTTCGCGGTGACCGCGCGCATCGTCGAGCTGGAGTTTCTTGGCTCCACCTGGCAGATCTACGCGGTGCAGGGCGCGGGCGAAGCCGCGCAGAAATTCATCGCGCACGTGTCGCCGCAGGTGGTGACCACGCTCGAAGTGGGCAGCGACCACGTGTTCACCGTGCCGCGCGCCGAGCTGCACCTGTTCGACGCCAAGACCGGTTTGCGGGTGACGGCATGAACGCGGTGCCGCAGGCGGACGCGCGGCTGGGCGTGGGCGACCGGCCGGGCCTGCTGGGCGTGCTGATGCTGTCGCCGGCACTGCTCTATATCGTGCTGCTGGTGGCGGTGCCGTTTTTCATCGCCATCGCGCTCAGCATGGCGAGCGCCACCGTGGGCGCGCCCGGCGTGCATGGGTTCGTCGGTTTCCAGAACTACGTGGCCGCGGTGCACGAGCCCGAGTTTCTGATGGGCCTGCGCAACAGCGTCATCGTCACCGTGGCCACGGTGGTGCTGATCCTGATCTTCGCCACCATCGAGTCGGAACTCCTGGCCCGCGATTTCCGCGGCAAGTGGCTGTTCCAGATCCTCATCATCCTGCCGTGGGCAATGCCGGTGTCGCTCGCCGCGGTCAACTGGCTGTGGCTGCTCGATTCGCAGTTCAGTCCGATCGACTGGCTGTTCCGGCACCTGGGTTTGCTTGGCCCCGGCACGATCTGGGGACCGCAGATGCACCTCTACTACTACGGTCAGGAGTGGCTCGGGCTCGCCTCGATCACCCTCATCAACGTGTGGCGCATCCTGCCCTTGGCGACGGTGATCGTGCTGGCCGGGCGGGTATCGATTCCGGCCGATATCCTCGAACAAGCGCAGGTGGACGGCGCCGGCATTTTCCGCACGCTGTTCCAGATCAGCATCCCGGCGATGTTTCCGATCTTGGTGGTGGCGACGATGTTTGCGGCGCTGCTAGTGTTTGGCGACATGGCGATCGTGGCGATCACCACGCGCGGCGGGCCAGGCTACGCCACCCAGCTTCTGCCGTTCTGGGCGTATGAAAAAGGCATCGAGGGCGGCGCGCTCAGTCAGGGCGCGGCGATTGCATTGTTCATGTTTCCGGTGCTGCTGGCCGGTGCGATCTGGGCGCTGCGTGCGGCTTACCGCTCGCAGACGCGCTAGGAGACGGCCATGCGCTACGTACGCAAATCGGGTTTTTATCTGGGTTTGTTCCTGTTCGCGTTGTTCTCGGTGTTTCCCGTGGCGTGGATGGTGATCACCGCGTTCAAGGAGGATTCCGATCTCTACAACGTCGACAACAATCCGTTTCTCTACAACCTGCCGCCGACGCTCAAGCACATCGAGTATCTCTTCACCAGCACGCATTACCCGACGTTTCTGTGGAACTCACTGTTCATCGGCGTGCTGGTGGTGGTCATCACGCTGGTGCTGGCAGTGCCGGCGGCGTACAGCCTGGCGCGGCTGGTCGGGCGCTGGGGCGAGCGCTCGGGCATTGCGGTGTTTCTGGTGTACCTGATTCCGCCGACGCTGCTGTTCATCCCGCTCTAC
Organism: Rhodanobacter sp.; assembly: GCA_004298045.1. Taxonomy (GTDB): domain Bacteria; phylum Pseudomonadota; class Gammaproteobacteria; order Xanthomonadales; family Rhodanobacteraceae; genus Rhodanobacter_A. Next base: position 60,470 of record SCRM01000003.1, on the reverse strand, counting down.
CAGCTCATCAGCTTTGCGCACGCGGCCAACACGGTGTGGGCGTTGGTGCTGGTGTACCCGACGATCACGGTGCCGTTCTGCACCTGGCTGCTGCTCGGGTTCTTCAAGTCGATCCCGCGCGACCTGGAAGATGCGGCGATGACCGATGGTTGTTCGCGCTGGCAGGCGTTTCGTCGCGTCTCGCTGCCGCTGGCGATGCCGGGCATTGCCACCTGCGTGGTGTTCGCCTTTGCGCTCTCGCTCAGCGACTACATCTACGCGGCCTCGTTCGTCAGCTCCACCGCCGCCCGCACGGTCAGCGCCGGCGTGCCGATCGAGCTGATCCGCGGCGACATCTATTTCTGGCAGTCGCTGATGGCCGCCGGTGCGATCGTCGCCATCCCGCTCGCCATTGCCTATGGCCTCCTGTTCAACAAGCTGGTGAAGGGGTTTGCGGCAACGTCTGGTTGAGTGCGGCCGAGATTGGGAATTCGGGATTGGGGATTCGTCGAAGCGGCTTGTGGCGAGGTGCGAGCTCTTGTCGGTCGGGCTTCGGCCCGACAGGTATCTCGCGAAAGGCGTTTTGGGGCTGACGTTCGACCCGCATAAGCGCTGCCGTCCTCGCGCAGCGCTTTTGGTTTTCCGAATCCCGCATCCCCGATCACGTCGCCGCGGCCTTCTTCGCTTGCTCCGCCAATGCCCAGGCGACGTGTTCGCGCACGATGGGCGACGGGTGTTCGGTGCGGGTTTGCAGCGCGGCGACGACTTCGTCCGAGTGTTTGGCGTTGCCCAGGGCGATGGCGATGTTGCGCAGCCAGCTTTCGTAGCCAGCGCGGCGGATCGACATGCCTTCGGTCTTTTTGAGGTAGGTGTCCTCGTCCCAGGCGAAGAGTTCCACCAGCTTGGTGCCGTCGAGGTGGTGGCGCGGCAGGAAATCGTTTTCCATCGTCACCTGCGCGAATTTGTTCCACGGGCAGGCGAGCTGGCAGTCGTCGCAGCCGAAGATGCGGTTGCCCATCAGCGGGCGTAGTTCGGGGTCGATCGAGCCTTTGTACTCGATGGTGAGGTAGGAGATGCAGCGCTTCGCGTCGAGCTGGTACGGCGCGATGATCGCGCCGGTCGGGCAGGCGTCGATGCAGCGCGTGCAGGTGCCGCAGTAGTTCTCCACCGGGTGGTCGATCGGCAGCGGCAGGTCGGTGAACAGCTCGCCCAAAAAGAAATACGAACCGCCGCTGCGCGACAGCGTAAGCGTGTGCTTGCCGCGCCAGCCGAGCCCGGCCTTTTGCGCGAGGGATTTCTCCATCACTGGCGCGGAGTCGCAGAACGCGCGGTAGTTGAACGGGCCGATCTCCTGGGTGATGCGGTCGGCGAGTTTCTGCAGTTGCTTGCGCACCAGCTTGTGGTAATCGCGGCCCAGCGCGTAGCGCGAGATATAGCCCAGCTCGCTGTTGCGCACGATGTCCCACGCCCCCTTGATGTCGGCCTGCGCGTAATTCATGCGCACCGAAATCACGCGGATGGTGCCGGGATGCAGTGCCTCGGGATGGGTCTTGAGGTCGAACCGGTCCTGGAGCCAACGCATGGTGCCGTGGTGGCCTGCGGCGAGGTATTGCTTGAGGCCTTCGGCATCCTGCGACAGGTCGGTGTCGGTGATGCCGGTCTCGGCGAAGCCGAGCTCGCGCGCCCAGCGCTTGATGTCGAGGGCGAGCTGCGGATAGGAGATGTGCGCCATGGTCGTGCGGTTGACTGCGGCTCCGGGCGGAGCGGTGGCGGCGCATCAGCGTCGCGCCGCCTGCAGGATAACGGCAGCGGCAGTGGCGCGAAACGGGCGCGCTCACGCGCGCGGCGTGGACGCTTGCCGTTTGGGCACGCCGAGATGCGCGTGCCGTTCGGTGAGGTGCAGCCATACGCCAACGCCCATCAAGACGGCGGCCAGCCAGAACACCGGCGAGGCGTGTTCGCCGAAGGCCAGGATGGCGAGGGCGGCCCCGATGAACGGGGCAGTCGAGAAATACGCGCCCGTGCGCGCCGAGCCGACGCCGCGCAGGGCCAGCACGAACAGCACCAGGCTCACGCCGTAACCGAGCAGGCCGACGCCCAGGGCCGAACCGATGATGGCCGGCGCCGGCAGCTGGGCACCCATCCACAGTGCGACCGCGGTGTTGACGATGCCGGCGATCCAGCCCTTCAACCCGGCAATGAACACGGCGTCTGAGTTCGACACCCGGCAGGTGAAGTTGTTGTCCAGCGCCCAACACAGGCAGGCGCCGGCGACCAGCAGCGCGCCATGGCCGAATTGCAGTGCCTGGCCCGACCACGGCAGCGCAAGCAGGACCGCGCCGGCCACGATCAGCGTGAAACCGAAGACGATGCGGCGGTTGGCGTTCTCACGAAACACCAGCCACGCAATCGCCGCGGTCAGCACGGCTTCCAGGTTCAGCAACAGCGAGGCGGAAGCCGCCGAGGTGCGCGTCAAGCCGAGCATCAGCAATACCGGGCCGACCACGCCGCCCAAGCCGACAGCCGCCAGCAACCACAGCCACTCGCGGGCGCGCAGCCCGGGCGCGCGCCAGCCACGGTCGCGCAGCAGGCGGATCACGGTGAGGCCGAGGCCGCTGCCCAGGTACAGCAGGCCGGCCAACAGCACCGGGGTGACATCGCGCAGCAATGCCTTTGCCAGTGGCGTACTGGCACCGAACAAGGCGGCGGCCGCCAACGCGGCCATCGCGGACGACAGCGGAAAGGCGTGGTCACGGGTCATTTCGGGTACTATACCCAGGTACTCTATATGACGTCGAGGTCGAGCATGAGCCACATCACCCGCGACAAGCCCCGGTTGCTGGCGCGTGTCCGCCGCCTGCGCGGCCAGGTGGAGGCACTGGAACGCGCGATCGACGGCGAACAGGCCTGCGGCGACGTGTTGCACCAGATCGCCGGCATCCGCGGCGCGATCCAGGGCCTGATGGTGGAGGTGATGGAAGGGCACATCCGCGAGCACGTCGCCGCGCCCGGTGTCCGCGGCAACGCCGCCCGCGCCCAGGGCGCGGACGAATTGATTGCCGTGTTGCGCAGCTACCTCAAGTGACGGTTTCGCGCGGGTGATGGTTGGGCCGCGTCAGGCGCAAAGCTGGCCTACGCGCGGTGCATCATGGTGGTTCAGATCACCGGGATCCCGCTGACGTTGTTTTTCGGATCCATCCAGAACGATTCATGCAGGAAGCGCGCAAAGATTTCGCGCGGCAACACCGTGGCGCGTTCCACCGCGGCGAGCTTGGGCCGCACGGTGTGCAGGCCGGGCAGGCCGACGCGGGCGTCGAACTCGTCGGCGGCGTAGGCGAGGTGGTCGAAATCGTGCGCGAACCATGGCTCGCCGAGGAACTGGTACACCGCGCGCATGGCCGCCTCCGGGTCGCGCACCAGGCTTTCGTAGGTGAGCAGCAGCAGGTGGCCCGGGGCGTACTGGCCGTAGAACGCGTCCTTGGTGGCCTGGAAGCCGAAGCCCACCATGCCGCGCGGGTCGGTCAGTGCTTCCACCCGCGAATACACGGTGGTGTTGGTGTCGTAGCGGAACACCTTGCTCACGTTCACCGGCTGCTGGCGCACCAGGCGCTCCATGCTGTCCAGCACCCACGGCAACTGGCGCACGCAGGCAATGACCTTGGCCTGCGGAAACAGGGCGGCCAAGAGCGGCAGGCGGCTGCACCACAGGCGGCTGGTGTCGAACACCACGCCGTCCGCCGGTGCGTCGGCATAAAAGCTCTGCACCAGCCCGCGCAGCATCGCGGTGCGCTGTGCGTCGGTCACCGCATGCGCGAAATCGTTCTTGCCGCTGGCCTCGGCAAGCGCCACGCCGAGGATGTCGGCCAGCGGACTGGTCATGCCGGCGCGAAAGCGCGGGTTCTGGTTGAGTACCGCCGCCAGCAAGGTACTGCCGGCACGCGGCATGCCGGAGATGAAATGGAATTGGCTGGGCATGCGGGACTCCTCAAGACGCTTGTGGGTCGGACCTCAGCCCGACGGATCTTCGCGAAAAGCGTGTCGGGATGAATTCCGACCTACGCCGGCGCAGCGGTGGACGCGCGGATGCGCAGCTCGTAACCGACGTCGACCATGGTGGCGTCGCCTTTGCCCAGGATGCAACGCAGCAGTTCCTCGGTGGCGCGCCGGCCCATGTCGCGCACGGGTTGGTGGATGGTGGTGAGGGGCGGCCAAACCTGGGTGGCGATGGCGGTGTCATCGAAACCGCAGATGGAGATGTCGCCGGGCACGGCCACGCCGGCTTCGGCCGCGGCCCAGATCGCGCCCACGGCCATGTCGTCGTCGGCCGCGAACACGGCGGTGGGACGCCGTTTGGCCGGCAACGCAAGCAGCTTGCGCATCGCCTCCACGCCGGACTCGAACGAGAACCGGCCGGGAACCATCCACGCCGGGTTTTCCTTGAGCCGCGCCGCGTGCAGGCCGTCGCGAAAGCCGGCCAGGCGCCACACGCCGGCGCCGTGCTCGGGGTCGCCGAGGATGTGCGCGATGCGCCGGTGCCCAAGCGCGACCAGATGCGCCACCATCGCCGCCGCCGCCTCGCGTTCGCGCAGCATCGCGCCGATGCAGTGCCCCGGGTGGTGTGGGGCGATCGAGGCGAACGGCAGTGCCATGGCGCGCAGGCGTGCGAGCAGCTGCGGGTGGTCGGTGATCGGCGGCGTGAGGATCAGGCCATCCGGCCGGTGGCGCGAGAGGATGTCCTCGACGCGCTCGACGAAATCCGCGGCGGTGGATACCAGGGGCTGCACCATCATGCTGTAGCGCTGCGCTTCGCACGCGGCAAGCACGCCGGCCTGCACCTCCATGATGTAGCTCGGCGAGAGGTTGTCGTAGAGCAGGCCGATCATGAACGAGCGGTTGGTGGCGAGGCTGCGCGCCGAGGTGAGCGGGCGGTAATGCAGCGTGGCGACCGCGGCCAGTACGCGCTCGCGCATGGCGTCGCGCACGTTGGGCTCGTTGTTCAGCACTCGCGATACGGTTTTGGTGGATACGCCCGCGGTGCGGGCGACGTCGTCGATGTTGGCACGGGTCATGGATGCCGGGTTGCCTTGGCTGCCTTGTTGGCGGTGGATGCGGTTACCGGAATCTCGTGAGTGGGGGCGTTCCACCCATCCACCACGACCACCGGCGCGTTGGCGGCGGTGGCCGCGTAACGCGCGGTCAACGTTACCGCTTCGCCGGGCCACAGCGTGACGTCATTGTCGCTCCACGTGAGCGGCAGCACGCGCGCGCCGCCGGCCTGCTTGATCGCCAGGTGCTGGAACAGCGCCGCGGATTTGGCCGTGGCCGGCAGGCTGAGCGTCACGCGGACGAGCGCGTCGTTACCCTCGCGCTGCACGTTCGCATGCACGCTGCTCGTTGCGGTGGGCAGCGTTTGCAGCGCGGTCAGATCGGCGTACTGGGTGAGGGGCGTCAGGTACCAGTTGGATTTCGCCCAGTCGAGCACGTCGGGCCGGGTCGACAGCCAGTAGACGTTGCGGCTGATCGGCGTGCCATCGGCGGCGGCGAGTTCCAGCTCGACGAAATACGTGGGCGACAGGTGCTGGAGCACGGGCAGCGCCAGCACTTGTTGGGCGTGATTGCCGGCCAGGTCGAGACCTTGCAGGTGGCGGTCGAAGGGCACGCTGCCGTCGAGATTGCGCACGCGGATGCGCGCCGACAGGTGGTGCTGCGCGGCGAGCGTGTGGTTCACCAGCACGATGCCGCGGGTGTCATAGCTGTACTGGATATGCACCGGCTCATTGGCCTTTTTGGCGCCGAAATACGCGCCGGCCGGGTTCAGTGCGTAGTTGTACAGGTGCCAGTGCAGCGAGGGCCAGGCGTTGTTGAGCATCCAGTAGATCACGCCGGTGGCGGGCTTGGTGGCGTTCATGTGCGCATTGAACGCCTCGAACTGCGCGCGCGTGTTGGCGTAGTTGTCGAGCTGCGCCTTGGCCACGTAGTCGGCGAGGTTTTTCGGTGCGCCGTAGCGCTGCGCCAGCGCGTGGTCGAACGCCGTGAGGCGGGAGAACGGCGACCACGACTCCGCAGCGTGATACTGCCGCGTCTGCGGATATTTCCACAGCGCTTCCTGTTCCTGTGGCGAGAGCATCGCCTGCACGTCCTCCAGCCGCGGGATGGTGGCGCCGGCGCCGACTTCGGAGTCGAACCCGAAGGCACCGCCGAGCTGGTCCGCGTACCAGTAGCTCGGCGGGATCCATGCGTACGGGCCGTCCATCTTCATGCCCGACGGCCCGGTCTCGGCGGTGCCTTCCTTGGCGGCAGCGGCGACGATCGGCAGGTTCCAGCCTTCGGCGTGGAGCGTGTCCACGTACATCTTCGCCACCGTCGGCGGCGGCGCATGGTCACTGCCGATCAGGAAGCCGATCACCGACGGATGGTTGCGCAGCAGCCGTGCTTCGCTGGCCATCGACGCAGCGGCCACCTTGGTGTCGGCCGCATCCCACGGCGCGCCGCCGGTTTTGGCCGCGGATTCCCACTTGTCGCAGCACTCCCAGCCGGGGAGGATCAGCACGCCCTCGCGGTCGGCGAGGTCGTAGAAGTGCGTGTTTTCGAGCTTGCCTTCCAGCCGGATGGTATTGAGCCCGAGGTTGCGCACGTAGGCAAACTCCGCCGCCATGCGCGCCGGGTTGTCGCGCAGGAACATGTCCGGTGCCCAGCCGCCGCCGCGGATCAGGAGCGGCTTGCCGTTGACGACGAACTGCTGGTAGCCGTCAGCGGTGAGGTGCGCGCTGACGCTGCGGATGCCGAAACTCGCCTGCGCGGTATCCGAGGTGGCACCATCGACGTCGGCCGTGAGCGCAAGCTGGTACATCGGCTGTGCGCCCATCGCATAGGGCCACCACACGCGCGGATGATCGAGCGCCAGGCCCGGATCGGTTTGCGGGGTGAAGGTGACGGTCTGCGTCTGCCCCGGCGCAAGCGTCAGCGTGCGCGTGAGTTTCACTCCGGCGACGGTGCCGGCAATCGTCGTGCGGCGGGCGACGGCATCGAGGTTGCGCGCCTCGACGCTCACCGTCAGATCCGCGTGCGCCAGGTCGGGCAGCGAGAGGTTGGGCGACACGTGCGCAAAGCGCAGCTCGACCGCGCCGGTGCGCACGATGTCCACGCCGCGCCACGGGCCCATGTTGTTGTCCGGCGGGGTCGGGTTCCAATCCACCCAGCTGATCGACAGGCTGTTGCGCGGGTCGGCCGGATGCACGCGCAGGGCGATGGCGTTGTTGCCGGCGTGCACGAGGTGGGTCACGTCGATCTCGTACACCGGGTAGGCCCCGGCCAGGTCGGCGTGGTTGGCCACTTGCTGGCCGTTTACCCACACGTCGGCGCTGGCGATCAGGCCGTTGGCACGCAGCAGAGTGTGCAGGCCGGCCTGGGCACCAAGCGTGAACGTGCTGCGGTACCACCACGGGATCACAAAGCCCTTGCCGTTGGCGTCGGGCGACTGCACCGCGCGCAGGTTGTCGCTGTGGAACAGGTCGGGATACAGGCCGTTCTCCAACAGCCCGGCCATGACCGTGGCACGCCCGCTCACCGGATACCACGCCGCGGGCTTGAACGCGGGGGAAGAGACGTCCGTGCCGGCGAACGGCGCCTTGGCGGTGGACTGGATCTGCCAGTGCGTCACGGCAGTGCGTGTACCGGCGCCGCCGACTGTGGTGGCCGCGTACGGGGTTTGCGCGCCCGCCGGCAGCGCGAGCGCGAACGCCGCCAGCCAGCCAAGCATGTGGAGCGGGGACAACTGCATGGTTTCACTCCTTCTGCAAATAGGCTTCGCGGATTTCCACTGGCGCGAAGGGCCACGAACGGTTGTGTCGCGCCCACAGCGCAAACACGACGAGGCCGGCGACGATCCACGTGCCGGAGAGGATCAGCGACAGCCGGGAGGCCGACGCGTAGACGTACACCCAGCCGGCCAGCGCGACCACGCACGGCAGCGGGTAGAGCCATTGCCGGTAGGGCCGCTTCAGCCCCGGCTGGCGCTTGCGCAGCACGACCAGTGCCGCGATCTGCGCCAGCGACTGCACCAGGATGGTGGCCGCCAGCAGCATGTTGATCACTTCGGCCAGATCGAAGAACGTGCCGATCGCGGTCACCACGCCCATCGTCAAGAGCGCCACGTGCGGAAACCCGTGCCGGGCGTGCAGCTTGCCGAACACCGACAAAAACACCTTTTCGTGCGCCGCCTGGTAGGGCACGCGCGAACCGCCCAGGAGGCCGGCAAACACCGAGGCGAACGCGGTGACGATGATCAGCACCGTCATCCCGGCGGCGGCGAGATGCCCCCAGCTGTGCTCCACCACCAGCGAGGCCACCGATTTCGATTGCGCGATCTCCTGCCACGGCGCCACGCCGAGTACGCTCACGTTGAGCGCGAGATAGACCACCATCATCGCGATCACTGAGATGATGATCGAGCCCGGCATCGTGCGGCCGGGGTTGCGCAGCTCGTCGCCCATGTAGGCGGTGGTGAAGTAACCGAGATAGTCGTAGATGCCGATGATGAGCCCGGCGCCGAGGCCGACGAAAAACTGGCTGCCGAACGCGCCGGGCGGGTAATCGAACGCATATGCCGGGTTGAAATCCGCAAACCCGGCGGCGGTCACGCCGATCACCGACACCAGCATGATGACCCACAGCGCGATAGTGATCGCGCGGATGGATTCGATCCGCCGGTACAGCATCCAGGTGACCAGCGCGGTGGCGGCGAGGCTGACGAGATGCACCTGCCACCACCCCAGATGCGGGAAGAAAAAGCCGAGGTACTCGACCATGCCGATGATGCCGGTGGACATCAGCAGCGGAATGGTCAGCAGTACGGTCCAGATGAACAAAAACGGCATCAGCTTGCCGGTGCGGTACTGGAACGCCTCGCGCAAATACACGTAGGTGCCGCCCGAGCCCGGCATCGCCGCGCCCAGCTCGGCCCACACCAGGCCATCGGCCATGGCGAGGATCGCGCCGGCAATCCAGCCGATCACCGCCTGCGGCCCGCCCATCGTCGCCACCATGATCGGGATGGTGATGAACGGCCCGATGCCGCACATCTGGGTCATGTTGATGGCGGTGCCGGAGAACAGTCCGATCGAGCGGCGAAAACCGGTTGCGGCGGCGGGTTGGGTATCAGCCATGACGATCCTGGTGAGTGAATGCGGACGGCGGCGTGCCGCCGGTCAGCGCGGCGGCGGGCGCGAGCCCGCCGCCGCCACGGCGGTTACCACTGGCCGCGGATGCCCACCATGAACATGCGTTCGGAGAACGTCGAATGCGCCGGCTGGTCGGGCCACACCAGGTAGTAGTGCTGGTCCTCGTTGGTGAGGTTGGTGCCGTCCACGAACACCTGCGCGTACTTGTTGATCTTGTACGACACCGAGGCGTCCAGGTACTTCTGCGGCGCCTCGTACATCTCCAGTCCGGTGATGCCGCCGACCGAGTCGGACACCGCACGCCGCGAACGGTAGTTGTAGGCCACGCGCGCCTGCAGGCGATCGTCCTGGTACCAGAGGATGACGTTGCCCGAACGCGTGGAGTTGTCCTGGAACGGAATCTCGTGGCCGGCGAGGTCCTTCTCGCCCGAGTTGCTCGGCGCGTAGGTGCCGTTCACCTCGATGCCGGTCTTGGACAGGATGCCGGGCAGGAAAGTGAAGCCCTGGCGGTAATCAAACTCGGCGCCGTGGATGGAGTTGCCGCTGCCCTGCACCGGTTCGGTGATGGTGATGCAATGATTGCGCACCACGCCGTCCTCGTCGGGCAACGTGCAATTGATGACGCTGCCGTTCTTGATGAAGCTGTCCACGCTGATGCGGAACAACGCAAGGCTGACCATGCTGGTCGGGTTGATGTACCACTCCAGCGAGGCGCCGTAGTTGGTGGAGCGCCACGGGTTGAGGTTCGGGTTGCCGGTGGAGTTGCCTTGCGCCACGCGGAACAATGGGCCTTGCGGGGTTTCCACCAGCGAGTAGGCGAGTTGCAGCCCGCCGCCCCAGGTGCCGAGGTTCAGCGGCATCATGTTCTTGGAATACGCCAGGCGCAGCTTCAGGCTGTCGGTGAGGTCGAGCGCGAAGTTCGCGGCCGGCAGGTAGTCCTTGTAGCGCCGCTGGGTGAGCTCGGTGCCGGCATCCACCGGCTCGGTACCGTACGAACCGGGCGCGCCGGTCAGGTGCTGGGTGACGTCGAGGTGGGTGCGGATCACGCGCATGCCGACGTTGCCGCTGTACGGCATGTTGCCCAGGGTGCCGCTGAAATCAGCCTGCAGGTAGGCCGAGCTTTCCTTCATCCAGACCGCCCAGGTGCGGCCCGGCGTCGCCTGCCGCTGGCTCAGCGGATACAGCGAGTGCCAGTACGACTCGGGGTTGTCCAGCGCGTGCGGATCGACCGCCCAGAACGTGATGCCGGAGCCGAGCAGGTTGTTGTATTGCTTCCAGTTGCTGGACAGCGGCGGCGGGGTGGCGCCCAGTTGCAGTGCCGAGATCGGGCCGGCGCGGAAGTAGCCGATGTCGTTGCCGGCGGTGCAGGCGCCGCTGTCGAGCACCACGTCGGCGCCGACGTAGCGCACCAGGCAGCCGTTCGGGTCGCTGGCGCCCATGCCGCCGTACACCGGGGTGACCAGGGTAAAGCCGATGTTGTCGGCGCTGCGGATCGAGTTGCGTACGCCGAAATCGAGCTTGATGCCGTTCTCGAAATCGTAGTGGCCGTCGAAGCGCAAGGCGCTGAGGCCCACGCTGCGGTCATAGTCCCCACCGGATTCCAGCGTCTTCATGGTCCAGCCGTTGGGGTCCGCAAAGTGGTTGGCCAGCGTTTGCGGCATGCTTACCGTCAGATGACGGCTCCCGAGGTTGGCGATGATCGGGATGGTGTTCTGGGGAACGCCGTTGGCGTTGAATACGCGGTTGCCGCCCAGTTGCGAGGGGAAGACGAACGTGCCCGGCGGCACCGAGTTCGGATCGACGCCATCCATCAGTACATTGCCCCACAGTGCGCCGTCGGAGTCGGAGATGTTGAGGTCGGTTTCCACGTTCGACTGGTAGGCGGTGTCGCGGATGCCGCGCAGGCTGCCGGTGAAGTCGCCGCCGTTGTCGAAGTCCAGTTGCAGGTTGAAGTTCTTCGCGGTGGAGCCTTTGCGCGTCACTTGCGAGAACGATTCCACGTCGCCCGGCCATTTCTCGTAGCGCTGGGTGGTGAAGATCTGCATGCCATCCCAGCCTGGATCCGGGGTGCCGTAGGCGCCGAGCGCCGGTGCGCCGGTGTTGCGCGATTGCAGCGGCACGTAGGTGGCGCCCTGCCAGTTGGTGGAGTTGAACTGGATGCCGACGTTGCGGTCGAGCTGGTTCTGGCGCGCGTAGAAGAAATCGCTGGTCAGCGTGAAGCCGCTGCCCAGGTCTGCCTGGAACGACATGTTGCCGGATTTGCGTTTGCGTTGGGTGGTGATGTCGTACAGGGCGATGTTCTGGCTGCCCATGAACACACCGTTGGATTTGCCGTCGCCGTTCACGTCCACGCTGCCGTCGGCGTTCTGCACGATCTGCGAGGGGATCGGCGCGCCATTCCATGGTGTCAGGAAACCGTTGTAGCTGTCGGCGCTGGCGGCGTTTTCGCCGTTGAACACCACGCCGTACTGGTCGAGGCCTTCATTGGCGTTCATGCGCGTGGTGTTGGAGACATCCGCCGAAATCAAGAGGCCCCAACGCCCGTTCGCGTTGTACGAGATCAGGCCGTTTGCCTCCGGCCCCCATTTGCGCGTGCTGCGCCCGTACTCGCCGTCGGCCGAGTAGCTGTAGGTAAAGCCGCTGGGCAAATCCCACGGCCGGAAAGTGTGCAGGTTGAGCGAGCCGCTGATGCCGGCATCGGTGGTGCTGGCGGAGGGCGATTTGATGACATCCACGCCGTGGAACAGCGTTGACGGCAGCATGGTGAAGTCGGGCTGCTGCGAGTCGATCTGGTCGGCGGTGATGAACGCTTCGCCGTTCAGCATGGTGCCCACTTCGGGCAGGCCACGGACATCGACCGAGGTGCCGACGCCGGCATCGCGGTTGATCTGCACGCCGGTGATGCGCTGCAGGGCGTCGGTGATGGTTACGTCCGGCAGCTGGCCGATGCTTTCGGCGGTGATGCTGTCCTGGATGTTCGGTGCCTCGCGTTTCAGGTCGATGGCGCGCATCTGCGAAGCGCGCACGCCCACCACGTTCACGACGGACAAGTTCACCGCGTTTTTCGCATTCGCCGGCTGGTTTTTCTTGGTCGCCGGCGGCGTGGTGGCAGTGGTTGGCGCGGTGGAGTCCTGGGCGCTGGCAACCGGGGTGTCGGTGGTATCGGTGGGAGTCGTCGCCGCGGTGGCGGCCGCAGCAACGGCAAACAGCGCGATGGAAATGGCAAACGCAAGTGGGCGTTTGCGTTGATCGGTGGACATGGGCCTTACCTCTCGATGAGTGTCGGCTGAGTCGGGCTGGACTGGCCGGGTTTGGGTGCGTGCAAAGGGGGCGGTAAACGCGACGGGGGCGGCCACGGCTTGCGTGCCGCAGTGGTCGGGCCCGGGCGGTGGCTACGCGGCGCGTTCACGCTGGCGCTCCGGTAGCCGGGGTCATGGGTTGGGCGCCGGGTCGCAGCGCGCATTGGCGCAGGTACCAGCGCGCTGCGCCGAGTACGCCGAGGTGGCCGTGCGAAACCACCCGCACCGGCATCCGCTCAAGCAGGGGCCGCACGCTGCGTGCGTGCAGGAAACGCTCGGCAAACGCGCTGGGCTGGAGCAGATCGAACATCAAGTGCAAAAAGCCGCCGGCGAGGTAGATGCCGCCGAAGGCCATGAAGGTCATCGCGAGGTTGCCGCTGAAGCTGCCCAGCGCCGCGCAAAACACGTCCACGGCTTGTACTGCATGGACGTCGGTGCGGCGGGTCGCGGCCGCCGTTACCGCCTCTGGCGTGGTCAGTTGCGGCGAGCGCCCGTCGCTGGCGCACAGCGCGCGGTAGGTGGCGAGCAAGCCAGGGCCGGACAGCACCCGTTCCCACGGAAGGTAACCACCGTCGGGCGCCAGTTGCGCCAGCACCGCGCGCTCGCGCAGCGACTGCGGCGCGAAATCCATCTGCCCGGCCTCGGTGGTCAGCACGCGGTAGCCATCGGCAACCGGGAGGCAGGCCGCGGCGCCCAACCCGGTGCCCGGGCCGATCACCAGCACCGGGCCGGTAGTTTGCGTATCCGGCCCGCACAGCAGGCGCGCGGCGTCGATCCGGCGTCCGCCGATCGCGTGCCCCAGCGCCTCGAAATCGTTCAGTACCGCAAGCTCGTCCAACGCCAGCGCCTGGCGCACCGCACTCAGGCGGATCGGCCACGCGGCGTTGTCGTTCAACACTTCGTCGCCCACCACCTGGCCAGCACAGGCCAGCACACAGTGCTTCACCGGCGTGGTCGCGGCGGTTTGCACGAAGCGCTGCAAGAGTTCACCCAGCCCGCGGAAATCCGCGCAAGCCAGCACCTCGTAGGCCAGTGTTTCCACTCCCAGCGCCGTGCTGGGCGCCGCCCGCAGCAACGCCACGCGGGCATGCGTGCCGCCGATGTCGGTGGCCAGAAACGGCGTCGCCGCCGCCGTCGGTCGAGACGCAGGATGGTTGCCTGCCGCGCTCATTGCTTCCCCTTGGTTTCCCGTCATATTCAGCTTGCGAGCCGTTGACACCGCTGTCAATTTGCGGAGCAACAAACGGCAGCGAGGTGCGGGAAGTCAGGCGAAACCGGCCTTTTTACGGCTTTTTGTGCGGCCAGCATGTGGGCGCGGTCGATGTTTTGTGCGGCAGCGCACCAACGCAAGCATCGCGCGTGCCGATCGTGTGCCCGCAAGCCCGGACGCTGGTGGTCGAGCGGCCGCGGCAGCACCGTTTTGTGGCGGTTTGCGCGGCGGCTTCCCAGTCTGCCGCGCCGCCGTGGGCCGAAACCGGCGTGCAGGATGGCGGCAGCGCCACGGCCGCAGCCGGTGTCTCCAGCACCCGCGCTACAGCACCGCCACGCGGTCGCGACCCTCGCCCTTGGCGCGATACAGCGCGCGGTCGGCGCGCGAATACAAGGCGTCGAAACTGGCGTCGGTCTCCAGCATGCTGGTCACGCCAAGGCTGACGCTGACCAGCGCCGGCCCGCGCGGTGCATCGCCGTGGGCATGCAGGCGCCGCAGGCGTTCGGCCAGCTCCCGGGCGGCATCCAGTCCGGTTGCCGGCAGCAGGATGCCGAACTCTTCCCCGCCGGTGCGCGCAAAGATGTCGCCCAAGCGCAACTCTGCCAGGCAGCGGCGCGCAAAGGCTTGCAACACGCGATCGCCGGCCGGGTGGCCCCAGGTGTCGTTGATATCCTTGAAATGGTCGAGATCGAGCGCGATCACGCTGAGCGGCTGGCGGTCGCGCCGGCTATGCGCAAACACCTGTTCTGCCTGCTCGAAAAACCAGCGGCGGTTGGCCAGCTCGGTGAGGCCGTCGCTGCGCGCCTGCTGCTGCAGCGCCTCCTTCAGCGTATGCAGCTCGGTGATGTCGGTGCTCAGGCCGATCACCGCCGGTGCACCGTCCGGGCCAATGCCGCGCACTGCCACGCTCCAGTAATGGCGCAGTTGGCCGGAGGCGTCCGGCAAGGCCTCTTCGCTGGTCGAACGCTCGCCGGTGGCGAGGATGTGCTGGTCCTTGGCCCAGAACGCGTCGGCCGCCGCGCGCGGCAACACCTCGGTGTCGAGGCGGCCGACCACCGCCGCCAGCGGCAGGCCAAGCGCGTCGGCCAAGTGCTGGTTGGCGTACACGAACCGGCGCTGGCCATCCTTCATGTAGACCAGCGCATCGACGTTTTCCAGCACCGTGTCGAGCAGCGTTTTTTGCTGGCGCACCGCGTCTTCGAGCCGTTTGTTTGCCGTGATGTCGTGCGAGATGCCGAGCATGCCGATGATGGCGCCGGCGCGGTCGCGCAGCGGCTTCTTGGTCGACCAGTATGTGCGCAGTTCGCCGGTGGCGTGGATGAAGTTGGACTCTTCGCAGCAGATCGTCTCGCCGTTGTCCAGCACCCGGCGATCGGTGGCGCGTATTTCCGTGGTCTCGCCAATGTCCACAAAATCGGTAAACGCCTTGCCCACCACGTCTTCCAGCTGCAACCCCGGGCCGAGCAGGTCGAGCACCAGCCGGTTGGCGTAGGTGTAGCGGCCGCGCCGATCCGTGGTGTAGACAAAAGCGCCCACTTCATCCAGCAGCAGGCGATAGGGCGCTTCCCCTGGTACCGGGGGCGGTGCAGGTGGTGGCTTGGCTGGCATGAACGCGGCTCCCCCTGGTCTTGCAACGCCGCCGATACAGTGGGCAAAGTTTCGCACACGCCGGCGGTACCGGCTGACCGGGGTCAGCGACAATCGCCGTCAAACCGGTTACTTCTTGACCCATTGCGGCCTGCCGCCACGGGGTGCACCCCATGCCCATGAATGACCCGAAGCCCGCCATCGACGGCACCGTCGCCGACACGGTCGCACCCGCACCCGTGCGCGGCCGTGGCGCACGGCCGCTGCGCCTGCCGGTGTGGAAATGCCCACGCTGTGGCGCCCGCAAACGCCTGCGCGGCACCCGGCGCGGCGAGCAGGAGACGGTATGAACCCCGATGCCAACGTGGAGCGCTTCGACGCGCTCGCCAACGAGTGGGACAACGATCCGCAGCGGGTTTTCATGGCGCAGAAAGTCGCCCGCGCGATGCGCAACGCGCTCGCCCCGGCCGGCACTGAAACCGCGCTCGAGTTCGGTGCCGGCACCGGGCTGGTCACGCTCATCATGGCGCGCCACCTGGCGCGCGTAACGGCGCTGGATGCCTCTGCCGGCATGCTCAACGTGCTGCGCGCCAAGTGCGCCGCCAAGCACCTGGAAAACGTCGACGTCATCACCGGCAACGTGCCGCAGGCCATGCCTGCCAACCGGTACGACCTCATCTACGCGTCAATGGTGCTGCGCCACGTGGCCGACGTGCCGGCGCTGCTCGGCGTGCTGTTCGACCACCTGGCGCCGAACGGCCGCGTCGCGCTGGCTGATCTCGACACCGAAGACGGCAGCTTCCACGGCGCAGCCAAGGGTGTTGCCCACCACGGCTTCGACCGCGCCACCTTCGCCACCTGGTTGCGCGACGCCGGCTTTGCCGAGCCGCAGTTCACCACTGCACACACGGTGCAGCGCGCGGCCGACGACGGCAGCATGCACGAATACCCGATTTTCCTCGCGGTGGCGCGGCGCTCCTAATCCGACGGGCGCGACTTCGGCCCGCCGTACAGCGGAAACGGCGTCACCACGCTGCCGCCTTCGGTACCCGGCTTCACCTTCGCCGTGCCGGCCTGCTCGACGTCGTCGATGCGGATCACTGCGTGCATCGGTACGTAGGAGCGCTTCACGCCCTCGAACTCCGCCTGCAACGCCTTCTGCACCGGGTCGATCAGGATCGAGGAGCCGGTATCGAACACGAAATCCTCCAGCGCCACGAAGCCGTACAGATCCGGCTGGCTCACGTGTTTCACGTAAACCTCGTACACCTTGCCCTGATTGA
The DNA here is from genome assembly GCA_004298045.1 of Rhodanobacter sp. Lineage (GTDB taxonomy): Bacteria > Pseudomonadota > Gammaproteobacteria > Xanthomonadales > Rhodanobacteraceae > Rhodanobacter_A. Next base: position 43,933 of record SCRM01000003.1, on the reverse strand, counting down.
TGAAGCTCACTCGATACATGTTGAAAACGCCGGTTTGCCGCTGGCCCTCAGGATCACGTAAATCACCGCGCAGCGCCAGCCGCGCACTACGATGGTGCCCCGTGATCGCTCCTTCCGAAACACTCGACCCGCGCGCGCTGTGCAAGTTGCCGCGCGATTTCTACGCCCGCAAGACCAAGGTGGTGGCACGCGCGCTCCTGGGCAAGTACCTGGTGCACGTGGTGGGCGGCGTCGCCCGCATCGGCCGCATCGTCGAAACCGAGGCCTACCTCGGCCCCGGCGACCTGGCCGCCCACACCGCCCGCGGCGAAACCCCGCGCACCCGCGCCATGTTCGGCCCGCCCGGCCATGCCTACGTGTACTTTGTCTACGGCATGCACCACTGCATGAACGTGGTCACCGAACCCCAGGGCGTCGGCACCGCGGTGCTGCTGCGCGCGCTCGAACCGGTCGCCAACCTCGCCGGCCCCACCAATGGCCCCGCCCGCCTGTGCAAGGCGATGGCCATCGACCTCGCCGATTACGGCCGCGACCTGTGCGCCAACACCCTCTACCTCGCCGAGCCCCCGCACCGCCACCGCATCGCCATTGTCACCCGCGCGCGCGTGGGCGTGGACTACGCCGGCGAATGGGCCAACAAACCCCTGCGCTTCTACCTCCGCGACAACCGGTTCGTGTCGAAGAAGTGAGGGTGGCCCTACGCCGCGATGCGGCGTGGATGACGGGTGATCTGGTGCTGGACTGCTGGCGCTTGGCATCACGCGATTCGAGCATTTGATGCTCTCCTCAGCAGGGCGGCGGGCATGCGCGGAATGATGCGGTGGCTGGTGCTGGGCATGCTGGCATGGAGCGGCTTGGCGCCAGTCGTCGCCGGCAATGCGCGGCCGCCGGTGGAATTGGTGGATGTGTATCGCAGTGGGCTGGATTTGCCGGCTTACTGGGTCAGCGAGAAGTACGACGGCGTGCGCGGTTACTGGGACGGTGAACGCCTGCGTACGCGCGAGGGCACGGTGGTGCGCGTGCCGGCTTGGTTCACGCGCGGCTGGCCGCGGACGCCGCTGGATGGCGAGCTGTGGGCGGGTTATGGGCGGTTCGAGCGGGCGTCGGCCATCGTGCGCGGCGCGGCGGCGGACGATCCCGCATGGCGCGAGATCAGTTATCGGGTGTTCGATCTGCCGGCGCATGGCGGCCGTTTCGATGCGCGGGTGCCGGCGATCCGCGCGGTGGTGGCCGCGATCGGGGCGCCGTGGGTGCTTGCCGTGCGCCAGTTCCGCGTGGCCGATGCGGCGCAGCTCGACGCCGAGCTTGGGCGCGTGGTGGCGCGCGGTGGCGAAGGGCTGGTACTGCATCGTGGCGATGCAGCGTACCGGGCGGGTCGCAACGCGGGCCTGTTCAAGCTGAAACCGTATGCGGACGCGGAAGCGCGCGTGGTGGCGATCCGGCCGGGCAAGGGGCGGCTGGCGGGGCGTATGGGCGCGTTGGAAGTGCGCACGCCGGACGGGCGCCGGTTCGCCATTGGCTCTGGCTTTTCCGATGCCGACCGCGCGGTGCCGCCGCCCGTTGGCGCGTGGGTGACCTACCGTTTCAATGGCCACACCAGGAACGGCTTGCCGCGTTTTGCGCGGTTCCTCCATCGTCGGCCGGGTGGACCGCCGCCGGAGGCGGGCGGCAAATGAGCAGGGGTTACCCCCGTGGCGCCATCGCGCAGCGCCAGCCTTCCGGCATTTTGGCCTTCGCCATGGCCGCGACCAGCGGGGTACCTGGGTGCGCGGGTTCGTAGCGGTCCGCGGCGGTGTAGACGATCTGCTCTTCCTTGGGATTGTGCATGCCGAGGAGCTGCAGCAGCGTGGCGCAATCCGCGCGCAGGCTTTCCGCGGTGGCGCCGTTCGCGCATGCCGCTTCGAGGCGCGCGATCAGCGGCCACATCTGTCCGTGCTCGCGTTTCATCACGAATACCGGCAGGGTGAGGCCGTCGGCTTCGAGCGGCGGGAACAGCGCGGTTTCCTCCAGGTGCAGGTGCTGGCGCAGCAGCTTGAGCGAAGCCGCCAGCGCAGCGGTGTCATCGTTGCCGCCGACGATGCCGGCAACGCCCTGGTCGATGTGCTGGTGCTGCACGGCCAGCAGTTTGCTGGGAGTGGTGGCGTCCATGGAGTGTTTCCTCGCGTGACGATGCCGGCCATTGTGCGCCCGCATTGTCGTGGCGGGTCAGCGCCAGGTGCCCTTGGCGAAGTGCTCGGCCAACTCGCGGTGGTCGGCCGGCGTGGGCGGCGGGCTGGCGGTGATGACGAGGATGGTGCGCGTGTCCGCATGCACGCCGCGCGCCTCGCCGGCCTTGGCGTGCAGCACGGCACCGGGGCCGGCGTGCGCAAGTTCCTCATCGCCGGCCACCAGGGTGGCCTCGCCTTCGATCACCACCATGGTGAGGTCGCTGCCGGGGTGGTGCACCGGAATCGCCTGTCCGGCTTCGAGCCCGACGACTTTCATGTCGCTGTGCTCGGTGCGCGCAAGCGTGACCGGGGTGAAGTGGTCGGGACTGAACTGCGCGAGCGCGCGGATGGATTCGATCAGCATGATGGTCTGGCCGGATGGAGGCCTCGAGCATCGTGCGCGCCCGCACGATGCTCCATGACCGGCATCAAGGCGTTATTCGAGCTGGCCGCGATACGCCGTGCGCGCCGCGAGGAACACGTCGAAGGGAAACTTGATCGGCACGCCTTCGAGCGCGGCGCCGAGCATTTCCAGGTGGCCTTCGAAACCGGCGCAGGCCTTGCCAGGGTCTTCGTTGGCCGGGGTGTGCACGGTGAGCGTGACCCTGACGCCGGCCGGGTCGTCGTCGAGCTGCCAGCGCAGCGGGCGCTCCGGGTCCTTGCCGTGGCTCCACGAGTAGGTCAGCACGCGCTCGGGGTCGAGTTCGGTCACCTGGCTGGCAATCACTACGCCGCTGTCGTGGAAGTCGATGTTCACCGCGCCGCCGACGCGCAGTTCGATGGTGCCGGCGGCAAGCCATTGCGCCATCGATGCCGGCACGGTGAGGAATTTCCACACTTCGGCGCGGGTGTGGCCTTCATACACGCGGGAGAGCTTGCCTTCGAACGCCCCGCCGGCGAGCCGCCGGATGGTGCCCACCTTGATCGTTTCGTCGCCCATCGCGTCCCTCCACGTTCCGGTTGAAGGCCCCAGCATAGCCGCCGTGCGCGCGACGTTCGATTGCGCTGCATCAAGCCGTGTTCACCACGCACCGCGGTGATCGGGAATGCGCGCCACCAGTGGCAGGCCGGCCACCAGCGCGGCGGCGACGGCAACGAACACCCAGGCTTGCGCGGTGCCCGGGTCGGCGCGCCCGGTGAGCCACGCGGTGGCGAGCGAAATGGTGGTGATGGTGCCCATCTGCAGCGCCATCGTGCGCAGCGCCGCCAGGGTGGAGGCGTGTTCCGGTTCCAGCTGCAGCCCGGCGTTGCGGCTGGCCGGGTTGAGTCCACCGCCGCCGGCACCAACGAGAAACGCGGTAGCCGCGAGCCAGGTGTAGGGCGCGATGCCGGCCGGTGGCGGCAGTGCGAACAGCACGATGCCGATCGCCACCGCGACGCCGCAGACGTAGATCGGCAGGCGGTAACCGGTGCGCCGGATCAGCAGCGCGGCAATGATGGAGAATGCGAACGTCGCCACGCCCTGCGCCACCAGCAGCGTGCCCGAGCGCAGTGCATCGATGCCGTAGCGCGCGGTGGCGTACAGCGGCACCAGCACGATGGCGCCGGAGCGCACGCCGCCATACAGCGCGTTGATCGCGTTGACCGCGCCGAAGCCGCGGCCGTAGATCATGTGCGGCGCAATGAACGGGTCGGCCGTGCGGCGGATGTGGCGCAGGAAACCCCACAGCGCCAGCACCGCGATCGCGCCCGGCACGAAGAACGCCGCGAGCTGCAGCTGCGCGTGGCGTTCGCCCAGATAGCTCACCGCCAGCATGCCGCCCACCAACCCGACGCCGAGCAGCGCCATGCCGATGACGTCGCGCCGGGTGCGCGCGCGCAGGATCTCCGGGCGATCCTTGGGAATGAACCGCAGCGACAGCGCGATCACCGCGATGCCGATCGGCACGTTGACGAAGAAAATGCCGCGCCAGCTCCAGTAGGTGACGAAAAAGCCGCCGAAGATCGGCCCGATCACCGCACCGATCGGAAAGATGCTGCCGAACAGGCTCACCGCGCGGTCGCGCTCCTTGCCGAAGTAATCCACCACGATGCCGGTGGCCGACGGCGTGAACCCGGCGCCGCCGGCGGCCTGCACGGCGCGCAGCGCAATCAGCTGGTAAATGTTGCCGGCCAGCCCGCACAACAGCGAGGCCACGGTGAACGCGGTCACCGAGGCGAGAAACACCCGCCGCCGTCCGTACTGCTCGCTCAGCTTGCCGGTCACCGGCAGCATCAGCAAAAAGCCGAACGAATATGCGGTGATCGTCCAGCCGGCCCAGTTGATCGACGCGTGCAGGTCGTGCTGCAGCGTGTGCAGCGCGGTGGCGACGATGGTGGCGTCGATCGCCATCATCATCAGCGCAAAGGAAATGGTGGCGAACACCCACGGGCGGTGTGCCAGCGCGGTGGGCATGCGCTCGGCCGAGATTTCCGGTGCCGGGATGCTGCTGTCGGATTCGAGGTTGCGCACGCCTTGGCCCGGTTGCTGCGCGGCGCACCTTGCGTCACCGCTCGCCGGGCATTATGGGGCGCGGTGCCTGTACCGCTCACACCACGGGAAATGCCACGCCGCCCCAGTCCTCGTCGTCCGTGCCCGCCAGCATCAGCTCGATCACCAGCGGCACCAGCGTGCCGAGAATGGCGGTGCCGTCCCGGAGCTGCGCGCGGTTGGTGGTGCCGCCCCAGGTCGCGCCGCCGTGGATCAGCTGGTTGCGCAGCACGTACAGGCGGTCGAGCACGATGGAGAGCAGCGTGGCGGTGTCGTTCGCCATCGCCGCATCCAGCGCCAGCCGTTTCGCCTTGGCGAAAGAGGCCTCCCAGGCGCCACTGCCGTCGTGCTCGCGCAACGCGCGCCAGAACGGCTCGAACACGAACTTGTTGTCGATCAGGGTGCGGATCGGCCCGGTGAACTGGTCGAACAGCGCCGCGTGCAGCCGGTGCTCGCCATCCAGCCGCAGCAAGCGCGCAATGAAACCGCGCGTCTGCTCGCGCTCGCGCTGCTCGAAGCCGAACTCGCTGGCGTAGGCGGCATTGAACGCAATCCACAGGAAGATGAAGCGTGCGTCGTGATCGGTCGTTTCCCGCTCCGCGCGCGCCAGCCAGCTCAGCGCGCGGTGGATGCGCAGGCGCAGCGCCTCGGGTTGCGCGTCGCGGATGACGCGATGGCGCGCCTTGAGGCGGGCGGCGGGGCTGACGCTGGTGGAAGGCTTTTTCGGCATGGCGGGAATCGTGCGCGAGGTGCCTCGATCCTACGAACCGCAGTCGGGTGCGTCTATGCTGGCGGCTCCGGGCTGGAGGCGATGGCGATGGCGGAGCGGCCGCTGGCAAAACAGGTAGCGGTCATTGCGCACCGTGGCGCCAGCGCGTGGTTGCCGGAGCACACGCTGGCCGCGTATGCGCGGGCCATCGACGACGGCGCGGATTTCATCGAACCCGACCTGGTGATGACGAAGGACGGCGTGCTGGTGGCGCGCCACGAGAACGAGATTTCCGGCACTACTGATGTCGCCGCGCATGCGGAATTTGCCGCGCGGTGCACGACGAAGCAGATCGACGGCGCCGCCGTTACCGGCTGGTTCACCGAGGATTTCACCCTTGCCGAGCTCAAGACCCTGCGCGCCCGCGAACGCCTGCCGGCGCTGCGCGGCACCGCGCACGATGGCCTGTACGCGGTGCCGACGTGGGACGAGATCGCCGCGCTGGCGCAGGCCGCAGGCGCGGCGCGCGGACGGGCGGTGGGGCTGATCCCCGAGATCAAGCATGGCACGTATTTCCGCGGCATCGGCTTGGCGATGGAGGAGGTGTTGCTCAACGCGCTGCCCGCTGCTGGCCCGGTCGAAATCCAGTCCTTTGAAACCGCCAACCTGCGTCATCTCGACACCGAGCGCCGTCGTCGCGGGTTGCGGAACGTGCGGCTGCTGCAGCTTCTCGACGCGCCACCGGCGCAGCCGTATGACATTGCCGCCGCCGGTGGCGCGCTCGACTACGCGGCCATGACCACGCCGCAAGGGTTGCGCGAAATCGCCCGCTACGCCGATGCAATTGGTCCCTCGACGCGCGCGGTGCTGCCGCTCACCGCGGAGGGCAAGCTCGGCGCGCCGACGCATCTGGTGCGCGATGCGCACGCTGCCGGGCTGGAAGTGCATGTGTGGACGTTCCGCCCCGAGAACGCGTTTCTGCCGCCGGCACTGCGCGATGGTGCGGACGCGCAGCGCAACGAAGCGGGCAGCATTGAAGAAATCCGCGCGCATCTCGTCGCCGGCATTGACGCGTTTTTTACCGATGACCCCGCGCTGGGCCGGCGTGCGGCGGATGGCGGCTGACTACTTTTTCTCGATTACCTCGAACGCGCGATGCGCCACGATCTTGCCGTTGAGCAAGATGTCCACGCGGTAGTAGCCGGCAGGCCAGCGGTTCGGGTTGTACAGCTTGAACGCGGTCGTGGCCGGGCCGTCGGTGGTGATCTTCTGGCTGGTTTCGTTGACCGCAAGATCCTGGCCTTCGAGGTAATGCCAGCTGGCCGCGAGCGTGGCGCCGCGGGTGCTGCCGGTGGTGGCGACGCTGGCGTAGACGGTGTGGATGGTGGCGGGAATCTGCGTGGTCGGCAGCGTGACCGCGTAGGCGTCATCGAGCATGGTGCCGAGCGTGACGGCGGTGACGCGGAAAGCCGGTACCGCGGGTGTTGCCACCGGCGGTGGCACCGGTTTCGGCGTGGACTTGGCGGGTGCCGGCGCAGGCTTGGGCGGCGGCGCCTCGTGCTTGCCGCAGGCGACGAGCGCCAGGGCGAGGCATGCAGGAAGCAGCCAGCGCGTGCTCATTGCCGCGCGCCGCGCACGTTGCCGGGCGTGGTTGCCTCGCTGCTGCGGAACGGGTTGATGTCCAGCCCGCCGCGCCGGGTGTAGCGCGCGTACACACTGAGCATCGCCGGTGCGCAGCGCGCCATGAGGTCGGTGTAGATGCGCTCCACGCATTGCTCGTGAAACGCGCTGTGGGTGCGGAACGAGACGAGGTAGCGCAAGAGCCCGGCGCGGTCGAGCGGCGCGCCGCGATAGCGGATCTGCACGCTGCCCCAGTCGGGCTGGCCAGTCACCGGGCAGTTGGAGCGCAGGAGGTCCGAGGTGAGGGTTTCCTCCACCACGGCGGCCTCGGTGTCCGTGCGCAGGTAGTCGGGCTGCGGCGGGCCGTAGTCGTCGATCGCCACCGCGAGGCCGTCGATGGAGTCGCCGGCCAGGTCGGCAAATGTCTGCGCCACGGTGCGCGCGTCGTGCAATGTCACGTCCACCACGTCGCCGGCGGCGGTGGTGAGATCCTGCTGCAGCAGCGCGTGCAGCGCCTTGCGGTTGGCCAGTGATTCTTGGGCGAAACCGTTCAAATACAGCTTGAACGACTTGGATTCGATCAGGTTGGGCGTAGTCGCCGGAAACCGGAACTCCGCCACCGCCACCTGCGGCTTGCCGTGCAGGTCGAGCCACGAAAGTTCATACGCGTTCCAGACGTCCACGCCGTGAAACGGCAGCTTGCCGCGGATGCCCAGCTCGGCGCGCTTTAGCGCGCGCGGGATCGGAAACAGCAGCTTGGCGTCGTAATGGTCGGCGTAGACCGTGGCCTTGCCGAGTTGCGATTGGTCGGGAGTGTGCATGTGTGCATTTTAGACGGTGCGGGGTGGCGTTCATGCCGGCCGACTTCTGCGCAGGACATGTCGGGCTGAAGTCCGACCCACGGACGGCGGTGACTTTTGGCCTATCCGCCGGCCGCGTGCACTTTCCATAATGGGCTGGCCCTCACGTTGCGAAGTAAATCATGAAGCTGTTTTGCCCGATCCGTGTGGTCGCCGCGCTGGTGACCCTGGGTGCCCTGGTCGCGCTGCCGGCTGCTGCGCAGGACGCCAAGTTCGACGCGCAGGCGCTGTTTGCGCCGCTGAGTTTGCCGCACCCGGCCAACGCGTTCCGCGACGGCGCCGGCAAGCCCGGCCCGGCGTTCTGGCAGAACCGCGCCGACTACGCCATCCACGCCACGATCGATCCGGCCACGCACGGCCTCGCCGGCGCGGAAACCATCACCTACACCAACCACAGCCCGGATGCGCTCAATGAGTTGTGGGTACAGCTCGACCAGAACATCTACAAGAGCGATTCGCGCGGCGCGCTCGCCTCGCCGCGGCCGAAAAAAACCGGGCGATCCACTGATGGCTACCAGCTCGACGCGGTGGAAATCGACGGCAAGCCGGTGCATTACCTCGTCAGCGACACCCGCATGCGGGTCGATCTGCCGACCCCGCTCGCCGCGCATGGCGGCAAGCTCAAGCTCGCCATCCGCTACCACTACACCGTGCCCGGCACCTGGGGCGGGCGCACCGCGGTGACGCCGACGAAGAACGGCGACATCTACGAGATCGCGCAGTGGTACCCGCGCATGGCGGTGTACGACGACGTGCGCGGCTGGGACACGCTGCCGTACCTTGGCCAGGAGTTCTATCTCGAATACGGCACCATCGACTACGCGGTCACCGTGCCGTGGAATTACCTCGTCGCCGGTTCGGGCGAGCTGACGAACGCGAATGAGGTGCTGACGAAAACCGAGCGCGAGCGCCTCGCGCAGGCCGCGCAGAGCGGCGCCACGGTCTACATCCGCAGGCCCGACGAGGTGAACGATCCGGCCACGCGGCCGACGCACAGCGGTACGCTCACCTGGCGCTTCCACATGGAGCACACGCGCGACGTGGCGTTTGCCGCCTCGCCCGCGTTCGTGTGGGACGTGGCGCGCATCAACCTGCCGGGCGGCAAGCACGCGCTGGCGATGAGCGTGTACCCGATCGAAGGCGCGGGCACCGGCAAGTGGGATGACTCCACCAAGTTTCTCAAGGGCGCAGTCGAGTACTTCTCGCAGCAGTGGTACCCGTACCCGTGGCCGGTGGCGGTGAATCTCGGCGGCCACGGCGCCGGCATGGAATACCCCGGCATCGTGTTCGACGGCTACCAGGACGCCGGCAAGTTCCTGTTCTGGATCACCGCGCACGAAATCGGCCACACCTGGTTCCCGATGATCGTCGGCTCCAACGAGCGCCGCCACGCGTTCATGGACGAGGGCTTCAACACCTTCATCGACGTGTACTTCTCCGATGCGTTCGAAGGCGGCAAATACGGCCCCAAGCGCGATGGCGAATACGCGCCCAAGGGCGGCAACCCGGTGGACGAGATCCTGCCGATCCTGGCCGACCCGAACGCGCCCACGCTGATGGCGCACGCCGACTCGATCAGCGAGAAATACCGCCACCCGGTGACCTATTTCAAGGGCGCGCTGGGCCTCGTGCTGCTGCGCGAACAGATCCTCGGCCCGGACCGTTTCGACCCCGCGTTCCGCGCCTACATCCGCACCTGGGCGTACCACCACCCGACGCCGAGCGATTTCTTCCGCTTCATGAACAGCGCCGCCGGTGAGGACCTTTCGTGGTGGTGGCGCGGCTGGTACCTCCACAATTGGCAGCTCGACCTGGGCATCACCGGCGCCAGCTACGTGGACGACGACCCCGCCAAGGGCGTCACGGTGAACCTCGTCAGCCAGCAGAAACTGGTGATGCCGGCCACGCTGCGCATCGCCTTCGCCGACGGCAGCCAGCGCGACGTGCGCGTGCCGGTCGAAACCTGGCGCTTCGGCGCCACGCCCAAGCTCACGCTGGACACCACCAAGCCGGTCAAGACCCTGACCCTGGACCCCGACCACAAGCTGCCGGACGCCGACCGCGCGAACAATGGGTTGGTGATGCCGTGATTGGGGTTACGGGATTCGAGATGGGGCATTCGGGACTCGTAAAGGTCGCATCGCGCGAGCGCCGCGGCCTTTACAGGTTGGCTGGAGCCTTGTCGTTCGCCGCGATCCGCTCTGCCGAATCTCGAATCCCCTATCCCGAATCCCGGCTTCTCGTACACTTCCAGGCATGCTGACGATCAGCCACAGCGTGTCCATTCCCGAATCCGAGCTGGTCGAGCATTTCCTGCGTGCCGACGGCCCGGGCGGCCAGCACGTCAACCGCACGGAGAGCGCGGTGGAGTTGCGTTTCGACGTGGCCGCTTCGCCGTCGTTGCCCGAGCCGCTGCGTGCGCGGGTGCTCGCGCGGCGTGACCGGCGCCTGACCGACGCCGGGGTCCTGGTGATCCAGGCGCGCCGGTTTCGCGATCAGGCACGCAATCGCGAGGACGCCCGCGAGCGTCTGATGGCCCTGTTGCGCGCGGCCCAGGTGGTGCCGGAAACGCGCGTCGCCACCAAGCCCACGCGCGCCTCGAAGGAGCGCCGTCTCGCCGGCAAGCAGCAACGGGGCCGGCTCAAGCAAAACCGCTCGCGGCGGGTGGATCTCGATTGATGCGACCGATCCCGGCACCCGAAGAATTGCCGGCGCAGATGCCGCACCTCGCCGACAACTGGCGGCGTGTGGTCTGTCGCGGCGTGTTGCGCCTTGCCGGCTGGCGCCTGGTCGGCGAGTTCCCCGACGTGCCCCGGCTGGTGATGATCGCCGCGCCGCATTCCTCGTGGTGGGACGGCATCTGGGGTCTTGTGGTGAAGGTCGGCATCGGCGCGGATATCAAGTTCATGGCCAAGCAGGAGCTGTTTCGCCCGCCGCTTGGCGCCTTGCTGCGCGGCCTTGGCGGCATTCCCATTGCGCGCCGCGCTGCCCATGGCGTGGTGGAGCAGATGATCGAGCGCTTCGGCCACCACGAACAGCTATGGCTCGGCATCGAGCCCGAAGGCACGCGTCGCCATGTGCCCAAGTGGAAAAGCGGTTTCTGGTACATCGCCCATCGCGCCGGCGTGCCAGTGTTTCCGGTGGCCTTCCACTACCCCGACAAGACCATCCACCTCGGCCCGCTGTATCCCACCACCGGTGACCTCGCCGCCGACACCGAACGGCTGCGCGCGTTTTACCAGCCGTATCAGGGCAAACATCACGGGTTGTGAAGCGTGATGGCCGCGTTCAGCGCGCCGACTGCCCCGACTCGTCGTAATCGCGATACGTCAGCAGCCCCGGCCGGATCAGGTCGATGAAGGCGCGTGCTTCGGCGGAGAGGAACTTGCCCTTGCGCATCACCACGCCGTAGCTGCGCTGCGGAAACCAGCGCGACATGTTGCGCACGGCGAGGCGCGCGCGGTCGGCGTCGGTGATGCAGATGCCGGTGACGATGGAGACGCCGAGCCCGAGCGCGACGTACTCCTTGATGACGTCCCAGCCGCCGACCTCGATCGCCACCTTGTACGGCACCTGGTTCTGCTGGAACACGAGATCGACCAGGCGATAGGTGGACAGCCGCTGCGGCGGCAGGATCAGGCCGTAGGGTGACAGGTCCTGCAGTTCCAGCGGCTCCTTCGCGGCGAGCGGGTGGTCGCGCGGCGCGATCAGCATCGGGTCGTAGTGGTGTACCGGTGCCCACGCGATGTCGTTGGGCACGTCGAGCATCGAGCCCACCGCAAAGTCGGCCTTGTCCTCGCGCAACATGGCGAGGCCGTCCTTGCCGGTGACGTTGGCCAGTTGCAGGTGCACCGCGGGGTAGCGCTCGCGATAGCGGCGCACCAGATCCGGCAGCAGGTACTGGATGGTGGAGGTGCCGGCGGCGACGACCAGCTTGCCGGCCTGCAGCCCTTTCACCTTGGCCTCGAAATCGCGATCCAGCGTTTCCCAGCCTTCCACCAGCGGCCGCGCCAGCTCGTACAGCGCCTCGCCGGCATCGGTCAGGTTCACCCGGCGGCGGCGGCGTTCCAGCAACGCCATGCCCAGTTCGCGCTCCAGCGCCTGTAGTTGCAGGCTGACCGATGGCTGCGACAGGTACAGCGATTCGGCGGCGCGGCTCAGCGTGCCCAGCTTCACCGTGGCGACAAACGCGCGCAGCTGCTTCAGGCGGTTGCCTTTGTAGTAGTAGCGGGCCAGCTCGCCGCTTTCGCCCTGCCCATGTGTCCGTTTTTTTGCTGCGTTGCGACGCGGGTTTTTCACGATTTTCGCGGGCATCGCGTTGCCTCCTCATCAGCAAGCTCAATGAGTTACGAGTGATATGTGCGGCGTCAATAATAAAGATTGAAACATTTGTTTTGTCAAACCACATTGACGTGGCCTAGCTTCGAGCCGTCCTTCAGTCCGGAGCCGATCATGGCCTTGCCACGCGAACGCATCGAAGCCAGCGCCGTTGAAATCCACGGCAACCCGACCGCCGCCCAGCGCGCGATCCTCACCCCCGAAGCGCTGGCGTTGCTTGTCGACCTGCACCGCCGCTTCGATGCCCGCCGCCGCGAACTGCTCGCCGCGCGCCGCGAACGCCAGGCGCGCTGGGACGCCGGCGAGCTGCCGGATTTCCGCGCCGATACCGCCGCCATCCGCGAATCCGAATGGACGGTCGGACCGATTCCTGCGGCGCTGCGCGACCGTCGGGTGGAGATCACCGGGCCGGTCGAGCGCAAGATGATAATCAACGCGCTGAACTCCGGCGCGAAGGTGTTCATGGCGGATTTCGAGGACTCCTCCACGCCCACCCTCGCCAACGTGCTCGACGGCCAGGTGAACCTGCGCGACGCGGTCGCCGGCAAGATCGACTTCACCACGCCCGAGGGCAAGCGCTACGCGGTGGGCGACAACCCCGCGGTGCTGGTGGTGCGCCCACGCGGCTGGCACCTCACCGACAAGCATTTCAGCGTCGATGGCGAGCCGGTGGCCGGCGCACTGGTCGACTTCGCGCTGTACGCGTGGCACACCGCGCGCACCCTGCACCGGCGTGATCGCGGCCCGTATTTCTATCTGCCCAAGCTCGAGAGCATGGAGGAGGCGGCGCTGTGGGACGACGTGATGACCCACGCCGAGACCGCGATCGACATCCCGCCGGCCAGCATGAAGGTGACGGTGCTGATCGAAACCCTGCCGGCCGCATTCCAGATGCACGAGATCCTGCACGCGCTGCAGTCGCGCTGCGTGGGACTCAACGCGGGCCGCTGGGATTACGTGTTCTCCTACCTGAAGACGCTGCGCCGGCACGGTGACCGCCTGCTGCCCGAGCGCGGCCAGGTGGCGATGACGGTGCCGTTCCTCCGGAACTACTCGGAGCTGCTGATCCAGACCTGCCACCAGCGCGGCGCGTTCGCGATGGGCGGCATGGCGGCGCAGATTCCGATCAAGGGCGACGAGGCCGCGAACGCCGCCGCGCTGGCCAAGGTGCGCGCCGACAAGCTGCGCGAGGTCAAGGCCGGGCACGACGGCACCTGGGTGGCGCACCCGGCGCTGGTGCCGGTGGCGCAGGCGATCTTCGACGAATACATGCCCGAGGCGAACCAGCGTGACGTGGAACGCGACGACGTGCGCGTCACTCGCGAGCAGCTCCTCGCGCCCTGCGCCGGCACCATCACCCGCGCCGGCTTCGACAACAACGTCGAGGTCTGCCTGCGCTACACCGCCGCCTGGCTGGACGGCCTCGGCTGCGTGCCGATCCACCATCTGATGGAGGACGCCGCCACTGCCGAGATCGCCCGCGCGCAGTTGTGGCAGTGGCTGCACCACGGCGGACTCGAGTTCGACGACGGCGCGCCGATCGACTTTGCGCTATTCGACCACGCGCTCGGTGCCCACACCCACCGGCTGCGCGCCAGCCAGTACCCCGGCGCGGCGGAAGCCGATGCCGCGGCCAAGCTCATTGGCGAGCTGGTGCACGCCGACCAGCTGGCCGATTTCCTCACCTTGCCCGCCTACGGGCAGCTCGCCTGAGCGCGCGTTTTTCCTCGCCATCCATTGGAGCCACGCCATGAAAACCAACCTGCCGACCGCCGAACAGATCACCTTGGACTGGGCCAACAACCCGCGCTGGAACGGCATCCGCCGCAACTACACCGCCGCCGACGTCGCGCGCCTGCGCGGCACCGTCGCGGTCGAGCATTCGCTCGCGCGCCACGGCGCCGAACGCCTGTGGCGGCTGCTGCATGACGAGCCCTACGTCAACGCGCTCGGCGCGCTCACCGGCAACCAGGCGATGCAGCAGGTCAAGGCCGGGCTCAAGGCCATCTACCTCTCCGGCTGGCAGGTGGCGGCCGACGCCAACATCACCGGCGAGATGTATCCCGACCAGTCGCTGTACCCGGCCAACTCGGTGCCGCACGTGGTCAAGCGCATCAACAACGCGCTCTTGCGCGCCGACCAGTTGCACCACGCCGAGGGCAACGACGCAATCGAATGGCTGGCGCCGATCGTGGCCGACGCGGAGGCTGGTTTCGGCGGCGTGCTCAATGCCTTCGAGCTGATGAAGGCGATGATCGAAGCCGGCGCCGCCGGCGTGCATTTCGAGGATCAGCTCGCCAGCGTCAAGAAGTGCGGCCACATGGGCGGCAAGGTGCTGGTGCCCACCCGCGAGGCGGTCGACAAGTTGAACGCCGCGCGCCTCGCTGCCGACGTCAGCGGCGTGCCGACCCTGATCGTCGCGCGCACCGATGCGGATGGCGCCAACCTCCTGACCTCCGATGTCGATCCGAACGACACGCCGTTCATCACCGGCGAGCGCACGGTGGAAGGCTTCTTCCGCACCCGCGCCGGCATCGAGCAGGCGATCAGCCGCGGGCTGGCCTACGCGCCGTATGCCGACGTCATCTGGTGCGAGACCAGCAAGCCGAACGTGGCCGACGCCCGCCGCTTCGCCGAGGCGATCCGCGCGCAGTTCCCCGGCAAGCTGCTGGCGTACAACTGCTCGCCCAGCTTCAACTGGAAGCAGAACCTGGACGACGCCACCATCGCCAACTTCCAGAACGACCTGGGCCGCATGGGCTACAAGTTCCAGTTCATTACCCTGGCCGGCTTCCACAGCCTGAACTACGGCATGTTCGACCTCGCGCACGACTACGCGCGCCGGCAGATGAGTGCCTTCGTCGACCTGCAGCAAAAGGAATTCGCTGCCGCCGAACGCGGCTTCACCGCGGTCAAGCATCAGCGCGAAGTGGGCGCCGGCTATTTCGACGCCGTCACCCAGGCGATCCAGCAGGGGCAGTCGTCGGTGACCGCGTTGACCGGTTCCACCGAAGAGGCACAGTTCGCGGTGGCGTGAGGGCGTGGCACACCGCCGGGGTCGGCGCTCTGGACGCCGACCCCGGTTTCACGCACTCGCGGCCGGCGCCACCAGCGCAATCGCCGTCCAGCCGACTTTTGGCTCCAGCTTGCGCTTGGCCGAGGCGACGTGCAGTACGCCTTTGTCCTCCACGCTGAACAGCAGCAGGCTTTCCGCGCCATGCTGGGCGAGGAATTGCGACCAGTCGAAGCTGGCGGTGAGGAGGGTGGATTTGATCTGCCAACCGCGCTCCAGCAGGTCGATCAGGCGGGCATGCGTCATGTCGTCGGCAAACAGCGGCGGGGCGAGCAGCTTGTTGGTGAGGGCGGCGCGCTCGGTGTTTTCTTCCGGTGCCAGCACGCGCAGGCGATAAACCTTGTCGCGACCGAATTCTTCGCGGTAATGCACGCAGGCCAGCGTGTTGCGTTCGCGGTGCACGGTCATCGCCAGCAGGCGGCCGATGCCGGAAAGATCCAGATGGCGTTCCGCAAGCGGGGATGCCGGGCTGCCGTAGAACGTGGCCAGCCCAGCCATGCGCGCGCGCCGCAACCCGTCGTAATCGTCGTCGGCCAGCATCACGCGCACGCCGGCTTCGTGCAGGGCCTTGCCGATTTCGCGTGCCACGGTGTCGGCGCCGTAGATCAGCACGCCGCGTGGCTCCGGTTCGGCCACGCCGAGCCAGCGCGCCAGTGGACGCGCGGTGGCGCTCTGCAGGATCACGGTGCCGATGATGATGATGAACACCAGCGGCACCAGTGCGTCCGCACCCGGCACGCCAAGCTCCTGCAGGCGCAGCGCGAACAGTGCCGACACCGAGGCGGCGACGATGCCGCGCGGTGCGACCCAGCCGATCAGCGCGCGCTCGCGCCAATCGAGCGCGCTGCCAAAGCTGGCAATGGCGACGGTCAGTGGTCGGATCAGCAACTGCGCGACCGCGAAGATCGCCAGGCCCTGCCACAACAGGTGCCCCGGCAGCGGCCACGGCAGCCGGGCAGCCAGCAGCACGAACAGCAGCGACACCAGCAGGGTGGTGAGGTTTTCCTTGAAATCGAGAATGTCGTCGATGTGCACGCTGCGCATGTTGCCCAGCGCAATGCCCATGATCGTCACCGTCAGCAGGCCGGATTCGTGGGTGAGTGTGTTGGCGGCGACGAACGCCAGCAGCACGGTGGCGAGCACGCCATAGTTTTGCAGGTATTCGGGAATCAGCCCGCGTCGCAGCGCGACGCCGAGCAGCCACGCGGCAACGCTGCCGACAACGGCTCCGCTGGCGATCGTGGCAAGGAACACGCCGATCGTGTGGCCTTCCTGATGGGAAACCACGGCCTCGAAGATCAGCACCGCGAACAACGCACCCAGCGGGTCGATCACGATGCCTTCCCAGCGCAAGGTGTTGGCGATTTTGGCGTTGGGCCGCAACGTGCGCAGCATCGGCACGATCACGGTGGGGCCGGTGACGCAGGTGAGCGCGCCAAACAGCAGGGCGATCGGCCAGGTCACTTCGGCAATGACATGCGCGGCGAGGGCCAGCAGCCCAAGCGCAGCGAGTGCGCCGTAGCTCACCAGTCCGCGCACGGCGCTGCCGATGTCGTGCAGCTCGGCGAAACGCAGCGTCAGGCTGCCTTCGAACAAAATCAGCGCCACCGCGAGCGATACCAGCGGAAACAGCAGCTTTCCAAGCAATTGATCGGGGTTGAGCACGCCGCTGACCGGGCCCAGCAACAGGCCGGCAATCAGCAAAAACACGATCGCCGGCAATTTCACCCGCCACGCCAGCCATTGGCACAGAAAGCCGACCGCGAGCATGCCGGCCAGCATCAGGCCAAGATCAATCGTCATCGGGGAGTCCATCGGTCATCGACCGGGTATCGGAACACGCGCGGCTGGGTGAGTAAAGCGCGACCGGCGCAACGGCGCCGGCGGCTGCCGGCTCGGATCCGGCTCACGGGACGACGCGGGATGACCTCGTCCGGTCTTGATCCTGTGGTTGCGTGTGGAATCGAGGCCCGACCGGGTCGATGGGGGTCGGGTTTGGGATGTGGGTTGGGCTTCAGCCCGACACGCGGCGGGGTTGCTCCACCTCGCCGCCGCGTGCACCGGAGTGGCCGCTCACGTCGTGCGCTCAATACCGCCGGTATTGCAGCGCTTCGGCCAGGTGTTCTTTTTCCAGCGTCGCCGCGCCGCCGTCGAGATCGGCAATCGAGCGCGCGACTCGCAGGATGCGGTGGTAGGCGCGCGCCGACATGCCGAGGCGTTCCAGCGCCTGTTCGTACCAGCGGCGTTCGGCCGGGCCGAGCGCGCAATCGCGCTCCAGCTCGCGGTGGTTGATCTCGGCATTGGGCCGGCCGGCGCGCATCAAGGCATGCCGGCGCGCGTGGATGACGCGCGCGCGCACGGTGGCGGAATCCTCGTCGCGGACGCTGCGCGCCGCGTCCATCTCCGACAGCGGCAACGGCGGCACCTCCACCGCAAGGTCGATGCGGTCGAGCAGCGGGCCGGAAATGCGCGAGCGGTAGCGCTGCACCTGGTCGGGCGTGCAGGTGCAGTGCCGGTGCGGATCGCCGGCGTAGCCGCACGGGCAGGGGTTCATCGCCGCCACCAGCTGGAATTGCGCCGGAAACAGGCATTGCCGCGCGGCGCGCGACACCACGATGTGGCCGGATTCCAGCGGCTCGCGCAGCACCTCCAGCACGTGTCGGCTGAACTCTGGCAGCTCGTCCAGAAACAGCACGCCGTTGTGCGCGAGCGAAATCTCGCCGGGACGCGGCAGCGATCCGCCGCCGACCAGCGCCACTGCCGAAGCGGTGTGGTGAGGTGCGCGAAACGGGCGGCGGCGCCAGCGGGCGGGGTCGGTCGGCTGGCCGGCGATCGACAGCACGGCGCAGGTTTCCAGCGCTTCGGATTCGGACAGCGGCGGCAGGATGCCGGGCAGGCGTTCGGCAAGCATGGTCTTGCCGGTGCCCGGCGGGCCGACCAGCAGCAGGTGATGGCCGCCCACGGCGGCGATCTCCAGCGCGCGCCGTGCCTTGAGCTGGCCGCGCACGTCGCGCAGGTCGGGTCCCTCGAACGGACTGCCGTCGACCGTCGCAGCGGTTGGCGGCGGCAACTCCTGCGCGCCGCGCAGCCAGCCGCACACCTCGGCCAGGGTATCAGCCACCAGCACGTTCACCTCCGGCACCAGCGCCGCCTCGGCGGAATTGGCACGCGGTACCACCACGCGGCGGCCGCGCGCGCGGGCGCGCAGCAGGGCCGGCAGCACGCCGGGCACGCCGCGCAGCGTGCCGCTCAAGGCGAGCTCGCCGAGAAATTCGCAGTCGTCGAGCTTTTCGCGCGGCACCTGGTTGCTGGCGGCGAGGATGCCCAGCGCAATCGGCAGGTCGAAGCGGCCGCCGTCCTTCGGCAGCTCGGCTGGCGCCAGGTTCACGGTGACCTTGCGGCTGGGGTATTCAAAGGCGGTGTTCTGGATGGCAACGCGCACGCGGTCGCGTGCCTCGCGCACCGCGGCCTCGGGCAGGCCGACAATGTTGGTGGCCGGCAACCCACCGGACAGGTGCACCTCGACCATCACCTGCGGCGCGGCGATGCCTTCCTGCGCGCGGCTGAGCGTCACGGCCAGGCTCATGGCTGCACGCTGCGGCAGATCCGGAGCAAGTCGCGGTCACGCTGGTGCATCGGCGACTCCGGAGCAGGGGCAGGGGCAGGCCGGGAAAATAACCGCCCCCGATCGTGGTACTCGGGGTGAGGGTGACGGATCGGGGGCGGCTCCCGGGAGAGGGGCTAGTCGCCGCGCGCGGCGGCAGCGGCTTCCAGCTCGGCAACCCGACGTTCGAGTTCGTCGACCTTGGCCCGGGTGCGTGCCAGCACCTGGGTTTGCACCTCGAACTCCTCGCGGGTGACCAGGTCGAGGCGGCGCAGTCCCTGCGCCAGGACATCGTGGAAATTGGCTCGCAAATCCTGTTGCGCCTGTGCCACTCCTGGCGGAACCAACGATGCTAGGCGCCGTGCCATCTGATCGATATCCAGCCTGTCCATCATGGAAGGCGCCTCGAACTCGTCGGGAACAAGTATCGGCAAAGGCAAGGGGGGGTGACCATCAGACGACTCCTTCGAGGCTTGTAGGAATTTGCCTACACGAACGCCGCGGCGCGACAGCGCGCGACCGGAAAGGCAGAATAGTCGCCCACGTCGCGCCGCGATGCCATTGGAGACTCCCATGAAACTCGTCGTGGCGATCATCAAGCCGTTCAAGCTGGACGACGTGCGCGAAGCGCTGGCCGAAGCCGGCGTGCAGGGCATCACGGTGAGCGAGGTGAAGGGTTTTGGCCGGCAAAAAGGCCATACCGAGCTGTATCGCGGCGCCGAGTACGTGGTCGATTTCCTGCCCAAGATCAAGCTCGAAGCCGCGGTGACCGACGATCAGCTCGACCGCGTGCTGGAGGCCATCCAGAACTCCGCGCGCACCGGCAAGATCGGCGACGGCAAGATTTTCGTCAGCCCGCTGGAACAGGTCATCCGCATCCGCACCGGCGAGCTCGATCAGGACGCGCTGTAGGCGCACGCCGCCGCGCTCGTCGTCCCGGGGCCACTCGGGCGTCGGCGCACTGCGCACCCAACATGTTGGGTTGACGCCACCCATCGACGCCGATATGCTGTGGCGGTCGGTGCTTGCCCGGTACGTGTGACCGGGTTGGCTCAATAGGGAATCCGGTGCAAAACCGGAACTGCCCCGCAGCGGTAAGCGGAAACGACCGCACCCTCATGCACTGGTTCGCTCGAACCGGGAAGCGGGTGCCAGTAGGCGGGCCTCATGGCCCATGTCCGCAAGTCCGAAGACCTGCCGGCACACCGGGGCGAACGTGCTTCGGTGCGTGGTGACGACTTCCGCGGGGGAAGCGCGTCGCATGGGCGCCGGCTGGCTGGCGGCCTTGCTGCGCATTCCCGGGGCGGTTCCACCCACAGGTCCTGCGCGCGGGAGCAGGGATTTGTCGCGTGAGGTCGTGCGGTGGTCATCCGCCCGCGGCTCGCTTCGGAGAGCCCGCCATGCAAGTGCTGGATCTTTTGCCGCCGCCGGTTGACGCGGCGGTTGTCGTCGAATCCCCGCCCGCCACGCCGCCGTTGCGCGGCATGCTGAAAACCATCATCAAGCGCGATGGCCGGCGCGAGCCCTATCAGCCGAAAAAACTCAACGGCTGGGGCCAGTGGGCCGCTGCCGTGCTGGGCGCCCGGGTGGACTGGAGCAGCATCGTCATCGGCGCCGTCAGCGCGATGCCGGACACCGCCACCAGCGCGCAGCTGCAGGAGCAGTTGATCCAGAATTGCCTGGATCGCGGGACCTGGTCGTATTACCTGATGGCCGGCAGGCTCTACGCCGCGCACCTGCACAAGACCATCCACGGCGCGGCCATACCCAGCGTCAAGGCGCTGCACCAGCGCATGGTCGCCGCCGGCATCCTGCGCCAGCTCGATTACGACGATGCCGATTACGCCGCGATCGAGACCTTCATCGACCACGCGCGCGACTACGCCACGCCGCACTTCGCGCTGCACTACATCCGCAAGAAATACGCGCTGCAGAACCGCACCACCGGCGTCGAGTACGAAACCCAGCAGTTCGTCTACATGCGGATGGCGATGGCGCTGGCGCAGGGCACCCCGAAGGGCGAACGCCTCGATCTGGTGCGGCGTTTCTACGCGGGCTTTTCGCACAAGGCGATCTCGGCGCCCACGCCCAACTACGTCAACCTCGGCACCCGTCACCGCGGCTTTGCCTCGTGCTGCCTGTACGTCGCCGGCGACAGCGAGGCTTCGCTGGCCATCGGCGACCACATCGCCTACCGCATGACCGCGGCGTCGGCCGGCATCGGCGCGCACCTCATCACGCGCAGCAAGGGCGACCCGGTGCGCGGCGGGCTGATCGAGCACCACGGCAAGCTGCCCTACCTCGCCGCGCTGGGCAAGGCGGTGCACGCCAACATGCAGGCCGGGCGCGGCGGCGCGTGCACCTCGTACTACTCCGGTTTCGACCCCGAGGCGGAAACCATCGCCTACCTGCGCAACCCGCGCTCGACCGAGGATCGCAAGAACCGCGATTTGCACTACGCGCTGCTCACCAATCGCCTGTTCGCGCAAAAAGTCGCGCGCAACGAAGAGGCGTTCGCGTTCAACGTGTACACCGCGCCGCGGCTCACCGAGCTGTTCTTCAGTGGCGACGCCGCGGCGTTCGCGCGCGAGTACGCGCGGCTGGAACACGACGCCACGTTCAGGAAGCAGTACTTCCGCCCGCGCGAGCTGGTGCTCACGGCGCTGAACGAAGCGCTGGAAACCGGCGTGGCGTATCTCGGCAACATCGATGAGATGAACCGCCACACGCCGTTCAAGGAGGCCATCCACTCCAGCAACCTGTGCCTGGAGATCTGCGAGCCGAACCGCGCCTACGAGGACATGCGCGACCTCTACGCCGACCACGAGGTGGGCAGCGTCACGCTGGGGTTTGCGGGCGGCGCGCAGGAGACGTTCAACTTCAACGCCCCCGTGCGCCGCATGGATGGCCGCACCGCGTTTGCCGGCGAGCTGGCGGCGGGCGATGCGCTGGCCGACGGCCGCGTGGTGGCCAACATCGCTGCGCTGCATGCTGAACCGGAAGTGGCGATGTGCTCGCTCGGCGCGCTGGCATACGACCGCATCGACGAGCACGACGACGCGGCGTACGAAGAGGCGATGTACCTCACGCTCAGGATGATCGACTACTGCATCGAGCACAGTGCGTACACGCTGCCGCACGTCGGCGTCACCGCCAAGGCGCGCATGAACGCCGGCGTCGGCCTGATGGGCGTGGCCGCGCACCTGGCGCGCAAGCGCCTGCGCTACGACACGCCGGAAGGCCGCGCGGAACTGCACCGCATCGCCGAGCGGCACATGTATTTCGCGATCAAGGCTTCGCTGCACATCAGCCGTGAGCGCGGCCTGCCGCGCTGGATCCACAAGACGAAATGGCCGGACGGCTGGCTGCCGATCGACAGCTACAACCGCACGGTGGACGAGCTCGGGCCGTTCGAATACCGCTACGACTGGGAAGCGCTGCGCCGGGAGATCATCGCCAACGGCGGCATCGGCCACTCCTGCCTCGTCGCCTACATGCCGGGCGAATCCTCATCCAAGGCGCTGGGCCAGCCCAACTCGATCTACCCGGTGCGCGACACCACGCTGGCCAAGACCGACGGCAACGTCACCATCCGCTGGGCGGCGCCCGACAGCGACGATGACGCGTGCGAGTACCAGTCAGCCTGGGACGTGTCCGAGCTGGACATGATCCGCGCCTACGCAATCTTCCAGAAATTCACCGACCAGGCGATTTCCGCCGACCTGTGGCGGCGCATCAAGGACGACGCCAAGGTCGGCTCCAGCGAACTGCTGGGCCAATACCTGGCGATGTTCAAGTACGGCATGAAAACCCGCTACTACTACAACTCCAACGTCGCCTCCGACAAATCCATTGCCCGCGCCGGCAGCATCAGCGCCGCCGCCTGCGAGGGCTGCACCCTGTGAACGCACCACTGCCTGCCAAGATTTTCAACACCGGCAAGACCGACCACGCCAATCCGGAAATCCTCCTGGGCGAGGACCCGGGCCTGTTCGACACCATCAACAAGGCGCATCCGGCGCTGTGGAAGCTGTACAAGACGCTCAAGGCGCAGGACTGGGACGAAAACGAGTTCGACTACGCGCCGTGCAACGTCCAGTTCAAGGGCTGCGACAAGACCACCTACGACATGCTGGTGAAGACGCTCGCCTGGCAGTGGGAGGCCGACAGCGTGGCCGCGCGCTCGTTCATTGCCGTGCTGGCGCCGGTCTGCACGTCGAGCGAGGCGTGGGCGGGGTGGATGGAAATTTCCCGCAACGAGATCGTGCACGCGGCGACCTATTCGGAGATCGTGCGCAACAGCTTCGACAATCCGAATGACGTGCTCGGCGAAATCCTCGCGGTGAAAGAGGCGATGAGCCGGCTCAAGACCGTGGCCGCGGTGTTCGACGACGCCCTGGCCGCCAGCCACGATTACGCGCGCGGCGTGGCGCCGAACGACCAGGAAACGTACAACCGCATCTACCTCTTCGTTGCCGCCATCCTGTGCATGGAACGCATCCAGTTCTTGGCCTCGTTTGCGGTCACCTTCGGCATCTGCGAAGGCACCGGCCTGTTCCAGCCGATCGGCAAGGCGATCCAGAAGATTGCCCAGGACGAGTTCGAGATCCACGTGCAATTCGGCAAGGAGGTATTGCGCACGCTGTATGCGACCGCGCGCGGACGCGCCGCTTTCGAGGCGTGCCGGGAGCGCATCGTGCAGCTCATCGACGAGGTGACGCAAAGCGAGCTGGCGTGGACCGACTACGCGTTTTCCGAAGGCCGCGAACTCACCGGCGTCACCTGCAACATGATGAAAGACTGGGTGCGCTATAGCGCCACCGACGTGGCCCGCTTCTTCGGGCTGGAAGACCGCGTGGGCTTTGACCTGGTCGACGCCAACCCGCTCAAGTACATGGAGAACTGGCTCGACATGAGCAAGATCCAGGCGTCCAACCAGGAGGAGGACACCGCGCAATACAAGGTCGGCGTGATGCGCCGCGACGACCAGGACGAAGTGTTTGCCGTCGAGTTTTGATCCCGCCCGCAACGCTGCCCATCTACTCAAGGAACCTCATGAACGTCATCGTCTACGCCAAACCCGGCTGTCCGCAATGCGTACAGACCAAACACGAAATGGATCGGCTCGGCATCCCCTACGCCACCGTCGACCTCGCCGCCGACCCCGCGCAACGTGCGCGCCTCATCGAAGCCGGCTGGCGCAGCGCGCCGGTGGTCGAAACCGATGGCGATGCGTGGTCGGGATATCGGCCGGAGAAGATTCGCGGCCTGGCGCGTGCGCCATTGGCTGCAGGAGTGGCGTAACTGGAGCCGACCCCGGCGCGGTGTGGCCATTCCGGGGGCAGGAAGTGTCAGTGGCTGATTGCAGGAATGGTTGCCCCGGACGGAAGCCCCGCCGGTTGTGCCGCCACCGGCGAGGGCGTGGGAAAACACGAAGGCCGGGGTGCGAACCCCGGCCCTTGTGCTGGTTTTGATCAAACGATCGCGCTCAGAACCATGGCCACTTTTTCAGTTCGTACTCCTTCGGCGGCGTGTTGCCGGCGAGGTGTTGCACGAAGTAGTCCCAGCGGCGGCGGGTGGCGTAGGGCGTGGCGGCGGCGTAGCCGTGGTGGACGTTGGGGATGACGAGCATGTCGAAGTTCTTGTTGGCCTTGATCAGGGCCTGGGCGACGAGGTAGGTGCTTTCGATCGGCACGTTGTCGTCGATGGTGCCGTGCACCAGCATCAAATGTCCCTTGAGGTGCTTCGCGAGGTCCTGGTTGGCCTGGTTGTCGTAGTTGGTGCTGCCGTCCTTGTTCTTTACCAGCAGGCCCTGGTACTTCTCGCCCCAGTCGTTTTCGTACACGCGGTTGTCGTGGTTGCCGCTCTCGGCCCAGCCGACCTTGAAGAAGTCGGGGTAGCGGAACATCGCATCGGCGGTGGTGTTGCCGCCGCCGGAGTGGCCCCAGATGCCGACGCGGTTCAGGTCGATCCACGGGTAGCGCTGCGCGAGTTCCTTGATGCCGGCCACCTGGTCGGGCAGGGTGTTGTCGCCCATGTCGCCGTACCAGGTGTGGTGGAAGCTGGCCGAGCGCCACGGTGTGCCCATGCCGTCCAGTGCGATCACGATGAAGCCGAGTTCCGCCATGGACTGGTTGTCGCCGCGCGCGGGCAGGAAGCTGCGTCCGCGCACCGAACCGGTCTGCGGGCCGGGGTAGACGTAGTCGATGATCGGGTACTTCTTGGCCGGGTCGAAATTCGTCGGCTTGAACATCAGCCCGTAGAGCGTGGTCTTGCCGTCGCGCGCCTTCACCGTGAACGGCACCGGCGGCACCCAGCCGGCGGCCTTGAGGCGCGTGATGTCGGCCTTGGCGACGGTGGCGATGACGTGGCCGTCGGCGCTGGAGCGCAGCACGGTGACCGGCGGCGTGACGGGCGTCGAGTAGCTGTCCACGAAGGTCTTGCCGTCGGGTGCCATGCTGATGGTGTGGTCGGCGTCCTCGGGCGTGAGCAGCACCGGCTGGCCACCGTCGAGGTTCACTTTCCAGAACTGCCGGTAGTACGGGTTGACGCCCGGCACCTTGCCCACGCCGACGAACCACAGCTCGCGTGCGGTGCGATCCAGGTGCAGCACTTCGGCAACGTTGCCGTCGCCGGTGGTGATCGGGTGGAGCGCCTTGCCGGTCTTGAGGCTGTAGAGGTAGAGGTTGTTCCAGTTGTTGCGTTCGGACGGCCAAACGGCCTCATCGGCGGTGGGCAGATATTGCCAGTTGACCTCGCCGTGGCCGCTTTCGTAATAGGTCTTGACGGTTTCGTCGAATGCGGTGCGCACCGCGCCGGTGGCGGCGTCCACCACGCGGTACCACACGGTCTGGCGGTTGCGCGAACTGTTGACCATGGCGAAGCTCGCGCTGTCCGGCGCCCACTTCAGGTCGTCCCAGTGACCGTCGCTCTTGCAGCTGATGTCGTCGCACAGGCTGGAAAGGCGCTGCTGCGGCGGCAGCTTGACGCGCACCAGCTGGCCCTTGGCGACGTCGATCACCACCGGTTCGATCATGAACACCTTCGCATCGCCCGGCAGCGGGTATTTCCACGCATCCAGCACCGGGTGGCCGACCTCGGTTTTCACCGTGTACATCTCGCCCACGCCGCGCTGATCCTGCTGGTAGGTGGCGATTTTCCTGGAGTCCGGCGACCAGTTGAGCACCGGGCGGTTGGTGTGGATCCAGCCGGCGTTGTCCGTGGCGTAGCCGAAATCGGCCACGCCGTCATGGGTGAGCTGGGTTTCCTTGCCGCTGGCGACGTCGCGCACCCACAAGTTGTGGTCGCGGACGAAGGCGAGCCGGGTCTTGTCGGGCGAAAGAATGCCCGGTTCGTCGCCGCTCTTGGCTGCGGCTTTGGCGGTGCATTCGCCGGCGCCCTTGAGATCGCAGGTGTAGTGCTTGCCTGCAAGGGTCACGGCATAGCGGCCATCGGGCAGCAGGCTGAAATCGAAACCGCGTGGCGGCACCTTGTCCGCCGGCATCGGCTTGCCGGTGACCTTGGCCAGTGCGGCGGCGAGCTTGGCCTGGTCGAACGCCGGCGCGGCCTTGCCGGTGGCGGTGTCCATCAGCATCACGTGGTCGCCGCGGGCGTCGTGGTCGCGGTACCAGAAGTGGGTGGCGTCCAGCCATTTCACGCGCTGCACGTCGTGGTCCACCAGCGGCGCGGCGTCGTAGACCATGAAGCGCTCGGCACGCGCGTAATCCTGCGCGGTGAAAGTCTGCCCCTGCGCGAAGGCGCCGGGGGAGGCCGCCAGCAAACCCGCCACCAGCGCGCCGGGAAGGCACGCTTTGCCTGTCATCACTGTCATCTCGTCACCCTGTCGACGTGCACACCAGCGCCGGATGCTAGTCCGATGCCGGGCTGCCCACCCATGCCAAAGGTTGGTGGCGGATTTGGCGCGGTGCCACAAGCGCCGGCACAATGCAGGTCTCCCCATTGCGGCCACGCCCGATGCCTCCAGCCCTGCCCGAAGCCCGCCTGCTGGAAATGGTGTTTCCCGACCACACCAATCACCTTGGCACGCTGTTTGGCGGGCAGGTGCTGGCGTGGATGGACAAGGCCGCGTTCATCGTGGCCTCGCGGCATGCGCGGCGGGTGGTGGTAACCGCGCGTTCGGAGGAGGTCAACTTCCGCGTGCCGGTGCGCACCGGCCAACTGGTGGAGCTGGTGGCGCGGCTGACCGGCGTCGGTCGCAGTTCGATGCAGGTGGAAGTGGAGGTGACCGCCGAAGACCCGCTCACCGGCGACCGCCGCATTTGCACCACCGGCCGTTTCGTGATGATTGCGCTGGACGCGAACGGCGTGCCCACCGCGGTGCCGCCGCTGGAAGCTTCAGCCACCGTGTGACGGCGGCGGCAGCGCGGTCGACCAGCCGAAGCGCGCGACGATGGCGGCAAAGTCCGCATCCAGCGGTGCATGCAGCGTCATCGGCGCGCCACTCACCGGGTGGGCGAACTCCAGCTGCCACGCGTGCAGCAGCATGCGGTGGCAGGCGAAGTGCTGCTTGAACAGGCGGTTGTGGTCGCTGCGCCCGTGCTGGCAGTCGCCGATGATCGGGTAGTGCAGATGCGCAAGGTGCTTGCGGATCTGGCGAAAGCGCCCGGTTTCCGGCGTGGCCTCGACCAGCGCGTAGCGTTGCTGCGGATAGCGCCCAAGCGCAATCGGCACCTCCACCATGGCCAGGCGCCGGTAGCGGGTGCGTGCGTCGTGGCGCGGGCCGGTTTCACGCGCGCCGGGCAAGGGATAGTCGACCACGCCTTCCGCCGGTTCCGGCCAGCCGCGCACTACCGCAAGGTAGCGCTTGTGCACCGTGCGCTGCATGAACTGCGCGCCGAGCGCGGCGGCCACCTCGTTCGACCGCGCAACGAGCAGCACGCCGCTGGTGGCGCGATCCAGCCGGTGCGCCAGCAACACCTTGCCGCCGAGCTGTTCGCGCAGCACGTCCACCAGGTAATGCGGCGCGTCGTTCACCATCTGCGAGCGATGCACCGGCATGCCGGCGGGCTTGTTGATGGCGACCAGGGCGTCGTCCCGATAAAGAATGTCGATGGCGGGCATGGGCGTGCGGGGTTGTTGCAGGGGCGCGCTCGCGGACGATGGGCTTTTTGCGAAGAGCATCGCCCGCGAACGGACTCCTGCGAGTATGGGCTTGCGGTGGCGCCGACGAACTCAGTTGCGGTGCGACCAGCCGTAGACGAAGGCCAGCAGCCCGAGGCTGGCCATGGCTAGCGGCAACCAGTAACCGTGTTGCGGCGCCAGCGCCCACAGCAGCGTGGCGCAGACGATCATCGTCGCGCCGAACAGGCCGCAGGCGAGCATGCGCATCAGGTTGCGCACCAGTTTCCTCTGGTGGCCGAGGGTCTCGACGTCGGCCAGCAAATGCTGCTCGCCGCGTGCGGCCTGTTCCAGCGCGTCGTGCACCAGGCCCGGCAGGCGCGGTGCCATGTGGAACCATTCGGGCAGGCGCTTGCGCACTTCGCCAAAGGTGCGCAGCGGGCTGTAGCGCTCGCGCAGGATGCGTTTCAGCACCGGGTGCGCCACCGCCCAGATGTCGATCTCCGGGTCGAGCAGGCGGCCGACGCCCTCGATGTTGAGCAGGGTCTTCTGCAGCAGGATCAATTGTGGCTGCAGCGTCAGCTGGAACCGGCGTGCGGTCTGGAACAGCTTCACCACCAGTTCGGCCAGCGAGATTTGCGCCAGCGGACGGGTGAAATACGGCTCGCACACGGTGCGCACCGCGGCTTCCAGCTCGTCCAGCCGCACCGTGCGCGGCATCCAGCCGGCATCGACGTGCAGCTTCGCGATGCGCGCGTAGTCGCGTTCGAACAGCGCGATGAAGTTCTGCGCCAGCCAGTACTGGTCGGCCTCCGGCAGCGAACCCATGATGCCGAAATCGAGCGCGATGAAGCGCGGCTCGGCGATCCGCGACGGGTCGATCCAGATGTTGCCGGGGTGCGCGTCGGCGTGGAAAAAGTTGTCGCGGAACACCTGCTCGTAGAACACCCGCACGCCCTTGCGTGCCAGCATCTTGCGATCGATGCCGGCGGCGTCGATCGCGGCGATGTCGTCGCAGGAGACGCCGTACACGCGCTCCAGCGTGAGCACGCGGGCGGCGGTGAGTTCCCAGTGCACCTCGGGTACGTAGAGATCCTTGCCGTCGGCGAAGTTGCGCCGCAGGAGGTTCGCGCTGGCGCCCTCGCGCTGCAGATCGAGCTCGTTCTCGAGCATCTTCTCGATCTCGGCGACGACATCCAGCGGGCGGATCTTGTCGGCCTCCGGGTGCCAGCGCTGCGCCAGCGCACCGAGCGAGCGCAGCAGGCCGACGTCGCGCGCGATCTTGGCGTCGATGCCGGGGCGCAGCACCTTCACCACCACCGCGCGGCCGTCCGGCAGCGTCGCCGCGTGCACCTGCGCGATCGAGGCGGAGGCAAGCGCGCGCTCGTCGAAGCTCGCGTACAGGGTGGGCACCGACGCCTTGAGCTCGCGCTCGACGATGGCGCGCGCCTCCGCGCCGGGGAAGGGCGGCACCTGATCCTGCAGCAGCGCCAGCTCGTCGGCGATGTCGGCCGGCACCAGGTCGCGACGGGTGGACAGCACCTGCCCGGCCTTGACGAAGATCGGCCCCAGCTCGGTCAGCGCGAGGCGCAGGCGCGCACCGCGCGCGAGCGGCCGCACGTCGACGCTGGGCGCACCCAGCAGCGGGCGCAGCAGTTTCAACGGGCGGAACAGATGGGTGGCATCGACCAGCTCGTCGAGCCGGTAGCGCAGCAGCACGGCGGCGACGCGCAGCAGGCGCGGCACGACGGCGAGCGGGGTCACGCGGTTTTCCCGTTGCGCGCCAGCAAGCGCGCAACACGCGCCTCGAGCCGTTCGCCGCGCTCGCGCAGCGCATCCACGCCATCGAGGAACGCTTCGACTTCGCCCGGTGCGATGGCCATGCGGGCTTCGTCACGCAACCACGCTGCGCCGTCGTCCACCAGGTGTTCGGCGGAATCCCTTGCATGCGCGAGCGCGTCGCGCATGGCGCGCGCCAGCGGCACGCCGAGCACGTCGCCGAAGCTGCGCGCGAAGGCTTCCTCGAAATCGGGCGCGAACGCGCTGGCGAGTTTTTCCAGCCGGCGCGCGAGGTCGGCGTCGCCGGCGATCTCGACCTTGCCCGGCGCCGTGCCGTCATCGCCGCGGCGCAATGCCAGGGCCAGGAGGCTGCCCGGTGTTGCCGCTACGTGCAGCGCACCGGATTCGCGTTCGGCGGCTGGCGGTTCGACGCGCAGGCGGCCATCGGCCACGACGATTCCCAGCGCCAGCTGCGGGCCGCGCAGTTCGAGCTGCACGCGGCGACCGTCGAGCGCCGCCAGCTTCTGCTGGGTATCGGGATCCAGCGCCAGGGCGTGGTTCAGCGCGGTTTCCAGCGCATGCCCGGCCAGCTTGCGCAACGACGCGGGCAGCCAGGCGTTGGGGGTGGAGTCGGTCATGCGGCGATTGTAGCCGGCAGGGCCGGCGGAGATTGGGCCGGCCGAGATTCGGGATTGGGGATTCGCAACAGCAAGCCGTGGCGAGAACGACGTTTCTGTGGGTCGGGTTTCAACCCGGCTGGCGTTTCGCGTATTGCCTGTCGGGCCGAAACCCTACCCACGGGACCACCACGACTTGCCACGAGGCGCTCTTTCCCGATCCCGTATCCCTAATCCCGAATCCCAGCTCCATCGAACCCCAGCTGGCGCCACGCCTCGTACACCGCGATGGCGACGGCGTTGGAGAGGTTCAGGCTGCGGTTGTGCGGGCGCATCGGCAGGCACAGGCGTTGCGTCGGGGGCAGGGCGTCGAGCACGGCGTCGGGCAGACCGTGTGATTCGCAGCCGAACAGCAGGGCGTCGCCCTCGGCGTAGTGCGCGTCGGTGTAGCGTACGCGGCCGCGCGTGCTGAACGCGAACACGCGCGGCGTGCCCAGTGCGGCGAGGCAATCGGCCAGCGTGTCGTGCACGCCAAGCTCGGCGTACTCGCGGTAATCCAGCCCGGCGCGGCGTAGTTTGGCGTCGTCCAGTGCGAAGCCGAGCGGGCGGATCAGGTGCAGCATGGCGCCGCTGTTGGCGCACAGGCGGATCGCGTTGCCGGTGTTGGGCGGAATCTCGGGGTGATGCAGGATGACGTGCAGCATGCCGCGATTATCGCGGCATGCGCCGCGCGCGTCAGCCGCGCGCCGCGTCGCAGCACGTGGCGGTATCTGGCGCGCAGGTCGGCATGGAATGGTTCGCCGTCAGCGACTCGAGACGGCTGATGGGCGCCGGCGCGCCCAGCCACAGCATTGAACCCAGGGCCAGCATGCAGGCGATGGCAGCCATGGCCAGCACCCCGCGCAGGGTCAACGTTTCGCGTTCCATCGTGGCGCTCCGTTCGGAAGACAGGGCGGAGACCGCATTGCTGCGGCAGGGTTCCTTCAGCTTGGTCGCCGTACGGTCGACCTGCGGAATCTGCCCGCACGGGTGTCGATCGTCACTGTCAAGAACTTGCGCTTTGCTCTAGCTTGTCGCGTTCCGCACACAAGGAGCATCACCATGGGTAGCAAACCCCTTGCCCTGCTGGTTGCCGGGCTGTTGGGTGTCGCCGGCGCCAGCCTGCCGGTCACCACGGAGGCCACCATGGCACATGCAACAGCTGCTTCGCAGCAGATTCCGGATATCGCCTACACCCGCTTCACCCTGCCCAACGGGCTCACCGTGATCGTGCATGAGGATCACAAGGCGCCGGTCGTCGCGGTCAGCATCTGGTACCACATCGGCTCGGCCGACGAGCCGGCCGGCAAGACCGGTTTTGCGCACCTGTTCGAGCACTTGATGTTCTCCGGGTCGGAGCACCACAAGGGCACGTATTTCCAGCCGTTCGAGCTGGCCGGCGCCACCGACATGAACGGCACCACCTGGTTCGACCGCACCAATTATTTCGAGACGGTGCCTACCACCGCGCTGGACATGGCGCTGTGGATGGAATCCGACCGCATGGGCCATCTGCTCGGCGCGATCGGGCAAAAGGAACTCGACACCCAGCGCGGCGTGGTGCAGAACGAGAAGCGCCAGGGCGAGAACCGCCCCTACGGTCGCGTGGACGAGAACATCCTCGCCAACACCTACCCCGCCAACCACCCCTACCAGCACACCACCATCGGCTCGATGGCGGATTTGAATGCCGCCTCGCTGGACGACGTGAAGGGCTGGTTCCACGCCAATTACGGTGCGGCCAACACCACGCTGGTGCTGGCCGGCGACATCACGGTGGCGCAGGCGCGCGAGAAAGCACTCAAGTATTTCGGCGACATCCCGGCCGGTGCGCCGGTGGCGCATCAGCAGCCGTGGATCACGCCGCTGGCAACATCGACGCGCGGCGTGCAGCACGACCACGTGGCGCAGCCGCGCATCTACCGCACCTGGGTGGTGCCGCAGCTCGGCACCGATGCCGCGGTGCAGCTCGACCTGGCCTCGACCGTGCTGGGTGGCGGCAAGACCTCGCGGCTGTACCAGCGGCTGGTGTATCGGGACAAGCTGGCCGACGATGTGTCGGCGAGCCTCGCCCCGTTCGCGCTGGCCAGCCAGTTCCAGATCCAGGCCGACGTGAAGCAGGGCGTCGATCCGGCCAAGGTGGAAGCGGCGATTGCCGATGAGTTGGCGAAATTCCTGCAGGAAGGCCCGACCGCCGACGAGCTGGCGCGCGCCAGGATCGGCAACCGCGCGCAGTTCGTGCGCGGGCTGGAAAAGGTCGGCGGCTTCGGCGGCAAGGCAGTGATCCTCGCCGAGGGGCAGGTCTACCGCGGCAACCCCGGCGCCTACAAGGACGACCTTGCGCGTGCCGACGCCGCGACGCCGGCTTCCATCAAGGCCGCGGCCGATGCCTGGCTCGGCAAGGGCGATTACCTCCTGACCGTATTGCCCGCCGGCCCTGACTTTGATCCAGCGGCCGAGGACAAGGCGGTCAAGCCGCTGGCGGCCGTGGCCGGCAAGCCGGCGCCCAAGGCTCCGGCCGCGCACGCTGACCGGGTGACGGCATCCGACGTGGATCGCGCCAAGGGTGTGCCGGCGGTGGCGAGTTTCCCGGCGCTGAGCTTCCCCAAAATCGAGCGCGGCCGGTTGGCCAACGGCATCGAGGTGGTGCTGGCCGAGCGCCACACCATCCCGGTGACCCAGGTGCGCTTGTTGTTCGACGCCGGCTACGCCGCCGACCAGGGCCACAAGCTGGGCACCGCGAGTTTCACCGCGCGCCTGATGAACGAGAGCACGCAGAAGCTCGATTCGGTGGAGATCGCCAAGGCGCGCCAGCGGCTGGGCGCCATCACCAGCGTCGGCTGCGGGCTGGATACCTGCGTGGCGTCGCTCAACGCGCTGAACGACCAGCTCGCCCCGTCGCTTGCGCTGTTTGCCGACATCGTGCGCAACCCGGCGTTCAAGGCGGCCGACATCGAGCGCGTGCGCGGCCAATGGCTGGCCGACATCGCGCAGGAAAAGACCCAGCCGGTCGGCCTGGCGTTGCGCACCTTGCCGCCGCTCTTGTACGGCAGCGGCCACGCCTACGGCATTCCGTTCACCGGCACCGGCACCGAGGCCAGCATTGCGGCGTTGACCGCCGATGACCTGCGCGCCTACCAGCGCACCTGGCTGCGGCCGGACAACGTCAAGATCCTGGTGGCGGGTGACACCACGCTGGCGGCGATCATTCCGCAGCTCGATGCCGCGTTCGGCAACTGGCAGGCGCCCGCCGGCGCAGTGCCGCACAAGGCCATCGCCACCGTGGCCGCGCAGGCCAGGCCGCGGGTATTCCTGATCGACCGCAAGGATGCGCCGCAGTCGCTGATCATGGCCGGCCTGCTCGCGCCGTCCACCCGCGCCCCCGACAACCTCGCCGTGGGCGTGGCCAATGGTGCGTTCGGCGGCACCTTCACCTCGCGCCTCAACATGAACCTGCGCGAGGACAAGCGCTGGGCCTACGGCGCGCAGAGCATGCTGATGGACGCGCAGGGCCAGCGCCCGATGCTGTTCCACGCGCCGGTGCAAACCGACAAGACCGCCGCGTCGGCCGCCGAGGTGTTGAAGGAGGCGCGGGCCGTGATCGGCGCCAGGCCGCTGACCGCGGCGGAGATCGCCAAGGTCAAGGACCAGCGCATCCGCGCCCTGCCGGGCAGCTACGAGACGACCGCCGCCGTGCTGGGTGCGCTGAACGGCATCGTCGAGTACGGACGCCCGGATGACTACGTGCGGACACTTAAGCCGCGGTTGGAAGCGATCACCCCGGAAGCCGCCGAGGCGGCGATCAAACAGGTGGTCAAGCCCGATGCGCTGACCTGGGTGATTGTGGGCGACCTCAAGCAGATCGAGGCGCCGGTGCGTGCGCTGAACCTTGGCGAGGTGCAAGTGCTCGACGCCGACGGCAACCCGGTTGCCGAGTAGCGTTAGCATGATGGCCGGGCACCCGCGCCCGGCCTTCCCTCGAACCAGACGGAGTGATTCATGCGCAAGACCCTGTCGCTGTGTATTTCCGCGATCCTGCTTGCCGGCTGCACCTGGGGCATCAACCCCACACCCGCCTCGCAGAACGTGCGCACGGTGTGGAGCGGTGACGTTTCGCAATGCCAGGATCTGGGCAAGATCACGGTGTCGGTGATGAACCGCGTCGGCCCGGTGGATCGCAACCAGATCAAGGTGCAGGACGAGCTGCAGGTGATGGCGCGCAACCAGGCGGCGGACATGCACGCCGACACCATCAAGCCGCTGGCCGACCCCAAGGACGGTGAGCAGCCGTGGGGCGCCTACAAGTGCGGCTCGCGCGCCATCCAGCCGGCCGGCAACAACAACAGCAACCCCGCGCCGGGAGCAGGGCAATCCACCAAGACCTTTCCGATCAAGGGCGGTTGAGCGCCGGTTGCGGTGATCGATTCCCGGGCCACCGGCCGTTCGCGGCCGGTGGCTTTTTGCATCCGCGTTCAAGCACGGTTGACCCCTGGTGGCCCAGCATTGGCGCGTTTCGTTGCCGGATCCGAGGTGCGTGACGTGAAACGCGGATGGTGGTTGTCCCTGGCCTGGCTGACCTTGCCGCTGATGGCGCAGACCGCACCGCCACCGGTGCCGGCCAGCGTGCCGACCCTGGCGCCGGTGGTGGTCAGCGGCGTGGTGCCGGGGCCGGGCCTGTGGAAGGTGAGTCGCGGCGATCATGTGCTCTGGGTGCTGGGCACGCTTTCGCCCTTGCCGGGGCGCATGCAGTGGGAGTCGCGCGATGTGCAGCAGGCGCTGGCGCAATCGAAGGCGGTGCTGCTCGAACCGAAGATCAGGATCAAGGCCGACGTCGGCTTCTTCGGCAAGCTGTTCCTGCTGCCCAGCGCCTACGGCGCGCGCAAGAATCCGGACGACAAGACGCTCGACCAGGTGATGGACGCGCCGACCTATGCGCGCTGGCAGGTGCTCAAGGCCAAGTACCTTGGCAGCGATCGCGCCATCGAGCGCTGGCGTCCGCTGTTTGCGGCGCAGGAGCTGTACAAGAAGGCGCTCAAGGCCAACGGCCTCAGCGCGAACGGCGGCGTGCCCGGCACGGTGGCCGCGCTCGCCAAGCAGGATGGCGTGGCCGAAATGCCGGTGACCTATCAGGTCGAGATC
This sequence comes from Rhodanobacter sp., assembly GCA_004298045.1. Classification (GTDB taxonomy): domain Bacteria; phylum Pseudomonadota; class Gammaproteobacteria; order Xanthomonadales; family Rhodanobacteraceae; genus Rhodanobacter_A. The sequence goes on along the minus strand of SCRM01000003.1, from coordinate 8,400 downwards.
AAGCAGCCGCGCGCTGCGATCAAGGCGTTCAAGGCCGCGGCGCCGAGCGACATGGAGTGCTTCAACCGCACGCTCGACGCGATCGAGCACGACCTGCCGGCAATGACCGAGCGCGCCAACGCCTGGGCCACCGGCGACCTCGCCGCGTTGCGCGCGCTGCCCGACAGCCATCGTCGCGACGCCTGCGTCAACGCGCTGATCCGCGCCGGCTTCGCCCACGAACTCGGTCTGGACGACGTCCCGGCTCGCCTCGCCGCGGCATGGCTCGACGTCGCGCGCAAGGCGCTGGCGGCCAACCCGACCAGCTTCGCGATGTTGCCGATGGACGAGCTGCTGTCGCCGCACGGCTACCTCGCACAGCTTGCGGCGCAGGGTTACACCGTCGAAGCACCCAGCAGCCTGGACGACGACCCGGCGCCGGCTTCCAGCACGCCGGCCAGCCCGGCTGGCAGCACCAGCAGCGGCACCGGACGCTGAGGCGGTGCGCTCGCGGCGTCCAGCGCCGCGATGTCCGCTGCGCCGAGTTCCAGCGTCAGCGCGCCGAGCAGCTCGTGCATTTGCGCAACGCTGGTCGCGCTTGCGATCGGCGCGGTGATGCCGGGGCGCGTCAGCAGCCACGCCAGTGCCACCTGTGCCGGCGTGGCCTGGTGGCTCGCCGCCACTGCATCCAGCGCAGCGAGCACCGCAAGCCCGCGTGGAGTGAGGTAGCGCTGCACGCTGCCGCCGCGCGCGAAGTTCTTCGCAAGGTCGCGCGCGCTGCGGTATTTGCCGGTGAGGAACCCGCTCGCGAGCGCGGAGTAGGCAGTGACGCCAACGCCTTCGTCACGCACCAGCGGTGCCAGTTCACTCTCGTAGATCTTGCGCGCGACCAGGTTGTACTGCGGCTGCAGGCATTCGTAGCGCGGCAGGTGGTGTTGGCGCGCGGTTTCCAGCGCGTGCTGGAAGCGCCCGGCGGTAAAGTTGGACGCGCCGATGGCGCGCACCTTGCCGGCTTCGATCAGGCGCGAAAACTCGCCGAGGATGTCGACGGTGGGGATGCTGGCGTCGTCCTGATGCGCAAAGTAGAGATCCACATGATCGGTGCCGAGTCGGCGCAGCGAGGCATCGAGCGCGGTGCGCAGGTTGAGCGGCGACAACCCGACGTGCTGGTCCCATTTGCCGACCTTGGTGGCGATCAGCACCTGGTTGCGCTTGCCGCTTTTGGCGAGCCACTTGCCGAGCAGCGTTTCCGATTCCCCACCGCGATGGCCCGGCACCCACGCCGAGTACACGTCGGCGGTGTCGATAAAGTTGCCGCCGCCGGCGACAAAGGCGTCGAGTACGGCGAACGAAGCGGTCTCGTCGGCGCTCCAGCCAAACACGTTGCCGCCGAGCATCAACGGCGTCACGGTGAGCGGAGAGCGGCCAAGCTGGCGGGTTTGCATGCGATGCCTCCGGCGCAATGTACGGTGAGGTTGGAGAGTATGCGGCCGGCGCGATCAACGGCGCGTTGCGGTCGATCAACTAAAATGCCCGCGCGCGCCTGGTTTCGCGCCGCTCCACCATCCGAAAGTTCGTGAGGACCATCTATGCAACGTACCGCCATACTCGTCGACGGCGCCTTTTTTCTTGCCCGCTACCGCAAGGTGTGGAGCGACCGCGACGCGGGCGACGCGCGCACCGTCGCCAAGACCGTGTTTGGCATGACGCTCGAACACCTGAAGGCGCTTGACCGCCCGCGTGAATCGCTGTACCGCATCTTTTTCTACGATTGCCCGCCGCTGGAACGTGTCCTGACACGCCCGGTCAGCGGCGAGGCGGTGGATTTCGGCAAGAGCGGCGCCGCCGCCTTTCGCCGCGAGCTGCATGACCAGTTGCGCCGCCAGCGCAAGATGGCGCTGCGCCTGGGCCGTCTCGCCGAGCGCGGCGAGTGGAAACTGAAACCCGCGACGCTGCAGCAATTGCGTGACGGCAGCCTGCGTTGGGCCGACCTGCGCGACGAGCACTACGAACCCGACATGCGCCAGACCCAGGTCGACATGAAGATCGGCATCGACATCGCCGCGCTGGCCTACAAGCGCCTGGTGGATCAGATCGTGCTGATTGCCGGCGACGCCGATTTCATTCCGGCGGCCAAGCTGGCGCGTCGCGAAGGCATCGATTTCATCCTCGATCCGATGTGGCAAGGCATCGCCCCCGACCTGCACGAGCACATCGACGGCTTGCAGTCGGTGTGTCCGCGGCCGTTCTGAGCCACCCGTGCTGCTCGCCTTCAACAAGCCGTACGGCGTGCTGTGCCAGTTCACCGACGCGCGGGGGCGCCCGACCTTGGCTGACTACATCGGGCAAAAAGACGTCTATGCGGCTGGACGGCTGGATCGCGACAGCGAAGGCCTGTTGCTCCTGACCGACGACGGCGCGCTCGCGCACCGCCTCACCGACCCGCGCCACAAGCAGCCGAAGACCTATCTGGCGCAGGTGGAAGGCATTGTCGGCGACGCGGCGTTGGCCGCGCTCGCGCGCGGCGTCGTATTGAATGACGGCCCGACCCGCCCGGCGCACGCCGAGCCCGCGGCCGAGCCAGGCTGGCTGTGGCCGCGCGAGCCGCCGGTGCGCTACCGCAAGGCCATTCCCACCAGCTGGCTCACCCTCACCCTGCGCGAAGGCCGCAACCGCCAGGTACGCCGCATGACCGCCGCGGTCGGCTTTCCCACCCTGCGCCTGATCCGCGTGCGCATCGGCGATTACGCGTTGGACGGACTTGCGCCGGGCGAGACGCGCGTGCTGCGCTGAGCGGCAATAATCGCGGCACCTGTCGTCACCGGAGTCTGCGCATGGAATTCAAGGACCACTTCTCCGGCCACGCCGAGCTGTATCGCGACGCCCGCCCGGTGCCACCCGCCGATTGGTTCGACTGGTTGGCACAGCAGGCACCGGATCGCGGGCTGGCCTGGGACGCCGGCTGCGGCAACGGCCAAGCCAGTGTGGGCCTTGCCGCGCATTTCGCGCGCGTGGTCGCCACCGATCCCAGTGCCGCGCAGATTGCGCAGGCCGCGGCGCATCCACGCATCGACTACCGGGTGGAGCCCGCCGAACACAGCACGCTGGCGGCCGGCAGCGCAAGCCTGATCGGCGTCTCGCAGGCGTATCACTGGTTCGACCGCGCGGCCTTCCATGCCGAGGTGCGCCGCGTGGCGAAACCCGGCGCACTCGTGGCGATCTCCGCCTACGGCAATTGCAGCGTGAGCCGTGCGGTCGATGCCGTCGAACGGCACCTTTACACCGATACGCTGGGCCCCGATTGGCCACCCGAGCGCGCACTGGTGGATGCGGGTTATGCAGGCTTGCCGTTTCCGTATCAGCGGGTGGATGCGCCGAGCTTCATGCTGCGCGCCGACTGGAACCTTGCCCAGTTCCTCGCCTACCTCCGCTCGTGGTCGGCAACCCAGCGGCACGCGAAGCGCACCGGGGTCGACGCGGTGGCGAACGCTGCGCCTGAACTGGCCGTTGCCTGGGGTGATCCCGACCGGAAGCGTGCGGTGCGCTGGCCGTTCTTCGTGCGCGTGGGTCGGGTGGAGTAATTCAGGGCCGCCGCCGGCCGGAGGCCCCCTCAGTCGCTGCTGCGACGTTCGCTGTGGCGAGTTCGACGGGCTCGCCGCGGTCGAATGCGATTTCCGGCGCTGCGTGCTTCCTCACCTTCCTCGGCCGGTGTATCGGTTCAATCCGCCAACATGTCCTTCGCCGGAAAGGGTGAAGAGTGGTTATGCCCACGCTGGGTTGCGCAAACTCACTCAGCTGCAAGTTCGCAAGATGCTGTTGGTTGACGGAGTGCGGATTCGTGAGTTTATAATCCGATCCGACGTGGGTGACAGGGCGCCCGCGCAAGGGGACAAGGGGATTTGCGACAAGCGGTCGGGCATATCTCGATGATGCCTGCCCTGTGTCGACGATAGATTTTGGGTATCAGAGCGCCTTGATGGGCGCTGATTATGCGTCACCGGCCGGTGACGACGGGCGTACATGTGTGTGCTGTTGCTGACTCGATAAATTGCAGTCAAGTGATTCGGAATACAAGTCCAGGAGGGGTTATGGGCAATTCGACTCGAGTATACCCAGTTGTCGACAGAGCGGTCCGTCGGCTTCGATCAGTCAATAGAGTCGTTCTCCGCATATTCGTCGCCGCGTTGGTTAGCGTGTGCGCAACACCAGTGCTAGCCGACGGAGTCCCCTTTCACGCCGGGGACGTTGTTGTCACTGGTACTTCAGGTTATGGGTACTACTGGGATAGTCAAATCAGGCATTACAGTTCGACCGGTGTTTTGCTTGACACTTTTGACTTGGGTGTCGGCAATACCTGGCCGGCAAGCGTGGCTTTCGATTCGATAGGCAATATGTATGTGCCAATCACGGGCAGTAGCTACAACCCGTCGCAACTTCTCAATACAGTATTGAAGATAAATGGGGATGGCAGTCGAGCTGGCGGATTCGGCGGAACTTATGGCGGTGCCAGTGTCGGCATAAATCAAATCGTATTCTCCAGTAGCGGCAATGCTTATATAGGTGCGGATGGCCTACCGAATAAACCTGCGCCCATCTTCAAGGTTGATGGTCGCGGTAATGTGCTGGCAACCTACGCTGCTCAGTGGGATCCAACCTCTGGGTTTGGGGTGGATTACGCCTATCTGGCCGCCGACCAGTGCACGATCCGCTACACCTCGATGGGGGAGAGCGTAAAGCAGTTCAATGTCTGCACGGGCACCCAAATGCCCAACCTCGTGGATTCATTCCCGGATCCTGCTGCTCAGCCGCCCTACGAATTGCTTTATTCCATTCGGGGCATCGACAACGGCAACATGCTGGTGGGGACGTGGGAGGATTTCGTATACGGGTTGAACAAGGATGGGCACGTCATTCAACAGTACGTTGCGAATGACAGCCCTTATCCCAGCTTGTCCTATGTAGCGGTGGATCCGAAGCAGAAGACGTTCATTGCGCTCGACATGTGGAGCGGCCGGGTCTATCAGTTCGACGTACAATCCGGCGCCCTCTTGTCCAAATTCACTCTCTTCAATGACAACTTTAGTCCAACCAGCATAGCAATCGTTCCCGCCGCCCAAAGTTTGTATGACCCGGGGAAGAACCTCGGCAAGCCGTGCAATTGCGCCGGCGATCCCATAAACCTTGCAACGGGTAATGAATTCCGGGACGATGGCGACTTGTCACTGGGCGCACTCAGCTTCCATCGCTACTACAACAGTGATTCAACCGTTGCTTCGACCCATGTTGGTGCGAACTGGCGCAGCAGTTTCGATCGCAGCATCGAGTACGCCGGCGGCAAAGCGACAGCTGCCACGATCTTCCGTGCTGACGGGCGCCAGCTGAAGTTCACCCTGGCCGCGGGCCAGTGGACCCCTGATCCCGATGTTTCCGACCGTCTCATGGAGCTGATGGATGCTTCTGGCGCGGTCACCGGCTGGGATTATTTCGACGCCGCGACCCGGTATCACGAGGGGTATGACCGGGACGGAAAGCTGCTCTCCATGACGGACACGAATGGCCAGGTTACGACGCTGGCCTACAGTGCGGCCGACACCCCTGCCGGCGTAGCGCCGGCGCCGGGACTGCTGCTTGCGGTTACCGGTCCGCATGGGCGGACGCTGGGCTTTTCCTACGACAGCAACGCGCAGTTGACAGCTCTTCGTGAACCGGACGGTGGTGTGATAGCCTACGGCCATGACACAAAAGGCAATCTGACGTCGGTCACGTATCCCGACAAGACGTCACACCGGTATGTGTACAACGAAAGCTCGCTTACAGGCGGGGCGAATCTTTCCAGCGCCTTGACGGGCAGCATCGACGAAGCCGGCAATCGCTACACCAGCATCGGTTACAACGCCCAAGGGCAGGCCGTCCTGTCGATGCTGGCATCAGGTGTCGAAGAAACGCGGGTCGCCTACAACGCGGGAGGCACAACGACGGTGTCGTATCCGACCGGAGCGCAGACAACGCTGAACTTCGTTGCGCCGTATGGCTCCATGCATACGAGCACGGTGAGTTCCCCCTGCGGGCCCGAGTGCGGACAGCCCAATCGGTCGGCGACGTTTGATGCGAATGGTCGCGTCGCGTCCGCGACGGACTTCAATGGCAGCACCACCAAGACGGCCTTTGGCGCCAACGGCTTGCTGGCACAGCAGGTCGACGCTTCGGGTACGCCTGTGCAGCGCACCACCAGTCTCCGCTGGAACACGTCATTGCGGGTGCCGCTGACACGTATCGTGGCGGACGCCAGCGGTGCTGTCGTCAGTTCCACACAATGGGTCTACAACACTCGCGGCCAACCCCTGGCCCGTTGCGAGATCGACCCAGGCAACCGCGCAGCGAGCGGCTATGCGTGCAGTGTCTCGGGCACCGTGCCGGCAGGGGTGCGCCGCTGGACATACACCTATTGTGACGCGGTGGACGATGCGCGTTGCCCGCTGATTGGCCTGTTGCTGAGTTCGACGGGGCCGCGCACGGACGTGGCGCAGGTCACCAGGTACAGCTACTACCTGGCCAACAGTGCCGTCGACTGCGGCACGCCCGGCGCTGCCTGCCATCAGGCCGGCGATCTGCACACCATCACCGATGCGTTGGGGCATGTCACGACCATCGCCTCCTATGATGCCGACGGTCGCGTCACGCGACAGACCGACCCCAACGGCGTCCACACCGACCTTGCCTACACCCCGCGTGGCTGGCTCGCTTCGCGCCGCGTGGGTGGGGCCACCACCCGATTTACCTACACGCCCTACGGCGCGGTCGCTTCCATGATCGATCCGGATAACGTCACTACCCGGTATGCCTATGATGCCGCCCACCGCCTCACAGGCATTACGGACTCACTGGGCAACCGCGTTCAATACACCTTGGATGCTGCCGGCAACAAGACGGCTGAGCAAGTGCTTGACAGCAACCACGCGGTACGCCGCCGGCTCGGCCGCACCTTCAATATGCGGGGTGAACTGACGAAGGTGGTCGATGGCCTGAACCGGACAGTGTTCAGTGCGAGTGCCAGCGACGGCTACGATGCTAACGGGAACCTGGTGCACAGCGCTGACAGCCTGGGCGTGCAGCAGCGTCGGAGCTATGACGCCCTGGATCGGCTGGTCAGTACGATCGAAAACTACAACGGCACTGATGCGGCGACAAAGAACACCCTGAGCCTGTACGCCTACGACGCATTGGATCGCCTCAATGGCGTCAGCGATCCCGACGACCTTGTCACCAGCTACGATTACGATGGCTTGGGGGATGCCGTTGCGCTGCACAGCCCGGATACCGGCACAACCATGCGTCGCTTCGATGCGGCAGGCGACCTGCTCAGCAGCACCGATGCCAGGGGCGTTACATCGACCTACACCTACGATGCACTGGGGCGCCGGACGGGTGCCGGCTATCCCGACAACACACAGAACGTGGCCTATCGCTACGACGAGGCCAATGGTGTCACCGGATGCGCCCGTTCGGCTCCAGTGGGTCGGTTGACCCGCATCGTCGAGGCTGCCACCACCACCGTGTATTGCTACGACCCCCAGGGGCGTGTCATCCGCAAGCGGCAGATCGTGTCGAGCGGCAGCGACACCGTCGACTACGCCTACACGGCAGCGGGACGGCTCCGGGCGCTTGGCTACCCGGATGGCAGTCGCGCGAACTACACCCGCGACGCGGACGGACGCATTCGTGCCATCGAAGTGGTGCCGGTGCGTGGCGGCGCGGTCACGGCGGTGAACGACGTCACTTACCTGCCGTTCGGTCCGGTCAGTGGCTACAAGCTGGGTAACGGGCAAACCGTCACACGGACCTACGATGCGAACTACCGCTTGACGGACCTCGCCAGCCCAGCCTTCAGCCTGCACGCCGCACGGGATGCGATGGGCAACATCACGGCCATCGGCAACGCTCCCGGCGCGAATCCGGCGACCGAAACCTACAGCTACGATCCGCTGTACCGCCTCACCGCGATCACCCAGGCCAACGGCAGCGCGCTGGAAAACGTCACCTACAACCAGACCGGCGACCGGCTCAGCAAGCGCGGCAGCGGCCTGGCCACGGGCGCGTACCGCTACAAGCCGGGAACCCACCAGCTCGTCTCTACCGGCAATGCGACGCGGGCGGCAGATGCCAACGGCAATACCACCGCGGTCAGGGAGGCCGGTGTCGCCTATGGGCTCGGTTACGACAACCGCAACCGGCTGAGCGTAGCGCAGCTGAATGGCAATACGGTGGCGGCCTATGCCTACAACGCGCTGGGCGAGCGCATCGTCAAGGACCTCAGCGGTCGCAACCCCCATGGCGGACAGGGTGGGCACGGCAACATGCACGGTCCCCGAGGGCAGGGCGGCGGGCGCGGCATCGAACGGTTCGCGTACGACGAGGGCAGCC
>SCRM01000019.1 GCA_004298045.1 Rhodanobacter sp. | reverse complement strand
GTTTGCTGCCGCAACGGCATCCGTGGCCAGCATGAGCTTGGCGGTGGATTCCACCGACGATGTGACCACGTGGGGCAAGGAATGCCCCGATGGCCCGTTGCGGGAAACCACACGGCTTGAATGGCCGGAGGACGAATGAGTGTCTTGGCCACCCCGGGCGCGGCAGCACCGAGGCCGCTTGGCGTCAACCACGCGCTGGCTACGGACTCACAACCACGGCCACCCAATCACGTGTCAAGAGTCGCCCGATTCTTCACCTTGACCACACGCACTCAATACTGCCGAGCGATGAACTGGTCGATGTGGGTATCCTCGGTCATTGCAGCCATGGCGGTCTCATCCTCGATGCCCACGTCGGGAATTGGTTCGAGGAGCCCACTCACGTCGTATACCGACAGCTCAAGCCAAGCCTGATCGTCGTCCTTGGGCGCCCCAGCGATAGAGCGCTGAAACGGCCCGACCGTTCCCCAAGCTCCGGCGTCTTTCGTCGCTCGAATACATGCGTCCTCAGGACTAACAGCATGGCCAACATAGGCGACGTAGCCGGTGGCGTCGCAAATGACTCCGTATGTGCGCATCGGTTCTTCCTTGGCTAGGAATCAATCATATCGAGTAACGGCCACCTCAAGCAGGCGCCGTGAGGTGGACGCCGCGGAAGGACTCACTCTGTTGCAGGGCCGCGCTGCGTCGGTCGCCAAGATCGATCAGCGCGTCCAGCACCTGTAACAGCTTACGAGCCAGATCAACTGGCAAAGGATGCTGTTGATCGGCGTGTGCCTGCACCAGGGCAGCGATTGCAGCTGGTATCGAGGAGCCTTTCCAGTTGGTAGGCAAGCGCCCGTCGATCGCCTGCGCCAGCACTTGGTCGGTGAAGGTGTCGGCCGGATACGCCGCGCCGGAACGCTCGCATAGCACGACGAACTGACGCGCAACGTAGGGATGCCAGCCGGCGACGCTCACGATGCGGTCAACCAGCGGCATCACCTTGCCAAGGTCATCCCAGAGGCCGTTTGCGAAGCGCGTAGCGCCCGGTGCGTGATCGACAATTACGAAGAGCAGCGACTTGATCAGCCTTGGCAGATCGAAGCCGCCTATTCGTCCATCGTTGTGCGACGAGTGGCGCAGGTCGTGGTTTTTCAGCACCCTCTCGAGTACGGCCTGCAGCAGGAGCAGCGTGTCATCACGAAGCTCCGGCGCATCGAGAACTTCGCCGCAGACCAGCGATACGGTGAACGGCGCGAGTAGTCGCATTGCTATCCCGTCGGGCTGCGCGAAGATCGGCTGCAGCAGCTTCTGCAAGGTCTCATCAGCTGGAAGGTGGGGTGCAACGCTTGCCACCAACCGACCCAGCTGATCCTCCCACTCGTACAGGTTTCCATCGCCACGGTCACGGCCGCGGTGCTGCTGGGTTCGCCACATCGGGTTGATCGTGTCGAGTGTCCAGCCGACAAACGCTTCAAGGGCGTCGATAAATTGCGAACGGCCCGCACTGGCCATGACTGCCACCACGGGAATTCTCTGCAAGACCTTCGCGGCGTACTGGCCGCTCCACAAATCGCCTGTACTCTGCCACCCCTCATCTTCGGCCCCGCCAAGAGCCTGTGAATTTTCAGCATCCGGCGTGGCCCGCTTCCACGATGGTCGCGGGCACACCCAGGCAGGTAGCGAACCTTGTGCACGGCACTCGTCAAGGGCCATAGCAAACATCGCGGCCCGGTGGTCAGACTCCATTTGCCGCCTTGCTTCGGCGTCGAGTCGGCACATGTCTCGCCTGCTGACGAGCTGGGCCAACCTCAGCCCAAGGTTTAGGCCACACCAGGCGAACCGCGAATCACGCTCCCAGCAGCCAGCAACGCCGTCCAGTGCAACGAACGAAACTACATCGAGCGGGTGCGCGATCAAGCGATAAAGCGCTTCGCGATCGTCAGGATGTTCGCGAGCCCGCTTAATTCGCGCCGCCAGCGCATGCGCCACGAAGATCTTCGGGTGCCAAGGGATCACTGATCCGGTAAACGTATCGTCGGACATCTCGTCCGGCGCAATGCGAAAGCTTTCGATGGTTGCATTGGCCCAAGCCTCATGCTCACTCGCGTCGGCAAAGCAAATCACGGCCGCTGCCGTTCCAGCAATTGCACCTTCCACGAGCCTGCTTTCGGGCATCTGTGATATTGACCGCTCAGTAACAACTCGGTTACTAAACTCACCCGCACGCTCAACCGCTTGGTCCAACGACAGTCCTGCCGCCAATTCCTGTGACGCAAAGGACTTATCAACCCACAGCCATAACTCCATCTCGCTCGCTGCCTGCCCATGGCGTCGCAAGGCCTCCTGTACTTCGGGGGCTTCATGTCGCGGACTGCTCATCGAGATCTGAACCACATCGTTGCGGCCGGGGATTGGCTCGGTTGTGTAGTTCTCGGCATGGCCCAACTCGGACCATAGTTCGGCCGTGCGGCGCAGCTCAGCCACATGTCCCGAGTCCTGCGCCTCTTCCTGATAGGCGAACTCCAGCTTGTTCGGGAAGTCATCGAGAGCTGCGCGGCACGCGTTCCGCAGCGTCGCATCGCCACCGAGGACGAAGAACGGCACCAGGTCACGCAGTTCGAGGCGGCGCGACGGCAACTGGTTACTGTCGGCGACAGCCTGTCGGTGCACCGCATCGGCACCTGCTTTGTCGAAGCCAATCAGCCCGGCACTTTGCAGTTGCTGCTCTTGGACTTTGCGCTGCAGGTCTAGCCGCCACAATCTAAGGCAGCGCAGCAGTGCCAGGGTCGTTGGCGACACTTGCTTTGCCCGCAAGGCCACGTGCACCGCGATCCCGAGGACGCCGATATTCAAGTGCCCTTCCAGCAGCTGTTGCAGCACTTCGTCCAACGAGCGTCCGTCATCGAGCTGCGCGATGGCCCAGCGCTCCAGTGACATAAGTGCACACTCCACAACCTGAGGTCCACGATGGCCGCGAAACCAGTAGTAGTGCCCATCGTCCCCCCAGAATTCCTGCCGCCCCCATGGAAACGCCAGTACAAGGGGCAATGGCGTCGCGCTGCCATGGCAGTGCCGATGCAATTGACACCATGCTGTGGTGGCATGGTTCGTCACGTCGCGGATCAGCGCGAGCGCCGTCGCCGGATCGTGCATAAACAGCGAATGGAACGGTTCGCGCAGAGGCGAGGCAGGGAAGAAACCTTGATGGTCACCACCAATCGACAAGCGGTCCCAATCGTGGTGGGAAAATGCGTGGTGCATGATCGGCGGGCTCGCGAGCGCAAGCATGTCTAAACGCGATCGGCTCTCTAGCGGGGTTGCCTCGGCTTCCTTGCGTCGACGACGCTCCTCACACGCCTCGCGATGCCACCGTGCTGATGCGTCGTCCGGCAGCTCTCTCATGAACCAACGCCTGGCGACCTGCGCGAGTCGCGCAGGATGCGTTTGCGCCAACAGCGGCGCATAGGACATGAGCTCACGGAATGCACCATCTGACCAGCGCTCGATAGTCTCGACCTTCGTGAGATACGTATCCACTACATCCGCATAGGCCCGCGCCGCGCGCAGTACCAATGCGCGCAACTCCGTCTCCAACTGCATGGGAACGCGAGGACGCGGCGTGGCTTCGTTCGCTGGCCTGTTGCGCCAAAGCCAGTGCTCCGCATGTTCGTCTTCGATCGCGTGTAACCAAATCGCGCACTGCGCCACGATGCGCCGCGACACTGCATTGGGGTAGTCCGCGGCAAAGATCTGCCAAGTTTCGAACAGCGTGACGAGGTCTTTCAAATAAGTGTCTGGAACCGAATCAATCCGCTCTATCAACCAGGTGAGCAGGCGACGCCACGCCGCGAAATCCGACGGCCAGCCCAGCGAATCCGCGATACGGATACGCGCCACGGGGTCCAGATCCCCCCCAAGGGCTCCGGACAGCACCATGGGATTGGGCGTCGTCTTCTCAGCCTGCATCCACACCAAGAGCTTTCCGAAGAGCCGGTGGTCATTCGCCGTTAATGCCACAGTAAACACGTCGATGTGCTCGGCGAAGCGTGGGCTGAAAACCGGCGCCACGAGCCAAGCGCGCAACCATTGCGGTCGCACCTGAGCACCCTCGAGCGAGTGGAGGTCGCGTGACCACTGGTTAGGAATCGAATAAGTTGCCTGCGATAGCAGCTCCACCACCCGCGCCAGAGCAGGTGGCTCACCGGCCGCGATCAGGGCCGCAATCCAGTCATCCGCTTGGTCAAGCAGCAAGTGGAAGAACGACCACTCAAAGAAGATGTCGTGGCTGAACTGCGCCGTATGTCCCGTACTCAGTTGCTGCACTAGGCCGTCCTCCTCCAGCGCCGGGAGCACATCTCGCGTCGCCGCAGTCAGGTCGCGAATGCGGACATTGCGGCCCAGATCGGGTGCGCTGCGCTCAGCCAGTTCGATCAGCCCGCGTTGCCGCGCCAGGGCTTGGGGTGCGTGGGCATCGTAGCCGCCCCGTGTCCACCAAGCCTCCACGAGATCCACTTCCGATTGAGGTGCAAACCCGGAGGGGTAAGCCGCCTGCGATAGCCCTCGCGCCAGCACTGCAGCGAAAAACGGTCGGCGCGCTAGTGTCCGCACGCGATCGTTCCCACCGGTCAAGAGCGGTTGCAACGCCGGCAGCGAATCAGCAAGCGAGCCGGCCTCTTCGTCAGTTAAGTTATCCACATCGACATAGCCCACGCCGCCGCTAGCGAACAGCGCAGGAGGCACCCAGTTGCGCAGGGGCTCGATGCCGGCGTCGCGCGCGGTGGCGACCACCCTCCAGTCGGAAAGCGCCGAGTTCGTCAGAAGCTGACCGAGCAAGTCGGTCACAACCGCACGCTGGTCCGGCGTGATGCGGTCCAAGCCATCGATGAGCATCGTGGCATGGCCGGTGGCCGCGACCTCCAAGAGCAACGGCTCGATCGATGTCGTCGCCAAACCCATCGCACGGGCATGCTCCGACCAGCTGCGGCCAGAGAGCCGGTTGGCGGTGAGAAATAAGGTGGTGCCATCAGCGGCCAGTGCTTGCACCAAGTCACGCAGTAGCACTGTCTTGCCGGTGCCGGGAAGGCCTTTGATCAGCGTCAGGCGGTGGGCTGCCATCTGAGTGCTGAGCTGTTCGCGTAGAACCTGTCGCGTGAGGTGCATCCCACCGATGTCGTCGGCCTGTTGGTCGATCCAGTGGCGTGTGCTGTTACGCAGCGTCTGCATGTCGCGGGCGAAGGCGGGCGAATCCGCGAAACGCCAGCCAGCCAGCGTGCGCCCGAGCGATGCGCGAGTGGTCACAGCGCTGCGCCCCGCGCCATCGCGAGCGGACTGACGCAGCAAATTCCACAAATCGCTGGCACGCGCCACTTGCCTCGGCGCCAGCGCGTGTTGCAGGCTGGCAATGGCCTCCGCTTCGTGTGTCGATCCAGCGTTAAGGAAGTCAAACCGGATCATTACCAAGTGCGAAAACAGACGGTGTAGCTGGTCATCGGATAGCGGTATGGCTGCGTCCTGCGCAACCATTCGAACTGCTTCGGCCACTGCACGCTGAGTGGCCGAAGCGTTCCCGTGGTCAGCAAACCGTTGCATGAAAGCCGCGGTTGTGTCGGAGGCGCGTGCCCATTCGCACACGGTTGCGAAAGCCCGGAACGTATCCTCCGCCACCGATCCCGTGACCGCTCTAACGCGATCCACGTGCTCGCGAAAATCGGGCTTCTGCAGCGTCTGCCAGCTACGCTGGATCACTTCACGGAAGTCGCTGTTGGCTGTCGCTCCCGAGATCGTCAGCGAACGCTTGACCTGCAGCGACAGCCGCATGACCGTTCCGTCCGCCAAGGAGGCGGCATCAACGATCACGTCGTCGAGCGGTTCGCCGAAATCGGCCTGCTGTTGAGCGACTCGCTGAACGATCCTCGCATTGAGGGCCGCCGCCGTCGTGCCACCAACCATCGCTACGAGGTAGTGTGCGGTAACCGCGTCTTCGTAGGTAAATCCGGCGCCGCCGGTGAGTTCAGGCGAAGTCATGCTTCTCGTGCTCCTCGCTCGATTGTCGGTGTCTCTCTCGGCGGTGCTTCTTTCTGGTTCGGCTTGCCGGGTTCAATCAATCGCAACTGCACACCGCCTCCGTACGCCCAAGCGACCACCGTCTTGCCGCAAGACTCTTTGCCGTTGTCCGTGCGAATCGTCTTGGGCAGGCCGCGAACGATCGCCATGCGACCCAGCACACGCGGCACGCCGATGCCGGAGATGGCTCGTTCAACCTCGATGCCCACCGACTCGTGCGTGGCGTCATCGACGATGGTCCGGCACTTCAGGACACGAGCGTCGGCGGTGCGATCGAACACGAAACCCATTGACCACACCTCGTTCGGTGCCGACGGACGAAACAGCGCCTGCCGCTCGCTCGCCGGCACTTTCTTCCGCTTGCGCCGACGCACCTGCAGCCGTTCCTCCCAATACAACCCCTCCACACGCTTGTAGTTCACCGGCTCGTCGCCTTCCTGCAGAAGCTTCAGATGGATCATCCCCACTCCGTAACGTTTGTGCCGCTCCGCCAGCTCCACGATCCGCCGCCGCAATGCCACGTTGCGGCCCGGCTGCGCCTGATAACGGTATGCGCTCGTACTCATGCCCACGACACGCAACGACCGCCGCTCGCTCAGTCCCTGGTCGATCATCTGGCGCACCAACGCTCGCCGAGCCGATGCGCCTACGGTTTTTTTCGCAGGACGTTCTTGATCACCTCGTTCTCGAGCATCTGCTCGGCCAGCAGCTTCTTCAGCCGCGTATTTTCAGTCTCCAGCTCCTTCAGGCGTTCAGCGTCCGACACGCTCATACCGCCGAACTTGCTGCGCCACGGGTAGTAGGAGGCCTCGCTGAAGCCGTGCTTGCGACACAGCTCCTTGACCGGCAGGCCGGCGTCCGCCTCACGCAGGAAGCTGATGATCTGTTCTTCGGTAAATCGCTTCTTCACTTCCAATCTCCTTCCGTTGGGGGATTGGACTCCAAACCATTGTGCTACTTAGAAATGGGGGACGCCGCCAGGACGGCACCAGCCCCCAACGCAGGCCTTTCACCTCCGGCTGGGTCTCTGCATTGCGCGCCAGCACGGCAGCGATCTGCGTCGGCGCGAGGTTGTAGCGCGGTTCGCGCTGCTTGAGCGCACCGGCAAGGTTCAGCTGGGGATCCAGCTCACGCAGCGCCGCCTTGTCGCCGGCGGCGAGGTCGATGGGGGCGTACTGGGCGAAGCGACCACACATGGGGAAGGACAGGCGTCGAATAAGAGGTGCTGGAAGAACGGATCCTGCGCTGGATTGAAGCCCCGGCCGGTGAACGGGGCGTACCCGATGACCTCCCGGCGGCGTACCACTCTATGCGGCGGTCGGGAGTTCGAGTATCGCCACGGGCACCCAGTTGCAACGCAATCGTTGCCTTTCAGCTGTCGCGGTGGTCACGGGCCACGGTGCGGCGAGTCCTTTCCCCCGAGGTTTCAACTGCTCCAGCTGGTCCGCGGTAAGGGGTCACTCCAGATTGGTTGTGGGTCATCTCCAATGTGGGAGAAACAGTACACCCCCGGTTGTCAAGCCAAAAATTTGCCAAAAACAGCAAATCCGCGCTGCGACGGGCCGTTGAACCACTTGTTGGAGGCGCAGCCCTGCCCAAAAGCGGTGCCACGATGTCTTCGTCGCGATCGCTAGTGCTTCGTGGCGGACGCGGCGTTGGTCTTGCCTTGTGGATACCTTTATCGTGGAGGAAGAAAAATGAGTCTGGTGGACAAAGGCGTTGATCTGCGGAAATACGCACGGATACTGGAAGCAATCAATAATGGTTACTTCATAACTATTGCTGAATTCGCGGAAGCTAGTGATGGGATCGAGGTTTGGGATAAGAGTGAATTTATATTGCTTAATGACCAGATCGCAGTTAAGGAAGACATGGTGACCTCCACTGGGGAATGGACGTCCTCCCGCCAACTGGTACGCAATGAAAGGGCGCTGGTACTCATGTTGACCCCGACGGCCGGCCTCTTGCCAATGGGCGAGACGGGAGACCAGAGTCTTGCGCGAATCGCGCGCAAGCTGGAGCTTGTGGCGGAGGCCGAGGCACAATATAATCGCGGGCAAACACCCGAGCCTATGGTCGACGTCTCTCCAGCCGAGGCCAAGCGGCTGACCAAGTGCGCCAAGCGCGTGTCAAAAATGATTAACCGGACCAACCCGCCGGACATCGTTATCCCCGATGTCGATGGTGCCCTCAGGCCAATGAGGATGCCATCACCCGAGATGTTGCGGCAGGACAATGCCGGAGATGATGATGGATACGGGACCTACACAGGGCGTGTTACGGACCTCTTGCTGAGCTACAACCTAGTGATTTTGGATGGAGCACGACCGTATATTGGCCATGACGAAGATTTTCGGTGGTTGCGTATCGGTCAAATAATCGAGGTCGGTTATCAAAAAAAACCTTCCAACTTTAAATATAACCGTGCCGAAAGCTTTAAACTTATTCAGGATGGTCTGGTCTGACTCGCAGGTTTCGGGGCTGGATGTACCGTGATGGTTTGCCGTACGACTGAAGGCTTACTCGAATACGTGGAGTTCGCTCCAAAGTGTCGCACGTTTGAACGGCTTCTAGGATATTGAGCGACATGCGGAACCTTGACCGCTTTCCGGGTTGGTTGCCGTGGTCGCCACCTTCGATACGATCCAGACAATCCCCAGAATCCGTTTTACCAGCCTCCCTAGGGTGTGCTTGCGCCCGATTGGGTCGAGGATTTCTAGTGCCACAAGCCCTGCTTTGAGGGTCGGGCGGGTTATAAGACGGTCTGTGGGATGTCCAACAAGCCCCAACAACCTCGACAGGATTTGGGCGTAACGGGCGGGTAGTACAACAAGCGATGAGTTCACGGCTTTTGCCCATGCGAAGTGGGCTTCGGCGACCTGCAGGAGGTTGGTGCGGAGTTCTTGGCCTTCGGCGCCGTCGGCAATGTCCAGCAGCCTGAGGAGGTGGCTTGCCCCCTTCAACCTGCGGACCCGTACGGTTGACGCCTTGCTTTGCAGGATGTCTTCGACCGGCAAGTATCCCCGCCCGAGTTTGGCGGCGTATTCCACCGCGGCGGCGTGGATGGCCTCGCGATCCGACCGGCTGGCGCCCAGCGAGACCGCAGTGGCGTCCAGTGGGCGCAGCCTGCTCGTCCACCCGAGGATGCGGTCGGCTTCAACCGCCGTAAGGGGGGCGTGCCGGACTTCGGCGGGCGCTTCGGGACCAGCCGAAGGTATCGTGCGTGGTGGCATCAAGCTATCGAACCACGCAGTTTTCGATGGTTTGTCCTTGTGGCGTTGGCTTATCCGGTCGACGGCGAATGGCGTGACGCCCATGGCTGTTGCCGCGCTGCGTCGACCGAGCCAATTGGTCGCGATCCAATCGTCCGCACGGGAACGCATGGCCCAAGGGGTATGGAAGTAACTGCAAACCGTGGTGGTCGGCGTCGATTGGCCGAGGACACGCGACTGTTGGTGCAAATCCCTCGGAAGCGGGATCGCGGTGGATGGCCGCGGCTGGGTGAGTGGGCTCAACCACGGCAGGAGCTCCTTGTCTGCAAGAGAAAGACAGATGGACAGGGTGCCCTCGGCGCCGCAACAGTGGCGCAGTCGATGATCCCGCTCGGATGCTCGACCGGTGGCCGCGCCGAGCATCTGGCATACGAGAGTACGTAGTTCCGGTTTGGCGGACAGGTCCTTCGTCGACTCGGGAGAGCACGCCAGATAGGCGTGTCGCGCAGCTTTGTCGCCGAGCCGTACACGCTCGGCCTCCACCCATTCCAGAGTGGCGATCCGGGCGTTTCCGTCGGATCTGGGCGAGAGGTCGATGGAGCGGTTTGACTGAACCGTTTTCAGTGCACGGTTCCGATTCGCCACGATGCGCAGGACTGTCCGCGTCGGGCCGGATGTCGCCACGTCGCGCAAGTGCATGCCAGCGGCTTCGCCAAACCGGGGCCCCGCATTGGATTGGAAGTCAAGGATTACCCCGGCCTGCCGGTACAACCGTGCCGTCCTGAGCGTGCGATCTTGGCGGGATGCGCCTCCCCTCACCTCGGTGGCGACTCGGTACAGCGCCGCATCGCGCTGCGCGGGTGTGATGAGCTCCGCGTCGACCGATCGGTGGGCGTACGGTAGAAAGGAAGCCAGCTCGGACTCGTCTATCGGGGCAAGGCAATAGGGATCGGCGACGGTGGCATGGAAATTCAGGATTTCCCTGGCCGTACGCGCGCGTGCAAAAGACGGCTTGATCTCCACACAATCGAGATAGAGCTGGGCAAGGTCGACGTCTTCGAGCTCGGTCAGTCGAATGCCTTCGCTCTGCGTCACCAGTTGCGAGCCGACGGCGGTGAGGTAGTCGTGGACCGTGGACAGTGCCGGATTGGCTTTGTTGGTAGTGCCTTCCCGCAGCATGGAGACAGACCAGTGTGCGAGCATGGCGTCAACCTCGCTCGTGGCAGGGTCGGATTCCCAAGCCGCGAGTTCAGCGACAAGCTTCGTTCGTCCACGAGCGACATCAGCAGCCGTGATCGTCTGTCCGGTTCGAGGTAGTTGGGTTGTGGTCGAACCTTTGGGAAAGACGGCCAGCATTTCCCGGTACTGTTTCCGTGCTTCGCCGCGCCGATGAGGGGAGGCTTTGGTCGCGGTTTCCGAAATGGACGAGGATAGGGAAACAGGCGAAGTGGGGGTGGGGTCGCGATCGAACCAGGCGATTTGCTGATCGACCGGCGCCGGAACCGAACCGCGCTCTGAATCCAGCGCCAGTCGGGCCGCCCCGGACAGCTCGATGAGGTTGCAGACGTGTACCGTCTCGCAAAGTCGTGCCAACACCCCTGTTGAGCCACCGACCAAGGCGGCGGGCAAGATGGCTGCCATCGCATGGTCGATATCCGCCGCGGATGGCGTCGGGTCTGTATGACTGGTTCGTGCAAGGGCTGCCAGTGCGATGGCAGCGAGGCCGCGTAGCCCCGAGACACGCCTTGGTTCGGTCGACCATTCGACCAGCAGGAGGTCGGGCAAGGCCGCGCTGCGTCGTGCGGCATTACGGGCATTGAGGACGCCGAGCACCTCCTGCTCGCGCCCGACGAAGCCGAACAATGTCAACGCCAACGCCGCCCACGCGAATTCCATGGCGGCGTCACCGGTTGCACGGCGGGGACGCCGCTTTCGGTTCGCATCTTGGTAGAACCGACGCAAAGCCATGATCTGGGTACGTGCCAGCATCATGTTTGGGAAGAAGGGCGAGGCCTCACTCCGACCGGGAGTGAACACGCCGCCGGGAACGTGTCCGTCGTACCCGAACTTGTCGCGCGCACGTTTCATGAGCCTGGCCAGTGCATTGAGGTTGGCATTGCACTGCGCCTGATCGGGGGCGGTCGCAACCAGTTCGTCTTGAATGTGGGCGACAGCCTTCTCGTCGAGTGACTCCAAGGAGGCGTCAGCCGCGGGCTTGGCATTTGACGCAAGTACTGCAGCCAAGACTGGCACCTGTTTGTGCAGAATGTCGATGACATTGGATTCCGCCCGCAACCGGTATTGGCGCCCTTGTGCGCGGCGAGCCGCACGGGCGGCGGCAACCGCGTCTGCGACTGCCCCCTCGTGGCGGTGAATGTCAGCACGCCAATACTTCAACGCATTGGACTCTGCCCAACCTGCGGTGTCGCTGGAAGGGGAGCAACCGTGTCGGACGCGCCATCCCGCCTTTTTGGCGAGCTTTTCGAGCGAGGGTTGCAGCTCTGCGGCAAGTAGCAACGGCTCCGTGGGCCCATCGCCACCCCATGGAAAACCGACGGCATCCAAGTGGCCCAGTTGGATTGCCAAGGCTTCCGGCCGAGCCCCGGCCTCGACACCACGGGTGTAAAGCGATGTCCTGCCAAAGTTCAGGGGAAGCCTTCTCCACACGGCGGGCAGATTGGCCCGGAGCCGATCCATGGTCAGTTCCTCGATCTCTCCGGTAGGGGCGATCTGAAACAGCAACGGCGAAGTGCCGTTGAACGCCTTGTCGATGCGACGCCGGGTTGCTCCGGTTGTGTGCTCTGCCAATCCGCGCAGGTGATCCAGGTACGCTTCAAGCTGGCGGACGAGGGTTGGTGCCAGAACTGCCAGCCGTGTCCAATGGGCAGCATCCACCCGCTTGTCCGCGAAAATGGCCAAGCCGCCGTCAAAGTCGACGTCACCACGCCGGATCGCGAACAAGGCATCGGTAGGCCGGTGGCCGGCGATGCAGAGCAGCATCCCCACGACGTGGGTGGCGAGCGAGTTGTGCAGCTTGGCAAGCTTTCCTATGTCCGTTGCGTGTGAGGCGCCTCCCTGGTTCAGCGTGCCCAATGCTTGTGCTGCGGCCCTGAGGTGATCTTCAGTGGCCAGTAACCGCGAGCCGACTCGTGAGCGGCTGTTTCGGTCGGCTTTGCGGAGGCCTGCGTCGTCGATATCGAAGATGGAGGCTAGCGCGTGCAGATAGATGTCCGCGAGGTCGGACAGGCGTGGGCTGTAGTAGTAAAGCGGAGCGATCGATTGCCCCATTGGGTCGCCACAGATAAGAAGGGTTGCAGGGAGGTTGCGCCCCACATCCTGCACGACGCTCGCGAAGGTGCGGCGTAACCTGCCCGGAGTAACGGCGATGCCGGTATCCACAGCAAGATGGCGGCAGGCGTCTTCGATGGCGTGCTGGACACTGGCCAAGGTGTGTGGCGTGGAAAGCGCCAGCGAGTACTTCCCGGCGACCTGGGCGATGGTGGGGAGGATAGGGAGTTCCACATAGGAGACGGTGGGTTCAAGGAATCGGCTCTCAGCCGTGTCGGGCTTGAACGCCTGTTGTGGCGTCAGGGCTGGGAGCCGGATCGCCCGATCCGCGATCGCCATGTCCCAATGGGCCCCACTCTGGTCTGTCGGTGCGTCCGACAGCTTGGTCAAGATGCGAACAGCGCACAGGGACGCGGGCGCACGCCCGGTAACCAGCGAGAGCAGAGGCCAGATGGCGCCGGCGGAGGTTTCGTTGGTGGCCGCCTCTGCCGTGAGTTGTTCCATCAGGGCTTTTGCGACGATTCTGGCCTCCGGCACCAGCAAGGATTCCGGGTGCTCGGTGAGCAACAGGTGGTTCCGGCCCCAGATGGATTGTCTTGCCCGGAACACGCCGTTGCGGGCGGTCGCCAGGTTTCTGCTGGGGGCTGGCAGGATGGCTGCGATCGGCCTCCCTTGCGCCTCTTCGGGAGATTCGCCGCGCAGGGATTGCGGCCCGTCGACGAACCCGATCTCCTTCGTGATGATGCGGGGCACGAAAGGACGCGGTGTTTCGTGGCGGTGCGTGGCTCGCCGGCCGGCAGTCGCGTCGGGCGACGACGGTTTGCTTGTCGCAGGCGGCGATGGTGCAGCTACGGCGCCGGTCGGCTCGACCGGTGGGATGCGCCGAACATGTCCTTTCACCGGCGGCCCTTGAGTCAGCGCCGGTAGGTAATGGTGTTGTGCCCATTTCGCCAAGCCCTTGAGAGGGCAGTTTTCGAAGTTGCCGACGATCCGCGCCAACTCGGCGCGGGATTGGGCGGCCCCCTGCTTGTGCAGCCAGTCCGAAAAGGACGCAGATGGCTTGCCTCGTGCACCGCGGATGGTGGCAGCCAAGGTGTTGAGCGCATCGCCATTGCCCGTGATCCCGTTTCGGAGGTCACCGTTCCATTGATGGCTACATATAAGTAGTAGCGCTCTAAGCTGTTCGAGCTCGGGCTGGGCGGTCCGTCTTTCTTCGAACAGGGCGGCGTAGATCGGATACTTGGTGGTGTAACCGACAAGGTGGGCGTGTCTGGTGTAGTCCTCCTTCAGCTTCGGGGTGATTGCGGCAAACCCCTGGTGGACGCGAGTTTCCAGCTCGGACAGCGCGGCGGTATTGGCCCAAGGAATTGATGTCTCGTCGGGGAGCCAGGGTGTGGCTGCGACGACACGCCGCAAAAACCTTAACAACGGGGGGATGGCCGTCATGTTTGGTGGCGGCGCGGTCCGAGCAATATCGACGAGTAGGGGCTCCTCCGGGCGCAGCTCCGGAATCGCGTTCAGCAGGTCGCCTACGACATGCGTCGGTTCGGCAGCTTGTATCTTCACAGCGCTCTGTGCAGGACGTTACTCATTTGCACATCATACGTCGGGACAACATTGTTGTACGTCGCGTGCCGTTATCAACTGAGCAGGACGTCAGGCGAAATGTAAGTTGCTCTCATTTTGTAGACTAAATATTAGTAAAAACAGTTAGCTACGTACGTAACAAATTCGACGTTGTACTTTTAATGTTTATTGGCGTGCTTGTTTAATTTCGCCCTCCGAAGCAAATCCCGCCAGGCGCACCATTTCGTTGGGACAGATCCGGGACAGACCGCGGCCGCAAGTCGAGATGGCCGATTGGGCCGGATGAGTGAAGCCTGACGAGGCGGTCGCGCGTTACATGGCCGCAGTGACCTCCATGAGGTCGAGTTTTTTGTCGCCGTGTCGTGCGCTCCGGAGAATTCGCCCGGGGCGTGGCGAACGATCCGACGGTGCAACCACTCAGTGCCCAGCACACACTCCTTCGAGGTCGGTGTAGCCAGACCATTTGGCGTTGGCACCACAGCCGGGGCAATCCGGATTGCGCGGCAGGCGCAGCTTGCGGAAGTCCATGTCCAGCGCATTGATCAGCAGCAATTGGCCCACCAGCGGCGTGCCGAGGCCGAGCAGCAGCTTGAGCGCTTCGGTCGCCTGCAGCAGGCCCACCAGGCCCGGGAGCACGCCCAGCACGCCGGCTGCGCTGCAGTTGGGCGCGGCATCGGCGTCCGGCGGCTGCGGGTACAGGCAGCGGTAGCACGGCGAGTGCGGGTCGCGCGGATCGAACACGCTGACTTGGCCGCTGAAGCGTTCGAGCGCGCCGTATACCAGCGGCAGTTTCAGGCGGATGCTGGCGGCGGTCAGCAGGTAGCGGGTCGGAAAATTGTCGGCGCCATCGATGATGAGATCGTGCCCGGCGACGAGCTGCTCGACGTTGGCCGCCCGCAGGCGGGTGTCGCGCAGCTCCACGCGGACCCGTGGGTTGAGCGCCGCCAGCGCGATCCGCGCCGATTCGGTCTTGGCCATGCCGACGCGCGCATCGGCGTGGATGATCTGCCGCTGCAGGTTCGAGCGCTCGACGCGGTCGTCGTCGATCAGCGTGATTTCGCCCACCCCTGCGGCGGCGAGATACAGCGCGGCGGGCGCACCCAACCCGCCGGCGCCGACCAGTGCAATGCGCGCAGCGGCGAGCCGCCGCTGGCCGGCGACGCCCACCCCGGGCAGGTTGATCTGGCGCGCGTAGCGTTCGGCGGCATCGGCGTCGAGCGCGCCGCCGTGGGCGATGGGCAGGCCCTCGTGTTGCCAGCGCGCATAGCCGCCGGCCACCGAGCGCACATTGGTGTAGCCGAGCTGGCGCAGCGTCCGCGCCGCCAGCAGCGAGCGGATGCCGGCCTGGCACAAGGTCAGGATCTCGCGGCCGCGGTCGGGTTCGAGCTCGTCGATCTGCAGCTCGAGGAACCCGCGCGAGAGGCCCTGCGCGCCGACCGGCATGCCGGCCGCGCGTTCGCTCTCCTCGCGGACATCCAGCAACAGCGCACCGGCAGCCTGGCGTCGCAGGGCGTCGGCGGGCGCCAGCTCGCCGATTTCGCCGCGCAAGCGCTGGATCAGAGCCTCGGTATCGTTTGCGTTGGGCATGGGCGATGAGTCGATCAGTCGGCGGCTGGCCAGTAGTGGATGGCGGCGGCCGGCAGTTCCACGCACAACGGTTCGGGCAACGCCTGTCCCGCCGGCAGCGCCACCCACAGGTGGCCTTGTCCGCAACGAACGCGGCATTGCTGGCCATAAGGCCCGATTTGAATGCTTTCGGGCACCGCGTGCAAGGCCGTGGCCGGCGCCGTCGCGGCGTCCGATACGCGCAGCGCGTGGGGCGCGATCGACCAGTCGACCGCGCTGCCGTCGGGCAGCTCGGCCGGCAGCGCGAGCGTCGCGTCGGCCGCCGGCCAGTACAGCCGGGCGGTGCCATCGACCCGGCGGATGCGCCCGCGCAGCACGTTGCGTTGGCCGAGCAGGCGCGCCGCGGCACCGCTCACGGGATGGGCCTGGACTTGCGCCGGCGGCCCCGCCTGCACGATGCGGCGTCCATGCATCAACACCAGGCGGTCGGCCGCCGCCGCGAGCACCGGGTCGTGGCTGGCGACCAGCGTGGGCACGCGCGCGGCGTGGATCACCGCGATCAGCTCGGCCACGATGTCGTCGCGGGTGATGGGATCGAGCGCCGAAGTCGGCTCGTCCAGCAGCAACAGGCGTGGTTCGCGGGCCAGCGCCCGGGCCAGCGCGACGCGCTGGCGCTGGCCGCCCGAGAGTTCGCCGGGCCAGCGCTCGGCATGCTCCGCCAGGCGCACGCGCTCGAGCCAGTCCATGGCGCGTTGCCGCCGTTGCGCCCCGTGCAGCGGAAACGCCACGTTGCGCCACACGTTGAGGTGCGGAAACAGGCCGTAGCCTTGCGGCAGATAGCCCACCGCGCGCTGCGATGCGGTGCACCCGGCAAACGGCTCGCCGTTCGCCGGCACCAGTCCCGCGATGGCGCGCAGCAGCACGCTCTTGCCCTCGCCGCTGGCACCCAGCAGCACGGTGAAACCCTCGACCTCGAAGCGCGCCGCCAGCCGGATCGGCTGCTCGATGTGATAGTCGATGTGCATCAGGTGCGCCCGCGCCTTGCCAGCATCCCCAGCGTCAGCGGCAGCGGCAGCGCCACCAGGAAAAATACCCACAGCAGCGGGTACACGGCATCGAGCCCGGAATCCTGCAGGTTGACCCACAGCTTCACCGGGATGCCCTGCGGGTAGTAGGCAATGATGAGCACCACGCCGAACTCGCCGAGCGCGCGCACCCACGCCAGCGCCACCGCAGCCGCCAGGCCGAGGCGCGCCAGCGGCAGGCTGACGGTGATGAAACTGCGCGTGGGCGAATGCCCCAGCGTCAGCGCGATTTGTTCCAGTTCGCGCGGCACGCTCTCGAACGCTGCCCGCGCGGCAATCACGTAGTAGGGGAGTGCGGCGTAGAACTGGGCCGCCACGAACGCCGGCGGCGAATTGGTGAGCGTGAGCCCGATGCGCTGCAGGGTCGCGCCCACCGGCGCATACGGACCGAACAGGCTCATCAGCAACAGGCCCATCGCCAGCGGCGGTGTCAGCAACGCCATCAGCAGGATCGCATCCACCAGCCATTTGCCGCGCCGATCGCGGCGTGCCAGCCACCATGCGAACGGCGTGCCGAGGCCGATGATGGGGACCAGGGCAACCAGGCTGTAGCCCACCGACACCGCGATCGCCTGGCCGTCGCCGGGCGCGAGGTGGAAATCCGCCCAGTGCGTTGCCACCAGCAGCCCGACGAACGGCGCGAGCAGCAGCACCACCGCGACCGCGGTGAGGCCACTCGACACCCATGGGCTGCGCAGCGGACGGGCCATGCCGGTCACGACGCTCCCTGCGTTGCGGGGGCGTAGCCGTACTGCCGCAGCAGCGCCTGCCCGCGCGGGCCGTGGATGAAGGCGATGAACTGCTGCGCCAGTTGCGGTTGGCGGGCCGTTTTCAGGATGGCGGCGTAGAACACCAGCGGCTGCGCGCGCAGCGCCTTGCCGTCGGGCAGTTCGATGCCGGCCTTGGCATACCAGTCCGCGCGCATGGCGGGGTTGCCGAGATTGATCGCATCCGGCAATGCCAGCGTCGGCAGGTGGTGCGAGTGGGCCGCGCTCGCATAGCCGATGGTGGCGTCGATCTGGCCGGCCTCCAGCCGCGAGAGCAACGAGTTCTCGGTGAAGATCTGCCGCGGGTTGATGATGTCGCCCGCGATGCGGCGGACGAGTTGCGGCTGCCGGTAGTAGCGGGCGGCAAGCTGCAGCGTGAACAGCACGTTGGCGCCCTGCGGATCGATCGACGGGTCGCTGCGGCCAAAGCGCAGGCCCGGTTGCGCAAGCACGGCATGCCATGGCTGGCCGCCGGCGGCCGCCGCGGCAAAGGCGGGCGCGAAACGGCTGCGCGGGCTGTAGATCACGACCATGTGGGTGCTGGCGATCGGCACGACCGATGCGACCAGCCCGGCCTTGCGCAGCACGTCGATCGGCCCCGGCGTGACGGCGATGAAGACGTCGGCCTGCAACTGCTTGGCGGCGAGCAGGCGGGCCAGTGCGTACGAACCCTGCCCGGTGCCCTGGAACGTCGCGGCGTGCGTGCGCTCGAAGGCCGGTCCGAGGCCCTGGCCCATGAGCGCGCCCATCGACCCGGCATAGGCGACCCGCAGCACCGGCCGTCCCGCGGCGGCCAGTGGCAACAGCGCGAGCACGAGCCAAGCCAACGCGGTGATCGACGCGAGCTTGCGGCGCTTCATGCGGATTTCCCGGTGGCGTGACGAGGGGGTGCGGAATCCTCGATGCCGATCCACGGCCATGGGTCAGTGCCGGTGGCCATGCGGGTGCTGGTGGCTGCCGGCCGCGACCGCGACGCCGGCTTCCGCGGACTGCGCATCGCACAGCGAGCAGCCCTCGCTCCACGCGCTGTCGCCATCGATGTAATGCTCCTGTTTCCAGATCGGCGACGCATGCTTGACCGCCTCGATGGCGAGCCGGCAGGCGCGGAAGGCTTCGTCGCGGTGCGGGGTGCCGGCGGCGACCAGCACGGCAATGTCGCCGACCGCGAGGCGGCCGCAGGCGTGCGCGATGTAGAGCTTGAGCGGGTCGCCCACTTCGCGCCGGGCCTGGGCGCCGATGTCCGCGAAGATGTGCAGCGCGAGCGGCCGGAAGATGTCGTACGAGATGCCGGTGACGACCCGGCCGAGGTTCGCTCCGCGCACGCAGCCGATGAAGGTCGCGATGCCGCCGAAGCGCGGATCGGATACCCAGGCGATGGCATCGGCCACCTCCAGCCGGGTTTGGCTCGCATCGACCACGAGGGTGCGCAGGTTGTCCATGTCAGCCGCCGCTCACCGGCGGCAACACCGCCAGCTCGACCCCGGCCGGCAGCGGGCTGGTTTCCCGCAGCACGCTGTCGCGGCTGGCGAACGCCGAGCGCTCGACCACGCTCGCGCGGGCGTTCGACGTATGGGACTCGAGATAGGCCACCAGCGCGGCGCGCAGGTCGGCGACGGTTGCGGCCTCGGCCACCTCCAGTTCCAGCCAGCCGCGCGGATCGACCTCGCGCAGGGTGCCGTACAGGGCGAGATGAATCTTCATGCGTCGGCTCCGGCCGGTTGCGGCCCCTGCAGGTGGCTCAGGCCGTAGGCGTCCACCAGCGTGCCGGCCGCGAGCTGGCTGATGCCGGCTCGCGCAATGACCCAGGCGTTGGCGCGCGCGTAGGGGGCGATGCGGTAGGACTCCTGCCCCGGCAGGATCAGCGCCTGCAGGCGACCGTCGGCGTCGATCCCGAGCCGCGCCTTGAAGTGCATGCGCAGGTCGGGGTGCTTGCCGTGCGCGTTGGCGAGCCGCACGCGCAGGGGGCGTTCGGTCGGCAGGCGCATCAGCGCGCGCAACGCGACGCTGACGAAGAACCGCAGCCCCACGGCCACCGCGATGGGGTTGCCCGGCAGGCCGAAGAACAGCGTGCCATCCGGCAGGCGCGCAAACAGCAGCGGCTTGCCGGGGCGGATCGCGAGCTTGTGGAACAGCATCGTGGCGCCGAGTTTTTCCAGCGCGTGCGGAACGAAGTCGTAGCGCCCCATCGAGACCGCGCCGGTGGACAACACGATGTGCGCGCCGGCGGCGCGGGCGCGCCCGACCGCGGCAAGAAACGCGGCGGCGTCGTCCCCGACCACCTCGCGGTGGACGACTTCCGCGCTGGCGTGCGGCAGGCGCGCGGCGAGGTAGGGGCCGTTGCTGTCGCGGATCTGGCCCGATTCGAGCCTGGCCGCGGGATCGCCAACCAGCTCGCGGCCGGTGCACAGCACGGCGACGCGCGGCCGGGCCGCCACCTCCACGGCGGCGACGCCGAGCGCGGCCAGCAGCATCAGGTGCTGCGCGGCCAGTACGGTGCCGTGGTCCAGCACGGTGTCGCCACGCTGCACGTCCGAACCGGCGGTGCGCACATTGGTGCCGGCGGCGACGTCGGCCAGCAGCCGCACGCGCGGCGGATCGGCCAGGCGTTCGGCGCGTTCGACCGGGATGACCCGGTCGCGCCCGTCCGGCACCCGTGCGCCGGTCATGATTTCCCAGGCGCCGGTGGTGGCGACCGCGGCCGCGTCGCCGGCGGCCTGTTCCCCCGCGATCGGCCAGATGCTGCCGGCGGTCGCCGGCGCCTCGGCGCCCAGCGCGAAGCCATCCATCATCGAGTTGTCGAAGGGCGGCAGGTCGACCGCGCTGCGGACGGCGGCGGCCAGCACGCGCCCATCCGCCGCCGCCAGTGCCACGTGCTCGCTGGCCAGCGGCGTGCAGGCCCCGCGGATGCGTTCGACGGCGATGGCTGGATCGAGCAATGCCGTCATGCGTGGTCTCCACCGGCGGCCATGGCCAGCGCATGTGGCAGCACCGGCGCCAGGATGTCCATGCCTTGCGCGACCGCCTTGGGACTGCCCGGCAGGGCGATGACGAGCGTGCCGCCGACGAGCACCGCCTCGGCGCGGCTCAGCCACGCGAGCGGCGTGTGCTGGCTGCTTTCGACGCGGAACATTTCGGCCAGGCCCGGCACGCGGCGATCGGCGATGGCGGCCAGCGTCTCGGGCGTGCGGTCGCGCGGCCCGAGCCCGGTTCCCCCCGTGCAGATGACCAGCCGGGTGCCGGCGGAAGCGAGGTCACGCAACCGTTCCGCCAGCGTCGCAGGCTCGTCCGGCAGCACCTCGGTGGCGACGATGCGGGCGCCGAGCGCGGCGAGGCGTTCGACCAGCACCGGGCCGGCGCGGTCGGCGTAGTCGCCGCGGCTGGCACGGTCGCTCAGGGTGATGACGGCGGCGCTCTGCCCGTCGAGCGGCGCCTGGGCGTGGGGCTTGAAGCGCTCGCGTTCGGCGGCGCTCATGCCGTCGGGATGGATCCACAGCCCCTTCTTGCCGCCTTCCTTGAACAGCAGGCGCACGCCGCCGAAGCTCAGCGCGGGCTGCACCGGCTTGGTGAGGTCGTAGAGCGTCAGCAGCGCCGCGTTGACGCCGGCCAGCGCTTCCATTTCCACGCCGGTGCGCGCGGCCAGCGCGGCTTCGCAATAGACGCGGATCACCTGCCGCTCCGGCTCCGGCACGCAGCGCACCTCGGCAAATTCGAGCGCCAGCGGATGGCACAGCGGGATCAGGTGCGAGGCGTTCTTGGCGCCCTGCAGCCCGGCGAACTCGGCCATCACCAGCGCGTCGCCCTTGGGCAGACGGTGCTCGACGATGTCGGCAAACGCGCTGCCGGGGTGGAACTCGCCGACGGCCACCGCGCGCCGCGCGGTGACGCGCTTGCGGCGTACATCGGCCATGTGGAAATTCGCGTAGGGGGTGTCGTGATTCATGTTCGGCTGTCGAGGTGGGACGTTTCGATCCCGGGGTGCCACCGCACGGGACGCGTGTGATCCGGGCGGCGCGCTGAAGCATGCAAGGCAGGCCGGTATCTTGGCGACACGTTTTGTGGCGAAGTGCGTGACGGTGTGTTGGTTGCCATCTGACTCTGGCTCGCGGTTTTCAGCTGACATCGGGCCACCGGCTTCGGGTCGCAGCTTAGCTCAGGACTTGCGGTGGTTCCGGATCGCGGAACCCCGGTTGCGACGGTGTGGATGTGGAACCGGCGGCTGCTCCAGATCAGGTGTGGACGAAGGTGGATAGCATACCCTCATGGGTATAGTGGCCGGGCACAAGGGGGTGAGGCGTGGAAACGCGAGACACACTGGGGCGGTTGATGCGCGACCTGCGCATCTCGGTGACCGACCGCTGCAACTTCCGTTGCACCTATTGCATGCCGAAGGAGCTGTTCGGCGCCGACCACGCGTTCCTGCCGCGCGCCAGCCTGCTGAGTTTCGAGGAGATCGTGCGGCTCGCGCGCTTGTTCGCGGCGCTGGGCGTCAGCAAGCTGCGCCTGACCGGCGGCGAACCGCTGGTGCGCAAGGACATCGAGCGGCTGGTCGCGCTGCTGGCGCCGATCCCCGGCATCACCGACATCAGCCTGACTACCAACGGTTCGCTGTTGACCGCGGACAAGGCACGCCGGTTGAAGGCGGCCGGCTTGCAGCGCATCACCATCAGCCTCGATGCGCTCGACGACGCGACCTTCAAGGCGATGAACGGGGTCGGGTTCCCGGTGGGCAAGGTGCTGGACGCGATCGACAACGCGGCCGCAGCGGGGCTCACGCCGGTCAAGATCAACATGGTGCTCAAGCGCGGCGCCAACGAGCAGTGTATCGAGG
Source organism: Rhodanobacter sp. (assembly GCA_004298045.1). Taxonomy (GTDB): domain Bacteria; phylum Pseudomonadota; class Gammaproteobacteria; order Xanthomonadales; family Rhodanobacteraceae; genus Rhodanobacter_A. The sequence goes on along the minus strand of SCRM01000019.1, from coordinate 244,813 downwards.
ACATGGCGGAGCATTTCCGCGGCAGCGGCTGCATCCTGCGTTTCATCGAATTCATGGACGTCGGCACCACCAACGGCTGGCGCATGCAGGACGTGGTGCCCTCGGCCGAAGTGATCAAGCGCGTCGATGCACGCTGGCCGCTGGAGCGCGTGCCGGCAAACTATCCGGGCGAAGTAGCCAACCGCTGGCGCTACAAGGACGGTGCGGGCGAGGTCGGGGTGATCGCCTCGGTCACCCAGCCGTTCTGCGGCGGGTGCACCCGCGCGCGGCTGTCGGCGGAAGGCGTGCTGTACACCTGCCTGTTCGCCGGCGGGGGCACCAGCCTGCGCGACCTGCTGCGCAGCGGCGCCGACGACGAGGCGGTCATGGACAAGATCGCCGGCGTGTGGGGCCGGCGCCGTGACCGCTATTCGGAATTGCGCACCCAGGCGACGCCGGAAATCGCGGCGCGCAAGAAAATCGAGATGTCGTATATTGGCGGCTGACTGCGGTTTGGCGTGGGCGCCTGCGACGGAATGCCGGTTTGGCGCCGCCGCCGGCATGGCACCCGACAGCGGTTTCGCCGGCGCAGGGGTGGGGCGCCGCAACCGACGCGCACGATGACGACTCGGCGCACGCGGGGGTGTTCGGGGTAACCAGGTGGATTATCAACATGGAGGCAGGCCCATGCATGTAATCGATCGCGTGTTCGCTTCACTCGCGCTGGCCGCACTGGGATTCGTCTTTGCGGGTTCCGCCATGGCGGCGTCGGCCAGCGATGCCGGCTGGCATGCGGGGGTCATCGCCAGCGCCGGCAAGATCCACCCGGTGCCGAAGAATGCCGTATTCATGCCGGATCGCGCGGCGACCTACAAGGTGGTCTTTGCCTTGACCCACCCCGGCAAGGACGCGACCGAGGTGAGCCCGGCGCTGGAACGCGTCGCGCGCACGGTCAACCTGTACGCCAGCGCCGGCGTCCCGCTCGATCACCTGAAGTTCGTGGCGATCGCCTACGGACCGGCGACGGAAATCGCGCTCGACGACGCGCACTACCAGCAGTTGCACCATGTCGCCAATCCCAACCTGCCGGTGATCCGCGAGCTGCACCAGCACGGCATCGAGGTGGCGGTGTGCGGGCAGGCGGTGATGGAGCACCACTATCGCTTCGAGTGGGTGGATCCAGCGGTGCCGGTCGCGTTGTCGGCGTTGACCACCATCACCGAGCTGCAGCAGCAGGGCTACGCGCTGATGCCGCTGTAAACCCGGGTGCCGCGCAGATCGCGCGAGAGGAGGCGTGGGATGCAACGTAGCCTTGGGCGCACATGGCGCCGCTGCCTGTTGGCGGCATGTCCGCTGTGGCTGGTGGCTGCGGCGGCCGTCGCCGCACCGGCTTCGTCGACACAGGACTACCTGCCGCCGTGGAATCCGCCGCCCGCCGGCGGCGTGCATTTCCAGGTGGCGCCGGTGGACGCGATTGCCGACCTGCACGGCGATATCGTCGATCCCCAGTTGGTGGTGTTCTTCGCCGGCAACCAGTTCATGGTGGTGCACGATCTGGTGACGGCATTCCGGCAGGCGTATCCGCAGTACCAGCGCATCTACGTGGAAACGCTGCCGCCGGGCATCCTCGCGCAGCAGATCCAGACCGGTTCGCTGGTGATGGGCAATCTGAAGATCGCCTTGCAGCCGGACGTCTATACGGCCGGCAAGGGGGCGATCGCGCACCTGCAGGAGGAGCATGGCTGGTTCGCCGACACGTTCGACTATGCGCGCAACGGGTTGGCGATCCTGGTGCCGGCGGGCAATCCGAAACATGTGCGCGGGCTGGCGGACCTCGGCCGCGCGGACGTGCGCGTCAGCATGCCCAACCCCAAGTGGGAAGGCATCGCGCGCCAGATCGAGGCCAGCTACCGCAAGGCCGGCGGCGAGGCGCTGGTGACGGCGGTCATGCAGACCAAGGTCGCGGCCGGCACCACGTTCCTGACCCGCATCCACCACCGCCAGTCGCCGCTGCGTGTATTGCAGGGAGAGGCCGACGCCGCGCCGGTGTGGTCGACCGAGGCGTGGTTCCAGCAGCAGGTCCTGCATCATCCGGTGGAAACCGTGGCGATCCCGGCCGCGCAGAACAGTGTGGCCACCTATACCGCGGCGGTGATGAAGGCGGCCCCGCACGCCGAGGCTGCGCGCGATTTCGTGAAGTTCATGGCGGGCGCGCAGGCACGTGCAATCTATGCGAAGTACGGTTTCCAGCCGCCGGGGCGTTGACCCGCCAGCGCCGCGGCCGGACCGTCAGCAGGTGGACACCGCGGCGGAATGGCGGCTGAGCGGAATGGCCACGGTGGTCTCGCCCACCGGCTGGTGATAGCCGCCCGGCCCGAAGCGGTCGATCAGGTCCGACTTGTAGGCGTCGAAGAAGCGCGCGAAGAACTTGTCGCCGACGCAGCCGGTGGCCGCGAGGCCGTCGCTTTCGGCGTCCCATGCCAGCTGCACCGGCAGCAGGGCATTCGGCGCCGGGCCGGAAACCCGCGCGGCACCGGCGGCCGGGTCGTACACGCTGCCGTGGGTGCAGCACACGATGCGGCCCGGCGCACCGGCAAGCGGGCTCGCCGAATCCGCGTAGCGGATCGCGCTGTAGTCGGGGGTCGGATAACTCAGTTGGTGCGTGCAGATGGCCACGCAGGCGACGAGGTTGGCATGCGGCCCCACGCCCGCTGGACTGGTGTAGTCGCCATCTTCGGGTGAAGCGAGGGTGGCCGGATGCGCGGCGCGCGCGCCGAGGTTGATGAGGAAGCACGGGACGCCGCGATAGGGGTAGGCGAACACCAGCGCCTCGGTGGTCGGGACGTCCGCCGCCTTGAGCGGACTGCCATCGGCATTGACCAGGCGCGCCGGTGGGTGGTCGGCGATGGAAGCGGCGAGCGCGGGCTGGCCGCGCCACCACGCGGCCGCGATGGCCGTGCCCGCGCACACCTTGACGAATGCTCTGCGATCCATGGGGATGGGTTCCGGCCGGGGCGCCTGCGCGGCCCGGCCGCCCTCCGCATTCAGGCCTTGAACATGTCGCGGTACAGCCCGCGCGCCCATTCCAGATAGGCGGTGCCGTTGGCCTCGCTGCGCTTGTTGTCGACCTTGGTGTCCTTGAAACCGGTGATCGCATCCTTCTTGGCGTCGTAGCCGTAGTAGGTGTCGACCCAGATCGCCTGCTTCGGAAAGGCGTCGACCATCGAGTAGCACAGTGTCTGCGGCGAAGTCCACGCGATGTCCTTGCCCTGTGCGCGCGCGGCCAGCACCTTCGCGACGTAGTGGCCTTCGCTGTTGGAGGTGTTGCCGCTCTTGGAGTACGGCATCGGCCGCGAGTCGCCGGTCACGTAGACGCGCTGGTCGCCGATCAGGTTGTAGAAGCGGATGTCGATGTTCGCTTCCTTCTGGTTGCTCTTGGTGGGCGGCGCCATCAGGTCCAGTTCCTCGATCAGCGTGGCCGCGCGGACGTTGGGGTAGATCGCCGCGTCGTCGAACTTGTAGCTGTCGAACTCGGTGTGGACGGTGCGCCCGGCGACGTCCACGCCGGTGACCGCCGCGGTCGGGTGCCACTCGATGATGCCCTTGTACAACTCGTCGAAGGCGGCGTGGAAACCCGGCGCCTTGATCGTGATCTCGGGGTTGGCATCCAGGATCACGACCTTGCCCTTGAGCTTGTTGTGCTTGATGACCGAGGCGATCAGGCAGGCGCGCTCGTACGGCGCGGGCAGGCAGCGGTAGTTGCCGCTGGGCACGGTCTGGATGAACACGCCACCTTCGAACTGGTGCACCTTGCGATGGATGGTGACGTGCTCGGTCGGGCAGATGAAACCGCCGGGGTAGGTCTGCCGCAGCGCGACCTTGGCGTCGATGTCGTGCACACCGATCTTGTCGTAGTCGTAGGAAATGCCGGGTGCGACGACGAGGAAGTCGTACTTGATGTCGCCCTCGTTGGTGGCGACGGTGCGGCTGGCGCGATCCAGCCCGATGCAGGTCGCGTTGACGTAGATGTAGCCGCCGTTGTGGGCGGCGTCGAGAAAGCTGTGGTCGGCAAGGAACTCGAGGTTGACGATGCCGGGATACCACAGGTTGCTGGCAAAGCACGACGAATACATGCAGCGCTTCTCGACCAGCACCACGTCGAACTTCGGGTACGCCTTCTTCGCGTGCTTGGCGATGGTGAGTCCGGAGGTGCCACCGCCGATGATCACCAGCCGTGGCCCCCTGGCCTTTGGCAGGTCGAGCATGCGGTGGGTGGAAACGAACGGTGCCCCCTGCTTGCCGCCGGCGGGTTGCGCCACGCCGGCGGCGAGTGCCGCGGGCCCGGCGGCAAGCACGGCGGGTGCGGCCGCCAACACTGTGCCGCTCATCTTCAGGAAGTGCCGACGATCGATTTCGTGGGTCATGCCTGGTCTCCTCATGGGATGCGAACCGACGGCTGCGTGCCGTATCGCCCGGTAATTCTCAGCCGCAAAAGGCGTGTGCTGGCGTCGCGCCGTCGGTAATGGTGGAGCTCCCCTGCTGGTGTCGGTTGCCGGACGCACCGGCAACGGCGCATACCATACGCCGTGTGGTACGGATGGTGTCCGGCAGTGCGTGAAGGCTGCGCGTGCGGATTCCCGGGGACGCCTCCGCATGAGCCGGCCGCACGTGACGGAACCGCGAGATTCACGGTCGTGTTGCACCACAGCGTGCATTCCGCAACGCGACGAGATTAGCGTTCAGCATCGATACCGTACCGGGTATCTGCAGTTCGAGGAGAGGTACATCACGATGCTGTTGATGAAGACGCGGCCGATCTGGAAAGCGCACGTTGCCGGCGTGGCGCTCGGCCTGGTGTTGATGGTGACGTTTTTGGCGACCGGCCACGGCCTCGGCGCCTCCGGTGCACCGACCGATCTGGCGGCGGCCGCATCCAAAGCCATCGCGCCGGCGGCCACCACGGTCAATGGCTATCTGGGCCCGATGGTGGCGGGTGGCAACAATCCGCTGAACTCCTGGATCGTGTGGGAAGTGATCGGCATGGGCATCGGCGCGCTGCTTGCCGCTTGGTGGTCGGGCCGCCTGCGCCTGCGCGTCGAGGGGCCGCCGCGTGCACGCACGCTGGGGCGCCTCGCTCTTGCGCTGGGCGGCGGCATCCTGTCGGGCTTTGGCGCGCGCGTATCGGCCGGGTGCACCAGTGGTCTCGGCCTGTCGGGCGGGGCGGTGCTGGCGACGGCCGGCTTCGTATTCCTGATCGGCTTTTTCCTGACCGGAATCATCGTCGGGATGGCCACGCGGAGGCTATGGCAATGACCTTTCCATTGGGATGGACGACCCCGCTCTCGGGGATCGTGTTCGGTGTCCTGTTCGGGTTCGTGCTGCAGCGCGGGGGGCTCGGCAACGGTTGCCGCCTGAGCGCGCAGTTGCGCCTCAAGGACTGGACCGTGTTCAACGTGATGTTCACCGCGATCATCGTCGCCGCCGGCGGCCTGTACCTGATGCAGTTGTTCGGGCTGGTGAAGTGGTCCGACCTGTTCGTGCCGACCACCTTCGTGTGGGCGACGCTGCTGGGCGGCGCGCTGATCGGCGCCGGCATGGCGGTGGGCGGCTACTGCCCCGGCACCTCGGTGGTGGGCGCGACCGCGGGACGCATCGACGGCATCGTGTTTTTCGTGGGCCTGGTGATCGGCGTCGTGATGTTCGCCGGCGTGTTCGGCAACATCGAGCCGTTCCTCACCGCGGCGCCGGGCCCGCAGGCCCAGACCGTCGGCGAGCTGCTGCACATCCCCGACTGGCTGGTGCTGGCGTTGCTGGTGGGCGGCGCCGTGCTGGTGGGCTGGCTGAGCCGTCGCATCGCCACCTCCAACCAGATCAGTTGCGCGGATTGAACCCGAGGAGTCCGACATGAAACAGAAATCCGTACCGCTGACTGCCGCGTTGTCCGTGGCCCTGCTGTCGCTGGGCGGCCTGAGCGCCTGCGGCAGTCCGACGTCGCCGACTGCCACCGCGCCGCAAGCCGCGGCTGCCGGCAGCGCCACTGCGGCAAGTCCCGCAGCGGCCAATCCGTGCGCACCGAAGGGGGCCAAGGCAGCGGCCAACCCGTGTGCGCCGAAGGCGGCAGCCAGCCCCTGTGCGCCGCAGAAGGCAAAGATGGCCAGCCCGTGCGCGCCGCAGGGGCACGCCGGTTGAAGCCCAGGGCAGCCAGCGTCGGCGTTGATCGCGCGCACCTGCGGGTGTCGCGCTCGGTGCTGCAACGCGGGCTGCTGGCTGGGGGTGTCCACCACCTGCACTCCACGCGGCGCACCGCGCGCGACCTGATCCGTTTGTTGGACGATTGCGTGGCGCGCGGCGTTACCCCGCTCGGCGATGCGTTGGGTTCCGGGGTTCCGCAGGCATGGCAGCACTACGCTGCGGACGACGGACAGGCAACGCGTCCGGGCGGATGGTTCTTCTACTACCACTCGCACGGCCGCGGTGCGCGTGGGGAGCATGGGCACTTCCACGTGTTCGTGCGCCTGCCGCGCGGACGCGCCCGGTCCGCGCCGGACTTCGTGCATCTGGTCGGCATCGGTGTCGACGCGCGCGGACTGCCCGTGCGCCTGTTCACTACCAATCGCTGGGTGACCGGCGAAGCGTGGCGGAGTGCGCCCGCCATGGGGCGAAAGTTCGCGCAGATCGTGGCGGCGCAACCCGCGGCGGCGGCGCCGCTCGAGCGCTGGCTGCACGACCTGCTGGTGCTGTTTGCGCCGCAGATCCGCCTGCTGCTGGCGCGCCGCGACCAGCGGGTCGCTGCGCGTGGCGGCGAAGGCGTGCTCGACGATCGCCACGTGTACGTATTGAGTTGCTGCAGGGTTTCACTGACTGATCAGGTGGCGGCGATCGATGCCGCGTCGCCGTGAAGGCGTTTACCAGGAGAATGACATGAAGCGTTTCTTTGCCAGTGCGCTGTTGGCCATCGCCGCAGCGCTGGTGTCGGGCATGGCGTTCGGTTCGGGCGTCGTAGTACCCGGCCCGCTGGTGACGCCGGCGTGGCTGCAGCAGCATCAAGCCGAGGTGAATGTGCTCGATGTGCGCGAGGATACGGCGTCGTTCACCAAGGCACCGACGTTCACGACCGAGAGCGGCAAGAAGACGCTTGCCGGTTTTGGCGGACATGTTCCCGGCGCGTTGCTGCTCGATTTCGCCAAGGTGCGCACGTCGCGCATGATCGATGGGCGCGAGATCAAGTGGATGCTGCCGACCCAGGCGGATTTCCAGGCCCTGATGCGCAGCGTCGGCGTGCAGGATGGACGGCCGACCGTGATCGTTTCCGATGGCACCTCCGCGGGTGACCTCGACATGGCGGCGCGGGTGTACTGGTCGATGAAGGTGTATGGCGACAACAACCTGGCGATCCTCGATGGCGGCACCGCGGCGTGGCTCGCAGCGGGATATCCGGTCAGCACCGACGCTGCCAAACCCGCTGCCGGCAACTGGGTCGCGAAGGCCGAGAACCGCAAGCTGTTCGCCGACAGCACCGACGTCGCCAAGGCCGCCGCGCAGGGCCGGCAACTGGTCGATGCGCGGCCGTTGCCGTTCTACATCGGGCTGGAGCGCAAGCCGATCGTGCTGGCCGCGGGCCACATCAAAGGGGCCGAGGACTTTCCGCCGGAGGTGCGCGCGGTGAAGCGCGACGGCAGCATGCGTTTCCTCAGCCGCGCCGACTACGCGACCGTGTTCAAGCATCTGGGCGTCAACTCGCACAAGCCGACGATCACCTACTGCAACACCGGTCATCTCGCCTCGGGCGCGTGGTTCGTGCTGCACGAAATCATGCAGAACCCCGGTGTCGCCGTGTACGACGGGTCGATGTACGAGTGGACCACCGAAAAGCGGCCGGTCGTGGGTTTGCAGTGAGCGGGGCTGCCGATATTGCAGCGTGCAACCACGGAGCCGTCGATGAGTGCGCATGAAACCCGGCCAGGACGCCTGATCGAGGCGCGGGAGAATTTCCTGTCGACGGAAGGTCGTTCGCGGCGCGAGGTGCTGCGTCGTATCGGCCTCGGCCTGGGTGCGACGGCGGCCGCGGCGGCGGTGCTGCCGACGCTGGCGCATGCCGGCGAGTACGTGCCCGATCCGAAGAACCTGCCGCCCAACGTGCCGCCGTGGTCGCAGGATCTGGGCAAACCGGTCGGCGCCGACCCGTATGGCGTGCCTTCGCCGTTCGAGCGCACCAACATCCGGCGCTCCAGCCCGGGCCTGACCACGACCACGCAGTCCTCGGTAGCCTTCTCGCCGCTGCAGAACCAGTTCGGCATCATCACGCCCAACGGCCTGCACTTCGAGCGCAATCACAACGGCCGCGCCGACATCAATCCCTACGACCACCGCCTGATGGTCCACGGGCTGGTGCGCGAGGCCAAGATCTACACGATGGAGGACCTGCTGCGATTTCCCTCGGTCTCGCGGATCCACTTCATTGAATGCGGCGCGAACACCGGGATGAATTGGGCGACCCCGGCGGTACCGACCGTGCAGTATACGCATGGCATGCTGAGCTGCTCGGAGTGGACCGGCGTGCCGTTGTCGACCCTGCTGGACGACGTCGGTTTCGACCGCAAGCGGGCGAAATTCATCCTTGCCGAGGGTGCGGACGGCTCGGGCCTCACGCGCACCATCCCGATCGAATTCGCACTGGACGACGTGCTGGTGGCGTACGGCCAGAACGGCGAGATGCTGCGGCGCGAACAGGGCTATCCGGTGCGGCTGCTGGTGCCGGGCGTGCAGGGTGTCTCCAACGTGAAGTGGCTGCGCCGGATCAAGGTCGGCGACCAGCCGTGGAACACGCGCGAGGAATCGTTGCAGTACAGCGACCTGATGCCCGATGGCCGCACACGCCAGTACACCTGGATCCAGGAGGCCAAGTCGGTCATCACCTCGCCCTCGGGCGAACAGCAGTTGCTGGACAAGGGCGGGTACTACCAGATCCGCGGCCTCGCCTGGTCGGGGCGCGGCCGGATCAAGCGCGTCGACGTCTCCACCGACGGCGGCCGCAACTGGCGCACGGCGGAGCTGCAGGGCCCGGTGCTGACCAAGGCCCTCACGCGCTTCCGCGCCGACTGGCACTGGGACGGCAGCCCGGCCCTGCTGCAGAGCCGCTGCGTCGACGAGACCGGCTACGTGCAGCCGAGCATGGCGCAACTGCGCGAAGTGCGAGGCACCCACTCGCCGTACCACAACAACGGCATCCAGACCTGGCAGGTCGATGCCGAAGGCAAGGTGCACAATGTCCAAGTCTAGGTTGCTCGCCATCGCCGGCATCGCGGGGCTTGGCGTGGCGACCCTCGCGTATGCGGCCAGCGCGTCGAAGTACGGCCTGGGCACCGCGGCCACGCCGCAGCAGATCGCCGGCTGGAACATCGACGTGCGTCCCGACGGGCAGGGGCTGCCGCCCGGCCAGGGTTCGGTCGCGCAGGGCGAGAAGGTCTTCGACGCCAATTGCGCGATGTGCCACGGCACGTTCGGCGACAGCAACAAGTACATGGTGCTCGCCGGCGGCGTGGGTTCGCTCAAGACCGCCGCGCCGCTCAGCACCGTCGGCAGCCGCCTCAACTACGCGACCACGCTGTTCGACTACATCAACCGGGCAATGCCGTTTCCGCACTCGAAGTCGCTGACTGCCGACGAGGTGTACGCGGCCGCGGCATACGTGCTCAACCTCAGCGACATCGTGCCGGGCAATTTCGTCGCCAATCGCGAGACGTTGCCCAAGGTGAAGATGCCGAACCGCGACGGCTTCTACGAGTTCCCGGGCCTGATGCACGTGCACGGCAAATCGGACACGCACAACACCACCTGCATGCACGATTGCGCCAAGGAGGTGAAGATCACCGGTTCGATCCCGGAGGGCTTCGTCGCCTCGATGTATGGCGACATCCGCGACAACTTCCGCGGCCTCGCCAGCATGAATGAAGCCGCGCCGCCCGCCGATGAAGCCACCGCACATGCGGCGGCCGCGCCGACGCCGCGGGCGCTGACCGAACAGTTCGGGTGCGCCGCGTGTCACGGCATCGACCAGAAGATCGTGGGGCCGGCGTTCCACAGCGTGGCCGCCAAGTACAAGGGGGATGCAGGCGCGGAACAGCGCCTGTTCAAGAAGGTGCGCGCGGGGGGATCGGGGGTGTGGGGCAGCATCCCGATGCCGCCGCAGGCGGGGCCGAGCGACGCGGAACTCACCGCAATCATCCAGTGGGTTCTGGCCGGCTCGCCGGAAAAGTAGACCGCACGCATGACAGGCATGCGTGCGGGTAGAGCCAACCATCAGCCGAGGGCGTTGCAATGAAATCGAACAGGCGGGAGTTTCTGAAACTGGCAGGCGGCGGCAGCGCTTTGGCGCTGCTGGTTGGCAGCGGCTGGATACCGACCCGGGCATGGGCCGCGGACGACGTGCTGCATGCGCTCGCGCCGGGCGACAACCGCAAGGAGTTCGAGGCGCACACCATCGACGAGCTGGTGAAGGCACTGGGTGGCACGCAGGCGCAGTTGTCCAAGGACATCGACTTCACCGCTCCCGACATCGCGGAGAACGGCGCGGTGGTGCCGGTCGAGGTGCAGAGCAACCTGCCGAACACCAAGCTGATCGCGATTGCCTGCGCGACGAATCCCAATGCACTGACCGCGGCGTTCCACATCCCGGATGGCACCGAACCCTACGTGTCGCTGCGCATGAAGCTGGCACAGACCGCCAAGGTCACGGCACTGGTGCAGACCGACCAGGGCTTCTTCTACGCCGAGCGCCTGGTCAAGGTGACGCTCGGCGGCTGCGGCGGTTGAGAACGACCCATTCACGAGGACATGCGTCATGCCAGATCCGACCAAGATTCGCGCCACCGTCAACGGCGATGTGGTGGAAGTGAAAATGCTGATGTCGCACCCCGAGGCGACCGGCCTCACCACCGATGCCGCGGGCAAGCTGAAGCTCGCCACGACGCCGCATTACATCAAGACCGTCACGGTCGCCTGCAACGGTCGCACGGTGATGACCGGCGACTGGGGCCCGGCGGTTTCCAAGAACCCGTTCCTCACGCTGCGGTTCAAGGGCGGCAAGTCGGGCGACAAGATCACCGTCACCTGGAACGACTCGGCCGGCGAGACCCGCACCGACGAAGCTGCCGTGGGTTGAGCGCGCGATGAACCTGTCCCGGCGTGAGTTCCTGCGCGTGCTGGCGGCGGCGTCCGTGGCCGGTATGCCGCTCGGCAAGTTGGCGTTTGCGGCCGACCGCGACGCCAAGTCGCTGTACGACGTGCCCAGATACGGCAACGTCGGGCTGCTGCATTTCACCGATACTCACGCGCAGTTGCAGCCGGTGTATTTCCGGGAGCCCTCGCAAAACATCGGTGTCGGCGCGGCGCGCGGCCGGCCGCCCCACCTCGTGGGCGAGCACTTTCTCAAGTACTACGGCATCGCGGCCAACACGCCCGAGGCGCATGCCCTCAGTTGCGTCGATTTCGTTGCCGCGGCCAGGCGCTACGGAAAGCTGGGCGGGTTCGCCCATCTCGCGACGCTGGTGAAGCGCCTGCGCGCCGAGCGCCCCGGTTCGCTGCTGCTGGATGGCGGCGACACCTGGCAGGGCACCGGGCTCGCGCTGTGGAGTCGCGGCCAGGACATGGTCGACGCCCAGCTCGCGCTCGGCGTCGACATCATGACCGGGCACTGGGAGTTCACCTACGGCGCCGACCGGGTGCGCGAGGTCGTCAACGGGCCGTTCAAGGGCAAGCTCGAGTTTCTTGCGCAGAACATCCGCACTGCGGATTTCGGCGATCCGGTGTTTGCGGACTACAGCCTGCGCGAAGTGAACGGCGTCAGCGTCGCCGTCATCGGCCAGGCGTTCCCGTACGTGCCGATCGCGCACCCCGGCCGCTTCGTCGATGGCCTGACCTTCGGCATCCAGGACGACCGCCTGCAGCGCACGATCGACAAGGTGCGCAAGGCCGGTGCGGTCGTGGTGGTGCTGCTGTCGCACAACGGCATGGACGTCGACCTGAAGCTCGCCTCGAAGGTGCAGGGGCTCGACGCGATCCTCGGTGGTCACACCCACGACGGCGTGCCGCGACCGGTGGCGGTGAAGAACGCCGGCGGGCAGACGCTGGTGACCAACGCCGGCAGCAACGGCAAGTTCCTCGGCGTGCTGGATTTCGACGTGCGAGGCGGCAAGGTGCGCGGCTACCACTACCGCCTGCTGCCGGTGTTCGCGAACCTGCTGGAACCCGACCCGGCGATGCAGTCGCTGATCGATCGCCACCGCGCGCCCTACCGCGCCAAGCTGGAAGAGCAACTCGCGGTGAGCGAGGGGCTGCTGTACCGCCGCGGCAATTTCAACGGCAGCTTCGACCAGGTCATCCTTGATGCCCTGCGCGACGTGAAAGGGGCGCAGATCGCGTTGTCGCCCGGCTTCCGCTGGGGCACCACGCTGCTGCCGGGCGAGTCGATCACGCGCGAATGCCTGCTCGACCAGACCGCCATCACCTATCCGACCGCGACCGTCAACGAGTACACCGGCGCCGAGCTCAAGGCTGTCCTCGAGGATGTCTGCGACAACCTGTTCAACCCCGATCCGTACTACCAGCAGGGCGGCGACATGGTGCGCGTGGGCGGGATGAGCTACGCCTGCACGCCCGGCGCGGCCAGTGGCCAGCGCATCAGCGACATGCGCCTGGCCGGCGTGCCGATGGATGCCGGCAAGAAGTACAAGGTGGCGGGCTGGGCGCCCGTCGTGAGCGACCCGGGTGGCGCACCGGTGTGGGAGGTCGTCGAGCAGTACCTGGCCGCGCATCGCACGCTGGCCCCGCCCACGCTGGAACAGCCGCGCCTGATCGGCGAAACCGGCAATCCGGGAATCGTCGGCGCATGACGCGGCGCAGCCCCGGCAGGCTCATGGCATGGTGCCTCGCCTTGCTGGTGGCTGCGGTCCTGCCGGTGCACGCGGGCGACTGGGCGCCCACCGACATCGACATGCCGGTGCACCAGGTCGGCCCGCACACGTACTACGTGGAAGGCCGGCTGGATGCGGCGACGCGCGAGAACCAGGGCTTCATTGCCAACGCCGGTTTCGTGATCACCGGTGATGGCGTGATCGTGTTCGATTCGCTGGGCTCGCCGTCGCTCGCCGACCGGCTGATTGCGGAGATCCGCCAGCGCACCTCGCAACCGATCAAGCTGGTGGTCATCAGCCACTACCACGCCGACCATTTCTACGGCATACCGGCGCTGCGCGCGGTGGGCGCCAAAGTGTGGGCGGACGTGCGCGCCAAGGCCTATCTCGGCTCCGAGGCGGCGTTGCAGCGGGTCACCGAACGCCGCGCGCTGATCGGCAAGTACCTCGGCGCCGATTTCAAGCCGCCGTTGCCCGACCGCTGGATCGACCACAACGAGTCGTTCAAGATGGGTGCGGTCACGCTGTCGCTGCATCGTTTCGGGCCGGCGCATTCACCCGAAGACCTCGGCCTGCTGGTCGAACCCGACAACGTGCTGTACTCCGGCGACGTGATCTATGCCGGCCGCGCGCCGTTCATCGGCCCGGATTCGGACACGCGGCACTGGCTCGTCGCCATCGACGAGGTGCTGGCCTTGCATCCGCGCGTGATGGTGCCGGGGCATGGCCCGGCGTCCACCGATCCGCGCCAGGATGCGCAATTCACCCGCGACTACATCGCCTACCTGCGCGAGCAGATGGGCAAGGCGGTGCGCAATTGGGAGAGCTTCGACGACGCCTATGCACACACCGACTGGTCACGCTTCAAGGGCGTGCCGACCTTCGATGCCGCCAACCGCCTGAACGCCAACTCGACCTACCTGCAGATGGAGCAGGAGTGGCTCAAGCAGGGCAAGCCATGAAGCGCAGCTCAGGCGAATTTCACCAGCAGGCGCATGAGTTCGTTGGTCGACTCGCGGACGGCCGCCGGACTCGGTTCCTCGTCGACGTGGCGCAGCAGGCTGCACGCCAGCATCTCGTAGAAGGCGCGATCCAGCGCACGCCGCGCCGCAGTCATCTGCGTCGCGATGTCTTCGCACTCGGCACCGCCTTCGACCAGCCCCTTGATGCCGCGCAGTTGGCCTTCGACGCGCGCAAGACGCAGCGCGACCTTCTTGCGGCTTTCGCTGATCTCCTGCATGGATGCCTCCAACCTGATTTCCGATGGATGGTCCGCACGCCAGTGCGTACGAATCGACGTCACATTCTCTCACGGAGCGAGTCGGTACTGGTGCCCGAACCTGAAGGGCGTCCGCACCGGGTGGCGTGATGCGTTGAACCCGATGGTGCAGGGGGCGCCATGCGGGAGGGGAAAAACCGTGGCAGGGGCGAAACGGCCGCGGGTATCGCACGTCGCAGCAGGGCTTGCAGGCCTGCAGGGCCAATGTTTTCGCGCCGTTCCACGAATCGATGAAGGGGACACCATCATGCAATCGCAGTATTCCGCACGTTTCCGTTCAGCCGTCCATCGCGCGACCTTTCGCCGCAGCATATGGCTGCTTGCACTGGCGGGCGTGGCTTCCGGGGCGTGTGCCACGGACGGCTATTTCACCCATGGCTATGGCATGCAGGCATCGGGTCGCGGCGGGGCTTCGCTGGCATTCACCGACAACGCCTTCGGCGGGGCCAACAATCCGGCGACGATGGCGTTCGCCGGCAACCGGCTCGAGCTGGGGCTCACCGCGTTCACTCCGCGGCGTTCCGCCTCGCGCAGCGGCCTCGGCCCCGGACTCGATGGTTCGGTGTCGAGCAACCGTGACTGGTTCGGCATTCCCGAGTTCGGCTACAACCACATGCTGAGCGACCAGCTTGCGCTGGGCGTCACGGTGTACGGCAACGGCGGCATGGATACCGATTACCCCGGCGCCAACTTCAACTGCGGCAGGGGGCCCGCCAACATGCTGTGCGGGCAGGGCAGCCTCGGCGTCGACCTGATGCAACTGGTCGTCGCGCCGACCGTCGCCTACGCGTTCACGCCACGCCAGTCGATCGGCGTCACGCCGCTGTTCGTGTACCAGAGCTTCAAGGCATTCGGCCTGCAGGCGTTCGCGGGCACGCCGGGGTTGTCCGCCGATCCCGCCAAGGTCACCGACAACGGGCGTGACTCCTCGACCGGCGGCGGCCTGCGCCTCGGTTACTACGCGCGGGTGGGCGACGACTTCGCGGTGGGCGCAACCTACGCGATGAAGGTGCACATGAGCCGCTTCTCCGATTACTCGGGCCTGTTTGCCGAACGTGGCCGCTTCGATATCCCGAGCAACTACGGTGCCGGCGTGGCCTGGACGGCATGGCATGACGTGACGCTGGCGCTCGACTACATGCGCATCAACTACAGCGACGTGCATTCGGTGGGCGACACCAGCCTCCGGCCGACGCAGCTTGGATCGACCAATGGGCCCGGGTTCGGCTGGCAGGACGTCAACGTGTGGAAACTCGGCGTGGAGTGGGCGGGTGCGGAGCGCTGGACCTGGCGGGCCGGCTACAACCACACCGACAACCCGATCCGCGGCAGCGACGTCACCTTCAACATCCTCGCGCCGGGCGTGGTCACCAACCACGCGACGCTCGGCTTTACGCACAAGCTGGCCTCGGGCGGTGAGCTGACCATGGCCTACATGCACGCGTTCTCGCACAGCGTCTCCGGCGCGTCGATCCTGCCGGTGTTCATGGGTGGCATGCCTGCCGGCACCGAGAGGATCTCGATGCGCGAGGACTCGTTGGGCATCCAGTACGACTGGAAGTAGCCGGTTCGACACGGCACGTCTGCTGCGATCCATCGCGGCAGACTGGCGTGCGGGCGCCGCGGCGCGGCGTGTTCCCGTGCCGCCGCGTGCCATTATCGGCCGCGCGGCGGCGTGCCGGTTCCGACCAGGCGGCCGTTGACTTCGGTGCCGTAGAGCGACCACTTGCTGTCGTGGTGCTGCTTGCGGGTGGCGGCGACGCTGTCCTTGAAGCGCGGATCCTGTGGACGCTCGTGCGCGTCCATGAACATCGCCACGTCCCAGGCGTCCTGGTCGGTCAACGTGTCGCCGCGACTGAAGGGCATGTTGGCCTTGATGAACGCGGCCGCGTTGTCGATGTTGCCCATCCCGGCGCCCCAGTTGAACGACTGCGGCCCCCACAGCGGCGGGAACACGAACTTGCCGGCCACCTGCTGGCCCTCGCCGTTCGTTCCGTGGCACAGCGCGCAGTGGCTCGCGTAGACCTGTTGCCCGCGCGCATAGCTGGGCGGCAGGGGCGACGTGAAGCCTTCCTTGGGGTAGCCGTAGCCGGCGAGGTTCTTGCCGGTGGGCGCACCGGTCGCCAGCCAGTACGAATACGCGGTCAGCGCCCGGATGACGTCGCTGTCCGCCGCCGGCGCCTTGCCGTTCATGCTGAACTGGAAGCACCCGCGCAGGCGGTCGGCAAAGGTGTTGACTTTGCCGTTCTTGGCGCGATAGCGGGGGTAGCGCACATAGGCCGCCCACATCGGCGCCGAGTTGGCGCGCCGCCCGGCATCGAGGTGGCAATTGCTGCAACTGAGGCCGTTGCCGACGTAGGGTTTGGCGTGGCCGGGCGTGTCCAGGAAAATGTCGCGGCCTTCGCGTACCAAGGCCCCGAACGGATCGTCCGGGATCGCCGAGTCGGGTGGTGGGGTGAAGGCGGGCAGCGCCGCAGCTGCCGGCTTGGTTGCGGCGGGGGCGGCGGTCGTGCGGGATGCCTGTCCACTGGAGCGCGCCGCCCACGGCACGATCACCATGGCCAGCGCGATGAGCGCGATGCGGGGTGCGGGTTTCATGGCTTGCCTCCCTTGCCGCCTGCCGGTTGTGCGGCAAACCACGTGGACACGGCCCGGATGTCCGCGTCGTCGAGCGCGGACGCGACGTGCTGCATCAACCCCAGCGGATCGTTCCTGCGCGTGCCGCTGCGCCAGGCACGCAACTGGTTGGCGATGTAGAGCGCCGACTGGCCGGCCAACGGCGGGAAATGCGCGCCGACTCCCACGCCTTGCGGACCGTGGCACTGCACGCAACCGGGAACCTGCTGGCTCCACCTGCCGCGGGTCGCCAGTTGTTCGCCGCGGGCGCGATCGCTGCCGCTGTCGGCGACTGGCGGCTGCGTCGCGGCAGGCAGCGGCATGCCGGCGTAATAGGCGGCCAACGCTTGGCGCTCGGCCGCGGTGAGCGATTTCGCGATCGGTGCCATCGTCGCGTTGGCGCGCGAGCCGTCGGCGAAATTGTCGAGCTGGCGCTGCAGGTAACCGGCATCGAGGTGCGCCAGGCGCGGAAAGCCGGCGGCGGCCTGGCCATCGCCGGCAACGCCGTGGCAGCTTGCACAGGGCGGCGCGCCGCGCCCGTTTCCCGCCGCGGCAATGTGCGCGGCGTCGGGCGTGGCGGCGCCCGCTGCGGCGGTGCACAGCACCATCGATGCGCCGAAGATCAACCGCCGGTTGCGAATATGCATCGAGCGCGCTTCCCTGAAGAACCTCCGCGTACGCCACGCCGGGCAGGCGGGCGCGGATCAGTGTCGGAGCCGTTGCCTGCTCACAGTTGCATCAAGGCGTAACCCTTGAGTTGCATCTCGGTGATCGTGGTCACGCCGGACAGGGCCACGGGAACGTCGTGGTCCATCCAGTCGAAGTGGTATTTGTACTCCGCCACCGCTTGGCCGCACACCACGATGTCCACCCCGGCCTTGCGCAGCTCACGGATGATCGGCAGGTTCGGGTTGTGCACCAGATACGTATCCTCGTAATGCTTGTCGTCGAGCATCGCCGGCGTCGCCGCGCCATAGGCGATCGCGACAAAGTGCAGGTTCTTCAGCGGTACCCCGGCCGCGGTGAACAGGTTGACCGCACGCGCCACGCGTTCGACGGCGGGACTGACCTTGGTCGGGTCGTCGCTGCCGCGGGTCATGGCGAACACCACCTTGTAGGTGGCCTTCGGATCGGGCATGTACGACGAGCCCTTGGGTACCGGGTGGATTTCCCCGCCGCTGGTGATGACGCCGGTGTGCCAGCCGGCCGTGTTGGCGTTGTCGGCGGTGGCCGTCGTCGCGGTGCTGGCCGCGGCGGCGCCGAACGACAGGCCGAGGGCAAGCAGTCCGAGCAGGGCCAGGGTGGATGGGGCATGGTGCATGGCATTTCTCCACGGGAATCGAAAGGTGGTACGGCAACAGCTACGGCACGCGGATGGTCATGCGCGCATCAACTGATGGTGCGGGAATGGCCGTTCTCGTCGAGGTAGGGATAGCGGGTGTGGCCGTACCGGACCAGCAGCACGGCGACACCCAGCAGCAGGATCGCCCCCGCCTCGGCGAGGGTGTCGAGCGAGGTCAGTTCGGTGGAGTCGAGCATCATGTGCCGCGCCAGCGCGACCATCGCGACATACAGCGGCATCCGCACCGGCAGCCGGCCCGTGCGCCAGTACACGCCACTCATGGTCACGATCTCGAGGTAGATGAAGAGCAGCAGCAGGTCGGTCACCGACACGCTGGCGCTGTTCATCATCGAGCGCACTTCCTGCGCCGTGGCCACCACCGTGGCCATCAGCACCAGCAGCAGGCCGGCATATTCGATGGCGGCAAACATGTGCCGGCCGTGGCGCTTGATGGCGGGAACCGGGAGCTCTGGCATCGGTGTTCTCCGTGGCTTGCGGATCGAATCGATACGGCCCCATGCCATGCAGCATGTAACCGACGGCACGGATTCCGAGGCGGAAAGCCGGCGCGATATGGCGGCGGCCGGTGGGTTGCGGCACGTCGGCGCGCGCATGCCCGGTGACCGCCGATGACGGCGGCGTCAGCGCGGTTTCGCGGTCACGGATGGCCGCGTAGGCATACCAATGTATCTGGTGGTTCGAGGCCAAAGCCCCCCCTTCGGAGCTGACCGCAGCCGAGACTGCGCGGGAAGCGCAGCACGCGTACGTTTCGAAGGTATCACACACCCCTAGGGGTATGAAAGCAGCCCCCGCTTTTGCAAATGCGGCTGATGCACCCATCGATCGAAGGGTGGCGAGGCCAAGCTGACCGCCGCAACTTGGGCCCGCCGGAAGGCCATCGAGCCGGAGGCTGCATGACGGGGAGACACAATCGGTTTTGGCGGATGGCTGACCCAGATCAGCACCGTCCATGCATGGCGGGCCTACTCTACACGAACGCGAATCATTCGTGTTGGCGCGCCAACGAGTCATGCGTTTTCGCGTGCGCGGTTTGCGCTGGCGTGCCGATGCGCCTTCCAGTCAGGGAGGTCTCTGACCATGACTGAAGTCCAGCAACTGGCGGCTTTTGTCCACGGTGCCCAATACGCGCAAATCAGTGCGCCGGCGGTGGAACAAATCAAGATCCGCATCCTCGACACACTCGGCGTCGCCATCGGCGCGCTCGACGCACCATCCATGCGGGCGATCCGCAAACTCACCGAATCGCTCGGCGGCAACGGCGCCTCCACGCTGATTGGCGGCGGCAGTTCGGCGCCGGACCGGGCGGCGTTCTACAACATCGGCCTCAGCCGCTATCTCGATTTCATGGACAGCTACCTCGCCCCCGGCGAAACCTGCCATCCGTCGGACAACATCGGCGCGGTGCTGGCGGCGGCGGAGAGCGTCAACGCGAGCGGCAAGGATTTCCTCACCGCCGTGGCGGTCGCCTACCAGGTGCAGACGCGGCTGTCCGACGTAGCGCCGGTACGCGCCAAGGGTTTCGACCACACCGTGCAAGGCGCGTACGCGGTGGCGGCCGGCGTGGCCAAGGTGATGGGCCTGGATGTCGCCAAGACCGCCAACGCGATCGCCATTTCCGGCACCGCCAACAATGCCTTGCGCGTCACCCGCACCGGCAATCTGTCGAACTGGAAAGGCCTGGCCTATCCGCAGGTCGGCAAGGAGGGCACGCACGCGGCGCTGCTGGCCAGCGTGGGCATCACCGGCCCCGAGCAGGTGTTCGAAGGCAACAAGGGGCTGAAGGAAACCATCACCGGCCCGTTCACCATCGACTGGTCGCATGAGGATCTGGAAAGCGTCCTGCGCACCATCATCAAGAAGCACAATGCGGAGATCCACTCGCAATCGTCCATCGATGCCGCGATCGACATCGCCACTCGCCCCGGCTTCCGCGCCGACGCGATCCGCGCGGTGCGCATCGCCACCTTCCAGGTTGCCTACGACATCATCGGCGGCGGCGAGGAGGGCGACAAACGGCATATCCGCAGCAAGGAAGAGGCCGACCACTCGCTGCCGTACATGGTGGCGGTGGCCCTGCTGGATGGCGAAGTGCAACCGGCCCAGTACGCTGCCGCGCGCATCGTCAGCGCCGATGTGCAGGCCTTGCTGCAGAAAATCACCGTGGCGCCCGATGCCGGTTTCACCGCCCGTTTCCCGCAGGAAATGCCCAGCCGGGTGGAGGTGGAACTCAACGACGGCAAGGTGTTTTCAGCCACCGCCGCGGCCTACAAGGGGTTCACCTCGCAGCCGCTGGATTGGGCCGGCGCCAGCGAAAAATTTCTGCGGCTGGTCGCGCCCTTCACCGGCGACGGGCTGGCGGCGCAGATCGCCCGCACCGTGCATGAGCTGGATGCCCGTGATGTGCGCGAACTGACTGCGCTGCTGGCCAAGGTCCCGTTGCAGCGCCAGCTCCCGGCCGCCGCCTGATCCCCGAACCACCCCCACACATCGAAAGGAGAAACATCATGGCCAACACCAGTTTCGATTTCGTTCCACGGGCCTATCGCCCGGAAAAACCCCGTTCGTTCGGCCTGACCGAAATCCGCGGGCCGTATTACGCCACCTATGGCACGCGGCATCTGGCCGACGTGCTGGACGTCGCCGGGCAATGGGTCGACGGCGTCAAATGGGCCGGCGGTTCCTTTGCCCTGCTGCCGCGCGAACAGGTGCGCGCGTTCAGCGATCTGGCGCACCAGCACGACGCCTACATCTCCTCCGGCGGCTGGATCGAAACTGTCTTGCGCTACGGCCCGGATGCCGTGGCCAAGTACCTCAAGGAGGCCAAGGAGGTCGGGTTCGACGTGATCGAGATCTCCACCGGCTTCCTCACCGTTCCCACCTCCGGCCTGCTGCGCCTGATCGAGCAGGTGAAGAAGGCCGGACTCAAGGCCAAGCCCGAGTTGGGCATCCAGTTCGGCTCCGGCGGCGATTCCACCGAAGCGGAGCTGGCGGCCGAGGGCAAGAAGGATGTGGGCGATCTGGTCAATCGCGCCAAGCGCGCGCTGGACGCCGGCGCCGACATCATCATGATCGAGTCCGAGGGCATCACCGAGAACGTGGTGAACTGGAACACCGCGGCCGCCGCATCGATCATCAACGGCGTGGGCCTGGAGCACGTCATGTTCGAGTCGGCCGACCCGCTGGTGTTCGAGTGGTACATCAAGAACTACGGCAACGAGGTCAACCTGTTCGTCGATCACTCGCAGATCCTGCAACTGGAAGGCTTGCGCCAGAACATCTGGGGCAACAAATCCACCTGGGGACGCGTCGCCAATCCGGCGCCGATCAAGGAGTGACCCGTATCCGGTGACCGGTACGGTCAAGGAGCGTGGCAAAGATGCCGGCGTCGCGTCGCGACGCCGGCATTGTCGTCATCGGGGCCGCCGGCGGTCCGGCTCCGGGCGAGCCCCGTTTGACGTACCTCATTGGCAGGTTGCTTTGTTGCAGGCATTTGGGACACCGTTACGCGGGGCGTTTCGCCCCGCCGCCGCGACGGGGCATGCGTCGAACGCCGATGCGTGGCCCACGGGGCAACGAACTGGATCGGGTCGACCCGCGCCGCACGGCGGGCGTCGGGCCGTGGACAATGGCTGGCGCGCAACCAGGCGCGCCGTGGCGGGCTTAGAACGGGAGTGGTGCATGAGCGACAGCGAAGCGATGGAGTACGACGTAATCGTGGTCGGTGGTGGCCCGGGTGGGCTGGCGACGGCCATCCGCCTGAAGCAGCTGGCCCGCGAGCGCCAGCACGACATCAACGTGTGCGTGCTGGAAAAGGCGCCGGAGATCGGCGCGCAGATTCTCTCCGGCTGCATCATGGATCCGCGCGCGCTCGGCGAGCTGATTCCCGACTGGGCCGAGCGCGGCGCGCCATTGACGCTGCCGGTGGCGGAGGACCGCTTCGTGTTTCTCACCCGCACCGGCGTGCGCGCGACGCCGCATTGGCTGCTGCCGCCGTGTTTTCGCAATGCGGGCAACTACATGGTGCGGTTGGGACACGTGGTGCGCTGGCTGGGCGAGCAGGCCGAGGCGCTGGGCGTGGACGTGTTTCCGGGGTTTGCCGCCGCCAAAGTGCTGTACGACGAGCACGGTGCGGTGCGTGGCGTGCAGACCGGCGAGATCGGCGTGGCCAAGGACGGCACGCACACCGCTGCCTACGAGCCCGGCACGCAGCTGGTGGCGAACTACACGATTTTTGCCGAAGGCTCGCGCGGGCATCTGGGCCGCCAGTTGATCGAGCGCTTTCATCTCGACGCCGACTGCGACCCGCAAAGCTATGCCATCGGCGTGAAAGAGTTGTGGGAGGTCGACCCGGCCAGGGCGCGGCCGGGCCTGGTCATGCACACGGCGGGTTGGCCGCTGGACGCGCAGACCTATGGCGGATCGTTCCTGTATCACCTGGAAGACCACTTGGTGGCCGTCGGTTTCGTGATCGGCACCGATTACCGCAACCCCACGTTGTCGCCGTTTGAAGAGCTGCAGCGCTACAAGACGCACCCGGCGATTCGCCCGGTGTTCGAGGGCGGCAAGCGGCTGGCCTACGGTGCGCGCTCGCTCACCGCCGGCGGCCTGGCATCGCTGCCCAAACTGGTGTTTCCGGGCGGCGCGCTGATCGGCTGCGAGGCCGGCGTGCTGAACGCATCGCGCATCAAGGGCAGCCACGCGGCGATCAAGACCGGCATGCTGGCGGCCGACGCAGTGTTCGACGCGCTGGTGGCCGGACGCAGCCACGACGAGCTCGCGCGTTATCCCGAGGCGTTGCGTAACTCGTGGCTGCATCGGGAGCTGCGCAAATCACGCAACTTCAAGCAGTGGTTCCACTACGGCCGCCGCGTGGGCACGGTGATGACCGGTGTGGAGCAGTGGCTGCTGCGCGGCCACATCCCGTGGAACCTGCATCACCACACGCCCGACAACGCCCGGCTGCGGCCGCTCGCGGCGTGCGTGAAGATCGAATACCCGAAACCCGACGGCAAGCTCACCTTCGACCGCGCGAGCTCGGTATTCCTATCCAACACGCACCACGACGAAAACCAGCCGGCGCACCTCACGCTGAAGGATCCGAGCGTGCCGGTGCAGGTGAACCTGGCGAAGTACGGCGGCCCGGAAGCCACTTACTGCCCGGCCGGCGTGTATGAGTTCGTGACGGGCGCGGACGGCCAGCCGCGGCTGCAGATCAACGCCGCCAACTGTGTCCATTGCAAGCTGTGCGACATCAAGGACCCGACGCAGAACATCGTCTGGACCACGCCGCACGGCGGCGAGGGCCCGATCTACAACGGCATGTGAGGTGACCGCCCGCCGCGGTGGCGGCGGGCGCGGGAGGCCCACCCGACGGGCACGTTGCCCGGACGGCCGCCCCTTCTCACCCCTTCATTCTCGGGCGTTGCCGCCGGGAGAAGGTGGCCCGAAGGGCCGGATGAGGGTACGTGCGGGACTTGAAGCTGGACGCCCACCACGGCGCCTCTCCCGGCAGAGAGAGGCGGCGAACAGCGGAACGATGCCGCGCCCTCAGATCGTGCGTTCGGCGATCAGGCGCTTGATCTGGGCAATGGCCTTGGAGGGGTTCAGGCCCTTCGGGCAGGTGTTGGTGCCGTTCAAGATGGCGTGGCAGCGGTAGAGCTTGAACGGGTCGTCGAGTTCATCCAGGCGCTGGCCGGTGGCTTCGTCGCGCGAGTCGGAAATCCAGCGGTAGGCCTGCAGCAGGACGGCCGGGCCGAGGAAGCGATCCGGGTTCCACCAGTAGCTGGGGCACGAGGCCGTGCAGCAGGCGCACAGGATGCACTCGTAGAGGCCGTCCAGCTTCTTGCGGTCCTTGGGCGATTGCAGGCGTTCGCGCGAGCCCACCGGGCTGTCGGTCTTGAGCCAGGGCTGGATCGAGGCGTACTGCGCGTAGAAGTGGCTGAAATCCGGCACCAGGTCGCGGATGACCGGCATGTGCGGCAGCGGGTAGATGTTGACCTGGCCTTCGCGCAGATCGTCCAGCGCCTTGGTGCACGCCAGCGTGTTCTCGCCGTTGATGTTCATCGAGCAGGAACCGCACACGCCCTCGCGGCATGAGCGGCGCAGCGTCAGCGTGGGGTCGATGGTGTTCTTGATCTTGAGCAGCACGTCCAGCACCATCGCGCAGTCGCTCACATCGACCTCGAAGGTATCGGTGCGCGGATTGCCGCCGATTTCCGGGTCCCAGCGGTAGATCTTGAACTTGCGGACTTTCTTGGCGCCCGGCTTGGCGGCAACGTAGTTGCCCTTCTGCACCCGGGACATCTGTGGCAAGCGGAACTGGGCCATGAGAGTTCTCCCTTGGAACGAAATATTGAGATTGCCCGCGGCAAGCGCCGCGGGGCTCCGGTCAGTACACGCGTTTGGCCGGCGGGATGGTTTCCACCTCGTGGTCGAGCGGCTGCGTGTGTACCGGCCGGTAGTCGAGGGCGCATTGGCCCTGGTGATCGACTTTGACCAGAGTGTGCTTCATCCAGTTGGCGTCGTCGCGTTCGGGAAAATCGTCGCGCGCGTGGGCGCCGCGGGTCTCCGGCCGTGCCGCCGCCGAGTGCATCGTGCCCACAGCCTGCACCAGCAGGTTGCCGAGCTCGAAGGTCTCCATGAGGTCGGAGTTCCAGATCAGGGACGGATCGGACACGTGCACGTCCTCGAACTGGGCGTAGACCGCGTCGATCCGCTCGCAACCCTGCTTTAGCGTCTCGGCAGTGCGGAATACCGCCGCGTCGTTCTGCATGGTGCGCTGCATCTTTTCGCGCAGCACTGCCGTGGGCGTGCCGCCTTTTGCGTGCCGCAGCTTGTCGAGCCGGGACAGCGCCGGATCCAGCACGTCGGTCGGCAGTTGGGCGAAGGGCGTGTCCGGCTTGATGATCTCGGCGCAGCGCTGCGCGGCAGCGCGGCCAAACACGATCAGGTCGAGCAGCGAGTTCGTGCCCAGGCGGTTGGCGCCGTGGACCGAGACGCACGCCGCTTCGCCGATGGCGAACAGGCCCGGCACGATGTGGTCGTTGTCGGTGCCGACTTTTTGCACCACCTGGCCGTACAGGTTGGTCGGGATGCCGCCCATGCAGTAATGCGCGGTCGGCAATACCGGGATGGGCTGCTTGGTGACGTCCACGCCGGCGAAGATGCGCGCGGTTTCGGAAATGCCCGGCAGGCGTTCGTGCAGCGTGTCGGCGCCCAGGTGCGCCAGGTTCAGCAGCACGTGATCCTTGTGCTCGCCCACGCCGCGGCCTTCGCGGATCTCGATGGTGATGGCGCGGCTGACCACGTCGCGCGAGGCCAGATCTTTCACGTGCGGCGCGTAGCGCTCCATGAACCGCTCGCCGTTGGCGTTGGTGAGATAACCGCCCTCGCCGCGCACGCCCTCGGTGATCAGGCAGCCCGCACCGTAGATGCCGGTCGGGTGGAATTGCACGAATTCCAGATCCTGCATGGCAATGCCGGCCCGCAGCGCCGCGCCGCCGCCGTCGCCGGTGCAGGTGTGCGCCGAGGTGCAGGATAAATACGTGCGCCCGTAGCCGCCGGTGGCGAGGATGACCGCGTGGCCGCGGAAGTAGTGCACATTGCCTTCGCTGAGGTCGATCGCCAGCGCGCCGGTGATGTCGCCGCTGCGCGGATCGGTCACCAGGTCGGTGACGAAAAACTCGACGAAGAACTTGACCTTGTGCTTCAACGCCTGCGTGTACAGCGTGTGCAGGATGGCGTGGCCAGTGCGGTCGGCCGCTGCGCAGGCGCGCTGTGCCAGACCTTCGCCGTGGCGCACCGTGTGGCCGCCGAACGGGCGCTGGTAGATGTGCCCGTCCTCGGTGCGCGAGAACGGCACGCCGAAGTGCTCCAGCTCGATGACGGCGGGAATCGCCTCGCGGCACATGTACTCGATGGCGTCCTGGTCGCCCAGCCAGTCGCCGCCCTTGACGGTGTCGTAGAAGTGGTAGCGCCAGTCGTCCTCGCCCATGTTGCCCAGCGCCGCGGCAATGCCGCCCTGGGCGGCCACCGTGTGCGAGCGGGTGGGGAACACCTTGGTGACGCAGGCCACCGACAGCCCGGCTTCTGCCAGACCCAGCGCCACGCGCAGGCCGGCGCCGCCCGCGCCGATGATCACCACGTCGTATTGATGGTTTTCAACTTTGTACGCTTCAGTGGACATGGTGCGTGTCGTCCCTTCGAATCAGAGGTGGAATCAATGCAGGCGCGCGAACCAGATGGCGAGTACCGCCAGGGTCGTGGCCAGGGCGCCGAGGAACGCGCCAAAGCGCAGGGCAATCTGCAACGTGACCTCCAGCCAGCGCGTGTGCACGTAGTCGCCGATGATGACGTCCAGCCCCAGCATGCCGTGCCAGTAGAGGCACACGGTCAGGAGGATCAGCGCGAACGCGTGCAGCGACTGCCCGATCGCTGCCAGCACGGCGGCATAGTCGAGCTGCACCAGGCTGGCGGCGAAAAACAGGAACCAGAGCGTCAGCGGAATCAACGCCACTGCCGTGAGGCGCTGCAGCCACCAGTGATGGGCGCCGGTGTGCGACGCTCCCCAGTTGCGCGCGATCTTGAGGGGCTCGCGCACGCTGGATTGGCCCGGAAACTCGCTCATGCCGCACCTCCCGTCAAACGGATGACCAGCAGCACCCAGACCAGTACGGTCAGCACCGTGCTTACTCCCACGACCACCCAGCCGGTGGTCCAGTACGAGGGGTTTTTCGTGCGGTCACGCATGGCCTGCTGGCCGTAATCCCAGGCCAGGCTGTGCAGCAAATGCTGGATGCCGTTGCACAGGTGGAACAGCAGTGCCCAGATCCACGCGAACCACACGACGAGGCCGATCGCGCTGCCGGAGAACTCCGCAAACAGTTGCCATCCGTGGGGGCCGGAGGCGGCCGCGATCAGGCCCCACGTGAAAACCACGGCGCCGGCCGAAAGCAGCAGCCCGGTCAGGCGGTGCAGGGAAGACTGCACCATGTTGATGCGCCAGCGGTAGATACCGAGGTGCGGCGAAATGGGGCGTGGATTGTGCACGGCAAACACCTCCTGAAACCGTTTGGTCAGCCTGTCAGTCGTCAGCTTCTGTGCGTTCCCTGTCGGCGGCGCATCCGGCGCTACGCCGCCGCACGCGATGCCGCGAGTCGACGGATTATCGGACTGAAAGCGTGACGATGATTTTGACGCTATATCTTTTGACGCGCACCGCGGCGCCATCGTGCCAACCGCCCGCAACGCGGCGCACCTGCGGCCGGCGTTGCACGCGTGCGGCTTGATTCGTCAACGGCGCCATTTGGTGACGATCGCGGCCAGCGCGTCGCGGATCGTGGGATCCAGCAATTCCGGGTATTCGGACACGCGGGCGATGAGGCCGAACACCGTTACCGTATCAGCGATCACCGTAGGGTCGCACGCCCAGATGTCGGTGGGGTCGTAGGCACCAAAGCGGTCGGCGTCCGACCACGCCAGCAGGAAGTTGGCGCAGCGGTGGGCTTGGCCCGAGCTGCCGAGTGCCACTTCCGCCAGGCGATGCATGGCGGCGACTTCTTCCGGCGAGGGTCGGGTCGGGTCGTCCGGGCCGGTGTCAGGCAGGGTGACGGACAGGTCAGGCAGGCTCATGGGCGATTCCGGAATGAAGCGGGGTGGTCGGCCGGTGTTCCGCATTCGCCGTCGGCAACCCCGCGAACAGCTGGTCCACGGCCTGCGTCACGGCGGTGCAGCCGGAGTCGTGCTCGTGGAATGGCACCCGGCGCACGAGGGCCAGCGTGATTTCGGCCGCTTCGACCAGGTACTGACACGCCGCCTCGATGGCCCAGGTGCGGGCCAGTTGCATGGCATCGCCGGCGCTCGCGCAACCTTGTGCCAGCAGCGTGGCGGTAACCTCCGCGGTGGCGTGAACGACGCTCTCGCTGCGGATCGCCAGCTGGCCGATGCGCCCGGTGAGCAGCCACCGTTCGCCGCCTGTCCGGGGGGCTGGATGATGCGCGCGGTCCACGCCAACCGCATCGAACAGGCAGCCAAGCCGCTGCTGGAAGTGGCTCGTCAGCATGCGTGTCGGTTGCCATTGCCAAGCGTCGATCCCGTGCGCGACGAGCTCCATCCCGGCGGCACGGATGGCTTCGCTCGCCACTGGATCGTCGTCGGACAGCGTCGCCACGTCCACGCCGCTGGCCACGCAACCGAGTGCGTTGCGCAGTCGGGCGACATCCATTTCCAGGCCGGTTGCCGCGGGCAGCCGCAGGTCGATGTCCTGGGTGGACCATGCAAGGGCACGGCTGGTGGCCGGCCCGAACTGTGCGCCGTCACTGAGACGCACGCAGTTGCCGCTCACCGGGTCAATGGACCAGCCGCTCGGAAGCGGCGTGCTCGGCAACAGGAAAGGAGGAGACATAGGGATCTGCGCGCACGACAACCCCTGCACGGTAGTGCGTAAACGTCGCAGTGCGGTGATTTGGATCAGACCCGCCGCGGGAAGCGCTGCGGGAAGCGCCGCCAGTTGCCTGCCACGTCCGCCGTCGGCGGGGCTTGTACCAAGTCATGAAAAAAAGCCGCACCGCGCTGCATAGTGGCCACGAGCGGTTGATCGGGCAGGTTGGCATGTCAGCAACAAGTGATGGCGGAAACAATCCCGTGCTGCGCGCGCGCGGCGAGGTGGTGGTGCATCACGCGGAGGCGGCCGAGGCGCTGTACCGGGAGGCGCTCGAAACGCAACCGGACAACGCCGAAGCGCTGAACTACGTGGCGATGTGCGAGCTGGGTCGGGGCGACTTTGACAGCGCCCGCGAGCACCTCGAGAAGGCCGTGCAGATCGATCCGGAGGAAGCCAATTTCCGCAAGAACCGCGGCATCCTGCAGCTGGCGCTTGGCCAGGCGCAGGACGCCATCGACACCTTCGACCAGGTGATTGCGATGGATCCAAAGGATCTGTCGACGCCGTTGCACCGGGCGGCCGCGCTGGAACAGTTGGGCAACGCCTACGACGCCACGGCGGCGTATTACCGCGCGATTGCCACCGCCCAGGCGGCGTTTCGCTGGCGCACCCGCGACACCACGCCACCCGTGCTGCGGCCGGTGGTGCGGCACGCCATCGACTACATCCAGCGCCACCAGCAGCAAATTTTCCTGGAGCTCATGGAGCCGGTGCGCGCGCAGTACGGCGCCGCGGCGCTGGCGCGGGTGGAGCAGGGTTTGGACATCTATCTCAAGCGGGCCGTGGCGACCTATCCCGATCCGCAGCAAAGCTGCGCGTTTTTCTACCTGCCGGGGCTGTCCGCCGCACCGGTACTGGATGCCGTGCGCATGCCCGGCATGGCCGCGCTGGCGGCGGCTGGTGATACCTGGCTGGCCGAGCTGGAGGCAGCTGCCGCCCAGCAGGCAGGGGAGCCGTATTTCCGCACGCACGATCTGGCGCTGCTGCGTGAGCAAGGCGTGCTCGACGGCGACGCCGACGCCCGGCTCACCGCGTGGTTCCTCTATCGGGATGGCGACCGGGAGCCAGCCGCGCGGCAATATCTGCCGCGCACGCTGGCGGCGGTGGAGTCACTGCCGCAACGCGTAGAGGTGGAAAACCTCGGCCCCAACGTCTACTTCGCCATGCTTGCCCCGGGCACCCATGTGTTGCCGAGCCGCGGCCTCACCAACGTGCGGGTCAACGTGGAAATTCCCCTGCGCGTGGACGGCCGCTGCGTGCGCGGCGTTGCCGGGCATGAGGAAACCTGGCGCGCAGGAACGGGCGTGGCCTACGACGGCAGTTTCGCGCACGAGTTGTGGAACCACGGCCCCGGCCCGTGCACGGCGCTGGTGCTGGACGCCTGGCACCCGGAGCTGAGTGCGGCCGAACGCGCGGCGTTGCCCTTGCTGTTCGAGGGCATCAGTCGATTTCACCTGGCGGCGGGCGTGGAACCGCCGTTTGGCAATTAGCGGGTGGCGCCGGCACTTCGTTGATCCGACCAGTGAAGCGCTCGAGCGCGCCGTGCCTGAAGGTTTCGGCTGGCGCCGGCGTGTCCTTTTCTTCGACCCCACCCCGAAGAAGTTGCAGCATGTGGACGCCGTTACCGGTTTCGGCACCTCGAGAGGCACCACTCATCACGTGCCGTCATACGGCCATTTGATATGAAACGCCGGCATACCAAATCACCTTGGTATTGATCCATTTCTCCGAGGAGTCGAATCATGAGCAGGCGAGCACCACGTACATGCACCACGCGTGCGGACGTTCAACGGCTGGAGGCGCTGATTGCCCAGTTGCCCGCGCACGGCCGGGTTGAGGTATCGCTACGCGACGAAAGCACGTACACCGGAGTCATCCGGGTGCGGGCGACTGCTCAAGTGTTTCGCGATCCGCGAGGGGAAGAGGGTATCAATGCCGAAGTCACCCTGGAGAACCGGGATGCTCCCCATGGAGCCTGGAAACTGTGGCTGGATCAGGTCGACCACATTACGCACCTGGATTCCGGATTGGCCGGCGAAAACTGATGGTCTGCGGCCCGGCTTCCCGGGCTTTCTCCACCGCTCGAGCAGCGATGCAACGCATGTCGTCCACGCAAGCGTACCGCGCGCTTTCAACGATTTCTTCAACCGTGGCGCGCTGATCGCGTACCAGCGTGTGGCGCAACGGAGGTCTCCGGTAGCTGTGCGCCGGTTGTTGGGCACGTGTTCCACATACGGCGCATGTGCCTTTCGTTTTTGCAGCGACTCGGCCAATCGTTGCGCGATGACCGCCCCTCCATGCTTTGACGCAGGCGGATGTGGCGCGGGTAGGCAGTGTTTCGCAATGCACGATGATCCGGGTTGAGCCGGGGGATGCACGGGATGTCGCTGCGTGCGGATGGTCTCAGTTGCACCCCGCATGGGGACACGATCCAGCTGCTGAACGCCAGGTTGCCCGCGCTGGAAGGCTGCGGGCGTGAATTGCCTTTGCGGTGTTTCGCTCTTGCTGCGGGCCTGGGCAAGACGCGACGGGTGATGGCTGCTTCAATTGGTTGACCACGTGGCACGCACGCCGGTGAATCCGGTTGCACCCCGCCACCGGCGCATCGGCGCACACTGCGCACTTCGCTGGTGCGGAGTGCAACATGAAGTCTCGTCTGGTGTTGGCGTTGGCGGCAGTGGGTGGTTTGCTCGGCGCGCCCGCGTGGGCGGCGACCGCGCCGGCACAGCCGGCGGTGTCGGTGGCGCAAGCGCAGCAGTTGGTGGGCAGCGCCTCGCATGGTGCGGCGCGCGTGGTGCGGGTGTTTGCCGGGCCGGATGGCATGGTGGGCGCGGTCATTGAGCCCAGCGAGGGTGGTGCGCAGCAGGTGGTGTGGCTTACGCCGCACGCACAGGCACTGGTCACCGGCAACAACTTCTATGACGCCGAGGGCAACAGCCTCACCTATCAGGCGATGCTGGCGCAGGGTTTGATGACCAGCCCGGCGGCGACGCTCACGGCTGCGGCGGCGCCTGCCAGCCGGCCGATTCTGCTGGGCAGCAAGGGGCCGATCCTCACCGAGCTGTTCGACCCCAACTGCATCTATTGCCATGAGCTGTACCAGGCGCTGAAGCCGGCGATTGCCGCCGGCCAGCTGCGCGTGCGCTACGTGTTGGTGGGCGTGGTGAAGCCGTCGAGCCTGCCGCGCGCGGCCGCGATTCTTGCGGCCAAGGACCCGGCCGCCGCACTGGCACAGGACGAGGCGCGGTTCGACGTCAAGGACGAGGAGGGCGGTTATCCGCCGGACAAGACCATGGATGCGGCGGCCAAGGCCGTGGTGGATGCCAACAATGCGCTGTTCGACAAGATGGGCGCCAGCGGTACCCCGACGCTGCTGTATTGCGCCACCGGCCAGAAGGACGTGCAGACGTTGGGCGGCATGCCAAAGGATGTGGCGGGTTTCGTGGCGCAACTGGCGAGCGGGCCGGCGCGGGAGTGCGGCGCGAAATAGCCCGGCTTAACCGGCGGCGTGCGGCGCAGTGGCCAGCGCGCGCGTGCGCCGGTGCGTCCACACGATGCCCGCCACGCCCACGCCAAGCACCGGGTATTGCACGGCAAAGGCGAGCTTGAATCCGGCCAGCGAGTACAGCGTGTCCGCGTGGCCGGCGCTGTGCAGGTCGAGCACCCAGCCGATCAGATACATCATGAGGAAGCTGGCGAGAAAACCGCCGACGTTGACCACGCCATTGGCGGAGCCGAGGCTTTCGCGAGGATTGAACGCGTTGGCGTGATCGAAGCCGATCACCGCCGCCGGGCCGCCGATGCCCATGGCGACGAGCGTGACCAGCAGCAGCGCCAGCGGTGGCCGCCCCGGCCACACAAGCAGTCCGATCCAGGTCACGCAGATCAAACCTGTGATGTGTAGCACCAGCCGCGCCCGCCGTCGCGGTTGACGCGCCGAGGCGCGACCAAGCAGCGGCCCTGCGAGCGCGCCGGCAACCACCGGCACGATCAGCAGTTGTGCGGCGCGACTGGGCGCATAGCCCAACGCGTGCACCATGAACGGGTAGCCCCACATCAGCGAAAACATGGTGACCGAGGCCATGGCGGTGTAGTGCGTCCAGAACCCGAGCCAGGTACCAGGCTGCGCCATCGCGGTGCGCAGCAGACGCAACGAGTCGCGCAGGCTGGCCGGACGCACTAGTGCCGGCGCGAGTGGCGGGTGGTCGCGCACCACCAGCACGATCGCCACCAGCGCCAGGAGCACGCTGGCGGCGGCGCTGAGGAACGCGTGGATCCATCCGGATTCGTTGAGCAGCAGTGCAAACGGCACCGCGGAAATTACCTGCCCGAGTTGCCCCAGCAGTCCCAGCCATTGGAACAGTTGCGGCACGATGCGTCCGCTGAACCACGCCGTGACGAGGCGCACTACCGAGGTGAACACCATCGCGTCGCCGCCACCAACCAGTACGCGGCCAGCGATCGCCATCGGCGTGGCGGTCGCGACGCCGACAAGGATCTGGCCGCCAATCATGAGCGCCATGCCGGCGATCAGCAGTTTTCGCGGGCCGGCGCGGTCGATCAGCATGCCCACCGGGATCTGCATGCCGGCGTACACCACCAGCTGCAGCACCGCCAGCAGCGACAGCGTGGCCGCGTCGGCATGGAACCGCGCCGCCGCGGCCACTCCGGCCACGCCGATGGTGGTGCGCTGGGTGACCGCAACGATGTAGCCGAACACGCCGACGCCATAGATCAGCCAGGCGCGACGGGAGGGGGAGGCGGGGTTCAAGGGCGGGATCGTGGTGGCAACGGTACGCGCAAAGTATGAATGATGCGCCGCCGCATGGTGCAGGTCATGTCTGGTGCAGGAGGCTCGCGCCAGGAGTGGCCGGACACTGGTTCGTTGCTGCCGTCGGCGATTTTGCCCAGTGGTCGGGTTGAAGCCGGACAAGGCTTTTGATGGGACTGGCAGGGGGAGGCCAAGTGCGCGCGGTTGGGTGAAACACGCGCTGGTGTCGCCTCAGTTTGACGCGACGAGGCAGTCGGTGGCCTCCCACCCGGCGAGGTGCAACAGTAGGCGCGCGAGGCTCAGTACGTCCTGGTGGTTGTGCTCGCCGACGCGACGCAGCTTGGCAGCGCTGCCACCGCGCAGGTAGGCGAGCCAGGCGGCGGGCGCTTCGCTGCCGGGCAGGTCGTCCTCGCGCACGATGCCGAGCACACGGCGTTCGATGGTGACCAGCCGGCAGTTCTCGAAGCGGCCACGGTAGCGTCGGCGCGACGGGTAGAGCAGGTCGACGTGTTCCAGCCCGGCGAGCGGATTGGCCTGCCGGGCGAGGCGGTAGCGCGTGCGCAGCAGCGGCGCGTCGTAGCTTTTGCCGTTGTAGCTGGCAAGCACGGTGCCCTGCGTCAGCCAGCGTGCGAACTCGGCCAGCATTGCCGGCTCGGCGGCGAGCGTGGCGATCACGAGCTGGCGCACGACGATGTCGGTGCCATCCCAATGCGCGGCACCGATCATGAACGCGCGGGTGCCGGCGCCACCGGCGAGCCCGGTGGTTTCGGTGTCGAAGAACAGCACTCTGCACGGATCGAAATCTGGCCGGCGGTCGAACGCGCCGTCGATCTGCTCCGGCAATCCACCGAACGGCAGGCGCGCGGTGATGAGGCGCAGGCCGGGGGCGATCTCTGCGCCGGGCAGGGCGCGGTCGCGCGCTGCCGCGGGCGTTGCGGTCGAAGGGGCGCGCACGCGCAGCAGGTTGCGCAGCGCGGTCACGCTGTCCGGCGTGATGAGCGATGTGCGTGCCCGCAGTGCACCGTCGGCAGGCAAAGCCGCCGCGCGCCCGCCAGCTTGCCGCGTCAACGCGCGCAGTTGCGCCAGCGTCGCGCTCATGCGGCGGCGAGCGCGGCAAGCACACGCAAGGCATGGGCCTTGGGCGAAGCGTCGACCGGCAGGCGGTCATCCAGCACCGGCCCCACGCAGCTTGGGCAGCCGGCGCGGCAGGGGCAGCCTTGCACCAGCTGCATTGCGTTGCCGACCAGTTCGGCCTGGCGCCGCCACAAGGGTTCGGACAGCCCGATGCCGCCGGGGTAGTTGTCGTACAGGGACACCGTCGGCGTGAAGCGTTCCAGCGCGGCGATGTTCGGCGTGCCGTCGTCCGTCGCGCGAATCTGCCCGCGCCCGCCGCCATCGCTGTGCGCCGACCATGCGCCGTCGCCGCTGCCGACCGACTGATGCAGATCGGCGCCGTCGGCCATCACCGCAAGGCGGGCGACCACGTGCAGCGCGTAGGCGGCGGAAAGAAAACCGTCGAGCGCGTCCTGGCGGCTGGCGAAGAGGGCATCCAGCGTGGCCTGCGGCAATTGCCACCACACGGCGCTGGTGTGCATTTCCAGATCGGGCAGGTTGACCGGCCCGCAGCCGATGTTCTCGTGGGTGTAGTAGCGGATCTTCTTGTAGCCGGCGACGCGGCGCACCACGTGCACCTCGCCGTGGTGGCACTCGCCGGCGCCGGCCGATGTGCACGCAAAACTTTCCAGCACCTTGAGCCGGGTGTAGTCGATGGCGTCGGTGTAGTAGTCGACGTGGGTGCGGGTGACGAACGCCTTGCGGCCTTCCCAGTCGAGGCGCTCCACTTGATACGGCACCGACTGCACCATGTGGATCGCGCCTTCGTAGAGCATCAGCGGCGCCGAGCTGAAATCCACCTCGGCAATGATGGTCTGCCGGCCGCCGGTGCGATCCACCACCACGAAGTTGCCATCGGAGACCGAGCGCAGGCTGACCGCGTTGGCCGGGTAGCTGTCGGCCACCCACTCGTAGCGCCCGCCTTCGGCTTGCAG
Organism: Rhodanobacter sp.; assembly: GCA_004298045.1. GTDB lineage: Bacteria > Pseudomonadota > Gammaproteobacteria > Xanthomonadales > Rhodanobacteraceae > Rhodanobacter_A. The sequence continues at coordinate 209,405 of SCRM01000019.1, read as the reverse complement.
TACGCCGTCTTCGGCGAGCAGATCCAGATACACCGTGGGGTCGACGCTGCCGAAGCGGTCGCCGGCAAGAAACGGCAGCTCGAACGCGGCGCAGCGGATGTGGTCGAGCAGGATCACCGGCTGGTCGGGCGCGATGCGCGCGCACTCCGGTGGCGCGTCGGTGAAAAACGCCGGGTGCTGCACGATGTACTGGTCGAGCGGATCGCTGGTCGCCACCAGCACGCCCAGCGCCGGCTTGTGGCGCCGCCCGGCGCGACCAAAACGCTGCCAGCTGGCGGCGATGGAACCGGGGTAACCGTTCAGCACCACCACGTCGAGCGCGCCGATGTCGACGCCTAGCTCCAGCGCTGAAGTAGCGACGATGCCGTCCACCCGTCCGGCGCGCATCGCCTGCTCGGTGGCGCGCCGTTCGGTGGGCAGGTAACCGCCGCGATAGGCGCGGATGCGCGGTGGCTTGCGCGGGTCGTGGTCGAACACGTCCTTGAGGTATTTGGTGAGCACCTCGACCAGCGTGCGCGAGCGCGCAAACACCAGGGTCTTGAGGCCGGCGCGGATCGCGCCGCGCACGATGCGGTTGGACTGCGAGCGCGCCGAGGCGCGCAGGCCAAGATCCGGGTTCACCACCGGCGGGTTCCACAGCAGCACGTGTTTCTCGCCGCTGGGCGCGCCCGAACGCGTGATCGCCGAGACCGGCACGCCGAGCAGCGCCTCGGCGTGTTCGCGCGGGTTGCCGATGGTGGCCGAGCACAGGATGAATTGCGGATGCGCGCCGTAGAACGCGCAGATGCGATCAAGCCGGCGGATCACGTTGGCGAGGTGCGAGCCGAACACGCCGCGATAACTGTGGATCTCGTCGATCACCACGAACGCGAGGTTCTCGAAAAACGACGCCCACTTGGTGTGATGCGGCAGGATGCCCTGGTGCAGCATGTCCGGGTTGGACACCACGATGTCGCCCGCGGCGCGGATCGCGCGGCGCTGGTCGCCCGGTGTGTCGCCGTCGAAGGTGGCCGCGCGGATGCCGAGCTCGCCGGCCTTGGACAGCTCCATCAGCTCGGCCACCTGGTCCTGCGCCAGCGCCTTGGTCGGGAACAGATACAGCGCCTTGCGCCGCGCGCGCATTGCCGCGGCGACCACCGGCAGCGTGTAGCACAGCGACTTGCCCGACGCGGTAGGCGTCACCACCACCACGTGCTCGCCGCGCACAACCACGTCCCAGGCTTCGCGCTGGTGGCGGTAGAGCCGGTCGATGCCACGCGCGTGCAAGGCTTGCGTCAGCGCCGGCGGCAGTTCGGCGGGGAAGGGCGCGTAGTCGCCCGCGGTGCCGGGCAGCACGAAGCTGGCGGTGACCCGGTCGGCGTATTTGTGCTTGAGGCGTGCGGCCAGCGTGGCGCCGGTGGGGTGGTCGGGTTCGGAAGGCGGCACGGCGATGGCGTTCATGCCGCCAGCGTGCCCGCGTGGCGTCTCGCATCCTGAGACGCGCCGGGCGCCCGACTACAATGAAGCGGTTTCCGCGCGCGAGGCCGCCATGCACATCTTCAAGACATTCCAGATCGAAGCCGCGCACCGGCTGCCGCACGTGCCGGAGGGCCATAAGTGCGGGCGCCTGCACGGCCATTCGTTCCGCATCGACGTGCAGCTCGCCGGCACGCCCGATGCGCACACCGGCTGGCTGCTCGATTTTGCCGACGTCAAGGCCGCGTTTGCGCCGCTGTTCGACCAACTCGACCACCACTACCTGAACGAGATCGAGGGGCTGGAAAACCCTACCAGCGAGGTGCTCGCGCGCTGGGTGTTCGAGCGCCTCGCGCCGCGCCTGCCGGGCCTGGACGAAGTGGTGGTGCACGAAACCTGCACCTCCGGCGCGCGCTTTGGCCGGGCCGATCTTGACGCGCCGCGGCGCTAGCACACTGCGTGCAAGTTGTCGCGAATCCTGAACATTTACCGATTGGTCTGGCCAATCCGGAAAAAATATATTGCACTGCACAAAGAAGCTTGCTAGAGTGCTCGCCACTAACCGCATACCCGTCGAGGGCAAGCTCATGTCTCAGCAGTTCAACAACCAGTTTTTCGCGTACACCAAGCAGATCGCCGATGGCGCGTTCAAGGCACAGTCGCTGGCTCTGAAGAGCCTGGAAACGGTGGCCGGCCTGCAGCTCAAGGCGTTCGAGCAGCAGACCCGCGATTCCGCCGCGTTCGTGGCCGAAGCGCTCGAAGTGCGCGACGCCGATGCGCTGCGCACGCTGTGGGAAAAGGGCGCCACGCTCGGTCGCGAGCAGGCTGAGCGTGCGGTCGAGGTTTCGCAGGAAATCATCGCCGTGACGCAAAAGACTGCCGAGTCGCTGCAAGCGCTCGTGCAGGAGCAGCGCCAGGCCGCCAACGACGCCGTCGTTGCCCCGGCTGCCAAGAAGGCTGCCGCGAAGTAATCGTTCTCCTGTGGCACCTGCCGCGCCGGCCTCCCCTTCGGCGCGGCAGTCTGGGTCGGATCATCCCCTGGTCCGGCCCTTTTCTTTATATGCGCCGTCGCCGATTTCGGCCGGTTTGGACAAGTTGCCGCACCCGCAACGCTTGTCGCTGCAAATCGGCGACTGATATACTTTTACGGATTGGATTGCGGTTCGTGGCTGCTGTCGATGCCGCTTGGCGCGGAGTCGCGCGGAGAGGTCGGGTGTTCAACAGTCTCCTTTTCGGTCGCCGTCTGGCGCTACGCGCCGTGACCTGGCAAGCACTGGCGGGGTTGGTTGTTGGCGCGGCGTTTCTTTTTGTCGGGCGACGCGAGGCACTGGCGGCCGCTGGCGGCGGGTTCACGCTGGCGCTGGGTACCGCGCTGTTGTCGGCGCAGGTGTTCGGCCGGCTGGTCGGTGGCATGGCGGCGTTCGTGCGGTTGTTGCTCGGCATGGCGCTCAAGTGGATGGTGGTCGTCGGCGGGCTGGTGGTAATCCTGGTTCAGTACAAATTGCCGCCGCTGGCTGCCGTGACGGGGCTGGTGGCTGCCTATGCGGTCTATCCGCTGGCATTTCGATTCAAGGGTTGATACATGGCAAGCGAGCCGCAGGGCGGACTGACCGAATACATTCAGCACCACTTGCAGCACCTTGTGCCGCATGCGGCGAAGGAAGGTTTCTGGGCAGTGCACATCGATTCCGTCACGGTGTCGCTGGCGCTCGGCGTCATCTTCTGCCTGTGGTTCTGGCTCAAGGCGCGCAAGGCCACGTCGGGCGTGCCGTCCAAGGGGCAGGCGTTCGTCGAGATGGTGCTTGAGTTTGCCGATGGCCAGGTCAAGGACGTGTTCCATGGCGATCGCCGCATCCTTGGCCCGCTCGCGCTCACCGTGTTCGTCTGGGTGATGCTGATGAACGCCATGGATCTGCTGCCGGTCGACCTTCTGCCGGTGATCACCGAAGAGCTCGGCATCAAGCATTTCCGCGCCGTGCCCACCGCCGACATCAACATGACGTTCGCCATGTCGATCACGGTGTTCTTCCTTACCTTGTTCTACAGCTTCAAGTCGAAGGGCTTCGGCGGCTACATGCGCGAGCTCTTCACCGCGCCGTTCGGCAGCCATTTCCTGTTGTGGCTGCCCAACCTCGCGCTCAACATCGTCGAGATGGTGTCCAAGCCGGTCAGCCTCGCGATGCGACTGTTCGGCAACATGTACGCGGGCGAGCTGGTGTTCATGCTGATCGCCGGGTTGTTCAGCGCCGGCGCCGGGCTGGCCGGCTGGGCGCTGTATGGCGCCGGCATCATCGGCTACACAGTGTGGGGCATCTTCCACATCCTGATCATCACGATCCAGGCCTTCATTTTCATGGTGTTGTCGGTCGTGTACATCTCGATGGCGCACGACCATCACTGATTCCGGTTTCGTTCCAATCGTTCAACCCTTCAACGCAACAACCGCCTTTTCGAGGAGATCACCGTGGACCAAGTCGCCGCTCACATCGTTCAAATCGCCCAGATCCAGGGCTTCACCGCCATTGCGCTCGGCCTCATCATCGGCCTCGGTGCGCTCGGCGCCTGCATCGGCATCGGCGTGATGGGTTCCAAGTTCCTCGAAGCGGCCGCGCGCCAGCCGGAGCTGATGCCGCTCTTGCAGGGCCGCATGTTCCTGCTTGCCGGCCTGATCGACGCGGCGTTCCTGATCGGCGTCGCGCTGGCGATGTACTTCGCCGTCGCCAACCCGCTGCTGTCCTCGCTCGCGGGCTGAGCCACCCGGCGACGCCACGGCGTCGCCGTCCACCCGGTGCGGGCCATGCGGCCCGGATCGGTTTCGTATCGAATTTGCAGGTAAGGCAGCGATGAATTTCAACGCGACCCTGATCGGCGAGATGATCGCCTTCGCGATCCTCATCTGGTTCTGCGTCCACTTCATCTGGCCGTACATCAACAAGGCCATTGAAGAGCGCCAGGTCAAGATCGCCGAGGGCCTGAGCGCCGCCGAGCGTGCGCGTGCCGAGCTCAAGAACGCCGACACCAAGGTGGCCGACGAGATCCGCAAGGCGCGCCAGCAGGCTTCCGAGATCATCGACCGCGCGCAGCAGCAGGCCAACGCGCTGCTCGACAAGGCGCGCGGCGATGCCGTGGTCGAGATCAACCGGCTGAAGGCCGCGGCGCAGGACGACATCGCCGCCATGGCGCAGCAGGCGCGCGAACAGTTGCGCGAACGCGTCGGCGCGCTCGCGGTGCAGGGCGCCTCGAAGATCGTCCAGCGCGAAGTCGATGCCGCGACCCACAAGGCGCTGCTCGACGAGCTCGCGGCGGAAATCTGATCCATGGCCCAGTCCGTCACTCTCGCCCGTCCGTATGCCCGCGCCGCCTTCGAGCTGGCGCGCGACGCCGGTGCGTTCGATGCGTGGTCGCAGGCGCTGACGTTCGCCGCGTCGGTCGCCGCGGATCCGCGCGTGGCCGCGCTCGGCAACGACCCCCGCGCGCTGCCCGCCGAGCTGGTCGCCCTGCATCTGCCGCAAGGCATGGCGGCAGACGCGCCGTTCGCGCGGTTTCTCGCCGAGCTGGCCGAATACCGCCGGCTGGGCCTGCTGCCCGAGGTCGCGGCGCTGTTCGAGCAGTTCCGCCGCGAGGCCGAGTCGCAGCTCCTGGTCAAGGTGACCAGCGCGATGACGCTCGACGCCGCGCAGACCGAACAACTCAAGGCCTCGCTCAAGCGCCGCTTCCGGCGCGACATCCAGCTCGAAACCGCGGTCGACCCGGCGCTCCTGGCCGGCGTGGTGATCGACACCGGCAACGAAGTGATCGACGGCTCCGCGCGCGGTCGCCTCGCGCGCCTCGCCAGCGACTTGGCGCATTGATTCGTTTTCAGCTCTTCCAGGATATCCATCCATGTCCAGCACTACTTTGAATCCGTCCGAAATCAGCGAGCTGATCAAACACCGCATCGAGCAGTTCAAGCTCGGTGCCGAAGCCCGCAACGAGGGCACGATCATCAGCGTGGCCGACGGCATCGTGCGCATCCACGGCCTGGCCGACGTGATGCAGGGTGAAATGATCGAGCTGCCCGGCGGCGCGACCGCGCTGGCGCTGAACCTCGAGCGCGACTCGGTCGGCGCGGTGGTGCTCGGCGAGTATCTGCACCTGCACGAAGGCGACACCGCCAAGACCACCGGCCGCATTCTCGAAGTGCCGGTCGGCCCCGAGCTGCTCGGCCGCGTGGTCGATGCGCTGGGCAACCCGATCGACGGCAAGGGGCCGATCACGGCCAAGGCCACCGCGCCGGTCGAGCGCGTGGCGCCGGGCGTGATCTGGCGCCAGGGCGTGAACCAGCCGGTGCAGACCGGTTACAAGTCGGTCGACTCGATGATCCCGATCGGCCGCGGCCAGCGTGAGCTGATCATTGGCGACCGCCAGACCGGCAAGACCGCGCTGGCGATCGACGCGATCATCAACCAGAAGAACTCCGGCATCTATTCGATCTACGTCGCGATCGGCCAGAAGCGCTCGTCGATCGCCAACGTGGTGCGCAAGCTGGAAGAGAACGGCGCACTGGCGAACACCATCGTCGTCGTTGCCTCGGCGTCCGAATCGGCCGCGCTGCAGTACATTGCGCCGTACGCCGGCTGCGCCATGGGCGAGTACTTCCGCGACCACGGCGAAGACGCCCTGATCGTGTACGACGACCTTTCCAAGCAGGCCGTGGCCTACCGCCAGATTTCGCTCTTGCTGCGCCGCCCGCCGGGCCGCGAAGCCTACCCCGGCGACGTGTTCTACCTGCACTCGCGTCTGCTCGAGCGTGCCGCGCGCGTCTCGGCCGACTACGTCGAGAAGGTCACCGACGGGGCGATCAAGGGCAAGACCGGTTCGCTCACCGCGCTGCCGATCATCGAGACCCAGGCCGGCGACGTTTCCGCGTTCGTGCCGACCAACGTGATCTCCATCACCGACGGCCAGATCTTCCTGCAGACCGACCTGTTCAACGCCGGCATTCGTCCGGCCGTGGACGCCGGCATCTCGGTGTCGCGCGTGGGCGGTTCGGCGCAGACCAAGATCGTCAAGAAGCTCTCCGGCGGCGTCAAGCTGGCGCTGGCGCAGTACCGCGAGCTGGCCGCGTTCGCGCAGTTCGCCTCCGACCTCGACCCGGCGACCCGCGCCCAGCTCGACCGTGGCGTGCGCGTCACCGAGCTGATGAAACAGAAGCAGTACGCGCCGCTCTCCATCGCCGAGTTGGCGCTGTCGGTGTACGCCGCGGAGAAGGGCTACCTGGACGACCTGCCGGTTGCCAAGGTGCTCGACTTCGAGAAGGGCCTGCACGCCTTCATGCACCAGAACCACGCCGAGCTGATGAAGGACATCGTCGCCACCGGCAAGTGGGACAAGGACGTGGAAGCCGTCTTCAAGAGCTCGCTCGACGAGTACAAGAAGACGGGGAGTTGGTAAGAGCAGGGAGTCGTCAATAGGGAGTAGGGAATAGAAGAGCCGCGACCCGGCAAGCTTTTCACTATTCCCCCAATCCCCATTCCCTATTCCCCCGAGCGAGCACAGCGAGCGAGACGAATGGCCAGCGGACGCGAAATCAAAACCAAGATCAAGAGCACGCAGAACATGCGCAAGGTGACGCGTGCGCTGCAGATGGTCTCGGCCTCGAAGATCCGCAAGGCGCAGGATCTGATGAAAGCCTCGCGGCCGTATGCGCGGCAGATGCGCAAGGTGATCGCGCACGTGGCGCAGGTGTCGACGGATTTCAAGCATCCGTTCCTGATCGAACGCAGGGACCTCAAGCGCGTCGCCTACATCGTGGTGTCGACCGATCGCGGCTTGTGCGGCGGCCTCAACTCCAACCTGTTCCGCCGCCTGCTGCCGCTGGTGGCGCAGTGGCGCGAGCAGAAGGTCGAGGTCGACGTCGTCGCGATCGGCCAGAAGGCGCAGGCGTTTTTGCGCCACATCAAGGGCGTGAACCTGGTCGGCAGCGTCACCGGGCTGGGCGAGCACCCCAAGCTGGAAAAGCTGATCGGCGTGATCAAGGTCGTGCTGGATGCGTACACCGCGGCCGGCGTGGATCGCGTATTTCTCGCCTACAACGACTTCGTCAACACCATGGTGCAGACGCCCACGGTCGACGCGCTGTTGCCGCTGCCGCTGGTCGCCGCCGAGCTCGAAGCCCACCAGGCGAACGGCGAGTCGGCGTACGCCGGCATCACGCTGGAGCAGACCCACGACTGGGACTACATCTACGAACCGGATGCGCCGACCGTGCTGGAGCACGTGCTCGGCCGCTACATCGAGTCGGTGGTGTACCAGGCGGTGCTGGAGAACCTCGCCAGCGAACACGCGGCGCGCATGGTGGCGATGAAGAGCGCGTCGGACAACGCCAACAAGGTGATCGACACCCTGACGCTGGTCTACAACAAGACCCGCCAGGCGGCGATCACGCAGGAAATTTCCGAAATCGTCGGCGGTGCGGCGGCGGTGTGATTGAGCCGGGATTGGAGATATGGGATTCGGAATTCGTAGCAGCGCCACGCGCTCCGGCTGTTCCGAATCACGCATCTCGAATCCTGTATCCCGATAAACCCGAATTACGAGTGGAGCTACCCCAATGAGTCAGGGCAAAGTGGTTCAGATCATCGGCGCGGTCATCGACGTCGAGTTTCCGCGCGACCAGGTACCGCAGGTGTACGACGCGCTCAAGCTGGACGGCACCGAGATCACGCTGGAAGTGCAGCAGGTGCTGGGCGACGGCGTGGTGCGCACGATCGCGCTGGGCTCCACCGACGGCCTGAAGCGCGGGCTGACCGCGACCAACACCGGGGAAGGCATCAAGGTGCCGGTCGGCAACGCCACGCTCGGCCGCATCATGGACGTGCTCGGCCGCCCGGTCGACGAGGTCGGGCCGATCAACACCGAAGAGCGGTGGGTGATCCACCGCGATGCGCCCTCGTACGCCGATCAGGCATTGTCGGACGAGGTGCTGGAAACCGGCATCAAGGTCATCGACCTGGTGTGCCCATTCGCCAAGGGCGGCAAGGTCGGCCTGTTCGGCGGCGCCGGCGTGGGCAAGACGGTGAACATGCTGGAGCTCATCAACAACATCGCCACCCAGCACGCGGGCCTGTCGGTGTTTGCCGGTGTCGGCGAGCGCACCCGTGAAGGCAACGACTTCTACCACGAGATGCAGGAAGCCAAGGTGGTGCGCCTGGACGACCTGCCGCAATCCAAGGTGGCGATGGTCTACGGCCAGATGAACGAGCCGCCGGGCAACCGCCTGCGCGTCGCGCTGACCGGCCTCACCATGGCCGAGTACTTCCGCGACCAGAAGGACGCGAGCGGCAAGGGCAAGGACGTGCTGTTCTTCGTCGACAACATCTACCGCTACACGCTGGCCGGCACCGAGGTGTCCGCGCTGCTGGGCCGCATGCCGAGCGCGGTGGGCTACCAGCCGACGCTGGCCGACGAAATGGGTGTGCTGCAGGAGCGCATCACCTCGACCAAGACCGGTTCGATCACCTCGATCCAGGCGGTGTACGTGCCGGCGGACGACCTGACCGACCCGTCGCCGGCCACCACCTTCGCTCACCTTGATTCCACCGTGACGCTCAGCCGCCAGATCGCCTCGCTCGGCATCTACCCGGCGGTCGACCCGCTCGACTCCCCCAGCCGCCAGCTCGATCCGCAGGTGGTGGGCCAGGAGCACTACGACATTGCCCGCCGCGTGCAGGGCACCTTGCAGCGCTACAAGGAGCTCAAGGACATCATCGCCATTCTCGGCATGGACGAGCTGTCGGAAGAGGACAAGCAGGTCGTGGCACGCGCGCGCAAGTGCGAGCGCTTCTTCAGCCAGCCGTTCCACGTGGCCGAAGTGTTCACCGGCGCGCCGGGCAAATACGTCACCCTCAAGGAAACCATCCGCGGCTTCAAGATGATCGTCGACGGCGAAGTGGACTACCTGCCCGAGCAGGCGTTCTACATGGTCGGCGGCATCGACGAGGCGATCAAGAAGGGCGAGGAGATGGGGGCCAAGAAAGCCGCCTAGGCGGCTTTCGGGGATTCGGCATTCGGGATTCGGGATACGCAAAAGCCTGAAGTCCGGAGTCACTCCGAATCCCCAACCCGGTATCCCGAATCCCGTCGAGCAACGCGAGAGCAACCATGACCACCATCCGAGTCGACATTGTCAGCGCCGAGGCCGAGATCTTCTCCGGCGAGGCGACGATGGTCGTTGCCACCGGCGAAGTCGGCGAGCTGGGCATCACGCCGCGGCACGCGCCGCTCATCACCCGTCTGAAGCCCGGCCACGTGGACGTGCTGCAGGAAGGCGGCGAGCGCGCGCAGTTCTACGTGTCCGGCGGCATTCTCGAAGTGCAGCCGCAGGTCATCACCGTGCTGGCCGACACCGCGACGCGCGCCGCCGACCTCGATGAGGAAGCCGCGCAGAAGGCCAAGAAAGAGGCCGAGGATGCGATCGCCAACCGCACCGAGGAAATGGACGTAAGTGAGGCGCAGCGTCGCCTGGCACAGGCGCAGGCGCAGCTGCAGGCACTGGAACGGCTGCGCAAGAACCTCAAGCACTGAAAACCCGCGTCATCCGATCCACAAAACGCCGGCCTCGCGCTGGCGTTTTGCGTTTGGCATGCCGTGGGCGATCTGGTGAACGAGCGGGTGGAACGCGCCGTCGGTGTGGCGCGCCATACTGTCGGGTGGCAGGTAGGTGCATTCCGCCGTGGACAAGGAAAGCACGGCTGCCTGCCGCGTGGAACCGACACGCACGGGCGGTTCCCGGTCGCGCAGGAACTGGTGCACAGCCAAGCCGACGCGGCCCGCGCGCAATGCGAGCCACCCCTGCTTGCATTCACCTCCTTCCCCACACGCGAATTAGGCAAAATACTGCGTTTGCGGCAAAGTTCCGTTACCACGTCTGAGGGATCGCTCGCCATGACGCTGCACGTCGTCGTACTTGCCGCCGGGGCCGGCACACGGATGAAATCCGCGCGGCCAAAGGTGTTGATGCCGCTTGCCGGGCGCCCGTTGCTGGCGCATGTGCTGGATGCCGCGCGGGCGTTGCGGCCGGCGGCAATCCACGTCGTTTACGGCCATGGTGGCGAACAGGTGCGGGCGGCCTTTGCCGGGCAGGCGGACTTGCGCTGGGTGCTGCAGGCCGAGCGGCTCGGCACCGGCCACGCCGTGCAGCAAGCCATGCCTGGCGTGCCGGATGCCGCGCAGGTGCTGGTGCTTTATGGCGACGTGCCGCTGATCCGTGCCGAGACCTTGCGTGCGCTGGTCGAGGTCGATGGGGGATTTGGTCTGCTCGCGATCCGGTTGGCAGATCCGCACGGCTACGGTCGCGTGCTGTGCGATGTGGACGGCTGCGTGCAGGGCGTGGTGGAAGAAAAGGACGCCAGCGCCGCGCAGCGCGCGATCGACCTCGTCAACACCGGCATCCTGGTGGCGCCGGCGGCCGCGTTGCGCGGCTGGATCGCGCGGCTGGGCTGCGCCAATGCTCAGCACGAGTACTACCTGACCGACGTGTTTGCACTGGCGGCGCAAGCCGGGCAGGCCGCGCGCGTGGTGACGTGCGCCGACCCGGTCGAAGCCGCCGGGGCAAATGATGCGATCCAGCTCGGTGAACTGGAAGCGGCGTTCCGGCGCCGCAATGCGCAGGCGCTGCAGCGTGCCGGCGTGCGGCTGGCCGATCCCGCACGCTTCGACCAGCGTGGCACGGTCACCGCCGGGCGCGATGTCGAGCTCGACGTGGACGTGATCCTCGAAGGCGCGGTGACGCTCGGCGATGAGGTGCGCATCGGGCCGTTCGTGCGTCTGAAGGATGTCGAGCTGGCCGCCGGCACCGTGGTGCAGGCGCACTGCGACCTCGAAGGCGTGGTGACCCGAGGGCCGTGCCTGATCGGCCCGTTTGCGCGCCTGCGCCCCGGCACCGAGCTGGCCGCCGGCGTGCATGTCGGCAATTTCGTCGAAACCAAGAAGACGCACATTGGCGAAGGCAGCAAGGCCAATCACCTCAGCTATCTCGGCGACACCGTGATCGGGCGCGGCGTCAACGTCGGCGCCGGCACCATCACCTGCAACTACGATGGCGTGAACAAGTTCGCCACCCGCATCGAGGATGGGGCCTTCATCGGTTCCAACACTTCACTGGTGGCGCCGGTCACCGTCGGTGCCCAGGCCACGATCGGCGCCGGCTCGGTGGTCACCCGCGACGCGCCCGCCGGCGAGCTGACCGTGGCCCGTGGCCGCCAAGCCGTCATCCCAGGCTGGAAGCGGCCGACCAAGCAGCAAATCTGAGGACGCCCCGGCAGTACGCGGCTCAGTGCCGACGCGAACCGCGCAGGCTGCTGACCGAGAAACTTGCCACTTCGCCGCCACCGGGCAGGCGCCGCGATTGCCCCGGCGGCGGGCCCCAGGCGTGGGCGGCGACCACTTCCCAGGTGGAGGGAATGCGGCCGTCCACGCGCATGGCCTCGTAGGCGTCGAGCATGGCCTGATAACGCGACTTGCCGACCAGGTGCCGCCCGCGTTCGGCGTCGGCGTGGGTGGCGCCCAGGCCGCGCAGGTCGTCCAGCAGTTTGCGCGGCGTCGAATAGGTCATCGTCATCGCGGTCACCTGCAGCACCGGCTCGCGCAATCCGGCGTTGATCATCGCGTCGCCCACGTCGTGCATGTCGAGAAACCGGCCCACGTGCGAGCCTTCCTCATCCACCGCGGCCCACGCCGCGCGCAGCTCCTTGAGCGTATCCGGCCCGAAGCTGGTGAACGCCAGCATGCCGCCGGGTTTCAGCACACGGCACGCCTCGGCAAATACCGCGTCGAGCTGGTCCACCCACTGGAAACACAGGTTGGAGTGCACGATGTCCATGCTGTGGTCGGGGAACGGCAGCGCGGTCGCCTCGCCGCACACGCGGCGCAGCGGCTTGAGCCAGCCGGAATGTTTCTTCGCCTCGCGCAGCATCGGCAGCGCCAGGTCGAGCGCGATCACTTCGGCCTTGGGGTAACGCTCCTTGAGCAGCGCAGTGCCGCGCCCGGTGCCGGCGCCGATGTCCAGCACCTGCTCCGGGGTGTGCTCGTAGTAATCCAGGCGGTCGAACAACAACTCTTCGGTCGCGCGTTGCAGCGCGTCGTGGTCTTCATAGGTCTTTGCGGCGCGCCCGAACTGCTGGCGCAAACGCGCGCGGTCGAGATGGAAGCTGCTCATGGATAGGTTTCCAGCAAGGGTTGCAAGGCGGCGGCGACGGCGTCCGCGTGGCCGAAAAACGGCGCGTGGCCGGCGTGGTCGATTTCGGCGTAACGGCCGTGCACCTGCTGCGCGGACCACGCCATGGCCGGTGGCGGAATCAGGCGGTCGCGGCGGCCGGTGATCCACACGCTCTGCTGGCGCAGCGCCGGCAGGCGCGCGCGCAGGTCGGTGGTATCCAGGATGCGGATGCCTTCCTGCAGCACGCGCAGATCGGGCTCGCCGCGTGCAAACGCCAGCTCGCGCAGGTGGCGCAGTTCGCCGCGCGGGTCGGCGCTGCCCATCGCCTCGAGCGCCAGGAAACGGTCGATGGTGGCGTGGTAATCGGTTTCCAGCTCGCTGGCGAGCTGGCGCACCAGATCGGGCTCGGTGCCCCAGACCCAGTCGTCGCTGCGCACGAACTTTGGCGTGGCGCACAACATGGCCAGCGCGCGCACCTGCTGCGGCAGCTCCAGCGCGGCGGTGAGCGCGATCGAGCCGCCGAGCGACCAGCCCAGCCAGATTGCCGGCGGCGTGAGCGCGGCGATCGCCTCGGCGCAGGCGTGCGGCGCGAGCGGCACGTGGCTGGCACGCGAGTTGCCGTGGCCGGGCAGGTCCACCGCATACACCGTGCAGCGTGGCATCAGCGCCTCCACCAGCGGTGCCATGATGCCGCCGTGCATCGCCCAGCCATGCAGCATCACCACGGGCACCGGCCCGGTGCCGAGCTTCTGCACGAACAGGCTCATGAGCGGGGTTCCTTTGCCGCCAGCGGTGCAAGGTCGGCGCCCACGGCGCCGCGTTGGTCGAACACGAAACAGCCGCCGTGCCAGTGCGCGCCACCGGTGGTTTCGAGATATTTCAGGATGCCGCCTTCGAGCTGGCGCACGTGCGCGATACCGATACCCTGCATGTGCAGCGCGGCCTTCTCGCAGCGGATGCCGCCGGTGCAGTACGGCACCACGGTCTTGCCGGCGAAACGCGCGCGGTTGGCGGCCACCGCGGCGGGGAAGGCGGTGAAGCGGTCGATGTGGTAATCCACCGCGCCGTCGAACGCGCCCACGGCGGTTTCGTAGTCGTTGCGGGTGTCGAGCAGCACCACCTCGCGCCCGGCGTCGTCGTGGCCCTGGTCGAGCCAGCGTCTGAGCGTGGATGCATCCACGGTGGGCGCGCGCCCGGATTCGGGGCGCAGTGCGGGGGCGCGCAGGGTGATGATTTCGCGCTTGATCCGTACCCGCAGCCGTCCAAACGGCACGCGTTCCGAACGCGAGGCCTTGGCCTCGATGGCGGCAAAGCGCGGGTCGCTGCGCAGCCACGCCATGAACGCGGCGATCGCGGCATCCGCCCCGGCCAAAAACAGGTTAATGCCTTCCGGTGCCAGCAGCACCGTGCCCTTGAGCGCCAGCGCCTCGGCCTGCCCGCGCACGCGCTCGCGCAGCGTGGGCAAGTCGTCGAGGCTGACGAAACGGTAGGCGGCAATGTTGAGTACGCGCATGGCAAGGCAAACACGGGCAAGCCGCTGATTATAGGTGGCCCGGCCGGTGCGCCCCTTGAGGCAGCTCAGAGAGCGCGGCGAGCAGGCGATCCACCTGCGCCTCGTCGTGGGCGGCGGACAGCGTAATGCGCAGCCGCGCCTGTCCGGCCGGCACCGTCGGCGGACGGATGGCCGTGACCAGCAGGCCGCGCGCTTCCAGCCACTGCGTGGCGGCCAGTGCGGTGTCGGCATCACCCAGCAGCAGAGGCTGGATGGCGGAAGGCGAGTTCGCCAGCCGCAAGCCGAGCTGCGCCGCCCCGGCGCGGAAGCGCGCGATCAGCGCCTGCAGTTTTTCGCGGCGCCAGTTTTCGCTGCGCGCGAGCCGCACCGCGACGCAGCTGGCGGCGGCCAGTGCCGGCGGCATGGCGGTGGTGTAGACGAAGGTGCGCGCGAACTGGGTCAGTCCATCGACCAGTGCCGCGGAGCCGGCGACGAACGCGCCGCTGGCGCCAAGCGCCTTGCCCAGCGTCGCCATCAGCAGCGGCACTTCGTGCTGGCCGAACCCCTGGCCGGCGACGTAGCCGGCGCCATCGGCGCCGAGCACGCCCAGGCCGTGCGCGTCATCCACCATCAGCGCGGCGCCTTCGCGGCCGGCCAGTGTCGCCAGTTCGGCCAGGGGTGCGAGATCGCCGTCCATGCTGAACACGCCATCGGTTGCCAGTAGTGCCGCAGCTTGCGGCCGGCTTGCGAGTTGGCGCGCAGCGCCGGCCACGTCGACGTGTGGGTAGCGTTTCAGCTCCGCCCCGGCGAGCTTCGTACCGTCGAGCAGGCAGGCGTGGTTGAGCTTGTCCTGCACGCACAGGTCGCCTGCGCTGAGCAAGGCCTGCTGGATGCCGAGGTTGGCCATGTAGCCGGTGGAAAACAGCAGCGCGCGCTCGCGCCCGGTCCACGCGGCGAGGACGTCCTCCAGCTCCGCATGCTCGCGCCGGTGGCCGCAGATCAGGTGGGCGGAAGTACTGCCAACGCCGGTTTCATCTGCCGCCTGCTTGAGCGCAGCGATCAGTTGCGGGTGTTGCGCCAGGCCGAGGTAATCATTGCTGCAAAAGCCGAGCAGGCGCTGTCCATTGCGCACCAGCCACGGGCCATCGACCTGTTCGATCACCTGCAGGCGGCGGTGCAGGCTGGCGTGCTCGCGGGCGAGCGTGCGCGCGGCGAGACGGTCGAGCAGGTCGGTGCGCGGCAGATTTTGGCTCACGCCGCGGCGCCGCAGCTGCAACTGCCGTTGCAGCAGGTCTCGCCGGTGTAGAGGTCGGCGTGCCCGGTGTCGGTCATGCCCGCGGGGATCAGCGGATGCAGGTCGAGCCGCGCGAACAGCGCGCGGTCGTGCGCCACATCGGGGTTGTCGGTGGTGAGCAGCTTGTCGCCGGCAAAGATCGAACCGGCGCCGGCAAAAAAGCACAGTGCCTGCACCGCGTCGTCCATCTGCCGGCGGCCGGCGGAGAGGCGCACGATGGATTTGGGCATCACGATGCGGGCCACGGCAATGGTGCGCACAAACTCGAACGGGTCGAGCTTTTCCGCGTGTTCGAGCGGCGTGCCGGGCACCGGCACCAGCTGGTTGATCGGCACCGACTGCGGGTGCTCGGGCAGGTTCGCCAGTGCCTGCAGTAAACCGGCGCGCTGTTCGCGGGTTTCGCCCATGCCGATGATGCCGCCGCAGCAGGTCTTGAGTCCGGCTTCGCGGATCTGTTCGAGCGTGTCGAGGCGGTCGTCGAACTCGCGGGTGTGGATGACCTCGCCGTAGTACTCCGGCGCGGTGTCGAGGTTGTGGTTGTAGTAGTCGAGCCCGGCGCCCTTCAGTGCCTGTGCGTGACCTTCGCCCAGCAGGCCCAGCGTGGCGCAGGTCTCCAGGCCGAGCGCCTTCACCGCGCGCACGATGGCGGCCACCTTGGGGATGTCGCGGTCTTTCGGCCCGCGCCACGCGGCGCCCATGCAGAACCGGCTGGCCCCGGCGGCCTTCGCTGCTTTGGCCTGCGCCACGACTTCGTCCACCTCCAGCAGCTTTTGCGCGGCGACACCGGTGTGGTAGCGCTGCGCCTGCGGGCAGTACGCGCAATCCTCGGGGCAGCCGCCGGTCTTGATCGAGAGCAGGGTGGAAATCTGCACCGCGTTGGCGTCGTGGTGCGCCGCGTGCACGGTGTGCGCGCGGTACAAGAGGTCGTTGAACGGCAGCGCGAACAGCGCGGCAATCTCGGCGCGCGTCCAATCGTGGCGCAGCAGGACTTCAGGCATGACGGGCTCCCTATGGAAGCCCGCAAGTCTGGTCATCTGATCTGGCTACGTCAACCAACGTAGGCGTAGGTTGGTTGACGTAGCCGAGGCGGGCGGCGCGTGGCGCGCCCGCCTTGCCCTTACTTCCCGCCCGCCGCGCGCGCGGCCTTCACCTGATCGGCGGTGATGGTCTTGCCCTGGTTGCCCCACGAAGTGCGCTCGTGGTTGGCAATGTCGGCAATGTCGGCATCGTTCAGGCTGCCCGCAAATGGCGGCATGGCACCGGGATAGACCTGGCCGTTGATCGCTTGGCCCTGGAGGCCATGCAGGATCACCGAGATCTGCTTGGCCGGGTCGGCGTCGAGCACCGCCGGGTTGCCCTTGAGCGGCGGGAACGTTGCCGGCAGGCCTTCACCGCTGGCCTGGTGGCACGCGGCGCAGTTGGTGGCATACAACTCGTTGCCGCGTGCCGGGTCGAACTTGTACGGACCGGTGGCGGCCGGCGGTGGCGCGACGGCGGCACTTTCCGGTGCGGCGGCCTTGGTGATCTCCGGCTTGGTCAGCGCTTCGCCCGGCTTTTGCACTTGCAGGACGCCAATCGCACCGAGTTGCGCGTGTGCCATCGAGTGGTCGACAAACGGGTACTTGCCCGGTTCGTCCAGTTTCAGGTCGAAGATGGCGCCCTCGCCCGGGCCAACGCTGTAGGTCGACACGCCGTCGATCGCCTGCGCCGGGTTGCCACCTGGATACACCTTGTCGAAGATACCGCCGATCACGTGGAACGCGCTCCACAGGCTCGGGCCGGCGTTGACCACGTACAGCCGCACCAGGTCGCCCGGCTTGGCGGTCAGCGGGTGGTCGCGGTACTGGAACGCGGCGCCGTTGAACACGACTTCATCCGGGCGGATTTCCTGCATCTTGTCGAAGTTGGCGCCCATCAACTTGCCAGCCACCTGCGAGGTGTACCACTCGCCCTGCACCAGCACGTAGCTCTCCTGCGCGGCGGGCAGCGGCGTGGCCGGGTCGACGATGATCGCGCCGTACATGCCGTTGGCAATGTGCAGCATCACCGGCGGCGTGCCGCAGTGGTAGAGGAACGCGCCCGGCACGTGCGCCACGAACGAGAACTTGATCGACTCGCCCGGCATCAGCTCCACGTAATGCAGGCTGGGCGGGGTGATCGCGCTGTGGAAGTCGATCGAATGCTGCATCGTGCCGCGGTTGGTGAAGGTGACGTTCACCGTCTGCCCCTGCCGCACGTGGATCACCGGGCCGGGCACGGTCTTGCCGAACGTCCACGCCTGGTACTGCACGCCGCTGGCGATCTCCACCGTGTCGTTGCTGGAGGCGATATTCACATCGACGCTGTTGCCTTCCGCCACCGGCGGCAGCGCGGCGTCGCGCGCCTGCTTGACCGGCGCGCTGGAGGCCAGCGACAGCGGCGACACTGCAGCCGCGGCGGCCGTCGGCGAAGCGGATTTCACGTTCAACGCGCTCTGCAAGCCGGCCAGCAGCAGCGCAACCAGCACCACGATCGCGCCCAGTGCCGGTGCCTGCACCCGCCATGGCAGGCGTGCGGCATCGTTCGGCTCGGCTTCCACGTTCCACTCGGCCACCGTGCGCCATGTCGGCCAGCGCTTCTCGATCAGGTAATCGACGCTGTACAGGCTGGGCCCGACGCGATAGTTGACGATGATGAGGGCGGCGAAGATCAGCACGTAGCTGAGCGCCGCGCCAATGTTGGTCACGCCCACCGAGTACGGCCCGCCAAAGCCCTCGGCCGTGCTCCATATCAACAAGCTGAAAAGCAGGCCGACGATGTAGGTGGTCTTGCGCGCGAAACCGAAAATCAGCGCCAGCGCCAGCGCGGTTTCCGCGAAGCGCGTGAGCCACACGAACAACCCCGCGTGCGGCGTGACCAGCCCGATCCACATCGCGAACCACCAGGCCGACCAGGCCGGCTGGCCGTTGGCGGCGTTGTGCAGGTAGCCGACGTAATGCGCGGCAAAATCGGGCGAGTAGGTGAGTGCGGCGCCTACGAGCCAGACCATGCCGAACGCCACGCGCAGCGCGGTGCCGGCAACGGCGGACCAGGTTCCGACAGTAGGTGCTTGGTGGTCAGGACCAGCCATGGTTATTCCCTTGAATCACGAGTTGGAAGGTTCAGTTGCAAACACTGCCACCGGCCGCCGTACGGCTGCCAGCCCGGCGCGGTGGGTGCTCAACTGCGCAAGTGTACGGTGCGCGCGGCAAGGTCACGTGAGGTTACTTGTCGCGGCAGTGATTTTGCTGGCGCAAAACCGATGCGCACTGCGCCTACGCCACCGCGCGGTGGCCGCCGCTGCCGGTACGGCACGTGCGCTGCCAGCATGCCGGTTCTGCCGCTGACACACCGGACCCATGTTGCACGCCGCCGTCCACCTTGCCGCGCCGCTGCGCGCACTGCACGCCTGGTTGCTGCCGCCGCGGTGCCTGCTGTGTGGTGCCCCCGGTTTTGCCGGTGGCGAGCTGTGTGCCGGTTGCGTCGCCGAGCTGCCGCGCAACACCGCCTGCTGCGCGGGCTGCGCCTTGCCGTTGCCGACGCCCGCTGCCCTGTGCGGTGAGTGCCAACGGCATGCGCCGCCCTGGACAACCGCCTGGGCACCGTTCCGCTACGGCTGGCCGCTGGATCGGCTGGAGACCCGCTACAAGTTTGGCCGCGATCTGGCCGCCGGTCGCGCGCTGGCGGCGCAATGGGCGCGCGAACCGGTACCACTGGCGCTGCCCGAGTTGCTGGTGGTGGTGCCGCTGCACGCCAGGCGCCTGCGCCAGCGCGGCTACAACCAGGCGCTGGAACTCGCCAAGCCGCTGGCGCATCACTTCGGCGTGCCGCTGCGCGGCGACGCGCTGGTGCGGCTGCGTGCCACCAGCGCCCAGACCGAACTCACCGCCGTGGCGCGGCGGCGCAACGTGCGCGGCGCGTTCGCCATCCATTCGAATGTGGCGCTGCCTGCCCACGTGGCGGTACTGGACGACGTGATGACCACCGGTGCCACGCTGGCCGAATGCGCCCGTGCGCTCAAGCGTGCCGGGGTGGCCCGCGTCGACGTGTGGGCGCTGGCCCGTGCGCCATCAAGCAGGATCTGATCGCCGCTGCCCGACGCTTGATACTGGCGGGGTCGCAACCCGACCCGCATTCAGCGGGGCGATGCAACGCCCATGCCCGTTCGGCAGTCACGCCTTCACTTCACCGCCAGCGCCACCGCGATCCCCACCCACACCGTCAGCCCCCACCAGTTGTTGTGCTTGAACGCGGCCAAACACGGCCCGCGCTCGCGCTTGCGGATCAGCCACAACTGGTAGGCAAACAGCCCGGCAGCCACCAGCAGACTCAGCCAGTACGGCCAGCCGAGCTGCGCGCGCTGGCCCACGAACACCATCGCCAGCAGCAGCGTGGCCATCAGGATGCCGATGATCGGCACGTCCGCATCGCCAAACAGGATGGCGGTGGATTTCGCGCCCACCTTCAAATCGTCCTCGCGGTCCTCCATCGCGTACTCGGTGTCGTACACCACCGACCACAGGATGTGCGCAATGAACAGCAGCCAGCCGATCGCCGGCACGTGGCCGAGCACCGCCGCGAACCCCATCGGGATCGACCAGCCGAATGCCGCGCCCAGCACCACCTGCGGCAACGAGGTCCAGCGTTTGGTGAACGGGTAGACCGCCGCCAGTGCGGCGCCCGCGAAAGAGAGCAGGATCGTCGCGCGATTGGTGAGCAGCACCAGCCCGAACGAGAACGCCAGCAGCGCGGCAAAGATCACCAGCGCCTCACGCGGCGTCACCCGCCCGCTGGCGAGCGGCCTGCCTGCGGTGCGCGCCACCTGCGGGTCGAGCTTGCGGTCGGCAAAATCGTTGATGGCGCACCCGGCGGCGCGCATCGAAAACACGCCAATGGTGAAAATCACCAGCAGCTTCCATGGCGGAAAATCCCCCGCCGCCAGCCACAGCGCCCACCACGCCGGCCACAAGAGCAGCAGCGCGCCGATCGGGCGATCCATGCGCGTCAGCACCAGGTAATCGCGCGCCTTGTCGCGATACGCCGGCGGGACCCGGCGCAACAGCCATTCGAGCACGCCGCGCGCACGCGCCGAGCTGTCGGCCGGGCGGGCAGTGGGCGCCACCGGCCGGGCGGGACGCGTGGGCTTCGGCCTGGCCGTGCCCGTCTTGCGCCGCTGGCGCTTGCGTGGAGAAGGAGCCATCGCGGCAGTTTAGCCCGCGTCACTGGCGCCGGTTCGTGCGCCACGCCCGCTACGGGCGATCCAGCGGGCTCAGCACCCCGTGTCCGCCGCGGTTGAGCACGTGGGTGTAGATCTAGGTGGTCGCCACATCCTTGTGGCCCAGCAGCTCCTGGATCGTGCGCAGGTCGTGTCCCGCTTCCAGCAAGTGCGTGGCAAAGCTGTGGCGCAGCGTGTGCGCGGAAAGCGGCTTCGCGATGCCCGCCGTCAGCCGTGCCTGCTTCAAGGCACGCGCCAGGATCGCGTCGTCAAAATGGTGCCGACGCTCAATGCCGTCCAGCGGATCGCGCGAGCGCTTGCCCGAGGGGAATACGAACTGCCAGCCGAAATCGCGCCCTGCCAGCGGGTACTTGCGCGCCCGCGCATGCGGCAGCCGCGTTTCGCCATGACCGGCATGCAAATCCTGCTGATGCAGAAGCCGAGCGCGCTCGATCTCTCGTTGCATGGGTTCGACCAGCAACCGCGGCAGCATGGTGCGCCGATCCTTGCCGCCTTTGCCCTCGCGCACGATCACTTCGTGACGCTCGAAATCCACGTCCTTCACCCGCAAGCGCAGACATTCCATCAGCCGCATGCCGGTGCCGTAAAGCAGACTGGCAATCAGCCACGGCCGTCCCTCCATCGCCGCCAGCAGGCGTTTTGCTTCCTCGCGGGAAAGCACGGTGGGCACCCGGCGCGGACGTTTGGCGCGCGTCACGCCGTCCAGCCACGGCAATTCCACGCCCAATACTTCCCGGTACAAAACAGCAGGGCGGACAACGCCTGGTTCTGGGTGCTGGCCGCAACCTGGTCATGCACCGCCAGTCGCGACAGGAACGCCTCCACTTTCTCCGCACCCATCCCGCGCGGATGACGCCTGCCGTTGGCCAGGATGTAGCGGCGAGTCCACCCCACGTACACCTCCTCGGTACGCAAGATGTGGTGCCGCGTCCGCAACACCCGCCGCACCTCGTCCAGCAACCGCGGCGGTCTGCCGGCGCCGTGCATATCGGTGATTTCGGGCTGATAACCCATAACGACCTCGTTCGAGGGGATATCCGCCGCAGCATGTGGCCCGGTTGGACCCCGTGGAATCGGGTAAGCCCTTGTCGCAACGTAGGATTCCACCGCCTTGACTACGCTTCGCCGACCAACGAATATCGGCGCTATACCCCGGTTTCGGGGTCTACTAAGCGTTAGGCCAACAAAGGATGAAGATTGACTTCAGCTGAGAACAACAATGATGACTGGCGTGAAATTCGGTCGCGCGCCGACTCGATCGCCAATGCCGTATTTCTCATTGGGGGAGGAGCGCTGTCACTATCCATCTCCGTCATGCTGGGCAACAAGGCGTCTGGCCTCATCACTCTACATGTCGCAGGTTTGGCAATCAGTGCTTGGTATGCGTTGCTTGCTTCTATAATTTTATTCCTGCTGCTTAAGGGGCATTTGATCTTTCAGGCATACACGTTGCAGTTCAATGGCGCGTTCCTAAATCGACACATCGCGGCATTCAATCGTATAGGGTGGTCGCTTGGTTTGCTTGGGTTCGCAACCTTTGTTATCGGTCTTATTTTTATGGTGCGTGCAGCCGCCTTGGCCGTAGGCGCCCCGTGACCTGCCTAACAAATCATTCGAGGCGGACGGCTACGCCGACGCTCAAATAAAGCGTTAGGCATCATGAGCTCCGTACTTCGAATCATCGCCTTCATCTCGCTCGCAACTGCCCCGTGTCTAGCAGTTGCGCAATCGCAAGTGCACTTCTTGACCTTCCCAAAGTCCGACGTCGAGGCGCTAGGGCAGATCGACAGACTCAACGTCACGGTCAACTGCAGCTGGATTGCGTCGCTACAAGGCGTGCCAGAGCTTTACGACGTCGAGATGGGATACGACATGCCAACGCAGAACCTACTGGAGGCACGGCCTCGACTCGGGGCTGCGGCGGTCTCGTTGACGGAATGGAGCGGCGTCATCGGAGTTCGAGTTCCGTCTGACGCCGATGCCAAATCGTGCTTCTCGGTTACTGTCACAGCCGAGGGTCGCGAAGGAGTCAGCCGCAGTTGGAAAGGCAAAGCCCTTGGCCTCCCGGAATGACGCCTAACCACTCATTCGAAGGGACGCGGCGGCCTGTCACCCAGTTTGCGGTGGCAAACTGGGCGCCAGTCCACCGCGCCCCTCAACTCGATCGTTAGATGGCAATGGATCGCACATGATCGTTGTGGCAGGGCTCAACAAGCGCGAAGTACGTCGTATGCTGCTGTTGGGCATTCCGTGGCTTGTGACCACGCTGCTCTGCTTTCAAAGCTTCAGCCCTATCTGGTACGTTCTTTTTGCACTCGTTGCGCTTCTTCCGTATTCATACTTCTACGTGCTGGCTTACAACAATGTCCAAGCCAAAGTTAGGCGGCAACCTGGTTGGCGGTTCTATCTCGGCGTGGTAGTTGTGCAGTTGCTTGTCATCGGCCTCATGTGGGTCGGAGCGAACATCTAACTGTTCGTCCAAGCGGACGCCGTACCGGCACCGCTTAACTCAAGCGTTAGACATAGGGGGCAACATGCGTCATGTTTCGAAGCTGCTCGTAGCTACCGTAGCCATCTGCACCTTCACCGCCTCAGCCAAGGAAGTAACGATCACACAAGAACTTCAGGCTGCAATGCAAGATATA
This sequence comes from Rhodanobacter sp., assembly GCA_004298045.1. Taxonomy (GTDB): domain Bacteria; phylum Pseudomonadota; class Gammaproteobacteria; order Xanthomonadales; family Rhodanobacteraceae; genus Rhodanobacter_A. The sequence goes on along the minus strand of SCRM01000019.1, from coordinate 186,068 downwards.
GCCGTCCATTCCAAGGTCGTGATGGTTGATGGCTCGGGAGCCACTCCGGGCACCTTCCAAGAAGACTCCGACCCCACGACTCTACAAATTGTGATGTTGGCTAAACCATCAGACGGAACCGCTCAAGTTTCCAGCGATGGCGAAGTCATCTTTCTTCAAAAGGATACTCCGGAGAAAGAGCAGCAAGCCCTATTTACGACTGCCTTCTATCTCAAAGCTAAGGCACGCGAAGCGGCTTCACAACCAGCCAAGGCGCACAGCTCACCGTAGGCGTCTAACATCTCGTTCAAGGCCGACGGCTTCGCCGCCGCTTAACTCCAGCGTTAGGCGACAGTCATTACATCGCCGGACGAGATGCTCGCACTTCGCACCAGCTTTCAATCGTTCGTTCACCCGCTCAGGAGAAGGTATATGGCTTGGCACCTACGGAATAAGCCGACTGGCATCAAGAAAATTTCTCCGATTAAGCCTATCAAGCCGATCCAACCAATCAAACCAATCCAGCCAATACGACCAATCAAGCCGATTGCACCAATTGGGAAAGAGTATTACTGGGTACCAGACAAGAAATGAAAATTTCGGCGCAGCGGTTGCCGCCAAACATCTCGGTAGGAGACTCCCCGTCAACTCGAAGTGCATAACGTCCGTGCCTTGAGCTTTCGAGCTGTTGCTGGTCGTGGTGTTGTTGACATTGGTGCGGTGTTGCAGTCAGCGTTGAGTGTGGGAGCAACGTGTGTCAGACGGCATTTCCGTAGACGGTCTTGTTGCACCGGTGGAGCTGGTGCGGACCAGGGTATAAACCCCGCCGGGGACCGCGTTCATTCAGAGGTATCGTCGAGGGTCGGGGATCGGCCGGCACATCGTTGGGACATCCGAATAGTTAGTCAGGTTCTCTCCGGGTGGGTCTGACCCGTCGTTACCGTGCTGCGCTGACGTGGAACGAAAACGGTGAAGCCAAAGCGTGCTGCGAAGCAGTGTTCAGGTGGTGGCGGCCTGCCGGTGCATCGAGTGGGCCAGGCAGGCGTGCGGGTCGTAGTCGACGTCGTGCGCGAGCATGGCCCAGATTTGTCGGGCGTGTTTGTTGGCAATGGCCACCAGCAGCTTGCGGAAGGGCAGGCGCGCATCGAGCGTGCGTATCCAGCGTTGTTCGGGCGTAGCCATCTCGATGGCGACGGCCTTGGCGCGCTGCAGGCTGGAACGGGCGCCCTGAATCAGCAAGGTGCGCAGGTAGGCGTCGCCCCGGCAACTGATGCCGCCCAGCTTGGCGTGGCCGCCGCTGGAGTGTTGGGTGGGCACCAGACCGAGCCACGCGGCAAGCTGCCGGCCGTTCTTGAACTCGCGGGTGTCGGTGACCGTGGCCACGGCCGCGTCGGCGGCGGTGGGGCCGACGCCGATCAGGGCGCAAAGCCGCCGGCAATGCTCGTCCGCGCGCACGTGGGGGGGCGATGCGCGCGCTGCACGCGTCGACGGCCTCGTGCAGGCACGCCCAGCGGTTGCACCGCTGCACGCCTCTATCGCCACCACAGTTCACGCCGGCAACTGCGCCAACCACAACCCGAAAGGCTCGCGCTTCAAGTCCTGCCGACGCCGCACGTGCCCAGTGTCATCCATCTCACACACGGAGAACACGCTCTTCGCCAAGTCCACAGCGATGGTTATAGTGCTCATGGGAACTTCCTCTTCGCAGTGACGGTCGTATCGCAACACCATCATGGCCCGCGTGGCCGAAGGGAGGGGAAGTCTCTTTTTACCCGTTCAAGGGGACGCGCAAAACAATCCGCACGACGCTTAACGTCAGCGTCAGACCGCAGCCTGAGATCCTCATCAACTTTGTTCAACAGCTGAACCAACGGCCACAAGGCCATCACTGAAAAGGGGAACACTGTGAATGAGTCGATTCGTCTTAAATACCTTCGCATTGCGCTGGTATTGGTTGGTGTCACATTCATCGTTGGCATCTATCTGCTGATGACCGTCTGGCCATCCGGTTGGACATGGCACACTGGTCACTCCGATTACCCTCTGATGATCGTGGGGATTTACGCAACGCTTGGTGTGTTTTTGCTTTTGGCTTCCCGTAATCCTCTTGCTCATCTCAGCCTCATCTGGTTCACGATCTGGTCCAGTTTGGTGCATGGCGGGATCATGACTTTCCAAGCATTGGCCAGCTCCATGAATTACGGCCATCTCGTGGGGGACGTTCCTGCACTCTTCATCGTGGCAGCCGTACTCGCAGTCCTGACTCCGAAAGCAAAGAACTCTGCTCTTGCTCAAGCGGCCTGACAATTCATTCAAGTCGAACTCGCTTCGTCACAGCAGAAGCCGGTTACAAAAGGCGTAACCGCCTTCTGCCTTCATCACGCAAATCGGCTTAATTCAGGTGTTAGCCAGAAGTAGACCCTGATCTTTATCTCCTTGTCCGCGCCGCACCATTGTTGACGTCGTATCAACTGAGGGGAATGACATGTCAAAACAGCTTTTGCGCATTGCTGCCATCTACCTAATTGTTGGCGCAGGTTTGGGTCTGTACATGGGGGTTGCACATAATTTTGCCCTGGCTCCCGTGCACGCCCACCTATTGCTGGCTGGCTGTCCTTGGCCGTGATGGGCATCATTTATCGCCTCTATCCGGCTTGCGCTGAGACCAGGCTCGCAAGGGCTCACTTCTGGCTTCACAACATCGGTCTGCCCGTTTTCATGGCTGGATTGGGTCTGATTCTGACTGGTAGAGACAGCATGACTTGGTTGGCTGTAGTTGGAGCAACCACGCTTCTTGTTGGCTTGATCTGCTTCAGCATCAATCTATTGCGAAAAGCAGATACGTAACTGGAGGTTGCGGGCTAACTGTTCATTCAAGCCGAGCCCACTTCGCGGCTCGGCTTGACTCACGCGTCAGACCTTGCCTCGGACTTTTGCCGTGCTCGACCCCAAGGTCATCATTTCGGGTGCACGCTCCACTGTCTCCTTCAAGCCGAAGTGGATGGTGCGGGAGCTGGTGGCGTACGGCGAGCCGGAGGCGGCGGTCACGCTCATGCAGCTTGATTCGGAGGCCGTTGCGGCCATTGGTGTGACACTATGCAGCGCCCGGCAACCCCATGCGCGACGCCGCCACATCTGCGGCGCGGTCGTGGAGTTGATCGAGGGTGGGGCTCGTCCTCTCCGGCGCAAACGTCGGGTGTATCCCGAGCGCCGACGGTAGGCGGGCCATTCCAGCGGATGCGCTGTGCGCCGCTGAATTCAAGCATTGGGCACCACAGAATGCGTTTATGGTCACTGCATCCCAAGTACCTCGATCCACAAGGCCTGGTTGCCTTGTGGCGTGAGTCCCTGCTTGCCAGGGCAGTGTTGCGGGGCGAAACGCGGGGGTACCTTCACCATCCGCAACTTGAGCGGTTTCGGGCTCACGCGCATCCGCGGGCTGCCATCAATTCGTACTTGGCCGCCGTCTATGCCGAGGCTGTCGCACGCGGTTATGCGTTCAACAAGTCCAAGCTTGGCCCGGCGCAGTATGCACAGCCCATCGCGGTAACCTCCGGCCAACTCGCGTTCGAGTGGCAGCACTTGCTGCGCAAACTGGCAGTTCGCAGCCCCGAGCGGTTTGCGCAATTGCAAGGCACGGCGGTCTTGGCCTGTCATCCACTGTTTCGCCGCCGGGCTGGGCGGGTGGCGCCATGGGAGCGGGGGCAGGGCGGCGCCTGACAATTCGATTCAGGGGACGCGATAGTTCCTGCGGTTTAGTGGGCACCCCGACCTGACGTTTCAGGAGTGTCCAATGCCGAACCAAGTCCGATGACGAGCACCCGTTACAGCGATGAATTCAGGACCACGAGGGCCGGACGTGTTGTTGCCTTCCATGGCGTCGGGGTTCCCTATTGGCGCGGTTTGGCTCGGGCAGCTGCTTGCGGCTGCATGGCTTGGCGTGGCGGTCCTCAACTGGCTCCAACGCCGCGCGACGTTGGGCGGCATTTACGGTAGGCCGATCGTGCCCGCAAATCTCGCGCTGTACTTCGTGAGCGCCCTTAGCTTGATGCGGGTGTTGCGTGGCGACGCGGCACAACCGTGGATCCGGCCAGCGTTCCTGGTGAGTGCGGTGCTTGCGGTGTCCTACGGTGCGCTGCTGCTCCGCGGCCCGTTCAACAAATAGCGCCCGTCGCGTCGCGGGCTCATGTTCCCTTCGGGCGGACGTGCAAAAGGCCGCGGACTGTTTCACTCTGGCGCCCGGCCGTCATGAGCCACGGATGGTCGCCGCAACCGACAGCGTTGCTACGATCAGTCGTTCCCGGAAAGGACTCCGCCCCAACTCGGTCAGGAGAACGTCATGAGCGCCCACCCTGAAGATGCGGTACTGGCAGGGAAACTGAAAGCGCACCACGCGGCGATGATCAAGGAGCTGGATCGCCTGAGCGCCGGCCTGATGACCGCGGCAGAGTCCGGCACCGGCGCAGCGTCGGCCAGGGCCGCGCTGGAGACGTGGATCCACAATGTCCTGATCCCGCACGCCGAGGAAGAGGAAGCCACGACCTACCGGGCCGCCGGCGAACTGCCGGAGGGGCGGCTGCTGATTCGATCGATGCTGGACGAGCATGTGTTGATCCGCCAAACCGGCGCGCACGTGGCCACGGCGAAGAACCCGGTGGCGGCCGGGGCCTATGCGCGGGCGCTGCTCGAGATTTTCGACAGTCACCAGCGCAAGGAGAACGACATCATCCTGCCGTTGCTGGTGGAGTCCGACGCGGTTTCGCTGACCGCGGTCATGGGCGGCGGCCACCATGGGCATGGCCACGGACATGCCCATTGACGGTGCGCAGACCGTCGGGCCCGGCATGCCGAAGCAACGCTGACCAGGTCGGCAACGGCGCCGGAACTCGCGGACGATGCGCGGTCGGGAGAGATCGTTGGCAGGCTGAACTGGTTGCGCGCCGCTGCTTGACTCCAGTGTTGGCATGAGAAGAACGGTTCCAGGTTCACTTCTTGATTCAAGCGGGCACCGCTTCGCGGCATGGCTTGATTCTGACGTCATGCACCGAAGGAGATTTCAAAATGGGTGACGCAAGTTTCGCGTACACGATCGTCAACCAAACGCCTACGGTGGAGACGTACCGGCGTCTTCGTGTGGCCGCGGGGCTCAGCCCCAAGACGGTTGAGGCGTCCGAACGCGGCTTGCCCAATACGCTGTTCGCGGTCCAGTTGCTGATTGGGGATGAAACCGTTGGCATGGGGCGGGTGGTCGGTGACGGCGGCACGTTTTTCCAGGTCGTGGATATCGCCGTGTTGCCCAAGTATCAGGGACGTGGGCTCGGCAAGGTCATCATGGCGGAGATTGCCGGTTTCATTGCCCGTGAAGTGCCCGAGTCAGGCTACGTCAGCCTGCTGGCGGATGGCCAAGCGTACCGTCTCTATCAGCAGTACGGATTTGAGATGACCGCACCCGCGAGCGTAGGCATGGGGTTCAAAAAGGTGGCCAGTGACGGCGCCTGAGGCCGTTGAGTCGGTGCCGGTCATGGGGCCGCTTTTATTTGAGGCGGTGTTGCGACGAGCGGTTTCAGGTTCACTTCTTGGCGCGCAGCTTGCGCGTACGCGGCACCGGAGTGGCTTCGGTGGCGATTACACCGGTTGACGGGGTCGGTACCGTTTTGCGACCTCCGTCCGCGGCCTCGACGAGGAGCGGCCGTAGCAGATCGCGCAGGGCTTGTAGCGGTGCCTTGGCGTCCGGCTCGAATTGGGCGTGCATCACCACGCCGTCGATGGCGGTGGCGATGGCGCGGGCCTGGCGCGGGCGCTGACGGGATGGCGGCAGCAGGTCGGCGATGGCGGCAGTCATGGCTTGTTTGTTGCGGCGGCAGAGCGCGGTGGCCGCGGGCAGGGTGGTGCCGAGTTCGACCACGGTGTTGAGGAAAGCGCAGCCGCGGAAGCGGGGATCGGCCAGCCATTCGGCGATGGTGGGGACGAGCGCCGCGAGCGGGTTGCCGCGGCGTGGGCGATGACGCACCAGTGCCGCGGTGAACCAGGCGATCCAGTTTTCGTGTTGGCGTTCGAGGTAGGCCAGCACCAGGTCGTTCTTGCCGGGGAAGTGGCGATAGAACGTCAGCTTGGCGACTTCGGCCGTGGCGATCACGCGGTCGACGCCGGTAGCACGGATGCCTTCGCAGTAGAACAGCGCGTGCGCGGCCAGCAGGATGCGCTCGCGTGCCGGGCGACCCTCGAGCTTGAGTGGGACCGTGGTGGGCATGCAAGCAGTGTAGACAGGTTTGCCGCGGGGGACTAGCGTGTCGGGTAGACAGATCTGTCTACCTCATCGCTTGAGCTGGAGATTCCCTTGGAAAACAAATCACCGCTACCGCCGTTCACGCGCGAAACCGCCATCCAGAAGGTGCGCCTGGCCGAGGACGCCTGGAACTCGCGCGACCCGCAGCGTGTCGTGCTGGGTTATTCGGAGGACACCTCTTGGCGCAACCGCGCCGAGTTCGTCACCAATCGCGCCACGGCGTTGGCCTTTCTGCAGCGCAAGTGGAACAAGGAGCTCGACTACCGGCTGATCAAGGAAATGTGGGCGTTCGACGGGCCGCGCATCGCGGTGCGTTTCGCCTACGAATGGCACGACGACTCCGAGCATTGGTTCCGCAGCTACGGCAACGAAAACTGGGAGTTCGACGCGCACGGGCTCTTGGCGCGCCGGCATGCCAGCATCAACGACGTGCCGATTGCTGCCGCCGAGCGCAAGTTTTTCTGGCCGCTTGGCCGGCGTCCGGACGATCACCCCGGCCTGAGCGATTTCGGGTTCTGAGCCTTTTCGCCGCCGCTGGTCGCGTGGTGACTGGCGCTTATCGCCACCCGGCCGCGCGTGCGGCGCGTTCCTGCCTTGCATTGAAGACGTTGCCGTGCAGCCGGGCGTCGACGGCGGCCTGCACGGTGGGCGGCAGGTCACTCGCGGCTTGGCGCAGCTCGCCGCTTTCGACCGGAGCCATTGGCGCGATCACCGGCAGCGCCCAACCGGTAGCAGCGCGGCACGCCAAGCCGCTGCGCGACGGCGGCGTGCGGATGGTGAAGGTGCGGCAGATGTGGCCGTCGGCCGCGCGGAAGCTCAGGCCGATGGCGACCGGAGCCTGCGCATCCGGCTCGCTCGCCAGCGACTGGTCGAGTGCACGGACGAGGGCGCCGGCAGCGTAGGATTCGCCGTTGTGCGTACGTACCAACCCGTTGCCGGCGTGCCACCACAGGCCGACGGCAAGCAGGGCCACCGATGCCGCGAGGGCGGCGCCTGGCAGCATCCAGCGGCGCGGCCGGTGGTGAGGGGCAGCGTGCGTGCGGCGCCGGCCGGCCAGTGACGTGGGCGTGGCGGCCGCCGTGGTGCGTGGTTGCAGCATGGCGGTCAGGTGCGCGGGCACCGGTTCGTCCAGCACCGGATCGAACGCGGCGCGCAGTTGCGCATTCAGGGCTTGCAGTTGCTGCACGCGATGAGCCTGGGCAGGGTCCTGCGCCAGCAAGGCGTCGACGCGCGCGCGGGCCGCGGCATCGAGTTCGCCGTCCACGTAAGCCTGCAAGGTTGCGTCGTCGATCGGGTTCATGCGTCGTTTCCAAGTAACGCCTGCAAGGCGGTGCGCGCCCGTGCGAGGCGGCTGGTGACCGTGCCAACCGGCACCTCCAGCAGGGCCGCCGCTTCGTCGTAGGAGAGGCCTTCGACCAGCACCAATGCCACCACCTCGCGTTGATCCGGCGACAGCGTGGCCAGTGCCGCCGCCAGTTCCAGTTGCTGCGCCGGCTGCGTGCCGGTGGGGTCGGCTACCGTCTCGCCGGCTTCCTCGGACGCGAACAGCTTCGCCGTGCGTCCACGTGCACGCAACTCGTCACGCCAGGCGTTGCGCGCAATCGCGAACACCCACTTGTCCAGTGGTGAATCCGGCCGCCACTGCGTGGCCCGGGCGAGCGCACGCTCCAGCACGATCTGCACCAGGTCGTCGGCATCGGCAACCTGGCCCGCCAGCGCCCGCGCGAGACGGCGCAGGCGCGGTAGCAGCGGGATCAGTCCTTCGCGTACGGCATCGCTCGAATCCACGCATCACCTTCCATTACGTCTGGCGGGGCCGATTCCTTCCCGCGTGCGCGGCAACGCGGTTCGAAGGCGTAAATCATCGCAATGCTAGCATCCGGCCCGGTCGTCTCCGAGGTGTCCGGTCATGCCTTCGTGCCGTGTTTCCGTAGTCTGCGTGTCGGCCTTGCTCGCGCTGCTGGCGCTGGGCCATGCCGCGCCGGCGCAGGCGCAGTTGCTTGGCCCGGTGCAGCGCTTGCCCGGCAGCCTGTCGCTGCCCGCCACGCCACTGCCCATCGGGTTGCCGACGACGAACCTGCGCAGTGTGGATGACCTGCTGCAGCAGACGCAGACGCTCACCCGCAAGCTGCAGATCCGCAACCTGCTGCGCAGTGCGCCACGCCAGGTGGACGTGGACCCGCAGGGCGCGCCGATCCTGCGCGATGAATTCCTGGTCATCGGCCTGGCGGGGGCATCGCTCGACGCCGTGCGCGCGCTGGGCTTCGAGGTGGAACCCGACGCGGCCGCGGATGCGTCGCTGGGGCTGGACTTTGCGGTCGTGCACGACACCCGTCACCGCGGCGCGGCGGCGGAGATGCGCGCCCTGCGGCAAGCCGCGCCCAATGCGGCGTTTGCCTATCAGCACCTTTATCTGCCGGCGGGTGACGGTACGGCGGCTGCAGCGGAACTGGACACTGCGGCGGCAACCGCACCCGAACGCCGCGTGGGGCTGATCGACGGCGGGGTCGACGCGGCCGATCCCGCGCTGGCGCGGGCGCGCATCGAACGCCGCGGCTGCGCGCAGCCCAGCCCGTCGCGGCACGGCACGGCGGTGGCCGCGCGCCTCGTCGCCGGCAGTCCGGACACCTTGTACGCCGCCGACCTGTGGTGCGGCGCCGCGGTCGGCGGCACCACCTCGGGCCTGGTCGATGCGCTCGCGTGGATGGCGGGCGCAGGCGTGCCGGTGATCAACATCAGTCTGGTCGGTCCCGACAACCCGGTGCTGGCGCGTGCGGTGCAGGCGATGATCGCGCGCGGCCACGTGCTGGTCGCCGCGGTCGGCAACGACGGGCCGGCGGCGCCGCCGCTGTTCCCGGCGGCCTATCCCGGCGTGATCGGCGTCAGTGGCGTCGATGCGCACGACCGCGTGCTGCCCGAGGCGGCCAGCGGCGAACAGGTGGCGTTCTGCGCGTCCGGCGTGGTTGGTCACGGCCGCAACCTGCTGCGCGGCACCTCATTCGCCGCGCCGATCGTGGCGCACCTGGCCAGCGGCCTGCTGGACGCGCCGCATCCGGGCGCTGCGGCACAGGTGATGCAGTCCCTGGTCGGCGATGCCCACGCCCTTGGCCCGCGCTGCGGCCATGGTTTGCTGGCATCGGGAACCTGAACGTTTTCCAACCGCACCCGGGCGGCGCGGAAGGATCTTTGGGGCCGGCACGTAATGGACCCTGCAAGCCGCGGATTCGCCGCCGGCAGGAGATCCTCCCATGCGCAACACGACACTCCATATCGCTCTGTTCGCCGGCGGCCTGGCCCTGGCCGCACTGACGCCGGTCCATGCCCAGGTCCTGGGCGGCCTTGGACAGCTGGGCGGCCAGATCCCCGCGATGACCGGGCAAATGGGCGGCCAGATCGGTGGCCAGATCGGCGGTTCCGCACGCGGCATGGGCAACGTCGGTCTGCCCGGCAACCTGCCCGACATCAATCGTGTGGCGGCGGAGCGTCGGGCTGAACGCCTGCGCCAGCGCGCTGCCGCGGCGGCACAAACTGCGACGCAGGCCACTGTCCCGGTGAATGGTCAGGCAAACGCCAGTGGCGTTGCCGGCCTCGCGGGCAGCGTGGCGGGGAGCACTGGCAACGTCGGTGGGCTCGCCAACGGCGCCGCCAATCTTGGCGCCGATGCAGCGAGTGGCGTGGATGGCTCCGGCGTGCGGGATGCCGCGGCCGGTGCGGCCGGACAGGCCGCGGGCCGGGCGCGTTCCACCGCTTCGTCGGCGGTGAGCGGAACCCGCGGTGCCTTGCAGGGTGCGCGCGATGCCGCTGGCAACGCGGCGGGCAAGGCGGCCGCGAATGCCGAAGGCGCGGCCGGGCAGGCCATCAGTGGCGGCGCCGTCTCGGCCGCGGGCACCGGCGCGTTGGCGTCGAAGGCGGCGGGCAGCGCGTCTTCGCAGGCGGGGTCGGTCGGTTCGAGCGCCGCGGGCCAGTCCGCGGGCAGCCAGTCGGTATCATCGACGGGGGTGTCCAACATCGTGGGCCATGACGGCAATCGTTCGGTCAATGCCTCGGGCGCGGCCGCCGGCAACGGTAACGCGCAAGGCAGTGCCGCTTCACCGTCGGGTACCCGCCAGGGGTCGGCCGCGGCGAGTGGCCAGGGCGGCTTGCAGGCTGGCGCCCAGGGTTCGACCAATGGTGGTATTTCCGCCTCGGCGCAGGCCGATGGCAGCGCCAATGCAGGTGCCCAGCAGCACTGAGTTGGGTCGCCCATGCGGCAAGCCATGGAGCCCCGGACAACGGGGCTCCGTCGTTTTTGGCGTGCACCCTCGCGGTGACGGTGGCAAGCCGCGTGGTGCATCGACCGACGTCGGATGATCGGACCCGCGGCCTTCCGATGACGCCCGCTGCTGGTAGCGACGGCGACGGCTGGCGGCGGTCGGGTTTCGAAGCTACCGCACCTGTTCCGGCCCGGCACCCGCCGTGCCGCGATCATGGTGCGCCGATACCCGCGGCCGGTTGATGGATCGATGGAGCGCGGGAGCACTCGGCCCGGCCACTCGCACCGGCCTGGTTTCCGCCGCCCACGCTCCTGGCGTGGACGCGGTCGTGCCAAGCTATGGCTGTCCGCCGCCGACCGCGCCGGGTGACTGCCTGCTGGTTCCGGTCGGCTCCAGTCAGGCGCGAGGTATCCATGTCACGTCTTCGCAGGTGGGCGAGAGAACTCAAGCGGCAGACGCTGGTGGTGTACTTTGCCGCGCGGGACCCGCGCACGCCACGGTTGGCCCGGTTGCTGGCGTTTGCTGTTGCCGCCTATGCGCTCAGCCCGATCGACCTGATCCCGGATTTCATCCCGGTGCTTGGCTACCTGGACGACCTGGTCATCGTCCCGCTGGGCATGTTGCTGGTGTTGCGGATGTTGCCGGTGGAGGTGCTGGCATCGGCGCAGGCCAAGGCGGCCGAGTCTGCGGAGCGGCCGACTTGCCGCGGCGTGGCGGCGATGGTGGTGCTGATCTGGCTGGCCGCGGCGGTAGTGTCCGGCTGGTGGGTGTGGCACTGGTTGCGCGCCTGATCGTGGAGCATGCCGAAACCGTTTTTCGGCGCGGCGCGATCCCGGCGCCGGTTCTTGCAGAAGGGGGTCACGATGCTTACCCAAAGTTCCATGGCGCTGGCCGGGTTCATCACTTGGGCATTGTTGCTGCTCGCATGGATGGAGATCCTGCGCTCGGGGCTGGTGCTGGGCGGCAAGGTTCCGGCCAACGGTTTCGTGCCGGACAACGCGAATCTTTCCGCCTTCATGCAGCGGCTGGCGCGGGCACACGCCAACTGCATCGAGGGGCTGCCGATCTTTGGCGGGCTGCTCATCCTGGCCATCGCCACTGGCCGTTCCGCACTGACCGACCCGCTCGCGTACTGGCTGCTGGCGGCGCGGATCGCGCAGTCCTCGATCCACCTGGTGTCGATCTCACCGACAGCCGTCACCGCGCGGTTCAGCGCGTTTACCGTGCAGATGGTGATTGGACTGTACTGGGCCGCCCGGCTGCTGTTCGCCGGCTTGTAGCGCCGTGGCGCGGTGGGGCCCGAGGGCGTGCGGGTAGACTTTCCGTACCTCCCCCGGGTTACCGACCATGCTGTCCGACAACATTCTGCTCACCGATCAGCACCGCGAGATGGAGCTGGGCATTGCCGGGCTGGTGGATGGTTCGGGCAGCCGCGCGGAGTTCCACGCCGCGGTGCTGCTGCTGCGCAAACACATCTACGTGGAAGAAGTCGCGCTGTTTCCGGTGATCGACCGTGATCGCGCGCGCTGGATGGCGCTGGCGCAGATGCGTTACGAGCATGGCGACATGTGGCCGCACATCGAGTCGGCGCTGGCGTTGCTGGAGGCACGCGCGGATCTGGAAGCGATGCTGGACGATGCGGCAGCCATGGAACGTCTGCTCCACGCGCACGACCGCAAAGAAGAAGAAGCCATCTACTCGGTCGCCGACCGTTACGTCGCCGCGGGCGGGCAGCCGCCGTTGGCGGAAATGTTCGCCAGCACGGAAATTCCCGCCGGCTGGCGCTGCTTGCGCGCGCCCGATGCGCTGGGTGATCCAGGCGACCGACCAGTGGCATAGCGGCCCCGCTGTCGCGCTGCGAATCCCCCAGCGGTGGCGACCAGCCGCGTCGTTTGGCCTGGGCAGCCCGACCGGCACGAGCGCGGAAGCTCACCGGCGCATTCCGTGGCAGGGCTGGTAGCTGTCGAATGAGCGGAACGGTAGTGCCTTGAGCCGTTTGCCGTGGCGCCAAATGGCGAATCTCTGCCGCTGGCGCCATTATGCGATCAAGCGGGCCAAGTATGCACGCCAGTGTTTGGCCGAAGCCCAGTACCGGTTCAACCGTCGCTTTCAGTTCGCCGCGATGATGCTGCGCGGGTCTTGCCCGGACCAGTCCCGCACACCACCGACGATTTCCATGGCTGAGGTGGAGGGACAAGCAGGGAACGTCGAGACTCGGGCGGGCAGTCACTAGGGATAATCAGCTACTTATTTATTGGTGAGCTCTTACGGAAGAATCAGGACGGATCATCAGACTTCTCCTCTTTCTCTCCGGTCCTGCGCTGCGACTGGTGTGACGCTTGGTGTGCCCCAGCGCGAGCGAGTGGTTGGTTCGGAGCTAGCTCCCGCACGACCTCAAGAAACCTGCCGAGCAGCGCCGAATCGTCGTCGGTGCGATGGATGACACACAGATCGACCACTGCGTGGTCTTTTTTGTCGAGCGGGACGTACAGCACGTTCGGGAGCTGGAGGCTGCGGGCAGAATCGGGAACCAAAGACAGGCCGATGCCGCTCGCCACTAACGCAACAGCGGTGGGGACGTCATCCACTTCCAGAACCTGCTTCGGAACCAGATTACGCCGCCTGAACAGCGTGAGGACGTGGTCGATGTAGCTCGGACGTGGTGCGCGGGGGTACAGCACCAGCGGCGCCGATGCGATCTTGGCAAGAGATAGCACCCGCTCCGATGCAAGCGGGTGCGTCCGGTCCAGTGCGACGTTGATGCGTTCGGTCTGCACCCGTTCCCAAGTGAGGTCGGGTTCACGCTGGAAGAAACGATTGAATCCGACGGTCAGCCGACGCTCGCGCAGGGCCTGGAGCAGTTCGACGCGCCCCATGGTGTACAGCGCCACCTCGGCCCGCGGGTAGCGATTCTGGAAGGCGCGTGTGATGCGCGGGATAGCGCCGAATACGGCAGATCCGAAGATTCCGACGTCCACCCGGCCGACCTGGCCGCTGGCAGTGAGATGGGTGTGGGTTATCGCGCGGTCCATCAGCATCAGGATGTTGCGCGCTTCGCGGTAGAACACCCGTCCGGCCTCAGTCAACTCGGCCCCGCGAGGTTTGCGGATCAACAAGGTGGCCTGCGCCGCACCCTCCAATTGTTGGATCTGCCGCGTCAGTGGGGGTTGCGAAATGTGCAGTTTCAACGCGGCCGCACGGAAACTCCCCTGCTCCACGACCGCGACGAAGTAGCGAAGGTGGCGAAGATCGATGGCTGACAGGTTCACGGGCCGGCTCCGAGGGTACGACCGATACCTGTACGGTAATACGGTATCGACAAAATTGTATTGGACAGCACCAGCGATCTCGAACAAACCTCGCGGTGTCCGAGCGATCACGACCATCGCCTGGGTCCGGGGGGGGGGAAGACGATTTTCAAACGACGCCGCGCGCGACCGGGTGACGACAAGCCTGCGTCGCGGTACGACGAGGCGACGTTCGACCTGCAGATGACTGCTAAGGAAGGGGAAGGGCCGCACCTCGTGCATGGTTTACGCCGGCGGTATCGGCGGTGGTGCGGGCACCGGGAGTTACCGGGAGAAGAGACAAGCGACGGCCGATACGGCCACCGAGCAGCGCGGATCCGCTGCGACCGAAGCAACGGCAATAGCCTGAACCTCGTACGCATGGGGGATGACAAATGAGACATGTTACTGGCTTTAGACCCTTATCGTTGGGATGTGGCGTGCTGGCGCTTGGGATGTTCCTGTATGCAAACGGTGCCGCAGCGGTCGGAACCGGCGCCAATGATGCAGTGGTGAACCCCAATGCCACGGTCGCCACCAGTGCCACCATCACGCTGCTGGGCACGATGGGTGGCCCGCCACTGGACATTCATTCCGAGCGTGCCGAAAGTTCCACCTTGCTTACAGTCGGCGACCATCAATATCTGATTGATGCGGGTACCGGCGTGACGCGACGACTGATGAAATATGGATTGCCACCCTACAAGGTGAATCGCATCTTCATCACGCACAATCATCTTGACCACACGGCAGGGCTCGTTTCGTTGCTTGCTGAGAGCTGGTTCAATGGCTGGTACTACCACGACCCGTTGTACATGGATCGCAGCACGCAAAAGCCGTTCACTACGATCTACGGTCCACCGGACACTCAAGGCTTGTTCGACGGCGCCATGCAGTTCCTGAGCGTATCGGCTCACATCTTCAATGCCGACGATACTGGTGCCGGCACCATGAAGCCGCCAAGTCACGTTTTCGGCGTGCATACGGTTATTGCGCATGACGAGCCAGTGACTTTCTACGATGATGGCGCCGTGAAGGTCACGGCCGTCGAAAATAATCATTTCGGAGACCCGGAGCCGGAGCGCTTGCGCGAGGCGGGCTCTTTCAGCTATTCCTATCGCTTCGATACACCGGCAGGAAGTATCGTATTCACTGGAGACACCGGACCCAGCGAAAACGTGACGAAACTGGCGACTGGAGCGGATGTACTAGTGGCGGAAGTCCTCGACTTTGACCTCATGTTGAATCCGAAAGTATCTCGCGAAGGCGTTGGTGTCAGCAAGGCGCCCAACAAAGAGCAAATACGTCACCACATGTTGCACCAACACCTCTCGCCTCAAGCGGTAGGGGAGATGGCCAAGAAAGCGGGTGTGAAGACAGTTCTTCTGTATCATGTCGTGCCCGGGGATGCGCCACTCACGTATGGAGTGGACTATGTTACTGCGGTCAAGAAATATTTTTCTGGCACCGTCCTGTTTGGGCATGATTTGACCCAATACACGTTGGTAAAGAAATAAAAGCACCGCGGAGGCCGACTGACCCCGCAGGTGTGTGTGGTCAGTTCGGCTCCGTTTTTCCTTTGGCTATACCGATTCGTCCTACACGGATAGGCGTGTTGCTTGCGTCCGTGTTGCTACGACACTGCGGATGGAAACTCTGGGAGTGACGGAATCATGTCAGCAGGTATCAAGTGTGGCTCCTTTGTCCCACGATGGAAAAGGGCTACCGCAGCTGGCATTCTCGCTGTAGGGGTCGTTCTATTGGCGGTGACGGGCAACGCCAGGGCGGCCGATAACTTTGACCTGGGAGAAGTCCACCCTGGCAACAAAAACCTGGGCCCACGACCAGGGCCACCACGCTACCTCGACGATTATAGCGCCCTGGCCAATACAGATCGTGTGGCCTTCCTGGACAAGATCCATTATCTGCCGCTGTCAAAGGGTGCTTACTTGAGCCTGGGGGGCGGCTACAAGGGGATTTACACCAACCAGCGGAACATGTTCTTTGGCGTAAACCCAACCCCCCAAGGCCCACTTTCTCACATGAGCTTCTATTCTCATCGTGCAGAGGTACATGCAGACCTTCACTTGTTCGACAACACGGTACGGGTATTCGGAGAGGTGAGCGATACCCTCAGCGCTGGTCGGCAGAAGGGCGGGAAATTCCCGGTGTTCGAGTCGGATTTTGAGCTGCATCAACTGTTCGCGGACGTGAACTTCCACGTTGGAACCGCTGCCCGTGGTTTTGTAAGGATGGGACGGCAAGAGATGAAGTTCGGATCGGGGGTGCTGTTTCGTGTGCGTGAAGGCTTTCCGGTGCGTGAGGTGTACGACGGCATCCGCGGCACTGTGCGGCTAGGGCAACGTGTAACGCTCAACGCCTTTGCCGTGCAGGATGTCGCCAACCATTATGGTTCGTTCAACGATTCGTCTGCCGGTACCGGTCGGTTTGCGGGTATCTATGGCACTGTTGCCTGGATGCCAAAAACGTTCAGCCAGGATCTCTACGTGCTGTACTACCGCAGGAATGGACGACGTGCATTCGGCGTACACGGTAACGACGAGCGGTACACAATGGGGACGCGTGCGTTTGGCAATGCCGGCCCGTTATTCTACAGCAACGAGGCGATGTTCCAGACCGGTCACTTCGGCCACGACAACATACGAGCATGGGCAACCGCCAATACCATCGGGGTCAACCTGCCCCGCTGGATGTGGCGTTCGAGCGTCGGCTTGCAGGCGGACGTAGGTAGTGGTGACGGCAACAAGGGCGATCACACCACCGAAACCTTCGATCCTTTGTTTCCTTCGGATGGGCTGCGATACGGCTTTGGATTGTACGGGCATCTGTCCAACCTCATCTCCGTTGGCCCGAAAGCGTCCATCACGGCCGTTGAGCCAGTGACGGTGTCGGTGAGCGTGTTGGGGAACTGGAAGGAAACGCGGACAGACGCGGTTTATGTAGGAGGGCTTGGCGCCCCGTTGCCGGGAAGCGCGAACACTCACTCTTCCTATATCGGAACCTCTTACATCATGTTTGTTCGGTGGGCTGCTGCCAAATATTTGACCTTTGATGCGGCGTATCAGTACATGCACGCCGGCGGAGCGATCCACGAAGCGCACGGGAGTGATGGTCAGTTCGTCGCCATTTACGGAGCATTCTACTTTTAGGTATCCAAGTGAAGGTGCCAGTTCGCACTGGCGAATCCTTGGATAATGAGAAAGCGCTTGCGCGCGGTGACAGGATAGGGTAATCCCCTCAGAAAGTAGCGGCACCCAGAAGTGGAATTTTCTCGTAGTCTGACCCGAGGAGGTTCCATGAAGACGTCACGATTCAGCGACAGCCAGATCATCGCGGCATTGAAGCAGGCTGAGGGACGCAGCCCGGTTGCCGAGCTGTGTCGGCGGCACGGCGTCAGCTCGGCAAGGTGTGAGCCGTTGTGACAATGGCCCCGAGTACCCCAGTGGGACGCCGCTGTCCTTACTTATGCGCGGCCGGCATAAGCGTACGGCTTATCCCCATTTCTGTCGGCGGCCGGCGCTGGCCAGAATCCTTGGCATGGTGTCGCACGTTTCCCGTTTGTCCGCTCTCACGGTGTCGCCGGTTTGGCGGCGCCGTGGGCGATGTAGCCGGCCGTTGCCGGTTGCGCATCACCCGTCGAGACAAACCACCATCAGGAGTAAGCAAACATGAGTCTGCAACTTGGTCAGGTCGCCCCCGATTTCACCCTCGATTCCACCCAGGGCCCGCTGCATTTGGCGGATTACGCCCGTGACCACTGGCTGGTGTTCTTCTCGCACCCGAAGGACTTCACCCCGATCTGCACTACTGAGCTGGGTGCGTTTGCGCATCGCAAGGCGGAGTTCGAGCAGCGCGGCACGAAGCTGCTCGGCCTTTCGGTGGATTCGGTGACGGAGCACAAGGCGTGGGCGAAGGACATTGCCGAGGTGGGCGGCAGCGAAGTGGGGTATCCGATTCTTGCCGACCCGAACCTGGATATCGCCAAGCAGTACGGCATGTTCCATCCGCAAGCCGACCCGACCGTCACCGTGCGCTCGGTGTTCATCATCGATCCGCAGCGCAAAGTGCGCACCATCCTCACCTACCCGCCGTCCGTCGGCCGCAATATCGACGAGATTTTGCGCACGATCGATGCGCTGCAGCTTACCGACAAGGGCCCGGTGGCGACGCCGGTGGATTGGAAGCCGGGCGACGATTTCGTGGTGTCCGCGAAGCTCTCCGATGCCGAGGTGGAACAGAAGTTCACCGGCGTGCGCAAGGTCAAGCCGTACTTGCGCTATGCGAAGGCCGCCAAGGCCTGACGGTGATGTATCCCGGGTGCGTGATGCCTGTTCGCAGCACGCATTGGGTGTGAGTGCCGGACCACGGAATGCCTGGTGAACAAGGATGGCTGACTGGCAGGCGGCGCGAGCAATCGCGCCGCCTGTTTTTATGCGGGCCATTCAGGAACCTGATTAGCGATATTCCTCGGCTATGAGTGGCTCCAATGGTTTCAACTTGGAAAGGTGTCAAGGCCGTCATATTGCCATGTGTCTATTTCCTCTCCCCATAGGAGAGAGGGAGTAAGCGCGTGTGGAGCCGCGCCTCTTTATCGAATTCCGCCAGAGCTGCATGGCACCGCGGAGTTGAATCCATCGCTAGTGAAATGACGTCCCGCATTCCGATAGAAGTCGCCGCTTTTCGCTTATGCGCCATATGTGCACATGGCGCCGTCATTTCCGCTGGCGGCATGCATGGCTTTACGTTGCAGTCTTCCGCCGCTGCACGTCATTCGAACCATGCCAGCTACCGCGAGTCTGTCACGTTTGCCTTTGCCGAAGGATCGGTTTCAGCACCTGGACCTGCTGACCGAAGGATTGGATACCGCAAGCCTGTGGTGGTTGTCGGGCTACACGGCTGGCCTGGCGCGAAGAGTGGCACCGGGCCCGGACGTCCCGATGCCGGTACGTGCGGCGGCGGAGCCTGATGCGGGTGCGCGGCTTACCGTGGTCTACGGCAGCCAGACCGGCAACGCCAAACGGCTGGCCGAGCAACTGGCGCAACAAGCCGAAACCGGCGGGCTTGCCGTGCGCCTGTTGCGTGCCGATGCCTACCCGCAGCGCGAGTTGGCGCAGGAGCGCCTGCTGTACGCGGTTATCAGCACGCAGGGCGACGGCGATGCGCCGGACGACGCGCGCGGCCTGCTCGATTTTCTCGCCAGCCGCCGCGCACCGAAGCTGGATGCGCTCTCGTTCGCGGTGCTTGGCCTGGGCGATACCAGCTACCCGCAATTCTGCGTGATCGGGCGCAAGCTTGACGCGCGCCTCGCCGAGCTGGGCGGCAAGCGGCTGTTTGCCTTTGGCGAAGCCGACCTCGATCTCGACACTGTGGCGGTGCCGTGGGCCAAGCAGGCGTTGGGCATTGCGCGCGACGTGCTGAAGGCTTCGGGGCAGCCCGCGGAGGCTCGCGTCACACCGCTGCGCCCGCATCTGGAAGTGGCGGAGGCGGCAAGCTGGTCGGCCACGCATCCGTTCACCGCCGAGATCCTCGCCGCCCAGCGCATCACCACCGCCGACAGCGCGAAGGATGTGCGCCACATCGAAGTGAATCTGGCCGAGTCGAGGCTGGATTACCAGCCCGGCGATTCCCTTGGCGTGGTGGAACGCAACCCCGAGCCGCTGGTGGACGCGCTGCTGGAAACCGTGCACCTGGATGGCACCGCGGCGGTCAGCGTGGGTGACGTTACGCGCGAGTTGCGCGAGTGGCTGTATGCCAAGCGCGAGATCACACGCCTGAACCGGCCGTTCGTCGCCGCGCTCGCCGAGCGCAGCGGCGATGCGGAGCTCAAGGCGCTGCTCGATCCCGCGCAGGGCGAGGCGCTGCGGGCGCTGCTGGAGGCCTCGCAGCCAATCGACCTGTTGCAGCGCTACGGCGCCGAATGGACACCCGAGGCGTTGGTGACCGCGTTGCGCCCGCTGGTGCCGCGGCTGTACTCGATCGCCTCCAGCCGTGCCGCAGTGGAGGACGAGGCGCACCTCACCGTGGCACACGTGGAATACCCCACGCCGGCCGGCACGCGCTGGGGCGCGGCGTCGCATTGGCTCGCCACGCGTGGCGAGGGGGCGCAGATCGAGGTGTATCTGGAGCGCAACGAGCGCTTCCGCTTGCCGGCGGATGGCGCGCGCGACGTCATCATGATCGGTCCCGGCACCGGCGTGGCGCCGTTCCGCGGCTTCGTGCAGGAGCGTGCCGCGGCCGGGGCGACCGGGCGCAACTGGCTGTTCTTCGGCAACCCGCATTTCCACACCGATTTCCTCTACCAGCTCGAATGGCAGGCGGCGCTGAAGGACGGCTCCCTCACGCGCATGGACGTGGCTTTCTCGCGCGACCAGGCGGAAAAGGTCTATGTGCAGCAGCGCGTGCGCGAGCGGGGCAAGGAGCTCTACGCCTGGCTCGAAGGCGGCGCGCACCTCTACGTCTGCGGCGCGATCTCGATGGCCCGCGATGCCGAAGCCGCGGTGCGCGACGTGCTGGTGACTCACGGCGGCCGCACGCCGGAAACCGCGGACGAATACCTGAACGCGCTGCGCGAGCAGCACCGTTATGCAAGGGACGTGTACTGAGATGGGCAAGCCTTCCGATATCGAACGCATCAAGAGCGCGAGCCGCCACCTGCGTGGCACCCTGCTGGAGAGCCTCGCCAACCCGATCACCGGCGCGCTGCGCGTGGACGACGTGCAGCTCCTGAAATTCCACGGTGGCTACCAGCAGGACGACCGCGACGTGCGCGAAGCGCGCCGCGTTGCCAAGCTGGAACCGGCGTATATCTTCTTCGTGCGCCTGCGTTTGCCCGGCGGCGTGCTGACGCCGCGGCAGTGGCTGGCGATGGACGACACCGCGCGCCGGTTCGGTACGCACGGCATCCGCATGACCTCACGGCAGACGATCCAGGTGCACGGCATCGACAAGCGCAACCTGCGCGCGGCGGTGCAGAACATCCACGCCAGTGGGCTGGACACGATTGCCGCCTGCGGCGACGACAACCGCAACGTGGTGGCGGCAGTCAACCCGCTGCTGTCGGCCGTGCACGCGCAGATCCATGAGCAGGCACAGGCCCTGTCGCTGCACCTGCGGCCGCAGTCGCGGGCGTGGTTCGAAACCTGGCTGGGCGAGCCGGCCACCGATGGCAGCGAGCCGGAGCCGCTGCTGGGCGACGCCTACATGCCGCGCAAGTTCAAGATCGGGTTTGCGGTGCCGCCGGAAAACGACATCGACGTGTATTCGCAGGACGTGGGTCTGGTCGCGATCATCGAGGACGGCCAGCTCGCCGGCTACAACGTGCTGGTCGGCGGCGGCATGGGCGCCAGCCACGGCGACGCGAAAACCTATCCGCGCATGGCGAGCCTGATCGGCTTCATCACCCCCGACCAGGTCACCGCCCTGTCGGTCGCCACGCTCACCATCCAGCGCGATCACGGCGACCGCAGCGATCGCAAGCACGCGCGCTTCAAGTACACGGTGGACGACAAGGGCCTGCCATGGATCAAGGCCGAGATCGAACGCCGCGCGGGGTTCACTTTGCAACGCCAGCGGCCGTTCCGCTTCACCCAGCGTGGCGACCGCTTCGGCTGGCGCGAGGGCGACGACGGACGCTGGCATCTCGGCCTGCGCATTCCGTTTGGACGCGTGCACGACGACGGCAAGACCACGCGCCAGGCCGGCATGCGCGAGATCGCAGCGCTGCTTGCCGAGCACGCGCCGGATGCGCAGATCCGCCTCACGCCGAACCAGAACGCGTTCATTGCCGGCGTGCCGGGCGAGCTGCGCGCGGCGATCGACGCGATCACCGCCAAGCACGATCTGGATCTGTACCGCAGCGAGACGCCGCTGGGCTTGAACGTGATCGCCTGCGTGGCGTTCCCCACCTGCGGGCTGGCGATGGCTGAATCGGAACGCTGGATGCCGCACCTGGTGCCCAAACTGCAAGGGCTGCTGGACCAGCACGGCCTGCATGACGAGCCGCTCGACGTGCGCGTCAGCGGCTGCCCGAATGGTTGCTCGCGCCCCTACCTCGCGGAGATCGCGCTGATCGGCAAGGCGCCGGGCCGCTACAACCTGATGCTGGCCGGCGACCACCGCGGTCAGCGGATGAACGCGGTGTACCGCGAAAACATCGACGAGCCGGCGATCCTGACCGAGCTCGATGCGCTGTTTGTGCGCTTTGCGGCCGAGCGCGAGGGCGGCGAACACTTCGGCGATTTCTGCGCGCGCACCAACGTGGTCACGCCGCCGGCCGAACGCGAGGTGACGCCGTGAGCAGCGCGGTGGAGATCGAACAGGCCGCGCATTCGCAGGCCAGGCTCGCCGAGCTCAACCGCTGGCTTGCCACGCGCAGCGCACCCGAGCGCATCGCCTGGGCGCTGGAAACCTTGCCCGGCGAGCATATGCTGTCGTCGAGTTTCGGCGCGCAGGCCGCCGTGTCGCTGCACCTGACGGTGCAGGCGAAGGCGGACATCCCGGTGGTGCTGATCGACACCGGATACCTGTTTGCCGAAACCTACCGCTTCATCGACGAGCTGCGCGCGCGCCTCGACCTCAACCTCAAGGTGTACCGCGCCGACATGGGCGCGGCGTGGATGGAGGCACGCTTCGGCAAACTGTGGGAGCAGGGCGTGGACGGCATCCGCCGCTACAACGAGCTGCGCAAGCTGGTGCCGATGCAGCGGGCGCTGACAGAACTCGGCGTACAGACGTGGATCGCAGGCATCCGCCGCAGCCAGTCCGCAAGCCGCGCGCACGCCGACATCCTCGAACGCCACGAAGGACGCTGGAAACTGCATCCCATCGTCGACTGGAACGACCACGACGTGTGGCGCTACCTGCATGCGCACGATCTGCCGTACCACCCGCTGTGGCACGCCGGCTACGTGTCGATCGGCGATACCCACACCACCCGCCGCTGGCAGCCCGGCATGCGCGAGGAAGACACCCGCTTTTTCGGCCTGCATCGCGAATGCGGCCTGCATGCCGACCTCGGGCATTCGGATGTGTCGGCGGCGTGAGTCCGCCCCGCGGCCTGTCGGCTACTGGCGCAGCAGCAGCCGGTACGCCGGGTTCGCGCTTTCGTCCGCGTAGGGGTAACCCAGCGTGTCGAGAAAACGCTGCAGCAGCGCGCATTCGATGTCGGGCACCTGGATGCCGACCAGGATGCGGCCGTGGTCGGCGCCGTGGTTGCGGTAGTGGAACAGGCTGACGTTCCAGTCCGGGTGCAGGTGGGCGAGAAACTCCGGCAGTGCGCCGGGGCGTTCCGGGAAGTCGAAGCGGAACAGGTGCTCGTCATCCGCGAGCGGCGTGCGCCCGCCGACCATGTAGCGCAGGTGCAGCTTCGCCAGCTCGTCCTCGGACAGATCCAGCACCTCGAAGCGTTCGGCGCGGAAGCGTTCGGCCAGCAGCGCGCGCTCGTCGCGGCTGCGCGTCTGCACGCCGACGAAGATGTGCGCGTGCCGCGCGTCGCCGATGCGGTAGTTGAACTCGGTGATCTGGTGACGGCCGAGTGCGGCGCAGAAGCGGCGGAAGGTGCCGCGCTCCTCGGGGATAGTCACCGCGAACAGCGCCTCGCACTGTTCGCCGGCCTCGGCGCGCTCGGCGACAAAGCGCAGGCGCTCGAAGTTCATGTTGGCGCCGGAGATCACCGCCGCGAGCGTCGCGCCCTTGAGTGCGTGTTTCGCCGCATACTGCTTTAGCCCGGCGACGGCGAGCGCGCCAGCGGGTTCCGGAATGCTGCGGGTTTCCTGGTAGACGTCGCGGATCGCCGCGCACAGCGCGTCGCCGTCCACGCGCACCATCGCATCCACGTGCCGCTGGCACAGCGCAAAGGTGAGCGCGCCGACCTGCTTGACCGCGGTGCCGTCGGCAAACAGGCCGACATCGGGCAGGTACACGCGCTCGCCGCGTTCGAGCGATTGCGCCATCGCGTCGGAGTCGTCCGCCTGCACACCGATGACCTTGGTCTGCGGCGAGATGGTCTTGATGTAGCTGGCGATGCCGGCCAGCAGGCCGCCGCCGCCGACCGGCACGAACACCGCATCCGGCGCCGGACACTGGCGCAGGATCTCCATGCCCACCGTGGCTTGTCCGGCGATCACGTCGAGGTCGTCGAACGGATGCACGAACACCAGGCCGCGTTCGCCCTGGATGCGCGCGGCCGCGGTTTGCGCATCGCTGTAGGAGTCGCCCGCCAGCACGATCTCCACCGCGTCACCGCCGATCCGGCGCACTGCGTCCACTTTCACCCGCGGCGTGGTGAGCGGCATCACGATCACCGCGCGGGTGCCGAGCCGCACCGCGGCCAGCGCGACGCCTTGCGCGTGGTTGCCGGCCGAGGCCGCGATCACTCCGCGCGCGCGCTGCGCGGCATCGAGCGAGGCGATCTTGTTGTAGGCGCCGCGCAGCTTGAACGAGAACACGCTTTGCAGGTCTTCGCGCTTCAGCAGCACGCGGTTGCCGAGGCGCGCGGAAAGCAGCCTGGCGTCTTCCAGCGGCGTCTCCTGCGCCACGTCGTAGACGCGTGCGGCGAGCGTGTGGCGCAGGAGTTCCAGATCGGAGGGCGCGGCATCGGCTGCGCCTTCGGCGAGCTGGGCGTTCATGCCGGGGTGGCCACCAGATGGCTGCGCATGCCGCTGCCCACCACCGACAGGCTGCTGGCATCGAGCACGTCCACCAGTTTGCGCACCTGGCGCAGGATCTGCTGCAACGTGCCCTCGTCGCCGTGCAGCACCAGCGTCAGTTGCGACACCGCCGGGTCGTGGGTGGCCGCCACGGTGAGCGCGTCGATGTTGACGTGGCGCGCGGCGAACAGGCCGGCCACGCGCACCAGCGCGCCGGATTCGTTTTGCAGCAGGATCGAAAGCGTGTGTTTCATGGCACTCTCCAGCGGCGCATGGCGCCGGCTCAGAACATGTGGGTGGGGGCGAGTTCCGGCGTTATCGGCGCACTGCGCGAAGGGATGAACGGGCCGGTGATCATCTGCGCGTAGCTCGCGCCGGGGCTGACCATCGGGTACACGCCGGCGTCCGGGTCGATCATCACTTCGAGGAAGGTCGGGCCGCGGTGGGCGAGGAAGGCGGCGATGGTCGTCTCGATGTCGGCCTTGCGCTCGAGCCGCTGCGCCCACTCGAAGCCGTCGGCCTTGGCCGCGGCGACGAAATCCTTCTTGCGCAGGCTCTTGTCGGTGGCGGAAAAGCGGCCCTTGAAGAACAGCTTCTGCCACTGCCGCACCATGCCGTCGACGCCGTTGTTGAGCAGCAGGATCTTGAGTGGCAGCTCGTAGGTGGTGACGGTTTCCAGCTCGCCCACGTTCATGCGGATCGAGCCGTCGCCGTCGACGTCGATCACCAGTGCATCCGGGCGCGCGAACTGCGCGCCGATGGCGGAGGGCAGGCCGAAACCCATGGTGCCCATCGAGCCGGAGGTGAGCCAATGCCGCGGCGCACGGAAATCGAAATACTGCGCGGCCCACATCTGGTGCTGGCCGACGCCGGTGGCAACGATCGCGCGACCTTGGGTTTGGCGGTTGATCGCCTCGATCACGGCTTCCGGCTGGATCAGCGGGCTGTCGCGGTTGTAGTTCATCGCGTAGTCGTGCTTGAGCTGCGCGAGGTGCGCGTGCCAGGCGGAGAGGTCGGAGTGGAACGCGTGGCTGCGGCCCCAGGCCGTCAGCTTTTCCAGTGCGGCAACGAGCGGACCGATGTGGTGCCAGTCCACCGTCTTGACCTTGCCGATCTCGGCCGGGTCGATGTCGATCTGCGCGATGAAGCGCGCATGCGCGGCGAACTGGTCGGGCACGCCGGCCACGCGGTCGTCGAAGCGTGCGCCCAGCGCGATGAGGAAATCGCAATCCTCCACCGCGTAGTTGGCGTACGCCGTGCCGTGCATGCCAAGCATGTGCAGCGCCAGCGGCCTGGTGGTGTCGTAATCGCCCAGCCCCATCAGCGAGGTCACGACCGGGATGCCGAAGGTTTCCGCAAACGTGGTGAGCGCCGGTGCGGCGGCGGCGGAGACGACGCCGCCGCCGGCGTAGATCAATGGGCGTTTGGCCTGCGCCAGTGCGGTAAACAAACTGGCGCAGGCCTCGTCGCCGAGTTTCGCCGCTGCCACCGCGTTGAGCCGCGCGCGGTAGCCGGGGATCGGCAAGTGGCTGTTGCCGTCGAACTTCAGCGTTGTGTTCTGCACGTCCTTGGGAATATCGACCACCACCGGACCGGGGCGCCCGCTGCGCGCGATCTCGAACGCCGTGCGCAACGTGGCTTCGAGTTTTTGCGGATCGGACACCAGGAACACGTGCTTGGCGCACGCGCCCATGATGTTGGCGACCGGCGCCTCCTGGAAGGCGTCGCTGCCGAGCGCCGATGTGGGCACCTGGCCGCAGATCGCGACGAACGGCACCGAGTCGGCCATCGCGTCGCGGATCGGGGTGACGAGATTGGTCGCGCCCGGCCCGGAGGTGACCAGCGCCACGCCGACCTTGCCCGAGGCGCGCGCATAGCCGGCGGCCATGAAGCCCGCGCCTTGCTCGTTCGCCGGCACCACCAGCGGCAACGGCTCATGGCCGGCGGCGTCGCGGTGTTCGGCGTTGTAGCGGAACACCGCGTCATACACCGGCAGGATCGCGCCGCCGGAGTAGCCGAACACGACGCCACCGTGCTCGTCCGCAAGCACCTGTACCACGATCTCCGCGCCGCTCATGGCTTGCCCGGCAAGCGGGTGGGTGGGGATGGTGGGTGCCGCAAGGGCAGTCTGCATGGGGGTGGTCACGATCGAATCCTGGTGGTGGGTAGGGGCGGGCGCTGCGAATGTCAGTTGCGGATCAGCTCCTCGGAGTGGGCCGGATGCACCGGGATGCCGTAGGTGCGGATCACTTCCAGATCCTGGGTGAGCGCGGAGAAGCGCTCCCACGCGATGCCGTTGCTGTCGGTTTCGCTGCGGAAGCCTTCGGCCTCGTCCTCCTCGAAACCGAGGTTGCGCACCTGGCCGGCGCGCGCGGGGTCCTGGCTGATCGAGAAATTGAGCAGCTCGGTGCGCCACATCGCGTAGGTGTCCGCAACCACGGCTTGCGGGTGCTGGCCGAGGCGTTTGCTGTAGTCGGCGATGGCGGTGTCCAGGTCGGCAACGATCAGGGCGATGTGAAAGCGTTTCATGGCGTACCTCGTTCGATCAGTAGGTGAGCGGGCCGCGGCAAGTGCCACGGCCCGCGGTCGGCCTCAGCCGACGGCTTGCTTTTTCTGCGGCGCGGCGGCCACCGGGGCGTCGCCCTGCAGCCAGGTCATGCGCGCGCGCAGCTTGGCGCCGACCTGCTCCAGCGGGTGGTCGAGATCGGCCTGCTTGAACTTGTTGTAGTTGGGCAGGCCGGCCTTGTATTCGGCCGTCCAGTTCCTGGCGAAGGTGCCGTTCTGGATGTCGGTCAGCACGTCTTTCATGCGAGCCTTGACGCCGGCGTCGATCACCCGCGGGCCGCTGACGAAATCGCCGTACTGCGCGGTTTCGGACACGTACTTGAGCATCTTGGCGATGCCGCCTTCGTAGAACAGGTCGACGATCAGCTTGAGCTCGTGGAACACCTCGTAATAAGCGATCTCGGGCTGGTAGCCGGCTTCCACCAGGGTCTCGAAACCGGCCTGCACCAGGGAGCTCGCACCGCCGCACAGCACGGCCTGCTCGCCGAACAGATCGGTCTCGGTCTCTTCCTTGAAGGTGGTCTTGATCAGCATCGCGCGCGCGCCGCCGATGCCGTCGGCATAGGCCAGCGCCTTGTCCTCGGCGTGGTCGCTGACGTCCTGGTGCACCGCCCAGATGTCCGGCACGCCGCGGCCGCGCTCGTACTCGGTGCGCACCAGCGCGCCCGGGCCCTTGGGCGCGACCATGATCACGTCGATGTCCGCGCGCGGCGCGATCTGCTTGAAGTGGATGTTGAAACCGTGCGCGAACAGCAGCGCGCCATTCGGTTTGAGGTTGGGGGCGATGGCCTGCTCGTAGAGCGCCGGCTGCACCATGTCCGGCACCAGCACGGCGACCAGGTCGGCGCCTTTCACCGCCTCGGCGGGTTCGGCCACGGCAAAGCCTTCGGCCTTGGCCTTCTGCCACGACGGGCCGTTCTTGCGCAGGCCGACGACGACGTCGAGGCCGGAGTCGCGCAGGTTCTGCGCGTGCGCGCGGCCCTGGCTGCCATAGCCAAGCACGGCGATGCGGGATGAAGCGAGGATGGTGGTGCTCATGCGATGACTCCCTGGGTGGTGGTATGGGTGGTGCGGCGGGTGACGTTGGCGGCGGAGGTGGTGGCGCCGTCGGAGGCGGAGCTGACCAGCACCGCGAATTTCGCCAACAGGCCACGGGTGGCTTTCGGTGCCGGCGGCTGCCAGTCGGCGCGCCGGGCTTCGAGATCGGCGCTGGTGGAAATTTCGCGGCTGATGGCGTCGATGCGCAGCGGATCGCCGTCGCGCAACAGCGCGATCGGGCCGCCGCGCGCGGCTTCCGGCGCGATGTGGCCCACCATGAAGCCGTGCGTGGCGCCGCTGAAACGACCATCGGTGATGAGCGCCACGTCGTCGCCGAGGCCGCGGCCGATCAGCGCGGCGGTGACGCCGAGCATTTCGCGCATGCCGGGGCCGCCGGCCGGGCCTTCGTTGCGGATGACGACGACATCGCCCTTGCCGACGCGGCCGTCCTGCACGGCGGCAAACGCGTCCTCTTCGCTCTCGAACACCTTGGCGGTGCCTTCGAAGTGGGTCGCGCCGTGGCCGGCGCTGTTCTTGCCGGGGATCTTCAGCACGCAGCCTTCCGGCGCGACGTTGCCGTACAGGATGGAATACCCGCCGTGCGGCTTGATCGGGTTGGCGACCGGGTAGATCACGTGCTGGTCTTCGAACCGTGGCGCGGCCGCGGCTTCCTCGAACAGCGTGCGGCCGGTGACGGTCGGGGTGTCTTCGAGCCGCTCCGCGGCGATCAGCTCCTGCGCGACGCGCGCGATGCCGCCGGCGTCGTACATCTCCACTGCCGTGTAGCGGCCGGAGGGCATGAGGTCGGCGATCACCGGGGTTTCCTCGGTTTCCGGCTGGAAATCCTCCAGCTTCCAATCCACCCCGGCCTCGCGCGCGATCGCCAGCATGTGCAGCACCGAGTTGGTGGAACCAGCGGTGGCGGCGACCATGCGCGCGGCGTTGCGCAGCGAGGTGCGGTTGATCAGCGCGCGCGGCGTGCGCTTCTTGCGCAGGCAATCCATCACCAGCTCGCCGCAGCGGAACGCGGCCTTGAGTTTTTCCGGATGCGTGGCCGGGATGTCGTTGGCGCCCATCGGCGACAGCCCCAGCGTGGTGATGACCATCGCCATGGTGTTGGCGGTGAACTGGCCACCGCAGGCGCCGGCGCCGCCGCAGGCGTCGCATTCGACCGAGTGCAGCTCGCTGTCGTCCATCTTGCCGGCGCCATGCGCGCCGACCGCTTCGAACACCTGCTGGATGGTGATCGGCCGGTTCTTGTGCAGACCGTGCGCGATGGTGCCGCCGTACAGCGCCACCGCCGGGATGTCGAGCCGCGCCATCGCCATCGCCGCGGCGGGGATAGTCTTGTCGCAGCCGCACAGGATCACCATCGCATCGCACAGGTGGCCTTCGACCGCGGCCTCGATCGAGTCGGTGATGACCTCGCGGCTGACCAGCGAGTAGCGCATGCCGGGCGTGCCCATGGCGATGCCGTCGGTGACCGCGATGGTGTTGAATTCCACCGGCGTGCCGCCGGCCGCGCGCACGCCGGCGGCCACCTGGTCGGCCAGCTCGCGGTGGTTCAAGTTGCACGGGCTGACGTTGGACCAGTTGTGCACCACCGCCACCAGCGGCTTTTTCAGCGCGTCGTCGTTCATGCCGGTGGCGCGCAGCATGGCGCGGGCGGGGGCGCGGTCGGGGCCGGTTTTGATCAGATCACTGCGCATGGATATCCCCATGGTGGAAACAAGAGAGATGCCTCCCTTGCGCGTGCGGTGGCGATGGTCCGGGGGGCGCGAAGGAAAGCCGGGGAGTCGTCGGCAGTCGTCGCTTCCACCGCCACGCGCAACGCGCAGGGGAGGACAAAGGCGGCGAAGCCAGCGTGGCGTTCGCCATGAACAGGGGCGCTCAGCCGCAGCATGAGTTCGCCAGATCGGCATACATGTCGGCGGCGGTGGCGCTGCCGGCAACCGCGGCCAGCACCGCGTCGCACACTTTGGCCGTCGACGCGCTGCCGCCGAGGTCGCGCGTATGCGGGCCGTCGCGCAGCACGCGCTCGACCGCGGCCTCGACCGCTGCCGCTTCGGTTTCCAGCCCGAGCGAATGGCGCAGCAGCAGGACGGCAGAGAGGATCGCGCCGGTCGGGTTGGCCACGCATTGGCCGGCAATGTCGGGCGCCGAGCCGTGGATCGGCTCGTACACCCCGCGCCGGCCTTCGCCCAGCGAAGCCGAGGGCAACAAGCCGAGCGAGCCGGCGATCGCGGCCGCCTCGTCGGTGAGGATGTCGCCGAACAGGTTTTCGGTCACCACCACGTCGTAGCTGGACGGGCGGGTCAGCAGCAGCATCGCCATCGAATCGACCAGCTGGTGCTCGACCTTGACGTCGGGATAATCGGCGGCGATGCGATTGACCGTGCTGCGCCACAGGCGCGAGGTGTCCAGCACGTTCGCCTTGTCCACGCTGGTCAGGTGCTTGCGCCGCCCGCGCGCCAGCTCGAAGGCGCGGCGCACCACGCGCTCGATTTCGCCCACGGTGTATTTGCACTCGTCGGTGGCGACCTCGGCGCTGCGGCTGCGCGCGCCGAAGTACATGCCGCCGGTCAGCTCGCGCACGAACAGCACGTCCACGCCGGCGAGCTTTTCATTCTTCAGCGGCGACAGCGCGGCGAGCGGCGCGTGCACCTTGAGCGGGCGCAGGTTGGCGTACACGCCGAGCGCCTTGCGCAGCGCGAGCAGGCCCTGTTCCGGGCGCACCCGGGCATTGGGGTCGGACCACTTCGGTCCGCCGACCGCGCCCAGCAGCACGGCATCGGCGGCCTGCGCCGCGGTCAGTGTGGCGGCCGGCAAGGGCTCGCCGGTGGCGTCGATCGCGCAGCCGCCGAGCAGGTGCTCGGCAAACGTGAACTCGTGGCCGTAGTGCGCGGCCACCGCCTTCAGCACGGCCACCGCCGCCTTGGTGACTTCCGGGCCGACGCCGTCGCCGGAAAGCGTGACGATGTTTGCCTTCATGCGGCGTGCTCCTGGTGTTCGTAACGGGTGATGGCGTCGCTGCGCTGCAGGAGGTAGCCGAGCTGGTCGACGCCTTCGAGCAGGCAGTGGCGGGCGAACGGTTCCAGCGTGAAGTGCATGCGGGTGCCGTCCGGCAGGGCGATGAACTGGCCTGCCACATCCACCGTCAGCTCGATGCCGGGGTGCGCCAGCAGCCAGCGGTTCTCGTCTGCCGTGAGCACGATCGCGACCAGGCCGTTCTTCAGTGCGTTGTTGCGGAAGATGTCGGCGATCTCGCTGCACAGCACGGCCTTGATGCCGTAGTCCAGCAGTGCCCATGGCGCGTGCTCGCGCGAGGAGCCGCAGCCGAAATTGCGTCCGGCGACGAGGATCGCGCAGCCCTTCGCCTCGGGCCGGTTGAGCGGAAACTCGGGGTTGTCGCTGCCGTCGGCGAGGTAGCGCCAGTCGTTGAAGCAGCGCTGGCCCAGCCCTTCGCGCGTGGTGGTGGTGAGAAAACGCGCCGGAATGATGCGGTCGGTGTCGATGTTCTCGTCGACCAGCACGGCGGTGCGCGAGGTGATGCGGGTGACCGGATTCATGCTGCCGCCTCCTTCAGGTACTCGCGCGGATCGGCGATCACGCCGGCCACGGCACTGGCGGCGGCGGTGGCGGGGCTGGCCAGTACGGTGCGCACGCCCTTGCCCTGGCGGCCTTCGAAATTGCGGTTGGAGGTGGAGACCACCAGCTCGCCGGGCTTCGCGCTGTCGCCGTTCATGGCGATGCACATCGAGCAGCCGGGCAGGCGCCATTCGGCGCCGGCGGCGAGAAACACCTGGTGCAGGCCTTCGGCCTCGGCGTCGTGGCGTACCTGTTCGGAGCCGGGCACCACCAGCATGCGGATCCCAGTGGCGATGTGCCGGCCGCGCAGGATGCGGGCGGCGACGCGCAGGTCGGACAACCGCGCGTTGGTGCAACTGCCGACAAACACCACGTTGACCGGGGTGCCCTGCATCGGCTTGCCGGGCACGCTGTGCATGTAGGTTTGCGCGCGCTGGTCCACCGCGTTGCGCGGTGCCGGCACCGGCGCGTTCATGGCAATCGCCGTGCCCGGATGCGTGCCCCAGGTGACGGTGGGCACCACGTCGGCGGCGTCGATGTGCACCTCGCGGTCGTAGTGCGCGCCGGGGTCGGTGTGGAGCTGTTTCCAGTGCGCGACAGCGGCATCCCAGTCGGCACCTTGCGGCGCGCGCGGGCGGCCCTTGAGCCAGGCGAACGTGGTCGCATCCGGCGCGATCAGCCCGGCGCGTGCGCCGGCTTCGATCGACATGTTGCACACCGTCATGCGCTCTTCCATCGTCAGCGCTTCGATCGCCGCGCCGCGGTATTCGATGACGTGGCCGGTGCCGCCGTTGATGCCGATCACGCCGATGATGTGCAGGATCAGGTCCTTGGCGGCGACGCCGTCGGGCAGCTTGCCGTCGACCACGATGGCGAGCGTCTTCGGCTTGCGCTGCAGGAGGCACTGGGTGGCCAGCACGTGGCCGACCTCGGTGGTGCCGATGCCGAACGCCAATGCTCCAAACGCACCATGCGTGGAGGTGTGGCTGTCGCCGCAGACGATGGTCATGCCCGGCTGCGTCGCGCCGAGCTCCGGCCCGATCACGTGCACGATGCCGCGGTTGGCGCTGTTCCAGCCGTGCAGCGTGACGCCGAACGCGCTGGTGTTCTTCTCCAGTTGCGCGACCTGCGCCTTCGCGGCCGGCGTGCCGTACGGGCGCTCGCCGGTGGCATCCGGTGGCAGCGTGGGCGTGGAGTGGTCGAGCGTGGCCAGCGTGCGTTCCGGCCGGCGCAGCTTGATGCCGCGCGCGCGCAGCTCGTCGAACGCCTGCGGCGACGTCACCTCGTGCACCAGGTGCAGGTCGATGTACAGCGTGGCTGGGGTGTCGGCGGTTTCCGGCGCCACCACGTGCGCGTCCCAGATCTTTTCGAACAGCGTCTTGCTCATCACGCGGCCTCCTGCTGGCGTTCCTCGACCCTGCTCAGCCAGCCCCACTTGTCGGTGGTACTGCCGTCGAACAAGCCGAAGAAGGCCTTTTGCAGCGCGCGCGTGATTTCGCCCGGCTTGCCGCCGCCGACCTGTTTGCGGTCGACCGAGCGCACCGGGGTGATCTCGGCCGCGGTGCCGGTCATGAACACCTCGTCGGCGCTATACAGCGCCTCGCGCGGCAGGTCGCGCTCCTCCACCGCGATGCCCAGCTCGGCGGCCAGCGTCAGCACGCTGTCGCGGGTGATGCCGGCGAGGATGCCGGCGCTGGTCGGCGGGGTCATCAGCTTGCCGCGCTTGACCAGGAACAGGTTCTCGCCCGAGCCCTCGGAGAGCAGTCCGTTCGGCCCCAGCGCGATGCCTTCGTCGTAGCCGCCGCGACGCGCTTCGAGCCCGATCAACTGGCTCGACAGGTAATTGCCGCCGGCCTTCGCCCAGCTCGGAAACGTGTTCGGTGCTGGCCGGTGCCACGACGAGACGCACACGTCGGCGCCACGTTCGGCGGCCTCGCCCAGGTACTTGCCCCACTCCAGCGCCATGATCGC
This sequence comes from Rhodanobacter sp., assembly GCA_004298045.1. Taxonomy (GTDB): domain Bacteria; phylum Pseudomonadota; class Gammaproteobacteria; order Xanthomonadales; family Rhodanobacteraceae; genus Rhodanobacter_A. Next base: position 152,434 of record SCRM01000019.1, on the reverse strand, counting down.
CACGTCCACCGGCGCTTCGCCGCGCGGCAGCACGCCCAGTCCGCCGGCGCCGCGGAACACGATGGGGCGCACGTAAGCCGAGGGCAGCTGGTTGGCGTCGATGACAGCGTGGCTGGCCGCGTTGATCTCGGCCTCGCTGTAGCCCACGTCGATCTCGTACACCTTGGCCGATTCGAACAGGCGCTGGGTGTGGTCGGCGAGGCGGAAGAAGGCCGGGCCGTCCGGCGTGGCGTAGACGCGCTCACCCTCGAACACGGAGGAGCCGTAATGCAGCGCATGCGTGCTGACGTGGACGGTCGCCTCGTTCCACGGTTTGAGTTGGCCGTTGTGCCAGACGAAAGCGGTGTGGTTCATCGGGAGGATTCCGTGGTTACAGGTTGGCGGCAGCCGCGGCCGCGGCGTGCGGCGCATGGCGTTCGATGTGGTTGACGATGGACAGCGCGGCGTGCGCGGTGGCTTCGACGATGTCGGTCGAGGTGCCGTGGCCGCGCCATTCGCGTGCGTCGTGGCGGGCGACGAGATGCGCCTGGCCGCGGGCGTCGCCACCGGCGCCGATCGCGCGCACCTGGAATTCGGCCACGTCCAGCGGCTGGCCGGTGGCGCGCTCGATCGCGCGCAGCACGGCGTCCACCGGGCCATCGCCGATGGCCGCCTCGGCGGCGGTGCGGCCGTCGTCGTGGCGCAGCTTGACCGAGGCCGACGCGCCGCCAAGGTGCGTGCTGGTATCGAGCTGCACCAGATGCCACGGACCGAGCGCGCGCGGCTCCTTGCCCAGCGCGAGGGCTTCCAGATCGTCATCGGTCACTTCGCGTTGCTGGTCGGCCAGCGCCTTGAAGCGCGGGAACAGGGCGTCGAGCGCGGCATCGTCCAGCGGGTGGCCGAGCACCTCCAGCCGCTGACGCAGCGCGGCGCGACCGGAGTGCTTGCCCAATACCAGCGTAGTTTCGGCAATGCCGACGTCCTGCGGGCGCATGATCTCGTAGGTGCCGCGGTGCTTCAGCATGCCGTGCTGGTGGATGCCGGACTCATGCGCAAACGCGTTGGCGCCGACGATGGCCTTGTTGCGCGGCACCGGCTGGCCGGTGAGCTGCGCCAGCAGGCGCGAAGCGGGGTAGAGCTGCGGGGTGCGGATGCGGCTGTCGGCGCCAAACCACGCGCCGCGCACCTTGAGCGCCATCACGATCTCTTCCAGCGCCGCGTTGCCGGCGCGTTCGCCGATGCCGTTGATGGTGCACTCCACCTGGCGAGCGCCGGCGCCGACGGCGGCCAGGCTGTTGGCCACGGCCAGGCCGAGGTCGTCGTGGCAATGCGCGGAAAACACCACGTTTTCGGCACCTTTCACGTGCGCGCGCAGCCAGGTGAACCGCTCGGCGATTTCCGTCGGGGTGAGGTAGCCCACGGTGTCCGGCGCGTTCAGCGTGGTCGCGCCGGCGGCGGCGGCGGCGCTGAACACTTCGGCCAGGTATTCCGGTTCGGTGCGCGTCGCGTCCTCGGCGGAGAACTCCACCTCGTCGCACAGCCCGCGCGCCTGTTCGACCGCGGCGATGCTGGCGTCCAGCACCTGCTGCTTCGACATGCCGAGTTTGAACTCGCGGTGCAGCGGGCTGGTGGAAATGAACACGTGGATGCGCGAGTGGTGCGCTTTTTCCAGCGCGCGCCCGGCGCTCTCGATGTCGCCGCGCTGGCAGCGCGCCAGCGCGCATACGGTGGTGGTCTTCAGGGTCTCGGCAATCTGTGCGACCGCAGCAAAATCATCCGGCGAAGCCTGCGGGAAACCCGCTTCGAGCACGTCCACGCCAAGCGCTTCGAGCATCTGCGCCATGCGCAGCTTCGCGCGCCGGTCCATCGAGAACCCCGGCGTCTGTTCGCCGTCGCGCAAGGTGGTGTCGAAAATGCGTACGTGGTCGACGGCAGTCTTGCCGCCGTCGTCGTGCCCGCTGTGCTGCTGGTTTGCCATTACTGACTCCGCTTGGATTTGCCTGTTCTTGCCAAGAAAAAACCCCGCGCCGTTTCCGGTGCGGGGTTCTTCAGGTGGTTTCAGGTCTTGTTGCTAGCTACCCGGAAACATGCCCTCAGCCCGCACCCCCGTTGGTAATGAGGAGGACGAGTACGAGAAGGCCAATAAGAAGGTTGCCGTGCAGCCGCAGACCACCGCCGACACCCTTGAGGCGATCGGTGGCGATGCTGTTGTGGTGGCTGTTGCGCTGCGACATGACACCGACCCTAAGGCAAGCAATTGACGGCTGTCAACAGTTTTTTTTGAAAGTATCGCGGCAGCGAGGCTGTGTTTGGTTCGGACGGCTGGACGTCCGAACCAGAATCCGGGGTGAGACAAGGCTTGCGGGGCAAGCCCGGCGATCGTCGTTCACGTTTCGGGCTTCGGATCGGCAGGCGGTTTGCCCTGGCGCTCAATACACCCCTTGCGCCAGCATCGCGTCGGCCACCTTGACGAAACCGGCGATGTTGGCGCCGTCGACGTAGTTCACCGTGCCGTCCTTGCGCCGGCCGTGGCGCACGCAGTTGCCGTGGATGTCCTGCATGATCGCGTGCAGGCGTTCGTCCACCTCGGCATGGCTCCACGCCAGGCGCATCGCGTTCTGGCTCATCTCCAGCCCGGAGACCGCAACGCCACCGGCGTTCGAGGCCTTGCCCGGCGCGTAGAGCGCGTCGCTGGCTTCGAACACTTCGACTGCCTCCAGCGTGGAGGGCATGTTGGCGCCCTCGGCCACGCAGCGCACACCGTTTTTCACCAGCGTGCGCGCGTCGTCGCCGTCGAGCTCGTTCTGGGTGGCACAGGGCAGCGCGATCTCGGCCGGGATGTGCCATGGGCGCTTGCCGGGCAGATACTCGAAGCGCTGGTCACCGGCCAGCTCGGCCAGCCGGCCGCGGCGCACGTTCTTCAATGCGCAGATCGCGTCCAGCGCCTCGGCATCGAAGCCGTGCGGCGCGTAGAGCGTGCCACCGGAATCGGACAGCGTCAGCACGTAGCCGCCCAGTTCACGAATCTTGAGCGCGGCGTACTGGGCGACGTTGCCGGAGCCGGAGATCAGTACCCGTGCGCCGTGGGTCTGCCGTTTGGCGTGCTGCTGCATTTCCTCGACGAAATACACCAGGCCATAGCCGGTGGCTTCCGGCCGCATCTGGCTGCCGCCAAAGGCGATGCCCTTGCCGGTGAACACGCTGCCGGCGTGGTTCGCGAGCTTTTTCATCATGCCGGTCATGAACCCGACCTCGCGTGCACCCACGCCGATGTCGCCGGCCGGCACGTCGGTGTCCGGCCCCAGATGGCGGTACAGCTCCAGCATCAGCGCCTGACAAAATCGCATCACTTCACCGTCGCTCTTGCCCTTGGGGTCGAAGTCCGAACCGCCCTTGCCGCCGCCCATCGGCAGCGTGGTGAGCGCGTTCTTGAGCGTTTGCTCGAAGGCGAGAAACTTGAGGATCGAGAGCGTCACCGACGGGTGCAGGCGCATGCCGCCCTTGAACGGCCCGATCGCCGAGCTGTGCTGCACCCGCCAGCCGCGGTTCACCTGCACCTGGCCGCGATCGTCCACCCAGGCCACGCGAAACTGGATCGCGCGCTCGGGTTCCACCAGACGCTCCAGCAGGCCATCGCGCAGGTATTCCGGGTGCGCGGCAAGAAACGGCCACAGGCTCGCGGTGACTTCGCCCACCGCCTGCAAAAACTCCGGCTGGTGCGGATCGCGTCGCTCTAGGCGTGCAAGAAATTCGGTCCTGGAACCGGGTGTGCTCATGGTTGGTGTCTCCCCATTGGCTGGTGGTGGTCAAACAAGTCGCGGCAAGCCGACCATGAAAAAGCCCCGCATCCGGTGGGGTGCAGGGCTCATGGCTTGGCTCAGGTGGTTGGTTCCGTCCCGGCGCAGCCTTCAGCCCGTATCCCCGCGAATCGCGAGAGGGTCGAAGTGGATGGCGTGACGATTTTTTGTGCGAAGTTTGCGCGGCGCCGCATGCGTGCCGTCAAAACGCTTCGGTGCGGCTACGGATGGCATGATGCGGTGCGGCATGAATTGACCCTAGGGCGCAACCGGCAACGCTGTCAAGCGGTTTCTTGCGATGGGGCGATCCGGGTTTTGGCGCATGATGGCGATAGTTGGAGCACGTGACATGGACGGAATAAATGTTAGTGCTGTGATGTGCGTCACGGTTTAAGACACACGAGCGGCGCTAGGCGCCACAACCCTGCAGCCGCTACGATGACGCGCTCGGGACGCGGGTGAAGGAAACCGGGCGAGCGCAACCAAGCGTCTCGGGTTTTCCTGCCTGTGCACCAGGTCGGCCGCCCTCCTTGGCGACCATCGTTGGTTCGATATCAGGGATGCGCGCATGCGAAATCTGCAAGACACCAAGATCGCGATCGTTGGCCTGGGCTACGTCGGCCTGCCGCTCGCGGTGGAATACGGCAAGCACTACGACACGCTCGGCTTCGACATCAACGAGGCGCGCGTCGGCGAGTTGCGCGCGGGCAGGGATCGCACGCTGGAAGTCACCTCTGCCGAACTCGGCGCGGCACCGCGGTTGCGGTTCTCCTCCGCACTGGAGGACCTGCGCGGCGCAAACTTCTACATCGTCACCGTGCCGACCCCGATCGACACGGCCAAGCGCCCCGATCTGACGCCGCTGGTCAAGGCCAGCGAGACGCTGGCGAAGGTGCTGAAAAAGGGCGACATCGTGGTGTACGAATCCACCGTGTATCCGGGCTGCACCGAAGAGGTGTGCGTGCCGATCCTGGCCAAGGGTTCCGGCCTGGTCTTCAACCGGGATTTCTTCGCCGGCTACAGCCCGGAGCGGATCAACCCCGGCGACAAGCAGCACCGCGTCACCGGCATCCGCAAGGTCACCTCCGGCTCCACGCCGGAAGTGGCCGAGTTCGTCAATGCGCTGTACGCCTCGATCATCACCGCCGGCACCCACAAGGCCAGCAGCATCAAGGTGGCCGAGGCCGCCAAGGTGATCGAGAACACCCAGCGCGACCTGAACATCGCGCTGGTCAACGACCTTGCCAAGTTGTTCAACAAACTCGGCATCGACACCCTGGAAGTGCTGGAGGCGGCCGGCACCAAGTGGAACTTCCTGCCGTTCCGCCCGGGCCTGGTGGGCGGGCACTGCATCAGCGTCGATCCGTATTACCTCACCCACAAGGCGCAGGAGGTCGGCCATCACCCCGACGTGATCCTCGCCGGTCGCCGCACCAACGACGGCATGGGCCCGTACGTGGCCGACGAGGTCGTGCGCCTGATGCTGCGCAAGGGCATCAACCCGGTGCATGCGAAGGTGCTGATGCTCGGCCTCGCGTTCAAGGAGAACTGCCCGGACCTGCGCAACACGCGGGTGGTCGACATCGTGCACACGCTCACCGACTACAACCTCGCGGTGGACGTGTACGACCCGTGGGTGGATGCGGCGGCGGCCAAGCACGAATACGGCATTACGCCGATCGCCGCCCCCAAAGCGGGCGACTACGACGCCGTCGTCATCGCGGTGGCGCACCAGCAGTTCGTGGAGCTGGGCGCCGCTGGCGTGCGCACGTTCGGCAAGCCGCAGTCGGTGGTGTACGACGTTAAGTACGTGCTGCCGCGCGACGCGGTGGACGGGAGGCTGTGATGGCAACGATCGACACCCTGCTGCCGCAAACCGTGCAGGAACGCGTGCGCGCGCAGGCCGGACACAAGTGGCTGGTGACCGGCGCCGCCGGCTTCATCGGCTCCAACCTGGTCGAGGCGCTGCTCGCACTCGGACAGACCGTGGTCGGGCTGGACAACTTCGCCACCGGCTACCAGCGCAACCTGGACGAGGTGGAACGCCTGGTCGGGCCCGAGGCCTGGTCGCGCTTCACCTTCCTCGAGCACGACATCCGCAAGCTGGAAGACTGCCAGGCAGCCTGCCGCGACGTGCACTACGTGCTGCATCAGGCAGCGCTCGGCTCGGTGCCGCGCTCGATCGAAGACCCGCTCGCCACCCACGCCGCGAACGCCACCGGGTTCCTCAACATGCTGGTGGCCGCGCGCGACGCCAAGGTGCAAACCTTCACCTATGCGGCGTCCAGTTCCACCTACGGCGACGAGCCGAGCCTGCCCAAGGTGGAGGACAAGATCGGCCATGCGCTGTCGCCTTATGCGGTGACCAAGCTGCTCGACGAAATCTACGCCGACGTGTTCACCCGCTGCTACGGCTTCAAGGCCATCGGCCTGCGCTACTTCAACGTGTTCGGTCCGCGCCAGGACCCGGACGGCGCCTATGCGGCGGTGATTCCGCAGTGGCTGGCGACGATGATCAAGCGCGAGCACGTCTACATCAACGGCGACGGCGAAACCACGCGCGATTTCTGCTTCGTCGCCAACGCGGTGCAGGCCAACCTGCTCGCGGCGCTGGCGGACGAGGAGCAGCGCAACCTCGTCTACAACGTGGCGGTGGGCCAGCGCACCAGCCTGAACGAGCTTTTTGCCGGGCTGGTCGATGGCCTCGCCGCCGCCGACGTGCACTACGACCTGCCGGCGGTGTACCGCGACTTCCGCCCCGGCGACGTGCGCCACTCGCTGGCCGACATCAGCCGCGCGCACGCCCGCCTGGGCTACGCGCCCACCCACACCCTGCTGCAGGGGCTGGACGTTGCCATGCCGTGGTATCTCGGCTTTATCGCCAGCCAACCCGGTTCGTGAGACCACGGGCCACGACGAATCAGTTGTCGTGAAATATGTGTTAGGAATGTGACGCACATCACGTAACTCGTATTGCAGAAAACGATATCTGGTGCTATGGACACGCGCTGCCGTTGCGGCTAGGCTTTCCGCTCCACTTCGGTCATCAGGGAAGGGAAGCGGCATGTGGCGTTCTCTGCATCGGCAGTCCACCCGCTGGTTGTTGCTGCTGGCGCTTGGTGAGTTGTTGTGCCTGGGCGTCGCGCTGAACATGGCCACCTGGCTGCGTTTTGGCAGCATCAACGCCTTGGGACACCTGCCCGAACGCTCGCTGATGTTCGCCGGCATGATCATGCTCGGCCTTGCCGCGATGGGGCAGTACCAGCTGCACATGCGCACGACCTGGTTTGGCCTGCTCGCGCGGCAGGCCATTGGTTTCCTGCTCGGTGCGCTGGGCCTGGCCGTCGCGTTTTATGTGGTGCCGCAGACATTTGTCGGGCGCGGTGTGCTGGGCATTGCGCTGGTGCTTGGTTTCCTGGCCGTCACCGCGTTCCGTGCGGCGTTCATTCGCCTGGTGGAAGTGGAAGCGTTCAAGCGCCGCATCCTCGTGCTGGGTGCGGGCGTGCGCGCTTCGCAAGTCCATAGCCGCCTGCGGCGCCAATCGGATCGGCGCGGTTTCGTCGTGGTCGGTTTTGTCGCGCGCGACGGCGAGCCGGTCGAGGTGCCGGCAGACCGCCTGCTGAGTCTGGACTCGCCGCTCGATGCGTGGGCCGAGGCGCAACACATCGACGAGATCATCGTTGGCGTGGACGACCGCCGCGGCAACCTGCTGATGGAAGAGCTGCTGCAATGCCGTCAGCTCGGCATTGCCGTCACTGACCTCACCACGTTCTTCGAGCGCGAATCCGGCCGCGTGCAGCTTTCGCTTACCCACCCCTCGTGGCTGGTGTATTCAGGCGGCTTCGACAGCACACCCATGCGCAAGCTGACCAAGCGCGGGTTCGATCTTGCCGCCGCTGTACTGGTGCTGGCGCTGACCTGGCCGTTGATGCTGCTGACCGCGCTGGCCATCCGCATCGAGTCGGGTGCGGGGCAACCCGTGCTGTACCGGCAGGAGCGCGTCGGCGTGCGCGGCAAGACATTCCAGCTCATCAAGTTCCGCAGCATGCGCACCGACGCCGAGCGCGATGGCATTGCACGCTGGGCGGCCAAGCACGACAACCGCGTGACCCGCGTGGGTCGCTTCATCCGCAAGGTTCGCCTGGACGAACTACCGCAATTGTGGAACGTGCTCAAGGGCGAAATGAGCTTCATCGGCCCACGCCCGGAGCGTCCGCAGTTTGTCGCCAACCTGACCAAGAAGATCGACTACTACAGCCTGCGCCACACCTTGAAGCCCGGCCTCGCCGGCTGGGCCCAACTGCGCTACCCCTACGGCGCCTCCGAAGAAGATGCTGCGGAAAAGCTCAAATACGACCTTTACTACGTCAAGAACCACAATCTCGTGTTTGATCTGCTGATCCTGATCCAGACGCTGGAAGTGGTGGTATTTGGACGCGGCGCTCGGTGAGACCTCCGGTGTGCCGGGTGGCGTACGCCGATCGACCGGGTGTTGCCATGCATGGTGCGAAAGGCGTTCGGATGGCCTTGGCGGCGTTCCAGTCGCGGTGGGCGCGGTTGCTACGGCCTGGGAGTTGGCAGCATGTCATCATAACGCTCTGAACCACACGAGTCCGCGACCATGGCAGACGACATCCACGCGACCGAGCCGGTGTCTGCGGAACGCACGCCACGCAGGCGGCGCCTGCGCGCCTTGGGCATGATCGCCCTGTTGGTGTCGACGGTGCTGGCGGCAGCGAGTGTCGCGGTGCCTCAGGTGCGCATCGCCCTGACGCACTTTGTCGGGGCGACGCGAGCGCCGGTTGCCGCGCCCGTGCCGAGCGACGCGGAGCTTGACGCGTCCGAAGGCGGCGCGGTTGGTCGGGTCGTCATCCCCAGCCCCCTGCCGCCCTGGCTCGTGCAGGACCCTTTTGTTGCGGGTGCGCCGATGACCTTCGCGCGGCCGCGCGAGGTGCCGGCAGGATTCGAGAGCCGTCCTGCCGTGGTGTCGACCCCACAGGAAGATTGCGGCTACCGGGTGGGCTCGGCTATTGCGGTCTCGTCGCTGGAGGCTCCCCGGGCGCGCCCGTCGCCCTGCCTTGTCCCGCCGCTGACCGTTGCGGTCGCAACCGGCAACGCCGGTTCGGCGGTTCCGCTCGCGCAGGGTGCGTTTGCCCCGGTGCCGTTTGCCGTGCAGCCGGCGGCGGCGCTGCCGACGGTCATCGCGGGGCACCCACGGCTGTTGCTCGACCCTGCGACGATAGCCAGAATGCAGGCGGACGTGGCTGCCAACACCCCGGCGTGGCAGGCACTCAAGGCCAACTGCGATCGCTTCATCGGCGGGCAAGTGAACTATCCGACCGGTACGGCGTATCCGAATCCGCCGAACTTGGGGTCCGGGTATCAAGGGGAAGAGTACCTGCCCGCCGTGTTGGCCGAGGGCATGTGCTACCAGGCCCTCAAGGCGAGCAACCCGAGCGCGGCGGCGACGTATGGCGCCAAGGGCGTGGACATCCTCATGAAGATGTCCACGCCGTATTCGACCGGCAGCGGCAACCAGGGGCAGGACCCGTGCACGGATTCCGGCTACGGCATCCGCAACTACGGCGTGGGGTTCGGGCTCGGCTACGACTGGCTGTACGACCTGCTGACAGCCGCGCAGCGTGCGCAGGTATACACCACGGCCAACTCGTGGCTGGTGCCGTGGGAAACGTCTACCGGTTGCGCCTACTTCGCCTACCCGAACCCGCAAAGCAATTACTACGCCGGCTATTTCCACGCCAAGGCAGTGATTGCCATGGCAACATTCGGCGACAACCCCAATGCGCCGGCCGAATGGAATGATTGGTACAGCAACCAGTTTGCGCAGAAAGTGCAGCCGTATTACAGCCAGTACCTGGCCGGCGGCGGTTGGCCCGAGGGTTTTGGCAATTACGGGCCGCCAGCCATCCTCAACCTGAGTTTGCCGATGCGCGAAGTGAAAACGGCCACCGGGGCGGATCTGGTGCACACGCAGCCGGCATTCACTTTCCCGCTGGAAAACGCGGATTACGCGATGCACCTTACCTGGCCGTCGCGGGCGTACTTCGACGATCGCGACATGAATCATTCGAATGGCAACCCGACGCCTCCCGTTGGCACGCCGTGGATGAGCTTCTTTCAACAGGTGCTGGGGACGCTCAACTACTGGGGCTCGCACAAGGTCGCGGTGTTTCACCAATACATGAACAACGTCAGTGCCGCGACGTCGAATTACAACCCCGCACCGGCGTGGCTCGCATTTCTCGACGACGCCACCCGGTTGCCGACGGCGCCGGTCACCTCGCTGCCGCTGGCGTACCTTGCCGGCGGCATGGGCATGGTGGCCGCACGGTCCGACTGGACGACCACAGCGAGCTGGATGTCGTTTCGTGCAGCCCCCTACGTGAACAACCCCAATCAGGGCGAGGAAGGGTTTGACGAAGGCAGCATTGCGATCGTGCGCGGCAATGCGCCACTGCTGGTCAATACCTGGGGCTGGATGGTGCACGAGCCGAATGGCAGTTCGGATGAAAACCTGCTCTACAACGACTTGTATGGCGCTTTCACTGGTACGGTGTATCAGGGCAACAAGCAGATCTACAACATCTACTACGTGCGCAACATGAGTGGCGGCACCCTGGTCGAGCCTTATGGGCAAGGCATGGTCACGCCTGCTTCCGCCAGCACGAAAGTCGCCTTGTTCGAGGACAAGCCGGATTACGTGTACGTGCAGGCCACCGGGCTGGCGGACATGTACCGGCCGTTCAAGGCTGGCCTGGCGGTGACCGGCTGGACGCGGCAGATCGTTTACCTGCGGCCCAATCTCTTTCTCGTGTACGACCGCACCAGTAATTCCAGCAGCAGCCACGACCAGTTTCTCGCGTGGCACTTCCCGGCGATGCCCGTTGCCGGCGCAGCGGCCAGTGGGCAGAACCGGTTGGATATCACCTACAACGGCGTGTATGTCGGTGCAATGACCACGGTTTACCCGGTCAACGCCGCGCTGACCACGATTGCGTTGTACCCCACGAGCAACCCCACCAAGGTCTGGCAGGTGCAGGAGCGCCCGGGCAGCGCGGGTGCCAGCCAGACGTGGTTGACCGTATTCGACACGGCGGCAACGCCTGCCGCCGTCGCCGCAGCGGCGCCGGTTACGGCGACCCAGGGCAACATGGTTGGTGTAAGGCTGACTTCGAGTGCCGGCGTCAACGTGGTGCTGCAGAGTGGCGTGGCGGCCGGTACCGCGGTGGCCGGCCCGATCAGCTACGTGGTGCCGGCGTCGCAAACCCACCACCTCATCACCGAGCTGGCGCCGGGGGTTGGCTACAACATCACCACTAGTGTCAGCGGCAGCAACCTGACCGTCACCGTGAGCCAGGGTGGCACCTTCATGAGCAGCACCGCGGGCATACTCGATTTCTACGTGGACGCCGGTGGCGCCGTGCAACAGCAGGCCCCGGTGAAACTGACCGCACCGGTGTCGGACTTGCCGGTCGCGGGCTACCCCAGGCCATACAACCCCTGAGCACCCGGTCGCCCGGGATCATTCGCCGGTCTGCGGATCACGCTGCCTGAGGATGCGGGCCGGGATGCCGCCCACGGTGGCGCCCGCAGGGACATCATGCACCACGACGGCATTGGCGCCGATGCGGGCGTGGTCGCCGATGGTGATCGCGCCGACGATCTTGGCGCCGGCGCCGATGAAGACATGGTTGCCGATGATCGGCGAGCGGCCTTTTTCGGCGCCGATGGTGACCTGGTGTTCCACGTAGACGTGTTGCCCGCCGCGCACGCTGCCGTTGATGACGACACCCTGGCTGTGCACCAGCACGAAACCGTCGCCGAACGTTGCGCCGCGGCCGATGATGCATTGGCCCAGTACCGCGTTGAGCTTGTTGAGGATCATCGCCAGCGGCGCCAGCCGGCGACGCTCGCACCATGCCATGGCGCGGTAGCAGACCATCGCGAAACTGCCGTCGGTCGCGATGGTCTTGAGCAGCGTGGCGGGACGCGTGCTGCCGTAGCACCACTGCGCCTTCGCGTGCAGGTCGGCGCGCACGCTCATGGCGCAGCGTCCTTGCCGGGTACCAGCGACAGCAGTTGCTCGGCGTTGTTGCGCCATTGATGGGCGCGCACGATGGTGGCGCGCGCCTCGGCGCCGACCCGTTGCAGCTCGTCGGGGCGCGCTGCCAGGGCGAGTACCTGATCCACGCAGGCGTCGAAGTTCTTGCGCGGGAACAGCCAGCCATCCACGCCGGGCGTCACCACTTCGCGGATCGGTTCGTAATCGGGCACCACTACGCCGACGCCCATCGCCATCAACTCGAACAGCTTCATCGGGGAGCCGTACTGGTTGGAGTCGGCCAGCAGGGCGTAGTCCATGCACGCAATCCACGACGGGATGTCGGTGTGCGACACGCGGCCGGGCAATAAAACGCGGTGCTCCAGCCCGGCTTGGGCGATCGCCTCGCGCACGGCTGGCAGCTCGACGCCATCGCCGACCAGCAGCAGCGTCAAACCCGGTGCTTCGTCGAGCCGGGGCGCGATGCGCCGCACGAACTCGGCAATGCCGTGCCAGAACACGAACGCCCCCACGTAGCCACAAATCACGCCGTTGCCGAGGTGCCTCGCGGCGCGCAGCGTCGCCCGGTCGTGGCGCATGGGGTCGAAGCGCGCCAAGTCCGCGGCGTTCGGCGAAACCACGCTGGGGGCCACGTTCCCGTAGGCAGCCGTGATCTGCTGCTGGAACCAGCTGGAGATGAACACCAGACCGGTGGCATTGCGGAAGCACCATGCCTCGATGCGTTGCGCGATGCGCTGCATGTGCAGCGGACGCACCCGCGACATCAACGCCGAGTCGTTGATTTCCAGCACGATCGGGATGCCGCGACGGCGGCACAGCCAGACGGTGACGCCCAGGAACAACGCATAGCGCTCGTACACCAGCTGCGGCCGCTGGCGCGCGATGTACCGGCCCACCCGCCAGCGGGTGACGAGGTTGTAGCCCAGCTCAAGAAACTCGAACGCGATGCCGGGGGCATGCGCCATCAAGGCAACGATGCTGCGCTTGCGCGGTGCGTCGCCGGTGGCAGGCGTGACGGGCGGCTCGCGCTCCGGATCGGCGCCGGGAAACGAAAGGATATCCACCGTGTGCCCGAGTTCGCGCAGCGCGCCGACGATGCCGCGAATGTGTACACCTTCGACCTGCCGTCCCTGGGTGCGATGGTGGTAGAGGATGCGCATGGGTCAAGGGTTTCCGGTCGGGTGCCTGGGGCAGGAAGGTTCCCGGATGGGGAGCAAGGATGCCGCCGAAAGGCCGCAGGTCGGCTTATTCATCCTCGTCCGCCTCGGTGAGGAACCAGGGCCGATCCGGATTCGTGCCGGCGGGTTCGTGGTCCAGCCATTTCGCGATCGCGGGCTGGCTTTCACGGGCGACAAAGCCCGCGCTTTGCCAGCTGCCCGCGAGCGCCTCGCAACCGCTGAAGGCGAACGAGATGGAGGTATGGCCGCTGCTGCGGGCCGCGTGTATCAGCGTTGCCACCAGGCTGGCATCCACATGGGTGCTGCCGCGATCCGACCAGTAGCTGCATATGCGCAGGACGGTGCCGTGGACCTGGCAGGCAAACCACGCACGCAGCGGCGCCTCCGGGTGGTCGGCCAGCAGCAGGTAGCGGGTGTGGTTCAGCGGGCAATCGTCGAAACGCCAGCGATTGGTCGTGGTGTCGCGCACGCCGATGGGTTCGGCGTCGGGCAACGGGCGTTGCCACAACGCATCCATGCGCGGATCGACGCCTTCCGACCACGTTGCCACCGTGTTGCTGCGCGGTTGACGGCAGGCACGCACGGCCATCCGCGTGTGATCCAGCACGGCGCCGATCGGGGTGGCCAGCCACCGGGGCAGGTAGCGGCGCAAATAGGTGGTGTGGCGCAACACATAGGAATGGCGCGTCAGCTCACCGATGTTGGCGTAGCCGAGACGCGTGGCGACTGGCAGGGATTTGCGATTGGGAAAACCGTAGAGCAGGTCGAATTGGCCGGCGGCGGCCGCAATCAAGGCTTGTTGCAGCATCAACGCCGGGCCCAGCGTGCGGTGTGACGCATCCACCGCGATGTCGGCCAGCAAGCCGGCGCGCACCGCGTTGCCACGCCACCGCATGCGGCGCGGTGCGACACCGCTACAACCGATCAAGGCGTCGTCGTGATACAGCAGCATCAGGAGCGGCGTGCCGAACGGACAGCTGCGGTAGAACCAGTCGAATTTTTCTGCCCGGTGGGACGCGTCGCCGAGGTTGCGTTGCCATAGCGCAATGACGGCAGCGCGATCACGCTCGGGGTCGGCGAGTCGCGTCCAATAACCGCGGGGTTCCGCTGGCCTGGCGGCGACGGCGTTCATGACGGTGCCCCGGTGGCGACGGCGCCGAACATCTGCGGCGCCAGGTGCAGGTAACGCGTGCTGCGGCGCTTGTTGCGGATGTCGGCGTAGATCGCTTCGGCCTGGGGTGCGTCGAGGCCCAGGGCGGCCGCGAGTTCGCTGGTCGGGCGCTCGTGTTCCAGCGCCCACAGCGCAAGATCCATCTTGGCCCACGGCAGGGCGAAATAGAACTCGTCCTGGCCTTGGGCAAGGCTGTAGGTGTCGGTGGTGGGCTCGGCGGTGGCGACGCAGGCGGGCAGGCCGAGGTATTTCGCCAGCGCGTAGACCTGCGTCTTGTACAGATGCGCGATGGGCTTGACGTCGGCCGCGCCGTCGCCGTTCTTGACGAAGAAGCCCTGGTCGTATTCGAGCCGGTTCGGGGTGCCGACCACGGCGTAGTTCAGGCGGTCGGCGTGGTAGTACTCGAGCGTCTTGCGGATGCGCTGCTTGAAGTTGGTGGCGGCGACGATCTGCAGGTATTCGGGCAGTGGCAGTGCGCACTCGCGGCGCTCGCCGGCCGGCGATTCGGCGACGAGGTTGAAGTGGTTGATCGCGCCTTGCCGGCCGCCGGCAATGACGATCTTCATGCGCCAGTCGGCGGTGTATTCGGGCACCAGGCGGCGCACGGCCTCGTCGCGCGCACGGTAGCAGCCGATGGCGGCGAGCGTGGGGGCAATGTCCACGGTTTCGACCCGCACGCCCAGGTGTTCCGCGAGCACGCGCGCATGCGCCGCGCTGCTGCTGGCGGAGTCGCGCTCGGGCAGGATCAGCGCCAGCACGTGCTGCGCGCCCAGCGCCTTGACCGCGAGCGCGGCGCACACCGAGCTGTCGACACCGCCGGAGATCGCGACCACCAGCCCGCGCTTGTGCAGCACGCGCGCGGTGGTTTCGCGCAGGGCGGCGGCGAGGCGGTCGGTCTCGGCCGCGCCATCGAGGGCGAACACATCGGGGTTGAGTGGGCTCACGCTGATCTCCGCTTCACGTGGTCAGGCGCGATGCGCCAGGATGGCGCGGATGTCGCCGTGCGCGTCAGTCAGCGCCCGTACGGTGTCGTAGTGGCGATCGCGTGCCAGGCGACGCTGCATGGCCGGGCCTTGGCCCAGCCCGGCTTCGAAGGCGAGCCAGCCGCCGTGCTTGAGCAGGCGCGGGGCCTCTTCCAGCAGGCGGAGCAGGATGGTGACGCCGAGCGGGCCGCCGTCGAACGCCAGCCGCGGTTCGTGGGCGGCGATTTCCGTGGCCATGTGCGGTACCTTGGCGCTGGTGATGTACGGCGGCGCGCATGCCACGAGATCGACGGTGGCGTCGAATTCGGCGCCGAAGGGGGTCAACAGGTCGCCTTCGCACAGGCTGACGTTGTCTGCCTTGAGCCAGTCGCGGTTGCGGGCGGCCAGCGCAAGTGCGTCGGCGCTGATGTCCGCGCCGAACACCTCGGCGCCGGGCACCTGCCGGGCGATGGCGAAGGCCAGGTTGCCGGAGCCGGTGCACACGTCGATGACGCGCGCGGCCTGGTGTGCATCGCGCGCCGCGAGCAGGTCGATGCAGCCTTGCGCAAGCAATTCGGTTTCGATCCGCGGGATCAGCGCGCCGGGGCCGCTCAAAAGATCGAGCCCCATGAAGCGGCTGCGGCCGGTGAGGTAGGCAACCGGCTCACCAGCCAGCCGGCGCCCGACGAGTGCTTCGAGCCGCCGCTGTGCGGCGGCGTCCGCCAGTGGCGGCAACTCACCGATGGCCGCGGCGGCGAGTGAGCACGGCGCACCGGCGGCGGCGAACCACAGCGCGCGCAGTGCAGTGTCCGCGTTTTCCAGCGGTTTGTCGGGCACGGTTTCCAGACTGGCTGCAAGGCGCTGGTGCAAGGTGGCGTAAGTGGCGTTCATGGGCATCGGTCAAACCGGGGGATGTTCCAGCAGGGCCTTGCGGCTGACCTTGCCGGTCTGGGTGCGCGGCAGCGCCGCGCAGGGCGTGATCTGCTGCGGCACCATGAAACTTTCCAGGTGTTTCAGGCAGTAGGCGCGCAATTGTGCCGGGCGCAAGGCGGCGTCCGGCTCCAGCACCACGTAGGCGTGGATCGCCTGCCCCAAGAGCTCGTCCGGCACGCCGACCACGGCCGCCTCGCGCACGCCGTCGAGTGCCTGCAGCACGTTTTCCACTTCCACCGGGCTGACCTTTTCGCCGCGCGTCTTGATGATGTCGTCGCTGCGGCCGACGAAATACAGAAAGCCTTCGGCATCCATGCGGAACCAGTCGTGGGTGCACAGCACGCGCTCGCCGGGCAGCTTGCCGGGCACCAGCATGTATGCGGAAAGATCCGGGCGGTTCCAGTAGCCGAGCATCACGTGCGGCCCGCGCACGTGGAGAATGCCGGCGGCGCCGGGCGCCACCGGGCCGCCGTTCGGGGCGCGCAGGAACACTTCGGTGCCGGGGATCGCCTTGCCCACCGAGCCGGGTTTGGCCTCCATCAGCTCGGGTTCCAGATAGCACACGCGCTTGCACTCGGTGAGGCCGTACATCTTATAGATCAGCGCGTTCGGGAAGATCTCGCGCAGGCGCAGCGCCTGCTCGTCGGGCAGCGCGGCGGCGGTGTTGGTGACGCGGGTGACGGACGGGAAGCACAGCCGCTCGCGCCGGTGCGCGGAAAGCAGCATCGCGAAGATGGTGGGCACGCCGGGAAACACGGTGGCATCGAACTCCACCATGCGCGCGAACACCTTCGCGGGAAAGGCGAAGGAGCGCTCCAGCACCAGCGTGGCACCGAGTTGCACCGTCATCAGCCATTGGTACAGGCCGTAGTCGAACGCCAGCGGCAGTGCGCACACGATGCGGTCGTCCGCGCCCAGGCGCAGGTACTGGATCAGGCTTTGCGCGGCAAACAGCATCGACTGGTGGGTGTGCATCACGCCCTTGGGCGCGCCGGTTGAGCCGGAGGTGTAGATGAGCGCCGCAAGGTCGAGCGCAATCGCCGGCGCCGGCGCTGCACAAGGCGTGCTGCGCGCGAGCACTGCGGCGTAGCTATCGATGCCGGTCGTGCCCTCCGGCAAGGTGCCGGGGGCGATCACGTGCAGGGCCGGATGCGCGGGCAGCAGCGGCAGGAATTCGGGTGCCAAGTGGCCGTCGGTAATGAGCACGCGCGCGCCGCTGTCGTCCAGCACGAAGCCGAGTTTGTCGCGCTTGGTCAGCGGATTCACCACCACGAACACGCCGCCGGCGACCAGCGTGGCCAGTATCGCGACCAGGCACGGCCAGGTGTTGTCCATGTAGATCGCCACGCGGTCGCCGCGGCCGACACCGCGTGCCGTCAGGGCCGCGGCCAGGCGCTGCACTGCATCCACCAGTTCCGCGTAGCGGTACGCCTTGCCATCGACGATCGCTGCGGTGCGTGCCGCCCACGCCGGGTCGGCGCCGGGTTCGAACAGCGCGTCGAACAGCAGCCGGCGCGGTGCGGTGGTCACGCGACGGCCTGCCGTTGGCGTTCGACGAAGGCAGCGATGGCGTTCACGGTGTCGAAATTCTCCGGCAGCATGTCGCTCGCCTTCACGTGCAGGCCGAAGGTTTCCTCGATGAACATCACCACTTCGAGCACGCCGGTGGAGTCGATGATGCCGCGGTCGAGCAGCGAGGTGTCGTCGGGCAGTTCGGCGGCGTCGTCGCTGAACAGCAGGTTGTGCAGGATGTAATCGCGTACGCGTGGCTTGACGGCCGTGATTTCGGTGGACATGCGTGGTTCCCTTGAACGTCATGCGGCACGCCGCCGCACGAAAGTCTCGTCCAGCAGCATCGTCGACAGGATGCCGACGAAGGCCTGGTTGTCGGCAAAGCCGATGGCGTGGCCGCGTCGGCATTTCTCCACCAGGTATCCAACCGCGACCGGATCGAAATAGCCGCTGGCGGCAAGCCGTTCCGGACTCAGCAGTTCGGCCACGTAGTCGAGCGGTTTGCCGTTGGCGAAAAAGCTCGCCTGGTCCGGCGCGCGATACGGCTGCTTGGTGCGCGCCTGGATCGCCGGCGGCAACAGGCCGTCCAGCGCCTTGCGCAGCACGTGCTTCTCGGTCAGGCCGCGGATTTTCCAGCGTGCGGGGAGTGCGTTGGCAAACTCGATCACGCGGTGGTCGAGAAACGGGAAGCGGCCTTCCACCGAGTGCGCCATCGCCGGGCGATCCCCTTGCGCCGGCAGCAGATAATCCGCCAGCAGCGATTTGGCCTCCACGTACTGGTCGCGCGCCAGCGGTGCCCAGCGCGCGATGGCGGCCGGCAGGCGCGCCTCGTACCAGTCCGGCGGGTTCCAGTCGGCCAGGCTTGCGCGCAGGTCGGGTGCGAAAAAACGCAGCGCATGTTGCCAACTGGACCAGCGCGGCGCATGCGCGAAGATCGGGCGATCGAGGTGCTCCATGCCGCGACCGAAGAACGCCGTGGCCAGCGCCGCGTGCCGGGTCGGCGAGTGGTCGAGATAGCCGTAGAGACGGCCGAGCAGGGCGGAGCGAAAGTGGGAGCCCGGCTGGCGCGCCCAGAACCGGCGCACCTTGGCCTCCTTGAACAAGTCGTAGCCGGCAAACACCTCGTCGGCGCCCTCGCCGGTCAGTACTACCTTGCGGCCATCCGCACGCACCTGTTGCGCCAGCAGCATCAACGGCACCCCGGCGGTGCGCAGCACCGGCATCTCGGCATGCCGGATGAACGCCGGGAAGGCCTCGCCGATCTGTGCCCGGGTGCAGCGCAGCGTGGCGTGGTCGCAGCCCAAATAACGCACCATCGTCTGCTGTTCGGCGCTTTCATCGAACTCCGCCTCGTCGAAGGCCACGGAGTAGGTGCGCAGTTGCGTGCTGCCGGCCGTGCGCATCAGCGCGGTCACCGCCGAGGAATCCAGCCCGCCGCTGAGGTAGGCGCCCAGCGGCACGTCGGCCTGCAGGCGCAGGCGCACCGCATCGGTCAGCAGTTCGCGCAGCTCGCCGGCGGCTTGCTCGATGCTCGTCCAGCGCGTGGTCGGCGCGTCGCGCTCGGGGAACGTCCAGTCCCAGTAGCGGGTGAGGGTTTCGCGGCCGTCGGCTTCGATCGCGAGCAGGTGGCCCGGCGGCAGGCTTTCGATACCGGCAAATACGCTGCCCGGTGCGACCGGACCCCAGTAAGCAAATGTCTGCGCCAGGCTGAACGGGTCGAGCCGCGCGGTGATCGGCGCCCCGACCAGCAGCGCCTTGATCTCGGAGGCGAACCACAGGCGTCCGCCGGCGCGGGCGAAAAACAGCGGCCGTACGCCACAGCGGTCGCGCGCCAGCACCAGGCGCCGCCGGCGCGAGTCCCACAGGGCCAGCGCGAATTGGCCATTGAGGTGCCGGACGAAATCGTCGCCGTACTCCTCGTACAGGTGCACGATCACTTCGGTGTCGGATCGGGTGGCAAACCGGTGGCCGTGCGCGACGAGTTGGGTGCGCAGCGCGCGGTAATTGAACACCTCGCCGTTGAATACCGTCCACACGCTGCCGTCCTCGTTGGCCATGGGCTGCGCGCCGGTCTTGAAGTCGATCACCGCGAGCCGCGCATGCGCCAGCCCGATGCCCGGCGCCTGATGAAAACCGTAGCCGTCCGGGCCCCGGTGGTGCAGCGTGTGGATCATGCGGGTCAGCCGCGCGCGATCCGCATCTGCCTGATCCGCGATGCCAAAGAAACCGGCGACGCCGCACATCGTGCTCAGGCGCCAGCAAGCAGGGTGGGGCGCACGTGCGCGGCGGCACGCCGTATGCGTGGCCTGCGACCTCGCCCGCCAGTGCTTGCCCTGGGTACGTTCCACGCCACGTCCGCCTCCCTGTCTCACGCCGGTCTGCGATGGTCGCCAGTGCGCCCACCGCGGCCAGGCGCGTATGGGGCGCAACAAAAGTGTGACGTGCATCACAGAAATGCGCAATACTCCGCCTTCCATCGCGGTGCCGTGGGCAACCGCCTGCACAAGGTCCTGATGACCGCGGATGGAGATGTTTGGGGCTGCTTCAGGCAGCCGCGACAGGCTACAGGGGGCTGGCATGGCACAGGATTGGAGCGGTATCGAAGTTGACTGGAGTGCCTTTGCGCCGTGGCAGGTTCAGCCGGTGCGCCACCGCCTGATGGCGCACCCGTTGCTGCAACGCGATGCGCTGATTGCGCTGGGCAAGCGACTCGAGCAGCGGCACAGCGTGCGCACGCACAGCAACCAGGTGACGGCGGGCACCCCGTTCAATGACGCGCCCGGCCTGCATCCTAACCGTGCCGGCGCAGCGGCGACGCTCGGCGACCTCGCCCATGCCGAGGCGTGGATGTCACTGCTCAATGTGCAAGGCGATCGGCTGTATCGCACCTTGGTGGATGCGGTGCTCGACGGCGTCGCGCCGCGGATCGCGCAGCGCGACCCCGGCATGGGCTACCGCGCCGGCTGGATCTTTCTCACCTCGCCGCACACCGTCACGCCGTTCCACTACGACAAGGAACACAACTTCATCTTGCAGGTGCAGGGCCGCAAGACCCTGTACGTGTGGGACAAGCAGGACACCGAAGCGGCCAGCGAAGCCTCGCGCGACCTGTTCCACGCCACCCACAGCCGCGACCGCCTGCAGTGGCGGGAATCCCTGCGCGAGCGCGCCCACGTGTTCCATCTCGAACCGGGCATGGGCGCCTACATGCCGTCCACCAGTCCGCACCTGGTCGAAAACGGCGACGAGCCATCGGTGACGATCAGCTTTACCTATTACACCGATGCCACGCGGCGTGATGCATTGCTGCACCGGGCGCACGAGCGGGTACGCGGATGGGGCGTCGAGCCGCCGCCGGTGGGACGCAACGCGGTGCTGGATGCCGCGTTGCTGGCCGGCTTTCGTGCCGCGGGAGTGCTGCGCCACTGGCAGGCCCGCCTGGGCGGCGGGCTGCCGCCGCGGTCGGACCGCGTGGCGTATGCACCAGCACCGCGCGTGCCGTCATGACCCATCCCATGGCGCCCGCTTCCGAGCACGAGCTGCCGGCGGCGCCCGGAGTGCCGGGCATGGACGCCGAAGCGCCAACCGTGCACGCCGCGTTTGCCCGGGTGGCGGCGGTCAACCCCGACGCGCAGGCCGTGGCCTGGCTTGGCGGTGCGCTGACTTACGGCGAACTCGCCCGCCGCGCGCAGCGCGTTGCGGCCGGTCTCAGGCGCCACGGCGTGGCCGCCGGCGACCTCGTTGGCGTGCTGCTGGAGCGCTCGCCGGAAGCGCTGGTGGCGCTGCTTGGCGTGCTCATGGCGGGCGCCGCGTACCTGCCGCTCGATCCACGCGACCCGCCCGCCCGCCTGCGCCAGCTGCTGGCCGATGCCGGGGTGGCGTTCACCATCGGCGTACCCGGTGCCGACGGCGTGGCATGCACGGCATTGGCCGCGCTGGACAGCGAGGACAACGGGCTTGCGTCGCCGGTGGCGAATGCCGACGCGCTGGCCTACGTCATGTTCACCTCCGGCTCCACTGGCACGCCCAAGGGTGTGGAAATCACCCATCGCGGCATCTTGCGGCTGGTGCGCGGTGTGGATTACGTGCAGCTCGGCGGCCAGCCGCGGGTGCTGCACGCCGCGCCGCTGGGGTTCGATGCCTCCACCTTCGAGATCTGGGCCGCGTTGCTCAACGGCGGCACCTGCGTCATCCACGCCGAGCGCGTGCCGACCGCGCACGGGCTGGGCGCGACCCTTGCAAGCCAACGCGTGGATACCGCGTGGCTGACCGCCGCGTTGTTCAACGCGGTGGTGGATGAGGACGTGCGGCAACTGACGCCGTTGCGGCAGCTCCTGATCGGCGGGGAAGCACTGTCGGTGGCGCACGTGCGGCGCGCGCTGGCGGCATTGCCGGGCACGACGATCATCAACGGCTACGGCCCGACCGAATGCACCACGTTCGCCGCCACCTATGCCATCCCACGCGACCTGCCGGCCGAGGGCGCGAGCATTCCTATCGGCCGGCCGATCGCGGACACCACGCTGCACATCGTCGATGCCGCGGGTGCCGCAGTGCCGGATGGCACGGTGGGCGAGCTCCTGATCGGCGGGGGTGGCGTGGCGCGCGGCTACCGCCATCAGCCGGCGCTGACTGCGGAGCGTTTCGTCCTCGATCCGCAGCACCACGAGCGGTGCTATCGCACCGGCGATCGCGTGCGCCGGTTGCCGGATGGGGCGCTGGAGTTTGTCGGGCGCCTCGACGCGCAGGTGAAGATCAACGGCCACCGCATCGAGCCGGGCGAGGTGGAAGCGGCGCTGCGCGTCGTGGCCGACGTGCGCGACGGCGCGGTGCTGGTGCGCGAGGATCGCCCGGGACGCAAACAGCTCGTGGCCTATGTGGTGGGTGCGTCGACGCTGTCGCCGCCAGCGGTACGCGCTGCGCTGGCGCAACGGCTGCCCGATTTCATGCTGCCGGCGCGCATCGTGTGCCTCGAACGCCTGCCGGTCACTGCCAACGGCAAGCTCGATCGCCATGCGTTGCCGGCCCCGGACCGCCAGCGGCCCGCGCTGGCGCAGCCGTTCGCGGCGCCGCGCAACGCGCTGGAAGCCAAGCTGTGCGCCGTGTTTGCGGATACGCTCGAGCTCGACGCGGTGGGTCGGCACGATCATTTTTTCGAGCTGGGCGGCAGCTCGTTGCTGGCGCTTGAGGCGATCACCGCGATCCGCGCCGCGTATGGCGACGCGCCCTCGCCCGCGGCGTTTTTCGACGACCCGACGCCAGCCGGCCTGGCGCGTGCACTGACCGCTGTCGCGCCGGCGGCGCCGCGTGCGGAGCGCCACGCATCCGCCGAGGAGCCGATCGCCATCATCGCCGTGGCCGGGCGCTTTCCCGGTGCGGCGGATGTCGAGGCGTTCTGGGACAACCTGTGCGCCGGGCGCGAGTCGATTACGCGGTTTGCGACGGACGAGCTCGATCCGTCGATCCCCGTGGCCACGCGCAACGACCCGGCCTACGTGCCGGCGCGCGGCGTGCTGGCCGACGTGGACAAGTTCGACGCCGCGTTTTTTGGCGTGACGCCGCGCGAGGCCGAGCTCACCGACCCGCAGCAGCGCGTGCTGCTGGAATTGTGCTGGGCGTGCATGGAGCGCGCCGGCCACGTGCCGGGTGCGGATGATGCCGAGGTCGGCGTGTTTGCCGGCATGCACAACGCCACATATTTCCAACACCAGCTGGCCGCACACCCGGAACTGGTGGAGAGCTTCGGCGCGTTCCAGACCATGCTGGCGAACGAGAAGGACTACGTCGCCACCCGTATTGCCCACCGGCTCGACCTGACCGGTCCGGCGATCAGCCTGAATACCGCGTGCTCCACCTCGCTGGTGGCGATCTGCGAGGCGGTCGAGGCCTTGCGCAGCGGCCGCTGCGACCTGGCGCTGGCCGGCGGCGCCGCCATCACCTGTCCGCCGCGCAGCGGTTACCTGGCCCAGGCCGGCAGCATGCTTTCGCCGGATGGCCACACGCGCAGCTTCGATGCGCAGGCCGCCGGCACGGTGTTCAGCGACGGCGCCGGCGTGGTGCTGCTGCGGCGCTGGTCGGAAGCGCTGGCCGATGGCGACCCGGTGATCGCCGTAATCCGCGGTGGCGCGGTCAACAACGACGGCGGTGGCAAGGCGAGTTTCATGGCGCCGAGCAGCGCCGGGCAGGCGGCGGTCATCGCCAAGGCGCTGGCGCGCGCCGACGTGCCGGCGCGCAGCATCGACTACGTCGAATGCCACGGTACCGCCACCCCGATTGGCGACCCGATCGAGCTGGAAGGCCTGACCCGTGCGTTCCAGGCGCAGACGCCGGACACCGGCTACTGCCGCATCGGCTCGCTCAAGAGCAACGTCGGCCACATGGTGATTGCCGCGGGCGTTGCCAGCGTGATCAAGACCGCACTGGCGCTCGAACGCGAAACGCTGCCGCCCAGCCTGCATTACCACACGCCCAACCCGGCATTCGATCTCGCTGCCTCGCCGTTTTGCGTCAATGACCGCGCGACGCCGTGGCCGCGGCGCGACGTCCCGCGCCGCGCCGGCGTCAGCGCGTTCGGCGTGGGTGGCACCAATGCGCACGTGGTGCTGGAAGAGGCGCCGCTGCGTGCGGCCAGCGAGCCGGCCGCCGGGCCGCAACTGCTGTGCCTGTCGGCGCGCACGTCGCTGGCTTTGCGCGCGGCCGCCGCCAATCTCGCCGAGCATTTGCAGACCCACCCCGAGGCGAACCTGGCCGACGTGGCGTGGACGCTTGCCATTGGCCGCAAGGCATTTGCCCGGCGCGTCGCCGTGGTGGCGCAGGACGGGCCCGATGCGGTGGCCCGGCTGCGCGCGCTGGCGGTGCCCGAGCAGGGCGATGCTCCGGCGAGCGGGGTCGTGTTCGCGTTCCCCGGCCAGGGTTCGACCTACCCTGGCATGGGGCGCGCGCTGCATGCCGCCGAGCCGGTATTCCGCGACGCGTTCGATGCCTGCATGGCGGCGGCGCAGGGCAGTGCGGGTTTCGACCTGCGTGAACGCCTGTGGAGCGACGACCCTGATGCGCTGCTGCCCACCGCGGTGATGCAGCCGGCGATTTTTGCGATGGAATACGCGCTGGCACAATGGTGGCGCAGCCTCGGTGCCGAACCGGTGGCGCTGGTCGGCCACAGCGTCGGCGAATTCGCCGCGGCCGCGCTGGCCGGCGTGTTCACGCCGGAAGACGCGATGCGGCTCGTCATCCAGCGTGCGGCCCTGATGCAGGCGCAACCGCCCGGCGCGATGCTGTCGGTACGCATGCCGGCCGACGAACTGCGCGCGCAGTTGCCGGCCGACCTCACGCTGGCGGTGGAAAACGCGCCGGGTGCCGGTGTCGTCGCCGGCGCGAGCGAGGCCGTCGCGGCACTGGCCGCCAGCCTTGCGGCGCGCGGCATCGCCTGCCGCCCGCTGCACACCTCGCATGCGTTCCATTCCGCCCTGATGGAACCGGCGGTGGCGCCGTTCCACGCCGCGGCCGAAGCGGTGGCGCGCCACGTACCGAGCCTGCCGATCGTGTCCACCGTGACCGGGCAATTGCTGGACCCCGCCACGGTGCAGTCGGCCGATTACTGGGCCAACCAGTTGCGCGCGCCGGTGCGTTTCTCCGCGGCGGCGCAGACGGTGCTCGCCACCCCCGGCCGCGTCGTGCTGGAAGTCGGCCCGCGCACGGTATTGACCGCCGTGGTGCGCCAGCAGCCGTTGCTGCGCCAGCACGGCGGCAGCGCAGTGGCGTCGTTGGATGCGACCGTGGTCGACGAAACCGCAGCCGTGCGCAGGGCCGTGGCTGTGCTGTGGTGCCGCGGCTGCGCCGTCGACCTCGCCGCACTGGATCGTCGGCGCGTACGCCGGCGGTTGTGCCTGCCCACCTATCCGTTTGCGCGCGAACGCCATTGGGTCGATGCCGTGCCGGCATCGACGTCGCCACCGGCGGTCGCGGCCACCCCGTTTTCCGGAGACACCGTCATGCCCGTTGCTGCTGCCGCCGATCGCACCGCTTCCCTGATCACCAGGCTCAAGTCCGCGTTTGAGGATGTGGCCGGGCTGGATCTCGCCGACGCCGACGCGAACGCGAACTTCATCGAGTTGGGGCTGGACAGCCTGATGCTCACCCAGCTCGCATTGCAGGTATCGAAAACGTTCGGCGCGCCGGTGAGTTTTCGCGAGCTGATGGGCGACGCCGCGAGCTTCGCCAGCCTCGCCGCGTTGCTGGATGCGAAGCTGCCGCCGGATGCCGCGCCGCCGGCTGTTGCCACGCCGGTCGTCCCGGCGGTAGCCGCTGCTGCCGCGCCGCTGGCGATCGCGGCCGGCGCGCCAAGTGGCTACGTGCAGCAGGTGATCGCCCAGCAGATGCAGCTCATGGCGCAGCAGCTTGCGTTGCTGGGCGGCGCGGCGCCGATGGCCGTGCCCGCCGCGCCGGCTCCGGCAGCGAGCGCAAACCCGGCGCCAGTCGTAGCGCCTCCGGTCGTTGCCGGCGACCCTGGTGCGGCGCACGTGCACTACGACGTCAAGCAGGCCTTTGGCGCGATTGCGCGCATCCATACCGACCGCGATCCGCTCACGCCGCGCCAGCGCGGCCTGCTGGACCGCTTCATCGCGCGCTATGTGGCGCGCACGCAGCAATCCAAGACGTACACCCAGGCGCATCGCGCGCGCATGGCCGACCCGCGCGTGGTCAACGGCTTCCGCCCGCTGCTCAAGGAGATCATCTACCAGGTGGTGGTGGAGCGTTCGAAAGGCGCGCACCTGTGGGACCTCGACGGCAACGACTACGTCGACGCGTTGAACGGTTTTGGCATGAGCCTGTTCGGCTGGCAGCCGGATTTCGTGCTGGAGGCGATCCGCAGGCAGCTCGACCTCGGTTACGAAATCGGCCCGCAGCACCCGCTGGCCGGTGAGGTGGCCGACCTCGTGTGCGAAGTCACCGGGCACGAGCGCGCGGCGCTGTGCAATACCGGCTCGGAGGCGGTGCTGGGCGCGATCCGCATCGCGCGCACGGTGACCGGGCGCGAAACCATCGTGCTGTTCAGCGGTTCGTATCACGGCATCGTCGACGAAGTGATCGTGCGCGGCACCAGGAAGCTGCATGCGGTGCCGGCGGCGCCGGGCATTTTGCGCAACACCGCCGAGCACGTGATCGTGCTGGACTACGGCACGCCGGAGTCGCTCGCCTGGATTGCCGCGCATGCGGGCGAGCTGGCCGCCGTGCTGATCGAGCCGGTGCAGAGCCGGCGCCCGGATTTCCAGCCGGTGGCGTTCTTGCGCGAGGTGCGCAGGCTCACCGCCGAGCAGGGCGCGCTGTGCATCTTCGACGAGATCGTCACCGGCTTTCGCGCGCACCCGCGCGGCACCCAGGGCCTGTTCGGCATCGACGCCGATCTCGCCACCTACGGCAAGGTGATCGGCGGCGGTTATCAGATCGGCGTGATCGCCGGCAAGCGGCAGTACATGGATGCGCTGGATGGCGGCCAGTGGCAGTACGGGGATGCTTCGATTCCCACCGTGGGCGTCACCTATTTCGCCGGCACCTTCGTGCGCCATCCGCTGGCGCTGGCCGCGGCGAAGGCTGTGCTGGAACACCTGAAACGCGAAGGCCCGGCGCTGCAGGAGCGGCTCAACGCGCGCACCGCGGCATTCGCCGACGAGCTCAATGGCTTCTGCGTGGAAGTGGGGGCGCCGATCGCGATCAAGCAATCCGCCTCGCTGTGGCGCACGCAGTTTCTCGAAGAGCATCCGCTGCAGGATCTCCTGTTCGCGATGATGCGCAGCCGCGGCGTGCACATCCTCGACCACTTTCCGTGTTTCTTCACCACCGCGCACAGCGAGGCGGATTTCCGGCTCATCACGCAGGCGTTCAAGGCGTCGGTGGTCGAGCTGCAGGAGGCCGAATTCCTGCCGCGCAAGGCGGCTGTTGCCCATACCGCGATGGATGCCGCGCACCCGCCGGTGCCCGGCGCGCGGCTTGGACGCGAGCCCGATGGCACGCCGTGCTGGTTTGTGCCCAACCCCGCCCAGCCCGGCAAATACCTCAAGGTGGAACCATGAACACGCCGGTCGAACCCGCCCGCGGCAGCGGCGCGCCCGCGGTCGACTACGACCCGTTCGCGGCGCCGGCGCTGGCCCGCGTGGTACCCAGCACTGAGGCGCAACGCGAGATCTGGCTGGCGGCCAAGCAGGGCGACGCCGCGTCGCTGGCGTACAACGAAGCGGTGGCGCTCACCCTGCGCGGCGCGCTCAGGCGCGACGCACTGCTGGATGCGCTGCAGGATCTGGTGGATCGCCACGACTCCCTGCGCGCCACCTTCGGCCCGGACGGCGAGACGTTTTGCGTGGCGGAAGCGCTGCACTTTGCGGTAGTCCGGTCAGACCTTTCCGCGCTGGATGCGAGCGCCCGGGCCGCAGCGCTGGACGCGCGCCGCACGGCGATGGTGTCCACCGCGTTCGACCTCGAACATGGGCCGCTCTGGCGTGCCGAGCTGCTGCAGCTGGGGGAGGACGAACACGTGCTGCTGCTGTGCGCCCACCATCTGGTGTGCGATGGCTGGTCGTGGTGGGTGATCGTGCGCGAGCTGGGTGCCTTGTATACCCAGCGCGCCGGTGCGGCAACCGCCACGCTGGCGTCAGCGCCGGCGTTTGCCGATTACGCCCTGGCGCTCGGCGAGCCGGCCGCGCGCGGCGCGGATGCCGCCGACGAGGCATGGTGGGTGGCGCAGTATGCCGCGCCGCCGGGCGTATTGGACTTGCCTGGTGACCGGCCGCACCCGACGCGGCGCAGCTTTGCCTCGGCACGCGAGGATTACCTCTTGCCCGCAGCGCTCGTCGGCGATTTGCGCCACCTTGCCGCGCATCACGGGGTGAGCCTGTTCGCTGCGCTGCTGGGCAGCTTTGCCGGCCTGCTCGGACGGCTCGCCGGCAGTACCGAAGTGGTGCTGGGCATTCCGGCCGCGGCGCAAGCCAGCGCGGGCATGGGCGATCTCGTCGGGCACGGCGTGCACCTGTTGCCGTTGCGCTGCGGGGCGGATGCGGCACTGCCGTTCAGGCAGCTGCTGAAGCAGGCCGGCGGCACATTGCTGGATGCGCTGGATCACCAGCGCTGCACCTTCGGCAGCCTCGTGCGCCAGCTCGACCTGCCGCGCGACAACACTCGGCCGGCGCTGGTCAGCGTCATGTTCAACATCGACCAGGCGCTGGATCAGGAGAGCGCTGCGTTCAGTGGCCTTGAGCTTGCGTTTGCCAGTGTGCCGCGCAGGTTCGAGCAGTTCGAGCTTTCCGTCAACGCGGTGCAGGAGGCCGGCGCGCTGCGCCTGGAGTGCCAGTACGCCACCGACTTGTTCGACGCCACGACGGTGCGGCGCTGGATGCGCGCCTTCGAAACCTTGTTGCGCGCGGGCATCGAACACTCCGAGTGCGCCTTGGGTGTACTGCCGTTGCTGGATGCGCAGGCCGTGCGCGAATTGCAGGGCTGGCAGCCCGTGCCTCGCGCATGGGGCGCCGATGCAGCCGCCATGCACGCCGCGTTCGAGCGGCAGGCAGCGCAAACGCCGGATCGCGTCGCGCTGACGGTCGGCGTGCTCGGCCTCACCTATCGCGCGCTCGACGAGCGCGCCAACCAGTTGGCTCATGGCCTTGTGGCGCGCGGCGTCCAGCCCGGCGATCTCGTCGGCGTGGCGCTGGAACGCGGGGCGGACATGCTGGTTGCCGTGCTTGGCGTGCTCAAGACCGGCGCTGGCTACGTGCCACTCGATCCCGGTTTCCCGACCGATCGCCTGAGCTACATGGCGGGCGATGCGCGACTTGCGTTGCTGCTTGCCCAAGGCTCGCAGCTGGCGCGCTTTGCATCGGTGGGCTGCCCCGTGGTGGCGTTGGATGCGCTGCCGGCGGACTGGGCACGGTTGCCCACCACGCGGCCGCGGGTGGCAATCGACCCGGCAGCCATCGCCTACGTGATCTACACCTCGGGATCGACCGGCAAGCCCAAGGGCGTGGCCATCCCGCATCGCGCCGCCGCGAACTTTCTCGCCAGCATGGCCGAGCGCCCCGGTTTGCATGCCGAAGATCGCGTGCTCGCGGTCACCACGCTTTCGTTCGACATTGCGGTGCTCGAACTGTTCGGCGCGCTGGGCGTCGGTGGCGAGGTGGTGCTCGCCACGCACGACCAGGCGGCGGATGGCGCGGCCTTGCAGACACTGCTGGCACAGCACCGCATCAGCGTCATGCAGGCCACCCCGGCGACCTGGCGCATGCTGCTGCAGACGGGCTGGCAGGGCGACGGCAAACTGCGTGCATTGTGCGGTGGTGAAGCGCTGGCACCGGAGTTGGCGACCGCCTTGCTGGCGCGTTGCGGCGAGCTGTGGAACCTGTACGGCCCGACCGAAACCACGGTGTGGTCGACCTGCGCCAAGATCGAACCCGGTGCGCCGATCAACATCGGCACGCCGATCGCCAACACCACGGTGTGGGTGCTGGATGAACGCCGCGAGCGTTGCCCGGTTGGCGTGCCCGGCGAGTTGTGGATCGGCGGCGCCGGTGTGGCGCTGGGCTATCTGCACCGCGATGATCTCACCGCCGAACGCTTCATCGCCGACCCGTTTTCCGCCGCGCCGGGCGCGCGCCTGTACCGCACCGGGGACTGTGGTCGCTGGTTGCCGAATGGCACGCTGGAACATCTCGGTCGCGCGGATTTCCAGATCAAGCTGCGCGGTTTCCGCATCGAGCCGGGCGAGATCGAGTCGCGTCTTGCGAGCTGCCCCGGGGTGCGCGAGGCGGTGGTGATCGTGCGCGAGGATCGTCCCGGCGACCAGCGGCTGGTGGCCTATGTGGTGGCGGATGCGCCGGTGGATGCACGCGCCGCGCGCGAGCATCTGCGCGGCAGTCTGCCCGACTACATGCTGCCGCAGCACGTCGTCACGCTGGCCACCATGCCGCTCACGCCCAACGGCAAGCTGGACCGCAAACGCCTGCCGCCGCCGCCGGTCGGCACCATGTCCGCAGTGGCGCCGACCGCGCCGCGCGACGAGCTGGAGCGCCAGGTGGCGACCGCGATGGCCGACGTGCTCGGTTGCCCGGCGGTGGGCAGCGACGAGGATTTCTTCGCCCTCGGCGGGCATTCGCTGCTGGCCGCGCAACTGGCCATGCGGCTCGACCGCGCGCTGGATGTCGACCTCACGCTGCGTGACTTGTTCGACGCGCCCACGGTGGCGCGGCTGGCCGACCTGATCCGCGCCGCACGCGCACGCGGCACATGCGCAGCGGCGCCGATTGCACGCCGCGCCGACCGCGCACATGCGCCGCTGTCGTTGATGCAGCAGCGCGTCTGGTACCTGGAACAACTGCACCCCGGCAGTGCCGCCTGGCACACCCCGTCGGCGCATCGGCTGTGCGGGCTGTTCGATCACGCCGCCTTCGCGCGCGCGCTGCAAACCGTGGTGCGACGTCAGGCGGTGCTGCGCACGGCCATCCAGTTGACCGACGACGGCCCGACGCAGTGCATCCACACCGAGCTGGAGGTGGCGCTGCCGCTGGAGGATTTGACCGCGCTGCCGGGGACCGGGCGCGACGCCTACCTGCAGCAACGGTTGGCGGCGCTGATCGCCGAGCCGTTCGATCTCACCGTGGCGCCGCTGTTCCGCGTGCGCTTGTTCAAGCTGGGTGCCGAGCACCACGTGTTCTTCTTCATGGCCCATCACGTGATCTGGGATGGCTGGTCGTTCGATCTGCTCTATCGCGAAATGGGCGCGCTGTACGCCGCGTATGCCGCTGGCCAGGAGAACCCGCTGCCGCCATTGGCGATCGAGTACGGCGATTTCGCACTGTGGCAGCGCGCGCAGATGCAGGGCGAAGAGCTGGCCCGCCAGCTGGCGCCATGGCTGGAACGCCTGCGCAATCCGCCGGCCCCGCTCGAATTGCCCGCCGATCATCCGCGCCCCGCACGCATGAGCGGCGCCGGGGCCACCGAGTGGGTGCGCATTCCCGGCGATCAACTGGCGGCCGTGCACGCGCTGGCGACGCAGCAGAACACGACGCCGTTCGTGGTGCTGCTGGCGGCCTTCACCGTGCTGCTGCATCGGCTCAGCGGCCAGCACGAGATGATCGTCGGCGTACCGGTGCGCAACCGCGACGAGGCGGAGCTGGAGTCGGTCATGGGGTTCTTCGTCAATGCGCTGCCGCTGCGCCTGGCGGTGGCGGACACGGCATCGTTCGCCGATTGCGTTGGCAGTGTGCGCCGCGCCGTGCTCGACGGGTTTTCCGCGCCGGGCGTGCCGTTCGAGGAACTGGTGCGCGCGCTGCACCTGCCGCGCGACGACAGCCGCCCGCCGCTGGCGCAGGCCATGTTCTCGTTTCAGGACGTGCGCGGCCGGGTGACCCAATGGGGCGGGCTGGCGCACGAGCACCTGCCGGTGTTCCAGCGCGGCAGCGCCGAGGACATCGGCCTGTGGTTCATCGAACAGGATGCCGGGTTATTGGGCGGCATGAGCTTCAACGCCGACCTGTTCGACGCCGCCACGGTGGCCCGGTTCCGCGCCCAGTACGAAACCCTGCTGGCCGGGCTGGTGGCCCATCCGTTGCAGCCGGTCGGCGCTGGCGAACCGGCGCCATCGCCGGCCGTCGCGGTGGTGACATCGACACCCGTCATGCTCAAAGGCAACGACGTTTCGGTGGACGCGCGCCAGCAGCAGCTGGCCGCGATCTGGCGCGAGTTGATCGGCGCCGGCGACATCCGCCCCGAGGACAACTTCTTCGATCTCGGCGGCCATTCGCTGTTGGCGGTGGAAATGGTGACGCGCGTGCAGCGCGAGCTGGGTGTCACGCTCAAGCTGATCGACGTCGCCACCGGCACGCTGGCGACGCTTGCCGCGGGCATGCCGGAGGCGGGCAAGCAAACGACGGGCGGCCTGGGTGGCCGGGTTCGGCGCTGGTTTGGTCGACGGTGAGGGGGCAGACAAAGATGGGCCCGCCGACGGCACTGCCGCATGGGGAGGACTGGAGGCTGGTTGCAGCCATTGCGCCTGGGGGGGGAGCCGTGGAACGAATTGAACAAAGAGGGTTGATGCCCGGGATGCGCGGGCGGTTGGGAAGGTGGTGCTACCGAACCGGCCTGCTGCGCGGCTTGCAGCGCGCGCGCCGGTGGTGGCGGCGGGATGTACGCGTGCTTGCCTACCACCGGGTGCTGACGCTGGAGGATGCCGCGCGATTCGGTTTCGACCTGGAATTGGTGAGCGCGTCGGTGGATGGGTTCCGCCGCCAGATGCAATGGCTGAGCCGGCGTTTCCGGCCGATGCGGTTGGGCGATGTGGTGTCGGCGCTGGAGGCGGATGTCGCGTTGCCTGCCGACGCCGTGGTGGTGACCTTTGACGACGGGTATGACGACAACTATCACAATGCATTTCCGATCCTGCGCGAGCTGCAGGTGCCGGCCACGTTCTTCGTCTCGACCGGGCACATCGATAGTGGCTTGCCGTATGCCTACGACTGGCTGGTGCACATGATCCTGTACACGCCGGCGATGGTGCTCTCGTTGCCGGAGATCGGCATCGTTGAGCCGTTGCCGGCCGATCGTGTACAGCGCAGGCAGGTGGCGGGCCACGCGCTGGATCACCTCAAGGCGATGGAGGGGCAGATCCAGACGGCGGTGATCCAGCGCCTGGAGACCGAATGGGACATGCCGCGCACGCGGCGGCATGCCGACTGCCAGCCGATGAACTGGAACCAGCTGCGCGAGATGCATGCCGCCGGTTTCGAGATCGGCTCGCACGGCGTGCACCACCGCATGCTGGCCAAGCTGTCGGCCGACGAGATGGAACGCGAGTTGCGCGATTCCAAGGCAACCCTGGAGCGCGAGCTGGGAGCGCCGGCCTCGCTCATTGCCTACCCGGTGGGCGGCAACGACGCGTTCGACGGCCGCGTGACCACCGCCGCCAAGGACATGGGGTATCGCGCCGGCTGCAGTTACATCAGAGGCACCAATGACGAAACCGCCGACCCTTACGCGCTGCACCGGCTGGCGGTGGAGCGCGAGATGGATACCGGCTGGTTTGCGGCCATGCTCACGTTGCCTGAAATCATCAGTTACCCCTCCACCAGCCGTGCCCACTGACAGGTAGCCATTCCGTGTTTGCCCTGACGCTCTTGTATATCGCGCTGACCATCGTCCGGCCGCAGGACTACCTGCCCGGCCTGGTCGGGGTGCCGCTGTTGTCCAGCGTGATCGTGCTGGCGATGGCGAGCTGGCTGCTGTCGTCGGTCAAGACGTTCGCGGCGCCGCACTTCTGGCTGCTGCCGCTGTTTCTGGTCGCGATGATGGTTTCGCAGGTCGTCAATGGCTGGATGGGTGGCGCGATCGAGCAGATCGGCATCTTTGGCCCGTCGGTGGCGCTGTTCTTTGTGCTGGCGACGGCGCTGGCCGCGAAGCCGCAGCGGCTGCGCACGGTATTTGCCCTGCTGGTAGGGTGCGCCACGGTGCTGGCGGTGCACGGCATCGACCAGAAACTCAATGGCGTGGGCTGGACCGGAGTCGGAATGGTCGAGGACGGCCGCATCCGCTATGTCGGCATCTTCAAGGATCCGAACGACCTGGGCATGCTGTTCGTCTCGGTGCTGCCGATGGCCGCCTACCTCAGCGCCGGTGGCGTGCTGCGCCGGCTGCTCTGGGGTTCGTCGGTGCTGCTGTTGCTGTATGGCATCTACCTGACCAATTCGCGCGGCGCGTTGCTGGCCGTGCTGGTGGTTGGCGGCGGTTACCTCTGGTACCGCCGCGGGCTGGTCACCGCCGGCTCGCTGGCGCTGGTCGGCCTGGTCGCCATGCGGTTGTTGTCTGCGCGCATGCAGGATCTCGATGCCGACGAGAGCTCGGCGGCCGGACGCGTCGATGCCTGGTACGAGGGGCTGCACATGTTCATGTCCAAGCCCCTGTTCGGCGTGGGGGCGGGCAACTTCACCGACTACAACAACCTGACCGCGCACAATTCCTTTGTGCTGGTGCTGGCCGAGACCGGCCTGTTCGGATTCATTACCTGGCTTGCGTTTGTCGGCTACAGCTTTCTGATGATGATCGCGGTACTGCGCATGGTGACGCCGCCGCTGACGGCGGCCAACCTGGGCGACGCGGCGAAGGTATCCCATACCAATGCGCTGGCACCGGTCGCCGGGCGCTGGCCTGCGGCGGTTGCGGCAACCGCAACCGCAATGCGCACCGCGGTGCCGACCCGGCTGCCACTGGTGCGACCCGTGGTGGCGGCGGCCACGGTGGCAGCGGCGGACGCGTCCACGGCTGGGGAAGACTGGCAGGCGCAACGCCGGATCGGGTTGACGTTGCTGCTGTCGCTGAGCGGTATGTTTGCCGCGGCGTTTTTCCTCAGTCGCAGCTACACGATCATGCTGTACCTGATCATGGCGGTGGCCGTGGGCCATTACCTCGGCTTGCGCCGGCAATTCCCGGCCCTGCCCGAGTTTTCACTCGGCGAGGGCTGGTGGCGTTGGGTGTTCTATGCCCTGGGTGCCGTGGTGCTCCTGTTTGTCATCGTCACCTTGCTGCTGCACAACCCATGAAGACCCGCGACGGCGCGCTGCGCAACACGATGTTCTCTTCGGTGGGCATCTACACCGAGTATTTCCTCGGCATGGTCGCGGCGATTCTCGTTGCCCGTCATCTCGGCCCGGCCGCGTACGGCGTGTACGGGTTGTTCATGTGGTTTGTCGCCATCGGCGTGGTGATCAGCAACTCGGGCATCACCACCGGCGTCATCAAGTTCGTGGCCGAGGCGCGTGGCGCCGGGCACGCCGAGCAGATCGTGCCGGTCATCCGCCGCCTGCAGTTTGCGCAGCGCATGCACCTGGTCGTGGCGGCCATCCTGGCGGTCGGCGCGTATGCCTTCCTGCGCCAGCGGCTGCCGGTGGCGATGCGGCTGGACGAGTTCCTGATGTTGCTGGTCGCGATGGCGATGCGCACGACGTACATGTTCAACGTGTCGACCGCCAAGGGGTTCGAGGCCTTCGATGCGACCGCGCGCGTCGCCATGGTCGCGGCGCCGGCAAACCTGGTGATGATCGTGGTTGCCATGCTGCTGCAGGGCTCGATCTACTGGTTCATCGTGGTGTACGCGCTCTCCAGCGTCGTGTTTCTCGCGATCTCGCAATACGAAGTGCGGCGGCTGACGCAGCGGTTGCCCCGGGACGCGGCATTGCCCGCCGATTTGCGCCAGCGCATGAGCCGCCATCTGCGTCTGGTTTCGGCCACGGTGGTGATCGGTTTCTTCATCGCCAGTGGCGTGGAAGTGCTGTTCCTCACCATGTACGACAGCACGCAGGCCGCGGGCTATTTCAAGGTGGCGTATCAATTGGCCACGGGCGTCACGCTGCTGGTGCCCGGCGTGTTTGCCGAATTGTTGTTGCCGATGATGGCCAAGGCGCTCAGCCAGGGCGGGCAGGTCGCCGGTCGGCGTTTCGTGGTGGTAACCAGTTACCTCGCGCTGCTTGCGGTGCCGGTGATCGTGTTTTGCGCGGTGTTTGCCGGCCCAGTGATCCGGCTCCTGTACGGCACCTCCTATGCACCTGCCGCCGTGGTGTTCGCGTGGGTCGCGTTTGCCTGTGGCATCGGCTGCGTGACGCAAGGGGCGACCAGCCTGCTGGTCAGCGCGGATCGGCAGCACGTGATCCTGGTGCTGACGATCGTTTTCGGGGCGCTGAAGGTGGCGCTGGACGTGATCCTGATCTCCCGCTTTGGACTCGAAGGTGCGATCGCGGCGGTGGTGCTGGGCGGCTTGATCGGCAGCGCGACCTACTTCGTCGTCGGCATTCGCGTCAGCGCCACGCAACTGGACTGGTCGCGGCTGCTGCGCATCGTCATCGCCGGCGGCGGTGCGGCTCTGGTCGCCGTGCCGGTGCATGGTCTCGCGTTGCCGCCGATCGCGGCGTTGCTGATCGGCGGCATCTGCGTGACCGCGAGCTATCTGCTGTTCACCCTGGTCTTTGGGTGCTGGACCGAGGACGACCTCGATCAGCTCGGGCAGTTGCACCGGCGGTTCGCGGGCGGTCGGCCGCGGGCGGTCGGGCTGCTGCTGGCGTGGGCGGGCGGCCGCGCTGCAAGGCGCGAACAGGCATGAGCGCCGGCCGCGCCGGTGCGAAGCCGGCGGCGAATGGATGCTGCGGCGTGTACGGTTCGCACCCTGCACCGCCGGCGGATTGCCAATGAACATTCTTGTGGGCGATGACGTTGAACATCACGCATGTGGTTGAAAACCTGAATCGCGGCGGCCTGGAACGCATGGTCATCGAACTGGTGCGCGTGCAGCATGCGCAGGGCCAGCATTGCCAGATCGTCTGCCTGTATGAAGCGGGCACTTTGGCGCCGGAAGTGGCGGCCATGGGGGTGCCGGTGTACGCATGCGGCAAACGCCGCGGGCTGGATGTGCGCGCGCTTTGGCGCGCGCGGCGCGCCGTGCGCCGGCACGGCACCGAAGTGCTGCATACCCACAACGCCATGGCGCATTACCAGGCGGTGCTGGCATGCACCGGGCTCGGTATCCGCCGTGTCATCAACACCCGCCACAGCATGAGCAGCAATCGCCGCGCACCGCGGCTCGAATGGCTGTATCGCCGCGCCCTGGCGCGCACCGACGCGGTGGTGGCCGTGTGCGAGGCGGCGCGGGCCGATGCGGTCGCACTGGGCATCGTGCCAGCGGCCAAGTCGCGGGTGGTGCGCAACGGGATTCCGGTGGCGTCGTTCGCTCCGGCCAACGCGGCGAGGCATCGCCAGTTGTGCGTGGCGCTGGGGGTGGCGCAGGCCAGCCGCATCGTCGGCACCGTGGGGCGGCTCACGCGGATCAAGGATCAGGCCAATCTCATCCGTGCCTTTGCGCAGCTGCACGCGGGCGTGCCGGATGCGGTGCTGGTGCTGGTCGGGGATGGTCCCTTGCGTGCCGAACTGGAGCAAGGCGCGCGCGCAGCCGGCGTGGCGGCGGCGGTGCACTTTCTCGGCGACCGCAATGACGTACGCGACTTGCTGCAGGGCTTCGACCTGTTTGTGCTGTGCTCGCGCAGCGAGGCGTATTCCATGGCGCTGCTGGAGGCGAGCGCCACGGCCTTGCCCATCGTCGCCACCGAGGTCGGCGGCAATGGCGAGATCGTGCAGGCCGGCCGCACCGGTTGGCTGGTGCCGCCAGGTGCTCCGACCGCGCTGGCCGATGCCATGGCGGCGGCGCTGGCCAATGGGGGGGCGGCGCGCGAGTACGGCGCGGCGGCGCGGCGCTGGGCATTGGCGGAGGGGTCGCTGGAGACCATGGCGCAGCGCTATCTGACGCTGTACCGCGATCCGGCGCAGCAGCCATGAAGATCCTTGTCCTCACCAACCTGTTTCCCACCCCGTGGGATCCGCGGCGTGGGGCGTTCAATCGCCAGCAGTTCGAGCGACTGGGCCGTCGGCATGAGGTGCAGGTGCTGACGGCGGTGGATTTCCGCGAACGGCACGGCCAGCGCAGTGCGGTGGAGGTGCCGGGCGTGGTGGCCGGCTGGTTCACCTACTTTTACCCGCCGGGCGTTGGCCGCGTCTTGCACGCGGTTTGCTGGGGGCTCTCGCTTTGGGCCCAGCGTGGCCGGGTTTTGCGGCACGCGGGCTTCGATTGCGTGCTGGCGAGCTGGGGGTACCCGGACGCCGTGGCGGCCGGCTGGGTGGCGCGGCGCCTGGGGGTGCCGTAC
This sequence comes from Rhodanobacter sp., assembly GCA_004298045.1. GTDB lineage: Bacteria > Pseudomonadota > Gammaproteobacteria > Xanthomonadales > Rhodanobacteraceae > Rhodanobacter_A. The sequence continues at coordinate 114,105 of SCRM01000019.1, read as the reverse complement.
GTGGTCAAGGTGCATGGCAGCGACCTCAACGTGATCGCCACCCATGCGCTGCGGCGTTGGCAGATTGCCCGCGCCCTGCGGCGTGCCGGTGGCGTCGTTGCCGTCAGCCGTGCGCTGGCGGAGAAAGCGGTCGCGATCGGCGCCGACCCGGCACGCACCGAAGTGATTTACAACGGCGTGGATGGAAAGCTGTTTGCGCCGGGGTCACGCGTCGAAGCGCGTGAGCGGCTGGGTGTGCCGGCAGCGGTTCCATTGGTGCTGTACGTGGGCAACCTCAAGCCGGCGAAGGGGTGTCTCGACTTGATCGAGGCCTTCTTGTGGCTGCGCGAGACCCAGCCCCAGGCCATGCTGGTCTACGTGGGCGCCGGCGCGGCGCGCGACGACATCAAGCAACGCGCCAGCGCGGGTGCCATTGGCAGTCATGTGCGGCTGGTCGGGGCGGTGGATCACGCTGCCCTCGCGGACTGGTTTCGCGCCGCCAACGTGCTCTGCCTGCCGAGCCACAATGAAGGCGTACCCAACGTGGTGCTGGAAGCCATGGCCAGCGGCACGCCGGTGGTGGCGACGCGGGTTGGCGGCATCCCCGAAGTGGTGCCCGACTATGCCGGGAATCTGGTGCCGGCGCATGACCCGCAGGCGTTGTGCGCGGCACTGCAGGACGTGCTCGGGCGGCCGTGGGATGCCGCACGCATCGCATGTCACGCAGCTGAATTCCGCTGGGAAGACAATGTCGACCGGCTTGAACGCAGCTTGTGCGCGGCGGTTGCCGCTGCACCGGTACGGACGGGAAACGCCACGTGAGACTCAAACCCTCCAAGCGGCAGCTGCTCGGCCTGTTGCCCACCGGCATCGCGCAAACTCGTGGCGCGGTGGGCGACGGTGCGCGCTACCTCACGTTCGACGACGGCCCGCACCCGGAGCACACTCCGCGCCTGCTCGATCTGTTGCAGGCAAACGGCGCTCGCGCGAGCTTTTTCGTAATCGGCAAACATGCCGAGCGCTATCCGCGCCTCGTCGAGCGCATCGTGGCCGACGGTCATCTGCTCGGCAACCACTCGTGGAACCACGACCATTACGACCATCTTGGTCTCGCCGAACAGCTGGCCGAGCTGGACCGCACCGACGCGTTGCTGGCCCGGTTTGACGGACGTGCCCGGCATCGGGTGCGCACACCGCAGGGCGTGCTGCCGTTGCCGCTGTTGTTTGCGCTCGCGCGCCGCCGGCGCAGCGTCGCGTACTGGTCCTACGACAGCCTCGATTACCGCAAGCCACCGGTGGCCGAGCTGGTGGGACGCCTGCAACGCGTGCCGCCGATGGCGGGCGACATCGTGCTGATGCACGACGACAACGCGTTGGCGTGCGATGCCCTTGCCCAGTTGCTGCCGGTCTGGTGCGCTACCGGTTTCCGGTTCTTGTCGTTGTCACCGGAGCGCAGCCAATGATGCGGGTGGCGGCCACGGCTGCGTCCATTTTCTTCGACCAGGGAGCTGACGGATGTTGATGGGAATCCTCGCGATGGCGGCCTTACTGGTGGCAGGCGCGGTCGTCGCACTGCGCTATGCGATCCACGCGCGCAACATGCAGATCTGGCTGGGCAGCTATTTGCGCCGCCGGGTGCCGGCGCCGCCGGTCGGCCCGGTGCACGTGATGTTCTGCTTCGTCGATCACTTCGAGCCGAACTGGGGCCGGGTGGACCTGGCGACCCAGCGCGCGCGGGTGGATCGCTGGTGCCGCGACTACCGCGCGCTGGCGTCGCGCCATGTCGATGCAGACGGCCGCCACCCGCAGCATTGCTTCTTCTATCCGGAGGAGGAATACGCGGAGGAGCACCTGACCAAGCTGGCGGCCCTGTGCAAGGAGGGCTTCGGCGAGATCGAGATCCACCTGCACCACGACCATGACACCGAGGCGAACTTCCGCACAGTGATCGCGCGCTTCAACCAGTTGCTGCACGAGCGCCACGGCGCCTTGCCGCGCGATCCGAAGACCGGGCAATTGCGGTTTGCCTTCGTGCATGGCAACTGGAGCCTCGACAACTCGCGCGCCGATGGCCGCTGGTGCGGTCTCAACAACGAGCTGATCCTGCTGCGCGAACTTGGCTGCTATGCCGATTTCACTCTGCCGTCGGCACCCAGCGACACCCAGACCAGCACGGTCAACAGCATCTACTACGCCACCGACGACCCGCTGCGGCCGAAATCGCACGACAAGGGCGTGCCGGTGCGGGTGGGCGGACAGCCATCGGGCGATCTGATGATCGTGCAAGGGCCGCTCGGCCTCAATTGGAAGCGCCGTCGCTTCGGCATCATTCCGCGCATCGAGAATGCCGACGTGCGCCGAGCCTGCCCGCCCACGTCGGATCGCGTGGACCACTGGGTGCGCACCGGCATCCACGTCGAGGGGCGGCCGGAGTGGATCTTCATCAAGATCCACACCCACGGCACCCAGGAGCGCGACATGGACACGCTGTTGGGCGAGCCGGCGGAACGCATGCACGCGTATCTCGAAAGCGCCTACAACGACGGCACCCGCCACGTGCTGCATTACGTCACCACGCGCGAGATGTACAACATCATCAAGGCGGCGGAGGCCGGCAAGGCCGGCAACCCGAACGTTTACCGCGACTTTGAACTGCCGCGGCCGTCCGCGGCGGCGCCGGGTTGAGCGCCGTGGACCAGCCGATATTCAGCATCATCATGCCGGCCTACAACGGTGCCGCCACCATTGGCCGCGCGATCGACAGCGTGCTGGCGCAGACCGACCCGGGGTTCGAGCTGATCGTGATCGACGACGGCTCGCGCGATGCCACGCGCGAACGGGTCGACCAGTTCGTGCAGCGCGATGACCGCATCCGCCTGCTGGTGCTGGAGCGCAACGGTGGCGTGGCGAGGGCGCGCAACGCCGGCATCGACGCCGCGCGCGGGCGCTATCTCGCCTTTCTGGATGCGGACGACTACTGGCTGACGACAAAACTTGCCCGCCAGCGCGAGGCGTTCGCCGCGGGCGCCAGCGTGGTGTGCTCGGCGTATTTCCGTGAGGGCGCCAGCGGGCGCCGGCTGGTCACGCCACCGGCGCAATTCGATTTTGCCCACCTGCTGCGCGGCAACTGCATCGGCAACCTGACCGGGGCCTACGATCGCGAAGTGTTGGGCACGTTTCGCCAGGAGTCGATCGGCCACGAAGACTATCTCATGTGGCTGGAGGTACTGCAGCGCAGCGGCTCGGCGGTGGCCATCCAGGAGCCGCTCGCGGTGTACAGCGACGGCGGCGCGTCGCTGTCGTCCAGCCTCCCGCGTTCGGCGCGCTGGACCTGGCGCATTTATCGCCGCCATCTCGGCCTGTCGTGGCCCGCATCCTCGCGCTGCTTTGCCAGTTATCTGCTCGGCGCCGTCCGCAAGCGCTACGGCTGACAGTCAACGCCGGTTCGCGAGCGGGAATCGGTCGGCAAACCAGTCGGTGATGGTGTCGATCAGCAGCTTGCGGTCGGCGGTCAGCGCGTAGGTGTGGTCGGTGTGCGCGAGGTAATGCACGCTGGCGCCCGGGTCGCGCGCCAGCGGGCCGTAGATTTCGCCAAACTGGCGGGCGTGATTGAAGTGCTCGCTGATGCCGCCGCTGTAGATGAAACAGAGCTTCAGGCCGCGTGCGAGCATGTCCGCGTAGTTGCGGCGCACCTGGTCGCGCGGCGGCACGGTCACCTCGAATACCGCCCGCCCCTCCGGCTTCCGCCGCTGCCTGGCCATGCGTGCGACCCGGCGCAGGACGCGCACCGGGCTCAGCAGCCGCGGCAGGTAGTGCCGCAGGTTGAAGCCGAAGGTGCGATAGACGTAGCCGTCGATGAAAACGACGCCAGCCACGCGCGGGTTGACGCAGGCCACGGTGTGCGAATTGGCGGCGCCGGCGCACAGGCCGATCAGCACGAAACGTTCGCATCCGGCGTGCGTGCCGAGCAGGTTCATCGCATCGGCGACGTCGGCCAGCACTTCCGTCGCGTGCGACTGGTTCTGCCCGCTGGCGCCGCTGTCGCCCAGCGTCGAAAGATCCATGCGCAGCGTGGGATAGCCGGCCGCATTCAGGCGGCGGGTCAGGTCGACGTGCAGGCGGAACGGCCCGACCCGGTGCACCATGCCGGCGTTCAGCACGATCGCGCCGACCGGAGCGGGGGTTGCCGGCAGTCCGGCGATGCCGATCAGGTGATCGGCGCGCCCGAAGCGAAAAGCCTGTTCGGCCGTCATGCCGTGCCCAGCAGGCAGTCGCAGGCAGCGCGCACCATGTCGGGGGCGAACACGGTGGTTTCCAGGCGCCCGGGGTCGAGCCATGGCGAGGGTGTGGCCAGCGTGCGGCGTTGCACCCCGGCAGCAAGGAAGCTCGAAGGTACCGGCTGGGTGGCGACCTCGGCGGATTGCAGCAGCACCGTCGGTACGGCTGGCGGCTCGGGGCGCCATTGCAGCAGCTGGTGGCGCAGGGCGGGGCTGACGGCAAAACCCAACCATTGGCCTGCGGCGTCGGCCGCCGGACGCGGTCGGGGATAACGGCCTGGATCCTTGCGCAGCCACTCCTGCCATGCATCGAGCTGCACGACGTAGGCGGCGCCATCCAGGATGGGATCCCAGAGGATGAGCCGCGCAAGCCCGGCCGCGGGCGCCGCAGCCAGGGCCAAGCTGCCGCCGATACGTGTGCCGTAGGCGGCAAGCTGGTCGCAGCCGCTGCGCCGGCGCAGTTCCGCGGCGGCGGTGGCGGTGTCGGCAAGGCATTGCGGCCAGCTCACCTTGAGGCTTTCGCCGGGCGAATCGCCCGTCCCATAGCAGTCGAAACGCAGCACCGCAAAACCGGCTGCGGCCATGGCGTGCGCCAGCTGGCGGTACAGCCGATGGCCGCGGATCTGCTCCTGGCCGATCGGCGCACACAGCAGAACGCCGCCCCGCGGCGTCGAACCGGCCGCCGGGCAATACATGCCGAACAGGGACTGTGGACCAAACTGGATGGGCTCGTCGGCACCGTTGCGGGTGCTCATCGCTTGTAGACCAGCCCGAAGTAGATGCGGGTCTCGTGATAGCTCTGGCCGGCGGCTGTGCTATGCCGCTGCTGGCGGGTGAGCGCCGCGCGCCAGCTCCAGTGGCTGTTGCGCTGTCCGACGATGCCGATGCCGGCCAGCAGGGTCTTGTCCACCCGGTGCATGGTGGTGTACCGCAGGTTTTCGCGGCTGGCGAAGAGCGAGACGGTTAGCGTCGGGCGCATGCGGTAGTCGAGGGCGGTGGTGGCGCCGGTGCCGCGCTGGTCGTACACCGAGCCCCCGAGATAATCGAGCTTGCGGTAGTACGGCGCCAGCGTGAAGGACACCCGCTCGCCACGAAAGCCATAGACCAGCTCCGTCTTGTGCTCGAGGAACACCTGCGGGTTGACCATGGTGTCGCCGATGCCGACGCCGTAGTCGTTGCGCAGCGGGTTGGTGCCGGGGCGCAGCATGAGGTCGTGCGCGGCGTCCGAGTACTGGCGGCGGCCGTCGAGCGTCAGGTTGTTGCGGGCCGAGATGCGCCAGGTGGCGCTGGCGCGCACCAGCGGGCTCGTATGTGCACGCGCACCGGCGCGGTCGTAGTCGATGCGCGTGGCTCCCAGTTCCAGGTCGAGATCCACCTTGGGCAGGGTACTCACGTAGTGGGCGAACAGCTCGTGGCGGTCGTAGTTCGGATAGATGGTCGTGGTGTGCAGACGCACGCGTTCGGTGTCGAGGTTGAGCGACATCCGCGCCGTGGGGCTGAGGTCCTTGATCAGGCGCAACGCGGCTTGCGCCCGGTTGGAGTTGAAGTCGCGGGTTTTCTCCGCGTAGCTATTGATGTAGCGCAGCTCCGCTTGCCCTCGCACGGTTTCACCGAGGCGGAAATGCAGCACCGGGCCGACCATGAACACGTTGGTCTGCTGGCGGTTGTTCGGCGCATCGCTGGCGAGCGAATCAAGCGGCTGGATGCCGGCATAGTCCTGCACGTTGAGATCCAGCCGGCGCGGGGAGAGCGTCCACAGGGCCTGGCCATTCAACTGTGCGGACTGCTGGTCGCTGAAGCGGTTGCCGAGATAGCTGCGGTATTCGAGATTGCCGATCACGTGCGCCTGCAGAGCCGCACCCTGCTGGTCCCAGGTGAAATTGATGCCGGGGATCAGGATGGTCTGGCTGATCGGCCGGCTGGTGGTCAGCCGCACGTTGTCGCTGTGCGCAACGCCAGCGTACAGGTCGTAGTCGAACTGGCTGGCCACGGCGGGCGCGCCGGTGGCGAGCAATGCCATGGCAATGGCGCGGTGCAAGGTGGTGGACGACATGGGTTCATCCCTCCCTGTGGATGAGCCAAGGGCCGCGGGAAGCCGGCGACGGGCGGGCGGTTTGGGTGATGGCGTGCAGCGTAGCGGTGGGTTTCCGTTGCCGGGTGGTGGGCAGTGCTCACGGCACCTGGTTGAACACGACGCCGGCGAATTTCTCCGGCGCAAAATGCGCGGCTGCCTGGCTGATGGCGGCCGGCGTGTCGCACCCGTAGCCGGCGACCAGCAGTACGAAGTCGGCCAGCTCGGAAAGGATGCGCGCGTCGGGCGAGCCCTTTACCGCCGGACCGTCGAGGAACAGGTAGCGGTCGCCGTAGCGGCTGCGCAGGTGTTGCAGCAGCGCCTGCATGCGGAACGAGGAGAAATACTCGCCGCCGTCTTCGCGCGCGCTGCCGGCGGGGATGAGGCGCAGGCGCGGCACGCCGGTGGCGTAGATCTTCGCGGCAATGCCCTGCGAGGGCTGGTCGAGAAAATCCACCAGCCCGCCGTTGTCGGTGGCAACCCCCAACGCGCGATGCTGGTCGGGATAGCGCAGGTTGCAGTCGAGCAACAGGCTGGTCTTGGTTTCGTCCAGCGCAAACGCCGCGGCCAGGTTGCGGGCCACGAAACTGGCGCCGCTGCGCGGACTGACCGCGACCACGAGGGTAATGAAGTTATTGCCGTTGGCCAGGCTGAGCAGGCGCGTGCGCAGTTCGCGAAAGGCGTCCGACTGCACGCGCGAGGAGGCGTCCCGATGGATCAGGCGGCGCTCCTCGAGCTGTTGCGGCACCAGCGCGCGTGGCTCGGCCATCAGCGCGATGGTGTGGTCGGGCACCGCCTGCGGGAGGCGGTCGGTGGTGCCGGCATCGGACTCCATGCGGACCACGGCGGTGGCTGACTTGTCGGGTTTCATGCTGCCCCCTTGAGCTTCAGCACGAACAGGATCAGATACGCCGCCGCCACGGCGGCGAGGATGGTGGCAAGTTTGAGGTTGCGCGCATGGTTGCGGCGGCGGTCGTCCGGTGTGGCGTAGTACGGCACGGTGGCGAGCACCGGCAGGCCGGTGAGGCGTTCCAGCTGCTCGGCCGAGCGCACGCGCGGGTCGAAGCGGGCCAGACCGAACAGCAACCCGAAGGGCAGGGCCAGACCCAGCCCGATGCCGCCCAGCGCAAAGTGCATGAAGCGCAGTCCGGTTGGCAGCAGCGGCTTGGTGGCCGGGTTCTGCACGGTGAAGGTCAGGCCCTGCTTGGTCGCGTCCAGGTCCATCGACACCCGCGCGTTTTCGCGGCGTTTCAGCAGATCCTGGTAGACGTCGCGGTTGACGTCGTAATCGCGCGTCAGCTCGGCGGTGACGTTTTCCGATCCGGCGATGCGGCGGCTGCGCGCCATCTCGTTGTCGAGCATCGCCTGGCTGGCGTTCATGCGCGCCGTGGTGGCGGCAATCTGCCCGCGCAACGCGGAGAGGTCGCCTTTCATCTGCTGGTAGAGCGGGTTCATCTGCACGCTGGCATCCAGCGCGGCGGGCTTGCCGTTTCTCGCCACCGCCCTGCGCGCGTTGGCTTGCGCCAGTTGCTGCTGCAAATCCTGCATCTGGTGGCGGGTGCGCACCACGTCGGGGTAGTCGTTGGTGTAGGTCAGCAGAAGCTTGTCCAGCTTGCCCTGCAGCTCGGCCAGTTGGGCCTGGTACAGGCCGGCGGTGGTCTGTATCGCGGAGACTTCGGATTCGCCGGACAGCTGGGCCATGAGCGAGGCTGCCTGCGAGCGTTTCTCCATCAGGTCCATGCGCGCGTTTTCCACCTGCGAGCGCAGCTCGTTGATGCGCGACTGGGTGGCGGCTTCGCTGCCGGTGCGGGCGTCGGGGTTGCCCTCGCGGTAGGTCTTGAGCTTGTCCTCGGCCGAGGTGAGTTTTTGCTTGTAGGCCTGCACCTGGCCGTTGATGAAGTCGAAGGCGTCGCGGCTTTCGCGCTGCTTGGAGGCAAGGCTGTCGCTGATGAACAGCTGGCCGAACAGGCGGGTGACCCGATAGGCCCGCTCCGGATCGGAGTCGTAGTAGTGGATCGTCAGCAAGTTGTCACGCGAAAACTTGACGGTGGTGCGGTCCTTGATGCCGGTGGTGATGTGGTCGAGTTCGACCGGGCTCGGGTGCGCGGCAAGCCAGCCGCCGATCGCGAGCACCTGGTGCAGCACCGGCTGGCTCAGGATCACGGCGCGCGCAATGTCGGCGCGGTTGGCGGTGCCGGTGGGCGTGGCTGCGCCTTTCATCAGCGGCGCGATGATGTTGCTCTCCTGCACCAGGATGGTGGTCGAGGCTTCGTACTTTTTCGGCCACAGCACGCCGACCACCAGCGCGATGAACGCGATGGCCGCAAATACCGCCGCCAGCGCCACGCGTCGGCGACGGGCCTCTTCCAGCACGACAGGCACGAGCGCCTGAATCGACATGGGTTGTTCGTTCATGGCACTTGCCACTCCTCCCCAGAGGAAAGCCCTCAAGGCCGTCGTCGTCAGAAGCTGCGCTGCGGCACGGTGATCACGTCGCCGGGTTGCAGCGGGTAGTTGGTCTTGAGGTTGCCGTCGTTGAGGATCGTGCCGAGGCGAACCGCGTATGCCTGGTTCGAGGCTTGCCCGGTCTGGCGGTACAGCTCGGTGCGATCCGGCGCGGCAAACTCGGTGACGCCGCCGGCGGCCAGCACCACATCGAGCACGGTCATGCCCGGACGATAGGGCAGCGAAACCGGGTTGCGCACGGCGCCGGTGACGCGCACGCGGGCAAGGTATTCATGGCTGCGCAATTGGGTAAGGATCACCGCCACTTGCGGGTCGCGCACGTAGGCCTTGAGTTTGTCCTTGATGGTGGCCGCGACCTGTTCCGGCGTTTCCCCGCCGGCCTGCACGTCGCCGATCAGCGGCACCGTGATCTTGCCATCCGGGCGCACCGGCACCGAAACCCCAAGTTCGGGGTTGTTCCACACCGAAACCTGCAGCTGATCGTCCACGCCGATGTTGTATTGGGCGACGCCGGTGGTGCGGGTGATCGGCGGCGCCTGGGTGGACGGCCGCACGGAGGCACAGCCGGCCAGTACCAGGGCCGTCGCACAGGCAACCCGTTTCACGAATCGTTTCATGATGCCCTGCCCCCTAAAAACTGTGACGCAGTTCACAGTATACGGGAAACAGTTCAGCGGGTGAGCAGGAAACAGTTCAGCAAGCGAGATAGCCGCAGCGCGTGAATTCCGCGTCGACGATCAACCTCGGCCGGGCTGGCGCAGCCAATGCTGCAGTGCGATCGGATCCGCCGTCAGGGGCGCTGCGCTGGCCGAGCGTTCGAGCATGGCGACCAGCGCTGCCGGCGCGGGCACGGGGTGGCCGACCAGCGGTTCGACGATGCTGTCGAACTTGGCCGGGTGGGCGGTGGCGACCACCGCCCACGGCCGGGTGTCGCCGCCTTCGCGCAGCGTGTCGAGCACGTGCATCGCGGTGGCTGTGTGCGGGCAGAACACCTCGTCGTGGGCATGCGCATGGCGCGCGAGGGTCTGCCGGATGGCGGCGTCGTCCGTGCTGCTGGCGCTGACCGCGGCGCGCAGGGTGGCCGTGTCGGCAAAGGTCCAACGCAGTCGCTCGAAATTGCTCGGTGCGCCGACATCCATCGCGTTGGCCAGCGTGGCCACCGCTTCGCGCGGGCGGTAGTCGGTACCGGCAAAGAATTCGGGCAAGGTGGCGTTGGCATTGCAGGCCAAGCGCACCTCACCTACCGGCAGCCCGAGCTGGCGCACCCACAGGCAGGCCAGCGCATTGCCGAGGTTGCCGGTGGGCACGATGAAGTTGAGCGGCGCGCCGTGCGCTCGCCACCAGCCCAGCGCGGCGTGCGCGTAATAGCTCATCTGCGGCAGCAGGCGGCCGAGGCTGATGCTGTTGGCCGAGCTGAGCGGCACCTCCGCCTGCAGCGCCGCGTCGCCGAGCGCGGCTTTCACCATGCGCTGGCAGTCGTCGAAGCGCCCGGCCACGCGCAGCGCCTGCACGTTGTCGCCGAAGGAACCGAGTTGGTGCGCCTGACGCGGGGAGACCAGGCCATCCGGGTAAAGAATGACGACGCGCAGGTTGGGGCGGTGGAAGAACGCCGCGCCGACCGCGGCGCCGGTGTCGCCCGAGGTGGCCACGAGGATGGTCAGCGGCCGGGCATCGGCGCGCGGCAGGCGCGCGAGACAGGCGGCAAGGAACCGTGCGCCGACATCCTTGAACGCCGAAGTCGGGCCGTGGAACAGCTCCAGCATCGCGCTGTGCGGGTGCGCTGGCAGTGCGCGCAGCGGGGTGTCGAAGGTAAGTGCCTCGGCGCAGATCGCGGGCAGCTCGGCGGCAAGCGGATCGCCGGCAAAGAACGGCACCAGCAGGGTGGCGGCGGTGGCGGCCAGGCTGGCGTGTGGATCGAAGGTGGCGGGGTCGAGCCGCGGCAGCGCTTCGGGCACATACAACCCGCCGTCCGGCGCCAGGCCGGCGGCAATCGCCGCGCTGATCGAGGCCGCCGGCGCGTGGCCGCGGGTGCTGAGGTAGCGGATCGGGGCATCCATTGCTGGCGGTTGGCCTCGGGTCGGTGATTGCGGGGTCATGCGGGCAGCGCCTCGTCGCAGAGGCTCGCGGCCGGGCCGTTGATCGGCGACACCCAGGTATCGCTTGCCACGCCGCCGGCGGCGAACGCGGCCTGCATCGCGGCGGCGGCCGCTTCGGCCAGCGCGCGGGTTTCGTACCAGCCGAACACGCTGGGGCCGGCGCCGGAAATGCTGGCGCCGAGCGCGTGGTGGTCGAGCGCCGCCGCCTTGACCTGGGCAAAGTACGGGATCAGCGGCGCGCGGCGCGGTTCCACCAGCACATCCTTGAGGCCCGCACGCACCAGCGTCGCGTCGCTGCGGGCACAGCCGGCCAGCACCAGCGCAAGGTTGGTGCTTTGGGTGACGAAATCATGCAGCTCATAGCTGCCGGCCAGCGCGGCACGTGCGCGGCGGGTTTCCAGCACCGCGTGCGGGTGCACCAAGGCGCAGTACCACGCGCGCGGCACCGACCAGCGCACCAGGTGTTCGGGGCTGGCGAGCACCAGCCCGCCGAGCAGCATCGGGCCCAGGTTGTCGCCGTGGCGACTGCCGCTGGAAACCGCTTCGCCGTCGAGCGCAAAGCGATACAGCGCTTCGCGCGACAGCGGCTCGGCGAGCAGCGCGTTCGCGGCCACCAGCGCGGCCACGCAGGAGGCCGCCGAGCCGCCCATGCCGGAACCGAGCGCGATGCCCTTGTGCAGCGTGAGCTCGAAACCGTATTCGAGGCCAAGCGCCTGTCGCAGCGACAGCAGCGCCGCACCGGCGGTGTTGCGTGCGGGGTCCATCGGCAGCCCGGGCACGCAGCCGTGGATCGCCGCGATGCGCACTTCGGGCGCGTCGATGCGGCGCACCCAGGCGTGGTCGCCGGCCCCGGCCAGGCTGTGGCCGAGCAGGTCGAAACCGACGCCGACGTTGCCGACGCTGGCCGGGGCAAAGGCGCACGCGATGCGGGCGGGGGTGATGCGGGTACGGGACATGCGGGGTTCCATGACAGTGGCGTTCATGCGCGCGCCTCCAGTGATTCGGCGATGCGCAGGAGGTCGCCGAAGACGCCGGCGGCGGTCACTTCGGGGCCGGCGCCGGGGCCTTGCACGCACAACGGATTGTCGCAGTAGCGGCGGGTGGTGAACTGCACGATGTTGTCGGTGAGCCGGGTATGCGCGAAGGCGTGGCTGGCCGGCAGCACCTGCAGGCGCACGCTGGCGCGGCCGTCGCGATCCAGTTGCGCCACGTGGCGCAGCACGCCGCCTTGCGCGTGGGCTTCGGCCAGTTTTGCCGCCATGGGTGCATCGAGCGCCGTCAGATGCTGGAGAAACTCGTCGCGCGGCAGCGCGGCCAGATCTTCCGGCACCAGGCTTTCGAGATCGACGTCCTCAAGCGACAGCGGCCAGCCGGCTTCGCGCGCAAGGATCACCAGCTTGCGCGCCACGTCGCGCCCGGAGAGATCGTCACGGGGGTCGGGTTCGGTATAGCCCTTGGCGTGCGCCTCGCGCACCAGGGCCGAAAACGGCTGCGCGCCGTCGTGGCGGTTGCACAGCCAGGCCAAGGTGCCGGAAAACATGCCGTGCACGGCCAGCAGCTGATCGCCGGTGTCGAGCAGATCGCGCAGGGTCTGCACCACCGGCAGCCCGGCGCACACCGTCGCCTCGTAGCGAAACCGCGCGCCGCTTTCGGCGCAGGCGCGACGGATAGCCTGCCAGCGTTTGAGCGGGCCGCTGCCCGCGAGCTTGTTCGGGGTGACCACGTGGATGCCGTTGGCCAGCCAGTGCGGGTAGAACGCGGCCACCTCGTCGCTGGCGCTGCAGTCGATCAGCAGCGCGTGCCGGCCGTCGTTGCCGCGCACGTGCTGGGCGAACGCATCCAGGTCGTTGGGTCGCCACACCTGCGCACCCCCGTGGCGCGCGTTGAGCTCGGCATCGTCGCAATCCAGCCACATCTGCTTGCGCGCCACCACGCCGCACAGTTTGAGTTCCAGCGCGTGGTCTTGTTGCAGCCGGGGTTGTGCGGCGCGCAACTGTTCCAGCAGGGCGCTGCCGACCCGGCCCGGCCCGATCACGCCAACGGCCAGCGTGCGGGTGTGGCGCGTGCTGACGCGCGGCATCGGCATGGAGGGCGGCAAAGCGGGGGAAACTTGCTCGGGTGCACAGGTAATCACGACAGCCTCTCCATTGGAGGCCCCGTTCGTCGTGGCGTGTCGGTTTGCACCGGCCCGCCTCGTGGAGGGGGCCGTTGCGTGTGTGAAGTTACTCGCGCACGAACGCACCCCGGCAGCCGCTAGTACCGGTGCCGGTGGTAATGCTCGTGGTGGCGATGCCGCGTGCGCATGCCGCACCGCACCCGATCGGAATCAGGCGAAACACGCGGTTGACAGGGGCGCAATGGAGCGACATGGCAGTGACCATACGGCCAATGTTGCACTGCAGTCAACAGGTGCAGATGCAACCATTTGCGGCCGTCTGGATGGCCGAACGACTGCGGCAGGATGTCGCGGGCAGGCCACCCGGTGCGGTCGCGTCAGGCATGAAACTCTACAATGACGGGATGAACCCCCATGATTTCGTGCGCGAGACCACCCGCGCAGCGGCGGCTTTGTTTGCGTTTGGCGCCGCCAACGCCCTCTACGCTGCCGCCGTACCGACGGTTCCCGACACCATGCAGCAGCGCGTGGCCGCCTGTGCCAGTTGCCACGGTGCGCACGGCGAGGGCCTGCCGGGCGACGTCAAGATTCCGCGCCTGGCCGGCAAGCCTGCCGCCTATCTGCTGCAGCAGTTGCAGTCGTTTCAGGATGGCCGCCGCCACCACGCGCCGATGGAATACGTCGTGCGCCAGTTGAGCCCGGCTTACCTGCAACAGATCGCCGATTACTTCTCGGCGCAGCAGGTGCCGTTCCACCCGCAACCGGTGCCGGCGACGTCGGCCGACGCGCTGCGGCGCGGCGAACAACTGGTGCATCACGGCGACCCGGCACGCGGCATTCCTTCTTGCGAGAGCTGCCACGGCAGCACGTTGACCGGCGTGCAGCCGTTGATGCCCGGGCTGACTGGTTTGTCCTACGCCTACATCCAGGCCCAGCTCGACGCCTGGCGCACGCACCAGAGGTCTTCCGATGGCCCCGGATGCATGACGGTGGTGGCCAACCGCATGACGGTGGGCGATGTCACCGCGGTGTCCGCCTGGCTGGCCAGCCAGCCGCCGCCGGCCAACCCGCACCCGCTGCCGGCGAGTGCGCAGACCGAGCCCCTGCCGGGCTGGTGCGTGGTGGGCAACGAGGAGGCGCGGCGATGAAGCGGTGGATCATGGGCGCCGCGGGCGTCCTGCTGTTGGCGGTGATCGGTGTCGGCGCGTGGTTGTTCGTGCCGGCGCGGGCGCCGCAGGTGGTGCCGGCGCAGGCGCAGGCGGACGCGGCAAAGCTGCATGACCCGGCGCTGATCGAGCGCGGTGCCTACCTCGCCAAACTCGGCGATTGCGCCGCGTGCCACACCACGCGCGGCGGTGCGCCGTACGCCGGTGGGCGGCCGTTGACCACGCCGTTCGGCGAAGTCAGCGCGCCCAACATCACGCCGGATGCGGCCACCGGCATCGGCGCCTGGCACTTTGCCGACTTCTGGCGCGCGCTGCACGAGGGCATCGGGCGCCACGGCCAGCCGCTGTACCCGGTGTTTTCCTATACCTCGTTCACCAAGGTCAGCCGCGACGACGCGCTGGCCCTGTTCGCCTATCTGAAATCGCTGCCGCCGGTGCAGCAGCCGGCACGTGCGCCGGAGCTGCAGTTTCCCTACAGCGTGCGCCAGGGCTTGGTGGCGTGGCGGGCGTTGTACTTCCAGCCTGGTGAATACCAGCCCGACCCGAAGCAGTCGCCCGAGTGGAACCGCGGCGCCTATCTGGTCGAAGGCCTGGGTCATTGCAACGAGTGCCACACCACGCGCAATGCGTTCGGCGCTATGGATGAAGAGCGGCGCCTCGCCGGCGGGCAGATTCCCGCGCAAAGCTGGTATGCGCCCGACCTCAGCATGCAGCCCGGCGGCGGCCTTGCCGGCTGGAGCCAGCAGGAGATCGTCGCCCTGCTCAAGACTGGCACGTCGACGAAGGGCTCGGCGTTTGGCCCGATGGCCGATGTGGTGCGCCTAAGCACGCAGCACATGAACGACGCCGACCTGGCGGCGGTCGCGGTGTATCTGCAGTCGTTGCCACCGCGCCAGCCCGTGGCCGCGGCCCCCGTCGTGCGCGCGTCCGACCATGCCCATGGCGGCGAGTTGTATGCCAAGCGGTGCGCCGATTGCCATGGCGACAACGGCCAGGGCGTGGCTGGCACCTACCCGCCGCTGGACGACAACACTTCGGTGACCGAGCCGACCGGCATCAATGCGGTGCGCAGTGTGCTGCTCGGCGGTTTCGCCCCGGCCACCGCCGGCAACCCGCAGCCGTATTCGATGCCGCCGTTCGCGCAATCCCTGAGCGATACCGAGGTTGCCGCGGTGGTCAACTACGTGCGCCAGTCGTGGGGCAACCACGCGGCGCCGGTGGCCGCCGGCGACGTGAGCCGGCTGCGGCACACGCCGGTGGATTGATCGTCAGCGCGTGAGGTCGACGGTGTAGACCGCCGTGCCGTCGCCGTTGGCACGCAGTTCACGCACGCCGGGCAGGCCATCGGCGTGGGCGATGGCGGCTTTGCCAGCGGCGCTGATGAAGGTCACCGGGCCGGCGGTCTTGAGCGGCGCAAATCGCCATGACGCTGGCGGCAGCGTGGCGCGGTCGAGCGTGCCATGTGCCGCGATCCAGCGCGCGAGGATCTCCCGCGTCCCCTCCGGCGCGGCCAGCACGATGGTCTTGCCGTCGAGGCCGGGGAACCCGCCACCGCCACTGGCGCGGTAGTTGTTGGTGGCGACCACGAAGCGCTGGCCCGGCGTGACCGGCTTGCCGTCCCAGGTCAGCGCCACGATGCGTGCGCCGACCGGCTTGGAGACGTCGATGGCATAGGTGAGCCCGCCCTGGATCTGGTCGAAGTTGAAGCCGGGAAAGCGCGCATTGACCAGTGCCTGGGGTTCGCGCCGGGCGGGATCGATGCGGTTGAAGCGTGCGGCGGATTTTTCCAGCCACGCCCTGATCCCGGCGCTGTCGGTGAGCACGGCGGCCAGCGTGTTCGGGTAGTAGTAGAGATCGGCCGCGCTGCGCACCGTGAGCGCGCCCGGTGCGACATCGGTGTAGTCGCCCGCGCCGCCGAAGCCGGTACGGAACGCGGCCGCGGCGGAAAGCACCGGCACGCCGGCCAGCTCCGGGTGGACGCGCGGCAGTTCGCGGCGCACGTAGTCGCGCTGCGCGGCATTGACCGCGGCCAGTGCGCGCATGTCGCCGACATCGGCAAAGTAGCTGGAAAGGCGCAGCGTGCTGCGCCCGATCGGGGTGTCCAGATGCGTCACGGTGGCTGCCTGCACGTTGGCCACCAGCGGCGCGATCACGGGGTCGGGCGCCACGCAGGTGTGCGGATCGTTCGACTGGTGGCAGATCGGTCGCACCTCACTGTGCGTGTGCGCGGGGTCAATCACCCAACGGCCGCCTTGGCGGTCGAGCGTCAGCGCGATCACGCCCAGATCCTTGCCGAAAAAGCCGCCCATCACCGCCGGCTTGCCGCGCACGAAACCGCGCACGGCGTCCACGTCCGGCAGGTGCGCAAAGCGCGGGCCGGGAAAGCTCGCGTGCGAATGGCCGAGCAGCAGCACATCGATGCCGGGTACGCCGGCGAGGTGCCAGCCGGCGTTTTCCATTCGTGGGGTGTACGGCGCGGTGTCGAGTCCGCCATGCACGATGGCCACGACGAGGTCGGGGCGGGCGGCGCGAATCTGCGGCAGGTATTTGCGGGCGGCTTCCAGCACGCCGTCGGCGGTGACCCTGCCGGCAAGGTTCGCGTGATCCCACTGCATGATCGGCGGCGGGGTGAAACCGATGATCGCGACGCGCAGCGGTACGCTCGCCTGGCTGCCGTCGGGACGCGCCACGGTGATGGGTTTCGTCACCATGGTCCATGGCGGAAAGATTGGCTTGTCGTTGCGAGCGGCATCGACGTTGGCCAGCACCAGCGGAAAATGCGGACCGGCGCACCGGCGCCGGGTGCCGGCATCCACGTCCATCGGCGTGCCGGTCACCTGCGCGAGGTAATCCAGCCCATAGTTGAATTCATGGTTGCCGGCGGTGCCGCCGTCGTAGCCGATGGCATCCATCGCGCGATATACCGCCAGCTCCTCGTCGCAGGCCGGTGGGTGCACCTGCGCCTGGTAGTCGGCGAGCGCGGTGCCCTGGATGGTGTCGCCGCTGTCGAACAGAAAGTGGTTGGGAAACTCGGCCCGCGCCTGCGCGATGAGCGTGGCGGTGCGGTCGAAGCCCAGCGTCGGGTCGGCTTTCCCTTGGTAGTAGTCGTAGCCGAGGACGTTGGCGTGGATATCCGTGGTTTCGAGGATCGCCACCGTGGCGCGGGTGCCGTCGGGGAGCGCCGCCGGTCGGGTGGGGGCATGGGCGCAGGCGACCAACGCAAGTGCGGGCAGCAGGGCAAGGGTGCGCAGCGACATGGGGCGACTACTGACGAACGGGGTCAACACGCTAACAGATCGCGGTCAAACCGCACCGGCTTGGCGGTTGGCGTACTTGGCGGCAATGGGCGGTGTGGCTCAAGTCATTCCATTGCCGGCCGTTATCAAAGACAGTGGCCTTGCATTTGCATGGCGTTGACCCGTTCCTTGTAAGGAGGGGATTGCGTGCGCAAGCGGGCTGGGTGCGGCGGGCGGTGGTGGCAGCTTGGGCTGATCCTGGTGCTGGCGGGCGGTGTATTGCCTGCGCAAGGCGCCACGTCAACCGACAACGCGGCAGCGTTCGACCAGTTGGCCGGCCGCCTCGACCGCGGCGAAATCGCGTTCACCTCGCAGGGCGATCTGATGCACCTGCTTGAACGGTTGCAGCGCGACGTTCCGCCCGGCGATGCGCGGCGCGAGCTGCGTTATCAGTACCTGTATTGCGTCATCGGCCCGACCGAAACACCGCAGGCCGGCATCGCGTACGCCAACCGCGGGCTCGCCGCCGCGCGGCGCATTGGCTACGTGGACGCCGAGATCAATTTTCTGTTCTGCCGCGGCAGCAACCAGGAAGGGGTCCCCGATACCAAGGCGGCGATGGCCGATTACGACGCGGCCATTGCGTTGGCGCGCCGGACGGAAAACAACCAATTGCTTGCCGATGGCCTGACCTGGCGCGGCCGTTTGCAATCAGTGGACGGCGAGTATGCGAAGGCCACGGTCGACCTGCTGGAAGCCCAGCGCTACTACGCAAGCATCGGCGCCTCCAAGCAGGAGCAGGACAACCTGCTCAACATTGCCACTGCCTACCGGCAGATGGGCGAATACGCGAAGGCGCGCGGCTATTTCACGCAGGCGCTGACCACCGGCACGGCCGATGGCGACGTCGGGCGGCAAATGACCGCGCACATGGAGCTGGGGTTTATCGACCTCGGTGCGGAGCCGCCGCGTACCGATGCGGCGCGCGCGCATTTCGACATCGTGGTGCCGTTGGCGCGCAAGGCACAGGCCGCGCTTACGCTGGCCTCGGCGCAACTGGGGTTGGCGCAGGTCGACAACCAGGCGGGCCAGTGGAACGACGCGCTCAAAATGCTCGATGCCTCCAGCGCCGGCATGGCCGCGCTGCACAACCAGTGGAGCAACGACATGATCGCGCTCCAGCGGGGTGTCGCTCTTGCCGGGCTGGGGCAGTTGCCGCAGGCGCTGGCGGCTTTCGATCAAGCCGAACAATTGCTGCACCAAAGCGGCAACTTGCGTTACTACGGCATGCTGCTGCAGCAACGTTCACGCGCCTATGAGGCACAGGGCAACACCAAGCTTGCGCTGGCCGACCTGCAACGCGCGATCAAGGTACAGGCCGCGCTCGACCAGCGTGCGCGCTCGGATACCGCGACGCTGATGCGCTACCAGTTCGACACCGCGCAGCGCGAGGCCGAAAACCAGCGACTCAAGAACGAGCAACGACTGCAGGAGCAACAATTGGCTTCGCTGCAGCGTGCACGGCGCTGGCAGCAACTGGCGCTGCTGCTGGGCGCGGTGCTGATTGCGCTGTTGACCTGGCTGGCGATCCGCCAGATTCGCATGACGCGGCGGTTGCGCGAAATCGCCGATACCGATCCACTGACCGGCATTGCCAACCGGCGCAACATCGAGTGGCGCGGGCAGCGCGCGCTTGATCGCGCCATGAGCGCAGGGAAGTCGCTGGCCGTGGTGCTGCTCGACATCGACCACTTCAAGCAGGTGAACGACACCCATGGGCACCAGACGGGAGACGCGGTGCTGGTACGCCTGGCGCAGGCTTGCCGCGATGCCTTGCGCGAGGGCGATGCCATCGGCCGCATCGGCGGCGAGGAGTTCGTGGTGCTGTTGCCGGGCGCGGAGATCGCATCGGCGCGCGACATCGCCGAACGCTTGCGGCTCACCGTGAGCGACCTGGCCTTTCACGACCTGGCGCCCGCCCTGGTGGTGACTGTCAGCCTCGGCGTCACCGTGAGCCACGTCGGCGACAGCCAGTTTGGCGCCTTGGTGGAGCGCGCCGACCGCGCGCTGTACCGCGCGAAATCCTCCGGCCGCAACCAGGTGGCGGTGGCGGGGGGGTAAAAACCGGGATTGGGGATACGAGATTCGAGATTCGGCAGATCAGAAGCGCGGAGCCTTTGACTTTCCGAATCCCGGATCCCGGGTCAAGCCATCACCCGATCGCCCACCAGCACCACATCCGCGGGGCGTAGAGCGAACAGGCCGACGGTGACCACGCCGGCGAGCTGGTTGAGCTGGCGTTCGAGGCCGACCGGGTCGGTGATTTGCCAGTTGTGCACGTCGAGGATCCAGTTGCCGTTGTCGGTGACCACACCGTCGCGCCACACCGGCTGTCCGCCGAGCTTGACGATCTCGCGCGCGACCAGGCTGCGCGCCATCGGAATCACCTCGATCGGCAGCGGAAACTTGCCGAGGATATCCACCCGCTTGCTCGAATCGATGATGCAGACGAACTTTTGCGCTGCCGCCGCCACGATTTTTTCGCGCGTCAGTGCGGCACCGCCGCCCTTGATCAGGCGCTTGAACGGGTCGCACTCGTCGGCGCCGTCGACGTACAGCGCCAGCGGGCCGACGGCGTTCAGGTCCATCACCTCGATACCGTGCGCCTTGAGCCGCGCACTGGATTGTTCGGAGCTGGAGACCGCGCCGCGGATGCGATCCTTGATGCCGGCCAGCGCGTCGATGAAAAAGGCGACGGTGCTGCCGGTACCGACACCGACGATCGCGCCATCCTCGACGTAGCGCAGCGCGGCTTCGCCGGCGAGCTGCTTTTCGTTTGCGTTGCCCATGGCCGCCATTCCGTGATGAGAAGTCGCCATGATCGGCGATTTGCCTGCGGCTATTCCAGCGCGAGCAGATGTTTCCACTGCGCCGGCGTCACCGGCATCACCGACAGGCGGTTGCCGCGGCGGACCAGCGCCATGTCGGCCAGCGCTGCATCCGCCTGCATTTCGCGCAGGGTGATGATGCGCTTGAGCCGGCGCACGAACTTCACGTCCACCAGTGCCCAGCGCGGCGCTGCGCGCGAGCTCTTGGGATCGAAATGCAGGGCCTCGGGATCGAACTGGGTGGGGTCGGGGTAGGCGTCGGTCGCCACCTCGGCCAGGCCGACGATGCCCGGCTCGGCGCAGTTGGAGTGGTAGAACAGCACGCCGTCGCCGATGCGCATGCCGTCGCGCATGTAGTTGCGCGCCTGGTAATTGCGCACGCCGTCCCACGGCTCCTGGCGGTTGCGTTCCAGATCGTCGATGGAAAAGGCCTCGGGTTCGGATTTCATCAGCCAGTACTGGCGTGCGGCTTTTTTCATGCGGGGTGACCTTGCTTGCAATCGATCAGTTCGTGGTCGGTGGCGACGTAGTCGAGCGGCACGTCCCAGGCTTCGGCGGTGAGTGCGTCCACCTCCTGAAAATCGTAGGCCACGCCCACCAGCAGCGGCACCGCCGGACGTGTCTCGTCGTTCAAGAACGCGAAGCTGCGGTCGTAATAGCCGCCGCCTTGGCCAAGCCGGTGTCCGGCGCGGTCGAACGCGATCAGTGGCACCAGCACCAGGTCGAGCTGGAACGGCGCAAACCACTCCTTTGGCGCCACCGGCTCGGGGATGCCGTAGTGGTTGGGCGCCACCGCGTCGCCGGCCCGCCACGGCGCAAATTGCAGGGTATGCCCCTTCGCCAGCAGCGGCAGCACAAAGCGCTGTTCGCGTTCGAACAGCGGGGGGATCACCAAGTTCAGCGGCAGCTCGCCGCCCATCGCCCAGTAGCCGGCCACGCGCTGGTCGGTGAAATACTCGGGCAGCTGCTCCAGCGAGCGGCGCAGACCCTGCGCCGCGGCCATGCGAGCCGGCGGCGGCAAGGCACGCCGGCGCCGGCTCATCTCATCGCGCAGCGCGCGGCGGCGGTCGTCGGCTTCCACGATACGGGTTCTCCAGCGAAAGGCGCCCCGTCCATCGGGTGACGGACGGGGCGCAGGAAGGTGGCGTCAACCGCAATGCCGCTGCCCACCAAACGACCTTGATCCACGAGGATCAGGTGGGAGGGCCACATGGTCTCAAGGCTTCCCGCACGTGGCGGACATGCGCAACGACCGATGGTAAAGCCGACCCGGGGCCGTATTTAGGAACAAGGCAAATGTAAGAGTGTGCCGGCGAACACCGCAGAAAACGCCAACGCCAGTTTAGGCTGTTGCCCGGCAGAAAGCATCCGCTTGTCGGGCTTGCAGGCGGGGATTCGGGATTGGGCAGACCAAAGGCGTGGTGGCGTACGCGGATAAGAGGATTTTCACGCCACCGTGTGCGACGGGATTGCACTGGTCAAGTGCACGGTGCGCGAGCCCGCATGTCCTGCACAAGAGCGACGTGTCGAGCTTTGGCGTTGGGCTCCTGATCTTCCGAATCCCCAATCCCGCATCCCCAATCTCGGCCTTTCCGATCTGCCCAATCTCGAATCTCCAATGCCGAATCTCAGCCTTTCTGATCCCCCAATCCCGCATCCCGGCCTTGCGCCACCACGCCTTCCATCGCAACCTCCAGCCGCTGGCGCAGCGCCGCGAGGCGGTCGACGGCTTGTTGCTGATGGCCGCCTTGCTGCTTGCGCAAGGTCAGCAACTCGTGCGCGACGCTTACCGCGGCCAGCACGGCGAGGCGCTCGAAGCTCGGCACGCGGGTGGCGCCGCGCAGTTCGCGCATTTTGTGGTCGAGAAAGGCGGCGGCGGCGACCAGGCCGTCACGCTCCTCGGGCGCGCAGGCAATCAGGAACTCGCGGTCGATCAGCCGCAGCGTGACCGGTTCGTTGGTGGCGTCCATCGCTTCAGCCGTTGCCTTCGAGGGATTTCAGGCGTTGGATCATGGCTTCCACCCGGCTGCGCGCCTGATCGTTGCGTGCCAGGAGGTTGGCGCGCTCGCCGGCAAGCTGATCCTGGCTGTGCCGCAGACTGCGGTTTTCCTCGCTCAGGCGGCGCACGGTATCCAGCAGCCGATCGACTTGACGGCTGAGTGCATCCAGCTCTTGCTGGACGGCATCGGGCGCACTGGCATCGAGCGAAGTCATGCGCGGCACTATAGCAGTGCGCAACCGCGCCAAGGAGCGACGAAGTACGCGCCCCGCGGCGTAAAATGGCGCCCTGTTTCCAGGAGTGCGCCATGCCGGCCAGCGAACCGCTCAGTCACGACCAGCTCGACGCCTTCGTGGTGCGCCTGCGCCTCGGCGTGGAGGCCAGCGAGCTGCATGGTTCGCTGTGCGGCTACCTTGCCGGCGGCGCGCAACCGCATGGGCACGACCTGCTGCCGGCATTGCAGCTGGAAAGCGCCGACAACGCGCTCGGCGAGGCCGATCAGGCGCTGCTCGACGGCCTCCTGGCGCAATGCCGCGATGCGCTGGACGACAGCGATCTGGGCTTCGAGCCCTTGCTGCCCGAGGACGACCGTCCGCTCGACGTCCGCGCCGAGGCCATCGCCGCATGGTGCCGCGGGTTCCTCGGTGGCTTCGGCCTCGCCGGCCCGCAGGCGCATGCCGAGCTTTCCGACGACGCGCAGGAAGTGCTGCGCGATTTCGGCACCATTGCGGCCTCCGCGTTTGCCTATGGCGACGCCGACGAGGATGAAGACGCGTTGATCGAAGTGCAGGAGTTTCTGCGTGTCGGCGCGTTGCTGCTGTACACCGAGTCGCTCGCGCGCCACGCGCCGCGCGGCAACCGCGTGCATTGAACGCGCCGGGCGACCCGCACACCGCTGCCCCGATCGCGCGCGAGGAATTCGCCGCGCGCCGCCGGCAGTTGATGCGCATGGCAGGCGAGGAAGCGGTGCTGCTGGTGGCCGCCGCGCCGGAGCGCCTGCGCAACGCCGACGCGGCGTGGCCGTATCGCCAGGATTCGGATTTCCAGTACCTCACCGGCTTCCCCGAGCCGGGCGCCGTGCTGGCGCTGCTGCCCGGCCGCGCACATGGCGAGGTGGTGCTGTTTTGCCGCGAGGACGATCCGGCGCGTGCGCGCTGGCAGGGCCACGCGGTGGGGACCGAACGCGCGGTGGCCGATTACCGCATGGACGATGCCTTCCCGATCGACGACATCGACGACATCCTGCCCGGCATGATCGAGGGGCGCGCGCGGGTGTACTGCCATTTCGGCCGCGAGTCCGCGTTCGACGCGCAGCTCATGGGCTGGATGCGGCGCCTGCGCCAGTTGCGCGGCGGCGGCGTGGTGCCGAAGGAGTTTGTCGCGCTGGGCCATCTCTTGCACGACTTGCGGCTGTACAAATCCGCGGCCGAGCTGCAGCTCATGCGCGCTGCCGCGGACGTCATTGCCGAAGCGCACGTCGCGGCGTGGCGGGTGGCGCTGCCCGGCCGCCGCGAGTACGAGGTGGAGGCCGAACTGCTGCACGCGCTGCGCCGGCGCGGCGCGGTGCCCTCGTTCACCCCGATCGTCGCCGCCGGGGCCAATGCCTGCGTCATGCATTACCAGCACCCGCGTGGCACGCTTGCCGCCGGCAACCTGCTCTTGATCGATGCTGGTGCCGAGCTGGATTGTTACGCCTCCGATGTCAGTCGCACGGTTCCCGTCAGCGGCCGCTACAGTCACGAGCAGCGGGCGCTGTACGACGTCGTGCTCACCGCGCAGCAGGCCGCGATCGCCGAGGTACGCCCCGGCCGCGCGTTCGATGCGGCGCACCGCACCGCCGTGCGGGTGATTGCCCAAGGGCTGTGCGCGCTGGGCCTGTTGCCTGGCGATGCCGATGCGGCGATTGCCGATGGCGGCTACCAGCGCTTCTTCCCCGGCAAGACCGGCCATTGGCTTGGCCTGGATGTCCACGACGTCGGCGACTATCGCATCGACGGCGCCTCGCGCGTGCTTGAGCCCGGCATGGTCGTCACCGTCGAGCCCGGCATCTACGTGCCGCCCGACGAACCCGGCGTGGACGCCCGCTGGCGCGGTATCGGCATCCGCATCGAGGACGACGTTGCCGTCACCCGCGGCGCGCCCGAAGTGCTCAGCGCGGCGGTGCCGAAGGATGCAGCGGAAATCGAGGTGCTGCTGGCCAAGCGCTGACCCACGGGGTTTTCAGCCTGCCAGGGCGAACGCGTCGCGCGTGAGGTTTTCCGGTGCGTCTTCGGTGCACACCACGTCATCCTCGATACGGATGCCGCCAAATTGGCGAAAGTGATCCACTTTCGCCCAGTCGATGTCGGCGGCAACCGGCTGCTCGCGGAGCTTTGCCAGCAGCATGTCGATGAAATACAGGCCCGGCTCGACGGTGGTGACCATGCCGGGCGCGAGCGTGCGGGTCTGACGCAGCGCCGGATGGCCGGTGGGCGGCTCAATGCGACCGCCGTGTTCGTCCACCTGGAAACCGGCGACATCGTGCACCTGCGCGCCGATCTGATGGCCCAGGCCGTGCGGCAGGAAAGCCGCCGTGACGCCCGATTCTACGGCGCTCTCGGCGTTCATGCGGATGAAGCCGTGCTCGCGCAGCACTTCGGCAATGACGTGATGCGCGTGCAGGTGCAGCGCCGTGTAGTTCTGGCCGGTACGCACCTTCGCCACGAAGCCTTGCTGCGCGGCGTCCATGCGGTCGATCAGGGCCTGGAATTCGCCGGCATCCGGCGCGGCGTAGGTGCGGGTGATGTCGGCGGCGTAGCCGGCGCAGCTCGCGCCAGCGTCGATCAGGAACGAGCGATGCGTGGCCGGCGGCGTGCGGTCGAACGTCATGTAATGCAGCGTGGCACCGTGTTCATTCAAGGCCACGATGTTGCCGTAGGGCAGCTCGGCGTCGGTCTGGCGCGCAGTGGCGAGATAGGCAAGGTGGATGTCGAACTCGCTCTTGCCGGCGCGGAATGCCGCCGCCGCGGCCCGGTGCGCGCGGGTACCGATGCGGTTGGCCTCGCGCATCAGCGCCAGCTCGTAGGGCGTCTTGAAACTGCGCTGCCAATGCAGGTAGTCGAGCACCGGCGACGGGTTCAGGCCGACGCTGCCGGCGGCAGCATCCGGCGCGATGATCGCGTTGTGGCCCTTCGGCAATTGCGCCAGCGCTTCGGCGGCGCTGCGCACGACCACGATGTCGAAGTGTTCCACCCAGTAGCCGCTCGGCGTTTGCGGCACCACGTTCCAGTAGTCGTTCGGCTGCACGAAGACGAGCTTCGGTTTGGCCCCCGGCGTGTGCACCACCCAGCTTCCGGGCGCGGTCGTCAGCGGCAGCCAGTACTTGAAATGCGGGCTGGCCACGTACGGGTAGTCCTGGTCGTCGAGAAACTTGCCCAAGGGCGTGCCGGCGGCCACCAGCAGGTGATCGCAGCCCCCGGTGGCGAGCGCTTCGTCCGCGTGGCGGCGCACGGCGGCGAGATGGGCGGGGTAGAAGGCGGCGAGCGTGGCGTTCATCAAAAATAGCCTGACCGATGGGATCGGCCAGTCTAGCGCCGCGTCGGTTCAGGCCATGCGGAGCCAGGTTTCCAGCAGCTTTTCGTGTTCCTTGGTGATGGCGATAATGCGGTAGCCCGCCCAGAACTGGCCCGGCGTGGCCGCCGCATCGTGCCACTGCTCCTGCACGCCCAGCTCGATCGGGTGGCGCTCGCCGGGCAGGGTCACGCGCACCTGATGGATCGCCTCGCTGCGCGGTTCGTGCTTGCCGATCAGCAGCATGCCGCCGGTGGACAGGTTGCACAGGTGGCCCAGCGGCCGCTCACTGATGACATCGGTGGCAACCACGCCGGCGGCGACCGGCCGGCGTGGGGTGCGGCGCTGCTCGTGCGGGCTCACGGGCGCACTCCGGTGGTGCGTCGCTCTTCACCCTGGCGCAGGCTGCCGGCCAGCGAATGCCACGCGCGGTCGAGCAGGCCTTCGCGCCGCCCCGGCACCTCACGCACCTGACCGTAGACGATGCCGCGGGCCAGCTCGCGCAGGTTCATTTCTTCGCCGCGCCCGCCGCGGCGGGTGACGAACAGGCTGTTGCCGGTGACCGACGAGAACCAGGCGAGCTTGCGCTGTACCGCTTCACCAGTCTGGTCGTCGTGGAACTCGAACCAGGTGCCGAATGGCAACTGGCGCAGGCGGTTGTACACGCGGGCCTCCTGGGGGCCGAGCGGGCGCTCGCTGTCGTCGTCAGGCGCCGATGCCGCCGATTCGCCCAGGCGTTTGCGCTGCTTGAGGCGCATGGCCAGGTCGGTGGAACTGGGAGCGGCTGCGGCAGGGGCGCGTGCGGCTGCTGGCGCGGGCGGCGTGACCGGCGCACGGGCAGGCGTCTTTGTGCTGGTTGCTGGCGGATCGACCTGGCGGGTCGCCATGGCGGCGGCCGGCGGCACGGCTGGTGTTGTGGGAGTTGGCGCCGGGCGCGGTGCCGCCGGCGCGGCGTTTGCCGCGGCGGGCGCGGCTCCGGCTTCGTCGCCAACCAGCCGTTGCGCCACCTGGCTGGCCTCTTCGCTGTCCATGCCGATCTGCTGCAAGCCGGCCTGCACTTCGCGGCGCAGCCACGCTGCGTCGGTGACCGCTTCGCGGCCCAGCAATTGATCGGTGACGTGCAGGCGCTGCTGGAAGGCTTCGCCGTCCTCGCCGTGTTGCAGCAGCGTGAGCGAAAGCACGTCGGACCAGGCGCGGTCGAGCAGGGCGCGCAGCAGGCCGCGTGGCGGGTTGTCCGTGAAGCGCTCGGCCAGCAGCTCCCTGGCGCGCTGACGGGCCTGATCCAGCCGTTCGCGGCCCTGCATGGCTTCGACGTGGCGGCGCTCGGCGGCTTGCACGCGGCGGTTCAGTGCCGTGAGCTGGTGTTCGATGTCGGCCAGCAGGCTGGTATACAGCCCGGCGGTCGGCGGCTCTTTTTGCGCCCGTTGCACCAGTTGCTGCAGGCGATCGGTGAGCTGGCGATCGGTATCGCCGTCCGGACCGTCCAGCCAGTCGTTGGCGGCTTCCGCCACGGCGTTGAGCAGTTGCCGGCCGGGGTGTTCGCGCTGTTCGAGAAATTCGTGGTCGCTGACGGCAAGCCGCAGCATGGGCAACTGCAGGCCGCTCAGCACCGATTGGGCGTGCGGGCCGTGCTGCATGTGCTGGCCGAGCTGCTCGAACAGCATGGCCATCAGCTCGACCGTGTTGTCCTGCTCGGGGCTGAGCCGGGTCGGCGCCGCGTCGGCCGGTTTGTTGGCGTTGAGCTGCAACAGCAGCTCGTCGCGCAGGCGCTGTGCGCTGCGCAGCTCGCGACTGGCCTGGCCGGTGACCTGTGCGAGGTGTTCTTGCAACGCCCCGAGGGCGGATTGCAGCTCGTCCGTGGTGGCGCTTTGCCCACCGCCGCCGGTGCCCACGCCCAGGCGGCGTTCGGCCAGCAGTTCGCGCAGATTCTCCATTACCGAGATGGGGGCGGCGGCGCCAGCCGGGCTGGTAACGCCGCCGAACGCTGGCCCTTCGGTGGCCGCAGCCGGCATGGCTTCTTCGCCGAGAGCGTCCTCACCCGGTGCTTGCCCCGAACCACCCCACGCCGTTGCGTGCCCGCCGCTGGTGACGCGAACGCTGGCATACGGCCGCAGCTGCGGCAACAGACCCGCGCCGCTCAAGGTGTCGTTGATGCGCTCGTAGAGCGTGCCGATTTCCCCGAGCACGGCCTTCTCGAAGGTTTGTATCAGCATCAGGCGATGAGTTTGCGGCAGCTCGACCGTGCCCATCGCGGCGCGCAGGGCGGCGGCGAGGCTGTCCGGGCCGACCGGCAGTGCGGCACCTTCCAACGGTGGCATGGCAACCAGCACTGCGTAGCGGTACGCCAGCTGCGCCAGTAGTGCGCGGTGCCGCGCTTCGCCGCGCGCGGCGAGCTTGGACAGGGTGGCGGCAAGTTCCTGTTCGCCGCGTTCGAGCAGGCGCAGCGGCTGGTTTTCGAGCGACTCTTCGGCAGTTTCGGCCGGTTTGCCCAGATGCAGGAAATCGCCGCGCACGGCATCGGCAAAGGCTTTCATGAAAGCCGCGCGCTGCTGTTTCAGCAGGGCGCGGGTGTCGAAGCACTGCTGCTGATCCTGATGGCCGTGCGAGCGTTCGGCGCGCTGGTAGAGCTCTTCGTCGAAACGCTCAAGGCAGCGCCGCAGGGCCGGCTCCAGCCATTGCGCGCACAGCGGTGCCACCGTGCCGAGCAATTGTTGCGTGCGCGCAGGCCAACGCCGTGCGCCGACCACCGCAGAAGTGCTGGTCCCCCGATATTGATGCTCGGCGTCCATGACGCATCCCCACAGAACTTCGCCACCGAGTTTAGGCGGCTTTATTCGGCGCGCCAACGGGTAGTTGCGCTCACGCCATGAACAGCTCGATCACGTCGTTGAGAAAACGCTGCCCGAGCGCCGTGGTGTGCAATCGTCCGTTTTCGGCGGTCAGCCAGCCGCGCTGCCGGGCCCGCGCCAAGGGTGCGGCGATGGCGTCCGCCGGCAGGCCGGTACGCGCAGAGAAATCATCCATGGGCACGCCGTCGATCAGACGCAGCGCGTTGAGCATGTATTCGAACGGCAACTCGTTTTGGGCGACCACGCCCTCGCCACCAATGCGCGCCGGGCTGCCCGCCGCTTCGACGTACGCACGCGGGCTGCGTGCTTTCCAGCGCCGGCGGACATGGCCGGCTGCGGGGTCGCTGATCTTGACGTGCGCGCCAGCGCCGATGCCGAGGTAATCGCCGAATTGCCAGTAATTGCGGTTGTGCCGGCATTGTCGGTCCGGGCGCGCGTAGGCGGAAATCTCGTATTGGTGATAACCGGCGGTCGCCAGCCGCGCTTGACAGGCTTCCTGCATGGCCCACGCGTGGTCGTCGTCGGGCAGCGGCGGCGGGTAGGCCGCAAACACGGTGTTTGGCTCGATCGTGAGCTGGTAGTGCGAGATATGCGTGGGGCCGAGCGCCACCGCGCGTTCGATGTCGGCCAGCGCGCCTTCCAGGGCTTGGGTTGGCAACGCGTACATCAGATCGACATTGATGTTGGTGTAGCCGGCGTCCTGCGCGAGTTTCACCGCGGTTTCCGCCTCGCCGGCCGAGTGGATGCGGCCGAGCCGGCGCAACTTGTCGTTGTCGAAACTCTGGATGCCGACCGAGATGCGATTGACGCCGGCGGCGAGATAACCGTCGAACCGCCCGTGTTCGACCGTGCCGGGATTGGTTTCCAACGTGACCTCGCAGTCATCGGCGAAGCGCAGGCGTTGCTGCGCACCGTCGAGAAACCTTGCGATCAGATCGGGGGCGAACAGGCTCGGCGTGCCGCCGCCGAAAAACACGCTGACGATGTCGCGCCCGTGGGCCGTCGCGCCGAAATCGGCGAGGTCGGCGTCGAGGTCGGCCAGCAGCACGTCAATGTACTCCGCGTACGGCGGCGGCTTGGCGCCCAGGCCGTGCGAGTTGAAATCGCAGTACGGGCACTTCTTCACGCACCACGGCATGTGCACGTAGAGCGACAGGGGAAGGTTGGAAAGCGGCATGGGCGAATTGTAATCGGCTGCCTTTCGTAATAACGTTGGTTATAACGTCAGCGAGGGTACGCGATGAACACCAAGCTCAAGATCACCGCCATCGGCAACTCGGCAGGCGTGGTGCTGCCGCGCGAGCTTCTGGCGCGCCTGCGGGTGGAAAAGGGCGACACGCTCTACGTCACCGAACTGCCGGACGGCATCAAGCTCGCCGCCTACGACCCGGTGTTTGCGGCGCAGATGGAGGTGGCGGAGGCGATCATGCGCGAAGATCGCGACGTGCTCCGGCAATTGGCTGCGAGCTGACCCATGCACGCCATTGTCTGGATCGATCGCGAACTGGCGCTGGCCATCCACGACCGGCAGTTGGCCGAACATGGCGGCGCCGACGGCGTGCGCGACGAGGGCTTGCTGGCGTCGGCGCTGGCACGACCGCAGCAGTTGCAGGCGTACGCCGAGCCGGAACCGGATCTGGCGGATCTCGCCGCCGCGTTGGCCCACGGGTTGGCGCGCAATCATCCGTCCGTGGATGGCAACAAGCGCACGGCTTACGTGGTGTGCCGAACCTTCATGGCGCTGAACGGCGGGCAGCTGGCCGCCACGGTCGAAGACAAGTACCAGACTTTTCTCGCGCTGGTCGACGGCAGCCTTTCGGTCGATGCGTTTGCCGCGTGGTTGCGTGACCACTTGCGCCCACAGCGCGTGCAGGAAGCCGCCGCAAGCTACCGGCGCTGACCGAAAATCAACCCAGCTGCTCGCGCAGTCGCCGCAGTGCCTGTCC
Organism: Rhodanobacter sp.; assembly: GCA_004298045.1. Classification (GTDB taxonomy): domain Bacteria; phylum Pseudomonadota; class Gammaproteobacteria; order Xanthomonadales; family Rhodanobacteraceae; genus Rhodanobacter_A. The sequence goes on along the minus strand of SCRM01000019.1, from coordinate 83,467 downwards.
GCGGTGGCTCAGGTGGTTTTTCACCTCGGCGGCGAGTTCGGCCGACGACACGGTTTGGCCATCCGGCAGGAACAACGGGTCGTAGCCGAAGCCGTGCGCGCCACGCGGCGCGTCCAGCACGCGGCCGTGCCAGCGGCCTTCGACGATGATCGGCGCCGGGTCTTCGGCGTGCTGCAGCAGCACCAGTACGCAGATGAAAAACGCACCGCGCTGCGCCTCCGGCACGCCCTGCATTTGCTGCAGCAACTTGATGTTGTTCGCGGCGTTGTCGCCATGCCGACCGGCGTAGCGCGCGGAGTACAGACCGGGCGCGCCGTGCAGCGCGGCCACGCACAGGCCGGAGTCGTCGGCCAGCGCCGGCAGGCCGGTGGCACGTGCCGCGTGGCGCGCCTTGAGCAAGGCGTTTTCGACGAATGTCACGCCGGTCTCGGCGGCGTCATCCACGCCCAGCTCGTGCTGCGGCACAAGCTCGAAACCGCTGTCGGCCAGCAGCGCGCGAAACTCCGCCAGTTTGCCGGGGTTGCTGCTGGCCAGCACCACTTGCGTCATCGCCTGTCCTGGCCTTGGCTCTCAAGTGCGGCACGCTGCGCAGTCACCAACTCGGTGATGCCCTTGTTGGCCAGCGCCAGCAGTTGGTCCATTTCCTCGCGGCGGAACGCGTGGCCCTCGGCCGTGCCCTGGATCTCGACGAAGCCGCCGCCGTCGTTCATCACCACGTTCATGTCGGTGTCGCAGTTGGAGTCTTCGGCGTAATCGAGGTCGAGCACCGGGTGGCCGCGGTAGATGCCGACCGAGATCGCGGCGATCGCGCCGACGATCGGGTTGCGCTTGAGGGCTTCGCGCTGCATCAGCGTGTTCACCGCATCGACCAGCGCGACGTAGCCGCCGGTGATCGCCGCAGTGCGCGTGCCGCCGTCGGCCTGGATCACGTCGCAGTCGAGCGTGATCACGCGCTCGCCGAGCGCGGCGCGGTTGACGCAGGCGCGCAGGCTGCGGCCGATCAGGCGCTGGATCTCCATCGTGCGCCCGCCCTGGCCGCCGCGCGCGGCTTCGCGCGGCATGCGCGTGTTGGTGGCGCGCGGCAGCATGCCGTATTCCGCGGTCACCCAGCCTTCGCCCTTGCCGCGCAACCACTGCGGCACGCGTTCCTCGATGCTGGCGGTGCACAGCACGCGGGTGTCGCCGAAGCTCACCAGCACCGAACCTTCGGCGTGGCGCGTGTAGTGACGCTGGATCGTGACGGTACGCAGCTGGTCGCTGGCGCGGCCGCTCGGGCGGGTGAAGTCGGTCATGGAGTGCTTCGGCAACGTGGGGAGCAAAAGTTTACCATTGCGGTCTTTCCTGCCTGTCTGGTTACGCGATGATCCGCAGCATGACCGCCTTTGCCTCCGCCGAAACCAGCGGCCCCGCCGGGGTACTCGGCTGCGAGCTGCGCACCGTCAATCACCGGTATCTGGAAATCTCGCCGCGCCTGCCCGACGAACTGCGCGCGCTGGAATCGCCGCTGCGCGAACGCATCGGCGCCCGGCTTGCGCGCGGCAAGGTGGACGTCACGGTTCGCCGCGCCGACGCTGCCGATGCGCCGCTGGAGGTCGACGAGGCGTTTCTGGCGAAGGCGGCCAAGTTGGCGCGCGAAATCGACGCGCACTTTCCCAGCCTGCGCGTGGAGTTCACCGAGCTGCTGCGTTACCCCGGCGTGCTGCGTCGTTCGGCGGTCGACCCGGAAGCGCAACAGGCAGCGTTGATGGCGGTGGTGGACCAGGCGTTGGACGCGCTCGTCGCCACCCGCGAGCGCGAAGGCGCCAAGCTCGCCCAGATCCTGCGTGACCGCCTCGCCGCCATCGAAAAAGCCGTTGCCCAAGTGCGCGAGTGGATGCCGCAGATCAACGCCGCGCTGCGCGCGCGGCTTGAAGCCAGACTCGGCGAGTTCAGGCAGGGCACCGACCCCGGCCGGCTGGAACAGGAGCTGGTGCTGCAGGTGACCCGCGCCGATGTCGACGAGGAGCTGGATCGGCTCAGCACCCATGTCGCCGAAACCCGCCGCGTGCTGGGCCTCGACGAGCCGGTCGGTCGCCGGCTGGATTTCCTCATGCAGGAGTTCAACCGCGAGGCGAACACGCTGGGCTCCAAATCGGTGGATGCCCGCACCACCAACGCCGCGGTCGAGCTCAAGGTGCTGATCGAGCAGATGCGCGAACAGGTGCAGAACGTCGAATGAACGCACGGCGGAAGGTATCTGCACATGGGCGTTGAGCCGGGTACGTTGTTCGTGGTGGCCGCGCCTTCCGGCGCTGGCAAATCGACGCTGGTCAACGCGCTGCTCAAGCGCGAGCCAGGGATGACGCTGTCGATCTCGCACACCACGCGGCCGCCGCGGCCGGGCGACCGCGACGCCGAGCAGTATTACTTCGTCGACCGCGCCGCGTTCGAGCGCGACATCGCAGCAGGGTTGTTCCTCGAACACGCGGAAGTGCACGGCAACCTGTATGGCACCTCGCGGGCCAAGGTCGCCGCCAACCTTGCGCAGGGCCGCGACGTGCTGCTGGAGATCGACTGGCAGGGCGCGGCGCAGGTACGCGCGCAGCAGCCCGGTTGCGTCAGCGTGTTCATCCTGCCGCCGTCGCGCGCCGAGCTGGAGCGCCGCCTGCGCGGGCGCGCCTCGGACAGCGAAGCGGTGATCGAACGTCGGCTGGCGAATTCGCGCGGGGAAATTGCCCATGCGCACGAGTTCGATTTCATCATCGTCAACGACAAGCTCGATGACGCGCTCGACGCGTTGCAGGTGGTGGTGGATGCAGTGCGCCTGCGCAGCGCGATACAGTGTCAGCGGCATGCCGCATTGATCGCGGAGCTGCTGGCTTGAACCCGGCGCCGCGGTGCGGCTCCGCACCGACTTGGCGCCCGTTGCGTGCTCCGCTAACGTAGGCGATTCATGAACCCGTCCGCACCCATTGACGACGTGCTGATCCGCATCCGCGGCCTGACCACGGTGCTGGGCCGCAAGAAGGTGTTCGATGCGCTCGATCTCGACATCCAGCGCGGCAAGATCACCGCCATCATGGGCCCGAGCGGCACCGGCAAGACCACCTTGCTCAAGCACATCACCGGGCAGATGCGCGGTGATGCCGGGAGCATCGAGGTGAACGGCGAGAACGTGCCGGACATGTCGCGCGAGGCGTTGTACGCGCTGCGCGAAAAGGTCGGTTACCTGTTCCAGAACTCGGCCCTGCTGACCGATTTCGACGTGTTCGAGAACGTGGCGTTCCCGCTGCGCCGGCACACGCAATTGCCGGAGGTGCTGATCCGCAACGTGGTGCTGACCAAGCTGCAGGCGGTCGGCCTGCGCGGCGCCGCCGGGCTGATGCCCAGCGAGCTGTCCGGTGGCATGGCGCGGCGCATCGCGCTGGCGCGCGCGATCGTGTTCGACCCGATGCTCATCCTGTACGACGAGCCGTTCGTGGGACTCGATCCGATCGCGCTGAACCAGGTGCTCAAGGTCATCCGCACGTTGAACCAGACGCTCGGCATCACCAGCGTGCTGGTAGCGCACGAGCTGTCCGCGATCCAGCGCGTCGCCGACCGCATCTGCCTCATCGCCAACGGCAAGATCGTGGCGCAAGGCGATCCGCAGGGCATCGCCCACGACGGCTCGCCGTGGACGCGGCAATTCTTCGGCGGCGAGGCCGACGGTCCCGTGCCGTTCCAGTATCCAGCCGGCGATTACGCGCAGGCGTTGGGCTTTCCCGAGGGTTCGCCATGAGCGCACGCATGAGCCCGGACAACGTCGTGGTGCGCTCGCTGGCGCAAATTGGCGATTGCGGCCTGTTTTTGCTGAAGATCCTCGCCGCGCTGCCGCGCAGCACGCGCTATGCGCGCGAAACCGTGCGCCAGTTGTGGTTCGTCGGTGCGATGAGCCTCACCATCATCATGACCTGCGGGTTGTTCGTCGGCATGGTGCTGGCACTGCAGCTTTACCACGTGCTGTCGATTTTCGGCGGCACGGCGGCCACCGGCACCGTGGTCGCCATTTCGATCTACCGCGAGCTTGGCCCAGTGGTCACCGCGCTGTTGTTTGCCGGCCGTGCGGGCACCGCGATCACCGCCGAGATCGGCCTGATGCGCGCCACCGACCAGATCGCCGCGATGGAACTCATGGCGGTCGATCCGCTGGCCTACGTGGTGGCGCCACGGTTTCTTGCCGGGTTGATCGCGATGCCGCTCCTGTCCAGCGTGTTCTGCGCGCTGGGCATTTTTGGCGGGCATCTGGTCGGCGTGAACTGGCTGGGCATCGACAATGGCACGTTCTGGTCGAACATGACGGCCACCGTCGACGTATGGCAGGACATCATCAACGGCGTGGTATGGAAAAGCTTCGTGTTTGGTGCGGTGGTGGCGCTGATCGCGGTGTTCCAGGGCTTCACCGCACCGCCCACCAGCGAAGGCGTCGCCTATGCCACCACCCGTACCGTCGTCGCCTCGTCGATCGCCATTCTCGCGCTCGACTTCGTGCTGACCGCCTTCCTGATGTGACTGCCCCGATTTCGAGGATGCTGCCGTGAGCCAGAGAAAATCCTATGCCGTCGGCACCGGCCTGTTCATCGTGCTGGGGTTTGCCGCGTTGGCGTATCTCGCCACCCAGACCAGCTCGATCGCCAACCGCTATGCCGGTGCGACCTATACCGTCGACGCGAAGTTCGCGAACATCGGCCAGTTGAAGGAGCGCGCGCCGGTCAAGATCGCCGGCGTGCGCGTGGGCCAGGTCGAGTCGATCGGGTTGGAACCCAACACCGCGGTGGCCGACGTCAAGCTGGCGATCGACCTGCGCTACGACAAGATCCCTGCCGACTCGGTGGCCACCGTGTTCACCAGCGGCCTGCTTGGCGACCAGTACGTCGGCATCGAGTATGGCCACGCCAAGCAATACGTCGCCGCGGGCGGCACGTTCAGCCTGACCCATTCGAGCCCGCCGCTGGAAGAAATGCTGGGCAAGTTCTTCGGTGCCGGCGGCGCCGCCGACGCGATCGGCGGCACCTACAAGGTCACCGCGCATTTCAGCAACGTCGGCGCGCTGTCGGCGGGCGCCTCCGTGAAGATGGCCGGTGTGCCGATCGGGCAGGTGGTTTCCGTGGTGGCCGAGCCGACCAAGCTCGACGCGGTGGTCACGTTGGCGATCGACAACCGCTACAACCAGATCCCGGACGACTCCGCCGCTGCGGTGTTCACCAGCGGTTTGATCGGCAGCCAGTACGTTGCGATCCAGCCTGGCGGCTCGCCGGATGTCTTGAAGAACGGTGACGAGATGATTCTTACCCAGTCGGCGATGCAACTGGAGGATCTGATCGGCAAGTTCCTGGTCAATGGCTCAGGCAATGCCGACAAGAAAGATGCTGCGGCAGGCAAGTGACGCCGTCTGCCGTTCACGTTCAACGAGGAGTCAAAGCATGATTCGTCAATTGGCTTTTGCCGTGGCCGTCGCATTTGTCGGCACGGCGGGGGCACCGGTGTTGGCGCAGCCAGCCGCCGCCGCACAACCCGCCGCGGCGCAGACGCCCGAGCAGGTGGTGCAGGCGATTGCCCACGAGCTCGATACCGTCGTTGCCGGCCACAAGGCCGAGCTGCAGCAAAACCGCGAGAAGCTGATCGACGCGATCAACCAGGTGTTTCGTCCGCACTTCGATGTCGATTACGCCGCCATCCTCGTGCTCGGCCAGCACGCACGTGCCGCCACGCCGGAGCAGCGCTCCGCGTTCGCCAAGGCGTTCTACGACTCGATCACCCATCGCTACGCCGAAGGCCTGCTCAAGTACACCTCGGGCGCTGTCAAGGTGTTGCCCTCTGCGGGAGACTTGAACCCCAAGCGCACGGTCGTGCGCACCCAGGTCGCCACTGACGACGGCAAGACGGTGTCGGTGGATTTCGCTTTCCGCAGGACCGCCAGCGGCGAGTGGAAGGCGTATGACGTGGTGATCGAAGGCATTTCCTACATCACCAACTACCGCAATCAGGTGGATGCCGAGGTCCGCAAGGTTGGCTTGGATCAGCTCATCAAGAACCTGCAGACGCAGGGTGATCAGGCGCTGAAGTCGATGGAGCAGGACAGCAAGGCCCATGGCGGCTGAGCCTGCCTTTGCCGTGACGGCCGGCGAACCGGACACGCTGCGCGTGTCCGGCACGCTCGGTTTTGCGACCGCCGCCGCCGCGCTCGCGGCGTTGCGCGCCGGCTTGCGCGACGGCACACGGCACACGCTCGACCTGGCCGCCGTTGAAACCTGTGACAGTGCCGGCATGGCCTGCCTGCTTGCGGTGCTCGCCGAGGCGCGCGTGCAAGGGCGCGAGCTGACCCTGGAACACGTTCCCACCGGCCTGCGCACGTTGGCACAGGTCAGCGGCGTCGACACCCTGCTGGGGTGAGCCAGGCAGGCTGAATCCGGGCCGGCCGTCAGTGCCCGGACGCGGCTCCGGTTGCCGATTTGGCGTGCTTTTGTTCCCACTGGCGCTGCTGCTCGAGCAGCTCGTCCGGGTCGAAGCCAGGCTGATCCACACCCTGCATCTTTTCGATCACGTCCGCCGGCGGGTTGCCGTCATACAGCTTGTACAGACGACGTTGCCGCCATGCGTCGCGCATGAACGCATAGGGGTCGTACGCGGTTTCGAGATAACTTTCCGCGTCGATCAACTGCGAGCGCACCGAGATGACGAACAGCACCTGCGGGAGGTAATACTGCCCGTAGCTGAAGTAATGCGTCCGCGCGATGATGCTGAGCGGGTCGAAGAAATAACCGTCGACCGGGTAGTGCCAGACGTCGCGCATCGAGCTTGGGCCGAGCAGCGGCAGCATCAGGAAATCGCCTTCCGGGGCGCCCCAGCGTGCCAGCGTGATGCCGAAATCGGTGGTCTTGAGCGGCAAGCCCATGCGCGTGGCCGGGTCGAAGATGCCGCCGACGCCGATCGTCAGGTTGATGAGAAACCGCCCGGTACCGCCCAGTGCATCGGCCGGTCGTGCCTGCAACAGGTCGTTGGCCACCGTCACCGGCATCTGGATGTTGGTGAAAAAGTTGTTGACCGAACGCCGCACCGGTGGGTTGGTGATGGCGCGGTAAGTCACCGCGGCTGGCCGCAGCACGGCCTTGTCCAGCCTGTCGTTGAACGCGTAGACCTTGCGGTTGACGTTTTGCAGCGGGTCGTCGGTGCGCGGTGGCGCGATGGCGCAGCCGGCCAGGAACAGCAACACCATTGCCGCCAACCAGTGCCGCGGCGTGAACAGGAAGGGCAGTGGACGCGTCAACATGGACTCGCATCAATATGAGGTGGGATTCAATAGTGTACTGCCTGGTTTTCTATCGCGCGCGCGTGCCGGCTGATGAAGCAGCGAGCTGCGCATGGTACGCGTTTGCCACGTGAACGCACGCTGCCCTACACTGTGCGACTCACATAAGTTTCTATTCTTCAAGGGTTTGGTATGGCACGCATTACCGTGGAAGATTGCCTCGAGGTCGTCGGCAGCCGCTTCGAGCTGGTGTTGATGGCGACCAAGCGCGCGCGGCAGCTGGCCAAGGGCGCCGAGCCGGCGGTCAACCCCGACAACGACAAGCCAACGGTGCTCGCGCTGCGCGAGATCGCCGGTCGCCGCATCGACCAGGCCACCATTGACGAGATCGACAAGGCCGAGCGCGAGCGTGCCGAGCGTGAGGCGCTGGAGTGGGCTGCAGCCGAAGTCGACGACGACTTGTCCAAGGTCGGCGACGACTGATGCAGGTTGGCTGCAGGCCTTCGCCACCGCGCACCGGCTCTGGCCTCGTGCGCGTCGCGAAGTCCGGCAGCCGGTGTTTATCCGGCGGACTGTTGCGGCGCGTCGGTTTCGGCCAACATGTCCCCTCATGAGTGCCACCCGCCCGCCAGCTGCCAACGCACTGCCGCCTTACGTGCAGTTGCTGCGAACCAAGCTCGATTACCTGCCACCCGCGCAGCTTGAGAAGGTGCTGGGCGCATACCGCATGGCGGCGCAGGCGCATACCGGGCAAACGCGCAGGAGCGGCGAGCCCTACATCACCCATCCGGTGGCCGTGGCCGGCGTGCTTGCGGAAATGCACATGGACGTCGAGACCATTGTCGCGGCGATCCTGCACGACACGCTCGAAGACACGGCACTGACCCGCGCCGAGCTGATCGGCGAGTTCGGCGAGACCGTGGCCGAGCTGGTCGACGGCGTTACCAAGCTCGACAAGATGCGCTTCGGTACCCGCCAGGAGGCCGATGCGGAAAGCTTCCGCAAGATGCTGCTGGCGATGGCGCGCGACCTGCGCGTGATTCTCATCAAGCTGGCGGACCGGCTGCACAACATGCGCACGCTGGGCGCCAAGGAGCACGATTCGCGCCGGCGCATTGCGCGCGAAACGCTGGAGATCTACGCCCCGATCGCGCAGCGCCTGGGCATGAACAAGGTCAAGGCGGAGCTGCAGGATCTCGGCTTTCGCGCACTCTACCCCGACCGGTATCGCGTCATCAGCGAGCGCATCCGCGCTGCGCTTGGCAACCGTCGCGAGGCGATGGCGAAGATCGAGACGGCGCTGTCTGCGCGGCTTGCGGCCGAGCAGCTCGGCGCGCACGTGGTGGGGCGCATCAAGTCGCCGTGGAGCATCTATTCCAAGATGCGCAGCGAGCACAAGAGCTTCGCCCAGCTGATGGACGTCTACGGTTTTCGCGTGGTGGTCGACACCGCCATGCAGTGCTACATGGCGCTGGGCATGGTGCATAGCCTGTACAAGCCGGTCGACCGCCGGTTCAAGGATTTCATCGCGATTCCCAAGGCCAACGGTTACCAGTCGCTGCACACCGTGCTGCTCGGGCCGTTCGGCGCGCCAATCGAGGTGCAGATCCGCACCGACGAGATGGATCGCGTCGCGGTCAGCGGCGTGGCTGCGCACTGGGCCTACAAGACCGATTCGGCGCCGGCAAACAGTGCGCAGGCGCGCGCGCGCGAATGGCTCGCCTCGCTCGCCGACAGCCAGGTCAACACGCCGTCCTCGCGCGAGTTCATCGAAAACGTCAAGATCGACCTGTTTCCCGACGAGGTGTACGTGTTTACCCCGCGCGGCGACATCCTCGCGCTGCCGCGCAATGCCACGGCGCTCGACTTTGCCTATGCGGTGCACACCGATGTTGGCGACCACGCGGTGGCCGCGCGGGTCGACAAGAAACTGGTGCCGCTGCGCGCGCGGCTGGCATCGGGCGAACTGGTGGAGATCATCACCGCGCCGTCCGCGGTGCCGAACCCGGCCTGGCTGGAAGCCGTGGTCACCGGCAAGGCGCGTACCGCGATTCGCCAGCACCTAAAGCACATGCAGCACGAGGACGCGGTGGATTTCGGCCACCGCATGCTCGACCGCGCGCTCGACGCGCGCGGCAGCAGCATCGAGGCAATCCCGGCCGCGGTGGTCGACCAATTCCTGGTCGAAGCGCGGCTCAAGCGGCTGGAAGAACTGCTGGCCGACATTGCGCTCGGCAACCGCATGTCGGACGTCGTCGCCGGCCACCTGCTCGCGCTGCGCGACGGCCGCCCGGACGAATCCGCGCCGGGCGCACCGCTGGTGCGCGAAAAGATCCGCATCACCGGCGCCGAGCGCGGGGTGCTGAGTTTTGCCAACTGCTGCCACCCGGTGCCGGGCGACGCGATCATCGGTTACCTCTCGCCGGGCAAGGGCATCGTCGTGCACCGCGAGGAGTGCCCGAACGTGGTGGAGCTGCGCAAGTCGCCCGAGCGCTGCGTAGCCATCGGCTGGGATCGCGACGTGCAGGGCGACTACCGCGCCGAGCTGCGGGTGGAGGTCATCAACCGCCCCGGCGTGCTGGCGACCATCGCCGCCGCGATCGCCGCTGCCGACTCCAACATCGAGAACGTCGAATACGCCGAGCGCGATGTCGCCGCCGCCACGCTGCTGTTTGCGATCGAAGTGAAAAACCGCAAGCACCTCGCCGACGTCATTCGCCGCGTGCGCCGCACCGGCGTGGTGAGCGGTGTCTACCGCTACCCGTTGTAGAGCCCGCGGCCTGTGCCGGTGCGCAAATCGCCCGGCTGCACTGAATCGTCCCCAGGGAGAAATGGCAATGTCCACGTCCGCTACCGCCGTGCTGGTGATCGACATGCAGGTCGGCGTGCTGGAAACCTGTCTCGACGCCGCCGGCGTGACCCGGCGGGTGGCCGCGCTGGTGGAACGCGCCCGCGCCGGCAGCGTGCCGGTGATCTGGGTGCAGCATGTGGATGCGGACTTGCCGCACGGCAGCCCGGCCTGGCAACTCGCGCCGGGACTGGCGCCGCGGCCGGACGAGCCGGTGGTGGGCAAGTCGTTCAGTGACGCGTTTGCCGGTACCACGCTGCGGGCCGAGCTCGATGCGCGGGGCGTGGGGCGGCTGGTCTGCGCCGGTGCGCAAAGCGATTACTGCGTCGGTGCCACCTTGCAGCGCGCGGCGGTCGAAGGATATGCCATCGCGCTGGTGGCCGACGCGCATACCACCGAGGACGCCTGCTTCGCAGGCGTCACCATCGATGCGAGGCAGATCATCGCGCACACCCACCGCACGCTGGGCAGCCTGCGTCGTCCGGGCGTAGAAGTGGAACTGGCCACGCACGACACGGTGGCATTGAAGCTGTAACTGCCAGCGACGGACTGTGGCCGTCTTGCACCACTCGTTTACACTTGGACTTTTACGCGGCCGCGAGGTTTCCCCATGTCGTCCCACCAGATCATCACCACCAGCAACGCACCGGCCGCGATCGGCCCGTATTCGCAGGCCGTGCGCGCGGGCGATACCGTGTATTTCTCCGGGCAGATCCCGCTTGATCCGGCCACTGGCGCGGTGGTCGAGGGCGACATCACGGCGCAGGCGCGGCGGGTGTTCGACAACCTGGCCGCGGTGGCAAAGGAAGCCGGCGGCTCGTTTGCGCAGTTCGTACGCGTGGGCATCTATGTCACCGACCTGGCAAACTTCGCTGCGGTCAACGCGGTGATGGCCGAGTACTTCAAGGCGCCGTACCCGGCGCGTTCCACCATTGAGGTGTCGGCCTTGCCGAAGGGCGTCAAGGTGGAAGTGGACGCGATCATGGTGCTGGGCTGATTCGTCGTCGCGGGCGATGAGCGATGGTGCGCCCGCACTCGGTGGTGCCGGCCTCCAGGCGGTGTCGACGCTGCCCGGCGTCGGCCCTGCGCTGCAGGCGCTGCTGCACAAGCTGGGCCTGGACCACGTGCAGGATTTGTGGTTCCACCTGCCGCTGCGCTATGAGGATCGCACCCGCATCACCGCGCTGTCCGACCTGCGTGTTGGCCAAGATGCGCAGGTGGTCGGTGTGGTGGAGGCGGTGGAAAAAGGCTTCCGCTATCGCCCGCAGCTCAGGGTGGCGATCGGCGACGACACCGGACACAGCCTGCAGCTGCGTTTTTTCCACTTCAATCGCGCGCAGGCGGAGCAGTTGGCGGTCGGCGCGCGGCTTTTGTGTTTCGGCGAAGTGCGCCATGCGGCGCTCGGTTTCGAGATGGTGCACCCGCAGTATCGGCGCATCGGCGCCGGCGAAACGGTGGTAGTCGAGGACCGGCTGAGTCCGGTATATCCGACTACCGAGGGCCTCGGCCAGAAACGCCTGGCCGGCGTGATTGCGAAGGCGCTGGCGCTGCTGCCGGATGAAACGGAGCTCGAGCTGATCCCTGCCGCCTTGTGCGAACCGCTCGGCCTCGCCTCGCTGCGCGAGGCCCTGCTCACGGTGCATCGCCCGCCACCGGATGCACGACTCGACCTGCTGCTGCAAGGCCGGCATCCGGCACAGCAGCGGCTCGCTTTTGAGGAGTTGCTGAGCCAGCACCTGAGCCTGAAGCGCATGCGCGCCGCGGTGCAGCGACGGCAGGCGCCGGCGTTTGCCAGTGACGGCGCGCTACGCGCCCGCCTGCTTGCGGGCCTGCCCTTCGCGCTGACCGCGGCGCAGCGGCGGGTGGACGCCGAAGTGTGCGCGGATCTGGCGCGTCCACACCCGATGCTGCGGCTGGTGCAGGGCGACGTGGGCTCGGGCAAGACCATCGTCGCGGCACTGGCCGCGCTGGCTGCGGTCGAGGCCGGCTGGCAGGTGGCGCTGATGGCGCCGACCGAACTGCTTGCCGAGCAGCATCTGCGCAATTTTCGCCACTGGCTCGCGTCGCTCGATGTAGCGGTCGAATGGCTGGCCGGCAAGCAGCAGGGCAAGGCGCGTCAGGCGGCAATGCGCCGGGTTGCGGACGGCGCACCGATCACCATCGGCACCCACGCGCTGATGCAGGAAGGCGTGGCGTTCACGCGGCTCGGCTTGGTGATCGTCGACGAGCAGCATCGTTTCGGCGTGCAGCAGCGGCTTGCCCTGCACGACAAGGGCGTCGACCGTGCGCACGGCAGCGTGCCGCATCAGTTGGTGCTCACCGCCACCCCGATCCCGCGCACGCTGGCGATGAGCGCGTATGCCGATCTCGACGTTTCGGTGATCGACGAGCTGCCGCCCGGGCGCACGCCGGTGCAGACGGTGGCGGTGTCCAATGCACGCCGGGTCGAAGTGATCGAGCGCATCCGCGTCGCCTGCGGCGAGGGCCGGCAGGCGTACTGGGTGTGCACGCTGATCGAGGAGTCCGAGCAGCTGCGTGCGCAGGCGGCCGAAGTCGCGTATGCGGAACTTGCCGCCGCGTTGCCGGATTGTCGCGTCGGGTTGATCCACGGGCGGCTGAAGCCGAAGGAAAAGCAGGCGGTGATGGACGCGTTCCAGGCTGGCGAGATTGCCGTGCTGGTTGCCACCACCGTGATCGAGGTTGGCGTCGACGTGCCCAACGCCAGCCTGATGGTGATCGAAAACAGCGAGCGCCTGGGCCTGGCGCAGTTGCATCAGTTGCGCGGACGCGTGGGGCGCGGCGCGATTGCCTCCAATTGCGTGCTGCTCTACCAGCCGCCGCTCGGCCGGCTCGCGCGCGAACGGTTGGCGGTAATGCGCGAAACCAGCGACGGCTTCCGCATTGCGGAGAAGGATCTCGAGCTGCGCGGCCCCGGCGAGGTGCTCGGCACCCGCCAGACCGGCCAGCTCAGCTTCCGCATCGCCGACCTCACCCGCGACGCCCACCTGCTGCCCGCCGTGCAGCGCGTCGGTGAACGCCTGTTGGCCGACTACCCGCATCAGGCCGACCTGCTCATGGCGCGCTGGGTGGGCGGCGCGGCGCGCTTTGCACGCGCCTGATTCAGTTTCCAGTCGTTGACGCGCGCGGCCTCGGCCAGCACAATACGCGCGTCCTGCGGACGCCGTCCGCAGTGACATCCTGTCCTGACTTCTCAAGGCATATGGACGTTTACCCTAGTCGCAACGTCGGCACCTGCTTGCTTCGGGTGTCGGCACTGCATCACAAGCTGATTGCCTGCGGCAGCCGCCAGCGGTCGGCCGGTCTTTTCCTGGACTAGGAAACGCCGGCTCTCTCCAACGGCGCTGTGCGCCTTGTTTTGGAGATGAGCCATGAAGCTCCTTCGCGATGTTTTTCGTCTGCGGGCCTCCCGCGGCCCGTTCGGTGCGCAGCGTGATGCCCGCGTACGCGAGTTTGTCGTGACCGTGCCGGCGCCGCTTACGGGCGCTGCCCTGGGGGCGAGCGCAGCCCCGGCGGCCCCCGTTGCTGCGACTGGTTCGTTGCCGCACGCGTCGGCGCGCGCCGCGTGATGGCGGTAAGGCGCCGCGACTGGCCATCGCCAGCGCGCAGGTGACCGCGCGTGGCAGCCGCCGGCATGGCGGCTGCCGCCTTTTGATCGTTTCTTTCGTCCAATGGTCGCGCCGACTGGCGCGCGCTGCCGCGACGCCGGCAGCAAGAGCCGCGGTGGCGTTGCATGAACAAGCCTTTTTCCCGCATGACCGAGAAAGTCGTGGCACCCGCGCATGTGCCTGCGGCGGACGATGCGTTCCGCGCCGGCGACGAGCTGTTGCGCGCGCTCGACACCTCGGTGCGAGGCCTTGACGAGGCGCGCATCAACGAACGCCTGCATCGCGACGGCGCCAACGAGGTTGCGCATGAGAAACCGCCGCACTGGTCGCTGCAGTTGCTGCGGGCGTTCAAGAACCCGTTCATCGTGGTGCTGCTGGTGCTGGCCGGTGTGCAACTGGCCACCGATCGCAGTGATCTGACCGGGCCGATCATCATTGCGGTGATGGTCGGCATCAGTGTGCTGCTGAGCTTTGCGCAGGAGTACCGCTCCTCGCGCGCGGCGGAAAAGCTCAAGGCGATGGTGCGCAACACCGCCACGGTGACGCGTCGTGCCTCGGACGGCCACAGCGAGCAGATCGAAGTGCCGGTGGGTGAGCTGGTGGCCGGCGACATCGTGCACCTGGGGGCCGGTGACATGGTGCCGGCCGACCTGCGCCTGCTGACCGCGAAGGATCTGTTCGTCAGCCAGGCGATCCTCACCGGCGAGTCGTTGCCGGTGGAAAAAGTGGCGCCGACGCATGCCGCCGGGGCCACGGCGGCAGCGCCGCTCGACCTGCCGACGATCTGCTACATGGGCACCAACGTGGTGTCGGGCGCGGCGACCGCGGTGGTGGTGGCGACCGGCGGGCGCAGCTACCTCGGCTCGCTGGCGCACAGCATGACCGGGCAGGCGGTGCAAACCAGCTTCGACCGCGGCGTGAATTCGGTGAGCTGGCTCCTGATCCGCTTCATGGCGGTGATGGTGCCGATCGTGTTCCTGGTCAACGGGCTGGACAAGGGCGACTGGATGCAGGCGTTCCTGTTTGCGCTGTCGGTGGCGGTCGGCCTCACGCCGGAGATGCTGCCGCTGATCGTTACCGCGAACCTGGCGAAGGGCGCGTTGGCGATGTCCAAGCGCAAGGTGGTGGTGAAACGGCTCAACGCGATCCAGAACTTCGGCGCGATGGACGTGCTGTGCACCGACAAGACCGGCACGCTCACGCTGGACCGGATCGTGCTCGAGCGGCACCTGGACTTGAACGGCGAAGAGTCCGAGGACGCACTCGAATACGGCTACTTGAACAGCCGATTCCAGACCGGCCTCAGGAACCTGATGGACAAGGCGGTGCTCACCCACCGCGATCTCGAACCGGTCGCGGCGCAATACCGCGTGGTGGACGAGATTCCGTTCGATTTCCAACGCCGACGCATGTCGGTGGTGGTGGCGCGCGACGAGCGCGAGCATCTCCTGATCTGCAAGGGCGCGGTCGAGGAGATGCTGGCGATCTGCAGCTTCGCGCAGGTGGGTGACGAGGTGGCGCCGCTGACCGACGAGCGTCGCCGCGACATCCGCGCGATGACGCACCGTTTGAATGAGGACGGCTTGCGCGTGCTGGTAGTGGCGGTGCGGCGTGCGCCCGCCAGTGAGCGCGCGTGGAGCGTGGCGGACGAAGCCGGGCTCACCGCGGTGGGCTGTCTCGCGTTCCTCGACCCGCCGAAGGACTCCGCTGCCACCGCGATCGCGGCGCTGCACCAGCATGGCGTGACGGTCAAGGTCATCACCGGCGACAACGAGGCGGTGACGCGCAAGATCTGCCGCGAGGTGGGGCTGGATGTCACCCATTCGGTGCAGGGCCGGGATGTCGAAGCGCTCGACGCCGACGCGCTCGATGCGCTGGTCGCACGCACTGTCGTGTTCGCCAAGATGTCGCCGCTGCAAAAGGCCGCGGTGGTGAAATCGCTGCAGCGCCAGGGCCACACCGTGGGTTTCCTTGGCGACGGCATCAACGACGCGCCCGCGCTGCACGACGCCGACGTCGGCATCTCGGTGGACACCGCCACCGACATCGCCAAGGAATCGGCGGACATCATCCTGCTGGAAAAAAACCTGATGGTGCTGGAGGAGGGCGTACTGGAAGGGCGGGTCACCTTCGGCAACATCATCAAGTACATCAAGATGACCGCCAGCTCGAACTTCGGCAACATGTTCAGCGTGCTGGTGGCGAGCGCGTTCCTGCCGTTCTTGCCGATGCTGCCGCTGCAGATCCTGGTGTTGAACCTGCTCTACGACATTTCGCAGCTGTCGATTCCGTTCGACCGCATGGACGACGATTACCTGCGCAAGCCGCGCAAGTGGGATGCCAGCGACATCGGCCGTTTCATGGTGTGGATCGGGCCGGTCAGCTCGATTTTCGACATCACCACGTTCTGGCTGATGTGGCACGTGTTCGACGCCAATTCGAGCACGCATCAGGCGCTGTTCCAGTCGGGCTGGTTCGTCGAAAGCCTGCTCACGCAAACCTTGATCGTGCACATGATCCGCACGCGCCGCATTCCGTTCCTGCAGAGCGCGGCGGCGGCGCCGGTGCTGGGGCTCACCACCGCGATCATCGCCATCGGCATCGCCATTCCCTATCTCGACATTGGCGCCAAACTCGGCATGCTGCCGCTGCCGCCGGCGTTTTTCGCCTGGATTGCGGCCACCGTCCTGACCTACTGCGTGCTGACGCAATTGGTGAAGATGCTCTACATGCGCCGCTACGGCCGCTGGCTGTAGGTGCCGGAACCCGCGCGATGCGGTAGTTGCCGGCGTCGGCGCCCTCCGCGTCCGCGGTCCGCGCAAACTTTGACGAATGTCTGCTGGCGATGGACAAACATGGCGTGGTAGCGTGCGCCCACGTTTGGCTCACTGGGGAGAGTCCGTGGATATTCGGCGCATGCGCATGACCGCGCTGGCACTGGCCAGCTGCGGGTTGACGGGATTGTTTGGCACCGGGATAGCCAGCGCGATGCCGGCTGCGGGGGGCGACGCGGATGCGCCGCAATCAGCCACGCCGAGTACCGGCCAGGCGCAAAAAGGCAACGTGAAAGCCACCAACCTGCAAGAGGTGACGGTGGTTGGCACCCGCCGCACGGGGCAGGTTTCCTATACCGACTCGCCGGTACCGGTCGACGTGCTGCCGATGAACAACGCAGCCACGCAGGGGGCCCAGCAAGGGCTGACCGAAACCTTGAGCTACAAGGTGCCGTCGCTGGTATCCGGCTACCAGACCGGCTCCGACAACGCCGATTCGGAGGACACCCCGGCGCTGCGCGGGCTGGGCTCGGATCAAACCCTGGTGCTGGTGAATGGCAAACGGCTGCACCAGATGGCGCTGGTCAACCTGTTCGGCGCGCGCAACCGCGGCGATTCGGGCACCGACCTCAATACCATCCCGTTGCTTGCCGTGGACCAAGTGCAGGTGCTGCGCGACGGCGCGGCGGCGCAGTACGGCTCGGATGCGATCGCCGGGGTGGTCAACGTCGTGCTCAAGCGCAGCAAGGGCTGCGAGGCGGTGGCGGGCTACAACCAGTACACCCAGGGCGATGGCCAGGATTACCTCGCCTCGGCCTACTGCGGCTTTGCCACCGGCAACGACGGCGTCATCGCGATGACCGTGCAGCACCAGGATCGCGGCCGCTCGAACCGCACCTCGGCGGCGCTCGATCCGCTGCGTACCATTGGCGACGCTTCGGTACACGAGAACACCTTCTATTTGAACGGCGACGTGCCGATCGCCAGCGATGCGCATGTGTATTTCGACGGCGGCATCCAGAACCGCGCCGTGTCGTCGGCGGCGTTCGCCCGCGGAGGCATTGGCTCGGACGACATCCCGGCGCGCAACTCGGCAGCGATGTATCCGGATGGCTTCGTGCCGTACATCAACCCGTACATCCAGGATCGCCACGCTACCGCCGGCATCTGGTGGATGTGGCGCGACTGGCGCTTCGACGCGTCGCAGACGCTTGGCTACAACCGCCTGATGGACACCATCCGGCACACGCTGAACGCGTCGATGGCCAACCTCGATCTTGAACTGGGTGGCGCCGGCGTGAGTCCCAACGTGTTTGGCGCGGGCGGTTTTTCGTTTGGCCAGGACACGACCAACTTTGACGCCACCAAGCTGTTCGACGGCTGGATGTCCGGGGTGAACGTCGCGTTTGGCGGCGAGTTCCGGCGCGAGCAGTACAAGATCTACCCGGGCTCGGTCGGCTCGTGGATCGACGCCGACGGCCCCGGCGGCGGCAACGCCGGCAGCCAGGGTTTTCCCGGCTTCCAGCCCAGCGATGCGACCAACAAGAGCCGCCACAGCTGGGCGCTGTATGTCGATGTCGAAACCGACTGGACCGATCGCTTCATGACCGATCAGGCGATCCGCCACGAGGACTACAGCGACTTCGGCTCCACCACCATCGGCAAGCTCTCCGGCGCGTTCCACGTCAACGGGAATTTCCTCCTGCGCGGGTCGGTGAGCACCGGCTTCCGGGCGCCGTCCCTGCAGCAGCGCTACTTTTCCTCCACGTTCAGCGATTTCGTGAGCGGGGTGCAGACCAACGTGGTGATCGCGCCGAACGGCAGCCCGCTGGCGAATGCCGCCGGGATCCCGCCGCTCAAGCAGGAGAAGTCGCGCAGCGCCACGCTCGGGTTTACCTGGACTCCGCTCGACAACCTGTCGATCACCGTGGACGGCTACCGCATCGACATCAAGCACCGCATCGTGCTCAGCGGCACGTTCGACACCAGCGATCCGAACATCGGCAGCGTGCTGGCGGCGCAGAACATCGGCGAGGCGCAGTTCTTCGTGAACTCGGTGGATACCCGCACCCAGGGCTTCGACCTCACCGCCGACTACCACACCACGCTCGGCGCCGGTCGGCTCGACAGTTTCCTTTCCTTCAACCACACCGAGACGACGATCCAGAAGGTGCATACGCCGCCGTCGCTGGCGGGGCGCGAGGATTCACTCCTGGGCGAGCGCGACGCGTTGTTCATCACCAACGGTGCCCCGCGCGAGAAGGCGGTGCTCGGCTTCAACTACGCGCTGGGCAAGTGGGATACCGACGTCAAGTTCATCTACTTCGGCCCGATGACGCTGGGCACGTTCTCCGGCCCGCCGGTGCCGAACGCGCACTACGCCGACAAGACCTCGGCCGACGTCGGCGTCACTTACCATTTCACGCCGGCGATGAAACTCACGGTGGGTGGCCACAACGTGTTTGGCAAATACCCGACCCGGCAGGATCCGAACGAAACCGACAACGGCTTCTGGTACGAGGCGGTGCAGTTCGGCCTGAACGGCGCGGCATGGTTTGCGCGTCTGTCGTACAAGTTCTGACGCTACGCGGCCGGCAGTGCGCTGCCGGCCGCCATCACTCCTCGCGGTTCAGCTGGCGCCGCCGGTAGCTGCGCCACCAGGCCCAGCCGATGCCAAGCGTGGCGGCGGCCACGATCAACCACAAGCCGTTTTGGCCGCGTTGCAGCCATTTCGCCAGCCACTCGTGGTTGTTGGCGCCGAAATAGCCCAGATACACCCAGATCGGCACGCTGATGGCGGCAGCGAGCGCGTCGATCAGCACGAAGCGCAGCAGCGAAACTTTGCGCGTGGTGCCGGCGGTGATGTAGATCGTGGTGCGCATGCCGGGCAGGAAGCGCGCCACGAACAACACGCGGTTGCCGTAACGGGCAAACTTGCGCCGCACCATGTGGTAGCGGTGCGGGGTGACGATGCGGGCGACCCAGCGCCACTTGAGCATGCGTTTGCCGAAACGGCGACCGATCATGAACATGGTGGCGTCGCCCAGCAGGACACCGGCCATGCACAGCATGAACATGGTGTGCACGTTGGCGTAGCCCAGCCCGGAGATCACGCCGCCAGCCACCAGCGTCACGTCTTCCGGCAACGGCAGACCGAGGCCGCAGACGAGCAGCGCGAGCCACACTGCGACATAGCCGTTCTCGGCAAAAATCGTGATCAGTCGGTCAAGCAGTTCCATCGGCGCCCCAGTCGCACGCAAGTCCGCATGATCCCATATTCGGCTGGTGGCACATGGCGATTCAGTCCGGTGTGGCAGTCGGTCGCACACGCGCCGCCAGCAGATCGCGCAGTTCGGCTTTTTCGGCGTCGTCGAGCGGTGCCGCGCGCATCTTCGCGAGCAAGGCTTCGCGGCGCAGCGCCGTGGCCTGCTCGTCCATGCGCGTCAGCGCCTCCAGAAACTCGATGCGTTGTGCCTCGGGTGTGCCGATCACCGCGGTCACCATCAGCTTTTGCAACGCGGCGTATTCACTGCGCTCGGCAAAGTGTTCGACCAGCATCGCCGCGTTGATGCCGGGGCGGCTGCGCGCCACATCCATCAGCTCGGCGAGCAGTGCGACGCCCGGCTTGTCCAGGCGCAGGAAGCGGTAGGGCTTGTCGACCCGATCGGCCATGCCCGGCTGTGCCAGCAGCAGGGCAATGGCGCTGCGGACCAGCGAACGCTGGGCGTTGGTGTGGCGGGGCGCGCTGCGTGGTGCGCTGGGCGCGAGAATGGCGCGGGCGCCGGTGCGCTTTTCCAGCTCATCGGCCATGAGGTCGCGGAACGCGCCGTCGGGCAGCTTTGCAATCAGTGGGCGCGCATGCTCGGCCAGTCGTGCGCGACCGTCGAGGCTGGCGGTATCCACATCTTGCGCGAGGTGCTCAAAGAAATACTCGGACAGCGGCGTGGCGGCGTTCAGACGCGCAAGAAAGCCGTCCTTGCCCTCCTTGCGCACCAGTGAATCGGGGTCTTCCGGGTCGGGCAGAAACAGGAAATACGCTTGCCGGCCGTCGCGCAGGCAGGGCAACGCAGCATCCAGCGCCTTCCAGGCCGCGGCACGCCCGGCGCGGTCGCCATCGAAGCAGAACACCACGTCGTTGGCGCTGCGAAACAGCCGTTCGGCGTGTTCCGACGTGGTCGCGGTGCCGAGCGTTGCCACCGCAATCGGCAGCCCAGCCTGGTGCAGCGCGGCGACGTCCATGTAGCCCTCGACCACCACGATGCGCGCGAGCTTGGGGTTGGCCTGTTTCACCTGCCACAGCGCAAACAACTCGCGACCCTTGTGGAACAGCGGCGTCTCCGGCGAGTTGAGGTATTTCGGCCCCTGGTCGGCGCCAATCACCCGCCCACCGAAGGCGATCACGCGGCCGCGGCGGTCAAGAATCGGAAACATCAGCCGTTCGCGGAAGCGGTCGTACTTGCCGCCGCGCTCGCCGCTGGAAACCATCCCGGCCTCGGCCAGCAGTTCCATCCGCCGCGGCGTGTTGCCCAGCGCCTTGATCAGGCCGTCGTACCCGGCCGGCGCCCAGCCGATGCGGAAATTGGCCATGATGGCGGCGTCCAATCCGCGCTGCTTGCAGTACGCCTGCGCCTCGGGGCTGGTCGGCAATTGATCCTGGAACCACTGTGCGCAGGCATCGAGCAGCGCGTAGAGGTCGGTCTTGTCTTCGCGCGGGCGCTCGCCGCCGCGGTTTTCGCGCGGCACGGTGAGGCCGACGGATTGCGCCAGCTCCTCGACGGCGTCGGGAAACTCGAGCCGCTCGTAATCCATCAGAAACTTGATCGCGCTGCCGTGCGCGCCGCAGCCGAAGCAGTGGAAAAACTGCTTGGTCGGGCTGACCGTGAACGAGGGCGTGCGCTCGTCGTGGAACGGGCAGCAGGCCGTCCACTCGCGCCCGGCCTTTTTCAACGGCACCCGGCGTTCGATCACGTCGACGATGTCGACGCGGGCAAGCAGGTCGTCGATGAAGCTGTCGGGGATCAGTCCGCGCATGAGGTCTGCATTCTAGGCGGTCGCCGTGGTGCGGCGCTCTTGCGCCGCAGTGGCCGCGCCCGCAAGCTGCGGGGGCTGGCCATGCCGGGATGCCGCGATGCTGTTCACCACGTTGCTGATGTTGAAACAGCGCACCATTGCGCGGGTGTTCGCCGACGCTGGTGCGCTCGATGCCCTGCACACCCGCAGCGCCGAGGAACTTGGCCTGCGCATTGGCATCGCGTGGCAGCAACTGGCGAGCCACGGCGTACTGCGCAGCCCGGCGTCCGGGCGCTGGTTTTTCGACCGCGCAAGCTGGCGGCGTCTGTACCGGCGCCGCATGGCATGGGCATTGGCGGCGCTGGCGGGCGTGCTGCTGATCTGGCTTTTCGCGTGGTCGCTGCGCTGGCGCTGAGCGCTCAACCCGCGAGCTTCGCCTTGATCTGCGCCGAGACCTTGGCCATGTCGGCGCGGCCGGCGGCGTGCTCCTTGACCGCGGCCATCACCTTGCCCATGTCGCGCATGCTGCTGGCGCCGGTGGCGGCAATGGCGGTGGCAATGATCGCATCGAGCTCGGCGGCATCGAGCTGCTTGGGCAGGTAGGCTTCGATCACCACCATTTCGGCGCGTTCGGCGTCGGCCAGGTCGCTGCGTTTTGCGGCGTCGTACTGGGTGATGGAATCGCGGCGCTGTTTAAGCATTTTCTCCATCACGGCGATGATTTGCGCGTCGTCGAGCACGATGCGCTCATCCACCTCGCGCTGTTTGAGTGCGGCCAGCACCAGCCGGATCACGCCGAGCCGCTGCTTGTCGCCGCCGCGCATCGCGGTTTTCATGTCCTCGGTAAGCTGCTGCTTGAGCGTCATGGCGTGTCCTCGCGGGATTCGATGATTTTACGCAAACGACAAAACCGGTGGCACCTTGCGGCAGCACCGGTTGGTCGACTCGGAGTGTTTGCGGCGGCTGCGGAAACCGCACCAACCACATCCGTCCCGGGGGCGCAAGCGCCAACGACGAGACGGAGGGTGACTCAGTACAGCCGGGTCTTGCGCGTCACGTCGCGCGACAGACGGCGCAGGTGGCGTTTGACGGCGGCAGCGCGCTTGCGCTTGCGTTCCTGGGTCGGCTTTTCGTAGAACTCGCGCTTGCGCGTTTCGGCCAGGATGCCGGCCTTTTCGCAGGTGCGCTTGAAGCGGCGCAGGGCCACCTCGAACGGTTCGTTCTCGCGGACTTTGACGTTGGGCATGAATACTCCGAGTGATAAGCTGGCCGCTTTCAGGGTCGAGGAATGCGGCGAGCCGCGAAGTATACCGTGCCTGACAGCGAACTTTCAAAGCAGCACGGCGTGAAGAACGCCGCGGGTCCGGTGATCGACAAACCGGTGCTGGGAATCGAGTCCTCGTGCGACGAAACCGGGGTAGCCATCCTGCGCTGGGTGCCGGATGCGCCCGGTGAAGGTCTGCTGGCCCACGTGCTGTACAGCCAGATCAAGCTGCATGCCAATTACGGTGGCGTGGTGCCCGAACTGGCCAGCCGCGACCACGTGCGCAAGCTGTTGCCGCTGGTGCGTGAAGCCTTGGCGCAGGCGGGGCTCAAGGCGTCCGACCTCGGCGGCGTGGCGTACACCGCCGGCCCTGGCCTGGTGGGTGCGTTGCTGGTCGGTGCCGCGGCCGGACGCGCGCTGGCGTGGGGGCTGGGAGTGCCGGCGCTGGCCGTGCACCACATGGAAGGGCATCTGCTCGCCCCGTTGCTGGAAGCCGATCCGCCCAAGCCGCCGTTCGTCGCGCTGCTGGTGTCCGGCGGGCATTCACTGCTGGTCGAGGTGAAAAAGATCGGCCAATACCGCATTCTGGGCGATACCCTGGACGACGCCGCCGGCGAGGCGTTCGACAAGACGGCCAAGCTGATGGGGCTGCCGTACCCCGGTGGCCCGGCGCTGGCCAAGCTGGCCGAGCAGGGTACCCACGGTGCCTTCCGTTTCTCGCGGCCGATGACCGACCGGCCAGGGCTGGATTTCAGTTTCTCCGGGCTCAAGACCCAGGTGCTGCTGGCCTGGCAGCATTCGGATCAGGGCGAGCAGACGCGCACCGACATTGCACGTGGGTTTGAAGAGGCCATCGTCGACACCTTGCTCATCAAGTGCCGCCGGGCCTTGACGGCGACCGGTACCGACAAGCTGGTGATCGCCGGCGGGGTCGGCGCCAACCGACGGCTGCGTGCCGAGCTGGCCGCGGCCGGCGAAAAGGACGGGTTCCGCACGTATTTCCCACGGTTGGCGTTCTGCACCGACAACGGCGCCATGATCGCGCTGGCCGGCGCCATCCGTCTCGCGCACGGCCAGCACCAGGGCGAATCGGTGCAGGTGCGCCCGCGCTGGAATCTCGAGGAGCTGCCGCCGGCGGCGTGAGCCAGCGGTGTGGGCGGTGGAATGGAAACGCAGGCGGCCGTGGTTGCGTCGTCGTGGTCGGGTTGCGGGCTGACTTGCAGTTCCATGGAACCGCGGTGAGCCGGCGAACCGGCACACGAACTGCCGCAACCATCCGTTTTCGTGGTTTCTGTCGCCGCCACGTCCCCGGCGGCACGACCATCACGGTGCGAGCTTGTTGACCCGCATCGCCAGCCAGTTTTCCACGTTCGGCCAGTCTTCGGCGAGGATGCTGAAACACACGGTGTTGCGCAGGCTGCCGTCACGGCGGCGCTTGTGCGCGCGCAGCACGCCTTCACGCTGGGCGCCGATGTGCTCGATCGCGCGCAGCGATGGTTCGTTGTTTTCGTCAGCGTGGAAGGCGACGGCCACGCACTTGAGCGTGTCGAAGGCGTGCTCCAGGAGGAGCTGCTTGCAGGCGGTATTGAGGTGGGTGTGCTGCCACTTTTTTGCGTACCAGGTGTAGCCGATGGCCAGCCGCGGCAGCGCTGGTTCGATCTCGTAATAGCGCGTGCAGCCGACGATCTTGCCGGTACTGGCTTCGCGCACCGCAAACGGCAGCATGCGGCCCTCGGCCTGGCCCTTGAGCGCTTCTTCGATGTACGCGCGCGCTTCGCCCGGGCCGGGAATGCGGGTGACGGTGAGGTTCCACAACTCGCCAACAGCCGCCGCGGCTTCGAGATCGGCGGCGTGGTCGAGTGTCAGGGGTTCAAGCGTGACGTATTCGTTTTGCAGGGTGACAGGCGAAACCGTGGGGGCATTCATGCGTCAAGATCCGGGATGAGCTTGCTTTCAAGTCGCGCAATATTGTCTTTCAACAGCAATTTGCGCTTCTTGAGACGGGTCAACTGCAGCTCGTCCCGCCCCAGCACACCGGAAAGCTGCTTGATCGCGGCGTCGAGATCACGGTGTTCCTGTCGCATCTCGGCAAGCAGCTGGACGGTTTCGGCTTGGTCCTGGATCTGCATGGCGGCGGTTCGCTCGGGGAAGCCGGTAGTGTAGTGCCCGCCGCTACAATGAGGGCACGCATGCTTCCTGCCGCCTGTTTTGTTGCAGTGCGGAATCTGCGATCATGACGCGTCCGCTGTGACGGACGTCCATACTTCCAAGTGCACCCCTAGCGAGGGAAATCGTGTCCATCTTTGCAACTCTCGAAATGGCGCCGGGCGATCCGATCCTCGGCCTGACCGAAACCTACCTCGCGGACAAGCGCCCGGAGAAAGTGAACCTCGGCGTCGGCATCTACGTGAACGACGCCGGCAAGGTGCCGGTGCTGGCAGCGGTACGTCGGGTCGAAGAAAACCTGGTGCGCGAAAACGCGCCGCGCAGCTACCTGCCGATCAGCGGCTTGCCGGCCTACAACACCGAGACGCAGAAGCTGGTGTTCGGTGCCGATTCGGCGGCGCTTGCGGCCGGCCGGGTGGCGACGGTGCAGACCATTGGCGGCAGCGGCGCGTTGCGCGTCGGTGCCGATTTGCTCAAGCAGGTGCTGGGCGACAAGGCCAAGCTCGCGGTGAGCAACCCCACCTGGGGCAACCACCGCGCAGTGTTCAAGGCCGCCGGTTTTGTGCTCACGGATTACCGCTATTACGACGATGCCAGCCATGGGCTGGATTTTGCCGGCATGCTTGCCGACTTGGGCCAGCTCGAACCCGGCACCGTGGTGCTGCTGCATGCGTGCTGCCACAACCCGACCGGGGTCGATCCCAGTGACGAGCAGTGGCAGCAGGTGGTGGCGGTGCTGAAGGACCGCAAGTTGCTGCCGTTTGTCGACATGGCCTACCAGGGCTTCGACAAGGATGCCGACCAGGACGCGACGGCGGTGCGCCTGCTGGCTGACTCCGGCATCCCGGCGTTCATCGTCGCCAACTCGTACTCCAAGTCGTTCTCGCTGTACGGCGAGCGCGTGGGGGCGCTGAGCTGCGTCGGAGTCGATCGCGAAGAGGCCGCGCGGCTTTTGTCGCGGATGAAAACCACGATCCGCGCGAACTACTCCAGCCCGGCCACGCATGGCGGCAAGCTGGTGGCGGGCGTGCTCGGCAGCCCCGAGCTGCACGCGCAGTGGCAGCAGGAGCTGGCGGAGATGCGCGAGCGCATCCACACGATGCGCGCGGCGATGGTGTCCAAACTTGCCGCGCTCGGCGCACCGGACTTCTCGTTCATCAACCGCCAGACCGGCATGTTCTCGTATTCCGGCCTGTCCAAGGCGCAGGTCGAGCGCCTGCGCGACGAGTACGCGATCTACGCGCTGACCAGCGGGCGCATTTGCGTCGCCGCGCTCAACACCGGCAATATCGATTGCGTGACCAAGGCGATTGCCGCCGTCTGTCGTTGATCCTTCCGTTTGCTTGTTGTCAGCGAAGGCCGCCATCGAGGCGGCCTTCGCCTCTTTAAGGGCATGCCATGTTTTTTCGCAATCTCACGTTGTTCCGTTTTTCCCCCGCCGTGGCCGATGACCTGAAACGCCTCGACGAAGCCGTGGGCGAGCATCGCCTGCGTGCCTGCGGCCCGTTGGAAATGGCCACCCAGGGTTTCGTGCCGCCGGTGGGGCGCGGGGACGATGCCGCGATGACGCACGTGGTCAAGCACTGCACTTGGGTCACGGTGGGCGGCGAGGACAAGCTCCTGCCGGCTGCGGTGGTGAACGAGGAGCTGCAGCGCAAGGTGCGCAAGATCGCCGAGGACGAAGGGCGCAAGGTCGGCGGGCGCGAGCGCAAGCGGCTGAAGGAGGATCTCCTGACCGAGCTTTTGCCGCGCGCCTTCGTGCGCAGCTCGCGGCTGTCGGCCTATGTAGATACCAAGAATGGCTGGCTGGTGCTGGACACCGCCAGCCGCAAGTCGGCGGAAAACGCGCTCACCCAGATCCGCGAAGCGCTCGGCAGCTTTCCCGCCGTGCCGCTGGCGCCGGAGGAAGGCCCGCGCGTGCTGATGACCGATTGGCTCGCCAACGGCACGCTGCCTGCCGGGCTCACGCTGGGCGACGAATGCGAGTTGCGCGATCCGGCTACTGCCACCGGCGCCATCGCCAAATGTCGCCGGCAGGATCTCGATGCCGACGAGGTGAAGGAGCACCTGCGCAATGGCAAGCAGGTGTTCCAGTTGGGGCTGGTCTACGACGAGCGCATCAGCTTCGTGCTGGGCGAGGATTTGGTCGTGCGCAAGCTCAAGTTTCTCGATGCCGTGACCGACGAGCTGGGCGACAGCTTCGAGGATGCCGCTGCCGAGGCGGACGCGAGTTTCGCTCTGCTCACGCTCGAGCTCGAACGCCTGCTGGGCAAGCTCGAAGAGTGGTTCGGCCTGCCGCGTCCCGGTGAAGGCTGAGACGTGGGGCCGGGCGGCATACCGGTTGCTTCGACGTAACTAGTTGAACAAAAAGGAGAAAAATAGCTATTGACCGACGGCTCTTGCGCCTGTCGCCGGTTCCCCTCACATTCCGCGTGTCCGGGTGCGCCCATTGGCGGGTGGCTCCGGCACGGTGAATGCAGACATGGCGCAGCATCTTGAAGGCGATTGGCTGGAACTCTCGACCGCGGACGGCCACGTCATCCGCGTGCTCAAGTTTGCCCATCCGCGTGCGCGTCGCCTGCGTCTGACAGTGACGCCGAAGGGCGCGCGGGTGA
Source organism: Rhodanobacter sp. (assembly GCA_004298045.1). Classification (GTDB taxonomy): domain Bacteria; phylum Pseudomonadota; class Gammaproteobacteria; order Xanthomonadales; family Rhodanobacteraceae; genus Rhodanobacter_A. The sequence continues at coordinate 55,897 of SCRM01000019.1, read as the reverse complement.
GTTACCCGAGTGGCACCCACCCGGCGCAGGTCACGGCTTTCCTGCGCCATCACGCCGACTGGCTCGAACAAAAACTCGACGAGCTGAACCTGGTCGTGAGGCCGCTGGCACCGCTGCGCGTGGGGCACGCCACCACGCTGCCGCTGCGCGGCGAGCCAGCCACGCTGGACTGGGCCGACGGTGCCTACCCCAAGGTCGATGCGCATGCCGGCGGGATCACCCTGGTGCTGCCGCGTCCGCACACGCGCGCGCTGCCGGTGGCGCACGGCCTGCTCGCATCGCATTTTGAAGCATTGATCCGGCGCGACGTCGCGCGCTGGCTGGCGCATTACGTGCCGCAGCTCGGGCTGGCGCCGACGGCGCTCAAGGTGCGGCCGATGAAAAGCCTGTGGGGCAGCCTGGACACCCGCGACCGCATCAATCTCGATCTCGCCCTGGCCCTCGCGCCGCCGGTCGCGTTGCGCTATGTGCTGGTGCACGAGCTGTGCCACTTGCGGGTGCGCAGCCATTCACCCCGGTTCTGGGCACAGGTCGGCACGCTGTTGCCCGAATGGCACGAACAGCGCGACTGGCTGCGCGTGAACGGCGCCACGCTGAAAGCCGAGCTGGATCGACTGGTGGCCGATGTGGCTGATTAGCCGGGATTTGGGATGCGGGATTGGGGGTTCGTAAAAGCGGGGCCGCGGGCTGTCGGGTGACGGTGGTCGGATGTGCCGCTGGAGGCCGTAGCCTTCTCCGTCCAATGCGCTGAAGCCGCGCTCACCCAAATTGCCGCGAGTCGCGGCTTTTCCAAATCCCCAATCCCGCATCCCGAATCCCCGCCCTTCAGTTCGACAACGCAAAGGCCGTCAGCACGCGCGCGGTGTCGTCGGGTTGCTCAAGTTCGGGCATGTGGCCGCAGTCGGTCAAGGTGCTGGCGCTGATCGCAGGCGCGTGGATGAGGCCGTTGCGCAGGCTGTCCAGCGCGGAGATGTCGATCACCCGGTCGTCCTTGCACCACAGGCCAAGCACCGGCATGGTCAGTTGGCCCAGGCGGTTTTGCACCGCAAGGTATTGCGAGGGCGCACGCAGCTCGTTGAACACCTTGTTGATGAATGCGCGGTTGGCGACGTTGCGCTTGGCCAGCACATCGACGAAACGGCCGGGAATGTCGGGCAAGGTCTTGAACACCAGCTTTGCGGCGCGCGCAAAGCTCGCGCGGTCGTTGAAGGCGAACGGATCGCGCCCGGCGAGCGATTCGCGCGCAAAGGCGTTCTCGTTGAACTTGAGTCCGAAGCTGTCGATCAGCGCCAGTGCGGCCACCTGGTCGGGATGTTCGGCGGCAAACACGCCGGCAATCGCGCCACCCATCGAATGCCCCGCGAGCAGGAAGCGCCGAAGCCCGAGCGTGTGCACGAAGGATTCGAGCCGGGTTGCCTGCGCGTCAATGTCGTAGTTGGCAGTCATGTTGCGTGAGGACTCGCCCCAGCCGGGCAGGTCGGGGATCACCACGTGGAAATGCGGCGTGAGCTGCTTGGCCACCGGCAGCCACACCGACTTGTGGTCGTCAAAGCCGTGCAGCAGCACGATGGTGGGGCCGTCCCCGCCTTCGTAGTAGCTCCATTGCGTATCGCCGGCCTGCACCGTGTGCTGCGACAGGTGCGCCTGCATGGCCTGGCGCCAGTCGTCCGCCTGCATCAGCCATTGCGGCGCGAAGAGATAACTGCCGCCGACCAGCACGACGACGGCGATCGCGAGGCCGGCGAGGAATTTCAGTCGGCGGAACAGCATGCGTTGCCAGAGTGGGCGGGGGGAAGAAGTGATCATGCGATGGGACTCGATGCGGCGCGCCGCCGGCGAACCGGCGGCGCATGGGGCGGGTTACTTGGCGGCTTTCGCGCGCGCCTTGGCGAACAGGGCCTCGATTGCGTGCTGGGTCAGCGGGTGATAACCGGCTTTGGCCTTCGCGTACACGCTTTCGGCGTAGGCGAAGCCATCCGGCGTTTTCACCAGTGTGCGGTACAGCGGCATGGTGAGGTACAGCCGGCCGATATGCGTCATGTGTTCGGCGGCCGCCGGCCACACGGCCTGGTCGCCGGCGGCGATGGCGTGGATGTACCAGCGCATGCCGATCTCGGCGTTGGGGGTGCCGGTGAGGTGCCAGGCGGCATCCAGCGCTTGTGCTTGCGCCAGCGTCGGTACGTCGGGCAGGCGGTCGAGGAAATACATCCATTCCTGCGTGTTCCAGCCCTTCGCGTCGAGCTTGGCGGCGGGCAGGGTGCCGGCGAGGAACGCGGTACGTTCCTGGTCGATGGCGTCGAAGCGCGGGGAGTCGGGCAACGTCGCGTCTTTCGGGATGCCGGTGCCGTAGACCCAATCCTGCACTTCGGCCCAGCTCAGCTTGCCGGGGTATTTCTCGATCAGGTTGGGCTTGAGGTAGGCCAGCATCTGCTCGGTGGTGATGCTGTGCCACGCGAAATGCTGGAAATAGCCCTTCAGGTAAGCGTCGAAGGCTGGGCGGCCGAATTTGGCTTCTAGGGTGCGCAGGAACCACGAACCCTTGTCGTAGGCCACGTCGGAAAGCGCATCGTCGCCGCTGAGGCCCTTGGGGTCGGGCGCGAGCTTCTGCTGGTTCTCGGTCAGCGTGCCGATCTTCTTTTCCAGCGCACGGGCGGAGAGCAGGGCTTCTTCATCGGCCTGGCGCTTGCCGTACACCGCCTCGGTGATGCGGCCCTGCACGTAGGTGGTGAAACCTTCGTTGAGCCAGATGTCGCGCCAGCTGGCCGAGGTCACCAGGTTGCCGCTCCACGAATGCGCGAGCTCGTGCGAGATCACGCTGACCAGGCTCTTGTCGCCGACGATGATCGTCGGCGTGGCGAAGGTCATGTTCGGGTTTTCCATGCCGCCGTACGGGAATGAGGGCGGCAGCACCAGGATGTCATAGCTGCCCCAGGGGTACGGCCCGTAGAGCTTCTCGGCGGTTTTGATGATGGTTTCGGTGTCGGCGAACTCGTGCGCGGCCTTGGCCACCATCGAGGGCTCGGCATACACCGCCGAGCGCGGGCCGGTTTCCGCCACCGCGAGGTCGCCGGCGGCGATCGCCAGCAGGTAGGACGGGATCGGGTGCGGCTGCGCGAAACGGAAATCGCCGTCCAGCGGATGGTTGGCCGCGTTCGCCGCGCTCATCACCACGCGCAGGTTTTTCGGCGCGGTGACGTGGGCGTCGTAGGTGAAGCGGATCGCCGGCGAATCCTGCAGTGGCACCCACGAGCGCGCGTGGATGGATTCCGACTGCGAGAACATGAAGGGCGCGCGCTTGTCCGCCGTCTGCTCCGGCGGCAGCCACTGCAGCCCGGAAGCCTCGGGCGAGGTGCGGTAGGTGATGCGCACGCTGGCCGGGTGGGTTGGGGTGGCGATCGTGAGCTTCGCGCCGAGCGTCTTGTCGACCGGCGCCAGCGCGTATTTCAGCGCCTGCGTCTTGCCGTTGGCGGCCACGGCGTCCACCGCGGCAATGGTGAGGTCGCGGGTATCCAGCACCAGCGCCGGCGCGGCGGGGTTTTTCCAGTCGAGCTTGAGCGTGGCGACGCCGTCCAGCTGCCGGTGCGGGAAGTTGATCGCGAGATCGAGGTCGAGGTGGGTGACCACCACCTGGTCGGGCTGGGCGTAGGAATTGGGATCGCCCGCGCTGGCGACGGTCGGCAGCACGGCGGCGCCGAGCGCGAGGAGGGGAAGCAGGTGCATGCGATGCTCCGGGGTAGGCAGGAGCGCGAGTATGCCACCCCCGTGGTGCGCATCTCCCGTGCCGCACAGTAGCCTGCGCCGTCTGAAGGTGTGCTGCGGCTGGGCTTGAAGCCGACCCACGGTGCAGTGCGGGCTGTTGTCGGTCGCAATTCATCCCGATACGTCCGTGGCGCAGCCGTCAAGCGTACCGGGTAGGTGCCGCCCAAAGGAATTCTGGCGAGCGGTTCGCCAGTCGTTTAAGGTGCGGAGGCCAGGTCGCGGATCGGAGGGGACATGCTGCCCGAGGCGGGTTCAACGGTATCCGGCTATTTCGTCGAGGCATTGGTTGCCACGGCCGGCATCGCGTTGGCGTCGTTTGTGCAGTTCACCGTGATTGGCTGGTGGCGGCGGCAGGAACCGGTGTACCTGTCCTATGCGGCGTTGTGCCTGTGCATTGGCGCGCTGGCAGTGGGCAATGTCGCGCTGCGAACGGCCGACAACCTCGACCAGGCGTTGGCCGCGGTGCGCTGGTCGATCACGGCAGCGGTGTTGTCGTTCTTGCCGTTCGTGTGGTTCGTGCGCGCGTACACCGGTGCACGCACGCCGCGCCGTGCAACGCTGGCGGTGGCGGCGCTGGTCGGGCTGTTTGCGGGCATCAACTTTGCCAGCCCGGCAACGCTGTTTTATGCCACGGCCACGCCGATGGCGCCGATCGTGTTGCCGTGGGGCGAGCATCTGTACCGTTTTGCCGGCACGCCGTCGGTGGCCGGCATGGCGTTTCATGCGGGCACCTATGTGGCGTTCGGCTGGGCCTTGTGGCGCACGCTGGGCCAGTACCGGCGCGGCGGGCAATGGCAGGCGGGGTTGTTGGCGGCCTGCCTGTTGCTACAGCTTGCGGTGCTGCTGTGGGGCGACATCGTGGTGGATCTGCTGCATGTCAACCTGCCGTATTTCGACGTGTTCGCGTTTTTGCCGTTCGTGCTCTTGATGGGCTTGTCGCTGGCGGTGCAATTGCGCCAGCGGTCGATCGAGCTGGTGCGAACGCGACGCGAGCTGGAGGCGGAGGCGCAAACCCGGCATCACGCCGAGCGTGAACTGCGCCAGCTGGCTTATCACGACGGCCTGACCAGCCTGCCCAATCGGGTGCACCTGCTCGGGCGCATGGCCGACGTGTGGCGCGACACGCTGGCAAGCGGGCGGCGTGGCGTGATGCTGCTGATCGACCTGGACAACTTCAAGACCATCAACGACGGGTTGGGGCACCTCGTTGGCGACCGCCTGTTGCAGGCCGTGGCGGCGCAACTGCGGGCACAGGCACCGGATGGGGCTCTGCTGGCGCGGCTTGGCGGCGATGAGTTTGTGGTGCTGCTGGGCCCGCTGGTCGGCATGCGGGACGAGGTGCGTGCGCAAGCGCAAGCGCTCGCCGCGGCCTTGATCGCGCGCCTTGCCGAGCCGATGGCACTCGACGGCCGCATGCTGGCGGTAGGCGCCAGCATCGGCATGGCGGAGTTTCCGGATGGCGAGGACGACGTCAACGATCTGCTGCGCCGCGCAGATATTGCGCTGTATGCCGCCAAGGGCGCCGGTCGCGGCGTCGCGCGTGCGTTTGCGCCCGCGCTGCAGGATGCCGTCGATACGCGCCTGCTGCTGGAGCGTGGGCTGCGTGGCGCGCTCGAACAGGACAACCTGCGACATCAATTTGCCCTGCACTTTCAGCCGCAGGTGTCGTTCGATGGCAAGGTGCAGGGGGCTGAGGCCTTGCTGCGCTGGTCGCATCCGCAGTCCGGGCGAATCGAGCCGGAAGTGTTCATTCCCATGGCGGAAGAGACTGGCCTGATCCATGCGCTGGGGGCGTGGGTGATCGGTGAGGCATGCGCGCGGATCAAGGCGTGGGATCGCGACGGGGTGCCGTTTACCGGTCGCCTTGCGGTCAACGTCAGCGCATGGCAACTCGCCGTGCCGGGTTTCGTCGAACGCGTGGTGGCGCAAGTGCAGGCGGCCGGCCTGTCACCGTCGCGCCTGACACTGGAACTGACGGAGAGCGCGCTGCTGCGGGATTTCGACGGCGCGTTGGCGACCCTGCAAGGGTTGGTCGCTGCCGGTTTCAGCCTGGCGCTGGACGACTTTGGCACCGGTTATTCGTCACTGCGTTATCTGCAACGGCTGCCGCTCAAGGTCATCAAGATCGACCGCGCTTTCGTGCGCGCCCTGACGCTGAACGACACCAACCCGTTGGCCGGGTTCATCGTGGACGTGGCGCATCGGCTCGGCATGGTGACGATCGGCGAGGGGGTGGAGACGCCGGAGCAACGGCAGGCGCTGGAACGCCTGGGCTGTGATGGCATGCAGGGCTATCTCGTCAGCCGCCCGCTCGACGACGTGGCGTTTCGGCAGTGGCTGGCCGGGCGTCAGGCTGCGTTTGCCGTACGCCGCAGCGAAGGTCAGCAGTAGCGCTCGGCAAGCAGGTCGGTGGCGCCGACCAGTTGGTCGACGATGGCCGGGTCGGCGGCGCTGTGGCCGGCCAGCACGATGTGCAGCGCGGCGTGCGGCATCGCCGCGGCAAGGTCGAGCGCGGTGCTCACCGGGCAGATGATGTCGTAGCGGCCGTGCACGATAGTGGTGGGAATGCGCGCGAGCCGATGCGCATCGCGCAGGAGCTGGTTCGGTTCGAGAAACATGCGATGGCGAAAGTAATGCGCCTCGAGCCGCGCCAGGCTCACCGCCTTGTGCGGCTCGTCGAAGTCGCCCGGCGCATCCGGATCGTGCACCAGCGTCGTGCTGCCGCCCTCGTACGCGCTCCACGCCTTGGCGGCGGCGAGTCGCACGTCCTCGTCGTCGCCGTCCAGCCGCTTCCAGTACGCGGCAATCATGTCGCCGCGCTCGGCTTCCGGGATGAAGTCGCGATAGCGCGCCCAGCGCTCGGGGAAGATATGGCGCGCGCCGCCATCCACTTCATTGAACCAGCGCAGCTCCTCGTCACGGGCGAGAAAAATGCCGCGCAGCACGAGGCCCAGCACGCGCTCGGGATGGGCTTCGGCGTAAGCCAGCGCCAGGGTCGACCCCCATGAGCCGCCAAACACCACCCAGCGCTCGATGCCGAGTTCCTCGCGGATCGCCTCGATGTCGGCGACCAGATGCGCGGTGGTGTTGTCGACGAGGTCGGCAAACGGCGTGGATTGCCCGGCGCCGCGCTGGTCGAACAACACCACGTGCCAGCGCTCGGGGTGAAAGTAGCGACGGTAGTCGGGCACGATGCCGGCGCCCGGCCCGCCGTGCAGGAACACCACCGGCACGGCATCCGGGTTGCCGCATTCCTCGATGTGCACCGTGTGCCGTGCATCCACCGCGAGGCGATGGGTGCGGAAGGGTTCAATCGCGGGGTAAAGGGTGTGCATAGGGAGCCGGGATTCGGGATGGGGGATTCGGGATGGGAGAATCGAGATTCGGGGTGCGGGATTCGGGATACGAATCGCGCTGCGGGACCCATGCTAGCGGTCGGCAAAATGGCTGTCGTCATTCGAAGTCGCTTCGTTCCCCCGCGGAGCTCATCTCCCTTTCCCCGCTGGGGAGTGGGGTGCAGGCCTCGCTTCAGCCCGACATCACAGCCCGTTTCGCCGCCGGAGTGACGGCATCTCGACCGGCCGCCAACCCGCATCAGGTGATCAGCTGAATTGCAGGGTTTCGGTGAGGTCGCCCGGCGCGTGGCCGGTGGCGGCGCGCATGGCGCGGTCGCGCAGCACGATGCCGGGCAGCGGCTTCAGGCCGAAGCGGCGGTTGATGAGGCGCTGGATCGAGCCGGTGTCGTACACCGTGTGTTCGACGTGCCCGCGCTTGGCGTGCGGCGACACCACCAGCGCCGGGATGCGCGTGCCCGGCCCCCAGCGGTCGCCCCTGGGCGGGGCCACGTGATCCCACCAGCCGCCGTTTTCATCGACGGTGATCACCAGGAGTGTGCGCGGCCACAGCGGGCTGGCCTTCAGCGCATCGACGACCTGCGCCAGGTGGCGGTCGCCGGCGTCCACGTCGGAATATCCGGCGTGCATGTTGAGGTCGCCTTGCGGCTTGTAGAAGGTGACCGCCGGCAGCGTGCCGGCGGCGATGTCCGCGAGCAGCTTGTTGGTGCGCGCGGTTTCGCCGTAGCCGCCGTCGCGCAGGTGCGCGCTGCGTGCGGCGGTGCCGGGAGCAAATGCCTGGAAGTAGTTCAGCGGCTGGTGGTGCACCTGGAAATTCGGGCTGACCGGGAACTCCGTGCTCAAACCTTCGTCGCCACGACCGTCGAGCGCGAGCTGCCAGGCGCCCGCGTACCACGCCCAGTCGATGCCTTTGGCGCTCAAGCGGTCGCCGATCGTGGCGTGTCCCTGCGGCGGCAGCGTGTTGTAGTCGTCGGCCTTGGCATAGCCCGGGCGGTTGGGGTCGGTGGTGAACGCGGGCGAATACGCGGGGCCCATGGTGTTCACCGCCCAGAAGTCCGGCGTGAGCGCACTCGGGCCGGCGTATTTCGGCTTGCCCTGCAGTGCGCTGGCCGGGGAATCGGCGGCAAGCCGGCGCACCGTGCCGGCCGGGTCGTCGCCCTCGAGCTGCACGATGTGCAGTTTGGCCGGGCTGCGGTCGGCGTGCGGGTAATAGGGCGGTTGCGCGGCCACCAGGTATTGGTGGTTCAGGAACGAGCCGCCGAACGCGCCCATGAAAAACCGGTCGCACAGCGTGTACTCGCGGGCGAGGTTCCACAGCCGCAGGTTGGCGGCGCTGTCGCCGTAATGTCCCATCACCAGCGCGCCGCTGTCGCCCCAGGCCACGAACCCGTCGTTGCGCCCGCCATTGATCTGACGCTGGTTCTCATAGAACGCATGGAGCAGATCGCGAGTGACCACGCCGTGCGGCAGCGGCAGGCCATCCGGCGTGGCGAGTGCAAACGGCGCGTTTGGCAGGCTGGGGATCGCGCCTTCGTCAATCTCGAACGTGCGGTGGTTCACCACCTGTTTGTGCGGCACCATCCCGCGCCAGATCGGCGGCAGATGCGCCAGCACGCTGCCGTCGCGGTCGCGTTGGCGGTACTGCTCGGGGGTGACAACGGAGAGTGGTGTGGCGAGGCCGGGGAAATCCGCAAACAGGTTGTTGAAGCTGCGGTTCTCGGCGTAGATCACCACGATGTGGTCGATGCGTTCGCGCAGCGCGGCGTCGAAGGCAGCGCCATCCGCTGCCGTGATCCCCGGCGCGGGAGCACACGCGGTGGCCTGCGCGGGGCCAACCGCCAGCGTGGCACCGGCCAGCGCGATCCCCCCGAGCAGGCGCCGGCGTGCGGGGTCGCTGGGGGTTTCGTCATCGGGTGCGGGCGGGGCAGGCGGCAGCTGGTCGGTCATGGCGGTTTCCGTGCGGCAGGCCGGCAGTATGCACTGCCACTGTTACAGATCTCGTCTGACGAAAGTACCGCCGAGACGGTGCGGCCTTTACCATAAGCACTCCCCGTCGTTGGATCTTCTCCCCCATGGGTACTTTGCAGCGCCTCGATGCTCGCGCGTTGGTGTGCATTGCGGTCGCGCTTTTGACCTGGTCGTCGTCGTATGCCGCCATTGCGTACGCTCTGGCGGCATTTACGCCGGGCGAAGTCGCGTTTGCGCGGCTCGCGGTTTCATCGCTGTGCTTCGCTGGCTTGATGGCGGCGACGCGCACGCCGTTGCCGCCGAGGCGTGACTGGCCGGCCTTGGCAGTGCTCGGCCTGCTTGGCCAGGGCCTGTACCAGCTGTGCCTCAACTGGGCGGAAACCCGCATTGCGAGCGGCACCGCAGCGATCCTTATCGCACTGGTGCCGGCGGCAACCGTGGTCACCGCGGCGCTGTGGCTGCGGGAGCGCCTGAGTGCGCGCGCCTGGCTTGGCCTCGGCGTTGCGCTGGCCGGAACCGTGCTGGTCGTGCTTGCCAGTGGCCGGCAGGTGGCGCTGGACCCGAAGGCGCTGCTGGTGCTGGTGTGCGTGGTGGTGACCGCGGTCTATTTCGTCGGCCAGAAACCGCTGTTTGCGCGCTCCAGCGCGCTTGGCGTGACGGCGGTGACGTTCTATGCCGGCACGCTCGGTTGCTTGCCGTTCGCCGGCGGCCTGCCGCACGCACTGGTCGACGCAAGCTGGGGCCAATTGTCCGCGCTGCTGTGGCTGGGCGTGGCGCCGGGGTTTGCCGGTTATTGGGCGTGGAACATCGCGATCCATCGTGCCAGCCCCGCACGTGTCGCCAGCTTCATCTACCTCTCGCCCCCGATGGCCGTCGTGATCGGCTGGCTGTGGCTGGGCGAACGGCCCGGGCTTGGCGTGCTGGTCGGCGGCGCAGTGGTGCTCGGCGGTGTCGCGCTGGCCAACACGCGGTCACGCACAGCGCGTGGTATCGCCACGGCCATGCCGGCGCACGACGCGCAGACATGAAAACGGCGGCCCGCGAAGGGTTTCGCAGGCCGCCGGACTCTCCCCGTAACTCAGTTCAACGCATGCACGCGCACGACGGCGGGGTCGTCGGCGTGATCGAGCAACAGGCGCCGCACGCGATCCTGCCAGGCGGCACCAAACGCCGTGCGCTGCTCCGGCGTCGCGTCCGGGTGGAATGCGGCGCCCATCAGTTCGCGCAGATGCGGTGCCGGCGGCACGCTGGACAGATCCAGCTCGACCGCAACGCTGGCGCCGGTGTCCTGGCGGGTGAAGCGGATCGCGCCGGTGTTCGGAGTGCGGGTGAAGTCGAGCATGCCTTGACGCACGAACTCGCCGCCGATGCCGTGGAAGCCGTTTTCGGCCGCGGCGCCGGTGACCAGCGTCAGCACTTGCGACATCACGCCGGTAACGCCTTCATCGGCGGGCGCCGGCATTTCGATGGTGATCGCGCCGCGCTCGGCCGGCTCGTCGCCATACAGCGCACGCAACGCCGCGCGGGCGATGAGCCAGGTACCGGCAACCGTCGGGCACGAGTGCCCCGCCAGCCGCACTGCATCGACGTAGTGGTATTCCATCAGGCCGTTTTCGGCGGCCCCGAGGAAATCGGCCAGCGGGTCATGCATGCGAATCGCCGGTGCCTGGTCGAAAAACGCTGGATGGTTCATCACTCCTCCGGAAGACCCTGGATACCGAAGTCGATCACCACCGCGTCGGCGTCGCGCTGGCGGTAGGTGACCGTGATGTTGTCGCCGAGGCGGTCGCGCAGCTGGGCGATCAGCGGGATCGGGTCATGATCATTGACGAACCGCATCGTCTCGCCGTTGCGCAGCGCGCCAATGGCGCCAAAGATCGCTGAGTGGCGGAAGCGGCGGGCAATGCCGCGTGCGTCGAAAAGATGCACGTTCTGCTCGGTGGTGACGTCGATGGTCATGTGGGTCGAGGCTCGTGGTGTGGAAGACGCTACACGCTACGCGGTATCGCCGTTTCGCCCACTGATCTGCGTCAGGGGGGGAAGGAGTGTTTCGCTTACGCCGATCATGCACGAAGCGGCTTTGGCGCAATGCGGAGCGCGAGGTCGGTCGCTGGTGAATAGACGTCCAAAACCATGGGGGCTTGGACCCGACATGAAGCAATCAGCGGTGTGGATGACGCGCCCGCGTGAACAAGAGCGAACGCGTCAGAATTTGTAGCCGCGGTGGATGGCGACGACGCCGTCGGTGAGGTTGCGCACGTCGACGCGGCCGAAGCCGGCGGTTTCCATCATGGTTTTCAGTGTGGCCTGATCCGGATGTTTGCGGATCGACTCGGCGAGGTACTGGTAGCTGCCGGCGTCGTGGGCGAATACGCGGCCGAGGCGCGGCAGCACCTGGAAGGAGTGGAAGTTGTAGAGCTTGCCGAACAACGGATGCTGCACTTTGGAAAACTCGAGGATCAGTGCCCGGCCGCCCGGTTTCAGCACGCGGCAGATATCGGCCAGCGCCATGTCTTTGTCGGTGACGTTGCGCAGGCCGAAGGCCATGGTCACGGCGTCGAACGAGTTGTCGGCGAACGGCAGGCATTCGGCGTTGAGCTGCGCCCAGCGCAGGCCGGCGACGAGGCCGCGGTCGGTCAGGCGGTCGCGGCCGACGCCGAGCATCGCGGCGTTGATGTCGCCGACGACGATTTCGCCGGTGTCGCCGACCACGGACTTGAGCAGGGCGGCGATGTCGCCGGTGCCGCCGGCGAGATCGAGCACACGGTCACCGCGGCGAATGCCGCTGGTGGCGACGAAGTGGCGCTTCCACAGGCGATGCACGCCGAAGCTCATCAGGTCGTTCATGAGGTCGTAGTTTTTCGCGACCGAGGTGAATACCTGGCCGACCAGCTTCTGCTTTTCGGCCATAGGCACGTTGCGGTAGCCGAAGTGGGTGGTGGCAGGCTGATCGTTCATGGCATGTGTTCCGGTGGCGGCAGCGGCAGGCTGCCTTGCGGGGAGGCTTCCGCAGGGGTGGGCGATGCGGGTTCTGGCGACGAGCCGTTGCCGTCCTTGTCGCCACCCGGCGTGATCTTGAGGATGGCGTGGCGCATCTCGCGCGAAAGAATGACGCGGGCGTCGCGCACCATGTCTTCCAGCGCGCGGTCGTAATCGAGCTTGCCATCCGCGTCGGTCCACACGATGTGGCGCTCGCGCAGCTTCTGGATGAAGCCGCGGAACAGCGCCTTGTCGAAAAACTCCGGTGCGGAAAGCTCGTTCAGCAGGGCGAGGCGCTGGGCGGTGAGGGTGCAGGTGGTTTCCAGCGCACCGGCGGAAAGCACGTGCGGGCCGTGTTTCACTAGCGCGGCAACGGCGATGTAGTAGCGCTCGAAGGCCTGGATCAGGCTGCGCGCGATGATCTTGAGCTGGAACGAGGCGTCATCCTGGCCGGGGCCGCGTTCCAGCATGCGGCCGTCGCCGGTGGCTTCGAGCAGGCCGCGGCGTACGAAGAAATCCATCGTCGCCTGCAGCTGCGCACTGAAGCCATCCGCGTCCCAGGCGAGAAACAGCTCGCCTTGCAGGAACGGATAGATGATGTGGCCCAGGCGTTGCACGGAGGAGCGCGACATGCGCCGGTTGTTGAGAAAACAGCAGGCGATCCACGCGGCGGCAGCCACCAGGTGCAGCACGTTGTTGCGGAAATAGCTGAGCAGCACCGCGTGTTCGGCCTCGACGTCGAGCACGTCGCCAAGCGGGTGCTTGATGCGGCGGATCCAGCCCATGTGCTCGCCGTGCGCAATGATGCCGGGCGGGTCCATCGGCGTCAGCGTGATGCGGTCGGAATAGGGCAGCTCCTGCAACAGCGACTTGGTCACTTCGAGCTGCGCCAGAAGGTCGGTTTCCGCCATCGCGTGCTTGGGAGTCGCCAGCAGCGTTAGCGCCAGGAGGTTGATCGGGTTGACGTCGGCCGCACGGTTGATGTTGATCTGGATCTTGTGCGCCAGCTGGTCGATGGCCGCGCTCATCCACTCCGGGCGCACCTCGGGCTCGTTGCCGGCGAGGCGCCAGTCGGCGCTGGCGGCATCCAGCAGCGGCGTGAGTTCGATCGGTTCGCCGAAGTTGATGGTGACGGTGCCGTAGCGCTTGCGCAGCACCTTGAGCCCCTTGAACAGGCCGAACAGGGATTCCCGCTCCTTGGCCTGACCGGACAGTTCGCCGGCGTAGTTCTTGCCTTCCATCAGCCGTTCGTAGCCGATGTACACCGGCTGGAACAGTACCGGCCGGCGTGGCGCGCGCAGGAATGCGCGCACCGTCATCACCAGCATGCCGGCGCGCGGCGCCAGGAGCCGCCCGGTGCGCGAACGCCCGCCTTCGATGAAGTACTCCATCGGCACGCCGCGGTCGATCAGCTTGGCCATGTATTCATTGAAGATGACCGAATACAAGGCGTTGCCCTTGAACGTGCGGCGCATGAAAAACGCGCCGCCGCGGCGCAGCAGCGGTCCGATCAGCGGCAGGTTCAGATTGATGCCGGCGGCGATGTGCGGCGGTACCACGCCGGACATGTGCAGCTGGTAGCTGAGCAGAAGGTAATCGGCGTGGCTGCGGTGGCAGGGCACGTACACCACTTCGTAGCCGGGCGCCGCCGCGCGCGCCTTGTCGAAGTGGTGCATGGCGATGCCGTCGTACAGCTTGTTCCAGAAATTGCGCAGCAGGAACGACACCGAACGCACCACCGGGTGCGAGTAGTCGGCGGCGATCTCCAGCATCATCTTGCGGGCGCGGCGCCATACCCGTGCTTCGCTGGTTTTCTCTTTCGCGGCGACAGCGCTGATCGCCGCGCGCACGGGTTCGGCGCGCAGCACGTCGTCGACCATGGTGCGCTTGTGCGAAAGATCCGGCCCGATCACCGCCGCGCGAATGCGCTGGAAGTGGGTGCGCAGCACGCGCGCCAGCTTGCGCGCAAGGCGCGGCGGCGGCAGCTCGCGCGACTCGGCCAGCACCGCGCGCAGCGACACCGGCTCGGAGAAGTGCACCACGGTGTCGCGCCCGTTCAGCAGCAGCGCCAGCATGCGGCGGAAACGCCCCACCATCACCCAGTTTTCAGAAAACAGCACGCTGAACCAGCCGGATTCCCGGTTGGGCGCGCGGCCGACGAAAATGGACACCGGCACGATCTGGATGTCGCGCTCACCGGCGCCTTTCAGTGCGTGCGTGAGCTGATCCACCGCCACGCCGAGTTTGCGGTGGCGCTTGCGCCCAAAGAGCCAGCCGTCGCGGCGCATCAGCGCAAACACGGAGCGCCGCCGGCGGGTACCGGCCAAGGGCTGCATCGGGCTGGGCAGGCCAGCCTCGCGGCAGGCGCGGTCGAGGATCAGCGCGTCGGAAAACCCGTCGCGCTCAATGACGTAGCACACCGGCGCGTCGGCCTTGAGCAGGCTGGCAGGCTCGGCAGGATCGCGGCGCAGACGCACCCAGGGTTGCAGCAATTGGCCGGCAAGCCCGAACCACCAAGGCGCGCGGCGATGGGATGAATCCGCAGGGGACATCGGTCGCATCCGTCTATTCTACCGGCTCACGGCGCCAACCATGCCCGCGCGTGTGGTGCCGCGGATGGGGGCTCTCCATCTCGTCGACAACTCGTTGTTTTTGCACAGTTGGTGCGGCGCGGAACCGGTTGACCGAATCGCCGCGCAGCACCCACTGCGCGGGAGCTTGTCGGGGCGGGCCCGACCCGCAAGCGCACCAGCGCCCCGCTCTCACGTCGCCGTGCTTTGCCGAATCCCGGATCCCGAATCCCGGCTCGTCAGAACGGTGCGTTGGCCACGGCAACGGGTGGCGGAGCGTGCCGCGCGGCAGCGAGCAGCGTGGCGCTGTACCAGCGCCCGTGTTCGCGCACCAGCTGGGTTTGCGTGGACAGCGGTTGATCCAGCAGGCGGTAATCGACCTTGACCACCGCGTGCGTGCCGTCGTTCGACACCACGCTCACGCGCGCCGAATCCAGCGCGGCATCCAGCGGCAGGCCGTACACCGCCAGCATGCGCTTGATCCCGCGGTAACCCACGTTGAGGCGCGCCATGGTGGCGTCGAAATTCGCGTCGCGCAGCGCCTCCGGGCTGCTCAGGTCAAGCTTGCGTGCAGTTGCCACCAGCACGCGGATGGCACGCTGCGCCGAGGCTTGATCGAACCATGGTGCCCGCGCCGCCCACGGCGTCAGTGCGTCGATCAGGCTGGCGGCCTCGGCCTTCTGCCCGGCATCCAGCCGCGGGGTTTGTTCCAGCCCGTTCTTGAGCACGGCGCCGCCGACCTTGATCATCACCGGCAACTGGTCGTGGTAACGCTGGTCCAGGTGGTCCAGTTGCGGCGCGAGTATCGCGTCCAGCGACCTCTCGGCGTTCGGCGCCGTCAGCTCATGCACGACGAGGTTGAAGCGCGCGCGGTCGGCGGCGCTGATCGGCGGCATGTCGGTGTGGTTGCGCCGCCAATCCACACGCAGCGTGGCGTAATCGCTGGCCGGCAGATTGTGCTTCCACAGGCCCTTGAAATCCCCGGCCTGCAGCAGGGCGATCGAACCGCGCACGGCGGCTTCCGGCGTACTGCCACCGACTTGCAGTGCCTCGTTGCCATGGCAGGCCGCGAGCAGCGGCAGGGCGAGCAGGCAGAGCAAATGATGCAGGCGCATGGGCGGGTTTCCGAAAAGGCCGAAGACGATTGCCGCACGGCAACTTGGCTGGTGAGGGTAAGCGGCGGCGCCGACGCGGACAAGCTCGCGCAACGGCAAGCGCAAGAAAAACCCCGCGGGCGCAAGCCTCACGGGGCAATCCGGCAGAGCCGGAAGGGAAATGGCCTTGCCTGCGGGAACCAGTGGTCAGCAACAGGAAGGCGTGGCCATGGTACGTGTATGTCGACGTTAAGGCAATGCCTTTAATTCCGCTTGCATGACATTGTTTCCCATGATTTTTTAGTGGTTATTCGTGAGTCGGGCTGAGGTTTAACCCACGGGAGCGACGGCGCTCGCCGCAGGTGGCTTTTCCAAATCCCCCGTATCGAATCCCGAATCCCAGCTCGTCGGACTGAAGCCCGGCCCACGGGGGCAACGAAGCTCGCCACAAGCTGCTTTCCCGAATCTCGAATCTCGTATCCCCAATCCCGGCCTCACTCGTACCGCAGCGAGTCCATGATCTGTACGCGGCGCTGCGCTGGCGATTGGTGCCAGTTGTTGTGGAACAAGGCGGGTTGCCACGAGCCGTAGGTGGGGTTGGGCAGCACGAACCAGCGGGTGCCAATCCAGTTCAGGTGGTCGGCGATGGCGGCGCGGCGCCCGGTTTCGGTGTTGTGCGCGATATCCACGAAATCGCCGAGCTGATCGCCGAATTGCATCAGCACCCGGTATTTGCGGCTGACCAACTGGCGTCGGCAGCCCTTGTCGGTGCCGTGCTGCATGCAGCCGGGTACCGCGGTGCCCAGACCGAGGAATGCGTCCGCGCCGGAGACCGGGAAGCCGAGCTTGCGCAGATTCGCCCGGGTAACGGTGTCGAGATCCTGCGGGCGGTTGGAAAGGTAGATCACCGCGATGCCGTGCGCGGCCGCGTATTGCGTGAAGGCCAGGGCGCCCGGCAATGCGCGTGCCTTCTCCTCCTTGCACCATGCGGCCCAGCTGGCCTCGTCGTACGTGCCGCCACTGCGCACCATTCGTGCCTGATACGGCGAGTTGTCGAGCACGGTCTCGTCGATGTCCAGCACCACGGCCGGCGGCAATCCGGCAGCCGGCGCGACGCGGTCGGCGGCAGTCAGCGCATCCCAGTGCGGGTCGTGCAGCGCGGCCAGCAGGCGTGCCTGCGCATCGCGGTAGGTTTGCACGTAGATCAGGTCGTGCTCGATCGCGGTTTGCGTCCACGCGACGGCATCGAGGTTGTCGTCGGCCGCGGTTGTCGCGCTTGGTGTCGCGTGCGGTGCGGACACCGATGCGCAGCCGGCAAGCAGCCATGACGCAACCAAGGCAAGCGACAGATGCACGCGCATGGCGACTCCGACCAAGACCCGACAATGCCGGCGAGTTTACGGTACGCCCGGCATGGCTCCAGCGTGGCCAGGGCTGGTCGCGGGCCGCGCCGGCTGACAGACTGGCGGCGTCCCCCATGCCGGAAACCGCATGAACATTTCTTTTTCGCCCGGTGCGCCCGGCACCGCGTTGCGTGGCGTGAGTTATCTCCTCGCCGCGTTGGCGCTGTGGCTCGCGCTGCGCCTGCACCTGTTGTCGGCATTGCTTGCGGGGTTGCTGGTTTACGAGCTCGTGCAGACGGCGGTGCCGCTGCTTGGGCGACGGATTTCCGGCGACCGTGCGCGGCTCGTGGTGGTGGCCATGTTCGGCGCCATCGTGGTCGGGCTGATCGTGCTGTTGATCTTCGGCATCATCACGTTTTTCCGCAGTGAGCTGGGCAACCCCGAACTCCTGTGGAACCAGCAACTGATGCCGCTGGTGGACAAGGCCCGTGCGCAATTGCCGGCCGTGCTGGTCGATTCGCTGCCCGACAGCGTGGACGACCTGCGCCAAGGCGTGACCGAGCTGGCGCGCAAGCATGCCGTCACGCTGCAGCTGGCCGGCAAGGAGACGGTGCGCGCGTTCGTCCATATCGTGATTGGTCTCGTGCTCGGCGCCGTCGTGGCGCTCAGCCATACCCGGGCCGTGCGTCGGAAGGGCCCCCTGGCGGTGGCGCTACGTGCGCGCTGCGAACACCTGGCCCGCGCGTTCCATGACATCGTGTTTGCGCAGATCAAGATTTCGCTGGTGAACACCGTGCTCACCGCGATCTTTTTGCTCGGCATGATGCCGCTGGCCGGCTATCACGTGCCGCTGTCGAAAACGCTGGTGGTGGTCACCTTCATCGTCGGTTTGCTGCCGGTGGTGGGCAACCTCATTTCCAACACCGCGATCGCCGTCGCCGCACTTTCGGTTTCCTTCGGCGTCGGCATCGCCGCGCTGGTGTTCCTGGTCGTCATCCACAAGCTCGAATACTTCCTCAACGCCCGCATCGTCGGCTCGCAAATCCACGCCCGCGCGTGGGAGCTCCTGGTGGCCATGCTGCTGCTCGAAGCCGCCTTCGGCCTGCCCGGCGTTGTCGCCGCCCCGATCTACTACGCCTGGCTCAAGGGCGAGCTGGAAACCGCGCGGCTCATCTGATTGCGGTACAAAAAAGCCGGGGCTTGCGCCCCGGCTCTCAGGTGAAGTCTGTGGCGAGGCCTCAGAACTTCTGGGTGTAACGCAGGTAGAAGTAACGGTCGATGTCCAGCGCCGGGTCGTAGGACGTGGCGCTGCTGTTGCCCACCGAGTACGTGATCGGGCGATCCTTGCCGAACACGTTGTTGATGCCGACCTGCACGCTGCCATTCCACGGCGTGTTGTAGCGGAACTGCATGTCGTGGAACACGATCGCGCCCTTGCGGTTGGCGCCCACGCCCCAGTTCTTGCCCTCGTAGTTCGGCTGGTTGCATTCCACGTCGGATTCCCAGCACCAGTCGCGGAACGCGCCGTAGTAACGCAAGCTCCAGGTGGCGCCGAAGTCGCCCATGCCCCAGTCGAGGCCGGCATTGGCACGCCAGCGCGGCAGGCTCCAGGTGCCGGCGCTGCCGACCACGTCCGCGTCGGCGGTGCTCTGCGTGTCGTAGGCGGTCAGGTAGTTCGCGTCGAGGTTGAGGCTGAAGCGGCCGTAGCCGAACTCCGGCAGGCGGTAGTGCGCGCCGAAATCCCAGCCCTCGGTCGACAACATGCCCATGTTGATGTTGCCGCGGTTGAGGCCGACCACCTGGCCGGTCCCCGGGTCACGACCGAACTGACTGCAGTACGTCGCCGAGTCGGCGAGGTAGCACTGGTTCAGCACGTAGTTGGCGCTGATGCCGGTGATCACGTTGGTGATCTTGATCTTGTACCAGTCGGCGCTGGCGTCGAAGCCCGGCAGCCATTCGGGGCTGTAGACGATGCCGGCGGTCTTGCTGGTCGAGTGCTCCGGCGTGAGGTCGGCGTTGCCGACGCCCGCGTTGAAGGCCGTGGTGCTCTGCGTGTTCGGCGCGGAGATCGGCAGGCCGGTGGTCGACAACTGGCGGAAATTCGCCGGCAGCCCCTGAGCCGCGCACTTCGCGGCCACGCCTGGGTCGGTGGCGGCCGCGCCGAAGCGGGTGTCGCAGGGGTCGGTGTAGTAGTCGAACGATTGCGAACCGCCACCCGACACGTCGTCCAGCGTCGGCGCGCGGAAGCCCTTGGCGTAGGTGCCGCGCACCATCAGGTCAACCAGCGGCTTCCACTGGAAGCTGTACTTGTTGTTGGTGGTGCTGCCGAAATTGCTGTAGTTCGAGTAGCGGCTGGCGATATCGACCGACAGCGATTGTGCGCCCGGCAGATCCTTCAGCAGCGGCACGTTGACCTCGATGTAGGCCTCGTTGGTGTTGTAACGGCCAAACGTGTTGCCGCCGGCGAGATCGGTCGTTTTGCCCGAGGCCACCAGCTGGTCGAGGATGTCGTAGCCGGTGATCTTGCGGTGCTCGAACCCGGCCGCGAATGCCAGCTCGCCGGCCGGCAGGTCGACGATGCCGCCGGTGATGTTGGCGGTGTAGTCGGTCGACACGCTCTGCAGCGAGCCCTGGCTCAGGCTGTTGACGTACTTGAGCGCCTCCGGCGTCGAGGCGGAAGGGCCGCCAAGGATGTTGAACGGCGTGCACAGCGTGGTGGGGATCGGCGCGGTCGGCGTGCCGCACTGGACGACGCCGGCGCCGTTGAGGAACGACGGTCCCAACGCCTGCTTCATGTTGGACAGGTTCAAGTTGCCCGAGCCGTAGTCCACTGATTCGTACTTGTTGTAGTTGACGCCGACGTCCCAGTTCCACAGGTGGTCGTTCACGGTGAACGAGCCTTCAAACCCGCCATCGAGGTGGAAGGACTTGACGTTGTTGCGGGTGATGCGCGGCAACTCGATGACGCGCCGGTAGAAGAACAGCGGGGTGCCCGGCTCCGGGTTGTAGTAGCTGTTCGGGTCGATGTAGACCGGGTTGGTCGCCTGGGTCAGGCTGTTGAGCGGGTAGCCGGCGATCTGGCGCGTGTTGTCGCGCTCGGCATACATGCCGGTCGCCTTGAAGGTGACGTACTGGCTGATGTCGTAGCGGCCGGCGGTGAAGATCGACTTCAACTGGTTGGCGCCGCCCAGGTTCATCTGCAACGACGGATCGTACAGGTCGTCGACGGTCAGGCCGTTGTGGTAGTTGGCCGGGTTACGCGAATCGGCACCGACACCGACGCCGTCCCAGGAGCCGGTGTGGTTGAGCACCTTCGACGTACCGGTTGCGCTGCCGAGCGAACTGACGTGGCGATAGCGGCCCCACGGACCGGTACCGCTCAAGCCGTCCTCGATGTGGTTCGGGCCATAGGTGAAACTGGTCTCGTAGCGCTTGCTCGCCCAGATCGCGTTTTCCTTGGTGTAGTTGGCACCGAAGATCAGCGAGCTCTTGTCGTCGCTGGTGCCCATGGTGAACGAGTACGCGTTGCGGTTGCCGTCGCCTGCTTCGTTCTGGCCGTAGTACGCCGAGGCTTCGGCGCCGGAGTAGCGATCCTTGAGCACGATGTTGATCACGCCCGCGATGGCGTCCGAACCGTAGATTGCCGAGGCGCCGTCCTTCAGCACGTCGATGTGGTCGATCAGCGCGGCGGGAATCGTCGACATGTCGGTGAAGCCGGCAAGGCTGGAGGCCCAGCGTTTGCCGTTGACCAGCACCAGGGTGCGCTGCTCGCCGAGGTTGCGGATGTTGACGTACTGGCCGCCTTGCTCCGGGTTGGAAGTGAGCACGGACGCCTTGCTGAAGGTCTGCGCACCGGCCACCGTCAGGTTGGACAGGATGTCGCCGACGCTGATGAGGCCCGTTTTCTGGATATCGGCCTGGGTCATCGTGAACACCGGTTGTTCGGTTTCCACGTCGACGCTGCGGATGCGTGTACCGGTCACGGTGACGGTCTGCAGCGTCTTGGCCTTTTGGGCACTGGGTTGCTCGTTGGTGTTGCTGGACTGCGCGCTGCCGGTGTCCTGGGCGAAGGCGATGCCGGTGGCGGCGAGTGCGCCCACGGTCAAGGCGAGGCGTACGGCCGTCGTCAATGGGTGATTGAACAGTTTCATGGTGACTCCCCTACGTAGTGGACTGCAGCGGTCGTTGTGGGTCTCCCTCCGCGGGTATTCGCAACGTCCTTGTGTCAGGTATTGCGCCTGACACGCATGTGACCGCCGCATGACCATAACGAAAGTTCTAACGCACAGTCAACGCGCGAATAACATTTGTTTCGTAAGGGGTTACGCCACGCCGGGTGCTGGCGCAGGCGCTGTCTGGCTAGGCGGCAGCGATGGGCTGCCGACCCTCGTGGCCGGCCATCAGCTGGCGCAGGTCGCGCAGCTGGGCTTCATAGTGGCGCCAGTGGCCGGGCGGGCTGAGGGCGTCGGGTTGGGGGGCGGGGCGGGGCGTGAGACAGGCGGGGTGCCAGGGCAGGTCGCAAAACGCCAGCAGTTGGCGAGTGGCGGCCTCGGAGCCGGTCTGTAGCGATTCGTAGGGAATTTCGAGGATGCGGCCCGGCAGGCAGCGCTGCCAGTGCGCAAGAAGTTGCTCGGTTTCGATCAGGTATCTGCCGGTGTCGAGCAGGTCGAAGCTGTAGTCGTGCCAGCGTGGTTCGAGGTCGAACAGGTGGCGAAAGTTGTCGAGGCAGGTGTCCAGTGCGTTGCGGCGCAGGTAAATGAATTTGGCATGCGGCAGGGCGCGCGCAATGAAGCCCACATAGAGCAGGTTGCTTGGCAGTTTGTCGATGTGTCGCGTGGTTTCGCCGGTGGCGGCGTGCACGCGGGCAAGGTAGTCGCGGCCAAGGTGCGCCCAGTCGATGTGGGCGATGCGCCGGGCAATGTCCGGCTCGACGAGCAGCGGGCGTTGGCCACCCGCGGCGCGTTGCAGTTGCAGCGGAAAATGCGGCAGGGTGCCGATGCTGCGCAGGTCGGGGTGGGCGGCCAGGATGCGGCCGGCAAGACCGATGCCGCTGCACGGCATGCCGACGAGGAAGATGGGCGACGGGCCGTCGGCCTGGCTGTCCGCAGGGACGGCACCAACCGGACAGGCGCGCACGATGGCCTCGAACATGGCCTTGTCGCGGGCAAAGGCGTAGCTGCGCTGGCGGCGGGCGGCGGCTTTGCCGCGGGCGTAGTGGTCGAACGCGCGCGGATAGTCGGCCAGGTCTTCAAACGCCTTGCCGAGCGCCATGTTGAGCAGGATCTGCGCGGCCGGTTCGCTGACGTTCGCGGCGAGCCGGCCCTGCAGGGCGGCGATACGGTTGTGCGCTGCTGTCTGTGTGCGCACGCGGGCCAGTGCAAGCCAAGCGTTCCACTCGTCGGGGGCCAGCCTCACGCAGGTTTCCAGCTCGTGTTCAGCGCCGTCGATATCGCCCAACGCGATCAGCGCGCGGGCAAGGTTGTAATGCGCCAGCGGGCGGTTGGGCTGCAGGGTGGTGACGCGGCGGAAGGCGCTGGCCGCTTGCACCAGAGCCTGCGCCTGCGCGTACACCGCGCCCAGGGTGTCGAAGGTGAGGGCGTCGTCGGGCGCCAGGGTCATGGCACGGTCGGCGACCAGTCGGGCGTCGCGCGTGCGCCGCGCCAATGCCAGCGCCTTGGCGTACTGCGCCAGGTAATCGGCGCGACGCGGTTCGAGATGGGTGGCTTCTTTCAGCAGCGACAGCGCGTTGCCCAGCGAGCCCACCTGCATGGCGGCAACGCCGCCCATGAACAGCAGACGGGTGTCGCCCGGCGCCAGCGCAAGCAGCTGCGTGGTGCGTTGTTGCACCCGCGGCCAGTCGTTCTGATTGAAGGCGGCAACGAGCTTGGCAAAAGCCCGGGTCGAGTCGATCACCTGTGTTCCCCTGTGGCCGGTGCGGCGATCACCCGGCGCTACGCCGCACACTGAAAGGCATTTGCGCGCGAGCGTCAACCGCCGTCGTTCGGAGCGCGCGCCATGCCTGCCCATCGCTGGCTACGCAGCGCATGCAAAAACGGGACGGGTGGCCGCGTCGGTGCGCCGTCGTTTCGCGCGGCGCGCGGCTACCTGGGCGTTCCGTGGAGTTCGCAACCTTTGGAAGTATTTACGGCCCTGCCAGCATGGCGCGGATACGGGCCATGTGGGATTGGGCGGTTTCGCGCGTGGTGGCCTGGTCGGCTTCGGGGTCTTTGCCCTGCCAGTGCAGGTCGGCCTGTGGCAGCTCGGCAAGAAAGCGGCTGGGCTGGTTGGCCACGATCTCGCCGTAGTGCCGGCTCTTGGCGGCCCATGACAAGGTGAGCAGTTCCTTGGCGCGGGTGATGCCGACGTACATCAGGCGCCGCTCTTCATCCAGCCGGCCTTCGTCCAGTGCGCCTTCGCTGGGCAGCGCGCCCTCTTCGCAGCCGGCGATGAACACGAAACGAAACTCCAGCCCTTTTGCCGCGTGCAGGGTCATCAGCCGCACCGCATTGCCCGGGTCGTCGCGGTCGGCGTGGGACAGCAGCGCGAGCTGGGCGGCGAGGTCGCCGGCGCTGGCGCCTTTTTGCATGGCGCGAAACCAGTCGGCCAGTTCATTGAGGTTGCCGAGCTTGCGCTCGCGCACCGCCGGGTCGGGCGTGGCGGCGACGAGTTGGGCCACGTAGCCGGTACG
Source organism: Rhodanobacter sp. (assembly GCA_004298045.1). Classification (GTDB taxonomy): domain Bacteria; phylum Pseudomonadota; class Gammaproteobacteria; order Xanthomonadales; family Rhodanobacteraceae; genus Rhodanobacter_A. Next base: position 32,143 of record SCRM01000019.1, on the reverse strand, counting down.
GCGGATGACGCGTTCCACCAGCTCGGCGGCGCTCTCGTGCAGGGATGCGCTACGCAGCTCGTCGAGCAGTTCGGAGAAGGCCGCCAGCCCGTTCGCGGCGCGCGCGGGCAACTGGCGCAGCACGGCGTCGCTGCGCGTGGCTTCCAGCAGCGAGCAGTGCTTCGACTGCGCCAGCTGGCCGAGTTTTTCCTTGGTGGTGTCGCCGATTTCCCGGCGCGGCTTGTTCACCACGCGCAGAAACGCCGCGTCGTCGCTGGGGTTGGTCAGCAGGCGCAGGTAGCACAGGATGTCTTTCACCTCGTCGCGGTCGAGAAACGACAGCGCGCCGGAGAGGTGATACGGCACGCGTGCCAGGCGCAGGGCTTTTTCCAGCGGACGCGCCTTGAAGTTGTTGCGGTAGAGGATCGCGATGTCGTTCCAGCGTGCCTTGTACTTTTCGGCAAGGGTGGCCGCGATGGCGGCGATTTTCTCCGCCTCGTGGTCGGCGTCCTTGCATTCGAGCACGCGGATCGGTGCGCCCTCGGGGTGTTCGCTCCAGAGTTTCTTTTCGTGGCTGTGCGGGTTGTGCGCGATCAGCGCGTTGGCCGCGCGCAGGATGCGTTTGCCGCAGCGGTAATTCTGCTCCAGCTTGATCACGCGCAGGTTCGGCCAGTCGCGGCCGAGGCGGTCGATGTTTTCCGGATTGGCGCCGCGCCAGGCGTAGATCGACTGGTCGTCGTCGCCCACGCAGGTGAGGCCGCCGCGTTCGCCGGCCAGCACTTTCAGCAGGCGGTACTGCGCGTCGTTGGTGTCCTGGTATTCGTCCACCAGCAGGTAACGCAGGCGTTCGCGCCAGGCATCGCGGCAGGCGTCGTCGGTTTCCAGCAGCTGCAGCGGCAGGCGGATCAGGTCGTCGAAATCCACCGCGTTGAACGTGGCCAGGCGCGCCTGGTACATCTCGTACAGGGCGGCCGCTTCCAGCTCTTTCGGACTGCGCGCGGCGGCGAGTGCCTCGGCGGGAGAAAGACCATTGCCTTTGGCTGCGCTTACCAGGTGCCGGATGCCGGCGAGCACGTCGGGCTTGGCGCCCTTGGGCGCGAGCTCCTTGATGAGGCTGTCGCTGTCGCTGGCATCGAACACCGAAAAGCCGCGCCGCAGATCGGCGCGCGCATGCTCGATCTGCAGAAACTTCAGGCCCAGCGCGTGGAACGTGCACACCGTGAGCGCGGCCGCGTCCTCGCTGGTGACCAGCTTGCCGACGCGCTCGCGCATTTCGCGCGCGGCCTTGTTGGTGAAGGTGATGGCGGCGATCTTGCCGGCAGCCAGTTTGCGGCGCTGGATCAGCCAGGCGATTTTCTGGGTGATGACGCTGGTCTTGCCCGAACCGGCGCCGGCCAACACCAGGAGAGGGGTGTCGCAGTGTTCGACGGCGGTTTGTTGTTGCGGGTTGAGCATGAACGACGTGCGGGGCAAAACGAGGCTGGATGGTAACAGAGCGCCTGCGCCCGCTGAGCGGCGGGCACCGCGTTTGACGCGTTACCATGCAGGCCTGCCTTTGCTGCCGTCCATCATGGCCAAGCTCTATTTCTATTATTCGGCGATGAATGCCGGCAAGACCACGACGCTCCTGCAGAGCGCGTACAACTATCACGAGCGCGGCATGCGCACGTTGATCCTCAGCCCGGCGCTGGACAACCGTTACGGCGCGGGCATGGTCGCTTCGCGCATCGGGCTCAAGGCCAATGCGCACCGCTTCGGTGCCGCAGAAGACCTGCAGGCACTGGTGGCCGCCGATATTGCCGCGCACGGGAAGCTGAGCTGCGTGTTTGTGGACGAGGCGCAGTTCCTGCACAAATCTCAGGTGTGGCAGCTCACCGACGTGGTGGACGTTTTGCACATCCCGGTGCTGGCCTATGGCTTGCGCACGGATTTTCGCGGCGAGCTGTTCGAGGGCAGTGGCTACCTGCTGGCGTGGGCGGATGAGCTGGTGGAGATCAAGACCATCTGCCACACCGGGCACAAGGCGACCATGGTGGTGCGTGTTGATGCACAGGGCTGCGCTGTCACCGCTGGCCCACAGGTGGAGATTGGCGGCAACGACCGCTACGTTTCGGTAAGCCGTGCCGAGTTCAAGCGAATCACCGAAGGCCACGGTCGGGTTGAACTGCAGCAGACCGTGTTGCCGCCCTGAAAACCCGCGCCCCGCGGGTTTTCAAATAGGTAAAGGGCTCCTGCTCTCGGCAACACCGGCGGTCGCCCCGGCCGGCGCGAAACCGCCGGGCATGTCACGTGGCGTTGCCTTTATCGCCGGCGATGAGGTCCGGGCACCTCCACGACGCGTCCTCGCGCATGCCCTAACCTGCCCCATTCGTATACCCCCAGAACCCCACAGGCTGCCTTCGATGACCGACACCACATCCGCTCCCGCCTGGCCGCGCCCCTACTGGCAAGGCAGCGCCGGGCAAACCGCCTTGCTGCAGTTCTACGTGTTCGGGCAGTTTGCGCGCGAGCTGGTGATACCCGCGCCGCGCTACGCCAGCTCCGGCTTGCCGGCCGGGGTCGAGCTCAAGCGGTTCCAGAACCTCGCGTTGCGCCAGTGGGACGGCTACCCGCTGGCCGGTGCACTGGGCGAGCTGTTGCGCGATGACGCGCCGGAAGCATTCGAAACCGCACGCACCGCGCCGGATGCGCTCGTGGTGCGCGGCGAGCTGGCTGATGGCGCCAGCCTGGATTACCTGCGCGACACGCTTGGCGTGCTCGCCGTCTTGCTCGACATCGGTGGCCGGGTGGTACTCGATCCGCAGATTTTCGGCCTGTTCGATGCGTCGGCCTGGCGCGAGCGTTATCTGGTGGCGGACGGTGCGCCGCCGCGCAGCCACGTGCTGATTGCGCGCACGCTGGCAGACGACGGCGTGCACGCGCACGTCCACACCCGCGGCATGCGCAAATTCGCCCGCCCCGACATCAGCCTGCGCGACGTGCCACCCACCGAGCTCGACCGCGCCGGCGTGCTGTGCGAAAAGCTGGTGGAAATGGAAGCCTTCGGCGCGTGCTTCGTTGCCGGCCAGGAGCTCGACGTCGATGGTCTCGCCGCCCCGCTGACCGCCGCGCCCGGCGGCAGCCTCGACGACCCCGCGTTCAACAATTTCCACGTGGCCTTTCGCTGGCCGGCGTGACGCCGTCAGTTCACTGGCCGCGGTCGGGTTCCGGCTTGGGCAGCGACTGCAATGGGCCGATCTCGACGTGGCCGGTTTCCGCCCGCGCCTGCTCCCACACCACGTCTTTCAGCCTGGCGTACTCGGCTGCCGACCACAACGCCGGCGCGTAGTAATCCTCTCCGCGTATCGGCGTACCGCCGGCGTGCCGTCGCCGTTCCAGTACATCGTCGCCAGCATTGCCTGCGAGGGCTTGTCCGCATAGCTTGCCGCCTTGCGCAGCGGGTTCAGCGCCGCGGCCTTGTCGCCGCTTTCATAGGCGCGGATCGCAAGCTTGCGATAGCGCAGGTCGGGGTGGGTGGCCATGATGTGCGGGTGGCCGAGCAGAGTGATCTGCACGCCGTTGCTGGCGTCCTGGGCGATGGCCTCTTCGGGGTCGCACGCAAGGGTCATGGCCAGCGCGACGGCGAGGAGGTGGCACGGTCGAGTCGTGTGGCAGGCTCCGGCAGTCGCTGAGTCGCGACGGCCCGAGGTTGCCCGCTTGCCGCACCCGCCGCAAGCAGCTTTTCCCAATCCCGAACTCCGAATCGGCCGCTTACTGCACTGTCACCGTCTTGCGGTTGTCGTCGGGCACTTTGTCGATCAGCTCGTTGTAGGGGTCGATGCCGGCCATCGCGGGTTTGCCGTCGACGGTGACGGCGAGCGTGGTGTCGCCCGCCGGCAGCTCGCGTTTGGCAAGGTAGAGCGGTTTGCCATCGCGGCCGTTGGCGCCTTGCGCAAACACGCCAATGGCGATGGGAAGGTTGGGCGCCGCGCGCGTGTCCTCGCCTTTGCCGTTGGCGTAGGACATGCCGGCGTGCACTTTCATGGTGACCGCGTAGCGGCCATCCGGCAGACGCTTGGCGTAGGCGGAGATCATGCGGTTGTCGAACAGGGTGATCTTCCAGAAGAAGTCGTCGAGCATGGGCTGGTATGCCGGGCCGAGATGCTTGCCCAGCGCGTCCACGAAGAGCTGCGAGTCGACATACGGCGGCTGCTGAAACCCGTAGTCGATCAGGAACTGCTTGAGGAACGCATCGAGCCGGGCCTCGCCGACGTAATCCTGCAGCGCGTAGAAAATCAGCGAGCCTTTGCGGTAGTGGATGTAGGGCTGGTTTTCGACCTTGGCGAGCGGCTCCTCCGCGGTCTTTTCGGTACCGCGGCCGGCGAGGTACAGATCCAGCTCGTACTTCAGGAACTTGCGCATCTGGTCGGCGCCGTACTTGTGCTGCATCACCATCAGCGAGCTGTATTGCGCCAGCGACTCGCTGAGCATGGTGGAGCCCTGCATGTCGGCGCCGATCACGCGGTGCGCCCACCACTGGTGGGCCACTTCGTGCGCGGTCACGTCGTACACGTAGTCGATGCGGCGCTGGTCGCGCAGGTCGGCTATGAAACCGATCGACTCGGAGAACGGGATGGTGTTGGCGAAGCTCTGCGCAAACGCCATGTAGCCGGGAAACTCCAGGATGCGCAGCTGCTTGAATTGGTACGGCGTGTAATGGCGGTCGTACCACGCCAGCGAATCCTTCGCGCTTTCCAGCATGCGATCCACGTTGAACGCGTGCGCGGGGTCGTAATACACCGAGATTTTCACCCCGTCCGCGTCCTCGCTTTTCACCGCGTAGCGCGCGGAAAGATAGGCGAAGAAGTTCAGCATCGGCTCGCGCATCACGTAGTGGAAATAGCGGCGGTCGCCCTGCGCCCACTTCTTCACCAGCGTGCCCGGCGCCAGTGCGATCTGGTCGGCGGCGGTGGAAACGGTGGTGTCGAAGCTGATCCAGTCGGCGTCGTTGGAAAGATAGTTTCTGGCGCGCGCGGCTTGGTCGGAAAGCGGCGGCATGCGCGGCACATCGGGGTTCAGGCCGTACTTCTTGCGGTCGTTGCGGTCGCTGATCTGAAACTTGGGCTGGTAGCCGAATTGCGGCAGCACCATGTTGTTGAAGAACGTGCCGTTGTGCACGATGAAAGTTTCGCCCGACTCATTGGTGAAGCCCTTGGGCGCGTAGTCGAGCGTGAAGTCGAACGGCAGCGAGGCGCCGGGTGCGAGCGGGGTATCCAGCTTGTAGATGGCCACGCCGAGGCGGCGGTCGAAACGCACGGTGGCGTGCGGCGCAAAGCCCAGCGCCTTGGGGTAGAAGCCCTCGGTGTAGTTCACGAACAATTCGGTGACCGGCACCTTGAGCTTGTTGACCAGCGTGTAATGCGCGCGGATCGCGAGCCTGCGCTGATCGGGGTAAATATCCACGTCCGCCTTGATCGCCGTGATGCGCGGCTGCGGCAGCTTGGCGTACTTCGCGTAGAGCTTTTCGTAGTCGGCGTGCTCGCGCAGGGTTTCATCGTGGCTGATGTAGCGGTTGAGCACGTGGGTGTTGTAGTAGACGAACCCGCCTAGCCCGGCAAAACCGAGCAGGCTCAGCACCAGCACGGCAGTCGGCTCCGGGCGCAGGCGCGCGCGCGCCTCGCGCAGCCGACCGCGCCAGTCGCTGCCGGTGCCGCGCACCCACAGCACCGAGGCCAGTACCAGGAGCGCCAGTGCGAGGCAGCCCCAGTACGCGTTGAACCACAACGCGCCGACGTAGAAATGGCCGAAGCCATTCATGTCCGAATACGGCACGTTGGGCGCGCCGGCGTAGTTGTACAGGTTGTCGTCCCAGTGCAGCAGGCTGAAAGCCAGCGTGCTGACCAGCCACGCGATGCTGAGGAAATAACCGAGGAACTTGTGGTTGCACACCACCTGCAGGCACAGCGCCAGCGCCGCGATCAGCACGAACGGGATCGCGTCCAGCGCCAGCATGCGCAGGTACAGCCAGGGCTCGATGCGGTAGTAGCCATGGCCAAGTTGCCAACCGATGCCGACCACCGCGCCCACCAGCAGCATGCTGGCGATTACTGCCAGGAGCGCGCCGAACTTCGCGGCCATCGCCACCCAGTCCGGGGTGGGGAAGGCGTCGCTGACCTCGGCCGAGCCGTGCGTGCGCTCGCGCCACACCAGCTCGCCGGCGTAGAAGATCACCACGATCATCAGCGGCAGGCTGAAGCTGTTGTTGATGGCGGTGAGCACCTGGTGGGTGACCGGCCAGGTCGGGGTGCCATAGACCAGTCCGGAGGACACCAGCGACACCACCATCACGGTCAGCGCCAGCACCAGCAGCACCAGGAACGCGGCGCCGCGCAGCACGCCCCGGGTGTCGAACGCGAACTGCGCGCGCAGTTGCACGAGGTGCGTACGCCAGCCATGGGCCAGCGTCACGTGGGGCAGGGCGAGAACCGCGGTGCCGGCCTGCGGGCGCAGCATCGGCGGCTCCGCACGCGGTTTGCGGCGCGGCAGCTGCAGGCCTTCGCGGTTCGGGCGGAACACCACGAAAGTGGCGATCAGGAGCAGTACCGCGATGCCCAGCCACAGCAGGCGGTTGAACAGCAGCACGCCATCCAGCGCCGGCAGCAGGTGGTTGGTCTGGTCCGGCGTCCAGTAGCGGGTAACGAGCGCCAGCGTGCGTCCGCCGAATGGGTCGAGCACGGCGGCAAGGTAGTGGTTGTCGAGGTTGCGGCTCAGGTACCCGGTGACCCCTTGCAGCACGAACCAGGCGATGACGCCGACGTAGCTGGCCAAGAGCGAGCGGGTGGCGGTGGCCAGCAGAAACAGCAGGGCCGCAATGAACAGCAGGTTGGGCAGCACCAGCACGCCGAAGCCCCAGGCGTAGCCGCGCCAGTCGGCCGGGCCGAAGCGGCTGGCGTCCAGCCACGGCATCGCGCCGCCGAGCGCGATCGCCAGCGCGCAAGCGGCGAGGATCGCCACCAGCACCAAGTAGCCGGCGAGAAAGCGCCCGCCCACGTAGGCGCCGCGGCTGATCGGGGTGGCGAATAGCAGCTCCGCCGTGCGCTGCTCGAAATCGCGCGTGGCGGCGGCCGCCACGAAGGTCACCACCAACAAGATGCTGAACACCGTCATCATGCTCAGCAGGCGCGCGATCACCAGCGGTGCGTTGCGCAGCACGTTGCCGCTGGCACCGGCGGCGCTCACCGCGTCGGTCGCGGTCAGGGTGAAGGCGATGCCCAGCGCCGCGGCAAGGATGACCCAGAACAGTGGCGCCTTCAGTTGCTGGCGCCACTCGAAGCGAAGGATTTCGAAAAGCATGATCCTGTCCCGATGGGTGGCGTGGCTTCAGGCGGCGCGCAACGTGGCTTGCGCGCGCAGGCGGCCGAAATACACGTCTTCCAGATCCGGCGCGATGGCCTCGAAACTTTCGTCGGGCCGCTCGTCGGCCAACACGTGCAGCAGGGTGCGGCCAGCGGCGAGGCGGGTGGAAAGGATGTTCATGCGCGCGCGGTAGGTGTCCAGCTCGGCCTTGTCGATCACGCGCCGCCAGACGCGTCCATCCAGCGCGCGGATCGCTTCGTGCGGCTCGCCGGCAAGCAGCACCTGGCCTTGCCCGAGGATCGCCATGCGCTGGCACAGGTCGGTGACGTCGGCCACGATGTGGGTCGAAAGGATCACCACCACGCGCTCGCCGATTTCCGCCAGGAGGTTCAGGAACCGGTTGCGTTCTTCCGGGTCGAGCCCGGCGGTGGGCTCGTCCACGATCACCAGCTTCGGCGCGCCGATCAGCGCCTGGGCAATGCCGAAGCGCTGGCGCATGCCGCCCGAAAAGCCACCGAGCCTGCGCTTGCGCACATCCCACAGGTTCACCTGGCGCAGCAGGGCTTCGACGAGGTCGCGGCGCTCGCCTTTGGCAGTGACGCCCTTCAGCACCGCAAAGTGGTCGAGCATCGCTTCGGCCGAAACCTTGGGATACACGCCGAACTCCTGCGGCAGGTAGCCGAGCAGGCGGCGCGTGGCCCGCTTGTCGGCGAGCAAATCCATGCCGTCGAGCGTGATCGTGCCGGTGTCGGGATCCTGCAGGGTGGCGATGGTGCGCATCAGCGAGGACTTGCCGGCGCCGTTCGGGCCCAGCAGGCCGAACATGCCGTTCGGGATCTCCAGCGATACGTCGCGCAATGCGCGCACGCCGTTGGCATAGGTCTTGGAAAGCTTGCTCAGGCTCAGCATGGATCGTCCTTTGCGCCGCGCGATGCGGCATCCGCGCAAGGCAGACTAAGGTATGAGATGGCGCATGCGCACCGGCCCAAGGTCATGCCTGCGCAAGATTTCCCGCGGCAACATGCGCCAGCGAATGGCGTTTGCGCCGCGCGTGGAGCCCCCGCGATGCGGATCGGTTCGTTATGATGAAAGCCTTGTGGGCGCGTCACCCCGCGCGCCCGGCCCCCGACACTCCAGGAGACACCATGGCCGCCACTCAAGAAGCCCGCGTACCCGACATTGGCGGCCACGACAACGTGCCGGTGATTGAGGTGATGATCAAACCGGGTGATACCGTCGCCAAGGACCAAAGTCTGGTCACGCTGGAGTCGGACAAGGCGACGATGGAAGTGCCCGCGCCGTTTGCCGGCGTGGTGAAAGAGGTCAAGTTGAAGGTCGGCGACGAGGTCTCCGAGGGCTCGGTGATCGCGTTGATCGAGGCTGCGGCGGCGCCGGCGAAAGCGGCGGCGCCAGTGGCGGCTCCTGCACCCGCACGAGCCCCGGCCCCCGCTCCGGCGGCATCGGTTGCGGCTGCGGCGCCACCGACGGCATCCGCCCCGGCGGTTTCCGGCGGCCTGCGCGAAGCGCGCGTGCCGGACATCGGCGGCCACGGCGGCGTGCCGGTGATCGAGGTGATGGTCAAGGCGGGTGATCGCATCGCCAAGGACCAAAGTCTGGTCACGCTGGAGTCGGACAAGGCCACGATGGAAGTGCCGGCGCCGTTCGCCGGCGTCATCAAAGAAATGAAACTCAAGGTGGGCGACGAGGTTTCCGAGGGCGACGTGATTGCACTGGTGGAAGCCGAAGGCGCCGCGCCGGTGACAGCACCCACGCCGGCACCGGCGCACGCCGCCGCACCGGTGGCGACCGAAGCGCCCGCGCCGCGCCATGCCGAGCCGGGCCATTCGCCCGAAGGCGACGCCGGCCCGCACGTGCGACCGCCGTTCGATGCGCACCTCGTCATGCCCGGCGATACGCCGTATGCGAGCCCGGCGGTGCGCGCGTTTGCGCGCGAGCTTGGGGTCGACGTGGCGCAGGTCAAGGGCAGCGGCCGCGGCGGCCGCATCGTGCGCGAGGACGTGCAGCACTACGTCAAGCATGCGCTCGCTTCCGGCGCGCGCCCGGTCGGCGGTGCGGTGGCCGGCGTCGGTGGGCTGAGCCTCTTGCCGTGGCCCAAGGTCGACTTCGCCAAGTTCGGCCCGGTCGAGGAACACCCGCTCTCGCGCATCCAGAAGATTTCCGGCGCCAACCTCGCGCGCAACTGGGCGATGATTCCGCACGTCACCCAGCACGAGGATGCCGACATCACCGAGCTGGAGGCATTCCGCAAGCAGCTCGGTGCCGAGCACAAGGATCTGCGCATCACGCCGCTGGTGTTCCAGATGAAGGCCGTGGTCGCGGCGCTCAAGGAATACCCCAGGTTCAACGCCTCGCTGGATGAAACCGGCGAGAAGCTGGTCCTCAAGAAGTACTTCCACATCGGCATCGCGGTGGATACGCCCGATGGCCTGGTGGTGCCGGTGATCCGCAACGTGGATCAAAAGGGCCTGCTGGATCTCGCGCGCGAGCTGGCGGAAATCTCGGTCAAGGCGCGCGAAAAGAAACTCGGCCCGGCCGACATGTCCGGCGGCTGCTTCTCGATCTCCTCGCTCGGCGGCATCGGCGGCACCAAGTTCACGCCGATCATCAATGCGCCGGAAGTGGCGATCCTCGGCGTCTCGCGCTCGCGCGTGCAACCGGTGTGGAACGGCAAGGAGTTCGCGCCGCGCATGTTGCTGCCGCTGTCGCTCAGCTACGACCATCGCGTGATCGACGGCGCACTCGCCGCGCGCTTTGCGGTGTTCGTCGCCAAGCAGCTCGGCGACATCCGCCGCCTGCTGCTCTGACACCGCGCTTTTGACTCCCTCTCCCTGCCGGGGAGAGGGTTGGGATGAGGGGCTGCGCCCGCGCCATCTCCCCGCACGCAATCGAAGGATTCCCCATGGCGAACATGATCGAAGTGAAGGTTCCGGACATCGGCGGCCACGATGGCGTGCCGGTGATCGAGGTGATGGTCAAGGTCGGCGACACCGTCGCCAAGGAGCAGAGCCTGGTCACGCTGGAGTCGGACAAGGCCACGATGGAAGTGCCCTCCACCGCGGCCGGCGTGGTCAAGGCGATGAAGCTCAAGGTGGGAGATGAAGTCTCCGAGGGGGATGTGATTCTGGTGCTTGAAGCCCAAGGCGCAGAGGCTGCAGGTTCTTCCCCCGCTCCCCTTCGGGGAGAGGGCCGGGGTGAGGGGTCGGGTTCGCCGAAGCCTTCCGCCAGCCCCGCCCCCTCGCCCCAACCCTCTCCCCAAGGGGAAGAGGGGGCAAAAGCTTCCGGCAAAACCCCGGACATCACCTGCCAGCTGGTGGTACTTGGTTCCGGCCCCGGCGGTTACTCCGCCGCGTTCCGCGCTGCCGATCTGGGCCTGGATACCGTGCTGGTCGAACGTTACGACGCGCTCGGCGGCGTGTGCCTCAACGTCGGCTGCATCCCGTCCAAGGCGCTGTTGCACGCGGCGGCGGTGATCGACGAGGCCGCGGCGATGGTGGCGCATGGCGTCACGTTCGGCAAGCCCAAGCTCGATATCGACAAGCTGCGCGATTTCAAGGACAAGGTGGTCGGCCAGCTCACCGGTGGCTTGGGCAGCATGGCCAGGCAGCGCAAGGTACGTACCGTGCACGGTGTCGGCAACTTCATTTCGCCGCACGAGATGGAAGTAAAGACGGCCGAAGGCACAAAGCTTGTCCGCTTCGAGCAGGCGATCATCGCCGCCGGTTCGCAGGCGGTGAAACTGCCGCTGTTCCCGTGGGACGACCCGCGCGTGATGGATTCCACCGACGCGCTGGCGCTGGCCGACGTGCCGAAAAAGTTGCTGGTGGTCGGCGGCGGCATCATCGGGCTGGAGATGGGCACGGTGTACGCCGCGCTCGGCAGCGAAGTGACCGTGGTCGAGTTCATGGAGCAGATCATCCCGCCGGCCGACGCCGATCTCGTGCGCCCGCTGGCCAAGCGCCTCGGCGCGCGCCTCAAGGGCATCCACACCGGCACCAAGGTGGTGGCCGCGAAGGCGACCAAGAAAGGCATCGAAGTCGCCTACGAGGGCAAGTCGATCCCCGAGACCAGGGTGTTCGACCGCGTGCTGGTCGCGGTCGGCCGCGCGCCCAACGGCAGTAAGATCGGCGCCGAAAACGCCGGTGTCGCGGTGACCGACCGCGGCTTCATCAACGTCGACACGCAGATGCGCACCAACGTGGCGCACATCTTTGCCATCGGTGACCTCGTCGGCCAGCCGATGCTGGCGCACAAGGCGGTGCACGAGGCGCACGTGGCGGCCGAAGTTGCCGCGGGCCACAAGGCATATTTCGACGCGCGGGTGATCCCGTCGGTGGCGTTCACCGACCCCGAAGTGGCCTGGGTGGGCGTCACCGAGCGCGAGGCGAAGGAGAAAGGCCTCAAGATCGGCGTGGGCAAGTTCCCGTGGGCGGCCTCCGGCCGCGCCATCGGCATCGCGCGCACCGAGGGCTTCACCAAGCTCATCTTCGACGAGGAAACCCATCGCCTCGTCGGCGGCGCGGTGGTCGGCGTCAACGCCGGCGACCTGATCTCCGAGCTGGCGTTGGCGGTGGAAATGGGCGCCGAGGCGGCCGACATCGCACTCACCATCCATCCGCACCCGACGCTCGGCGAGTCGATCGGCATGGCCGCCGAGGTGTACGAAGGCACCATCACCGACCTGTACATCCCGAAGAAGAAGTGATTGCCGCGCCGCGCATCGGCACGGCACGCGCCCTGCAAGCGAGGCTGTCATGGCATTGAAGGTATGTCTCGCCGGCGCCACCGGCTGGGCCGGCTCGGAGTTGGCGCGCGGCATCGCCGCCAGCGCGGATCTGCGCCTGGTGGCCGCGGTGTCGCGCCGGCATGCCGGCCGGCCGCTGGGCGAGGCGCTGGGCGACGCCGTCATCACCACGCCGGTGTTCGCCAGTGCGGCCGCGGCGCTGGCCGCGCCCTGCGACGTGTTCGTCGAATACACCCACCCCGACAGCGCGCGGGCGAACATTCTCGCCGCACTGGCGCATGGCGCCCACGTGGTGGTGGGCACCTCGGGCCTCACCGACGCGGACTACGCGCAGATCGATGCCGTGGCGCGCGAGCGCGGCCTTGGCGTGCTCGCCTGCGGCAACTTCGCGCTCACCGCGGTGCTGCTGATCAAGTTCTCCGAGATGGCGGCGAAGATCCTGCCGCAGTGGGAGATCATCGATTACGCCTACGCCGGCAAGCCGGACGCGCCCAGCGGCACCGTGCGCGAGTTGGCCACACGCATGGGCAAGGTGCGTCAACCGCAGCTGGAAGTGCCGCTGGAGGAAACCCGCGGCCTGCGGGCAGCGCGCGGCGGCACCCTGGCCGGCAGCCAGGTGCATGCGGTGCGCCTGCCGGGCTTCGTGCTTGGCGCCGAGACGATCTTCGGCCTGCCGGATCAGACCCTCAGCATCCGCCACAACGCCGGCAGCAGCGCGAAGCCCTATGTGGATGGTGCGTTGCTGGCAATCCGCAAGGTTTCCACGCTGACCGGCCTGCACCGCGGCCTGGACGCGGTGCTCGAACTGTAGGCTCGAAGGCTCTCAGGCAGCCCGGCCCCGTGCGTGCCGCTGCCACAGTCCGAGCAGCCAGGACGCACCGAGGCAGCCGCCCAGGGCGAGCAGCCAGCCCGTCGCCGGTGTGCCGGATGCCGACAGTAGGTCGCGGAAGGCCGGCTGCCAGGTGTTGCCGTAGATCGCGAGCACGACGCCTCCGGCCACCAGCAGCCCGGCGGCGAGCGTGCTCGCCAGCGTCGACTCGATGTGCATCTCGGTGGCTTGCTGGCGGGCCGGTACGGCGGCGACTTGCGCGGCCATCCGCTGCGCGAAATCCGCCGGCAGCGCATCCGGCATGGGTTTGCGCAACGTGCGCACCAGCAGGCGGTAGCGGCGCACGCGGGCATCGTCGGCCCCGGCATCGAGGCCCAGGCGTTCGGCCTGCAGCGCGCGTTCCTGCGCCTGCCATTCGTGCTCGCGCGCGGGGTCGTCGAAGGAAGGCAAATCGTGGTTCATGCGGCAACTCCTGTCCGGGTTTCCAGCGTCTCGCGCAGGCGCAGGCGCGACCGGAACAAGTGGCTCTTGATGGTACCGCCGGCCAGCCCGGTGATGGCGGCGATCTCGGGGATGGTGCTTTCCTCGAGGTAGTACAGGGTCAGCAGCGTGCGCTGCAGCGGCGGCAGGGCGTCGATCGCCGCATGCAGGTGCGCGGCGATTTCCGCATCGGCGCAAGCGGTTTCCAGGTCGAAGTCGTCGGCTACGCTTTCCACCAGTGGCGCCCCCTCGTCGTCGTGCGCCTCGACCAGCGGGATGCGCTTGTGCTGCAGGTGGCGCAGGGCGATGGTGTAGGCCACGCGGCCGATCCAGGACTTCAGTGCGCTCTCGCCGCGGTACTGGTGCAGGCATTGGTGCACGCGCAGGAAGGTGTCCTGGCACAGCTCGCGGGTATCCTCCGGATTGCGCACCATGCGCTGGATGATGTGCCAGCACAATCCCTGGTGCGAACGCACAAGCTGTTCGAACGCGCCCGGCCGCTTGGCCAGCACGGCAGCGACCAGGGCGCGGTCGGAGGAATGCGTGTCATCCATGGCAGACGGGATACAGGCAGCGGCGCAACGGTTGCAGCGGGTCGAATGCAACCATCGGCCGGCGAGCGGTATCCATGGTTCCGAAACCCGGCATTGCCCTTTCCCGCCCAGGAGGAACCATGGACTTTGGCATATTGATCCCGATCTCGTTGTTTGTCTGTATCACCTACGCCATCAAGGTCAGCGTCGATGCCGTGACGCGCCGGCGCATGCTGGACGCGGGTGGTTCGGCCGAGCTGGTCAACTCGGTGCTGCGCGACGAGGAGCTGCGCCGCCGCCATTCCTCGCTGCGCTGGGGCATCGTGCTGTTGTCGCTGGCGGTCGGTTTCGGCCTGATCCAGTGGTTCGGCTGGCAGGAAGTGACCCCTGGCATGATCGCCGTGCTGGCCGGCGCCACCGGCCTGGGCAACCTGGTGTTCTTCGCGATCTCGCGCCGGCTGGGCCAGTGAACCGCGTGCAGCGCAGGATGCTTCGCGTCCGGTAATCGTCGGCGAGCGGCAAAGCTGGTTCAATGGCGGGTATCGCCGCCCTGCCGGCATACCTGCCCCGGCAGGGTGCATGAACGAGCAACTGTTGTTCAATTTCGTCGATCTCGCCGGCACTTTTGCGTTTGCGATCAGTGGCGCCACCGCCGCGCGGCGCTGCCGCCTCGATCTCTTCGGCATCCTCACGCTGGCCTACATCACCGCCTGTGGCGGCGGCATCGCGCGCGATGTTTGCATTGGCGCGATCCCGCCGGCCGGGTTGTCCGACTGGCGCTACCTTGCCACTGCCGTCGTCGCGGCGCTGGCCACCGTCATCGCCTACCGCCCGATCGAACGCCTCACCTACCCGGTGCGCCTGTTCGACGCGATGGGGCTCGGCCTGTTTGCGGTGTACGGCGCGCACAAGGCACTGCTGCACGGCGCCAACGCGGAAGTCGCGATCCTGCTTGGCATGGTCACCGCGATCGGCGGCGGACTGACCCGCGACATGCTGCTGGCGCGCGTCTCCGTGGTGCTGCAAAAAGAGATCTACGCCTCCGCCGCAGCCCTCGCCGCAGCCCTTGCGGTCATTGGCGAACGCCTGGGATGGTCCGCTCTCTGGGCTACCTGGCTCCCCATCGGCCTGTGTTTCGCCTTGCGCTACATCTCGCTGCGGCTGGGGTGGAACCTGCCGCGGTTCGGCACTGCGAAGTCGCGTGCGTCGGACACGAAAAAGGGCCGGGTCTGACGACCCGGCCCCGTGGATCGATCACGCGGCTCAGTGCTTGGCGTGATGGGTCTTGGCGTGATGGGTCTTGGTGTGACCCTTGGCAACGCGCTCGCCTTTGTTTTTGTCGTTGGCGACTTCGCTGACGGTCTTGCCGACATCGGCGTCGTCTGTTTTCGCCGTGTGCGCAGCATCGGACACGGCGTCGCCGTGGGCGTCCTGGTCCGTGGTCGGCATGGTCGGCATGGTCGGCATGGTCGCGTGCTCGTTCGGCGCGTGCCCGCTCTGGTGCTGTGGCTGCGCGAGTGCGTATGACGCTGGCAATGCGAACGCCGCGGCAAACAAGGCGGCAGTGATGGTCTTGGTCATGGCGTAACCTCGCAGAAAGTGCGCCACGAATGCGTGGCATCCATACCGTACGGCGTCGCGGTGGCACCCGGATGAATCGGCGGTATCCATAAAGAAACCGTTGCGCACGGCGGGATGCGGCCTGGCGGGCGCCAAACTGACGGCCGGGTGAACTGGGCCGGTGACCGCGTGTGGTGGCGGTGCGTCGACGCCGGCCGGGCCGCAGGCGGCCGTTGATGACGAAAGGCACGGCAAGGCGTGTGGCCGCGCATGCTACCTTGCCCAGCTTCGGGCCGGGGGAGGCCTGCACAAGGAGCGTCACGTGTCCACACCCAGCGTGAATGTCGAGTCGGTAACGAAGCGGTTTGCGGGACATACCGCGGTGGATCGGTTGTCGATGCAGGTGCCGGCCGGCGGCATCTTCGGTCTGCTCGGGCCGAACGGGGCCGGCAAGTCGACCACGATCCGGCTGATCATGAGCATCATCGAGCCGGACGAGGGCCGCATCACACGCTTTGGTTCGGCGCAGAGCAGTCGCGATCTTTCCGCGCGCATCGGCTACCTGCCGGAAGAGCGCGGGCTGTACAAGAAGATGAAGGTGCTCGATCACCTGATCTTTCTGGGGGAGACCAAGGGGCTGTCGCGAGCGGAAGGGCGCAAGCGCGCGCTGGCCTGGCTGGAACGGCTGGAGATCGCGGGCTGGGCGCAGAAGAAGGTCGAGGATCTTTCCAAGGGCATGCAGCAGAAGGTGCAGTTTGCCGGCGCACTGCTGCACGAGCCGGAGCTGGTGATCCTGGACGAGCCGTTTTCGGGGCTCGACCCGATCAACGCGCAGACGATGAAGGACATCGTGGTGGGGATCGCCAAGAGCGGCCGCACGGTGTTGTTTTCCACTCACGTGATGGAGCAGGCCGAGCGCATGTGCGACCACGTGGCGATCATCGCGCGCGGGCGGATGGTGGTGAACGGCACGCTGGCGCAGGTGAAGGCGGATTTTGGCGGGCGTTATCTGGCGCTGGGTTTCAGTAGCGGCCGCGAGCACGCGAACGCAGCGCTGGCCGACCCACGGCTGGTGGCGCGGCTGGACGACTACGGCGCGAGCGCGGAGCTGCGGCTGGCCGATGGCGCCACGCCGGATCAATTGCTTTCCGCGCTGGTGGGCGCCGGCGTCGGGCTGCGCCGGTTCGAGGTGGTGGAGCCGTCGCTGCAGGCGATCTTCGTCGCCAAGGTGGGCGCCGACCCGGATGCCGCGCCGTTGCCACAGGGAGCTGCCGCATGAACAAGACCATGGCCGTGGTTCGCCGCGAGTACGTCGAGCGCGTGCGCAGCAAGGCGTTCCTGATTTCCACCATCCTGGTGCCGGTGTTCATGGTGCTGGTGATGCTGTTGCCGATGCTGATGTTGGCCGGTGGCGACCACACCAGCCGGGTGGCGGTGGTGGACGCTTCCGGCAGCGCGCTCGGTGCACCGCTGGCGAGCACGCTCAAGGCGGCGCGGTTCGGCAGCAAGCCGAATGCGATGCCGCGCTATGCCGTCACCGTGTTCCCGGCAACGGCAGCCACGCTGACCGCCGAACGCGACCGGCTGATTGCGCAGACCGGGCTTTCCGGTGAGCACCGCGGCGACGGCTACGACGGGGTGCTGGTGCTGGCACCGGGAACGCTTGCCAGCGGCAAGCTGGAGTACTACGGCACAAATGTCGGTTCGCCCGATGCGATGGCGCGGCTGCAGCGCGACGTGTCCGATGCGATCGCCGGCGTGCGCCTGGCGACCGCCGGCGTGGACGAGGGCGTGGTGAAGCAGGCGATGGCCAAGGCGGATGTTTCCACCACCAAGGTCGAGGACGGCAAGATCACCGGGCAAAGCGGCATGGCCGCGTTCGGCATCGCCTACGCGATGGGCTTCATCCTGTATCTCGCCATCGTCATCTATGGCCAGCAGATGACCACCTCGGTGATCGAGGAAAAGACCTCGCGCATCATGGAGGTGCTCACCTCCTCGCTCACCCCGTTCCAGATGCTGATGGGCAAGGTGCTCGGCGTGGGTCTGGCCGGGCTGACGCAGATGGCGATCTGGGGCGGTACGGCGTTCGCGCTGGGCAGCCAGGGCGGGCACATCGCCGGCGCGTTCGGTGCCAGTGCCGAGGCGGCGAAGGATTTCGCACTGCCAGGCATGCCGGTGAGCCTCTTGGTGGTGTTCCTGCTGTATTTCGCACTCGGCTTTCTGCTCTACGGCGCGCTGTTCGCCGCGGTGGGCGCGATGTGCAATTCCATCCAGGAAACCCAGCAGTACATCCTGCCGGTGACGATGCTGACGATGATCGGGTTCTTCGCGGTGTTCGCGCTGATCAAGGATCCGAACGGCGGCATCGGCGCCACGCTGTCGCTGATTCCGTTCTTCTCGCCGTTCACCATGCCGGTGCGCTGGTCGATGACCTCGGTGCCGCTGGTGCAGCTCGGCATCTCGCTGGCGCTGATGGTGCTCGGGCTGCTGGCCTGCGTGTGGATCGCCGGGCGCATCTACCGCACCGGCATCCTCATGTACGGCAAGAAGCCGAGCTGGCGCGAGTTGTGGCGCTGGATCCGCGTGGGCTGATCGTCCCGCCATCACGCGCAAACGGCCGGCACCCGCCGGCCGTTTGTGTTTGCGCTACTGGATCACCACGTAGTGCGATCCCTCGTCGTCGGCCACCACCAGCACCAGCTGGCGCGGGCGTACGCCCGCGAGCTGGCTCAGCATGCGCAACCCGGTGATGCGCGTGCTGCCGACGCCGATCACGACATCGCCGCGGCGCAGGCCGGCCGCGGCGGCGCGACTGCTGGGAGCCACGTTGCCCACCGCCACGCCGTACAGGCCCTGGCTGCGTGCGCTTTGGCCGAGCTCATCGAAGGTGACGCCGGCCAGGCGCGGATCAAGCTTGCCGCCGTCGAGGCTGGCGAGGCGTTCGGCGCGCAGCACGGCGCTCACTTCACGCGCCTTGCCGTCATGCAGCACGCCAAGTTTCACTGTGCTGCCCACTGGCAGCAGGCCTTCGGTATTGCGCAACTCGTCGACATTGCGCAGCGGCTTGCCATCCAGTGCGGTCAGCACGTCGCCCGGCGCGAGACCCGCGGTTTCCGCCGGCGAGCCGGGGTTGACGCCGGTCACCACCACGCCGGTCTCCTGCTTGAGGTTGAGCAACCGCGCGATGCGCGGCGTGATGTCCTGCGACTGCAGGCCGAGCGTGCCGCGCTCCACTTTGCCGTGCGCGATGAGCTGGGCCATCACCTCGCTGGCAAGGTTCGACGGGATCGCGAAACCGATACCCACGTTGCCGCCCGAGGGCGAGAAAATCATCGTGTTGATGCCCACCAGTTGCCCGCGCAGGTTCACCAGTGCGCCGCCGGAGTTGCCCGGGTTGATCGAGGCATCGGTCTGGATGAAGTTCTGGTAGCGCGAATCGCCCAGGCCGGAGCGGCCGAGCGCGGAGACGATGCCCGAGGTCACGGTTTCGCTCAGCCCGAATGGCTCGCCCACGGCCACCACGTAATCGCCCACGCGCAGCTTGCCGGAATCGGCGATCGGCAGTGCCTTGAGGCCGGACGCGTGGATCTGCACCACCGCCACGTCGGTGTCCGGATCGGTGCCGACCAGCCTGGCCTTGAAGGTGCGGCCGTCCTGCAGCGTCACGGTGATTTCGTTGGCGCCGCCCACCACGTGGTTGTTGGTGAGGATGTAGCCCTTGGCCGCATCCACGATCACGCCCGAGCCCAGGCTCTGCTCGACCCGCTCGCGCGGCGTCGCCGGCAGGCCGAAGAACTGGCGAAACACCGGGTCGTCGAAATACGGGTTGTGCACCTGTACCCGGGTCTTGCTGGAGATGTTGACCACCGTGGGTGTCACGTTGGCCAGCATCGGCGCCAGCGACGGCATCGCCTGGCCATCGACGGCCGGCGGCATCGCGGCGTGGCTGACGCCGGGCGCGACGACGCCGAGCAGCAATGCAAGGGCCCCGGCAAGCCAGGGAAAACCGGAAGGTTGGCGAGGTGCCATGTGTTTCTCCTTGAGGGCAAAAATCGACGCGCATTGGACTGTCCGCCAGCGCATGCGGTTCCCGGTGACGGCGGGTTGCGCGATGGTGCATCCGGACTTTACAACCGACCTTGTGCAGGGTACTGTCCAAGGCACTCCCAACCACAATATCTTGTGCTTGTTCGTTGCAGGTAAAACAAGCGCTGGTGGATGAGAGTCGCCGATCGGGAGGCGGGCCCCGGCACTGCCACGCTCCGCGCCCGGGGCGCCACGTGGGTCGTGTCGCGGGTCGTACAGCATAGATAACGACAAGGCCGTGAGGCCGCCGGAGGTCAGGAAGCCGATGAGCACAGCGCGTGCGCCAGTGACAGGTTCGGAGTTGCAACGCGATGCCGCGGTGGAGATTCCGCTGCAGCCCGCCTCACAAGACATTTGGGATCGCAAATACCGCCTGCGGACCAAGACCGGCGAGCCGGTGGACGCCGATGTCGATGGAACCTGGCAGCGCGTGGCCCGTGCGCTTTCCGAGGTGGAAGCCACCCCCGAGCTGCGCGAGCACTGGAACGAACGCTTCCTGTGGGCGCTGCGCCACGGCGCGATCCCGGCCGGCCGCATCACCTCCAATGCCGGCGCGCTGGCGCACAAGCCGGCCACCAGCACCATCAACTGCACCGTATCGGGCACCATCCACGACTCGATGGACAACATCCTCGGCAAGGTGCACGAGGCGGGGCTGACGCTCAAGGCGGGCTGCGGCATCGGCTACGAGTTCAGCACGCTGCGTCCGCGTGGCGCCTACGTCTCTGGCGCCGGCGCGTACACCTCCGGTCCCCTGTCGTTCATGGACATCTTCGACAAGATGTGCTTCACCGTGTCCTCGGCCGGCGGTCGGCGCGGCGCGCAGATGGGCACCTTCGACGTCAGCCACCCGGACGTGAAGGAGTTCATCAAGGCCAAGCGCGAGGATGGTCGGCTGCGCCAGTTCAACCTCTCGCTGCTGGTCACCGACGGCTTCATGCAGGCGGTGGAGCACGACGAGGACTGGCCCCTGATCTTCCCGGTGCACGTCAAGGAGCGCGACGAGCTGGATCTCGACGACCCGGCCAAGGTCGTGTGGCGCGAGTGGCCCACCCACGAGAACTACGTGGAGCGCGACGACGGCCTGGTGGCCTGCAAGATCTACGGCCACATCCGTGCGCGCCACCTGTGGGACATGATCATGGTCTCCACGTACGACTACGCGGAGCCCGGCTTCATCCTGATCGACCGCGTCAACGAGATGAACAACAACTGGTGGTGCGAGCACATCCGCGCGACCAACCCGTGCGGCGAACAGCCCCTGCCGCCGTACGGCTCGTGCCTGCTCGGCTCGGTCAACCTGACGCGCTTCGTGCACGATCCGTTCGGGCCGAAGGCGCGCTTCGACTGGGACGAGTACCGCGAGGTGGTGAAGGTGTTCACCCGCCTGCTCGACAACGTGGTGGACATCAATGGCCTGCCGCTGGCACAGCAGCGCGAGGAGATTCTTTCCAAGCGCCGGCACGGCATGGGTTTCCTCGGTTTGGGTTCGACCTTGGCGATGCTGCGCATGCGCTACGGTTCGGCCGAGGCGGTGGCGTTCACCGAAGATGCTTCGCGCGAAATGGCGGTGGCCGGCTGGGAAGTCGCACTCGATCTGGCGAAGGAAAAAGGTCCGGCGCCGGTGCTGGCCAAGGAATACGCCGTGACCGGCGACATGCTGCGCAAGCGGCCGGAGATGGCGCGCGACGGCTGGAAGCCGGGCGACCGCATCCCCGGGCGCGTGCTGCACGCCAAGTACAGCCGCTACATGCAGCGCGTGGCGCAGGTGGCGCCGAACCTCGTCGCCGAGCTAGCCGAGACCGGCGCGCGCTTCACTCACCACACCTCGATCGCGCCGACCGGCACCATTTCGTTGTCGCTCGCCAACAACGCGTCCAACGGCATCGAGCCGAGCTTTGCCCACCACTACTCGCGCAACGTCATTCGCGAGGGGCGCAAGACCAAGGAAAAAATCAGCGTCTACAGCTTCGAGCTCTTGGCCTATCGCGCGCTGATCAACGCCGATGCGATGCCCGATTCGGACGACCCCAAGGTGAAGTTGCCGGACTATTTCGTTGCTGCCGACGACATCAGCCCGAAGCAGCACGTGGACATCCAGGCGGCGGCGCAGAAATGGATCGACTCGTCGATCTCCAAGACCGCCAACGTGCCCACCGACTACCCCTACGAAAAGTTCAAGGACATCTACTTTTACGCCTACCAGCAGGGGCTCAAGGGCTGTACCACGTTCCGTTTCAACCCGGCCGCGTTCCAGGGTGTACTGGTCAAGGATTCCGACCTCGCGCACACCCTCTACCGCTTCGAACTCGAAGACGGTAGCGTGGTGGAACTTCACGGCAATGAAGAGGTGGAGTACGACGGCGAGACCCACACCGCTGCCAACCTGTTCGATGCCTTGAAGGAAGGCTATTACGGCAAGTTCTGACACCAAACGCGATCGCATCGCGGCCACCGTCCGAGGGGATCACCTGCATGTCCATCGATCATGAAGTCGAAGCGTCATCCAGCGTCACGTCACCGGCCCCTGACGCGCCGGTAGTCACCGAAATCGTCGTCGAAACCGTCACCGTCGTGCCGGACGAGCCGGCGTTCGATCCGGAGCCGATGCTGGTACCGGTCATCGTTGCCGAGCTGCCAGTGGCGGCCGCGCGCACCCCGGCAGCAAACCGGCCGGTGGCGAAGAAATCAGTGGCCAGGAAGCCCGCAGCCAAGAAGCCCGCATCCAAGCCGGTGGTGAAGAAGGCGGCAGCGGCAAAGAAGCCTGCCGCCAAGAAGGCCGCGCCGAAAAAGGCGGTTGCCGGGAAGTCGGCGGCGCCGAAGAAAACCGCTGCGAAGAAGTCGGCGGCGCGCAAGACCATCAAGCGGGCTGCGCCGAAGAAGGCCGTGGCCAAGACGGCAGCGACAAAGAAAGTGGTTGCGCGTAAGCCGGCGAAGACGGCCGCGGCGAAGAAACCTGTGCGCAAACCGGCAAGCCAGGCCGCCGCCGTCAGGAAGGTGACGAAGAAGCCGGTGAAAAAGACGCTCGGCAAGGTGGCCCAAAAAGCCGCCAAGCCGGCAAAGAAAGTCAGCAGCAAGAAGACGGCCGTCAAGGCCGCGGTGAAAAAGGTCGCCCCGAAGAAGGCGACTCAAACAAAAAAGGTCGCCGCCAAGGCAACCAAACGGTCCACTGCCAGCAAGAAGGGCAGCCGCAAGGTTGGTCGCAAGCCGGCTGCGCGCAAGGCTGCCCGCAAGTAGTACGTCGTGTCACGGCCGGCCCGGCCATGCCGGGTCGGCCGCGTTTTTCCCGCGCCGCGTGGCGCCGGCCAGATCAGGAACCACTCCATCATGGCGATCAAGATCGCAAAAAAGATCACAGGCTACGCCGTCGTGCAGCCCGAGGAAAAACCCGCGCCGGCCGCGGCCACGGCGCTGAAGCCGGCGCCCAAGCCCGAGCCCAAGGCCGCCGAAGTCATCCAGATGCACGAGAGCCTGCAGCGCCCCGAGACGCTGGTCGGCTCCACCTTCAAGATCAAGTCGCCGCTGTTCGAGCACGCGCTGTACGTCACCATCAACGATATCGTGCTGAACGCGCACACCAAGTACGAAGTGCGCCGCCCCTTCGAGATCTTCATCAATTCGAAGAACATGGATCACTTCCAGTGGATCGTTGCGCTCACCCGCATTCTTTCCGCGGTGTTCCGCAAGGGCGGCGATGTCACCTTCATCGTCGAAGAGCTGAAAGCCGTGTTCGACCCGCGCGGCGGCTACTTCAAGGCCGGCGGCATCTACATGCCCTCGATCGTGGCCGAGATCGGCGGCGTGATCGAGCAGCACATGAAAAACATCGGCCTCATCCACGATCCGGAAATGAGCGACGCCCAGCGTGCGCTGATTGCCGAGAAACGCGCCGCCTACGAAGCCATCGCCGCGCGCAACAACGCCGCGCATGCCGATCACGCCCACGCCGAGCCGGCCGCCGCACCGAAAGCCGTCGAAGCCGAAGCCGACACCGGAACCCCCACGTTCCCCGCCGGCGCCGCGATGTGCGCCAAGTGCAACACCCAGGCGCTGGTACTGATGGACGGCTGCCAGACCTGCCTCAACTGCGGGTACAGCAAGTGCGGTTGACGGAGTTGCCGCGGAGGCCGTGAACGTGGGTGTCCGCTAGCGCATAAGCTGTCGTGTGTAGCGCATAACGGGTCGCCTCACGCGCATAAGCTGTCGCACCACGGCGGACGCATTCAGTTGTTCTTTAGCGCATAAGCGTTCATGTCTAGCACATAACGGTTCGCATTTTGCTCATAAGCGTTCGTGTCACGGTTGAGACACTCAGGGGAACTCCGGCATTCGGCATTCCCCTTTTTTACGTCCACCCGTGGGTCAGCCGGACCGTTACTACGTCGGGCCTTGGATCGCTGGTGCTCGCCCGGGTGATGTTGGATGGAGCTGTACGACTTGGACGACGGTCACCTTGCGACCTCCGAGCGCAAACTGGATGCGACCGCGGTGGGTGGCGCGGCGGTCGCGCGATCGCACGCGGCGGACGTGGTGTGCGTGCGTCAGATCCACTAGGAGACCCAGCGCGGCTACGGGAGTCGCCGCGTGGCGCGTAAGTTGTCCAGCCCGAGTACGTTGGTGGGCCGCTACCGAGCTCGTACCCTGATGCGTCAGGCCGGAGTGCGGAGTCACTCCCGGCGCCGCCATCGCTATCGTCCGACCGACCAAGTGGCCATGATTGCCCCGAACCCGCTGGCGCGACCGTTTTGTCCGCCAGCACCCAACCAAGTGTGCGCGGGAGACGTAACCTATCTGCCTACGCAGCATGGCTGGCGGTGCTCGGCGATCGCGGTGCGCCGGCGGATCGTCGGGGCTGCCCGCTCGGCGAAGGTCGACAGCGCACTGGTGGCTCGGGCGCTGGAGCAGCCGTGGTAGGCCCGCCAACTCTGATCGGGGCTGCTGTTCCACTCCGATCAGGGCGGTATCTATACCAGTGCGACCTTCGTCGCTCCGCTGCAGCGGATCGGGATCAAGCAAAGCATGAGCCGGCGCGTCAATTGCTGGGACAACGCGGTGGTGGAGCCGGTGTTTCGCCGCTTCAAGCACGAATGGATCGGCGATCAAGCGTACCGAGACCACGCCGAGGTCGAACAGGAAGTGTTGCAGTACCTGCGGCCGTTCTACCACCAACACCCTTGGCATGCTGTCATCAGCCAATGCCCGCCAGCCGTCGTCGATGCGCTCGCGTTATGAACACCTATCTTGATTGTCCAGGATGACTGAACCGATACGGCATAAGCCCACTTCTGGCTGGTACTAAGGATTGTGGGTGTCGGCTGAGCCCCGGCATCATTCGGCGGCACGATGACTGACCCGCCCAGACGCCGGACGCGTGCTCCCGCTATCCTTTACCAGCCCCCTGCCTTACGGGGGAGGACGAAGGGATCAGGGGATGCCCGCTGACGAACCGGAACAACATGCCAGGGCAAGAATCGACGAGTTGCTGACGGCAGCCCGCTGGGTCATCCAGGACATGGCCGACTTCAACCGCAATGCGGCCGAAGGCGTGGCGGTGCGTGAGTTTCACCTCGATAGCGGCCCCTGCGACTACCTACTGTTCGTGGGCGGCAAGGCGGCAGGCGTGATTGAGGCGAAGAAAGTGGGCGTCACCCTGTCCGGCGTGGCCGAGCAGGCCGCGCGCTACAAGCTCGCCGTGCCCGCCCACCTCGCGCGCTGGAACGACTTCCTGTACTTCGACTACGAGTCCACCGGCAACGAGACGTACTTTTGTGATGGGCGCGATCCGCAGCCGCGTTCACGCCGCATCTTCGCCTTCCACCAGCCGCATACGTTGCATGAATGGCTGAAGGAGCAGGACACGCTGCGGACCCGCCTCACGCACCTGCCGGCGCTGGATCTCCACGGCCTGCGCGATTGCCAGATCGAAGCGATTCATGGGCTGGAGCAGTCCTTTGCCCATGACCGCCCGCGTGCGCTGATCCAGATGGCGACTGGCGCCGGCAAGACCTTCACTGCCTGCACGTTCTCGTGGCGGCTGCTGAAGTTTGCCAAGGCACGCCGCATCCTGTTTCTGGTGGATCGCAACAACCTCGGCGACCAGACGCTCAAGGAGTTCCAGAACTTCAATCCGCCCGATGCCGGCCACAAGTTCACCGACACCTACATCGTGCAGCACCTGCATGGCAGCCACATCGACCCGGACGCCAAGGTGGTCATCACCACCATCCAGCGCCTGTACGCCATGCTGCGCGGCAAGGAGTTGTCCGACGAGGACGAGGAGCGCTCGGCCTTCGAGGTCGAGGCGGGCGACGAAGGGGAGATTCCGCCCATTGCCTACAACCCCGCCATCCCGGTCGAGACCTTCGATTTCATCATCACCGACGAATGCCACCGCTCCATCTACGGGCGCTGGCGGCAGGTGCTGGAGTACTTCGACGCGTTTCTGGTCGGTCTCACCGCCACCCCCAGCAGGCATACACTGGCGTTCTTCAATTCCAACCTCGTGTCCGAGTACGGCTACGAGCAGTCCATCGCCGATGGTGTCAACGTCGGCTTCGAGGTTTTCCGCATCAAGACCGAAGTAGGCGAACAAGGCGGTACGGTCGAGGCCGGTTACGCCACGCCCATCCGCGACCGCCGTACCCGCGCGCTGCGCTACAAGGAGCTGGACGAAGACCTTGCCTTCGCCAAGGAAGAACTCGATCGCTCGGTGACCGTGCCGGCGCAGATCCGCGCGGTGCTCCAATGCTATCGCGACAACCTCTATACCGAACTCTTCCCCGGCCGCACCGGCGAATGGGTGCCGAAAACGCTCATCTTCGCCAAGGACGACAACCACGCCGAGGAGATCGTCACATCCGTGCGCGAGGTGTTCGATCAGGGCAACGACTTCGCCAAGAAGATCACCTACCGCACGAACGACGACCCCAAGGCGCTGATCAAGGCGTTCCGCGTCGATCCCTTCCCGCGCATCGCGGTCACCGTGGACATGATCGCCACCGGCACCGACATCAAGGCGGTGGAATGTCTGATCTTCATGCGGGATGTGAAATCCGCCGGCTACTACGAGCAGATGCGTGGCCGCGGTGTGCGCAGCATTGCCAACGCCGATCTGCACCAGGTCACGCCCGACGCGCAAACCAAGACGCGCTTTGTGCTGGTGGATGCAGTCGGTGTCACCGAGAGCCAGAAGACCGTCAGCCAGCCGTTGGAACGCAAGCGCAGCATCGCGTTCGACAAATTGATCGACCAGATCGCGCAGGGGCGACGTGACGACGATGCCATCTCCAGCCTTGCCGGCCGCCTTGCGGCGCTGGATCACCGCATCGAGGACGAAGACCGCAGCCGCGTCTCGGCTGCCGGGCAGGGCGCCACACTGAAATCGCTCGCGGCCCGTCTGCTCGACGCCATCAGCCCCGACATCGTCGAAGCGAAAATCATCGAACGCCATGGGAGTGTCGAAGCGGCCACAAAGGCGCAGGCACAAACCGTCGCGGACGAGTTGAAAGACACCGCTTGCGCGCCACTGGACGATCCCAAGCTGCGCAACCTCATCAAGGATATCAAGCGAAAAACCGACATCCTGATCGCCGAGCGCACGCCGGACGAGATCATCAGCGCCGGCTACGACGTCAAGCATGCCGAGGCGCGCGTGCAGTCGTTCAAGGAATTCATCGAGCAGCACAAGAACGAACTGCTGGCGTTACAGATCCTCTACGGCCAACCGTATGCGAAACGCCGGCTCACGTACGCATCCATCCGCGAGTTGGCGCAGCGACTCACCGACCCGCCATGGCACCTCACCACTGCCGACGTGTGGCAGGCGTACAAGCGCATCGAAGCCGCGCTGGTGCGCGGCGCGCCCAGTGACAAGGTGCTCACCGACATCATTTCGCTGGTGCGCTTCGCCACCGGCCAAAGTGAACTGCTGGAACCGTATTCCGCGCGCGTCGAGCAGAAATTCAACCTGTGGATCGGCCGCCAGATCAAGGCCGGCAAAACCTTCAGCGAGGAACAGATGAACTGGCTCAAAGCCATCCGCGACTATCTTGCCGCCAACGTCGAGATCGCCCCCGCCGACCTGCAGCGTGACACGCCGTTCAGTGCGTGGGGCGGCGTGATCGCGGCGCGCAAGGTGTTTGGCGAGGAATTGACCCGGATGCTGGATGAGATGACCGAGGCGCTGGCGGCGTGAGTGATTCGATTCCAGACAGCTGGGTACTTGGCCGCATCAGCGAAGTTGCCGACGTCAATCCGCCTGGATCAGCGGTCGCTGCAGATGACGGTGAACTTGTCACGTTCCTTCCTATGGCTGCCGTGGAAGAACTGTCGGGCAGGATCGATCTGTCGGTCGAGCGCCCCTTTGCCACAGTCAAGAAGAACTTCACGCGTTTCCGCGACAACGATGTTCTGTTCGCGAAGATCACGCCGTCTATGGAGAACGGCAAGGTTGCCGTTGCGCGCGGGCTCCGATCAGGGCGCGGTTGCGGCACGACTGAGTTTCATATTGTTCGTCCGGCCGTCGATGTTGCACCTGACTATTTGCGATTGTTCCTCGTCCAGTCACGTTATCGTCAAACGGCCAAACGCAACATGCAGGGTGCAGTCGGCCAGCAGCGTGTACCCGCTGACTTCATCCGCGAATCGGCAATTCCCGTTGCGCCTGCGAACGAGCAATGCCGCATCGTCTCGAGGATCGACGAGCTGTTCAGCCGCATCGACGAGGGCGAGCAGGCGCTGAAGCGCGTAGCGAAGCTGGTGGAGCGTTACCGCCAGTCGGTGCTGAAGGCCGCCGTCACCGGCGAACTCACCCGCGACTGGCGCGAAGCGCGCAAGCGTGCCGGCGAACCCGCGGAATCCGGCGCGGCCTTGCTCGCCTGCATTCTGAAAGCTCGCCGCGCCGCATGGGAGAAGGCCGAACTCGCCAAGCTCAAGGCCAAGGGCAAGACGCCGAACGACGACCACTGGAAGCAGAAGTACCAGGAACCCGCGCCGCCCGACACCACCGACCTGCCTAAATTGCCGGAAGGGTGGGCGTGGACGACCGTTGAACAACTTTGCTTCGTCGATACCGGTGCAACTCCCAAGCGGGGTAACGAGCGTTACTACTCGGGTGGGACGATTCGCTGGATCACTAGCGGAGCCGTCAATGAGTCACTCATCTTGGACGCACAAGAACGGATCACCGAGGCCGCAATCGTGGAGACCAACGCCAAGGTATTTCCAGTCGGAAGCTTGATCGTTGCCATGTATGGCGAAGGGAAAACGCGCGGCAAAGTTTCCGAGTTGGGTGTGGACGCCGCGACAAATCAGGCGTGCGCTGCTCTTGTGTGCGGGCACGTCGAGCGGGCAACTAAGGCATACCTTCGGGCGTTCCTCGAAAAGAACTATCTCAGCTTGCGCGCGGCGGCAGCAGGTGGCGTCCAACCGAATCTGAACTTGGCAATCATCAAGGCGTTACCGGTTGCACTTCCGCCACTGATTGAACAAGGCGAAATCGTCTCGCTGGTCGACAAGGCGACAGTGAATTGCGGCGACGCTGGATCTGCGGTGGACATAGAGGTTCGGCGTGCCATCGCCCTCCGCCAATCCGCCCTCAAAGCCGCGTTCTCCGGCCAACTGGTGCCGCAGAACCCCAACGACGAGCCCGCGTCGAAACTGCTGGAACGCATCGCCGCCGAGCGTGGGAACGCCGCACCGCCACATCGCAAACGAACCAAGAAGACCGCATGAGCACCATTGACTCGGCCCTTGTAAGCAAGGTCTGGAACTACGCGCACGTGCTGCGCGATCAGGGCATCGGCTACGGCGACTACGTTGAGCAGATTACGTTTCTGCTGTTCCTGAAGATGGACCAGGAGCGCAACGACCTGTTGAACGAGGCTTCCACGATCCCGGCGAAGTGGCGGTGGAACAAGCTCGCGTCACTCGATGGCGACGAGCTGGAAGAGCAATACCGCCACGCTCTGGAAGCATTGGGCCGCGAGAAGGGCTTGATCGGCACGATCTTCCGCGGCGCGCAGAACAAGCTGACCGACCCGGCCAAGCTCAAGCGCGTGGTGTCGCTGATCGACGGCGAAACCTGGATCGGCATTGACGTCGACGTGAAGGGCGCGATCTACGAGGGGCTGCTGGAGCGCAACGCGGAGGAAGTGAAATCCGGCGCCGGCCAGTACTTCACGCCGCGCGCGCTGATCGACGCGATGACCGAAGTGGTGGCGCCGCAAATCGGCGAGGCGGTGCATGACCCCGCCTGTGGCACTGGCGGTTTTCTGCTGTCCGCCTATGAGTACATGAAGAATCAGAGCCAGGATCGCGCGCTGCAGCGCCGGTTGCGCGAGGAGTCGATCAGCGGCGACGACATCGTTCCCGAGGTAGTGCGCCTGTGCGCGATGAACATGTACCTGCACGGCATCGGCAACGGCGAAAGCCCGATCGAGCACCGCGATGCCCTGGCGGGCGACAGCGGCGAGCGCTTCGACGTGGTGCTGACCAACCCGCCATTCGGCAAGAAATCCAGCTTCACCGTGGTCGGCGAGGATGGCTCGCTCGACACCGAACGCGAAAACTACGAGCGCGAGGATTTCAAGTTCACCACCTCCAACAAGCAGCTCAACTTCCTGCAGCACATCATGACGATCATGGCCGACGATGGCCGCGCTGGCGTGGTGCTGCCGGACAACGTGCTGTTCGAGGCCGGCAACGCGGGCGAGGGCATCCGCAAGCGCCTCTTGATGCAGTTCGACTTCCACACCTTGCTGCGCCTGCCGACCGGCATCTTCTACAAGCCGGGCGTCAAGGCGAACGTGCTGTTCTTCGACAAGAAGCCGCCACGTGCTGATGGCTCGCCCAACAGCAAGGCGGTATGGATCTATGACCTGCGTACCAACCGGCACTTCACGCTCAAGAAGAACCCGCTGGCGCGCGCCGACCTGGATGATTTTGTCCGCAGTTACGCAGCGAGCAACCGGGCCAAGCGCAAGGAAACGGAACGCTTCAGGCGGTTTGCGGTGGGAGACCTGCTAAAACGCGACAAGCTCAACCTCGACATTTTCTGGCTGAAGGACGACAGCCTCGAGGATGTGGACAACCTGCCGCCACCGGACGAGATCGCCGCCGACATCGTCGACAATCTGCAGGTGGCGTTGGATGCGTTCCGGTCCGTGGTGGACGAGTTGGGCGTTCCGAGGTCAGCCGTCGACGGATGATCCAGCAAGAGCGTCCATGACATCCCGCAGGGTGTCAGCGTTGAGCGCGCTCTTCCGCTTCGGCGATCAGGCGTTCCTGCGCCTTCGCGGGCAGTGAATGGAACGCCAGGATCAACCGGGCGAGTCGGTCGTCGCTGGCAAACAGATAGGCGGCAGGTACGCCCAAGGCATCCGCCATGCGCTGGATCGTTACCGGGTCAGGGTGGTGCACGCCCCGCTCGTACCGATTGATGCGTGTACTGGCCACGAAATGATCGAGCCCTGCTGCGATGCCAAGCTCTCGTTGTGAGAGGCCTATCCGTTGACGGGCTTCCTTGAGACGCTTGGAGAGAACCGCCAGCGGGTTGATTTTCTGGGGCACAGCTGGAACCGGGCAGGGAGACCCCTACGAGGTTCGTAACTTCGCCTTGCGTTGCATACTACGTATTCCGTAGCATAGGCACCACCTCCGACGCCTGACGTGGGTGATGGCGTATGGCTTTCCAACTTGTTTTCGATGAAATGACGACGGTCGACATCCCGCTCGACGAGTCGGCGCTCGAGACGTGGCAGATCCAGCTTGCGAGGGCGGACGAACTGGATGCGATCGGCACGCTGCAGAGGCGCTTGGCGGCGCTTGTAGCGGCCGGCATTTCCGAATGCTTGGACCCGGACTTGCGACCGCCGTCCGAGGCGCAGATCAACTACGCGACCGCGATCGCCCGCGAGCTGAACATCCCCATCAGTGGCGAAGCGCTTCGATACCGTGGGCCGATGGCTGACTTCATCAGTCGGTTTGTCGAGCAGTTCAAGCAGCGGCGTGCGCAGCGCTAAACGTCGCACGAGGCCTGCAGCCTCACCAGCGCGTGGGTACCATCGGTAATGACGTGAGTTGCGCGCCGCGCGCATCGTCCTCGGGTAGGAGTGGATCGCAGTGGTGTCGACGGCCGAGCTGGAAAAACTGATGGAGGCATCCATCCAGGACGCGAGAGCGGAGCCTGCGTTCTTCCGTGCGCTTCTCGACGCCACCTTGTATGTGCATACCCCGAAGGTCGAGCCGCCCGGAAAACGCCAGTTGGTGATGTTCAAAAGCCCGGATGACGGCCGGTTCGTGATCCCGGTATTTACCGACAAGACCAAGGCGGATTGGGCTGCGCGCGGGAACGTCCGCGTACTGGAGCTAAAGGGGCGGGACCTTTTCGACCAGATCCGCGGTTCGACGCTGATGCTCAACCCGAATGACACCAGGTGCACGTTGTACCCGCAGGAAATTGAGCGACTCTTGCGCGACGGCGAGGTCGCGCCGGTACAGAAATGGACGGCTGATATTGATGGCAAGAGCGAGCAAAGCATCTACAAGCTCGATCAGTTGCCCAAAGCGTTGGTGAGG
>SCRM01000018.1 GCA_004298045.1 Rhodanobacter sp. | reverse complement strand
CAGCGCTTCGCGGCCAGTGAACACGCCGGCCAGCAGGTGATCGTGGGCGAACATGCGGCCGGCGGTGATCGCGATCGCCCCCGCGCCGATGTAGACGATGATCGGGAAGCGCCCGATGAGCTTCAGGATCAGGGTGGAACCCCACACCACCAGCGGCACGCTGATCGCCAGGCCGATCACCATCAGCCCGAAGTGGCCCTTGGATGCGCCGGCGATGGCCAGTACGTTGTCCAGCCCCATCAGCGCGTCGGCCACGATGATCGTGCGCAGCGCTGACCAGAAGCTGGAGGCGGCTGCCACTTCGTGCCCGTGCGCATGTTCATCCTGGCGCAGCAGCTTCCAGGCAATCGGCAGCAACAGCAGGCCACCGGCCAGCATCAGTCCCGGCAGTTTCAGCAGGTAGATCACGATGGCGGTCAGCAGGATGCGCACGCCAACCGCGCCGAACGTGCCCCAGAACACCGCCTTGGTCTGCAGCGATTTCGGCAGGCGACGCGCGGCCAGTGCAATGACGATGGCGTTGTCGCCAGCCAGCACGAGGTCGAGCAGGACAAGGGTAAACAGGCTGGAAAGAAAATCGGCTGGGGACATGGTGCGCTCGGTAGGGAACAGTTGATCGGCGGGCAAGCCCGCCAACCGCAAAAGTCTCGTTCGCAGCACGCGTGCTGCCGCGATGACCGGGGCGGAACGCCCGTGTTGACGGCCAGCGCACCGGCAGCGCAAAAGCACGCCGGGAACTACTCCCTTTCGAGGCAATAGGAAACGAATTGTCCGGGCAGCGGTTATGGCCGTCAAGCGCCGCCATCGTCCCTTTGGAAGGGGCAGCAGGCGGCGCGAGTCGCTAAAATCGGGTTTCTCTTACCGCGAGTACCGTCCATGAGCGCCACCGACATCCGCTCCGCCGTCCGCCCCCAGCCCGACCAGCCGATGGTGGACATCGCCAACTACGTGGCGGATTACCGCATCGACTCGCGCGAGGCCTATGACACCGCGCGTTACGTGCTGCTCGATTCGCTGGCCACCGCCATGATGGCGATGAAATTTCCCGAATGCGTCAAGCATCTGGGTCCGCTGGTGCCGGGGGCGACGTTGCCGGGCGGCGCGCGCGTGCCGGGCACCAGCCACGAGCTCGATCCGGTGCAGGCGGCGTTCGCGATCGGCGCGCAGATCCGTTGGCTGGATTTCAACGACACCTTTCTTGCCGCGGAGTGGGGCCACCCCTCGGACAACCTCGGCGCGATCCTCGCCGTGGGCGATTACCTCGGACGCAAGGCCGAACGCGAAGGCGGCACCGCGCCGACGGTGCGCGACGTGCTGGGGTACGCGATCAAGGCGCACGAGATCCAAGGCTGCTACGCGCTCAAGAACAGCTTCAACCGGGTGGGCCAGGATCATGTGATCCTCGTGCGCCTGGCATCTACCGCGGTGGCCACCCGCATGCTGGGCGGCAGCAAGGAGCAGATCGTCACCGCGGTGTCGCACAGCTGGATCGACAACGGCGCCCTGCGCACCTATCGCCACGCGCCAAACACCGGGCCGCGCAAGAGCTGGGCTGCGGGCGACGCCTGCCGGCGTGCCGTCACCCACGCCATCAATGCGGTGTACCGCGGCGTGGTCGGCTATCCCTCGGCGCTCTCCGCCAAGACCTGGGGTTTCTATGATGTGGCGTTCAAGGGCAAGCCATTCGAGTTCGAGCGCCCGTTTGGCAGCTATGTGATGGAAAACGTGTTGCTGAAGATCAGCTACCCGGCCGAGTTCCATGCGCAGACCGCGGTGGAGTGCGCGATGGCGCTGCATGCCCGGGTGGCCGACAAGATCGACCAGATCGACAAGATCGTGATCGAGACCCAGGAAGCCGGCTGCCGCATCATCGACAAGACCGGCCCGCTGGCCAACTACGCCGACCGCGACCACTGCATCCAGTACATGGTGGCAGTGCCGCTGATTTTCGGGCGGCTCGTCGCCAGCGACTACAGCGACGAAGTCGCGGCCGACCCGCGCATCGACGCGCTGCGCAACAAGATGGTTGTGGTGGAGAATCCGCAGTTCACCAAGGATTACTTCGATCCCGACAAGCGTTACATCGGCAACGCCGTGCAGGTGTTCTTCAAGGACGGCTCGCACACCGAAAAGGTGACGGTGGATTACCCCATCGGCCATCGCAAGCGCCGCGCCGAAGGCATCCCGGTGCTGCTCAAGAAGTTCGAAGCGGCAATGCGCGGTCACCTGCCGGCACACAAAGTGGAAGCGATCCTTGCGGCCACGCGCGATCCGGCGCAGCTGGATGCCATGCCGATTCAGCAATTCCTCGGCTTGTTCACGCTGTAACGACGAGCATCACGCAAAGTGGCGGGGAGCGTGGCCAACGTCGCACGCATCAGAGGCGACACGGGGATCGAACGCAGGGGCATCACGCATGTCTGCGCGTTGGCGGGCGCAGGTCGCGTTTTCGTGAGTGAATCGCGGTGCAGATAAGGGCGGGTCGCTTCCGGCAGGGCACCCGCCGCGATCGAGACAAGGAGACACCGTATGCAACACAAGGCACTTTGTTTCATGCTGGCACTTGCCCTCGGGGGCGTTGGCGTCGTGCAGGCGCAAGACACCGCGGTGGTGGATGGCAGCCACGGCAGCTTTGATGGCCGCTGGTACGTGGCCCCGACCGTCGGCGGCTATTACAACGACAGTGATCGCAACACCAACAGCCGCCAGTTCTACTACGGCATCGGCGTCGGCAAGTTCCTGTCCGCCAACACCTCGCTGGATTTCTTTTTTGACCGCACCAAGCGCGACATCGACCGCGGCGCTGCGAATGGTGGCGGCCATGGTTCGAGCCGCTGGGTGAACAACAATGTCGGCGTCGCGCTGCGCTATTACCTCGGCTCTGCCACGTGGCGGCCGTATCTTCTGGTGGGTGCTTTGGGCAGCCACCACAAGAATCCGAGCGACCGCGGCTGGGCGGCGGCGGCTGAACTCGGTGGTGGCGTCGCGGCGGCCATCAACGATGATTCGGACGTGCGCATCGAGGCCGGTTACCGCTACGACCTGGACGACAAGAGCCAGCGCAGCCGCAACGGCTACGGCGATGCCTTCCTCGGCCTGAGCATCGTGTCGCGCTTTGGCGCCAAGCCGGCGGCCCCGGCTCCGGTCGAAGCAGCCCCGGCGCCGGCCCCGGCTCCGGTGGAAGA
>SCRM01000017.1 GCA_004298045.1 Rhodanobacter sp. | reverse complement strand
CCTCGGCGGCGGTGAGGCGGGGTCGGAAAAGCCGCGCAGCGGGCGAGGCCAGGGATGGCCTCGCCTTTTCGCGCGGGCACGATGCCCGCTCGAAAAGCCCGGCCCCGCCTCACGGACTTTCCGTCCATGGAAGGACGGAAAGCGCCGCCGCGGGGTGGCTTCTCTTTTGGCTACTTTTCTCTGGCCATCCAGAGAAAAGTAGCTCGCGCGCCCAACGGGCGCACGAAACCGCCCTGATGCCCCGTTCAACACAGAAACAGCACCCCTCAGGCGCAGCCGACCAGTTGCGCTGCATCAGTAGCCACCACGCCACCGCGTGCTGAAATGGACGTCAGTTTTCAAGCGAGGCAAGACCATGGCGTACTGGTGGCTCGACGCGTGTGCGGAGCCGGACATGGCCGCGGCCGAAGCGCTGCGCGCAAGCTGGCCGCAGCATGACCCGGCGGACATGCCCGACGGCATCCGCGCCGCGACCCTGCAACTCGCCGCGCTCCAGCGCAGCCCGCATCCACGGCTGGACCACGTGCAGTTCGGCTGGTTCGCAGGTGACCACGGCATTGGCGCCGAAGCGGCACCCGAGGCGCATACCGGCGGGCGGTTGGCTGCGCTGGCGCGTGGGGATGACGGGCGGCGTGCGCGGCTCCAAGCGCTCGGGGCCGGCATCGACATCGTGGATCTCGGCGTGCGCGACGATCCCGGCGAGCTGCCCGGCGTGCGGCGTGCGGTGATCGCGCCGAATACGTTCGACTGGCGCGTGCATCCGGCGATGGGTACCGAACAGGCGCGGCACGCCGTGACCATTGGCGCGACCAGCATCGAACTTGCGGCCGGCGCCGGCGCGCAGCTTTTCGTCGGCGCCACGCTCGGCGATGCCGATGCGTTGTCGGGGCGCGCACTGGCCTGCCGCCTGCTGGGCATCACCCCGCACGAGTTGGATGGCGACGTGGCGAATACGAACCCCCAGCGCGACGGTGCATGGATTGCCGAAGCACTCGCGCGCCATACCGGTGCGGTGGATGCGCTTGCCTGCCTGCGCCGCCTTGGCAGCTTCGGGATGGCCGCGCTGGCCGGTGCCTGTGTCGCCGGTGCGCAGCGCGGCCTGCCCGTACTCGTCGATGGTCTGGTCGGCGCCGTGGTGGCGATGGTCGCCATCGGTCTCAACCCCGATTGCCGCCCCTGGCTTTTCGTGGCCCACAACAGTGACGAGCCGGGATTTGCGCGCGTGCTGGCGGCGCTGCACCTGCAGCCGGTGTCCGCAGCGGTGTCCACCCATGACGATGCCGGCGTGGGCCTCGTCGAACGCTGGCGCGCCGCCTGTGCAGCTGCATGACGTGGTGCGACGAGCGTCCCGCACAGGCCACATCGTCACCAGGCCGGCACGGCCGCCGGGTAAGCTCGCCGGCAGCACATGACGGAGGCACACGATGGATCTTCAATTGGCCGGCAAGACGGCTTTCGTCAGTGGTTCGACCGCAGGCATCGGGTTGGCCACGGCGACCCGGCTGGCGCGCGAAGGGGCACGCGTGGTCGTCAACGGGCGCACGCAGGCGCGGGTCGATGCGGCAGTGGCGCAGGTCAGACGGGACACTGGCAGTGCCGACGTGATCGGCGTGGCAACCGACCTCGGCACTGCCGCCGGCGTGGCGGCCGCCGTGGCGGCGGCGCCGCAGGTGGATGTGCTGGTGAACAACCTCGGGATTTTCGAGGTACGCGCGTTTGCCGACATCGACGATGCCGACTGGCTGCGTTTTTTCGAGGTGAATGTGCTCTCCGGCATCCGCCTGGCGCGCGCGTGGCTACCGGGCATGCGTGCGCGCAACTGGGGGCGCATCGTGTTCGTGTCGAGCGAATCCGCGCTCAACATTCCGGTGGAGATGATCCACTACGGCATGACCAAGACCGCGCAACTTGCGGTGGCGCGCGGGCTTGCCGAGTCGCTGGCTGGTACCGGCGTCACCGT
The DNA here is from genome assembly GCA_004298045.1 of Rhodanobacter sp. Taxonomy (GTDB): domain Bacteria; phylum Pseudomonadota; class Gammaproteobacteria; order Xanthomonadales; family Rhodanobacteraceae; genus Rhodanobacter_A. The sequence continues at coordinate 149,860 of SCRM01000017.1, read as the reverse complement.
CAACAGCGTGCTGCCGGGGCCGACCGCCTCGGAAGGCGTCACCCGTTTCGTGGGCGAGATGGCGCGCGCCAACCACACCGATGCCGCGGCGATGGAAAAGCAGTTCTTTGCCACCGCGCGCCCGTCGTCGCTGCTCAAGCGCTTCATCCGGCCGGATGAAGTGGCCAACCTGATCGCCTACGTGGCAAGCCCGCTGGCCAGCGCCACCAACGGCGCCGCACTGCGCGTGGATGGCGGCGTGGTGCGTTCGATCACCTGAAAGAAAAGCCCCGGCGCGCGATGCGCCGGGGCTCGTGCAGCCACTCCATTACCAGCGATAGGCCACCTTGCCGTACACGTAGGCGCCGTTGTAGCCGAAAGGCGCAAACGTGGAGTAGGGCAGCGTGCCGTTGTTCGAGTTGTTGGCGATCGCCCGGTTCGGGTGCACGTTGAGTGCGTTGTCGGCGCCGAGCGTGAACGTCCAGTTCTGCCACTGGTAGTTGCCGGCCAGGTCGAACACCCAGCTCGGGCGATACGTCTGGTCGACGATGCCGCGTGCGGGGTTGTAGCTGGCGATGTTGCTTACGTAGTTGGTATAGCGCCCGTAGCGCGTCAGCGTGCCGGTGAAGCTCCACGGGCCGATCTCGTAGCGCTCGTTCCAGATCAGCTTGCTGCGCGGCGAGGAGTTGGCGAGGTAGCCCTTGATGTCCTGCCGGCTCAGGCGGGTGAAAGCGACGCCCAGGTTGGTCAACACCGCCGGGTTCGGCTTCACGTAGTCGACCACGTTCTGGTTGTAGTTGGCGGTGAGCGTGCTGGTGAGTTTGCCGGTGTTGCCGAAGTCGGACACATAGGTGCCGACGAAATCCACGCCGCGGGTGCGGGTGTCGGCCGCGTTGGTGAAGTAGTTGATGCTGCTGAAATCGAGGTTGCCGATGCCGTTGGCGGCCAGGTAGTTGACCACCGCCGGCGTGGTGGTGGAGATCGCACCGGACAGCGCGATGCGGTTGGAGATGTTGATCTGGTAGACGTCCAGGCTGAGGCTCAGCGCGTCGGTCGGGTTCCACACCGCGCCCAAGGTGTAGTTGCGCGATTTCTCCGGCTTCAGCGCCTCGGCACCAAGCAGGGTCGCGATCGGGCTGCCCACCGGTACCAGGCCGCGGTTGTAGATGCCGCCGGGCAGGCCCGGCAAGGTGCCGTTGGCGACGAACAGCGAGGAGATCTGCGAGAAGTACTCCTGCCCCAGCGACGGTGCGCGGAAGCCGTTGGACACGCTGCCGCGCAACGCGAAGCTGTCGGTGAAGTCGTAGCGCAGCGACAGCGCGCCCGAGTTGGTGCCGCCGAAATCGGAGTAGTTCACGTGGCGCAACGCCAACGACGCGCCGAGCTTGTCGGTGAGGTTGGTTTCAAAGTCCACGTACTCGGCGGTGGAGTGCCGCGCGCTGTTCACCGCGTTGGCGGGTTGCCAGCCGGCAAAGCCCTGCGCGCCGCCCGAGGTGCCGGAGGTGCCGACGTACCACGAGGGCAGGTCGCCGGCGGCGATCTGGTAGCCCTGGCGCAGCCACTCGGCACCGAACGCCACGGTCAGCGGGTTGGGCAGCCAGGTCGGCCGGAAGTCCTTGGCCAGATCCACGTCGAACACCTGCTGGCTGGATTTCAGGATGCCGTCGTGGAACGCCGTGGGCGTGGTGCCGAAATCATGCAGGTAGGCGTAGTTCATGGTGTTGCGCGTCATGTACGAGACGCGGTTGCCGCCGGCATTGGCCGACACGTCCCAACGCCAACCGTTCCACGTGCCGCGCACGCCGAGCACCAGCGAACGGTCGTAGGAGTCGGCGTTTTCCAGCGGCAGGAAGCCGTTGGGGAACACCGAGGCCATCAGCGGGTTGTTCGCCTTCGGGCTGTTCAGGCCGTAACGGAAGAACGCCGGCGAGGTGCTGTTGCGATGGCTGTAGTGGCCGAAGGCGTAGAGCTGCACGTTCGGCGTGATGTCGACCTGCGAGTTCAACAGCACGTTGTTGCTGTGCACGTCCGGGTCGCCCTGGCGGAAGTTCACGCCCAGCGCCTGCCAGGCCGGCGAACGGTTGTCCGGACCGGCGCGGTTGGTGTGGTCCTGGTTGCCGCTTTCCAGCGTGAAGCGCATGAAGCCTTGCTCGCCAAGCGGGATGCCGAAGTTGGCCGAACCCAGCCACTGGCGGCCATCGCCGGCGGAGTACTGGCCGCCGCTGGCTTCGATCGCACCGCCTTTGGCGCCACCTTTCAGGATGATGTTGATGACGCCCGCGATGGCGTCGGAGCCGTATTGCGCGGAGGCGCCGTCGCGCAGCACTTCGATGTGGTCGATGGCGGTCATCGGGATGGTATTCAAATCCACCGGCTGCGAGCCGCGGCCGATCACGCCGTTGTTCAGGAGGATCGCGCCGGGGTGCCAGCGTTTGCCGTTGACCAGTACCAGCACCTGGTCGGGCGACAGCCCGCGCAACTGCGCTGGGCGCTGGGTGTCGGCGGTATCGGCGGCGGCCGGCCGCGGGAAGTTCAGCGACGGAATGATGCGCGCCAGCGCGGTGGGCAGGTCGGTGGTGCCGGTCTCCTGCAGCACCTTGGCCGAGACCACGTCGATCGGGGTGAGCGAGCTGCTTTCGGTGCGGTCGGCCGAGCGGGTGCCGGTGACGATCACCGTCTGCAATTGCTTGGCTTTGGCGGGAGACACGGTGTCGGTGCCGCCGGTGCTCTGCGCAAAAGCCGGCGCCCCGGTAAAGGCCAGCAGCAGGGCGGTAGCCAGGGCCGTCAGTGCCGGGCGGCGGTTCAGCGTGTCGTGGATCGAGTTCTTCATGACTTCTCCCGAAAGGTTGGTGCAGCGCAGCAACACAAAGTTAACGACCTGCGGTCCGCATTGCAACGGACGTTTGGACGTCCATGTCGGTGACAACGTCATAAGCCGTCTGCATGGCCTGCGCGATGCCCGGTGCGCCCGCCGGCGTCGTGATCTTCGTGTGCAGGGAGGGTGAACCGGCCGGTGTCGCCGGTGCGTGAGCGGCGCAGCACGTTGAAAAGGGCGGGCAGACCCCAAATAATGGCGTGTTGTCGAGATGCCGTTCGGGCCGGATGGCACCGGTTCGACGGCTTTGGAGCCTTCATGCCCATTTACGAGTTTGCGTGTGGCCAGTGCGGCCACCATTTCGATCACCTGCAGAAGTTTTCCGATCCGGACCCGACGGCGTGTCCGAGTTGCGGCGCCGATTCGCTGCACCGCTGCGTGAGTGCGCCGACGTTCCGCCTTGCCGGCAAGGGCTGGTATGAGACGGATTTCAAGGGTGCCGGCGACCACAAGCACAACCTCGCCGACAGTGGTGCGGCACCGGCGTCCGCGCCGGCACCAGCCCCGGCACCGGCACCGGCACCGGCGGCTGCGACCAGCGGCAATTAGCAAGCTGAATCGCGGCATGCCGTGAGTGCCGGAGCCCTGCGCCGGCGACCCTGCGCCCGGGTACCTTGAGCCCCACCTACCGGCGCAGGAAATTTCGCATGCATCGCGTATTCGGCATGACGCTTGGCACCTTTGCGGTATTGCTGGTTGCGGGCTGCGTTCCGTACGACGCCGTTGCGCAACGCTATGGTGGCAGCGGCCAGCAGCAGGTCTACTGCGCGAGCAACGACAACCGCGGCACGCGCTGTCGCATGCCGTGGCGCGATTCGGTGCTGGCCCGGCAAATGTCGCAATCGGCCTGCATCGAGGGCGAGACCTGGGGCAGTGACCCCTACAGCGTGTGGATCAAGAACGGCTGCCGCGGCAATTTCGCCGATGCGCGCGGCTGGGGCCGGCGCGGCTACGGGTATGGCTACGACCGCGGCAGTGGTCGCGGCGACTACGACGGCGATGACGGCTACGGCTACGGTCGCGGCGGTTACGACGGCGGCAATCGCGGCGGCGCCGAGGTGTATTGCGCCAGCAACGACAATCGCGGCGCCCGTTGCCAGGTGCCGTGGCCGCGCGCGGTACTGTCGCGGCAGATGTCGCAATCGGCCTGCATCGAAGGCGAAACCTGGGGCAGCGACCGGTACAGCGTGTGGGTGAAGAACGGTTGTCGCGGACAATTCCGCGCGGCATGGGGCGGTCGCGGCGGTTGGTAGCCGGCCGATGCCGAAGCGACCGCGGCGCGGTCGCGATGTAACATTCCGGGTCTTTCCATCCGTTTTCGTGGGCCTCGGCCCGGAGTTCCAGACGCATGCGCACGCATTACTGCGGCCTCATCGATGAGTCGCTGGTCGGCCAGACCGTCACCCTGTGTGGCTGGGTCAACAAGATTCGCCTGCAGTCGCACGTGGCGTTCGTCGACCTGCGCGACCACGAGGGCCTGGCGCAGATCGTGGTGGAAAAGGACAACGCCGCGGCGTTCGCCACCGCCGGCGAGCTCGGCTACGAATACTGCGTGCGCGTGACCGGCACCCTGCGCAAGCGCCTGGCGCCCAACGACAAGCTCAGGACCGGCACGGTCGAAGTGCTGGCGGACGAGGTCGAGATCCTCAATGCCGCGAAGGATCTGCCGTTCGCGCTGCACGAAAGCCCGAACGAAGATCTGCGCATGACCTACCGCTATCTCGACCTGCGCCGGCCCGAGATGCAGGTAATGATCCGCAAGCGCATCAAGCTGGTGCAGGCGCTGCGCCGGTATCTGGACGCGCACGGTTTCCAGGATGTGGAAACCCCGATCCTGACCAAGGCCACGCCGGAAGGCGCGCGCGATTACCTCGTGCCCAGCCGCGTGCATCCGGGCCAGTTCTACGCGCTGCCGCAATCGCCGCAGCTCTTCAAGCAGCTTTTGATGATTGCCGGCTTCGACCGCTACTACCAGATCGCGCGCTGTTTCCGCGACGAGGACCTGCGCGCCGACCGTCAGCCCGAGTTCACCCAGCTCGACCTGGAATTTGCGTTCGTCGACGAGAAGGACATCCAGGACTTCACCGAGAACCTGATCCGCCACGTGTTCAAGGAAGTGGCGGACGTGGCGCTCGCCGAGCCGTTCCCGCGCATGACCTGGGCGGAGGCGATGCGCCGCTTCGGCTCGGACAAGCCCGACCTGCGCATTGCGTTGGAGCTGGTCGACATCGCCGATGCGGTGAAGCATGTCGAGTTCAAGGTGTTCGCCGAGCCGGCGAACGATCCGGCCGGTCGCGTCGCGGCGCTGCGCGTGCCGGGCGGCAGTGCGTATTCGCGCAAGGACATCGAGCACCTCACCGAGCACGTCGCCAAGTTCGGCGCGAAGGGGCTCGCGTGGATCAAGGTGGAGGATCCGGCGAAGGGGCGCGAGGGCGTCAATTCGCCGATCGCGAAATTCCTCGATGATGCCGCACTCGCTGCAGTGCTTGCGGCCACGGCCGCGCAGGCGGGCGACATCGTGTTCATCGGTGCCGGCAAGTGGAAGCCGATCACCGATTCGATGGGCGCGCTGCGGCTCAAGGTGGCGAAGGATCGCGGGCTGGTCCAAGCCAGCTGGAAGCCGCTGTGGGTCACCGACTTCCCGATGTTCGAATTCGACGAGGCGGAGCAGCGCTACGTCGCCCTGCATCACCCGTTCACCGCGCCCAAGATCGACGACATCGCCAACCTCAAGGACCATGCCGCCACCGCGGTTAGCCGCGGCTACGACATGGTGCTCAATGGCAACGAGATCGGCGGCGGTTCCATCCGCATCCACCACCCGGACATGCAGAGCGCGGTGTTCGATCTGCTGGGCATCACGCCGGCGGAGGCCGAGCTGAAATTCGGATTCCTGCTCAAGGCGCTGAAGTTCGGCGCCCCGCCGCACGGCGGCCTCGCGTTCGGCATCGACCGCATCGCCGCGCTGATTGCCGGCACCGAATCCATTCGCGACGTGATCGCGTTCCCCAAGACCACCAGCGCGCAGGACCTGATGACCGACGCCCCATCCAACGTGTCGGAGCCGCAGCTCAAGGAATTGCATGTGATGGTTCGGGAGTAGAGATTGGGGATTGGGGATTCGGTAGAGCGGGGGCGCGCGAGGTTGTGGCTTGCCGCAATCGACCTGAATCAGCGGTGCGCCAGCTAACGGATTGCCAGCGCGCGGCGTGGCAAGCTTGCGCCGGCACGCTTTGACCGAATTTCTTGTCCCGAACCCCGTCGATGCAACAACACATCCTGCTCCTGCACGGCCTCTGGATGCGCGGTTTCGCGCTGGGCATGCTGCATCGGCGCCTGATCGCCGCGGGATATCGGGTGCACCGGTTCGATTACATGAGCGTGGCGGCCAGCCAGGAGCGCATCCTGGCGCAACTCCTTGCGCGCATCGTGGCGTACGCGCCGGCACCGGTGCATCTGGTGGGGCACAGCCTGGGTGGTCTCTTGGCGTTGCGCGCATGCCTGAGCGAGGTGACGTTGCCGCCGGGGCGCGTCGTGTGTCTGGGCTCCCCACTCAAGGGCAGTGCGGCCGCACGCGCGTTTGCGGCGTGGGGGCACGGCAGCGAGGCGTTGCTTGGCCACAACCGCGCGTTGCTCGAACAGGGCTTCGAGCGCTGGGACGGGCCGCGCGAGGTCGGCGTGATTGCCGGGCGCATGCCGCTGGGGCTGGGGGCAATGCTCGGGCATCTGGCGGGCGAGCACGATGGCACGGTGGCGGTGGCCGAAACCGAATTGCCGGGGCTGGCCGACCACTGCGTGGTCGAGGCCAATCACACGGGCCTGTTGTTTTCGCAGGAAGTTGCGCAGCAGGTAGACGTCTTTCTGCAGCACGGACATTTCGATCAGGGCCACGCTTGACGCCGGTCAGCTCGGTGGGTCCGTGTGCTTGCAGTAAACTGGCGCGCTCGTTTTCACACCGGGAACCGCCATGGGTAGAGGTCCAACCGTCGAAGGCCGCAAGAATGCCGAGGACGCGCGCCGCGGCAAACTGTTCACCAAGCTGATCCGCGAAATCACCATTGCCACGCGCTCCGGTGTCCCCGACCCGGCGCTCAACGCCCGCCTGCGCACCGCCGTCGACAAGGCGCTGGCGGCGAACATGACCAAGGAAACCATCGAGCGCGCGGTCAAGCGCGGCTCGGGCGCCGATGGCGCCGGCGAGGAGCTGCGCTATGAGGGTTATGGCCCTGGCGGCATCGCGCTCATCATCGATTGTTTCACCGACAACGCCACGCGTACCGTGGCCGACGTGCGCCATGCGCTGACCCGCTTTGGCGGCAACCTCGGCACCTCGGGTTCGGTCGCGTTCCAGTTCACCCGCTGCGGCGAAATCGCGTTCGCGACCAATGGCGATGAAGCCGCCGAGGAGAAAATCCTCGAAGCCGCGCTCGACGCCGGCGCCGATGACGTGGTGAACGAAAACGGCGAGAGCACGGTGATCTGCAAGCCGGACGACTTCGAAGCCGTGCAGCAAAAGCTGATCGACGCCGGCCTCGAATCCCTCCACGGTGGCGTCGGCATGCGCCCCAACAACCGCATCGCCGTCAGTGGCGACGCTGCCGAATCCCTCAACTCGCTGATCGAAGCGCTGGATGCGCTGGACGACGTGAGCGAGGTGTATCACAACGCCGTGTTGCCGTAGGCAACACGGCGTTGTGACGGGATTCGAGATGCGGAATTGGGGGTACGGCAAGAGCAACGGCGAGGTTCGTCGCTGCAGGTGACGTGTTGCCTACTGTGGCTGGGATTACGTCGTAACCGGCATTAATGTGCGAGGCACGGAATTCGGCCATGGTGCCGGCAAGGTGCTGCATCCTGGCGAGATACTGCTTTGACCGAATCCCCAATCCCCCATCCCGAATCCCGGATCCTGGGCATCGACCCTGGCAGCCAGCGCACCGGCGTGGGCATCATCGACGTGGATGCCCAGGGGCGCCTGATCCATGTGTTCCACACGGCGTTGGTGGTGGTCGGCGAGGCGACGTTCCCGTTGCGGTTGAAACGCATTTTTGACGAGCTGGGTGACATCATCGCCACCCATTGCCCCACGGAGTGCGGGATCGAGCGCGTGTTCATGGCGCGCAACGCCGACTCGGCGTTGAAGCTGGGGCAGGCGCGGGGCGCCGCGATTTGCGCGGTGGTAAGTCGAGGGGTAACGGTGCACGAGTACGCGGCAACCGAAGTGAAACAGGCAGTGGTCGGCAGTGGCCGCGGCGACAAGGCCCAGGTGCAGCACATGGTCGGTGTGTTGCTCGGCCTGCGTGGCCCGCTGCAGCCGGACGCGGCCGATGCGCTCGCGATCGCGGTAACCCATGCGCATACCCGCGCCAGTCTTGCCCGGGTCGGCATTCCACGCAGCGCGTGGCGGAGGCACCGGTGATCGGGCGCCTGCGCGGCACGCTCATTTCCAAGCAGCCGCCGTGGCTTTTGGTCGAGGTGGGCGGCGTCGGCTACGAGCTGGAAGCGCCGATGTCCACCATCTACGACCTGCCAACGCTGGGCCAGGAAGTGATCCTGCTTACCCATTACGCGCAAAAGGAGGACAGCGTCGCGTTGTATGGCTTTCTGAAGGAGGCCGAGCGCGTGCTGTTTCGCAACCTGCAGAAGGTTTCCGGCATCGGCGCCAAGATCGCGCTGGCCGTGCTTTCCGGTGTCTCCACCGATGAATTCGCGCGGCTGGTGCATGCCGGCGACGTGGTGGCGCTGACCAAGATTCCGGGCATCGGCAAGAAGACCGCCGAGCGCATCGTGGTCGAGCTGCGCGACCGCGTGGATGGCCTGGGCGTGACGCTGCCGGGTGCGGGCCGCGGTAGTGCGCCACTCGATCCGGCCGGTGAGGCCACGGTGGCGCTGCAGCAGTTGGGTTACAAGCCGGCCGAAGTGACCCGCCTGGTGCAAAAAGTGGCCGCCGACGGCGACAGCGCCGAAGCGATCATCCGCAAGGCGCTGCGCGCTGCGTTGGGCGGCTGAGCAGGCAGTGCAGTGAGCGAGCAACCCGTATCCAGCAACCCTGCCGCCGGCGCGGCAAACCGCAGCGAGCCAGCCGACGGCGCAAGCGTGCATGGCAAGCTGCGGCTGCTGGTGCTGGGTGCGCTGGGCGTGGTGTTCGGCGACATCGGCACCAGCCCGCTGTACACCATGCACGAGACGTTCCTGCCCGAGCATGGCCTGCATCCGCACCCGGAAACCGTCATCGGCGTGCTGTCGCTGGTGACGTGGACGCTCATCATGGTGGTCGCTGTGAAGTACGTCAGCGTGGTGATGCGCGCCGACAACAAGGGCGAAGGCGGCATCATGGCGCTGATGGCGCTGGCGCAACGCGCGGTGCGCGGCTCCAACCGCATGCGCAAGCTGGTGATGCTGATGGCGCTGTTGGGCGGCGCGCTGTTTTTCGGCGACAGCGTGATCACGCCGTCGATCTCGGTGCTGTCCGCGGTCGAAGGTCTCGAAGTCGCCACGCCGGCGCTGTCGCGCTGGGTGGTGCCGATCACCGTGATCGTGCTGTTTGGCCTGTTTGCCTTGCAGCGGCACGGCACGGCGCGTGTGGGTGCGCTGTTTGGCCCGGTGATGACGATCTGGTTTCTCGCGCTGGCGGCGGTTGGCGTGTGGAATGTCATCAGGGCGCCGGCGGTGTTGGCGGCGCTCAACCCGTGGTATGCCGCGCAGTTTTTCATGGCCCACGGCAAGACCTCGATGCTCGCGCTCGGCTCGGTCGTGCTGTGCGTCACCGGGGCAGAGGCGCTGTACACCGACATGGGGCACTTTGGCCGCTTTCCGATCCGTGCCGCGTGGTTCGGGTTCGTGCTGCCGGCGCTGCTGCTCAACTATTACGGCCAGGGTGCGATGCTGCTGCATCACCCCGAGGCGATCGCCAATCCGTTCTACCACGCGGTGCCGGATTGGGCGCTGTACCCGATGATCGGGCTGGCGACGCTGGCCACGGTGATCGCGTCGCAGGCGGTGATCTCCGGCGCGTTCACGGTGTTCCGCCAGGCAGTGCAGCTCGGCTTCATGCCGCGCATGCAGGTGGTGCAGACCTCGCGCGAGGCGATCGGCCAGGTATTCCTGCCGTGGATCAACCGGGTGCTGATGATCAGCGTGATCCTGACCGTGATCGCCTTTGGCTCGTCGAACGCGCTGGCGGGCGCTTACGGCATTGCGGTGACCGGCACGATGGCGATTGACACCGTACTGGTGATGGTTGTCGCGCGCCGCATGTGGCACTGGAACCGCCTGCTGGTACTGCTGGTGCTGCTGGTGTTCCTCACCATCGACATCAGCTATTTCGGCGCCAATACCCTGAAGATCCCCGATGGCGGCTGGTTCCCGCTGGCACTCGGCCTGTGCACCTTCACCATCATGACGACGTGGCGGCGCGGGCGCGATTTGCTGGTGCGCGAGATGCAGCAGGGCGGGCTTGCGCTCAAGCCGTTCATCGAGGCGATGCGCGAGCATCCGCCGCTGCGCGTGCCCGGCGCGGCAGTGTTCCTTACCGCCAACCAGCACGCGGTGCCGCATGCGCTGCTGCACAACCTCAAGCACAACAAGGTGCTGCACGAGCGCAACGTGCTGCTTACGGTGGAAATGCTGGAGACCCCCGTGGCCGACCCCGACGAGCGCATCCGCATCGACGCGATGGGCGACGAGTTCTACGGCATCGAGCTGCACTTCGGCTTTGCCGAGGTTCCCAACGTGCCGCAAGCGCTGGCCCAATGTGCACGTGCCGGGCTCGCTTTCGACATGATGGACACCACGTTCTTCCTGTCGCGCGAAAACATCGTGGCCGACAAGCGCCGACCCGGCATGGCGCTGTGGCGCGACAAGCTGTTCGCCTTCATGGCGCGCAACGCGCTGCCCGCCACCGCGTTTTTCCAGATCCCCGGCAACCGGCTGATTGAGCTGGGGGCGCAAGTGGAGATCTGATCCGCTCCGCGGATCAGATCTCCACCGCGGCCCCGCGGCCCATGGATGGGCCGCACGCATGCCGATCGCTTTGCGATCGGCATGCGGAGCCTGGACGGGCGCAGCCCGTCCCTGCGAGCCCGAGGCGGACATCCTGCCCGCCTCGGGCTCATGAGCATGAGCATGGCGCTCTTGCTCTTGCCTTGTGCTCCTCTCACGGAGCCAGAGCCGCCATAATGCCGCCATGACCGAACCCCGCCTCACCACTCCCGTCTCCCAGCTCGACGACGAGGCGCTGGAAGCGACGATCCGTCCACGCCGGTTTGCCGAGTACCTGGGCCAGGATGCGGTGCGCGAGCAGCTGGCGATCTACATCGAGGCGGCAAAGAAGCGCGGCGGTGCGCTCGACCATGTGCTGATCTTCGGTCCGCCGGGGCTGGGCAAGACCACGCTCTCGCACGTCATCGCCAACGAGCTCGGCGTCAGCCTGCGCTCCACTTCCGGCCCGGTACTGGAACGCGCCGGCGACCTCGCAGCACTGCTGACCAATCTGCAGCCGAACGATGTGCTGTTCGTCGACGAGATCCATCGCCTGGCACCGGCAGTGGAAGAGGTGCTGTACCCGGCGATGGAGGATTTCCAGATCGACATCATGATCGGCGAGGGTCCGGCCGCGCGCTCGATCAAGCTCGACCTGCCGCCGTTCACCCTGGTCGGCGCCACCACCCGCGCCGGCATGCTCACCGCGCCACTGCGCGACCGCTTCGGCATCGTGCAGCGGCTGGAGTTCTACAGCGTGGAGGAGCTGACCGCGATTGTGCGCCGTTCGGCGAAGATCCTCGGCATTGCCTGCGTGCTTGACGGCGCGCAGGAAATTGCCCGCCGCTCGCGCGGCACTCCGCGCATCGCCAACCGCCTGCTGCGCCGGGTGCGCGATTACGCCGAGGTGCGCGCGCAGGGTGAGATCACGCTGCCGGCGGCGCGCGCCGCGCTCGACATGCTGAAGATCGATCCGGATGGGCTCGACGAACTCGACCGGCGCCTGCTTGGCATTATCATCGAGAGCTTCGATGGCGGCCCGGTTGGCGTCGAGTCGCTGGCCGCGGCGCTCAGCGAGGATCGCGGCACGCTTGAGGACGTGGTCGAGCCGTACCTGATCCAGCAGGGTTTTCTGGTGCGCACCGCGCGCGGACGCATGGCGAGCGCCAAGGCCTGGCGCCACCTGGGTCTGAACCCGCCCACACGCCCCGCGCAGGTGCCGGATCTGTTCGACGGAGATCACCCCGATGGCTGAACCCGTGCCGTTCCGCTGGCCGATCCGGGTGTATTGGGAAGACACCGATGCCGGCGGCGTGGTGTACCACGCGGGCTATCTGCGTTTTCTCGAACGCGCGCGCACCGAGTGGCTGCGTGCGCGCGGCGTGGACCAGCTCGCGTTCAAGCAAGCCACCGGGTTGGCGTTTCTGGTGGCCCGCATGGAGCTCGATTTCCTGCGCCCAGCCCTGCTGGACGATGAATTGCTGGCAACCGTAAGCGTCAAGAAACGGGGCGCAGCCAGTATCCTGTTCGACCAGACGATCGAACGCGCGGATGGGGCCTGCCTTGTCCGCGCCGTGGTGCGGGTGGCCTGCGTGGACATGACGCGCATGCGTGCCGCACCGATCCCTGCGAGTCTCATCCCCCCGATTTCTCCCTGATCCAGACTGGTGCGGAGCGCTCTAAGCCCATGAACGGTGGATTCAATGTCATCGATTTGATCACCAATTCCAGCCTGCCGGTCAAAGGCGTGCTGTTGATCCTGCTGGTGTTCTCGTTCATGTCGTGGGTCATCATCATCCGCAAGTACGGCCAGACCAAGCAGGCGCTGGAAAACTCCGAGAGCTTCGAGGAGCGCTTCTGGTCCGGCGGCGACCTGGCCCAGTTGTTTCGCGAAGTGAGCCACCGTGGCGCCAGCGGCGGGCTGGAGACTATCTTCGAATCCGGTTTCCGCGAGTTTGCCCGCCAGCGCCAGCGCAAGACGCGCGATGGCCGTGCGGCGATCGAAGGTTCGGAACGCGCGATGCAGGTGGCCGGCACGCGCGAAATCGGCGCGCTGGAGCGCAATCTCGAATTCCTCGCCAACGTCGGTTCGATCAGCCCGTACGTCGGCCTGTTCGGTACGGTGTGGGGCATCATGGGCGCCTTCCAGGGCCTGGGCGACATGAAGGACGTCACCATCGCGGTGGTCGCGCCGCACATTTCGGAGGCGTTGATCGCCACGGCCATGGGCCTGTTCGCGGCGATTCCCGCGCAGTGGGCCTACAACCGCTACGCCACCAAGGTGGAGCGCATCGCCTCGCGTTACGAGGTGTTCCAGGAGGAGTTCTCCTCGGTGCTGCAGCGTCAGGTCCAGGCTGACGACGCCGCCTGACGGGAGCTGCCGACATGCCGATTGCACGGCGCCACAAGCGCTATCAACTCAAAGCCGAAATCAACGTGGTGCCCTACATCGACGTGATGTTGGTGCTGCTCATCATCTTCATGGTCACCACACCCATGATGAACTCCAACGTCGACGTCAACCTGCCGCAAGCCGATGCCAAGGCGCTGCACGGCAAGAAGGATTCGTTGATCGTGCAGGTGGCCAAGGATGGTTCGATCTCCCTCATCATGGGTACCGGCAAGCCGCAACCCACCGACGAGACTGGCATGCAGACCAAGGTCAAGGCCTTTCTGGATGCCAACCCGCAGCTCAGCGTGCTGGTCGCCGGCGACACCTCCGGCAACTATGGCGGCGTGTACAAGGTGCTGGCGGATCTGCAGCAGGCCGGAGTCGACAAGGTCGGCCTGATGAGCACCCCGGGCGAGACCGGAAACGGGCAGAGTGCCCATGGACGAAAGTAACCAGGGCACGCCGCGGGCGGTAGTGCTCTCCGCGCTGCTGCATCTGGGCATCATTGCGTTCCTGTTCCTCGCCACGATTTCGTGCGCGAGCTACGAGGCGTTCTTCGACAACCTGCGTCTGCCGTCGTGGATGAACCCGATCACCTGTACGCGCCCGTTGCAACTCGCCGGGCCGGTGATCGAAGCGACGCTGGTCGGACCGACCGGCAGTCCGCCGCCGAAGGCGCACAAGGCCAAGGTGGTGCCGGACAGCGTGCCGCCGCCGCCCGCCGTGCCGCCGCCGCCCCCGCCGCCGGAAGCCAAGCCCAAGATCGAGCCGTTGCCGCCACCGCCCAAGCACCCTGACATCAAGGATCAGGAAAAGGTGGTAGAGGAGGGCGTGCAGCAAGCCGAAGCCAAGCAGGTGCAGGAAGAAAAGCAGCGCCAGCGCCAGGCCGACCTCGACGCGCAGGCGGCACAAAAGAAAAAGGAAGAGCTCAAGAAGATCGACGAGCTGTTCGCCAAGATGGACGCCGCGCAGGCGCAGACCAAAAAGCTCGACAGCAAGGCCAAGCAGGCCAAGCAGCAGCTGGCCGACCTCAAGAATGCGCAGGACGACGGCCAGGCCAACCTGCCGTACGCGGCACAGCGGCAGACCGGCAACAACTCGAAAACCACCGATCTTTCGTCCGCGTATGCGGCGGCCATTCAGAATGCGGTCACGCCAAACTGGTTACGCCCGGATAACATGCCCCCTGCACCGTGCAAGGTGCACATCGTGCAGCTGCCCGGTGGTGACGTGATGAGCGCCACAGTCGATCCCAGCTGCCCGTATGACGATGCCGGCAAGCGTTCCGTCGAGAACGCCATCCTGCGCACCAAGACCTTGCCGTACAAGGGTTTCGAGAGCGTGTTCCAGCGCAAACTGACCTTTACCTTTATGCCGCAAATGTGAGTTTCATGCGCAAGCCGAGTTCCATTGCTGCTCTCATCCTGATGTTCGTCGCTGCCTTGTTCACCGGCCCGGTGCTGGCCCAGGCCAGCGGTGGGCTGGACATCCAGATCGTCGGCGGCGTCAAGACCGCGACGCCGATCGCGGTGGTGCCGTTCGCCACCCAGGGCATGGCGCCGCTGCCGACCGATGTAGCCGACGTGATCCGCAATGACTTGAATCGCTGCGGCCAGTTCCGCGCGTTGGCCAAGAGCGACATCGTCGAGTTTCCGTCCAAGGGCAGCGACATCAACTTTTCGACCTGGCGCCTGCTCAAGCAGGATTTCATCGCGGTCGGCAATATCAGCGATGCCGGCGGCGGCATGCTGAAAGTCAGTTACGAGTTGTGGGACGTCAACAAGCAGCAAAATCTGCTGGCCGCGTATTTCACGGCGCCAGCCGGCGATTTGCGCGGGGTTGCCCATCAGATCGCCGATGCGATCTACCAGAAAATCACTGGCGTGCGCGGTGCGTTCTGGACCCGCATTGCCTACATCACCCAGGTGGGGCTGGGCGACAACATGACCTATTCGCTGGTGGTGGCCGATTCCGACGGCTTCAACCCGCAGGTGGTCGCACGTTCGCACGAGGCGCTGATGTCGCCGGCGTGGTCGCCGGACGGCAAGAAAATCGCCTACGTTTCCTTTGAAAGCGGCAACTCGCAAATCTACGTGCAGAATCTGACCACTGGTGCGCGCCAGTTGGTGGCATCCCATCCCAAAGGCATCAACGGCGCGCCGGCATGGGCACCGGATGGGCGTCGACTTGCCATCGCGCTGTCGTTCTCCGGCCACCTCGAGTTGTATCAGCTCGACCTGGGGTCCCGGCATGAAACTCAGATTACCCACAGCCCGTCGATCAATACCGAGCCGGTGTGGTCACCGGATGGCGGCTCGATTTACTTCACCTCGGATCGATCCGGGCGCGCGCAGATTTATCGCACGGCCGCGAGCGGCGGCAGTGCGCAGCGGGTGAGCTTCCAGGGGCAGAGCAATTCCAATTCCAACCTCAGTTACGACGGCAAGAAACTCGCCATGGTCGAGGGCAACGGCAACGTGTTCCGCATTGCCATCATGGATCTCGGTTTGGGCGGGCAGGTGCATTACCTGTCGCCCGGCCCGCTCGATTTTGGCCCGAGCTGGGCGCCGAATGCGAGCATGCTGCTGTATGGCGCCACCGAAGGCCCGCGCGGTGTCTTGTATGCGACGTCGGCGGACGGTATGGTGCGACAGCGACTCGCGCTGGCAAACGGCAACGTCAGCGACCCGTCGTGGGGCCCGTATCGACAAAAATGAGTTTTCTGCCGTCGCGACAGCGGGAACGGGCGACGGCCGAGGCCGGGAACGATCCATGCGGTCGCGCCCGGCGTGTTTTGCCGACCGCAACGCTTTCCGGCGTGAGGGTCAGCCATTGGAGGTGAGCATCACACGCCGTTGATCTTGCAATATCAAAATGAACAACAGCCGGGTCACCGGCGATTCGTCCCGTAACCAGTCCGTCACTGTATGCCGGAACTCTCACGTTTGAAGGAACGTCACCATGAATAAGACCGTTCGCGTTGCCCTGGTCGCCCTGCTTTGCGTAGGTGCGGCTGCCTGCTCCAAGAAGCAGCAAGTCAAGCCGCAGGCTCCGGCTGCCGAGCCCGCCCCGGCTGCTGCGCCCGCCGAGACCAGCGGCAAGTACACCCCTGCCGACCTCAACACCGATCCGTGCCTGCGTCAGCGCGTCGTGTACTTCGACTTCGACAAGTCGGAAATCAAGCCGGAATTCCAGCAGATCATGGCTTGCCATGCCAAGTACCTGCAGGATCGTCCGCAGGCCCAGATGCGTCTGGAAGGCAACACCGACGAGCGTGGTTCGAAGGAATACAACCTCGGCCTCGGCGAGCGCCGCGGCAATGCCGTGTCCAGCGCCCTGCAAGCCAATGGCGCCTCGGCCAGCCAGGTCAGCGTGATCTCGTACGGCAAGGAAAAGCCGGTTTGCCGCGAGCACAATGAAGATTGCTGGAGCAAGAACCGTCGTGTCGATATCGTCTACACGGCTGAGTAAGTGTTGAAATCTCTGGCCAGCAACATGGCAGCCAGAATCGGCATGGCGGGCGCAATCGCGTCCGCCATGCTTTTCGTGGCGCCGGCATTTGCGCAAAGTTCGCGCCTGAGCCTTGCCGACCGCGTTGCCCAACTGGAGCAGCGTGCGCAGAACAAGGACCAGAGCAGCGCGCAGATGGTCAACCAGCTGCAGCAGATGGAATCGCAGTTGCGCGACATGCAGGGGCAGATCGAAGAGTTGCAGCACCAGCTGCAGGATCTGCAAAGCAAGAGCAAAGACCAATACGTCGACCTCGACTCCCGGCTGGGCCGGCTCGAAGCCGCAAACCCATCCGGTGGCGCGCCGGCCGCAGGCGGCAGTACCGCGGCACCCGCTGCCACCAATACGCTAGCCAATGCAGCAGCCAATGCAGCAGCCGCAGCGCCGGTTGCCGCCAGTGCAGCACCGGTGCCGGGCAAGAAGGGCGCAAAGCCCGCGTCGACGCCCGACAGCGCCGCAACCACCGCGGCCTACGACGCCGCTTTCAAGACCCTGCGCGGTGGCGACTACACCAACGCGTCGCGGCAGTTTCGCGAGTTCATCCAGAAACACCCGGACAGCCCGCTGGTTTCCAACGCGTTCTACTGGCTTGGCGAGTCGTACTACGTCACTACCAATTACCAGGTGGCGCAGGAAGCCTTCCAGCATTTGCTGAGCCAGTATCCGCAGAGTGAAAAGGCGCCCGATGCGCTGCTCAAGCTCGGTTATTGCCAATATGAGCTGAAGCAGGTTGCGGCCGCCAAGGCAACACTCAAGTCGGTGGTGGCGAAATACCCCAGCTCGAAGGCGGCCAACCTCGCGAAGGAGCGGCTGCGCCGCATCGAATCGGCAGGCTGAGGTGACGACGTTGTCCATGCCCGGTACCGACGAGGCCAGCGCTGCGGTTTCCGAGCGCCTGCGCATCACCGAGATTTTCCTGTCGATCCAGGGCGAGGCCGACGCTGCCGGCTGGCCCACGGTATTCGTGCGCCTCACCGGCTGTCCGCTGCGCTGTGTGTGGTGCGATACCGAGTATGCGTTCCAGGGCGGCCAGTGGCACGACATCGACGAGATCGTGGCTGAGGTGGCACGCCAGGGCGTGCACCACGTGTGCGTGACCGGCGGCGAGCCACTGGCGCAAAAGCGCTGCCCGATCCTGCTGCGCAAGCTGTGCGATGCCGGTTACGAGGTGTCGCTGGAAACCTCCGGGTCGATCGACATTTCCACTATCGATCCGCGCGTGCACAAGGTGATGGATCTCAAGGCGCCCGGCTCGGGCGAGTGCAAGCGCAACCTGTGGTCGAATCTCGATCACCTGCTGCCGCACGATCAGGTGAAGATCGTGATCGCCGATCGTGCCGATTTCGACTGGGCGTGGGCGCGCGTGGCCGAGCACCGCATCCACGAGCGCTGCATGGTGTTGTTCTCGCCGGTGGCCGGCAAGCTGGCGCCGCGCGAGCTGGCCGAGTGGATTCTGGCCGACCGCCTGCCGGTGCGCTTCCAGATGCAGTTGCACAAGGTGCTGTGGGGCAACGTACCCGGCAAGTGATGCCGGCGGTGCGACGCCACCTGTTTTCGCGCTGCGGCCGGTGTCGCCGTCGGCGTGTCCCGGCCGGTGACCGGTCGTTTCTGATGGACTTCAGCCATGACTGAAACCCCGCGGCGCAAAGCCGTCATTCTTGTCTCCGGCGGCATGGACTCGGCCGTTACCACCGCGATCGCGCGCGAGCAAGGCTATGCCGTATACGCCCTGAGCGTGGCGTACGGCCAGCGCCACGATTCCGAGCTGGTGGCGTCTGAGCGCGTTGCGCGCATGCTCGGCGTGGCCGAGCACAAGGTGGTGCATGTCGATCTGCGCACCATCGGCGGCTCGGCGCTCACCGCCGATATCGCCGTGCCGTTGGATGCGACGGCTGCACACGATGACGCACATATCCCGGTCACCTACGTGCCGGCACGCAACACCATCATGCTGTCGATCGCGCTGGGCTGGGCCGAGGTGCTGGGCGCCAGCGACATCTGGTGCGGCGTCAATGCGGTGGATTACTCGGGCTATCCAGACTGCCGTCCCGCCTTTATCGCGGCGTTCGAGCGCCTCGCCAACCTTGCCACCAAGGCCGGTGTGGAAGGCGCGCAGCTCCGTATCCATGCCCCGCTGATGCGGATGAGCAAGGCCGACATCGCCCGCGAAGGCCACCGCCTTGGTGTGGATTTTGCGCAGACCGTGAGCTGTTACCAAGCTGATGCGGATGGCCGCGCCTGCGGCCATTGCGATGCCTGCCGTCTGCGCGCGGACGGTTTTCGCGCAGCTGGCTTGCCCGATCCGACGCGCTACGTCTGATTCGACTTTGCTTGTGCGCATCGCGGTGCGCCCATAAAATGGCCAACTTGCCGTTCGCGCGGGTCGTTAGCTCAGTCGGTAGAGCAGTAGACTTTTAATCTATTGGTCGAGGGTTCGAATCCCTCACGACCCACCAAATTCCATTCGCGGAGTACGTCGGCTTCCGCGATGGTGGCGAAACAGGGGAGCGATACGCCATGAGCAAATTTGGACGGCGGGTACTGTTGGCGGTTGTGCTTGCCGCAGTAGCCATTGCGGCGCGAAACATCTTGTTCAAGGCAAGCGCCGACTACATGGTGGGCACCGTCAATGATTCCTTTGCGCCACTGAAGGCCCAGGCGCAGCGGGATGCGTATGTAGCGCGGTCACACGCGGCCCGGCACGCGCCGGCACCCGTAGGCCGCCAATTGGCCGATAACGAGCGGTGCATCGGGGGCACTGTCGTCCTGGTCGAGGAAGTGGATGGTGTGCCGTCATTCAAGCAGAGGACTGACGGCAGCCGGCCACTTGCTTGTCCGGAATAGTTGCGCGGTGCGCTGGTCGCCCAAGAGCCGGCCGCAGGGTCGCGTGCGCGTGCGGGTGAGTCAGGGGCCAGACGTCGATGCGGCTATCGCGGGTGTAAGGGTTGGTGCAGCGGTCGTCGCCAAGACGGTGGTTTGTTGCAACGAGTTTCGACACACGGGCACGCATCGATTTTGGAGTTGCCGGTTCGGCCGTCAGTTGCCGTTGCGTCTGGTTGGAGCTCAGGCAAACTCGTCAACGTGATCCGACGACCAGTGCGGTGAAACCTGTCACTGGCGCCCCACGTGGTGCCGGGGTGGCGGCGACCAGCCAGATGTCGTGGGTGGCGCGGTCCAGCGTCATGGTGCGCGCACCGACCTGGGTTGGTACGTTGGCGACCACGCGGTAGTGGTTGGCATCGTCGGCGTGCACGACGGTCAGCGTGCCATCGTGATTGGAGCTGTAGACCATCTGCGTGGCCGGGTCGAAAACCGCGCCGTCCGGCCCCTTGCCGATCGGCACGCTGGCGACGTGGTGACCGTCGCCGGCGTCGGTGACCACCATCCGGTGGTTGGCGCACACCGAAAACAGACGCCGCGCAGTGGTGTCGATGGCCAGGCCAGTGGGCGATTCGCACGGCGCGAGTGGCCATACCGCATCGACTTTGTCGGTCGTCGAGTTGATGCGGGCAAGCTCGTTGCGGTCTTCGATGTTCGCGTAGACATGGCCGCGACCGTCGCTCACTGCGAACTCCGGCCGGCCGGGCAGGGCGACGTTGGTGAGCGTCTTGGACGTTGCGGGGTCGATTACGGTGGCGTTGTCGCTGCCGCCGTTCATCGTCAGCACATGGCCGCTGGCCGGGTCGTACACGATGGCGTCGGGGCGCTTGCCGTCGATCGCGATGCTGCGCAGCGTTTTCAGCGTGGCGAGGTCGATCACGTGCACCGCGTTGGCGTTGCCGTCGCTGACGTAGCCGCGGCGCAGCTGCGGCACCAGCGCGATGCCGTGGATGCGCTGCATGCCGGGGATCTCGCCGACCAGCTTGCCGTTGCGGGTGTCCACCGCCATCACGTGGTCGCTGCGGGCGATCAGCAGATGGTGGGTTGGTGCGTCGATGGTGACGTAATCCCAGCCGCCACTGCCGCCCAGCGGGTAGTGGTGCAACACGGCGTACACGGATGGTGCCGCCGATGCGGCAATGGCGAATGCGCTGCCGATGGCGGCAACGAGCAGGTTGGCGAAGGTCTTCACGGCTGACTCCGGCGACAGGCGATGCTCCGCCGAGCATGCGCGCGGTTCGATTAGTGGATGCTGTGGGCGCCGCGGCCTCAGTACACCTCGCCGCGGGCGCCGTAGTCAGCCAGCACGGCACGGGCTTCGGCGCGCAGGATGTCGCGGCGCACGGTGATGCCGCGCTTTTCCAGCTCGCCGATCCAGTCGGTGGGCAGTGGGCCTTCGTCGAAGTGCGCGAGGGCTTCGACGTCTTCCGAACGCGCACCAATCAGGAGTTCGTCGATACCGGCCCACATCGTCGCGCCGTAGCACTGACAGCACGGCTGTGCGCTGGTGGCGAGCGTGTAGCGACCGCCGGCCGCGTTGAGGCGGTAGCTGGCAAGGCGTTGCTGCGCGCTCATGTAGGCCAGCATTTCCGCGTGGGCGACCGAGCAGGTTTGCGGCACCACGCGGTTGACCCCGACCGACACCACGCGGCCGTCGGCGTTGAACACCGCGGCGCCGAACGGGCCGCCGAAACCGTGCTCGATGTTGCGCGCCGCCAGTGCGACGGCGAGCCCCACGCGCTCCTCGTCGGTGACGAAGCGCCGGGTGTCGTCGACCAGCTCGTCCACCCACGGCGGCAGGGTCAGGTGCACCTGGCGCGGCAGGAACACGGCGTCAGGCCCTTTTCGCCCAGGTGTCGCGCAGGGTGACGACACGGTTGAAAACCGGCTTGCCGGGCGTGTGGTCGATGCGGTCGGCGACGAAATAGCCGGTGCGCTCGAACTGGAAATGCTGTTCCGGCGCGCAGTCTGCCGCAGCGGGTTCCACCCAGCCGCGCACGATGCGCTTGGATGCCGGGTCGACGTGCGCCGTCCACGGCTGGCCGTCGTCCTCGGCGTCGGGCGCGGGCACGTTGAACAGGCGGTCGTACAGGCGCACCTCGGCGGCCACGGCATGCGTGGCGTCCACCCAGTGGATGGTGCCCTTGACCTTGCGATCGGCGCCGGGCAGGCCGGCGCGGCTGGCCGGATCGAGCGTGGCGTGCAGCTCGACGACATTGCCCGCGGCGTCTTTCAGCACCTCGTCGCACTTGACGATGCCGACCCCGCGCAGGCGTACTTCGCCGCCCGGCACCAGGCGCTTGAAGCCCTTGGGCGGCACTTCGGCGAAGTCTTCGCGTTCGATCCACAGCTCGCGCGAGAGCGGTATTTCGCGCGTGCCGAAACTTTCGTCTTTCGGGTGGTTGGGAAACACGATGGTTTCCGCGTGGCCTTGCGGCAGGTTGCCGATGACAAGCTTGAGCGGATCGAGCACGGCCATGCGGCGTGGCGCGTGGGCGTCGAGATCTTCGCGCACGGCGTTTTCGAGGATGGCGTAGTCGATCACGCTGTTCTGCTTGGAGATGCCGACGCGCTCGATCAGGAGCTTCAGCCCGGCGGGTGTGAAGCCGCGCCGGCGCAGGCCGCGCAGCGTGCTCATGCGCGGGTCGTCCCAGCCGTCGACGAACCCCTCGTGCACCAGTTGCGCGAGCTTGCGCTTGCTGGTGATGCAGTACGTGAGGTTCAGGCGCGAGAACTCGATTTGGCGCGGCTTGGCCGGCTTGGCGGTGAGGCCCGCGGCCACCACCGACTGCCACAGTTCGGGGTGGTGCGGCAGGTCGACGTGATCCACGCACCAGTCGTACAGCGGGCGATGATCCTCGAATTCCAGCGTACACAGCGAGTGGGTGATGCCTTCCATCGCGTCCGACAAGGCATGCGCAATGTCGTACATCGGGTAGATCGGCCACGCCTCGCCGGTGTTCTGGTGGGCGACCTTGCGGATGCGGTAGAGCGCCGGGTCGCGCAGGTTCATGTTGCCGGCGGCCATGTCGATCTTCGCGCGCAGGGTCTTTTCGCCATCGCCGAACTCGCCGGCGCGCATGCGCTGGAACAGGTCGAGGTTTTCGGCCACCGAGCGCTCGCGATACGGCGAGTTCCTGCCCGGCTCGGTGAGCGTGCCGCGGTAGGCGCGCAGCTCGTCGGCGGAAAGGTCGTCCACGTAGGCAAGGCCGTCGCGGATCAGTTTCAGCGCGGCCTGGTAGAACACCTCGAAGTAATCGGAGGCATGGCGCAGTTCGTGCCAGTCGAAGCCGAGCCAGTGCACGTCGTCCTTGATGCCCTGCACGAACTCGGGGTCTTCCTTGCCGGGGTTGGTGTCGTCCAGCCGCAGGTTGCACCAGCCGCCGAACTCGCGCGCGATGCCGAACGAAAGGCAGATCGCCTTGGCGTGGCCGATGTGCAGGTAGCCGTTCGGCTCGGGCGGGAAGCGGGTGTGGATTTCCACGTGTTTGCCGCTGGCAAGGTCGTCGCGCACGATCTGGCGGATGAAATCGCGCGGCGCATCGCCCTCGGGGGCGGTCGTTTCGGCGGCAGAGATGGGGCTCGACATTGCGTGGCTCATGGCAAAGGTGGCGAGCCGCCTAGTTTACGCACTGACCCAAGCCGACGCATGGCGCGCGTCGGGGCGGCGCGCTCAGGTTGCAGTGGTGTCGGCGCAGCACACCCGATTGCGCCCGTCGGCTTTTGCGCGGTACAGCGCGATATCCGCCTGCTCGATCCATGCCTTCAAGCTGATGCAGCTCGCATCGAGCGGGGCAATGCCGATGCTGACCGCGCAGGTGTGGTCATGTCCGTCGGGCCGGATGCGGGCCACTTCCCGGCAAATGCGTTCGGCCACGTCGCGCGCCGCCGCGACATTCGTGTCGGGCAGCACGATGCCAAATTCATCGCCGCCAAAACGGCCCGCCGTATCCAGCGTGCGCAGGTTGGCGAGGAGAATCCGTGCAAGGGCTTGCAGTGCGGCATCTCCGGTGGTGTGGCCGTAGCGGTCGTTGATCGCCTTGAAATGGTCCAGGTCGAGCAGCAGCAGGCTGGCGACATGCGGATGCCGGACGTGCCGTTCGAACTCGTTGCGGGCGGCATCCAGCCACGCGCTGCGGTTGGCGAGCCCGGTCAGGGAGTCGGTGCGGCTCAGTTGCGCCAGCAGCCGGTTTTGTTGCCGCACGCGTTGGCTGAGGCGGAACGAGACGTAGCTGAGGCAGCTCGGGAAAATCGCGATCAGCGGCAGGCTGGCAACCACCACCAGCGTTTCGGTATGCGGAGGCCATACCGGCGGCAGGAAGATGCCCAGGAGGGCCGCGCTGGCGACCTGCAGCGCCACGGAGCGCGCCACCCAGCGCAGGCCGCCGGAGCCGACGTGGTTCATGGTAATCAGCGATACCAGCAATACCGAAGGCAAGAGGTCGAAGCGGATGGCCGCCACCCAGGCACCGGCGGTCACGGCGTCGAACAGCTGGTTGCGTTCTTCGGCGTCGACCGGCTGCGTGTTGCGGCGCGCGAGACGCCACGCGATGTGCGGCCAGAGCAGGGCGTTGATGGCCAGCAGCAGCCACAGCCACGCGTTGGCGTGGTTGAGGTAGAGCACAGCGCCGATCGGCAGCGCGGCCAGACCGACCACCAGCGTGCGCACGCGATGGATGAAGGCGACAAACTCGAGGTCTTCTTCGTGCTGGTCGGAACCCTGTGCCAATCTGGTCACCGCCGGTCCACCTGTCCCATCGGGGTTATCGGCCGATTTCCCCCGTTCTGGAGGCTTGTCAGCGCGCGGGCGGGCGGCTAGCGTGGCGGCATGCGGACCGTCTATCGCGCGGAAAACCTGGTGGATGCGCATCTGGTGAAAGATGCGCTGGAGAACGCCGAGATCCCGGCGTTCATCGCCGGCGAGTACCTGATGGGCGGCGTGGGCCAGTTGCCGGCGCTGGATTACCTTGCGGTGATGGTGCCCGATTCGGCGGTGCCGACGGCGGAAAACATCGTGCGCGAGGTCGAGGCGCAGTTGTTCGAGGCACGCGCGGCCATGCAGGATGCCGACGACGCGCCGGACGATCCGCTCCCCGCGACTTGCTGAGCGGCCTCTCCCCGACCGTGACTGCGGCCACCGATCACCCGGTGTGGCGGATGACGCTGGGCGCGGCGCTGCTGTCCACCACCGGCATCTTTGTCGCCTATACCACCGTGCCGGCCACGGTCTCGGCGTTTTATCGCATGGCGTTTGGCGGCGCGATGCTGCTCGCGTGGGTGGCGTGGCGCGGCCAGTGGCGTGCGCTGCGCTGGCGCGACTTTGCATGGGCGACGCTGCCGGCCATCGGGTTTGCCTGCGACCTGTTCCAATGGCATCGCAGCATTCTCGTGGTGGGGCCGGGTGTGGCGACGCTGCTGACGAATTTCCAGGTTTTCCTGCTCGCGCTGGTGGGCCTGGCGTACTACCGCGAACGGCTCGGCCGCTGGTTTGTTCCCGGCATGCTGTTGGCCATCGTCGGCCTGTGGCTGCTGGTGGGTGCGGAGTGGTCGCTGTTCAGTGCGGCGTATCGCGCCGGTGTGTGGCTGGGGCTCGGCAGCTGCGTTGCCTACGCGGTGTACTTGTTGAGTTTCCGCCACGCGTTGTCCGGGCATACGCAGCTGTCGCCAGCACAGTTTCTGGGTCTGATGAGCCTGGAAAGCGCCCTGCTGCTGGGCGCCATTGGCTGGGCCGAAGGCAATGCGTTTGTGCTGGACAGCCTGCGCAACTGGAGCGTGCTGCTCGCGCTCGGCTTTTTTGGCCAGGTGCTGGCGTGGCTGCTGATGGTGGGCGCGATGCCGCGGCTGCCGGCATCGCTGGTGGGCTTGCTGCTGCTGTTGCAGCCCGCGCTGGCGTTCGTGCTGGATGTGCTGCTGTTTGCGCGGCGCACCAGCGCCAGCGATTGGGTCGGCCTCACGCTGGCGCTGTTCGGCATTTTGCTGGGTACCCTGCGGCCGCGGCGGGCAGCGGCGTGAAACGGGAGCGGGCATGAGCGGTTTTGCGGGCTTGATACGCGCGGTGCCGGATTTTCCGCGCGATGGGGTGCTGTTTCGCGACATCAATCCGCTGCTGGCTGATGCGCACGCGTTTGCGCAGTGCGTGGCCGCACTGGCGGCGCCGTGGCGCGATGCGCGCGTGCAGGCCGTATGCGGCATCGAGGCGCGCGGTTTCATTTTTGGCGCCGCGCTGGCGCAGGCGCTCGGTGCCGGCTTCGTGCCGCTGCGCAAGCCGGGCAAGCTGCCGCCGCCGGTGGAGCGCGTGGCCTACCAGCTGGAATACGGGCAGGATCATCTGGAAGTGGGCCGCGACGCGCTGCACCCGCGCGAACGCGTGTTGCTGGTGGACGATGTGCTGGCCACTGGCGGTACGCTGGCAGCGGCCAGGACACTGGTCGAACGCGTGCACGGCGAACTGGTCGGCGCCTGCGTGGTCGTCGAGCTGGAAGCGCTGCGCGGGCGCGCACGCTGGGCCGGCAACCCGCCGCTGCACGCGCTCATTCGTTATTAGGAGGCGAACCATGTTGGGCATTGGCGGGTGGAAGCAACGCATGCCGCGGCGTGAAGACGCGTTGCCGGGGCACGACGAGGTGCGCTTGCCCGGTGACCGACATGCGGTGTTGGGCGGCTCGCTGTTGGCGGACGACCATCCCGGTGCGGCGCGTGCATGGTTTGCGATGGGCTGCTACTGGGGCGCGGAGCGCAAGTTCTGGAGCGTGCCCGGCGTGCTGACGACGGCGGTGGGTTTTGCCGGCGGCTACACCCGCAACCCGAGCTACCACGAGGTGTGCACCGGCATGACCGGGCATGCGGAAACCGTGCTGGTGGTGTTCGACCCGGCGCGCGTCGCGTTCGACACGTTGCTCACGATTTTCTGGGAAGGCCACGACCCGACCCAGGGCATGCGCCAGGGCAACGACGTCGGCACCCAGTACCGTTCGGCGATCTACGCGGCCGATGCCGTCCAGCTGGCGGCGGCCGAGGCTTCGGCGCAGCGCTACCAGGCCGCGCTGGCGCATGCCGGGTTTGGCGCGATCACCACTGAGGTGGCGCTGGCCGGGCCGTTCTATTACGCCGAGGACGCGCACCAGCAGTACTTGGCGAAAACCCCGCACGGTTACTGCGGGCTGGGTTCGACCGGCGTGTCCTGCCCGGCGGGCGTGCTGGCGGCAGCTCCGTAAAACCCCGGTACCCGCCGCTGGCGTCGGCCGGGATCAGATGCGTGGCTTACGCGCGGCCTTGGCTGGCGGCGGCAACGCAGGCTGCGCGGCGATC
This sequence comes from Rhodanobacter sp., assembly GCA_004298045.1. Lineage (GTDB taxonomy): Bacteria > Pseudomonadota > Gammaproteobacteria > Xanthomonadales > Rhodanobacteraceae > Rhodanobacter_A. The sequence goes on along the minus strand of SCRM01000017.1, from coordinate 122,936 downwards.
ACGTCGCCCGGGTCGAACAGTGCCTTCGGCAAACCGCGTACCACGCCGGCCAGTTGCACGAGGAAGTCGTGCATCGCCGAGCTTTTGCGCCACAGCATGGCGATGCGCCGGCTCGGCGGATGCTTGCTGAGGAACGGCACCAGGCGCATGTTCGGTGCCTGCGCTACCGGCGGTTTCACCGCGAGCGTGGGCAGCAGGGTGATGCCGACTTCGGCGGCCACCATCTGGCGCAGGGTTTCGAGGCTGGTGGCGCGGAAGCCGGTGCGCTCGCCGGCGCCGGCGAGGTGGCAGACCTCCAGCGCCTGGTCGCGCAGGCAGTGGCCGTCTTCGAGCAGCAGCAGGCTCTGGTTGCCGAGATCGGCGAGATGCAGCGCCGCCTTGCGTGCGAGCGGATGCGAGCGCGGCGCGGCCAGCACGAACGGCTCCTCGAACAGGAACTCCGCGTGCAGGGTGTCGTCATGCACCGGCAGCGCGACGATCACCGCGTCCAGCCGGCCCTCGCGCAGGCGGTGCAGCACTTCCTCGGTCTTTTCCTCCACCAGCAGCAGCTCCAGCCGCGGGAAACGCGTGCGGATCAACGGCACTGCATGCGGCAAGAGATACGGCCCCAGGGTGGGGAAAATGCCCAGCCGCACGGTGCCGGATTCCGGGTCGAGCGTGCGTCGCGCCACGCCCTTGATCTGCTCCACCTCGTTCAGCACGTCGCGCGCGCGGGCCACGATTTCACGTCCCACTTCGGTCAGCAACACCTTGCGCGGCGTGCGTTCGACCAGCGTCACGCCCAGTTCCTCCTCGAGTTTCTTGATCTGGGTGGAAAGCGTCGGCTGGCTGACAAAGCACGCCTCGGCGGCGCGCCCGAAATGGCGTAGCTCGGCCAGCGCCACGAGATAGTGCAGGTCACGCAGGTTCATGCAGGCAAGGCGTCCGGCCGATGGTGCATTCGATCATAGCCGCCCCGGCGGGCATGCCTTGTGGCACTGGGGTGTCGGCCGGCTTCGGCCTAGCGTCGAGGTTTGTCCTTTTGTGTCGGGAGCCGCCATGCGTCGTTCACTTCGCCCCTTGCTCATCACGGCGCTGGCCGCCGGGTGTGGCCTTGCGCTCTCGGTCCAGGCCGAGTCCGCACCGCAGGGCCGGCTACCCGGCTGGGCGGTGCCGCAGTCCTATCAATTGGCGTTTCGGGTCGATCCGGCGCAGGCGGATTTCACCGGCACCACGGTGATCCGGGTGAAACTCACCCAGGCTTCCGACCACGTGTGGCTCGACGGCAAGGCGCTCAAGGTGGCGAAGGTGGCGTTGACCGACGCCGCCGGCAAGACCAGCGCGGCCAGGTACGTGGATGCCGATGCGCAAACCGGCGTGGTGCGGGTGGATTTCGGCCGCACCGTGCAGCCCGGCGAGATCGCGCTCGCGTTCGACTACAGCGCGCCGCTCAATGCGCAGTTGCAGGGCTTGTACAAGGTCAGCGCGCAAGGCCAGCCGTACGCGATGACGCAGATGGAGCCGATCAGCGCGCGCTACGCGTTCCCGGGTTTCGACGAGCCTGGCTTCAAGACGCCGTTCGACATCTCGATCACGCTGCCGGCGAAGGACCGCGCGTTCGCCAACACCGCGCAGGTCAGCGAAAAGCCCGCCGACAAAGGCTGGAAGACGGTGACCTTTGCGCCGACGCTGCCGCTGCCGACCTATTTGGTGGCCTTTGCGGTCGGTCCGTGGAGCGTGCGGGAAGCGCCGGACATCGCGCCCGATGCCTACCGCACCAAGCCGCTGCCGCTGCGCGGCATTGCCGCCGCCGGCGAGGCGCCGCGCATGGCGCACGTGCTGGGCGAAACGCCGAGCATCATCCATGCGCTGGAGAACTACTACGGCTTCGGTTACCCGTTCGGCAAGCTGGATCTGCTGGCCGCACCGGATTTCTCTGCCGGCGCGATGGAGAACGCCGGCCTGGTCACCTTCCGCGACTGGCTGCTGTTGCTCGACAAGGATTCCCCGGCGCGCAACGTGCGTGGCTCGTTCAACGTCACCGCGCATGAGCTGGCGCACCAGTGGACCGGCGACACGGTGACCCTCGCGTGGTGGAACGACATCTGGCTCAACGAGGCGTTCGCCACCTGGATGCAGCAGAAGGTCACGATGGAGGTGCACCCGGAATACCGCGCCGATCTCGACCGCGTGCGCGGTGCGCAGGGCGCGATGGCGAACGACAGCCTGGTCAGCGCGCGCGCGATCCGCCAGCCGATCACCGGCAACGGCGACATCGAGACTGCGTTCGACGGCATCACCTACCAGAAGGGCGCCGCCGTCATCGGCATGTTCGAGAACTACGTGGGTGACAAGACCTTCCAGAAAGGAATGCGCGCGTACATCCAGGCACACAAGTTCGGCAATGCCACTGCGGATGACCTGGTGAACGCGATCGCCACCGCCGCCGGCAAAGGGGAACCGTTCAAGCACGCGTTCGACAGCTTCCTGAATCAGACCGGCGTGCCCTACGTGCAGACCAGGCTCACGTACAAGGACGGCAAGGCGGTGCTCGATCTGGCGCAAAGCCGCTACCTGCCGCTGGGCAGCCGCGGCGACACGACGCGCGTGTGGGGCGTGCCGGTGTGCGTGCGCTACGGCACCACAGATGGCAGCAAGGTGGCCTGCGACATGCTGAGCGCGGCCACCGGCAGCATGGCGCTGCCCGGCGCCAGCAAGGCCACCTGGGTGATGCCCAACGCCAACGCCGCCGGCTACTACCGCTTCAGCCTCGACCAGAGCGAGCTCACCGCGCTGGTCCGCGAGGTGCCCAAGCTCAGCGACACTGAGCAACTGGCGTATGCGGATGCGATCCATGCGAGCTTCCAGCATGGCGATCTCGATGCCGGGCGGGCGCTGGCCGCGCTCAAGCCGCTGACCGCCTCCAAGGTGCGCCAGGTGGCAGTGGCGCCGCTGGGCCAGGTGGGCTGGATCTACCACCACGCCGCGCGCACCGATGCGCAGCGCGCCAAGGTGGCGGCATGGGTCAAGGCGGCCTATCTTCCCAGGCTGGAAGCGCTGGGCTACGTGCGCCGCGCCGGTGAGTCGGAGGATGCCGCCCTGCTGCGCAGCACACTCGCCGGTACGCTGGCGTTCGACTACAAGCTGCCACAGGTGCGCACGGCTCTGCTCAAACAGGGCGAGGCGGCACTGAAGCACAGCGCCGACGGCAAACTCGATCTCGCCGCTGCCAACCCCGATTTGCTGGGCGATGCGCTGGGCGTGGCGGTGCAAACGCAGGGCAAGCCCGCAGTGGATGCGCTGATCGCGGCGCTGCCGGGCACCAGCGACCCGGCGCTGCGCAACGGCATCCTCGGTGGCCTCGCGCATGCCGAAGCCCCGGCACTGGTGGAACAGGTGCGCGATTTCGCACTGGGCAAGTCGGTCAAGGTCGGCGAGATGGCGATGCTCCTGCGCAGCGGCCGCAACACCTTGGCCCAGCGGAACGCGATGTGGACGTGGTTCACCGGGCATTACCCGCAAATCCTCAAGCGCACCGGCAGTTTTGCCGGCGGCTACCTGCCCATGCTCGCCGCCGGCGGCGGTTGCTCCACCGCGGAAGCCGAGCGCATGCAAACCTTCTTCAAGGCCCATGAGAACGATGCTGCCGGCATCTCCCGCGGCCTCGCGCAGACCGGCGAATCGATCGAGCTGTGCTCGGCATTGAAGGACAAGCAGGCGATGTGAGGGGAGAGCCGGGATTGGGGATACGGGATTCGGTAAAACCGATCTCGCGCCATGCGGCTTTCCAAATCCCCAATCCCCAATCTCGAACCCCGGTACTGCGAAACACGACTCGCGCGGTGCAGTATCTTCGAATCCCCAATCTCCTATCCCGAATCCCGGCTCTTGCCCCATGATCGACCTCGAAATTCAGGCCCTTGCGCTCACGCGTGAGGGCCTGTCGCTGGAAGTGGGCCGGTTGGCTGGCAGCGAAGGTTTCGTGCTGTTGCGCCAGCGGTTGGTGAACGATCCGCACGGTGTGTTGCTGGCGATGGTGGTGCGTGGTTCGCGCTTCAAGAAGCGCGCGCTGGAAGCCGCGCTGGCGGGTTGCGAGCGGTTCGTGAGTGTCGAGTTGTTGCCGGCTGGCGAAGATTTCCAGCCACATTTTGCCGTGACGCGCGCGACGGCGAGTGGCTATGTGCCGCCACCGGCACCCGTGCCGGAGCCATTGCCGGAGCCGGTTCCCGCGCCACCGGCAAGGGCGGCCACGGTGCCTGTCGCACCGGCGCCGAGCCTGCCGCCGCCGTTGCCGGAAGCGGATGAGCGGGAAGCCTGGGAAGCGCTGGTGGTACGCAAGGCGGCACCGTCACCGGTGCCTTCCACGGTCGAGGTCATGGCCTGGGATGACACCCCGTCGTTGGCGGCGGATGCGGTAGCGGTGGAACAAGCGCTGGCCGACCTGGCCCGGCTTTACCCCGGCATCCTGCCGCGCGTGCAGGCACTGGATCGCGACGTGGCGCCCGGTGCGCGGGTGGCCAGCCTGCGCTTGGCGGGACAGCGCATTGGCGCCTGGCTCGCGCGGGAAAAGCCACCCAAGGTCGCGCCGAGCACCCCGCAAAGCCTCGCGCAAACGGTGTTGCCGGCACTGTCCGCGCTGGTTGAAACCACGCTGCCGGCGGATGGCCAGCTGCACATCCTGCACAGCCCGCTGTGCCAGGCCAACGGGCATTCCGGCTGCGAGTTCTATGCCGGGCTGCTTGAAGGCCTGCTTGGGGATGCTGGCGCGGTGGTGCCGGTGTGCTGCCGCAGTTTTGGCGCCGAGGAGTGCATCCTCGCGGTCGGCGACTGATACCGGCTGGTCGCTCGTCCGTGGTCTACTTGCGCGCATCCTTGTGCACGGAGCTGCCCATGCTTGCACGCCTGATCGGCATCGCCCTGTTGTTGCTGGCACTGGTTGCGCCACTCGCTGCACAGGATGTGCCGCCGCCGCTGCGCGACTGGCAGGGCTGGGTGCTGCATGACACGCCGGCGCATGCCTGCCCGTATCTGGTGAGTGGGGATGCCACCGACCGCGATCGCCCGTGCGCCTGGCCCGGCACGCTGAGCCTGACGGCTGGCGCGCAGGGCGGCAGCTTTGCGTTTGACGTGCGGGTGGATGCGCCCAGCTGGGTCGCGTTGCCGGGCAGTGCGCGCCATTGGCCGCAGGCGGTGAGCGTGGATCGCCAACCCGGGGTGGTGCTCGACCACGACGGCACGCCGGCGCTGCGCCTTGCGCCCGGCGACTACCGCGTGCAGGGCAACCTGCCGTGGACGACACGGCCGGCGCGGCTTGCGGTGCCCGAGGCGTTCGGCCTGGTGGCGCTCAGCCTCGACGGCCAGCCGGTGGTGCGGCTCGAACGTCACGCTGATGAGCTGACGCTGGGCGAAGCCGTGGCCGCGCAGCGGGGCGCCGACGCCTTGTCCCTGCGCGTCTACCGGCGGCTCGCCGACGGCGTACCGGCCATGCTGGAAACGCGGCTGGAATTCAACGTCACCGGCAGCGCGCGCACCGCTAGCTTCGGGCCGGCGCTGCCCCCCGGGTTTGTGGCCACTGCGCTGGATGGCGACTTGCCGGCACGGCTCGACGCCGCCGGTCGGCTTGAGGTGCAACTGCGCCCAGGCACCTGGACGCTGACGTTCGAAGCGCGCGCCACCGTGGCACTGGCAAAGCTGGCGCCCAAGTTGCCGGCCGCGCCGTGGCCGCGGCAGGAGATCTGGAGCTATGCCGATGATCCCGCGCTGCGCACCAGCCGTGCCGAAGGGCAGGCGGTGGACGCGGGACAAGCCGGCGTGCCGCAGGCGTGGCGCGCCTTGCCGGCGTTTGCGCTGACCGACGGCCATGGCCTCGCCGTCGTGGTCGGCGCGCGTGGCCAGACGGGCAGCAAGGGTGACCAGCTCCAGCTCGATCGCCAGTGGTGGCTGGATTTCAACGGCCACGGCCTGAGCGCGGTGGATCATTTGACCGGCGAATTGCGCCAGCGCCAGCGGCTGGACGTCGCTGCGCCATGGGAGTTGCAGCGGGCCAGCGAGCACGGCGCGCCGCTGCTGGTGACCGCGGGCGCGGATGGTGCACGCGGCGTCGAGTTGCGTCTGTACTCCGGCCGACTCGACCTCACTGCCGGCCTACGCCTGCCGCACGCCGGCGGTGCGCTGCCGGTCACGGCGTGGAATCTGCCGCTGGACGGCATCCGGGCCACCTTGCACCTGCCGCATGGCTACCGACTCATTGCCGCGCCCGGCGCCGACCGCGCACCCAACACCTGGGCTGCGGGCTGGAGCCTGCTCGATCTTTTCGTACTGGCGCTGATCGCCTTGCTGGCCGGGCGCCTGCTCGGCTGGCCGTGGGGCGTGCTGGCGGCCGGTTATCTCGTGCTGGGCCAGCAGGAGCCGGGCGCGCCGGTGTGGACGCTGGCGGCGGTAGTGCTGCTGGCCTTGCTGTGGCGCGCCTTGCCGGCGGCGCGGCTGCGTGGGCTCGTGCGCGGCACGGCGGTGGCGGCGTTGGTGCTGACTGCCTTGTGGAGCCTGCCGTTTGTCGCGCAGCAGTTGCAGTACGCGTTGCATCCGCAGCTTGAATCCGGTCGTTTCGACCGTGCGGTTGCCGTGCAGTTTGCGTCGCCATCGGCCGAGATGGCGGTGCGCGCCAACCGCATGGATGCCGCGAATATGCCGCCACTGCCACCTGCGCCCGCAGCCATGCAGGCGGCGCCCATCGGCTCGCCGCGGGTGATGAAGTTTGCCGTGCCGCCGGGAGTGAACGCGTTGGCGCCGAGCGCCGTGGAAACGCAGACACCGGTGCAAGCCGGCGCGGGCACCCCGGCCTGGGATCAAGGCAACAATTACCCACTGGGCTGGTCGGGGCCGGTTACCACCGCGCAAACCGTGCGCCTGATCGTTGCGCCGCGCTGGCTGGTGCGGGTGCTGCGCGTGTTGCTGGTGGGCTTGCTGGTCGCACTGTTGGCGCGGTTGGTGCTGGCGCTGCAGCCATGGCAGTGGCGCGGACATGCTCCGCATGCCGCTGCTGTCCTCGGCAGTTTGCTGCTGGCCGGCGTGCTGCTGCCTACGTTGTCGCACGCGCAAACCCTGCCCAGCCAGCCGCTGCTCGACCAGCTCAAGGCGCGGCTGACCGAAGCGCCCAGGTGCGCGCCTGACTGCGCCGAGGTGGCCCAGGCGCAGCTCTCCGTTACTGGCGATGCGCTCGACCTGGCGCTGGAGATCCATGTGGGCGCCACCGTCGCCGTGCCCTTGCCGCACGCTGGCGAGGCGTTGACGTTGACCGCCGCCACCCGCGACGGCAAGCCGGCGGCGCTCACCCAGTACGCCGGGCAAACCCTGGTGCGGCTCGACCGCGGCGTGCATCGGCTCGACCTGCACTATCGGCTCGGCAACAGCGATGCCGCCACGCTGCAATTTGGCTTGCCGCCGCAGCGCGTGCAGTTCAGCGGCGCCGGCTGGACGCTCGCCGGCGTCGATGGCCAGCGCCTGCTCGGCGACAGCCTGACCTTGCAGCGCGTGGCGGCCGCCGGCGGCGTGGCGGCCGCCAACCTGGCACCGGCGTTTCCGCCCTACGTGCGGCTGACGCGGCGATTGTCGCTGGGGGTTGAGTGGCAGGTGGAAAACACCGTGCAGCGTATCGCGCCGGCCAGTGGCGGTTTCAGCCTTAGCCTGCCGCTTTTGCCCGGCGAGCACCCGCTGGGCGACGGCGTGGTGGTGAAGGATGGTCGCATCGACGTCACCTTCAACACCGCTGCGCAAAGCGTGCGCTGGACCAGCCGGCTGGATCAGACCCCGCAGCTCGCACTGATCGCGCCGCCGCTGGGCGAGCGTGCCGAGGTGTGGCAGGTGGATGCCGCGCCGATGTGGCGGGTGGCCGCGCAGGGCGTGCCGCAAAGCGCCAGCGGCAGTGGTCTGCGCTTCCAGCCGTTGCCGGGTGAAACCCTGCATCTCGCATTTGACCGGCCGGCGGCGGTGCCGGGTGGCAGCCTCGCATTCGACCGCGTGGCGGTGCACACCACGATCGGCCAGCGGGCACGCGAAACCACGCTCGATCTCACGGTGCGCAGTACGCGCGGCGGTGAGCACGCGATCACGTTGCCGGCCGGCGCCGAGTTGGTCGACGCGCAGCGCGATGGCGAGCCGTTGGGCCTGGCCATTCGCGATCATCGGCTCGGCCTGCCGCTGTTGCCGGGCACGCACGCCTACCAGGTTCGGCTGCGCGAACCGGGCGCTGGCGCCACGCTGACGCGCACGTCGGCCATCACGCTCGATGCGCCGGCCGCGAACCTGGCGAGCGCCTTGAGCCTGCCGCACGACCGCTGGGTGCTGTGGGCCTGGGGCCCGGCCACCGGCCCGGCGGTGCTGTACTGGGCGCGCCTCGGCGTGCTGCTGCTGGTGGCGTGGCTGCTGGCGCGTTACGCGCCGACGCCGCTCAAGTGGCGGCACTGGCTGCTGCTCGGCCTCGGGTTTTCCGCGCTGGCCTGGGGCGCGCTGGCGCTGGTGGCGGGCTGGCTGGTGCTGAGCGGCCTGCGGGCGCGCAGGACCCCGCCGCCCTCGTGGCCGCGCTGGGGCTACAACCTGATGCAGATTGGCCTGGCCCTGCTTACCGTGCTGGCGCTCCTCACGCTGATCGCGGCAGTGCCGAAGGGCCTGCTCGGCGTGCCGGACATGCAGGTGGCCGGCAACGGCTCGTCGGCGTGGGATCTGCGCTGGTTTGCCGACCACAGTGCCGGCAGCTTGCCGGCGGCCGGCGTCGTCAGCGTCTCGCTGTGGTACTACAAGCTGGCGATGCTGGCCTGGGCCTTGTGGCTGGCGTTTGCGCTGATTGGTTGGCTGCGCTGGGCGTTCGATGCGTGGAGCCGCGGCGGCTATTGGCGGCGCGCCGCACCGCGTGCGGCGTTGCCGCCGGAGTTGCCCCATGACTGATGTGCGCAGTTGGATCACGGGCGCCACCGCGCGCCTCGGCGACCGGGTCGAAGCCGAAATGTTGCTGTTGCACGTGCTGCGCAAACCGCGCAGTTGGCTGTTTGCGCATTCTGGCGAGGCGCTGCAGACGGACGTCCAGACGGCCGCCGACGCGCTGGTGGAACGCCGTGCCAAGGGTGAGCCGGTGGCCTACATCACCGGACGCCGCGGATTCTGGACGCTCGACCTCACGGTGACGCCGGCCACGCTCATTCCGCGGGTGGAAACCGAGCTGCTGGTGGAGCTGGCGCTGGCGCGGCTGCCAGTGAACTTGCCGTTGCGGGTGGCTGACCTGGGCACTGGCAGCGGCGCGATTGCGCTCTCCATCGCCTTTGAGCGCCCGCGCACGCAGGTGCTGGCGACCGATGCCAGCGGTGATGCGCTGGCGGTGGCGCGGCGCAATGCTCAGCGGTTGGGTTTCAACAACGTGAGCTTTGCGCACGGCGACTGGTTTGCCGCGCTCGAAGACGCCTGCTTTGACCTCATCGTGTCCAATCCGCCGTACATCGAGGCGGGCGATCCGCATCTGACGCAGGGGGATCTGCGCCACGAGCCGGCGGCGGCGCTGGCTTCCGGGCCGGATGGGTTCGACGCCATCCGCCGCATCGTCGCTGGCGCCGCGGCGCACCTCGCGCCGGGCGGCTGGTTGCTGTTCGAGCACGGCTGGCAGCAGGGCGATGCGGCGCGCGCGCTGCTGACCGCGGCCGGGTTTGCCCAGGTGTTCACCGCGCAGGATCTCGAAGCGCGCGACCGCGTCAGCGGCGGCAGTCGCGGCAGCTGATGCCGCAGCCCACCGCAAGTGACAAAAATCAAGCATGCGTCGGCGGGATGCGGGAAGCTGTCGCTACTTGCCACATTGGCGCCGGTTTGCATGCGAGGTGCGCGATGAAAACCATCCTTGTCCATGTACGCGAGCCGCAGGGCGATACGCCGGCCGTGCAGCACGCGGTGGCGCTCGCCGCCGCCATGCACGCCGGGTTGACCGCGGTGTACGCCGCGCCGCTGTACTTCGGTTCGGCAGTCGAGCCCGCGCTGGCCGCCGTGCTGATCGAAGACACCCGACGGCTGGTGGCGGCGGCGATCGCGGCGCGGCCGGGGTTTCTGGCGCGTGCGGCCGCGGCCGGCGTCACGCCGTGCCGGTGGCTGGTGGCCGAAGGGCGACCCGACGAGGCGTTGTCGCAGGTAGCGCCGCGGCATGATCTGCTGATGCTCGATCACGCCGATGGCGACACCGGCGCCGGCTCGGATATTGCGGGCATCGTGCTGCGCACCGGCATCGCCTGTGTGGTGTTGCCGCGCTCGGTAGGGGCGTTCCGCCAGCCGGTGCGTCTTGCCATTGGCTGGAACGGGTCATCCGAGGCGATGCGCGCAGTGCATGCGGCACTGCCGCTGCTACCCGGTGCCGAGGTGCTGTTGATGCAGGGCGAGGAGCGCGAGCGCTATCCCGGCCTGGCGTGGTACCCGCCGTTCGACATCGCCGAGTACCTGCGTGAACACGGCGCCAAGGTGGAAGTGCAACCCATCGCCGAGCGCGCCGATGCGGCCGGCGGTGCACTGCTGGCGCACGCCGACGCCTTTGGTGCGGATCTGCTGGTGATGGGCGCCTATGGGCGTGGGCGTTTCAGTGAGTGGGTGCTGGGCGGCGTCACCCGCGATGCCCTGCGGCTGGCGCGCATGCCGCTGCTGCTGTGTCACTGATGCACCAGCGCCATTGGCATATCTGATCAACCAGCGGGGCGCAAACCGGCGTGGGACCCTCGAACCGGACACGTGGTCCTTGTCGGATGGTGTCCCACCGTACAGGTAGCGGACGCGTATGCGGGGTTCAGCGGCCTGCGCAGGAACGCGCCACCAGTGACGCAAACCGCGCGTGGATAGCCTGCCGCAGGCCATCCACGCTGAGCCCGGCCAGGGCCAGTACTTCGTCGCGGGTGCCGTGTTCGAGGAAACGGTCGGGCAGGCCGAGGTGCAGGATGGGCAGGGTGATGGCGTGCGCGGCGAGGCATTCGGCAACCGCCGAGCCGGCGCCGCCGGCAATCGCGTTGTCTTCCAGCGTGACGAAGGCTTCGTGGGTTTGCGCGAGCTCCAGCAGCAGGGTTTCGTCCAGTGGTTTGACGAACCGCATGTTGACCAGCGTGGCGTCGAGCTCCACGGCGATTTGCGCCGCGCGCGGCAGGAGCGCGCCGAAGCTGAGGAGGGCGAGGCGGTGGCCGCGGCGGCGCACTTCGGCCTTGCCGATCGGCAGGGGGTCCAGGCCGCGACCGGCATCGACGCCGGGGCCGGTGCCGCGCGGGTAGCGGATCGCCGCGGGACCGGCATGCGCCAGCCCGGTGGCCAGCATTTGCCGGCATTCGCGCTCGTCGGCCGGGGCCATCACGAGGAAATTCGGCAGGCAGCGCAGGTAGCCGAGGTCGAAGCTGCCGCAGTGGGTGGCGCCATCCGGGCCGACCACGCCGGCGCGGTCGATGGCAAAAGTGACGTCGAGGTTTTGCAGCGCGACGTCGTGGATCACCTGGTCATAGGCGCGCTGCAGGAAAGTGGAATAGATCGCCACCACCGGTTTGGCGCCTTCGCACGCCATGCCGGCGGCCAGCGTCACCGCGTGCTGCTCGGCAATGCCGACATCGAAATAGCGCTGCGGGAAAGCCTGTGCGAAACGCACCATGCCGGAGCCTTCGCACATCGCCGGGGTGATCGCCATCACGCGCGGGTCGGCGCTGGCGGCGTCGCACAGCCAGTCGCCGAACACCTGCGAATAGCTCGGCCGCGTTCTCGGCTTGGCTTCCACCCCGTGTGCCGGGTCGAACGGGCCGACCGCGTGGTAGACGGTTTGCGCCTGCTCGGCCGGCGCGTAGCCCTTGCCCTTGGTGGTGAGCACATGCAGCAGTTGCGGGCCGGGGCGGGATTTCAACGTGCGCAGCGCGCGCAGCAGGGCCGGCAGGTCGTGGCCGTCCACCGGGCCGGTGTAGTCGAAGCCGAGCTCTTCGAATAGTGCGGATGGCGGCAGCGTGTCGGTTTCCGCGCGGTGGCGCAGCGCGTCGAGATGGTGGTTGGTCGCCACGTGCGCCAGCGTCTGGTTCATCGCGCCGACGCTGGCGCTGATCGACATGCCGTTGTCGTTGAACACCACCAAAAGGTCGGCGCGCACGTCGCCGGCGTGGTTCAACGCCTCGAACGCCATGCCGGCGGTGGCCGCGCCGTCGCCGATCACCGCCACGATGTGCCGGTGGTCGCCGCGCTGCCGGTTCGCGACGGCCATGCCCAGCGCGGCGGAAATCGAGGTGGAGGAATGGCCGACGCCGAAGGTGTCGTACTCGCTCTCCGCACGGCGCGGAAACGGCGCCAGCCCGCCCAGCTGCTTGATGGTCGTGATGCGGTCGCGGCGGCCGGTGAGGATCTTGTGTGGATAGCACTGGTGGCCCACGTCCCACACCAGCCGGTCACGCGGGGTGTCGAACTCGTGGTGCAGCGCCACCGTCAGCTCGACCACGCCAAGCCCGGCCGCGAAATGCCCGCCCGAGCTGGCCACCGACTCGATCAGATAGGCGCGCAGCTCGTCCGCCACTGCCGGCAACTCGGTGTCCGCCAGGCGCCGCAGGTCGGCCGGCGTGTTGATGGTGGCTAGGTGCGGATAGCGCGTGGGGTTTTTCATGCATGCATTGTTGGCTGCACGGCGTGAAGGGACAAGCCGTGAGGCTGGGATTGGGGATACGGGATTGGGGATTTGGCACGGCGCCGCGCTGCGAGAACCGGAGGCGGAGGCCCCGGCCGCACGTCCGTCGGGCTGAGGTCCGACCCACAAGACTCCGCTGCTTGCGCGATGCTGCTTTTACAAATCCCGAATCCCGGCCCTACGCCTCCATCGCCTGCCGGCGGTTGCGCGGCAGGTGGCTGACGAGGAATTCCATCTGGTCGGCGAGAATGTTGCGGTTGGAGAGGATCAGATGCTCCACCCAACTGGGCCGGTAGGGCACGGCGAGCAGTGGCATGTTGGCCTGTTGCGGGGTGCGGTTGCCTTTCTTGAGGTTGCAGGCAAGGCAGGCGCTGACCACGTTTTCCCATTCGTCGCGGCCGCCGCGGGAAACCGGCTGCACGTGGTCGCGGGTGAGTTCGCCACGGGTGAAATGCTCGCCGCAGTACAGGCACAGGTGACGGTCGCGCGCGAACAGGGCGGGGTTGCTGAGCGTGGGCGCCGGGTCGGTCGCGTCGGCGTGGCAATGCCCGGTGCTGGCAATGATCGGGTGCAGGGACAGCGTGCTTTGCATGCCGGTGCCGCGGTTCCAGCCGCCGTGCACGGTGAGGCAAGGCTCGCCCAGCGTCCACGCGATGGCATCGCGCACGTAAAGGCACACGGCGTCCTGCCAGCTGATCCAGTCGAGGATGCGGCCGGCGGCGTCGAGCGAAAGCACGCGGGTGGCATTCAGATCCACCCGGTTGGCAACTTCCATCAGCATGCGGTTCGTCCCTCGGCAAAAGCGAAAGAGCGCTGCGACCATGCAACGGCGTTCAACGCATTGCAGCATAGAACAGATTGCTGCCGGCACCACGCGAATCGCTTTGCGGTCAACGAGATAGCCATCACGGGTAGGGGTTACGGCGCGCCGGGGCGCACTGATATAGTGCGCGTTCATTCGTGGACCCGACGCCGGGTTTGGGAGGGGGGGCCAACGGTGGCAACCCCGGCACGGCGGGGCAGAGGTAACAACGTGGCTGAAGTGATCTTCTACGAGCGCCCGGTGCCGCTCAACCGTACCGAGCACAAGGACCTGCGCCTGAAGCCGGTACCGAACATGAAATTCGCGCTTACCGCGCATTCGGTGCCGCTGACTGGCGTGGAGTTTGGCCTGGCCGCGCGCGATCTGCCGATCGTGTTTGCCGGCAATACCCTTGAGGACGCCGGCCCGGTTGCCCTGCTCGGTTTGCGCCAGAACGAGAACCTGTTCGTCGATGCCGCCGGGCAGTGGGCGCCGAACATCTACATTCCCGCGTTCGTGCGGCGCTATCCGTTCGTGCTGGCCGAGAAGCCGGCCGGGCAGGAAGGCGACGATTTCGCGGTGTTTCTCGACGAGGGCTACGAAGGCTTCGGCAAGACCGAGGGCGACCGCCTGTTCAACGAGGATGGCACCGACACCGAGCTGTTGACCCGCGCCGTGGGTTTCCTGGGCGAATTCCAGCAGCACGTGGCGCGCACCCGCGCGTTCATGCAGCAGTTGCGCCAGCACAACCTGCTCGAGCCCCGGAACATGAGCCTGCGCAAAGGCGCGCCGGAAGACCCGAACGGCCACGTCATCAACCTGAACGGCTTGTTCGTGGTGAACGAGGACAAGCTGCGCGAGCTGGACGAGAAGACCGCCAAGGAGTTCCTGCACGAGGGCGTACTTGGCTGGATCTACGCGCACCTGATGTCGCTCAACAACGTCGACCGCCTTGGCCAGCGCCTGAGCCAGCGCGAGGAGACGGAGACCACGGCCGCGCCGAAGAACTGAAGCGGCCAGCCGTGGCGGTACCATTGAAAGGGCGACGCGCAAGCGTCGCCCTTTCGCATGGCGCAAACCTTGGTGCGCCGTATAGTGCGACCTTCGCCCCTGCGCAGGATCGCCGATGCCGGCCACCCGCATTCGTCTTGCTTCCGGTGCCGACGCGCCGCTGGCCGAAGGGCTTGCGCAAATCGCGCGCGAGCTCAAGTTGCCGCCTGCGTTTGCGCCCGAGGTGGAAGCCGCGGCTGCGCAGGCCGCACGGGCGCCGCGGCTGCCGGCGCTGGATCGCACCGACGTGCCGCTGGTCACCATCGATCCGCCGGGCTCGCTGGATCTCGACCAGGCGCTGCATATCGAGCGGCGTGGCGACGGCCATCGCGTGTACTACGCGATCGCCGACGTGGCTGCGTTCGTGACCGCCGGCGATGCCATCGACCTTGCGGCGCACCGCCGCGGCGAAACCCTGTATGGCGCGGAGTCGCGGATTCCGCTGCATCCGGCCAGCCTGTCCGAAGGCGCCGCTTCGTTGTTGCCGGGGCAGGTGCGCCCGGCGCTGCTGTGGACCATCGACCTCGATGGTGCAGGCGAAATGGCGGCGGTCGATGTGCGCCGCGCGCAGGTGCGCAGCCGGGCCCGGCTCGATTACGCCGGCGTGCAGCAGACCCTGGATGCCGGCACCGCCGACCCGGTGTGGCGCCTGCTGCGCGAGGTGGGCGAACGTCGCGCACAGCGCGAAGCGGCGCGCGGCGGCATCAGCCTGGCGCTGCCGGAACAGGAAATCGCGCTGGTCGACGGCCACTGCCAGTTGCGCTACCGGGTGAACCATCCGGTGGAGGACTGGAATGCGCAGATTTCGCTCTTGACCGGCATGGCCGCGGCGCAGCTCATGCTCACCGCGTGCACCACGGTGCTGCGCGGGGCTGGTTACGTGGCCTTTGACGGCACCCCGCCGGAGCAGCCCGAGCAGGCTGCGCTGGCGGCACCGTACGCGCATGCCACCGCGCCGCTGCGGCGGCTGGTGGATCGCTATGTGGGCGAGGTGTGCGTGGCGCTGTGTGCCGGCAGCACGGTGCCGACGTGGGCGCGCGCCGGGCTGGCGGAACTGCCGGCCCTGATGGGCGGCGCCGACCGCCGCGCGCACCAGTACGAGCGCGCGGTGATCGACCTGATCGAAGCGGTACTGCTGGCACCGCAGGCCGGTGCGGCGTTTGCCGGGGCCATCGTCGAGTTGGGAGACGCGGCGCATCACCGCGCTGCGCCGGCGGCACACAGTGGCGTGGTCATGCTGCACGCGCCCGCGATCGAGGCGCGCGTCACCGCAGCGCAACCCTTGCCGCTCGGACAGGAAGTGCGCGTACGCCTGGTCGAAGCCGATCCGCTGCAGCGCAGCGTACGGTTCGCCTGGCCGGCGGAGGAGGGCTCGCCGGCCGGCACGTCGCCGGAAGTCACTTCTCCAACCGGTAGTTGAGGCTGGCGCGGTTGAAGTTGGTCGCGCTTTGCGCCTCGAAATGCCAGCGGCGGCTGAGCCGGTAGCGCAGGCTCACCACCTCGCCAGGTTCGAACAGGCCCACGCCGTAGCTCAGGTACAGGCGCGGCGACAGGTACTTGCCCACGGTGAACGCCGACCCGCCGCCCAGTGCATCGCTGCTGCCGACGCCGACGTCGTCCAGGCCGAGCTGCGCGCCGATGCTTTTGGCCAGCAGGTTGCCGGCCGCCGTACCCAGTGTCTGCGCAGCGCTGCCGAGCAGGTTGCTCTCGCCGCTGGTTACCTGCGCGAGCGGCTTGCCGGTGACGAGATACGCCAGCGCGTCGGATTGCTCCATCGCCGGTTGCGAAAATATGGTCAGCACCGGGCGCTTGGCAGTGCCGCTGATTTCCAGCCCCACCTCCTGGCCTTCATCGATCGTCGCGTTGGGGTTCAGTTTGCGCACCGCACGAATGGCCAGGCCGGGGTTGTCCAGCGGGGTGCCGGCAAACAGCAGCTTGCCGCGCTCGATCTGGAGCTTTTGGCCGTAGGCCTCGTAGCTGCCGTCGACGGTGATCTGGCCCTGGCCGGTGGCAGCCTGTCCAGGCGATTGGTTGACGGTGAGTACGCCGTGCAGGCGGCCGTCCAACCCGTAGCCGACCAGATGCGTGTGCGCGCCAAGGTCCACCTTGACCGTGGCGCGTACCGGCAGCGCGGCGTCGCGTTCGGCTTGCGGACGATCCATCACGACCACATCGGCGGAAGCCTGCGGCGCACCGGCGCCGGGCAATTTGTCGAGGTTCACCTCGGCACGGTCCATCAGCACGTTGCCGTCCAGCGCAAACCCGTCGGCGTCGTGGCGCAACGCCAGATCCGGCGATACCACGATTTGCGCGGCGGGGACGCTGGCTGCGGTGAACTGCTTGCCGCTGATCGCCAGCTGCATCGGCAGGCCGTCGCCGAGGCCGATCTGGCCGCGCACGCCGAGCATGCCGCTGCCCGATTGCACCTGCCCGTCCACCGCCAGCGTGTGGCCGGGGAGGGTGTTGGCCACCAGCTTGCCGCCGGTGAGTTTGAGGCCGACGCCGGGCACTTCGGCGGCGAAGTCCTGGATGCCGGCCTGGCCGGCAACACTGGGTGTCGCCAGCGTGCCGCCGAGGGTGAATTGCGCGCTGGCCGTGCCGTGCACATTGGCCAGCGTGTCGCCGGCCAGCGTGAGCCAGCCGAGATCGTTGAGCTGCATCGTCACGTTGCCGCTCAGTGCCTGCTGTCGGCCACGCAATTCGGCGCTGCCGGCAAGCCGGCCGCCATGATCGAGTTGCGCATGCAGTTCGATCCGCTGGCGCGCCGCGTCGAGGTCGAAGCCTGCGGCAAGGTTGCTCCACGCCAGCGCCGGCACACCCTCACGCTCGATCCAGCTCACGCTGCCGCGCGGCGAGGAGAGATTGCCGCGCCCGCTCCACTGGCCGTTGCCGGCGCGTTGCCACTGGCCATCGCCGTCGAGCGCGCCGTCGACGCGCAGCGATGCGTGTGTCACGCCAGCGGCATCCAGCAGCGCCGCCAACGGCAAGGCATGCAATTGGTAGCTGGCGCGCAGTCGGCCGTTGCGCTCGCCGCGGCCGGTCACGCACAGTAAGGGCTCACCGGCGGTCAGACACAGCTTGCCGAGGTCGAAGGCGCCGTTGCGCCACGCAAGGCGAGTGGTGCTGCGCAGGTGCCACGGCGGCATGCCGGTCGGTTCGAGGTTGAGCGTGTTCAGGGCGCCGGCCCAGGTGTTGCCTTGCTGCGCGCCGTGCAGCGCCAGGCGCGCCGACAGGGGCGTGCCGCGGGCATCGAGTTCCAGCTGGTGATCGCGCTCACTGCCTTCGGCGCGCAGGTGCAGTTGCGAGAAATCCAGCCCGGCGAGCTGTGCGCCGCGGGTTTGCAGCTCGATCTTGCCCGCAAGGCGGCGGGTGTCGGGCACGCCGACGATGAGCTGCAACTGGTCGAGTTTCTGCGCTTGCCAGTGCAGCGCGCTGCCGGTGAGTCGCCCGTTGACCGCCAGCCCTGGCCAGCGGCCACGCAGGTTGAATTGGCCATCCAGACGTCCGCTTGCCTGCGGCAGCCAGTCACCAAGCGAGGCCACGGCCAGCTTCAAGTCCGCGTCGTTGGTGCGCCCCGGCTTGGCGTCGAGCTGTACCCGGCTGGCGCCGGACGCGAGGCGCAGGTTGCCGCTCAGCACTTCGGTGGAGCCGAGCTCGAGGTGGGCGCTGCCGGCGAGCGGCCGGCCGCGCAGTCGCCCGCCAAGGCGGGCGATGTCGAGGCTGCCCTGCACGGCGTTGGCGGCGAACGTGCCGCGACTGGCGAGATCCACATCGAGCGCGCCGGGCCAATGGGCGAAGACCGCGCCGGGGTTGAAAGCACTGGCGCTGGCATTGAGTTGCCAAGCCAGTGCCGGCGCCCAATCCAGTTGCCCGTGCAGCGCCAGCCGGCTTTTCGCTTGCTGCGCGGTGAGCGTGCGCAACGCGATGCCGTGCGGCGTGCCATCGAGCTGCAACGTCAACTGCACCGGTTGCCGCGGTGGGCCGAGCGTCAGCCGGGCATCGGCCCGATAGCGCTCGGGCGTGCCGTCGAGCTTGAGTGTGCCGGCGCTGGCCAGCACTTGGCCGACGAGTTGCGCCGGCAGCAACACGTTGGCCCAGCGTACGTCGAGGTTGCCGGCAATGGGTTGGGTGCCCAGGTCGAACGTGCCACTGGCGTCGAGCTGGCCCTTGACCTGCGGCGAACGCAGCGCGAGTTGTTCGAGTTTCAGCGTGTGGCGGCTGGCGGCGTAGTGCGCGCGCAGCGGCGTGAGTTCCAGCTGGTAGCCGTTGGCGGCAAGTGTGCCGCGCAGCTCGCCGGTGGCGCCTTTGCCCTGCGCCTGCAGCGCCAGCGAGACATCGCGCAACGCAGTGTCGCCGAGCAGCACGGCCGGATCGAAGTGTGGCGCGTCGAGGCGTGCCGACCACGCATGCGGGGGATCCTGCGCCAAGGTCAGGTGCAGGGTCGCCGCCATCGGCTGCTGCAAGGCGAGGTCGAGTCGCGCCTGGTGGCCATCGGCGGTTGCGGTCAGCGTGCCGGCCCAGGTCTTGGCACCGAATTGCCACGCGAAGCGGGCCTTGCCCTGACCCGATTCGCGGCGTGCCAAGGCCACCCGGCCGTCGAGATCGACCGTGCCGTCCGCCGCGCGCAGGCGCAGGGTGTCGATCGCGATGCCGTCGCGCGTCCAGCGTCCGGCCAGATCGAGCTGGCTGGAGGCGAAGGTGGGCGCGCCACCGACGGCGACGTGCGCGCTGCCGATGTGCACCCGATCGAGCACGATGTCGACCGGCGGTCGCAGCGAGAACGTGCCTGGCGTGCTCGTCTTGCCGCTGCTTTGGGGCACCTGCACCTCCACACCATCGGCATCCAGCCGCGTGACGTGCACGCGCTTGGCCAGCAGTGGCCAGAAGCGCAGGTCGAGCCGCACGCGGCGCACCGCGACCCGCGTGCCGTGGCGGTCGTCGTAGCGCACCCCGTCCAGCCGCATGGACTCGAACAACGCCCCGTGCGCCTGCTGCCAGTGCAACGCTCCGCCAGTTGCCTGCTGTACCCGTATCAGCACAAACCGCAGTCCCGCGTTGCTCCACCCGAGCCACGCCAGAGCCAGCATCGACGCAACCAGCACTGCCGCCGCGCCGACCCCGACGCGCCGTCCCCGCCGCCACCGCTGGAGCCCCACCGCGCTCACGCCACCGCACTCCTCCAAACCCGACCAACAGTCCAGCCGCCTTTCGCCTCACCCCACACCCTCGCGAGCCTTTCCGAATCCCGAGTCTCCCATCCCGAATCCCGGCTCTTCACAAATCCGGCCCGATCACCAGATGCAACACCATGCCGTGCCGGGTGGCGTCGTGCACCGGCGTGCCGACATCAAGCCGGATCATGCCCACCGGCGAGCGCCAGCGCACGCCGAGGCCGGTGCCGATCTTGGGTCGGAAATCCACGGCGTCGAACGCATTGCCGATGTCGACGAAGCTGGCGATGCCCCAGTTGCGGGTGAAGTAGTGCTCCACCTCGGCGCTGCCGACCAAGAGGTTCACCCCGCCCATGACGCGGTCGGCGTGGTTGCGCGGGCCGATCGACTGGTAGCTGTAGCCGCGTACCGAACGGTCGCCACCGGCAAAGAAACGCAGTTGCGGCGGCAGAGCGGCGAAATCGTCGGTCCAGGTGTGCCCGGCGCTGCTGCGCACGATGAGCCGGTTGCGGCGTTTGGCGCCGAAGGCGTGGATCCATTTGGCGTCGGCGGTGACGTCGCTGAAGCTGGCGGAAGACAGCGCGTTGCCGGCGGTGCTGCGCGCTGCCAAGGCAAGCGACCAGCCCTCGCGTACGAAGGCGAAATCATCGGCCTGTTTGCGCGTGAGCGAGGCTTCGAAAAACGTGAGCGTGCTGGTGCCGCGCTCGATGCCGGGGGTGGTGTCCGGCTCGTTGCCACGCTTGCCGACGGTGAACGTGCCGGAAAGCACGTGCACGCCGAGGGTGCGCGTCCAGCCACGCCAGCGCCGGGTCTCGTTGCCCACCAGCTCGAACGTGCGCGATTGCGAGGTGGCGGTGTTCGCGTCGCGGTAGTTGGCGCCGATGTTCCAGCTGCGCTGGTGGTCGCCGGGCAGCGGGATGGTGTAGGTGGTCGACAGGGTTTTCAGCCGTTGCGCGGCCACCAGCTCGTTTTTCCACTTGTCGCCGCGGCGGTTCACGTAACGCCGCTCCATGCGGGCGCGAAAGCCGTAGCCGGTATCGGTGCCGATGAACGGGCCGCCGGTGTACACCGTGCGGCGGGCCGGCTTGAGCTCCACCGCAATATCCACCGTGCCCGGCACCTGCGGGTTGATGTTCGGCACCACGTTGGCAACCGCAAAGTAATCGGCGCCATTCAATGCTTGCTGCAATTGCAGCAGTTGATCCTGGTTGAAGTAATCGCCGGGCTTGAACGGCACGTAGCGATCGAGAAAACCCGGATGGAAGGGCGAGTGGTCGAACTCGACCCGGCCGTAGCGAAACCGCGGGCCGACTTGCCAGGCAAGGTGGATCTCGGCGCGATGCGCGGCGCTGTACACCGCGACCCGGCGGGTCACGAGCCTGGCGTCGAGATAGCCGTTGGCGGTGAGTGCGGCGCTCATCGCGTCGCGCGCGGCGTCGTACTGCGCGGCGTCCAGGCGCTGGCCGGCGAGGCGGGTGATGGCACGATGCGCGCGGCGGATCGGCGGCAACGCCAATGCCGCGGGGTCCAGTTGCACTTCGACCGTGGTCACCATCACCGGCGCGCCGGGCACGACGGTCAGCGTCACTTTCCAGTCCTTGCCTGCCGGTTCGACCTGCGCGGTGGCGTGTGCGGCGTAATAGCCGAAGGGTTCCAGCGCTTTTTCGGCCTGCGCCGGCGCGCGTTCGGCCATGCGCTGGACTTGCGCCGCGCTGGCCTCGCGCTGCGTGTACTGGGAAAGCTCCACCGATGCCGTGATGGCTTGTGCCAGCGGTTCGTCCACCCCGCGCACCTGCAGTTGCACGCTCGCCAGTGCCAGCGGAGCGATCGACCAGCAGGTCAGCGCGGCAAGCGGGCGCAGGCGGCGGACACGGCCGGGCATGGGGTGGGGCAAGGCCTTGGCGAGGGTGGTGCGACCAGCTTAACGGTGGCAGCTGGTATTGCGAATGTCAGTGGTCGGTGTGCGCGGCGCTCAGGCCCGCCAGCGCTTGCCACGGCGCGAGGCTCCAGTGGCCGCGTGCGTTGCCCGAGGGCGAGGGCAGCACCCACAGGCGCACGGTGCCGATGCATTCGGCCTGCAGCCCGTAGGGCACGGCGTGGCCCAGCACCGCCTGTGCGCCGCGCTTGCTGGTGAAGGCGAGCCAGCGGGGTGCGCAGCGTGCGATGCGCGCACGCAAACCGGCCACGTCGAACGCGTCGGCGGGCAGTGCCGCGTCGTTGCCGCTGTGGCGCTTGGCGAGGTCGGTCAGCCCCAGGCCGTAGCGCGGCAGGATCGGAAACTCGGCGGGTGCCAGCTGGCGCGGGGTGAACCCCGCGGCATGCAGCGCAAACCAGAACCGGTTGCCGGGGTGCGCGTAATACGCGTGTTCCGCCGCCGAACGGGCGCTTGCCGCGGTACCGCAGAACACCACGGACAGCCCCGGCGTCAGGACATCCGGCAAGACTGGCGCGTCAGGCTTGCCCGGCATCGGCAAGCAGGAAATCGGTGAACTGGAAACGCGCGTCGCGCAGCACGGATTCGCCGCGCGTCAGCGCAAGCGGCGTGGCAAACAGCGGGCCGGCGTAACTCAGGGTGTGGAATTCGCCGCGCTCGCCGCACGGATCGACGTCGGCGGGCAGCTCGGCGAGCAGGGCGGCGTCGTAGTCGCGCCCGCAGAATCGGGCGTCGAGCTGGGTCGTATCCACGCAGCACAGCTTGGCGCGATGGCCGGCGGCGATGAACCGCTGCGCCGTGGCAGTGGTGTCGCTGCCCCACAGCGGAAACACCGCCTGCCAGCCGTCGCGTGCCAGTTGCGTTTCGCGGTAGGCCCGCACGTCTTCCAGGAACAGGTCGCCGAATGCGCAGTGGCGCAGGCCGGGCCAGCGCGCCCGTGCCTCGGCCAGCGCGCGGGCGTGCGCGGCCTCGTAGGCGGCGTTGCTGCCGGGCCAGTCCATGCCCACTTCCACCAGCGGCAGGCCGAGCGCTGCGGCCTGCGCCTGCAGCACCGTCGTGCGCACGCCGTGCATGGCAATCCGGGCGTGGCTGCGGTTGATCGTGGTCAGCAAGGCTACGACCCGCCATTGTGGGTCGGCGCGCAGCGCGGCCAGCGCCAGCAGGCAATCCTTGCCGCCGCTCCAGGCGAGCAGGATGGGTTGTGCGACGGGGTTCACGGTGCAGGTGCTTCCAGCCAAGGAAAGCGCCATTGTCGCCCGTGCAGGCGTGCGCTGCGCATCGACAGTCGGCGCACGCAAACGTTATAAAGGCCGGTCAGAGGCTTGGTGCGTCGTGCGGCCGGGTTTCTTTGCAGGGAGTATGCAGTGAGTGAAGAAATCCTGATCAACGTGACCCCGCGCGAAACGCGGGTGGGCGTGGTCGAAAACGGCATGTTGCAGGAAGTGCATGTCGAGCGTGCCTCGAAGCGCGGCTACGTGGGCAACATCTACAAGGGCCGCGTGCAGCGGGTGATGCCGGGCATGCAGGCCGCGTTTGTCGAGATCGGGCTCGACCGCGCCGCGTTTCTGCATGCTTCCGACATCGTGCGCGCGCCAGTGACGGACGCCGGCGACGCCCCACCGGCGCCGCATCACGCGCCGCCCATCAGCGAGCTGGTGCACGAAGGCCAGGAGATCGTGGTGCAGGTGGTCAAGGACCCGATCAGCACCAAGGGCGCGCGGCTTTCGGCGCATTTGTCGATCCCCTCGCGCTACCTCGTTTTGCTGCCGTATGCGCACACGCTGGGCATCTCCGCCCGCATCGAGGACGAGGCCGAGCGTGGGCGCTTGCGTGAGGTGCTGGGCGGGTTGATCGGCGAGACGCCGCTGGGCTACATCGTGCGCACCAACGCCGAGGGGCAGAGCGCCGAATCGCTGGCGTTCGACGTCACCTACCTCGGCAAGGTGTGGCGCGTGGTGCAGGAAAACATCGCGAAGGCCAAGGTGGGCGAGCGCGTGTACGAGGAGCTCTCGCTGCCGCTGCGCAGCCTGCGCGACATGCTTACCGCCGAAATCGCCACCGTGCGCGTGGATTCGGCGGAAACCTTCGCCAAGGTCGTCAAGTTCGTGCACAAGTTTATGCCCAACCTGGACGACCGGGTGGAGCACTACGACGGCGAGCGGCCGATCTTCGACCTGTACAGCGTGGAGGACGAGATCCAGCACGCGCTGCGAAAAGAGGTGCCGCTGAAATCCGGCGGGTATCTGGTAGTGGACCAGACCGAGGCGATGACCACCATCGACGTCAACACCGGCGCCTATCTCGGTACCCGCAACCTCGAAGAAACCGTTTACCGCACCAACCTCGAAGCCGCGCAAGCGGCGGCGCGCCAACTGCGCCTGCGCAACCTGGGCGGCATCATCATCATCGACTTCATCGACATGATCGACGAGGAGCACAAGCGCCAGGTGCTGCGCATGCTGGGCAAAGGGCTGGCGCGCGACCACGCGAAAACCACGGTGTACCCGATGTCCTCGCTCGGTCTGGTCGAGATGACGCGCAAGCGCACCACCGAAAGCCTCGAACGCCAGCTGTGCGAACCGTGCCCGGCCTGCGGCGGGCGCGGCACACAGAAGACGGCGGAGACGGTGACCTACGAGATCTTCCGCGAAATCACCCGCGCGGTGCGCCAGTTCGATGCCAAGAAACTGCTGGTGATGGCGAGCCCGCAGGTGGTCGACCGCATCCTCGAAGAGGACTCCGCCGCGGTCGCCGAACTGGAGGAGTTCATCTCCAAAAGCATACGCTTTCAGGCCGAGGAACATTATTCGCAGGAACAGTTCGATGTGGTGCTGCTGTAAACCAGCCTGCGACACCGTGTGCGCATGAACATCCCCTGGCACCGCCCCCTGCAGCACGGCGCGCGCGCGCTGGGCTGGGTCGCCGGCGTGGGCGTGATTGCGCTGGCGGTACTGGTGGCGTTGGCGCAGGCCTTGCTGCCGCTGGTGGCGCAGCACCCGCAGTGGGTGGCACGCGAGTTGTCGACGCGGCTGGCGCGCCCGGTGAGCTTTGCCGCGCTGGATGGCCGCTGGACGCCTGCCGGCCCGGTGTTTGCGCTTTCCGGCCTGACGATCGGCGTGCCGCCCGGTGGCAGTGGCCAGCCGGTGCGCGTGCCCAAGGCGGAGTTGCGGCTGGATTTTGGCGGCTGGCTGCTGCCAACCCGGTATTTGCTGAACCTGCGCGCGAGCGGCCTGCAGTTGAACCTGGCACGCGATCGCGACGGCCGCTGGCACGTCAACGGCCTTGGCACCGGCGAAGGTTCGCAGCCGGCGGATTTCGGCCAGCTCTCGATGGCGTTGTGGCTGGATCACCTGCAGCTGGACATCACGGACGCGCGGCACGACCGGCACTATCGGTTGACGGCCGACCAGGTGCGCCTGAGCCGGCAAGGCGATGAACTCCGCGTGGGCCTGCTGATGCAGCGCGACGGTGCGACCGGCGTGCTGCGCGGCGCCGGGCGTTTCCAGGAGGATGGCAGCAGCGGGCGGCTGTGGCTGGCCGGGCAACGCGTGGACTGGCCGGCGCTGCTGGCCGGGGTCGACCTTGGCGGCTACGCGGTACGCAGCGGTCGCGGCGATCTGGCGCTGTGGCTCGACTGGAAAGCCGGGCAGGTGGTGCGCAGCTTTGCGCGCATCGACCTTGCCGCGGTGCAGTTGACCACGCCCGCCGGCGCATCGGTGCGGGTGCCGGCGATTCACGGCGAGGCCGACCTGCGCCGCAACGCCGACGGCTACGTGTTGCGCTGGGCCGGGGCGGACGATGGCGCGCTCGCCGCGTGGGTACACGCGCCCGGCACGCCGCAACTGCGGATCGAAGCGGCGGCGAGAGAACTGCAACTTGCGCCGCTGGTCCCTTGGCTCGGGGCGCTGCCCAAACTGCCGCCGACCCTCGTCGCCTGGGTTGGCAGCGGCCACCCGCGCGGCCGGCTCGACACGGTCAACCTCGCGTGGAGCAAGGGGGCAGGCCTGACCCGGCTCAGCGCCGATTTCAGCGGCCTCGGCATCGATCATTCGGCGGCCATCCCCGGCGTCAGCGGCCTGCGCGGCAGCTTGCGCGGCGACGGCGAGGCGCTGTCGCTGAGCCTGCCGGCGCAGCCGGCCACGGTGGATGCGCGGCCGATGTTTCGCACCCCGTTCGCGCTGGCGAACCTCGCCGGCACCGTGGCTGCGTGGCAGGCGGACGGCGATTGGCATATCGGCCTGGCGCCACTGGATTTCGCCGGCACCGGCTATGGCGGACAACTGCGTGGCGAGATGCGCCTGCACGCCGCCGGCGGCCCGCCGTTTCTCGATCTCTACGCCCGCGTGAACCACGCCGATGTGCAAGCCGCCAAGCTGTTCTGGCCGGTGAGCGTGATGTCGCCCGGTACCGTCGCGTGGCTCGATCACGCGCTGCTCGGCGGGCGCATCGATGGTGCCGACGTCGCTGTGCGCGGCGACCTCAAGGATTGGCCGTTCCACCACCACGAGGGCCGGTTCGAAGCGCGTGCGGAAATCAGCGACCTGAAACTTCATTACGCGCCGGATTGGCCGGATGCGACCGGCGTGCATGCCATCGCCAATTTTATCAACAGCGGCATGCTGGTCGAGGCCGACGGTGGGCAGGCGCTGGGGGTGAAGGTCGACCAGGCGGTGGCGCTGTTTCCCGACTTTGCCGACGCCACGCTCGATTTGAACGTCGACGGCCACGGCAACGCGGCCAACCTGCTGGATTTCGTGCGCAAGAGCCCAATCGCAAACCAGCAGGCGAAAACCCTCGCCAAGCTGAAACTCGGCGGTACCGGCAGTTTCGGCTTCCACCTGTCGCTGCCGCTGGGAATGCCGGAAACCGCCGTGCTTACCGGCCAGGCCAAGCTCGACCACGTCGACGTGAGCGAGCCGGACTGGACGCTGAAGCTCGACCAGCTGAGCGGCCCGGCCACGTTCGATCGAACGGGCTTTCACGCCGGTCCGCTCGAAGGCCGCTTCCACGGCCAGCCGGCGGTGCTCGACCTCGCCATTGCCGGCGCCACCGGCGACGCGGACGTGCCGGTGGCGGTGGATTTGCGCGGCGCTTTCCGGTTCAGCGATCTGACCCTTGGCTACCCCGCGCTCGACTGGCTCAACCCGCTGGGCAGCGGCCGCAGCCTGTACGACATCGGATTCCGGTTGACGCGGCCAACCGATGGTGGCGCGCCGACACAAACGCTCAGCCTCGACTCCACTTTGGTCGGCACCACGCTGGACGCCCCGGCGCCGCTGGCCAAGGCAGCCACCGCCGAGTTGCCGTTGCACGTCAGCCTGAGCCTGCCCATCGACGGGGCTGACCTCAAGGTATCGCTCGGCCAGGTGGCGCGTGGTTTCCTGCGCCTGGCGGCACCCGGCAAGCCGCTGGCCGGCACGCTGGCATTTGGCGCGCAGATGCCGACGACGCTGCCGGCGCAGGGGCTGCGCGTGCGTGGCCACGCCGCCACGCTGGATGTCACCGGTTGGGTGCAACAGGCCGTGGCGTTCACCGCCGGAGGCACGGGTGGTGGTGGCCCGGCGTTGGAGAGCGTGGATGTCGGCACCGCGCAAGCGCAATGGTTTGGCCGCCCGCTCGGCCCGATGACACTGCAGCTGACGCCGCGCAACGACAGCCTGGTGGCGACGGTGGAGGGGGCGGCGATGGCCGGGCAGTTCAGTGTGCCCGAGCACGAGCTGGCCAAGCGCGGCATCACTGCACGCCTCAAGCGCCTGTACTGGCCGGGCAACCCGACCGCCGACAAGGCCGCCGTCAGCCAGCCCGAGCCCGACCCGGCCGATACCGGCGTGAACCCGGCCGCGCTGCCGCCGTTCCACCTGTGGGTGGGCGACCTTACCTTCGGCGACGCCAGGCTCGGCGAAGCGCGGCTGGAAACCTGGCCGACTGAGCGCGGCATGCACATCGACCAGTTGCGTGCGCTGTCGCCGAGCGTGCAGCTCACCGGCAGCGGCGACTGGAACGGCACGGCCACCAACAGCCACACCCGCATGCGCATCGGCTTTGCCGCCGACGACCTGGGCAAGATGCTTGGCGCGTTCGGCTACAACGGTCTGGTTACCGGCGGCAAGACCAGCGACCAGCTCGACGCCAGCTGGCCAGGCGCGCCGTCGTCATTCAGCCTGGCCAACGCCACCGGCACGCTGTCAGTGCATGTCAGCGACGGCCACATCCCCGACGTCGGCCCCGGCATGGGACGCCTGTTCGGCCTGGTGTCGCTGGCCGAGTTGCCGCGTCGGCTCACGCTCGATTTTGGCGACGTGTTCGGCAAGGGGTTGGGCTTTGATTCCATCGATGGCGACTTCCACCTTGCCGATGGCAGCGCCACCACCAGCAACCTCCTCATCAAGGGCCCGGCAGCGCAGATCGGCATCACCGGCCGTACCGGCCTGCGCGCGCGCGACTACGACCAGCAGGTGGTGGTGGTGCCGCACTTCGGCAACAGCTTGCCGGTGCTCGGCGCCGTCGTCGGCGGGCCAGTCGGTGCGGCCGCCGGCTTTGCGGTGCAGGGCCTGCTCGGCAAAGGCCTCAACAAAACCATCAGTGCCCGCTACCACGTCACCGGCAGCTGGGACAAACCGGTGATGACGCTGGTGGAAAAACACAACTTGCCGGCCGCCCGGAGCAGCCAGCGTCCGCCCTTGCTGCCCACTGCGCCGAGTCCGCCGGTGGTCACCACGCCGCTGCGCAGCGACGCACCGGCGGCGAGTTCGTCGGTGCCCTAGCGAAATGCGAGGTGCCATTTCCGACTATAGGGTGTGGCGCCGGGGTGCAATTCAGGGGATGCCCGTTTGCGACCGGGGAATCCATCTTGCAGATTGTGCAAATTGTCCCCGGCACCTTTTTGCCTGCATGCTGCCTGGCGCTTGCGGGCCGGAGGAAAGCATCCGCTCGGTGAAGAAGGGCCTGTACGCCCCCAACTTCGGCAGCGGCCAGGTCGACATCACCAACGGCGAATTTGTGTTCTCCGCGTCCGAGGCCTACCTCATCGGCACTGCGCCAGCCTGCGGCACTTTGCGTCGGTGGCGGGCAGGTGGCTGTTGACGGAAATCAATATACGGGTATCCGTTGGTTCAAGACTGCGTCCGTACCCAGCCACCACGCTGGACGCGTAGGAAGCATGCACATGAACACTCGCTGGAATGGTTTGATTCCGGGTTGGTCTGCTGCCATGCATCGCCCGCCATACTGGATAGCCTTGATCGTGCTCGCGGGGCTGCTGGGGGTGCCCAGCATGGTGCTGGCGGTGCCTTCATATGCACGACAGACGAGGCAGCCGTGTGTGGCCTGTCACGTAGGCGGCTTTGGACCGGAGCTCACCCAGTTCGGGCGCCAGTTCAAGCTGATGGGCTACACCATGAAGGTGGGCGACCAGACCGACGTGCCGCTCTCGGCAATGCTGGTCGAATCGTTCACGCACACGCAAAAGGCGCAGACCGAGGCGCCGGCCAAGGGCTTCGGCACCAACGACAACACCGAGCTGCAGCAGGCGTCGGTGTTCCTCGCCGGCCGACTGAGCGAGCACGTCGGCGTGTTCGCGCAGGCCACCTACTCGGAGAACGGCGGCCTGCTCGGCTGGGACAACATGGACTGGCGCTATGCGCGCATGTTCAGCCACGGCAACCACAGCGGCATCTGGGGCATCTCGCTCAACAACAACCCCACCGTCAGCGACGTGTTCAACACCGCACCGGCGTGGAAGTACCCGTACCTGTCGGCCGATCTGGCCCCCGAAGCACCTGCCCAGCCAATGCTGCTGGGCGGGCTGGCCGCGCAGGTGGTCGGTGTCAGCGCCTACCTGCAGCTGGATGGCGCCTGGTACATGGAGCTGGGCGGCTATCGCTCGTTGTCGCCGGCGTTTCTGCGCCACGTCAACGCCGGCTTCGACGGCCGCTTGAGCGGGGTTACGCCCTATGCACGCATGGCTTATACGTGGAACCTGCCCACCGGCAGCTTCTCGGTCGGCGGCTTCATGCTGAACATGCGTCGCGGACAGGTCGGCACCAACGCGGTCGGTGACGCGGTGGCGTTGCCCGGGCCAACGGATCGGTTCCGCGACTTCGGAGTGGATTCCAACTACACCTACGTCAATGGCGACCATGCGATCACCGTCGACGGGTTGTACGTCCACGAGGGCCAGCGGTTGGACGCCACCTATGGCAGCGGTGGATCGGATCACCTGCACAACAGCCTGCAGTCGCTCAACCTCAAGGGCAGTTACTGGTACCGCCATACCTACGGTGTGACCTTGGCGTCGTTCGTCTACAACGGCAGCAAGGATGTTGCGCTTTACGGCAACGACGGCTCGCCGAATACGCAGGGTGAAAGCATCGAGCTCAACTACAGCCCGTTCGGCCAGTCCACCTCGTGGGGGCAACCGTGGGCCAATCTGCGGCTGGGCCTGCAATACACCCACTTCAACCGCTTCAGCGGGCGGGTACACGACGTCGACGGTGCCGGTCGCAACGCCAAGGACAACGACACGCTCTACTGCTATGTG
The DNA here is from genome assembly GCA_004298045.1 of Rhodanobacter sp. Lineage (GTDB taxonomy): Bacteria > Pseudomonadota > Gammaproteobacteria > Xanthomonadales > Rhodanobacteraceae > Rhodanobacter_A. Next base: position 92,810 of record SCRM01000017.1, on the reverse strand, counting down.
TGGCTGGCGATCTGAGCACGGCATCCGTATCGAAAAAAATATCAGGATCGATCCCCCGACAGGCGCCGATCTCGTCGAAAGCACGCTCCGACCCCGGCGCCGCATGTCACCATAGCGGCCGGATTGGATCGGCGAGACTCGATGGACAAGCTCATTGCGCAGGTGCAGGACCGGCTGCTGGTGCCGGGGGGATTGACGACGGCTGATCTGGATCGCGTGTTCGCCCAGCTCATGGGGCCGTCGATCGACGCCGCCGACCTGTATTTCCAGCACTCGCGCAGTGAGTCGTGGACGCTGGAGGAGGGCATCGTCAAGGATGGCAGCCACGCGATTGAGCAGGGCGTGGGCGTGCGCGCGATCAGCGGCGAGAAGACCGGTTTTGCATATTCCGACGAGATCGTGTTGCCGCAGCTTCTGGCGGCATCGAAGGCGGCGCGGGCGATTGCGCATGACGGCCACGGCGCCGGCAAGCCGCTGGCGCTGGCGAGCGGGCGCGCGCTGTACCCGGCGATCGACCCGGTGGAAAGCCTGCCGAACGCCGACAAGATCGCGTTGCTGCGCGAGGTCGACGCGCATGCACGCGCCCGCGACCCGCGCATCACGCAAGTCATCGTGAGCCTGGCCGCCACGCTGGATACCGTGCTCATCGCGGCGTCCGACGGCACGCTGGCTGCCGATGTGCGCCCGCTGGTGCGGCTCAACGTGCAGGTGATTGCCGAGGCGCATGGCCGGCGCGAGCAGGGCTATGCGGGGGGCGGTGGGCGGTATGGCTATCGCGAGCTGATCGAAAACGGCCGCGCGTTCGCGTTTGCCGACGAGGCCGTGCGCCAGGCGCTGGTCAATCTGGATGCAGTCGATGCGCCGGCCGGGCAGATGCCGGTGGTGCTCGGCCCCGGCTGGCCCGGCGTGCTGCTGCACGAGGCGATCGGCCACGGGCTCGAAGGCGACTTCAACCGCAAGGGCAGCTCTGCTTTTGCCGGCCGGCTCGGTCAGCGCGTGGCGGCCAAGGGCGTCACCGTGGTGGACGACGGCACGCTGCCGGGGCGGCGCGGCTCGCTCAACATCGACGACGAAGGCACGCCCACGAACTGCACCGTGCTGATCGAGGATGGCATCCTCAAGGGCTACATGCAGGACAAGCTCAACGCGCGTCTGATGGGCATGGCGCCTACCGGTAACGGCCGCCGCGAGTCCTTCACGGCGCTGCCGATGCCGCGCATGACCAACACCTGCATGCTGGCCGGCGAGCGCGAGCCGGAGGAGATCATCCGCTCAGTGAAGAAGGGCCTTTACGCGCCGAACTTCGGTGGCGGCCAGGTCGACATCACCAACGGCAAGTTCGTGTTCTCCGCGTCCGAGGCCTACCTCATCGAGGATGGCCGGATCACCGCGCCGGTGAAGGGCGCCACCCTGATCGGCTCCGGCCCCGACGTCCTTACCCGTGTCTCGATGATCGGCAACGACATGCAGCTCGACGACGGCGTCGGCATCTGCGGCAAGGACGGCCAGAGCGTGCCGGTGGGCGTGGGCCAGCCCACGCTCAGGATCGACGCGATGACGGTGGGCGGCACGGCGGCGTAAGCGGCTCGAAGATTTTCAGCGGTGTGGGCAAGGATGCCCGCAAGCGGCCACCGCCCCAAGCCTGTAAAATGCCGGTTTGCCCGACGCATCGGGCCAAGTCTTTCAGGAATGTCACCATCATGAATATCGTCGAAGGCGATTTCGCCACGCCAAAGGGTCGCTTTGCCATCGTTGCCGGGCGCTTCAACGGCTTCGTCGTCGAGTCCTTGGTGGCCGGTGCGTACGACACCTTGCGCCGGCACGGCGTGGCGGAGGATGCGATCGAGCTGGTGCGCGTGCCGGGCGCGTGGGAGATCGCGCTGGGGGCGAACAAGCTCGCCGCCTCCGGCAAGTACGCGGCGGTGATCGCGCTGGGCGCGGTGATCCGCGGCGCCACGCCGCATTTCGACTACGTGGCCGGCGCCTGCGCGAAAGGCCTGGCGCAGGCGGCGATCGAGTCCGGCGTACCGGTGACCTTTGGCGTGCTCACCACCGATTCGATCGAGCAGGCGATCGAGCGCTCCGGCACCAAGGCCGGCAACAAGGGCGCCGATGCCGCGATGGCGGCGATCGAGATGGTCAACCTGTACGGCAAGCTGTGATGCACGTACGCCCCGAAGGCATCGACTTGGCAGCCCGCTCGCGGGCGCGCCGGCGAGCGCTGCAGGCGCTGTACGCGTGGGAGCTGTCCGGCAGCTCGGTGGAGGCGGTGATCGCGCAGTTCCGTCACGAGCAGGACATGGAAGTGGCCGACCTCGACTACTTCGAGGATCTGCTGCACGGCGTCGGCGCGCATGTGGCCGAGCTGGACGTCGCGCTGCGCCCGCATCTGGATCGCGAGGTCGAAGAGGTGGATCCGATCGAGCGCGCGGTGCTGCGCATGGCGGCCTACGAACTGAAATACCGGCTCGACGTGCCGTACCGCGTGGTCATCAACGAGGCGATCGAGGTGACCAAGCGGTTTGGCGCCGATCACGGCCACACCTACGTGAACGGCGTGCTGGACCAGCTCGCCGGCGAACTGCGCACGGCCGAGAAGCGCGGCTGATGTCCGCGCCTGGCGCGCCGGTGCCGCTGCTGGAAACCGCGCGCCTGCGCCTGCGCGCGCACATCCCGGAGGACCTGCCGGCCGCCGACGCCATGTGGAGTGCGCCCGACACCGTGCGTCACATTGGGGGGCGCGTGTTCAGCCGCGAGGAAAACTGGCGCCGCCTGCTGCAGTACCGCGGCCTGTGGGCGCTGCTGGGCTACGGCTATTGGGCAGTGGAGGAGCGCGCCGGCGGATGCTATGTCGGCGATGTCGGCTTTGGCGATTTTGCGCGGGCGATCGAGCCGTCGCTCAGCGGCATGCTGGAAGCCGGTTGGGTGCTGGCGCCGGCGATGCGGGGCAAGGGCTATGCCACCGAGGCGGTGAACGCTGCCTTGGCCTGGGCGGGCGGCAACCAGCCCGGACGCCGGATCGTCGCCGTCATCTCGCCAGCCAACCAGGCCTCGATCCACGTGGCGGAAAAAACCGGCTTTCGACGGTGGCGCAGCACGACGTATCTCGATGCGCCGGCGCTGGTCTACGCGCGCGGGGAGGGCTGATGGAGTTCGCCTTGATCGATGCGATCCGGCGGCGCACCGCGCTGGCGCGCACCGATGTACTGCTCGGCATTGGTGACGATGCCGCCGTGCTCGAGGTACCGCCGGGGCAGGCACTGGTGGCGGCGATCGACACGTTGGTGGCGGGTGTGCATTTTCCGCTGGACACCGCGGCCGCCGACATTGGCTGGAAGGCGCTGGCAGTGAATCTTTCCGACCTGGCCGCGATGGGCGCCGAGCCGGCGTGGGCGCTGTTGGCGCTGACCCTGCCGCAGCCGGATGCGGCGTTCGTCGACGGCCTGGCCGAGGGCTTCCTGGCCCTCGCCGCGCCACATCGCGTGGCGCTGGTCGGCGGCGATACCACGCGCGGGCCGCTTGCGCTCAGCGTGGCAGTGCATGGCTTCGTGCCGCCCGGCATGGCGCTCACGCGCGCCGGTGCACGGGTCGACGACGTAGTGATGGTTACCGGCACGCTGGGCGATGCGGCGGCGGGCCTGCGCTGCGTGCAAACCAGGGTGGTCGTGGCGCCGCCGCTGCGCGCGGCGTTGGTGGCGCGGCTCAATCGGCCGACGCCGCGGCTGGCTGCGGGGCTGGCATTGCGCGGCTTGGCCAGCGCGTGCCTCGACGTCTCCGATGGCCTGCTGGCCGACTTGGGCCACATCTGCGACCGCAGCCAGGTGGGCGCCGAGATCGAGGCGGCCAGGCTGCCGTTGTCGCCGGCGCTGCGGCAGGCGTTTGCGCTGGACGCCGCACGCGATTTCGCGCTGGCGGGCGGCGATGACTACGAGCTGTGCTTCACGGTGCCGCCGGGCAAGGTCGACGACGCGGTGGCGGCGCTTGCAACAAGCGGCACGCCGGCCACCGTGATCGGTCGCATCGTGAGCGGCAGCAGCGTGCGCGTGCAGATGCCAGATGGTGCATGGATCGCTCCGGCGCACCGCGGCTGGGATCACTTCTCGCCATGAGCGTGGCGTCCGAGCGCAAGACCCTTAGCGCTGCGCAACGCCACGCGCTGCTGGCATCGCCAGCCGGCTGGATCGCGTGCGGGTTCGGTTCCGGCCTGGCGCCGGTGGCGCAGGGCACGTGCGGCTCGCTGGCAGCGATCCTGCCGTGGCTGGCCCTGCGCGAGGCGTCGCTGGCAGTGAATCTCGGGGTCATCGTGCTGGCATTCGCGCTTGGCGTGTGGGCATGCAGCACCGCCAGCAAGGCACTCGGCGTTGATGACCACCGGGCGCTGGTGTGGGACGAGTTCGTCGGGCAGTGGATCGCGTTGTTGCCGGCGCTCGCCGCGTCGTGGTGGTACGTGCCAGTCGGGTTCGTGCTGTTTCGCCTGTTCGACGTGTGGAAACCGTGGCCGATCCGCTGGTTCGACCGCCGGCTGCACGGCGGGCTTGGCGTGATGGCGGACGACGTCGTGGCCGGGGTTTTCGCTGCGTTGGTACTGGTGGCCTGGCGCAGCCTTCAGGGTTGAAGCGCGGGTGCGGCGTCTGGCGGGCCGCCGGGTTGACGCGCAAATGAGAATCGTTACTATCCGTATGGTCGAACCCCTTCGTGGAGTTTTCCATGCCCGCTACCCCGTTTGCCGATGCGATCGCCGCGCATCCCGAAACCGTTGACTGCCCCGCGTGCGGGGTGCCGCTTGTCGCGCGTGCGCTGGTGGCGTCCGCGGTTCACTGCATAAACAGCCGAGTCTTGCTCGACGGCCGCCGCGAACTGGTGATCCGCCACCGCGGCAGCGACTACCACCTGCGGCTGACCCGCAACGACAAATTGATCCTCACCAAATGACGGCAAGTCTGCCGTCGCCGTCAGCCAGCCGCGCCGCTTGCGGCAAGCCATCCATGTTCGATCCGGGAGATTGCCATGATTGCCTGGCTTGCTGCGCGCGCTGCGCGTTCCTGTTTGCCGTTCACCGATACCCGCGCCGACCGCCGTTGGGTACGCGCATCGCCGCGTGCCCTGGCCGAGCGCCTGCCCGCCGCCGGCCCGCTGCTGACGCTGGCCACGCCCGTGCCAACAGCCGCCGCCACGGCGGGTGGATTTTTGGTGGCACGCACCGAGCTGGCGGCGTTGCCGGCCATGCACTGGCTTATCGTGGGCAGTCGCGTGGATGCCGATGGTCCGCACGAATGGATCGAATGCCGCGACCGTGATGGTCGCCTCGGCCTGCAATGCCATCTGTTGCCGGATACCGATTACCTCGGTTGGGAAGCCCTGACCTGCCTGGTCGAAAACACCGCTGCGTGTGAGGCGCCGCCGATGTGCGACCCGCCGCCAAGCTTTCTCGGCGTGCTCGATTTCCGCTGGCACCGGCAGGCTGGCCTGAATCTGGTTGATGCCGTGGACGTGACGGGGGTTTCCCCGTGGGGCAGCGAGGCTGTGCGTGCGGCGGCGCGCGCGACCGGGCTGCCGATCGGGAGCGTAGGCGGGGGCGGCTCGTTTTGAGGCGACGGATGCGGGGTTTGTGGGGCCGGTGGCAGTTCCCCGGGGCCAAAGACCAGCGCAGGATCCGGCGCCACTGGCGTAGCGGCAGCAGCTTGCCGCGCTCTGCTACTCCGCCCACTGTGTCAGCAACGCGCTGACCTCTTCGTGCGTGTCGGCGTGCAGCAACTGCAAACTGTGCGCGCGCAGCGCAGCGGCGTCGAGCGTGGCAAGCCGGTCGCGCACCTGCAGCAGTTGCGCCGGATGCATGCTGAATTCACCCAGCCCCAGCGCGATCAAAAGTGCGGTGAAGTGCACGTCGCCGCCGATTTCGCCGCACAGGCTGACCGGCTTCTTTGCGCGCCGCCCGGCGCTGATGACGTAGGCGATCACGCGCAGCAGCGCCGGCTGCAGCGGCGTGTAGATGTTGTCCAGTGCATCGTTGCCGCGGTCGGCGGCAAGCACGTATTGGGCAAGATCATTGGTGCCGATGGCGAGAAAATCCGCGTGCTTGAGCAGTGCGCGCACGTTGATCGCTGCCGCCGGCACTTCCACCATGGCACCCAGCGGCAGGGTTTCCGGCAGATCCACGTTTTCGCGCTTGAGCTCCTGCCGTGCCAACGCAAACAGCGCGCGCACGGCAATCAACTCGTCCGGCTGGGTGACCATCGGCACCAGCACGCGCACCGGGCCGTAGCAGGCGGCGCGCAGGATGGCGCGTATTTGCGTGGTGAATACCGCCGGGTAACGCAGTGACAGGCGCACGCCGCGCACGCCGAGCGCCGGGTTGTCCTCGCCGCGTAGCACCAGGCCGGCGGCATCCGCCTTGTCGGCACCGAGGTCGAGCGTACGGATGGTGACCGGCAGGCCGCCCATGCCGAGCACCAGCTCGCGGTAGGCGGTGAATTGTTCCTCCTCGGTGGGTAGCCGCTTGTGCCGGAGGAACAGGAACTCGGTGCGGTACAGGCCGACGCCGTCGGCGCCGCGGGCGCGCGCCGAAGCGACATCGCTGGCGGTTTCGGCGTTGGCCAGCAGGCGGATGGCGAGGCCGTCGCGGGTGCGCGTGGGGGCGTTGGCCAGCGTGGCAAGCCGCCGCCCTTCGGCCGCCGCTTCGCGCTGCCAGCCGCGATAGCGGGACAGGTCCTGCGCGGTCGGATGGATGATCGCCTGGGCGTGCTCGGAGTCGAGCAGGATCAGGTCGTCGTCGTGGATCAGTGACAGGGCGTCGCGCGCGCCGACCAGCATCGGCAGGCCGAGGCTGCGGGCAAGGATCGCGCTGTGGGAGTAGGCGCTGCCGCCACTCGCCACCACGCCCAGCAGGCCGTTCCCGGCCAGTTGCGCCATGTCGGCCGGGGCGATGGTATCGGCCACCAGGAGCTCGCCGACGCGCGCGGCCAGCTTGCGCTCCTCCGCGCTGGTCTGCCGCTGCAGCGCCGAGATCACGCGCGCGATCACCTGTTCGATGTCTTCCTTGCGGCCGCGCAAATAGGGGTCGTCCATCGCCTCGAACGCGGCCGCCACCTTGTCGCCCTGTTTCTTCAGCGCCACCCCGGCGCGGTAGCGGCCGACCTTGACCAGCTCGTCCAGCCCGCGCAGCAGCTCGCCGTCGTCCAGCAGCAGGCTGTGCGCGTCGATGAATTCGTTGGCCTCGCGCGCCAGCGCACCGTGCAGCTTGCTGCGCAGCTCGCGCAATTCGCGCCGGGCGGCATCCAGCGCGCGGTGCAGCGCCTCCAGCTCCGCCGCCACCTCGTCATCCGCCAGTGGCCGGCTGTCCACCATGTACCGGCTCGGCTGTACCAGCCGCGCCCGCCCCAGCGCCATGCCGCGCGAGGCCTGGGTGCCCGGCAGCACCAGCCTCATGGGCGGGAGCCCATGAGGCTGGGAATCGAGATTCGAGATTCGGGATTCGGTTTGATGCCGGGATTGGAGATATGGGATTGGGGATTCGAAATGGCAAAAGCCGCAAACTGCTTGCTGCGGCAAGACTTGCCGCAGCCTGCTTTGCCCAATCTCCAATCTCGAATTTCCAATCCCATCGTTCTCACCCCCCCTCGTCAAACTTGCGTTCGAACAGTTCCACGACGGCGTCGACGGCGGCTTGTTCATCGGGGCCGTCGGCGCGGACGGTAAGCGGCGTGCCGGGGCCAGCGGCCAGCATCATGACGCCCATGATGCTTTGCGCGTTGACCTCGCGGCCGGCGCTCAGCAGCCAGACGGTGGAGCGAAAGCCTTGTACCCGTTGCACCAGTTTTGCCGACGCCCGCGCATGCAGGCCGAGTTTGTTGGACACCACCACTTCGCGTTCAAGCATGGTCGATCAAGATCCCTGAACGGCCGCCGCTGGCCGCGATGTCGACGAGTTCGTCGAGGTTTTTCTCCGCGTAATTCAGCACCCGCAGCAGCATCGGCAGGTTGAGCCCCGACACACAGCGCAGGCGCACGCCAAGCGAGGTCAGCGACAAGCCGATGTTGCAGGGCGTGGCGCCGTAGAGGTCGGCGAGCACCAGCACGCCGTCGCCTTGGTCGAGCGCGCGCGCGTGGCGCGCGGTGAGGGTGCGCCATGTGTCCGGATCGCATTGTGCCGGAACTTCCACCGCGTCCACTCTGAGCGGCAGCACCGGCAGCACGTGGCGGGCGGCGCTGATCAGCGCCGGGCCGACCGCTTCATGGGTCATCAGCAGCACGCCGACACTCATGTCAATCCAGCTCGCGGTGGAAAATCAGCACGCCTTCGCGCTGCGTGCGGTAGTGCGCGGCAAGTTGTTCCACCAGGTATACCGAGCGATGACGACCGCCGGTGCAGCCGATGGCGATGGTGACGTAGCTGCGGTCGTCGGCCTCGAAGCGCGGCAGCCAAGTGTCCAGCCAGCGGCGCGTATCGGCGAGGTATTCGGCCACCAGCGGTTGGCCGTCGAGATACTCGCGCACCGGTTCATCCTTGCCCGAGAGCGGGCGCAGCCGCGGTTGCCAGTGCGGGTTGGGCAGGCAGCGTGCGTCGAACACGAAATCCGAATCCAGCGGTAGCCCGCGCTTGAACGCGAACGACTGGAACATCAGCGTCATGCCCTCGGTGGCCTGCGCATAGTCGGTGGCGACGACGCGCCGCAACTGGTGCACGTTGAGGTCACTGGAGTCGATCACGCGCTCGGCAATTGCCATCAGCGGGCGCAGCAGGCGGCGCTCCTTGCCGATGGCCTCGGCCAGCGAAACGCCGCGCTCGGCCAGCGGATGGCGCCGACGGGTTTCCGAGTAACGCTTGATCAGGACCTCGTTGCGGCAATCGACAAAAACCAGGTGCACCTCGATCCCGGTCGCGGCAAGCTCGGAAATCACCTGCGGCATGTGGGCGAAATCGGCGCCGCGGTTGCGCGCATCGATGCCCACGGCGACCAGGCGCCGACGACGGTTGGCGACGGCCTGCACCAGCTGCGGCAGCAGCGCCGGCGGCAGGTTGTCGACGCAGTAGAAATCGAGATCCTCGAGCGCACGCAAGGCCACGGTCTTGCCGCCGCCGGACATGCCGGTGAGCACGACGAGGTGGGTGGCGTGCGGGTTGGTGCGTGCGGAAAGCAGGGGCAACGTATCGTTGTTCATGGCCTCACCATGGCGGCAGCCGGCGCATCTGGTGCGCCTGGCGGTCAATGAAGGTTTGCGCCGGGTCGATGCCTTTGCTTTTCAGCGCATGGCTGCGCACCGCGGCCTCGACCAGCACTGCCAGGTTGCGCCCGGAGGCGACCGGCAAGGTGATCATCGGCACTTTCACGTCAAAGATCTCGCGGTGCCCGACGTCACCGGTGAGGCGGGTCAGCGCGTCGATGTCCTCACCGTCGCGCAGCGGCTTCAGGTGGATGACGAGGCGCAGGTACTTGCTCGGCTTGACCGACATGGCGCCAAACATTTCGCGCACGTTGATGATGCCCAGCCCGCGCACTTCGAGCAGATCCTGCAGCAGCTCCGGGCAGGCGCCATCGATCACGTCGGGCGCGATCAGGGTGAACTCGGTGGCGTCGTCGGCCACCAGCCGGTGGCCGCGGCTGATGAGTTCCAGCGCCAGCTCGCTCTTGCCGGAGCCGGAATCGCCGGTGATCAGCACGCCGATCGAGAACACCTCCATGAACACGCCATGCAGCGTGAGCTTCGCCGCCAGCAGGCGCGCCAGGTGGTATTGCAGAAACGTCAGGATTTCGTGGCCGCGCTTGGCGCTGACCCACAGCGGGGTGTCGGTTTCCTCGGCCACGTCGCGCAAGTCGGACGGCACCGACTGGTCGCGCGTGATGACGATTGCCACCGGCTTGCTGGCGGCGATCTTGTGAATCACTTCCCAGCGCTGACGTGAATCCAGGCCGTCGAGATAACCCAACTCTTCCGAGCCGATGATCTGGATCTTGTTCGGGTAGATGACGTTGAGATAGCCGATGAGCGACGGTCGCCGCACGTCGGCGATGCCGGTCTCCAGCACCCGCCCCTCGCCGCGCATGCCCGCCGGCCAGCGCAGCGCCATGCGCTCGCTGACGCCATCGTAGAGTTGTCGAGCGGTAAGCCGATCCAAACCAAAGCCCTTCTGCGTGGCCGCGCAATGCGTGCGGCCATTGTGCCAGCTTGGGGCAACGCCTGGAGTGGCGCGGCGGTGGCGGAAACGATTGGGCACACCGTGATATTGCCGCGGCCATCTCCCACGCCAGCATTTGACGCGTGCCACTGCGATGGCCGGCGGCACCACCTGGGTTGCCTCAAAACGACTTTTCCCGGCCTGCCTGATGGCGGCCGTGCACGCATCTGGGCAGCCTGCGGCGGATCGCGCTCCGGCGCGACCCGCCGCAGCGATGGATCAGCCGAACTGGCGCTCTTCGCGCGCCGCGCGCTGATGCTTGTTGGCCACCTTCTCGCGATAACGGCGCAGCTGGCTGACGAGTTTGTCGAACAACAGGTCGATCGACGCGTACATGTCGCCTTCCATTGCCTGCGCGTGCAGGCTGGTGCCCACGGCGTTCAAGGTGCCGTCGGCGCGATGCTGCAGCTTGTCCACCGACAGCACGATGGTGAGGCTTTTCAGCTTGTCGTCGAGGCGGGTGAGGCGGTCGAGCTTGGCCATGGCGTGGGCACGCAGCGCCGGGGTGACTTCAATCTGCTGACCGCTGAGCTGGAATTGCATGATGCGCCTCCTCTGGTGGTACAGGCCGCTCGTCGCGGCCGGATGGGCGCGCCCCGAATGTCGGGCCGGGGCGCGTCGTGAATCATCCTTCAGTGCAGATGTTGGGAACGTTATGGCCGGTTGCAAGTTCCCCTTCAGCCGGCGCGCTGGCGTTCGCTGGAACTGGGAATGCGCAGGCCTTCACGGTATTTCGCCACGGTACGGCGCGCCACGTTGATGCCCCGGCGCTGCAACTCGGCGGCCAATGCCTGATCGGACAATGGCTTGCGCGGGTTCTCGGTCTCGATCAGCTTGCGCAGCATCGCCTGGATCGCGGTCGCCGATGCGCTGCCGCCGTCCTCGGTGGAAACTCCGCTGGAGAAGAAATACTTGAGCTCGAAAGTGCCGCGCGGCGTGTGCAGGTACTTGCGCGTGGTGACGCGCGAGATGGTGGACTCGTGCATGCCGACTTCCTCGGCCACCTCGCGCAGCACCAGCGGGCGCATCGCCTCGGGGCCGTAGTCGAGGAATGCGCTTTGCCGGCGCACGATCGCGCCAGCCACCTTGAGCAGGGTGTCGGCACGCGATTCGAGGCTCTTGAGCAGCCAGCGCGCTTCCTGCAACTGGCCTTTCATCCAGTTGGCGTCCTCGCCGCGGGTGCGCGCGATGAGGCTGCAGTAATGCTGGTTGAGGCCGAGCCGCGGTTGCGCATCGGCATTCAGGCGCACTTGCCACTGGCTGCCGTGCTTGACCGCATAGACATCCGGCGCCACATACTCGACCGGCGTGTTGTCGAGCGCCGCGCCGGGGCGCGGGTCCAGACTGCGGATGAGGGCGGTGGCGAGAGTGATCGCGTCTTCGTCGGCGTGCAGCTTGCGGGCCAGTTTGGCGACGTCGTTGCGGGCCAGGAGTTCCAGCTCGGTGTCGACGATGGCCATGGCGAGGCTGCGCTGCGGCGTGGCTTCATCCATCTGTTCAAGCTGGCTGCGCAGGCAGTCGCGCAGGTCAAGGCTGGCGACGCCGATCGGGTCGAAACCCTGCAGTCGATGGCGCACGACCTCGATTTCGTCGAGGTCGGCGGCAAGATTGGCCGGCAGCGCTGCCTGCACGGCCGCGATGCCGTCGGCAAGGTACCCGTCGGCATTCAAGGCGTCGATCAGCACCGTGGCGATGGCGGTCTGGCGCGGGTTGAACCCGGCGAGGTTCAGTTGCCAGACCAGGTGTTGCTGCAGGGTTTCCGGCGCCGCGTTCTGCGGCTCGTAATCCTCGTCGCCGCGGCTGTTGGCGCCGTTGCCGACGCTGCTGGAGAAGTCGATCGGGGTTTCGGCGCCGGCGGCACCGTTGTCCGCCCATTCGGTGTTGTCCTCGCTGTCGCCGGCACGCTCGGCAGCCACTTCGACGGCGTCGGCGGGGGTGGCGAAATCGGTCGCGGTGGCGGCCGGTTCGGCTTCGGTGGCGGCCTCGTCTTCCTGCGCTTCGTCGTCGAACTCAAGCAGCGGGTTGCTTTCGGCGAGCTCGCGCAGTTCGGCTTCCAGCTCAAGTTGGGAAAGCTGCAGCAGGCGTATCGCCAATTGCAGCTGTGGCGTCAGGGTGAGCTGCTGGTGGAGGCGAAGTTGCAGTCCAGGTTTCATGCCGACCGTAGCGGGAACGTCGTGATTCCATCGTACCCGCACGCGACGGGAGCATCCACACTGAGACAGCCGCAGCGTGAATCGGCCGTCAAAGCTTGAATTCGCGACCGAGGTAGACCTCGCGCACCTTGTCGTCGGCCAGGATGTGGGCCGGGGTGCCGCGCGCGAGCACGACACCGTCGTTCAGGATGTACGCGCGGTCGCAGATGCCGAGGGTTTCGCGCACGTTGTGGTCGGTGATGAGCACGCCGATGCCGCGCTCGCGCAGGTGGCGCACGATGCGCTGGATCTCGCCGACGGAAATCGGATCAACCCCGGCGAAGGGCTCGTCCAGCAGCATGTAGCGCGGGTTGGCGGCCAGCGCCCGCGCGATTTCCACTCGGCGCCGTTCGCCGCCGGAGAGGCTGATGCCTTTCTGGGCAGCGAGGTGCTCGATCTTCAGCTCGTCCAGCAGGCTTTCCAGCTCGGTGGCGCGTTCCTGGGTCGAGAGCCCCTCGCGCAGCTCGAGCACGGCCATGATGTTGTCGGCCACGCTCAGGCGGCGGAATACCGAGGCCTCCTGCGGCAGGTAGCCGATGCCGAGTCGGGCGCGCTGGTGCATCGGCAGGCCGGTGATGTCCGCCTTGTCCAGCCGGATGGTGCCGGCGTCGGCCTCGATCAGGCCGACCACCATGTAGAAACAGGTGGTTTTGCCGGCGCCGTTGGGGCCAAGCAGCCCGACGACTTCGCCCTCGCGGATGGAAAACCCGAAGTCGCGTACGACCTGACGGGCCTTGAAGCTTTTCTGCAGACCTTCCGCGGACAGCATCACTTGCCGCCCGTCGCCGGTTTCTGCTTCGGCAGGATCACGCCGTGCACCAGGCCGTCGCCGCCGGCATCGCCGGTGATCTGGCTGGTCTGGGTGTTGTAGGTGAGCTTGTCGCCGTGGAATTCGCCACGGTTTTGCTGGGTGACGGCGGCATTGCCGGTGAGCACGGCAATGCCGTGGAGGTTGTCATAGGCAAGGGTGGCGGCGTCGCCGGCCATCAGGTTGCCGGCATCGTCGAGCTGCTGGATGTGGGCCGGCTTGCCGGTCACCACCACCTGCGAAATCTGCTGGTCGCCATCAAGGTGGATCTCGGCCTTGTCGCCGGTCAGCACCATCGTGCCCTGGGTGATTTTCACGTCGCCGGAGAGCGTGGTCACCGTGTTGGGCGCGTTGTAGGCGTCGGTGTGCTTGGCCTGATAGGCCATCGGCTGGTCGCGGTCGGACTTTTTGGCCTGCGCAAGCGGCACCAGCAGCAGCGCGGCGAGCAGGCCGGCGATGAGCCTAAGACTTGTGCTTGCGCGGCGGGAATGTGCCGTGGCTGTCATCGAGCAACTCCAGGTGATTGTCGTTGAGGCTGGCGCGCAGCCCGATGCCGCCCATTTTACGGGCGCCTTGTGTCATCTGCGCAGGGGCGGCGGTGGCCATGCGGTTTTCCTTGGGCCACACCTCCACGTCGCTGGTGGTGAGCTCGGCCGCGGCGTTGTCGGCATACGCCGGGCGCTGCATGGTGACCGGGCCCTGCAGCTTGATGAGGGTGCCGGCGCGGTTGACCCAGCCGTACAGCGATTGACCGTGCCAGTCGGGCACGCCGGCTTTTTTTGCCGCAAGGTCGAATACCGGGTGGTCGATATACAGCGACTCGTCGCCCTCGCGACGCTCGATGCTGGGCGAAGTCATGCGGAATGCGGGCGCGCCCTGCTCGTTGTAGCTCCACACGTGGGCATCATTGAGCACGTAGCCGGAACGCGGCGGGCCGACGAAATCGTTCGGTTTCGGCGTCGGCCCGATCCACCACAGCACGAGCTGGGCAAGCCCGGCCGCCAGACCGACCGCCACGATGGCGCTGGCGAGCTTGCGGTCGCGCAACCACAGGCGCAGGCGACGGATCACCGCCAGCGCTCCCGTTCCGCATCCGCCTTGCCCTGCGCCAGAAGCAACAGATCGCTGACTTCGCGGGCGGCGCCCATGCCACCGGGCAGGTGGGTCCGCCAATGTGCCTCGTTGGCCACCCACGGGTGCGCGTTGGCCACGGCAATGGCCAGCCCGGCAAGACGCATCGCCGGCAGGTCGGGCAGGTCGTCGCCGGTAAAGGCGGCCTGTTCCGGCGTGAGGTTCAGCGCGTCGAGCAGGGCTTCCAGGCAGGCGCGCTTGTCGCCCTGGCCCTGGTACACGTGGCCGATGCCGAGCTCTTCGGCGCGCAGGGCGACCGGGTGGCTGATGCGCGCGGTGACCAGCGCCACGGCGATGCCGTTGGCCTGCAGGCGCTTCAGGCCGAGGCCGTCGTGCGCGTGGAACACCTTGGCTTCGTGGCCGTCTTCGCCGTACCACAGGCGGCCGTCGGTGAGCGTGCCGTCGACGTCGAATGCGGCGACGCGGATTTGTGCGGCGCGCGCGAGCACAGCGGGGGGAATGTCGGCGAGGTAATCGGTAGTCACGGGCAAGTCATCGGCAGGCAATGCGTATCAGACGACACGCGCACGGAGCAGATCATGAATGTTGAGCGCGCCGACGACGTGCTGGGCGGCATCGACCACCAGCAGCGCGTGGATCTGGTACTTCTCCATGAGCTGCGCGGCGGCGCTCGCGAGCTGGTCGGCGCCGATGGTCTTGGGGGCGCGCGTCATCAGGTTGGCCACCGCGGCGCCGCGCAGGTCGATCGTTTCGTCGTCCAGCGCGCGGCGCAGGTCGCCGTCGGTGAACACGCCGAGCAGGCGGTTTTCGGCATCGACCACAGCGGTCATGCCGAGTCGTTTGCGGGTCATTTCCACCAGCGCGGCGGGCAACGTCACGTCCGGGCTGACGCGCGGCACCTCGTCGCCGGTGTGCATCACGTCGCTGATGCGCAGCAGCAGCCGGCGGCCAAGGCTGCCGGCCGGATGCGAACGGGCGAAGTCGTCGGAGGTGAAGCCGCGCGCTTCCAGCAGCGCGATCGCCAGGGCGTCGCCCAGCACCAGCGCCACCGTGGTGCTGGTCGTCGGCGCCAGCCCGAGCGGGCACGCTTCGGTGTCGATGCCGGCGTCGAGCAGTACGTCGGCCTGGCTGGCCAGCGAGGAGGTTGCCCGGCCGGTGATGGCAATCAGCGGGATGCCCTGGCGTTTGATCATCGGCAGGATGAACAGCACTTCGTCCGTCTCTCCCGAGTACGAGATGGCCATGACGACGTCGTCGGGCTGGATCATGCCCAGATCGCCGTGGCTGGCTTCGCCGGGATGCACGAAAAACGCCGGGGTGCCGGTCGAGGCCAGGGTGGCGGCGATCTTGCGCGCCACATGGCCGGATTTGCCCATGCCGGTGACGATCACCCGACCGCGGCAGGCAAGCAGGAGCCGACAGGCGGCGACGAAGGCGTCGTCGACCCGCGGCGCCAAGGCGGCGATGGCCGCAGCTTCGGTGGCAATGGCCACGCGCGCGCTGCGCACGATGGCCGTAGGGTCGATGGCGATGGCGGCGTGCGGGGCGGGACGGGGGTTCATGGCGGCTCGATGCGGGGGAGGGATGCAGGCGGCTGTCGTTTCTGCGCCAGCAAAATTCCATTACCATGGCGCATTCCTATTTTAATGTCATGCGTCGACGCAATGGCCGCCAGCAGCGAGGTGGTCGCGCCGACGCCTCAGCGTGGAACACCGATGGACACCGCAAGCATCCAAGCCCTGATCGAAGCCGGCCTGCCCGGCGCACGCGCCACGGTGCACAGCACCGACGAGGTGCATTTCGATGCCACCGTCATCGCCAGCCAGTTTGCCGGCAAACTCACCATCGCCCGCCACCGCCTCGTCTATGCCACCCTGGGCGACAGGATGGGCGGCGAAATCCATGCGCTTGCGTTGCGCACGGTGACGCCGGAGGAGGCCGGGATTCGGGATTCGTGATGGGAGATTCGTCACCCCCGTTTCCCGCCAGGCTCTCGTATCGCGTCACCCGAATTTCTCATCCCGTATCCCGAATCCCGTAAAAATGGCCAAAATCCTCATCAACGGCGGCGTGCCTCTGCATGGCGAAGTCGCGATTTCCGGGGCGAAGAACGCGGTGCTGCCGATCCTTGCCGCCTGCCTGCTCGCCGACGAGCCGGTGAGCGTGGGCAACGTGCCGCATCTGCACGACGTCACCACGTTCATCGAGCTGCTGGGCCAGATGGGCGTGCAGCTGGTGCTTGACGACCGCATGAAGATCCATGTCGACCCGCGTTCGACCAGCACCTGCATCGCGCCGTACGACCTGGTGCGCACGATGCGCGCCTCGATCCTCGTGCTCGGGCCGCTGGTTGCGCGTTTCGGCGAGGCCGAGGTGTCGCTGCCCGGTGGCTGCGCGATCGGCTCGCGCCCGGTCGACCAGCACATCCGCGGCTTGCGTGCGCTCGGCGCCGACATTTCGGTGGAGAACGGCTACATCAAGGCGCGCGCGACGCGGCTGAAGGGGGCGCGCATCGCGATGGACATGGTCACCGTCACCGGCACCGAAAACATCATGATGGCGGCGACCCTGGCGGAAGGCACCACGGTGATCGAAAACGCCGCGCAGGAGCCGGAGGTGGTCGATCTTGCGCATTGCCTGATGGCAATGGGCGCCCAGATCGAGGGCGAGGGCAGTTCCACGCTGGTGATCCACGGCGTCGACCGCCTGCACGGAGCCGATTACCGCGTGCTGCCGGACCGCATCGAAACCGGCACCTTCCTGGTGGGCGCGGCGATGACCGGCGGCAAGATCCGCGCGCGCCACACGCGGGCGGCCACGCTGGAATCGGTGCTGGCGAAGCTCGAAGAAGCCGGCGCCGAGGTCACTACCGGCGAGGATTGGATCGAGCTGGACATGCATGGCAACCGCCCGCAGGCGGTCAACATCACCACCGCGCCGTATCCCGCTTTTCCGACCGACATGCAGGCGCAGTTCACTGCGCTCAACTGCGTGGCCGAAGGCACCGGCGTCATCACCGAAACCGTGTTCGAGAACCGCTTCATGCACGCCCACGAGCTGCAGCGGCTTGGCGCGGACATCCAGCTCGAAGGCAACACCGCGGTCATCAAGGGCGTCGATCACCTGAGCGGCGCGCCGATCATGGCCACCGACCTGCGCGCCTCCGCCTGCCTCGTGCTCGCCGGCCTCGTTGCCCACGGCGACACCACCGTCGACCGCGTCTACCACATCGACCGCGGCTACGAGAACATCGAGGAAAAACTCGGCGGGCTGGGCGCGCATATCCGGCGCTTGCCCAATTAGCGCAGGGATCGGGGATACGGGAGTGGGGATTCGGCGAAAGCGGGTCCCCGCGGACTGCGAAGACGCGCGGTTACGGCGTGGAGTAGCTCACCAGCTCCAAGGTGAGATTGCCGCCGTCGCTCTGCACGAGCTTGACTGGCAGTGGGTAGCGGGCGGAGGCGTACCAGGCGCTGAAGTCCTTGTCGGCGTCATTGCGTTCGACCCGGGTGGCATTGAAGTGGCCGGCGGGTACCTGCACCGGCCCGGTGCCGGCGACGTGAAAGCTCTGGGTCTCGACTTTTTGCCGCACGGCAACCGGCAGCGTGAGGCGCTGTTGGCCGTTGGCCAGCGCAAGTCCGATCGCGAGCGCCAGGGTGTTGCGCTCGACCATGCCCGGTTGTGCGGCGTAGGTTTCGTGGTGCCGGCCGTCGTCGACGGTGACCGCCTTGTCCGGCCAGTCCACGCGTAGCTGGCGCGTCTTGTTCTTGCCGGCGCTGCGGAAGCGGTAGTCGTAGCTCACCGCCTCCGGCACTGCGCCGCGCCAGCGGAAATGCGAGGTTTCGGTGGTGCTGGCGCCGAGCAGCGCGGCGAGGCCGGCGGTGCCCTGGACGTTCTTGGTATAGGTCGCCGTGCCATCTGCGCCGGTGGTGAGCGTCACCGTGGCATTGCCGATGGTTTGGCCACCCTGCAACACGCGGTAGTGCGCGGTGAAGGCGGTCGGCACGCTGGTGGCGGCAGTGACGCTGCTGACGGCGAGCAGGGCGAGGGCAAGCAGGAGGCGATGGGTCATGCAGCGAGCATGCAAGCCGCCGCCTGAACCATGCGTCACTGCAAGCCGTGCTCGGTCAGGCGCAAGGGAGCCTTGAGCGGCGTGCCATCCAGCGTGACGCCGGCGGCGGTGAGTGCGAGC
This sequence comes from Rhodanobacter sp., assembly GCA_004298045.1. Classification (GTDB taxonomy): domain Bacteria; phylum Pseudomonadota; class Gammaproteobacteria; order Xanthomonadales; family Rhodanobacteraceae; genus Rhodanobacter_A. The sequence continues at coordinate 74,352 of SCRM01000017.1, read as the reverse complement.
CGATGTTCGGCCAGCAGCGCGACCACCGCGGGCAGCAGGCGGTGTTCCCATGGCAAGAGGCGCGCGGCCAGCGCGTCTTCGTCGTCGCCCGGCTCGATCGCGATGCGTGCCTGCGCAATCAGCGGGCCGCCGTCGAGCTCGGCGGTGACGAAGTGCACGCTGGCGCCGTGCTCGGCGTCGCCGGCCTCGATCGCGCGCCGATGGGTGTGCAGGCCACGGTATTTCGGCAGCAAGGACGGGTGAATGTTGAGCACGCGACCGGCCCAGGGACCGAGTACGGCACCATCGATCACGCGCATGAAGCCGGCCAGCACGAGAAGATCGGCGCCGCTGGCTTCGATCCGGTTGAACAGTGCGCGGTCGAAAGCGGGGCGGTCGGGAAAATCCTTCGGGCGCAGCGCAAAGGTGGCGATGCCGGCATCCCTGGCCAGTTGCAGTGCCGGTGCGTCGGGGTGATCGGAGCCGACCAGCACGAAACGCGCCGGCAGGGTGCCGGCGTCGCGTGCGGCCAGCAGCGCGGCAAGGTTCGAGCCGCGCCCGGAGGCGAGCACGGCAAGGTTCATGGTGGGTGGGTTCACGCGATCAACCAATATGCACGCGTTCGCTGGCGCTGGTCGCGACGACGTCACCGATGACGCGAGTGGCGAGGCCATGCTTGGCCAGCAGTGCGCCAGCGGCGGCAACGCCCGATGCCGGCAGGATCACGGTGAAGCCGACGCCGCAGTTGAACGTGCGCCACATTTCCTCGCGCGCCACGCCACCTTCGCGCTGCAGCCAGTCGAACACCGGCGGCAGCACGATGGCGTCCGCGTGGAGCGCCAGGCCGAGGCCGTCGGGCACGACGCGGATGATGTTTTCCTTGAGCCCGCCGCCGGTGATGTGGGCCATGCCGTGGATGGCGGTGCCCAGCGTCCGCAGCAATTCCAGCATCGGCTTCACGTAGATGATGGTGGGCGCCATCAGCGCGTCGGCGAGCTTGACGCCGCCGAGATCGAGGTCGAACGGGTTGCCGGCGCGCGCGAGGATCTTGCGGATCAGCGAGAAGCCGTTTGAGTGCGGGCCGCTCGATGCGACGCCCAGCACCACGTCGCCAGCGATGATCGCGTCGCCGGTCAGGAGTTGCGATTTCTCGACCGCGCCGACGGTGAAGCCGGCCAGGTCGTACTCGCCGGCCGGGTACATGTCCGGCATCTCGGCGGTTTCGCCACCGATCAGTGCGCAGCCGGCCAGCTCGCAGCCCTTGGCGACGCCGGCCACGACATCCGCCGCGGTCGCCACGTCGAGCTTGCCGGTGGCGAAGTAGTCGAGAAAGAACAGCGGCTCGGCGCCCTGTACCAGCACGTCGTTGACGCACATGCCCACCAGGTCGATGCCGATGGTGTCGTGGCGGCCCAGCTCCTGCGCCAGTTTCAGCTTGGTGCCGACGCCGTCGGTGCCGGACACCAGCACCGGCTCGCGGTACTTGCCGGACAGGTCGAACAGGCCGCCGAAGCCACCCAGCCCGCCCATCACCTCGGGGCGACGGGTGCGCTTGACCAGCGGTTTGATGCGTTCAACCAGCGCATTGCCGGCGTCGATATCGACCCCGGCGGCGCGGTAGGTGAGGGCGTCGGACATGGCGTGGACCGGCCGTGGAAAGCCGCTAATTCTACTGCACGCAGCGACCCGACTGCGCCCGGCATGGACGCCGGCAGGGCGATTGGGCGAGACTTTCACCCTGCTCCTGCCAATTGGGTGACCCGTTGATGCGCTCGTTTTCGCTGCGTTTGCTGGTACTGCTGGCGTTGAGTTTGGTGGCCGGGTTGGCCGCCTGGTCGACGGCCAGTGCGCAGGCGGCCTCGCCGTACGTGGTCACCGTGCCGGTCAGCGACACCAGCAATGCGCAGCGCAGCGATGCGTTTTCCACTGCCTTGGCGCAGGTACTGGCGCGGGTGGCTGGCGGGCAGGATCTGCGCAGCGAGCCGGGTTATGCCGATGCGCTGAAGGACGCCGCGGCGCTGGTGCGCCACTTTCAGTACGCGCGGGCGGCGACCGGCATGAGCCTCACGGTCGATTTCGAGCCCGGCGCGGTACGGCACCTCGTGCAGCGGCTCGGGGTGACCAACGCGGCCACGGGCAAGCCGCCGCTGCTGGTGCTGGTACAGGGCACCGATGGCGTGCCGCTCAACCAAGGGGCGCTCGCCAGCCTGGCAGGGGCGGCAGCAGCGCGGGGTTACGAAATCGCTTACGCCGCGGCCGCGAACGCACCGGATCTGGACAAGCTGGCCGCGGCCGACCCGGCGACGCTGGCGGCGATCAACCAGCAGTACCACACCGGCCTCGTGCTGGCGGGCAAGCTGCACGCTGGCAGCGCGGACTGGTTGCTGGTGGCGGGCGGCAAGGTGCAGCGCTGGAACGACAAGGGAGCGACCGAGGACGCCATGCTGGCTGCGGCCGGCACTGGCGCGGTGGATCGCATCAGCCGCCAGCTCAATGTCGTTGGCGCCAGCGTGGGCACCTACAAACTGTGGGTCGGTGGACTGGACAGCGCCATGGATTACGCCAATCTCGTGCACACCGTGCGCGCCGATCCCTCGGTGCGCAGCCTGGTCACGCTGGGGGCCGACAACGACGGCATGCTGTTTCAGGTGAAGGCCGCGATGCCGGCCGCGGCATTGGCGGCGAACCTTGCCGCCAGCGGGCGGGTGATCCGCACCGGCAGCCACGCCGGCACCGATGCCAGCTTGCGCTGGCTGCACGGGGAGCACTAGGTGGCAACGTCGCCTGCCAAGCGTTGGCAGTGGTTGGCGATCATCGCGGTCGCCGTACTGGTGGTGTGGCGCCTGTCGCCGATGCTGATGCCGTTTGCGGTGGCCGCGATGTTCGCCTACCTCGGCGATCCGATGGCCGACCGGCTCGAACGCTGGCATCTCGGGCGCACGCTGGCGGTGAGCGTGGTGTTCATTGTGCTGGGGCTGGTCGTGGTCGGCGCGCTGCTGCTGGTGCTGCCGCTGCTATCGCGGCAAATCGCGAACCTGGTGCAAAACGTGCCGCATTACGTGGCCTGGGCCGAAGACACCGCGTGGCCGTGGCTGCAGACCAGGCTGCATCTCGATCCGCACACGTTCGACAGCGACCGGGTGGTGGCGGCGCTCAAGGCGCACATCGGTTCGGTCGGCGGCATTGCCGGGCAAGTGCTGGGCACGGTGTCGCGCTCCGGGCTGGGCGTGGTGCTGTGGCTCACCAATCTGGTGCTGATTCCGGTGGTGACGTTCTACCTGCTGCGCGACTGGGATCGCCTGGTGGCCGCGATTGACCGCCTGCTGCCGCGTGCGGTCGAACCGACGGTGGCGCAGCTGGCGCGCGAATCCGATGCCGTGCTGGGCGCGTTCGTGCGCGGTCAGCTGTTGGTGATGATCGTGCTCGGCGTGTTTTACGGTGCCAGTTTGTCGCTGGTGGCCGGGCTCTCGGTGGGCGCGCTGATCGGCGTTCTCGCCGGCCTGCTGAGCTTTGTGCCGTATCTGGGCTTCATCACCGGCTTTGGCGCCGCGTTGATCGCCGCGCTGGTGCAATACGGCGACTGGAACCACGTGCTGGTGGTGTGCGGCGTGTTCGTGGTCGGGCAGCTGCTCGAAGGCTATGTGCTGGTGCCCAAGCTGGTGGGCGAGAAAATCGGCTTGCATCCGGTGGCCGTGATCTTTGCCGTGCTGGCCGGCGGCGAGCTGTTCGGGTTCCTCGGCGTACTGCTGGCGTTGCCGGTGGCATCGGTGGCGATGGTGCTGCTGCGCCATGCGCTGGAGCGCTATCAGAACAGTGAGTTGTATGCGGAGGGCGGCGAACCCGCAGTCGCGCCGGCAACCACGGAGGTGGCCGCGGCCACCGGCGCTGCGCCGGCGGAGGTCGCTCCCGCGCCGCCCGTGCCGCCATCCGCACCATGATCGCGCAGTTGCCGTTGGCCCTGCGCTGGCCGCGCCGCCAGCGTTTCGAGCATTTCCACGTAGGCGCGAACGCGGCGGCACTGGCTGCCGTGGTGCGCCTGGCGCGCGATGCCGGCGCGCCGTGGCTTTACCTGTGCGGCCCGGCCGGCAGCGGCAAATCCCATCTGCTGATGGCCGCGTGCCAGGCGGCGGGCGACGCCGGGCGCCACGTGCAGTACCTGCCGCTGGCGACGGTACCGGATCGTGCGGCGGCGCTGCGCGGTGTTGCCGGCAGCGACCTGTTGGCGTTGGATGACCTCGCTGCGCTGGCCGGCGAGCGTGAAGCCGAGCACGCGCTGTTCGACCTCTACAACCGCGCCAAGGCCGAAGGCAGTGCGCTGCTGCTGGCGGCGGGTGAGGCGCCCGCGCAGCTCGGCATCGCCTTGCCTGACCTGCGCTCACGCCTCGGCGCGTGCACCCGGTTGGTGCTCAAGCCGCTGGACGACGCCCAGCGCCGCGACGTGCTGCGCGCGCAGGCCGCCTTGCGCGGCATCGAACTCGACGACCACGTGCTCGACTGGCTGTTTGCCCGGCATACCCGCGATCTCGGTGCCTTGCTCGATCTGCTCGACAAGCTCGACCAGGCCTCGCTGGCGGCGCAGCGGCGGGTGACGATTCCGTTCCTGCGCGCGCTGCTGCGCGACGCGAACGGTTGACGGTCAGGCCTTCAGCAGCTCCGGCGGCGCGTTGGCGTTGATCGCGTCCAGCATGGCCTGGGTCACGTTGAGGTTGCCGGCGACGATGTTGCCGCTGGCGGGGATGCCATCGCGGCCGGCAAAGTCGGTGTAGCGGCCACCGGCTTCGTGCACCAGCAGCACGCCGGCGGCAAGATCCCAAGGCTTGAGGCCGATCTCGAAATAGCCGTCGAAGCGCGCGGCGGCGGTGTAGGCGAGGTCGAGCGCCGCGGAACCGGTGCGGCGAATGTCCTCGGCCTGGCCGAGCATGGCGCGCGTCATCGCCAGTTGCGCATCCAGGTGCGCGCGCTGGCGGAACGGGAAACCGGTGGCGAGCATCGCCCCGCCGAGGTTGTCGCGCTTGCCGACGCGAATGCGTTGCGGGCCGGTGCCGCGGTCGAGATACGCGCCGTCGCCCTTGCTGGCGGTGAAGAGTTCTCCGCGCAGCGGATCGAACACCACGCCGTAGACCGGCACGCCGCGGTCGAGCAGCGCGATGGAGACGCAAAAATGCGGGATGCCGCGCAGGTAGTTGTGGGTGCCGTCGAGCGGATCGATCACCCAGGTGAGCGGACTCTTCTTGCCGATCACGCCACTTTCCTCGGCGAGGATGCCGTGGTCGGGGTAGGCCCGGCGCAGCTCCTTGACGATCTCGGCCTCGGCCAATTTGTCGACTTCGGAGGCGAAATCCATGCGATGCTTTTCGATCACCGTGAGGCTGTCGATGCGGTTCATGTAACGCAGGATGACGTTGCCGGCGGCGCGCGCAGCGCGCACCGCGATGGTGATGGCGGGTCGGGTCATGGCTTCGGCTTGGGAAAAGAGCGGATCGCAGCCGGCGATTTTAAGGCCTCGGGGCGCAGAAATCACCCGCGTCGATCCATTCGTCCCGTCAGCTGACGCCCTGGCCCCGAAGCGGCGCGTGGCGCCCAGCCTGCATCAGGCTCGCGGGGACGCACCTTGACGAATCTCCCATCCCGTATCCCGAATCCCCGCTCGTCACGCCGTATGCTGTTCAGCCCCTCTCACTCACCGTGACCATGACCGCTTCCGAACTTGCTCCGCTCTTCCGTTACGTGCTGGTGCGCACCTCGCACCCCGGCAATATCGGCAGTGCCGCGCGCGCGATCCGTACCATGGGGTTTACCCGCATGGAGCTGGTGGCGCCGCACCGGTTTCCCGATCGCGAGGCGAACGCGTTGGCGGCCGGAGCGGACGACGTGCTGGAAGGCGCCGGCGTGCACGCCGGCATGATCGAGGCGTTGGCTGGCTGTCGTTACGCGATCGGGTTGTCCGCCCGCCGCCGCGGGGTGAATCTGCCGGAGCTCAGCCCGCGCGAAGGGGCGCGCCAGGCGCTGGACGCGGCGTTGCGCGGCGACCAGGTGGCGCTGGTGTTCGGCAACGAGCGCACCGGGTTGGAAAACGAGGAGCTGGCGCATTGCCACGCGATGGTGCGCATCCCGAGCGTGGATGATTTCAGCTCGTTGAACCTCGCGCAGGCGGTGCAGGTGATGGCCTACGAGATGCGCCTGATGCTGCTGGGCGACGCGGTGCCCAGCCCGCCGCCGGCACACGACGAGCCGCCGGCCGAGGTGGAACAGATGGAGCAGTTCTACGCGCATCTGGCGCAGACGCTGGACGACATCGACTTCCACAAGGGCCGCGAGCCGACCACGATCATGCTGCGGCTGCGCAAGCTGTTTCAGCGCGCGCAACCCGATCAGCGCGAGCTGCGCGTACTGCACGGCATCCTGGCCGATGCCCAGCGCATGGCGCACCTGGCGGGCGAAAAGCGCTGAGTTTCAGCCGTCGGCCGCGTCCGCGTCCGCGGGAGGCGCCGCGCGGGTGACCAGCAGCTTGTCGATGCGCGCACCGTCCAGGTCGACCACTTCAAAGCGGAACCCCTGTGCGCTGAACACCTCGCCGGTTTGCGGGATGTGGCCGAGCGCCGCCATCACCATGCCGGCAGCGGTGTTGTAGTCGTGCTGGTCCTCGCCGGGCAGGTGGTCGAGGCCGAGCAGTTCGCGCAGGTCGTCGTTCGCCAGGCTGCCGTCCACCAGCCAGCTGCCGTCGGCGCGCTCGACGATCGGCGCCTCGTCGGCGGCGTCGGCGTGTGCGAGCTGCGGGGCGCCGACCACGGCGGCAAACAGGTCGCTGACCGTCACCAGCCCCTCGATGTCGCCGTATTCGTCGACCGCAAGCGCAAGCTGGGTATCGGCGTCGCGGAACTGTTCGAGCAGATCCAGCGCACGCGCGGTGGATGGCACGTACAGCGGCTTGGCGAGGTGGTCGAACAGTTGCGGCCGGCCCTCGGCAAAGCCCTGCAGCAGACGCTTGACCTCGACCACGCCCACGACTTCACTCTCGTCGCCGCGGTATACCGGATAGCGCGAGTAGGGGGTCTGCTTGAGCGTCGCCAGGTTGTCCTTGCGCGGCGCCGCCATGTCCAGCCAGGCGATGCGCACGCGCGGCGTCATCACGCTGTCCACCGTGCGGTCGCCCAGGCGCAGCACGCGGTTCACCATGTTGTGCTCGTCCTCGTCGAGCACGCCCTGCTCGGCGCTTTCCGCCACCAGCAGGCGAATCTCCTCCTCGCTGGCGGCCGAGCGGCCGCGGCCATGGATGCGCAGCGCGCGCAGCAGGAGCCCGCTGGCGGCGTTCAGCGTCCACACGAAGGGCGCGGTGATGCGCGAGAGCACCAGCATCGGCATCGCGACCACGGCGGAGAGCTTTTCCGGACCAGCCAACGCCACGCGCTTGGGCACCAGCTCGCCGACCACGATCTGGATGAACGAGATCAGCGCAAAGCCAAGCACCACGCCGATCACCCGCGCGTAGGGCGCCAACGTTGCCGCGCGACCGCCATGCAGCCATTGCGCAATGTGGCCACCCACCGCATCGCCGGCCACCGCACCGGTGATGAGCATCACCAGGGTGATGCCGACCTGCACGGTGGAGAGGAAGTACTCCGGCCGCTCCGCGTGGCGCAGCGCCAGCGCTGCATGCCGGCTGTGACGTGCCAGCTGCTTGAGCCGGCTCTTGCGCGAGGCGATCAAGGCCATTTCGGACAGCGCAAAGAAGCCGTTGGCCAGCGCAAGCACGAGGACGAGCGCGATTTCGGTCAGCATCGCGGTTGACGCGTTGAGGGGGGCATGCGCGCAGTGTAGCGGCAGGCGTGTGGCACCTTTGGTGGCGCCCCGATGCCGCGGCGTGGGGCCGGCAGCCTGGGCAGCAGGAATCATGCGGGCCTTGGCCAGCACCGCGGGTTTGCAGTGGCTCGCGTCGAAGGTTTCTGCCGCTCGAGCCGTCACCAGCCTGTAATATTGCGCCCATTCGCGTCCGGGACGTACCCCACATGTTTTCCCTGCAGACGATTTTTGGCAAAGGCGACAAGTTCTACGGGCTGCTTGAGCAGAGCGCCGCGGTAGCGCATGAGAGTGCGCAAGCGCTGCACGGCATGACCACCCAGCCGGACCAGGCGCCGCTCATGGCGGCGTTTGCCGCCACCCGCGCGCGTGAAAAGAACCTCGCCTCGCAGATCAGCGAGGAACTCATCAACACCTTCGTCACGGCGCTCGACCGCGAAGACATCGAGGCGCTCAACTCCGCGCTGTACAAGATCCCCAAGACGGTGGAGAAGTTCGCCGAGCGCTACGCGATCGTCGCCGAACGCCTCACCGGAGTGGATTTCACGCAGCGCGCGACGGTGCTGGAGCGTTCGGCCGACGTGGTGGTGCAGATGATCGGCGAGCTGCGCCGCGGCCTGCACATCGACCCGGTGCGCAAGCTGCAGGAACGCCTGCAGACGCTCGAATCCGAAGGCGACCGCATGTTGCTGGCGCCGTATCGCACGCTGTATCTCGAGGGCGCCGACGCGATGAAGGCGATGCTGGCGAAGGACTTGTTCGAGCTGATCGAGAAGGCGATCGACAAGTGCCGCGACGTCGGCAACATCGTGTATTCGATCGTGCTCAAGAACTCCTGAGGCTGCGCGCATGAGTCTCGGCGTGCTTGTGCTGGTGATGGTGATCGCACTCACCTTCACCTACATCAACGGGTTCCACGACACCGCGAATTCGATCGCCACGGTAGTGGCCACCAAGGTGCTGTCGCCTGGCCAGGCGGTGCTGCTGGCGGCGGTGACCAACCTGGTCGGCGCGCTGTGGGGCACGGCGGTGGCAGCCACCATCGCTGCCGGCATCGTCAATACCGGCGTGGTCGACGTGGGGTCGGAGCTGCTGATCTGCGCGTTGCTGGCAGCGATCGTCTGGAACCTCATCACCTGGTGGCTGGGGCTTCCCTCCAGCTCGAGCCATGCGTTGGTCGGTGCGCTGGTCGGTGCCGCGCTGGCGGAAACCGGCGGCAACTTTGACGCGGTGGTATGGGCCACCGACGGCGCGCACTGGTGGCTGGGCAAAGGCGTGATCCCCAAGGTGGTGGTACCGATGGTGGTGTCGCCGATCGCGGGCCTGGTGCTCGGGTTCCTGTTGATGGGCGGGTTGTTCGCCCTGCTGGCGTGGTTTTCGCGGCGCCGCAACTGGTTGTGGCAGCTCGGGCGCACGCCGTTCGTGACGGCGTTCTTTGGCAAGGCGCAGATTTTTTCCGCCAGCGCCATGGGTATTGCGCACGGCATGAACGACGCGCAGAAAAGCATGGGCATCATTGCGCTGGCGCTGGCGAGCGCCACGGCCGCGGGCCAGTTCGACCACGTGCCCGCGTGGCTCGACTTTCTCAAGATCAACGAAAACACCGCGGGCGGTTTCGTGGTGCCGGCCTGGGTCGCCGTGGTGTGCGCGCTGACCATGGCAGGCGGTACCGCTGGCGGTGGCTGGCGCATCATCAAGACGCTGGGCCACAAGATGGTGAAGCTGCATCCGATCAATGGCTTTGCGGCGGAAAGCAGTTCGGCGGCGGTGATCCTGGTGTCCTCGGTGTTCGGCTTGCCGGTGTCGACCACCCATGTGGTGTCCTCCGCGATCATGGGCGTGGGTTCGGCCAAACGCACCAACGCCATCCGCTGGTCGGTGGTGGAGCGTATGGTGTGGGCGTGGATTCTCACCTTGCCGATCACCGCATTGTTCGCCTGGTGCCTGGTCGGGCTTACCCACCTCTGGCGGTGAGCAGCCGGCCTCGCCAGGCATCGCCGGCAGCGCTGCTGGCCACCTTGCCGGAAATCCACGCGCGCATTTACGCCGCCATCGCGGCGATCCCGCGCGGGCGCGTCGCCAGCTACGGCGCGATCGCGAAACGCGCCGGGCTGCCGGGTCGCGCGCGCCTCGTCGGCAAGCTTCTGGGTGCAACCCCGGACGGGCTGGAACTGCCGTGGTTCCGGGTGCTGCGCGCTTCTGGCCACATCGCGTTGCCCAAGGGCTGTGCCGGTTTTCGCGAGCAGGTTCGGCGCCTGCGCGCCGAAGGGGTCGAGGTGCGCAACGGCCGCGTGGCACTGGCCGCGTTCGGGCTGGATGGCGATCTGGATCGGGAGCTGTGGGGCATGTAGTTGCGCGGCCGTTGGTCCGGCAGGTGTGCGAGGATTGAGCTGCCTCACGCAGCCTGTGGCTGTCGGCGGCTCGCGCGTGGCAGGGGGCGGCTCGCCAGGGGAGGCCGTCGGGCGGTAGGGAGCGCGTCGCGTCGCGTCGTTTTGTCCCGCATACGAGATGCACCGATTTGACATGAGGCTGTCCAGCGTCCGCCTTCTTTCGCCTTGCGCCATCCGCCCATGTTGAGCGTTGGCTGGATCATCGCCGCGGCGCTGATGTGGCTGGGGCTGCTGTTCGCGGTGGCGCTGTACGGCGAGCGACACGCCCAGGTACTGCACAAGCGCTGGGCAGTCGTTTACGGTCTGTCGCTGGCGATCCACTGCACGTCATGGACGTTCTACGGCACCGTCACCCAGGCCAGTCGTTCGGGCTGGTGGCTGCCGCCGACTTTCGTGGGTGCCATCCTGATTTACCTGTTTGCAGCCGATTGGCTGCGCCGGCTGGTGCGCATGGCGCACGAGTACAACGCCGGCTCGCTTGCCGACCTGATCGCGGCGCGGCTCGGGCGGCACTCCGGGCTGGCGGCGCTGGTCACGGCAGTGATGCTGGTGGGCATGGTTCCGTACGTCGCGCTGCAGCTCAAGGCGGTGGCCATGAGCTACGCGGTGCTCAGCCGTGGCCACGTGGTGGGCACCCCGGCGTGGCAGGACAGCGCGTTGTACGTCGGGTTGGTGATGGCGGTGTTCACCATGCTGTTTGGTACACGGCGCGCGGCCACGACAGAACACAACCGCGGGTTGATGCTGGCGGTGGCGTTCGAGTCGTTGTTCAAGCTGGCGGCCATGCTGGCGCTGGGCGTGCTGCTGTTCGTGCCGATTCCCGCTGGCGCCGTGGTGGGCAGCATGCCGCCGACCGGCGATGCCAGCGGGTTTCCCGCGTTGATCCTGCTGGGTGCGTTGGCGATGTTCACCATGCCGCACCAGTTCCACGCCGGCGTGGTGGAGTGTCGCGACGATGTCCATGTGCGCACCGCGCGCTGGGTGTTTCCGCTGTATCTGCTGCTGATCTCGCTGCCGATCCTGCCGCTGGCGCGGCTGGGCGACCGCTGGCTGGGGCCGGTGGGTGTCGCCTCCGATTTGTATGTGCTTGCGCTGCCGCTGGCGCATGGCGATCGCGGGTTGGCGCTGGTCGCGTTTCTTGGCGGGCTCAGCGCGGCCACCAGCATGGTGGTGATTGCCACGCTCACGCTGAGCCTCATGGTGAGCAACCATTTTGTCGCCCCGCTGCTGGTGCGTGCGGGCTGGGGGCGTGGCCAGCAAGGCGATTTGCGCGGCGCGGTGTTGATGCAGCGGCGCATCGCGATCCTTGCCATCGTGCTGCTGGCCTGGGCCTACAGCCGCGTGCTGGCGCGCAGCGACGCGCTGGCGGATATCGGCGCGATCTCGTTTTCCGCGCTGGCGGGACTCGCGCCGGCCACCTTGATCGCAATGTACCGCCCGCATGTCGGCGCCCGTGCGGTATGGGCCGGACTGCTGGTCGGCGTGCTGGTGTGGTTCTACGCGCTGCTGCCGGCGTTGTTCGTGCCGCAGCCGGAGTGGGTGCGCAGCGGCCCGCTCGGGGTGACGTGGCTGGCGCCGGCGCATCTGCTCGGGCTCGACGAATGGGGGCGGCTGACGCGGGCGGTGGTGCTGAGCCTGGCGGCCAACGTGGCCACCACCTGGCTGGTGGCGCGTTCGCGGTTTGCGCACCCGGCGCCGAGCGCCGAGGGCGATGTCGGGTTGTCGGAGTTGCACCGTCTGGCGGGCCGCTTTCTGCCGGCGGCACACATCCGCAAATTGTTCGCCGGTGCACCCCAGGAAGGGCTGGCCGAAGCAACGCGGGTAGCGGCGGTGGAACACGAGCTGGCCGCCGTGATTGGTGCCAGCTCGGCGCGCCTGCTGCTCGACGTGATGCGCCATCAGGGGCCGCACGACCTGGCTGCCGTGGCGGAGATCGTCGGCGAGGCCGCGCAGGATCTGCGTTTCAACCAGCGCGTGCTGGCGGCGGCGCTGGCCAGCATGAGCCAGGGCATCTGCGTGATCGACGCGCAGCTGCGGGTGGTGGCGTGGAACCGGCCCTACGAGCGGCTGTTCGACTACCCGCCGGGTCTGCTGGTCATCGGGCGGCCGGTAGCCGATCTGGTGCGCTACAACCTTGGCGCCGGGCTGGCCGGCGGCGGCGAGATCGACAGTGATGTGCGGCGGCGGCTGGCGCACATGCACGCCGGTTCGCCGCATCATTCGGAGCGCACCTTTCCGCACGGGCGGGTGATCGAAATACGCGGCAACGCGATGCCCGGCGGTGGTTATGTGGCGACCTATACCGACGTCACCGCCTCGCGCGAGGTCGAGCGGGCGCTCAAGCGGGCGAACGAAACACTGGAAGAGCGCGTGGCCGACCGTACCCAGGCGCTGGAGCGGGCGACGGCCGCCGCCCAGCACGCCAACGATGCAAAGTCCCACTTTCTCGCCGCGGTCAGCCACGACCTGTTGCAGCCGTTGCATGCCGCACAGTTGTTTGCGCACACCTTGCGTCCGCAGCTCACCGCCGACACCACCGGCGGCGCGACCTTGCGGCATCTTGATGGCGCGCTGGAAGCGACCGAGAACCTGCTCGCCGGCTTGCTCGACATCGCCCGACTCGAAGGTGGCCGGATCGCGGTCGAGCGGCGTGCGTTTGCCCTGGCGGAAGTGCTCGACCCGCTGGCGGCGGAATGCCAGGCATTGGCGCGCGAACGCGGCATGCGCCTGCGGGTGGTGGCGGCGCGGGGTTGGGCACATTCGGATCCCGCCCTGCTGCGACGGATCGTGCAGAACTTTCTTTCCAACGCATTGCGTTACACCGAACGCGGCGAAATCCTGCTTGGTTGCCGGCGTCGTGGCGCGGATTGGCGCATCGAGGTGTGGGACACCGGCCCCGGCATTGCACCGGCAGAACAACAGTTGATCTTCGAGGAGTTTCGCCGCGGCAGTACGGCAAGCGGGCAGGGCCTTGGATTGGGGCTGGCGATCGCCAAGCGCATCGCCGGGCTGCTTGGCCATCGCCTGAGCGTGCGTTCGTGGCCGGGACGCGGCAGCCTGTTTGCGGTGCGGGTGCCACGCGTGGCTGCCGGCAAACCGGTTGAACCATCGGCAAGCATCTCCACGCGGCCGCTGCCGCGCGGGCGCGCGCTAGTATTGGACAACGACCCGGATGCCCTCGCAGCGCTGGCCACGCTGTTGGAACAGTGGGGCTGGACGGTGCATGCAGCGCGCTCCGTGGCGCATGCGCGACAGGTGCCATGGGTGCCCGATTTGCTGCTGCTCGATTACCACCTGGATGGCGGCCACACCGGCCTCGATGCCCTGCAGCAACTGCGCCCGCAGTGCGGCGCGGCCCCGGTCGTGGTGATTACCGCCGATCGCGATCCGGCCTTGCGCGCGCGCTTGCTCGCCGCGGGCGTGCAGGTGCTCTACAAGCCGATGCGCCCGCTCGCGCTGCGGCAGCTGATTCTGCGCCATGTCCGCCCGGGTTCCGATGTTGGCTCGTAGCCCTTCGCCAAAGGCGTCGCCCGGCCGAAGGCCGACCTACAGCATCCCGGCCGGATCGGCGAGATCCAGCGAGCGCAGCAGGATGCCGGCTTGCGTGCGGTTGTGCACGCCGAGTTTTTCGAAAATGGCGGTGACGTGCGCCTTGACGGTGCGCTCCTGAATCGCGAGGCGGTCGGCGATCTGCTTGTTGAGCAGTCCCTCGGCCACCAGTTCCAGCACGCGGTATTGCTGCTCGGTCAGGCGCGCGAGACGGGCGGCGAGCGCGCTGTCCTGCGGGTTGGGGGGCAGTTCCGCCACCTGGCGCGCCAGGCGTGGCGGTACCCATTCGCCGCAATCGAGCACGGTGCGGATCGCGGCGGCGATGTCGTCGTGGCCGGCGCTCTTGGTGATGTAGCCGGCGGCGCCGTAATCGAGTGCGCGGCGTACCACACGCGGCTCGTCGTGGGCGGAAACCACGATCACCGCCACCGCCGGAAATTGCCCGCGCAGCGCCGCCAGCCCGGACAGCCCGCGGCTGCCGGGCATGTGCAGATCCAGCAGCACCAGGTCGATATCCGGATCGGCGGCCATGGCCGCCATCGCGGCCGCCAGGTCGGCGGCTTCGGCAACCACCGCTTCCGCGCCAAGCGCCGCCAGCGCCGCGTGGTGCAGCGCGGTGCGAAACAGCGGATGGTCGTCGGCAATCAGCAGGTGCGGCATGGTCAGTTTCGCAGCGGTGGTTTCGAGCCTAACCATACGCTGCGGCCGGCGCATCGGACTTTCGTCCTATGGCCGCAGTCGCCACGCACGCTATTGTCGTGGCATGACGCCTTTTGCCCTGCGGTTGCTGATGATCGGTGCCTGGGTCGCGACCGGGGCGAGCACGGCGTTGCCTGCTGCAGGAGCCGCTGCGATGACACTTTCCTTTGTGGCCGGCCCGGTGCAAGTCACCGAGCATCGACATGGCGATGACCTGTTGAGCGCCGGGCTCGGCCTCACTGGCTTGCGCGGGTTGCCCTCGGCGTATGCGGATGCGGCGCACCCGACGCCGGCGGAGCTGCGTCGGCGCGCGATCCAGTCGAGCTGGAAGGGCATCGCCGATCTTGGCCCGCTGGGTGGCTACGGCACTGTCTATGGCGCGGTGCCGGAGGTGCCGGGGCGCGAGTACACCGCGTTTGCACGCATCCCCGACGCGCACTATCCGCATCGGGTACTGCTGCAGGCGCCGGATCATTTCGACCGCAAGGCGCGGTGCCTGGTGGTGGCGGCATCGTCCGGCTCGCGCGGCGTGTACGGCGCCATTGCGTTGGCCGGCGCGTGGGGACTGCCCAAGGGTTGCGCCGTGGCCTACACCGACAAGGGCACCGGTGCCGGCTATTTCGATACCGCCGACGGCACCGGGGTGGCGCTGGATGGCACACGGCACGCCGTTGGCGCGGAGCCGCTGGAATTTGCGCCGGAACACTACGCCGCCGATGCCGGCATCGTGGTCAAGCACGCGCATTCGGGCGACAACCCCGAGGCCGACTGGGGGCGGGATGTGCTGCAGGCAGTGCAGTTTGGCCTGGCCATGCTCGATCGCGCGTATCCAGATGCCGCGCCGTTCACGGCACGCAATACGCGGGTGATCGTGACCGGGCTGTCCAATGGCGGCGGTGCCGCGTTGCAGGCGGCAGGGCTCGACGAAACCGGGTTGATCGACGCCGTGGTGGCGCTGGAACCCAACGTGTACGTGCCGGGGCACGGCCGCGCCTTGTTTGACTACGTCACCGAAGCCGCGCTGTTGATGCCGTGTGCGCTGGCCGACGCGCAGTACGCGGGTGCGCCTCTGGCACGCGTGGCCGGTGTGCTGCCGCCGGCGTTTGCGGCCCGTTGCGCGGCGCTGCATGCGGATGGCGAGTTGTCCGGCACCACGTTGGCGGAACAGGCGGCCGCAGCGCGTGCACGGTTGCACGCCAATGGCTGGCGCGATGAGGCCATTGCCACTGCGGCGAGCACCACGGCGTTCGATGCGTGGCGCGCGGTCGCCGCCGCGTATGCCTCGGCGTACCTGCGGCGCGGGGTCGGTGCGATGCCGTGCGGTTATGCCTATCGCACCACGGATGCGGCCGGCAAACCGGGGCTGGCGAGCGAGGCAGTACGCAACTCGTGGTGGGCGGATGCCTCGGGCATTCCGCCGGGCAACCAGGTGGCGCTGACCGGCGGCACCGACGCCTCCGGCGCCCCGACGCTGACTGGCCTGCGCTGCCTGCGCGCGCTGTGGGCCGGCAACGACGCCAACGCGCGCGCCTTGCACGCGGCGGTGGCGGCGCTAGCGGTGCATCTGCCGCGTGCCGGCTTGCCGATCTGGGTAGTGCATGGTGCAACCGACGGCTTGCTGCCGGTGAGCTTCACCTCCGAGCCGTACGTGGCGTGGTTGCGCGCGCAGGGGCGCCAGCCGCTGTATTGGGCGATCCCCGGCGCCCAGCATTTCGACGCTTTTCTCGCGCTGCCCGGCTTTGGCGACCGCCATGTGCCGCTGTTGCCTTACGGCTACGCGGCGCTTGATCGCATGTGGGATCACCTCGTGGACGACAAATCCTTGCCGGTGAACCCACCCACGCCGGCAGCGCGTCCGCGCGGTGCCGGTGCGCTCGACGCCGGCATGCTGGATCTGCCGCACTGACGTGGTGCCTGGGTGACGTTATCCTTGCGCTTTGCCTTCCCACCGCAAGGATCCCCATGGCCATCAACGTCACCCTGACCACCAACCGCGGCGACATCCACCTGCGTCTGCACGACGACAAGGCGTCGCTGACGGTGGCGAACTTTGTCAATCTCGTGCGCCGCGGCTATTACGACGGCCTGTCGTTCCACCGCGTGATCGCCGATTTCATGGTCCAGGGCGGCTGCCCCGAGGGCACCGGCCGTGGCGGCCCGGGCTACCGGTTCGAGGATGAATTCGACGCTACGCTGCGGCATGATAAGCCGGGCGTGCTGTCGATGGCGAACGCCGGCCCGCGCACCAATGGCAGCCAGTTCTTCATCACCCACGTTGCCACGCCGTGGCTGGACGGCAAGCACAGCGTGTTTGGCGAAGTGGTCGGTGCGGGCGATCAGGCGGTGGTCAACGCGATCCAGCAGGGCGATGTCATCACCAAGGCCACCGCCGACGGCGATGTCGATGCCTTGCTGGCCAAACACGCCGAGCGTGTCGGCGAGTGGAACCGGGTGCTCGACCAGCGCGGCTGAGGGCTGGTACCGTCAGAGGTGGGCGTGTGTCCGGTGCCGCGTTCCACGGCCTGCTCGCTGGCCCATCCCTCTGACTGTGCAAGGAGTACGACCATGTCACTGTTGAGTGGATTGCTGGGTGGTGCCGGCCAAGGCGCCGGTGGCGGCTCGCTGATCGAGGTGGCGGGCAAATTGATCCAGGGCGCCGGTGGCGTGCAGGGCCTGGTCTCGACGCTCACTCAGCACGGGCTGGGCGACGCCGTGCAGTCGTGGGTGGGCACCGGCGGCAATCAGGCGGTCACCGGCCAGCAGCTGGGCGACGCGCTGCAGAAGGGTGGTCTGGGCTCGCTGGTGCAGGAAGCCGCCGGCAAGCTTGGCACCGATCCGACCCAGCTGCTCGGTCAGCTTGCCCAAGTGTTGCCGCACGCCGTCGATCACCTGACGCCGGACGGGCAGGTGCCGGCGGGCACCGGTGGTGGTTTCGACCTGGGGTCGCTTGCCGGGCTGGCCGGCAAGTTGTTCCGCTGAGCCGCTGCGCGCTCGCCGCGTGGCTGGCGAGCGGAATGCCATGACAGGGGTTGCGCGGCGCGCACCCCCGTTGGCACGCCCCGGCTGCTGCGGCGCGGCATGCTAAAATCTCCCGGTTTGACGGCTGTGTTCGCCGAACCCGGAAAGCCGCGGCACGCGGTGCGCAACCATCGCCCCATGCGCGGTCGGCGGCTTTCCTCCCCGCTTACCGACCCATGGAGATCCATGATGAAAGCCCCCGTTCGAGTTGCCGTCACCGGTGCCGCCGGTCAGATTGGCTACGCCTTGTTGTTCCGCATTGCCGCCGGCGACATGCTCGGCCCGGATCAGCCGGTCATCCTGCACCTGCTGGAGATCACCCCGGCGCTGCCGGCGCTGCAGGGCGTGGTGATGGAGCTGAACGATTGCGCCTTCCCGACGCTCGCCGGCATCGTTGCCACCGATGACGCGAATGTCGCGTTCAAGGATGTGGATTACGCCCTGCTGGTTGGCGCGCGCCCGCGCGGCCCCGGCATGGAGCGCAAGGACCTGCTGCAGGCCAACGGCAAGATCTTCGGGCCGCAGGGCAAGGCCCTGAACGACCACGCCAAGCGCGACGTGAAGGTGCTGGTGGTGGGCAACCCGGCCAACACCAATGCACTGATCGCCCAGCAGAACGCGCCGTCCCTGGACCCCAAGTGCTTCACCGCGATGGTGCGGCTGGACCACAACCGCGCCAAGAGCCAGCTCGCCGAGAAACTCGGCAAGCACAACAGCGACATCAAGCAGATGATCATCTGGGGCAACCACAGCTCCACCCAGTATCCGGACATCCACCACGCCACCATCGACGGCAAGCCGGTGCTGGCCCAGGTGGGCCAGGAGTGGTACGAAAAGACCTTCATCCCCACTGTGCAGCAGCGCGGCGCGGCCATCATCAAGGCGCGCGGCGCTTCCTCCGCCGCCTCGGCGGCCAATGCCGCGATCGACCACATGCGCACGTGGTCGCTGGGTACCGCGGCCGGCGACTGGGTGTCGATGGGCGTGCCGTCCGATGGCTCCTACGGCATCGAGCCAGGCGTGATCTTTGGCTACCCGGTGACCTGCAAGGATGGCAAGTACACCATCGTGCAGGGGCTGGAAATCGATGCCTTCTCGCGTGCCAAGCTGGATGCCACCAGCAAGGAACTGCGCGAGGAGCGCGCGAGCGTGGAGCAGTTGTTCGCCAAGTAACCGCGAGCGACAGTGACCAACGCGAAGGGCGGCCAACTGGCCGCCCTTCGTCGTCATGGCGTGTGCAGCAGGGTTACGCCTTGCCGTTGAACAACTCGCGCCCGATCAGCATGCGCCGGATCTCGTTGGTGCCGGCGCCGATCTCGTAGAGCTTGGCATCGCGCAGCAGGCGACCGGTGTCGAAGTCGTTGATGTAGCCGTTGCCGCCCAGCGCCTGGATTGCCTCCAGCGTGACGGCGACCGCGTTGCGCGAGGCATTGAGCAGGCACGCAGCCGGATCGACGCGCGAGCGTTCGCCGGCGTCGAAACCGCGCGCCACCGTGTAGGCGAAGGCGCGCGAGGATTGCAGCGCGGTGTACATGTCGGCCACTTTCGCCTGCATGATGCCAAATGTGCCCACCGCCACGCCAAACTGCTTGCGCTCGCGCACGTAGGGCAGGGTGATGTCGAGCGCCGCCTGCATCAGGCCGAGCGGGCCGCCGCTGAGCACCAGGCGCTCGGTGTCCAGCCCGCTCATCAGCACGCATACGCCCTCGTTCACCTCGCCCACCACGTTGGCAGTGGGGATCGCGCAATCGGTGAACACCAGCTCGCAGGTGTTGGAGCCGCGCATGCCCAGTTTGTCGAGCTTTTGCGCAGTGCTGAAGCCGGGCATGCCTTTTTCCACGATGAACGCGGTCATGCCGTGGCTGCCGGCGGTTTTCGGCGCGGTGCGCATGTACACCAGCAGCACGTCGGCATCCGGACCGTTGGTAATCCACATCTTGTTGCCGTTGGCGATCCAGGTGTCGCCGTGCAGCTCGGCATGGCAAGCCATCGAACCGACGACGTCGGAGCCGGCGCCCGGCTCGCTCATCGCCAGCGCGCCGACATGCTCGCCCGAGCACAGTTTGGGCAGGTAGCGCTTGCGTTGCGCCTCGTTGCCGTTCTTGAAAATGTTGTTGACGCACAGGTTGGAATGCGCACCGTACGAGAGGCCGATCGAGCCCGACGCGCGCGAGATTTCCTCCATCGCCACCATGTGCGCGAGATAACCCAGGTCGGTGCCGCCGTATTCGCCGGCGACGGTCATGCCGAGCAGGCCGAGGTCGCCGAACTTGCGCCACAGATCCTTCGGGAAGTGGTTGTCGCGATCGACCTGTGCGGCGCGCGGCGCGATTTCCTTTTGCGCAAACGCGTGCACGGTGTCGCGCAGCAGGTCGATGTCTTCGCCGAGCGGAAACGGACGCATCACCAACTCCTGATCGTGGGGACTTAACCGGTGGATGTTAATGCACCGCGGCAGCTTGGCGCTGACGCGGCGCATCAGGAGCTGGGATTCGAGATGGGGGATTCGGGATTCGGAAAAGCCGCATCGTGCGAGCTGCAAGGCTCCTGTCGGTCAGGCTTCAGTCCGACCCACGCCTACCTCACAAAAACAGCATCCCCACGCGCACCACGCTTTCGATCTGCCGAATCCCGAATCCCCCACTCTCCAATCCCGGCTCTCTGCCCAATCCCGAATCCCGTATCCCCAATCTCGACCGCAAACAAAAGCCGCCTTGCGGCGGCCTTTGTCTGCAGCGCAAAACGAACGCGTTCAGAACTTCACGTTGGCCTGCAGGTAGGTGAAGCGGCTGGGCAGGTCGTAGCTCGATGCATCGTAACCGTTCAGCGAGCACGACACGCACACCGGCGGCTCCTTGTTGAACAGGTTGTTGATGCCGGCGGTGATCGTGAGGTCGAGCGTCACCGGCACCTTCCAGCTGGCGCGGAGGTCGCTGTAGCTCACGTCGGAGAGATCATGCGTGCCGTCCGGACGGTTCGGCGTGATCTCGTTCGGGTGGTTGCAGATCGGGAAGCCGGCTGCCCCCGCGCAGTTCTCCTTGAGGCCGCTGCGGTAGCGCAGGGTGTAATCCACCACCCAGGCGCCGCGGGCCCAGCCGATGTTGAGGTTGGAGTTGAGCCGCGGGATCGAGCTGTCGTTGACCTCGATGCCGACCGTGCGCGGCTCGACCTGGCCGGAGGCGTTGCGGGCGGTGTACTGGTCGACGTAGGTGCTGCTCCAGTTGGCGTGGAACTGCCCGATGTCGGTTTGCGGCCCGCGCCATGCGACGCTGAAGTCGTAGCCGTCGGTGTGGATGGTGCCGAGGTTCTGCAGCTCGTTGGCAAAGCCGTCGATGTTGCCGGTGGCGTTGCGGTGGATGCCGGTGCACGCAGCGGAGGTCAGGCTGCCGCTGTCGACGCAGCGGTTCAACTGGGTTTGCGCATCCGGGGCCTGGATCGCCTGATCCAGGTTGATGCGGTAGTAGCCGAGCGTGAAGTCGAGCTTGGACGACCATGGCACGTTGGCCGCCCAGCTCGGGCTGTACACCGCGCCCAACGTCAGGCTGCGCGAGGTTTCCGGCTTGATCGCGCGGTTGCCGCCGGTGCGCACCGAGATCTGCGGGTTGGACTGCTGGTAGGTCGCCGGTACCCCGAGTGCCGCGCAATTGGCGGCGGTGGCCGGGTCCGCGATCGGACCGCTGCACGGGTCCTGCAGCGTGGCGTCAAAGCGTGCGGGCGTGCCAAACACCTCGCCGATCGACGGCGCACGGAAGCCCTCCGCCCAAGTTCCGCGCAGGGTGAGGTCAGGCACCACTTGCCAGCGCAGGCCGAACTTGTTGTTGGTGGTGTTGCCGAAGGTGGAGTAGTCGGAGTAGCGGGTGGCGGCGGAAAGATCGAGCGCGGTGACGCCCGGCAGATCCTTCAGCAGCGGGGCGTTGAGCTCGAGGTAGTACTCGTTGATCGAGTAGCTGCCGGAGGTGGGCAGTGACGGCACGCCGTTCGACTCGCCGGCAACGACCACCGCGTCGGGCTGGTACGAACCGCTGTAGTTGCGGTGCTCATAGCCGGTGGCGAACGCCAGCGGGCCGGCCGGCAGGTCGACGATGCTGCCGGAGAGGTTGGCCGTCCACAGGTTGATCTTGTTGCGGCTGGTGTCGTGCTCGATGTACTGGATGTACTGCAGCATCTGCGGCGTGAGCGTGCCGGGGCCGCCGAGCAGGTTCAGCGGTACGCAGCTGTCGGTGCAGTTGGCGAGCGGCCCGAGCCCGCGCTGGATGTGCGCGATGTTGTAGGTGCCGCGTACGGTCTGGGTGGCCTTGTTGTTGCCGTTGGCGTAGTTCACGTCCCAGTAGAAATCGCGCTCACCCACACTGAAAGCGCCCTCGAGGCCGGTGCCGAAGTAGGTGGTGTCCACGTCCTGGCGGTACTGGCGCGGGCCGCCTTCAATCGGACGCCGCGCCAGCAGAATGAAGTTGCCGGTGTTGGGGTCGGAGTTGAGCGTGTAGCCCAGCGGGTTCCACGGGTTGGTGGCGTCGATGTTGACGTGGTCGGCAAGGCTGCCGAGACCGGCGCCCGGGCCGAGGAAGATCGGTTCCGGCGCCGCCTGGTTCATCGAGGTGCGGTTGTTGTACAGGCCGCGGGCATACCAGGTGATGTTGTCGGTGAGTTTGTAGCGGCTGCTGGCGAACACGCTCTTGCGCTCGCTCGGCGTCAGCAGCAGGTTGCGCGATGCAAACAGATAGCGGTCGGCGGTGGTGAAGTGGTGGTAGTCGGCGGGGTAGTTCGGCACGCCGCTGACCGGCCCGTTCAGCGTGACGCTTTGCATCGTGCCGGCTGGGTCCACAAACATCAGGCGGCCGGTCGGTGTGGCCGAGCTGCAGTTGGAGAGCCCGGTGCCCGGCACGCACTCGGAGCCGGCCTGTGCCCAGTCCGCGGAGCTGATGGACTTCTGCTTCACGTAGCCGAAGTCGAGGAAATACTCGAAGCGGTCGCCCTTGTTGCCGAAGGAAAGATCGGCATTGGTGGTCTGCCCGCCGCGGCGCTGGTTGTAGGTACCGGCGTAGACCGTGGCCGAGCCGCCTGGCTGCGAGCGCTTGGTGATGATGTTGACCACGCCCGCGATCGCGTCCGAGCCGTACAGCGAGGAGGCGCCGTCCTGCAGGATCTCGATGCGGTCGATGATGCCCACCGGGATGGTGTTGAGGTCGACCGCGGCGGACACGCCCGAGGCCGAGCTTTCGTTCACCCAGCGGATGCCGTCCACCAGCACCAGGACGCGCTTGGCGCCGAGGTTCCGCAGGTCGAGCGTGGACGAGCCCGAACCCACGCCCGAGCCGTCTGGCGGAAACCCGAAGTTGCCGGCGGAGTTGAACTTGGTGTTGAGCCCGGAGCCGGAGGTGGTGAGCTCCTGCAGCACGTCGCCGATGCTGGTCAGGCCGGTGTTCTGGATGTCCTTGGAGGTGATGGTCACGACCGGCACTTGGGTCGCCATGTCGGCGCCCTTGATGCGCGAGCCGGTGACTTCCACCCCCTGCAATTGGGTAACGCTCTTCTGATCGGATGGCTGGGTGCCAGAGGCGTCCTGGGCCAAGGTAGGCAGCGTTGCGGCAGAGCCGAACGCAAGAATGAGTGCGGACGCAAGGACGTGGTGACGAAGTGTGGGTCTCATGACTGCTCCCCTAAGCGTGAAAACGCGTGGTCGTATTTGGTGCGGTACAGCGGCCCCCCTGGGCGGCCGGCAGGGGGCAATGTAATCGTTTCGTAAAATAGCTGCCAGTACTTGCGCTTTTCGCGATGGTTTGCGGTGGATTGCGCACAAAAAAACGCCGCGCATCGGCGCGGCGTCGAGCCCCGTGCGGCAGGCGCCTTGGCCTGCCGCGTGTTGCGGGGGTTACCAGATCTTCACTTGCTTGTCGCCCGAACGCACCATGGCGTCGCCCGGCTTGCACTGGAACGCCGAGGCAAATTGCGGCATGTCGGATGGTGCGGCGATGGCGCGGATCGCGATCGGCGAGTGCGGGTCGACGTTGAGCAGCATTTCTGCACGCTTCTCGCGCGTGCTGCCGCGCCACACCCGTGCCCAGTTGAGGAAGAAGCGCTGGTCTTCGGTGTAGCCGTCGATCTTCTGGTCGGCTTCGGTCGGGTCTTTCGCAAGCGCGGTCTGCAGCGCGTCGTAGGCGATGTTGAGGCCGCCCAGGTCGGCGATGTTCTCGCCCAGGGTCAGCTTGCCGTTGACGTGCAGGTCGGGTTTGCCGGAAATCGGCGCGTAGCCGTCGAACTGCGCCACCAGCTTTTGCGTGCGCGCGTCGAACTGCTTTTTGTCCTGCGGCGTCCACCAGTCCTTCTTGTTGCCGTCGCCGTCGAACTGGCTGCCCTGGTCGTCGAACCCGTGGCTGGATTCGTGGCCGATCACGGCACCGATGCCGCCGTAGTTGATCGCATCGTCGCCGTGCGCATAGAAGAACGGCGGCTGCAGGATCGCGGCCGGGAAGTTGATGGTGTTGGTGCTCGGGTCGTAATACGCGTTGACCGTCTGCGGGGTCATGCCCCATTCCTTGCGGTCGGTCTTCTTGCCGATATGGGAGAGGTCGTACTGGTAGTTGTACTTGCGCGCGGCCTGCAGGTTCGCGTACCAGTTGTCCGGCGAGATCGTCAGCCCGGACCAGTCGCGCCACTCGCCCTCATCCGGGTAACCGATCTTGGGCAGGAACTTGTTCCACTTGTCGATCGCCTTGGCCTTGGTGGCGGCGCTCATCCAATCCAGGTTCTTGATGCGGTCCTTGAGCGCGTCGCGCACGTTGGTGACCAGCACCTCGGCGCGCTGCTTGGCCTCGGGGGTGAACACCTTGGCCACGTACAGCTCGCCCAGGCCCATGCCCATCGCATGGTTCACGCCGCCCAGCACCTGTTTCCAGCGCGGCATCTGCTGGGGCTGGCCGGAGAGAGTCTTGCCGTAGAAATCGAACTTGTTGTCGCGGAACGTCTTGGACAGTGCGCTGGAGGCGCCATCGATGGTGTGGAAGCGCAAATAGGCCTGCCACTGGGCCGTCGGGGCGCTGGCGAGCAGCTGGTCGAAGGCAGCGAAAAACTTGGGCTGCGCCAGCGAGAAGCCCTGGTCGATGGTCACGCCCTGGGCCTTGAAGAACTGCTCCCAGTTGAAGTGCGGGGTGATCTTGCCGGCTTCCTTGACGCTGACGAAGTGGTACTGGTTGTCGAGGTTGCGCATCTCGGTCGGCGCCAGCGACGCCTTCGCCAGCGTGGTCTCGAACGCCATCACCTGGTCGGCCTGCTTCTTCGCGTCGACATCGCTGATGCCGGTCAGCTCCAGCGTCTTGGCGATGTACGCCACGTAGGCGTCGCGAATGGCCTTGAATTCCGGCTTGAAGTAGTAATCCCTGGTGGGCAGGCCAAGGCCGCCCTGCATGGTGAAGGCGATCTGCTTGGTGGCGTCCTTGAAATCCGCGCCGGAGCCGAAGCCGAACACCTGGCCGTCGCCATCGGCGGCGATCTGGTCGAGATAGCTCGCGATCTCGGCGCTGGTCTTCAGGCCATCGATCGCCGTGAGCTGCGGCTTGATCGGCTCGAAGCCGGCCTTTTCGATCGCCGCGTCGTTCATGCCCGACTCGTACAGCCAGCCGATCTTCTGCTCGACCGAGCCGGCCTTGGCGCCGTTGGCGTTCTTGGCCGCGGCTTCGACGATGTCGTGCTGGGTGTTCAGGCTCTTTTCGGCCAGCTCGGCAAATGCGCCCCAACTGGTGTGGTCGGCCGGGATCGGGTTGGCGGCCACCCACTTGGCATTGACGAAGTCGTTGAAGTCCTTGCACGCCTCGTCGCTGGCGCCGAGCTCGCTGACGTTGAACACATCCTTGGGCGCGGCGGCGCTGGCGACGCTGGCGGCTGGTGCCGGCGCCGGCGCGGCGGCCTGTTCCTGCTTGCCGCAGCCGGTCAGGGCAAGCGCGACGGCGGCGGCCAGGGCCAGCGGTTTCAGCAGCGGACGGATCATGGAATTCCCTCTCGTGAATGTTGAGTGCGACTAGGGCGGAGCGGCGTGCGCCGGTTCCGTGCAAAGGTCTACCCACGCTAGGCCGCGCCCGTGGGCGCGCACAGTGTCAAAGGTCAGGGGTGGTTGCGGCTACCAGCGCCAGCCACGCCTGCGCCGCCGGCGAAAGCTGGGCGCCCTTGCGCCAGGCGAGCACCATGCGCCAGCGCAGCTCACGTCCGGCCAGTGGCACCGCCACCACGCCGCGCAGCTTGCGCGAGTCGACCGTCAGCTTGGGCAGCAGCGCAATGCCGCCGCCGGCGGCGACCAGCGCCAGGATGAAATCCACCTGCGAGCTGCGCACGGTTTCGCGCGGCACGATGCCGTTGGCCTCGCACGCGGCGGCGATCAGCCGATTCAGCGCAAAGCCTTCCTCGAACAGGATCAGCGGCGATTCCGTCAGCCACGCAAAGCGAAAGCGCTTGGCCCCGGCGCGCGGGTGCGCCTGCGGCAGCAATGCCAGCATCGGCTCGTCGCGCACGGCTTGATAGGCGAAGCCGGCGCCAACCGGCAGCAGCGTGGCGGCGACGTCCAGCTCGCCATCCAGCACCGCCTGTTCGAGCCGGCGGCTGCCGTGCTCCATCAGATGGATGTCGATCTCCGGGTGCTGCTGGCGGAAATGCGCCAGCAGCGGCGCAAACAGCACGCTCGATCCCATCGGCGGCAGACCGAGGCTGAGCGTGCCGCGCTTGAGCCCCCGCAACGCATCCAGCTCGGCGCGCAGGCGCTCGTTGTCGGCCAGCGCTGCCAGTGCGTGGCGATGCACCAGGTTGCCGGCAGCGGTCAGGCGCACGCCGCGGCGTCCACGTTCGAGCAGGCGCGCGCCGCATTCTTCTTCCAACTGGGCCACCGCCTTGCTCAACGTGGGCTGGCTGGCGTGGGCGCGCGCACTGGCGCGGGCAAAGCCGCCGGCACGTACCACTTCGACGAAATAACGCAGGGCGCGGTAATCCATGACGTATGCCTTTGTGGAATCGTGAGGATGGAAACAATTCATTTCCATCATACGTTGCCACTGCGTAGGCTGCCCAGCCATGAACTCGCTGCACGCCCGCATCCGCCTGTTTTCCATGCGCCAGCCGCGCCTGGCGCTGGTGGCGCAGGTACTCGCGCTCACCGCATTTTGCCTGGGCTGCGATCGCTTCGCGCGCGCCGTCCATTTGCCGCTGCCGGGCAGCGTGCTGGCGCTCGGCGTGCTGCTGCTGTTGCTGGCCACCCGGGTGGTGCCGCTGGCCGACCTGCGCCGCGGCGCGGATTGGCTGCTGGCGGAAATGCTGCTGTTCTTCATCCCCGCGGTGATGGCAGTGTCGCAGCACACGGCACTGTTGCGCAGTGACGGGGTGCGCATCGTTGGCGTGATCCTGCTCAGCACCGTGCTGGTCATGACGGTCACCGCGTTCCTGGTGGATGCCGTGTGGCGGTGGCGCCGGCATGCACGCTGAACTGGTTTCCCTCGCGTGGCTGGCGGCCACGCTCGGCGGCTACTACGCGCTGAAGCCGCTGTACCGGCGCCTGCCGCGCTGGTGGACCTCGCCGCTGCTGACCGTGCCGGTGCTGCTCGCCGTGCTGGCATTCGCGTTCGGCATGAATTACGCCAACTACATGCGCGATACGCATTGGCTGCTGGTCATGCTCGGCCCGGCCACGGTCGCGTTTGCCTTGCCAATCTGGCGCTACCGCGGATTGATCCGCCGCCACTGGCCGGCACTCCTGGCCGGCATCCTCGGCGGCAGCGTGATCGCGATGGGCAGCGCGTGGCTCCTGGCCACGTGGTTTGGCCTGGGTGGCGAGGTGCGCCTGAGCCTGGTGCCGCGCTCCATCACCACGCCGCTGGCCATGCTGGTTTCCGCCGACATCGGTGGCGTACCCGAGCTCACCGCCTTGTTCGTCGTCATCACCGGCGTCGCCGGCGTGGCGCTGGGCGAGGTGCTGATGCGCTTCCTGCCGCTGCGCTCCAGGCTCGCGCGCGGCGCCCTGTTCGGCATGGGCGCCCACGGCGCCGGCACCGCCAAGGCCTACGACCTGGGGTCGGAAGAGGGCACGGTGGCCAGCCTGGCGATGGTGCTGGGCGGCTTGTTCAACGTGCTTGCGGCGCCCGGCGTGGCGTGGCTGGTGCGATAGGTCTTCGGCATGCGGCGGTTCGCGGCTCCCCCTCCCCCGGACGGGACTGCCGCATGCCGGAGTGTTGGCTTTCGCTCCCCCTCCCCTTTGGCGAGAGGGCCGGAGTGAGGGGGCGGGGACGCCATTCGTGCACGACCTGCGAGCGCTGTCCCCAAGGTGATTGCGCCGAGCAACTCGCAACCGACCGCAAGGTTCACGGCAGCGCCCGAAGTCGCGTCGCATCCAGCCGCAGCACGGGGTAGGCGCCGACCTCCTGCACCGCATACCACGGCGAGCGCTGGAAAAAGAAATCGAGTCGCGCCCGCGGATTGGCCGCAAATGCCGGGTCGGTCTGGAGCCGGTGTTCGAACTCACCGCGCAGCGCCGGGTTCTTCGCCAGCATGTCGCGCGCGAGCTGCTCCAGCACGCGCGGCTCGCCGTATTCCTTGGGCTCGAAGATCGCGTCGAGATAACCCCAGTGCAGCAGTGAGTCGGGTGCCTGCGGCTCCAGCAGCTCGATCGCCACGTTGGCTGCCCGCTGGTCGAGCGGCACGATCACCGAGCCGGGTGCAAGCGTGACCGTGCGGGTGACCGGCGCCATGGTGAGATCGCGCAGCATCAAGTGCCCCTCGAACGGGCGCCGTGCCCACTGCGGGTCATCCAGTTGATGGCCCTGCGCCGTGAGCGTGACCGGCTTCGTGGTGCGCCGATAGGCGATGCCGTGCGCATCCAGCCGGTCGATCACGGCCGTCCACTGTGCCGGCACCACATAGGCGGCGGGCGGAACGATGGAGACGTCCGGCAGCAGGCGGTTCCAGTCGGGAATGGTGTAAGTCTTCGGCGTGGTCGGGTCGTAACGGATCCACGGCGCATTGGAGATGTTGCTGTGGCTCAGCGTGTACGCGTAGCCCTTGAGCGTAACCGTGGTCGGTGCCGGATCGAGCTTGAAGGTGAGCGGCACCTGCGCGCCCGGTGTGGTCACGCGGGCGATGGTGTCGGCATCGGCCTTGGCGGTGGCGGCAAGCAGCGCGGCCGGATGCTGATCGATGTGCGCCAGCATCAGTTCGATCAGGTCATACGCCGCCTTCACCCGCACCGCGTACGGCTTCAGCATGTGGGTTTCGATCAGCAGCGCCGGGCGGTTTTGCAGTGCCGCGTAGCCGGTGGAAAAACGCGGGCCGGAGCCGAAATTGGTGATGCCCTTGGTCGGGTCGGCGGCGTCCTTGAATTCGAGATAGGGCGAAGCCAGATGGCCGCGCGCGTCGAACCGCGGCATCACCGCATCGGTGAGATGCTTCTGCCACGCAGTCACTGCCGGATCGAGCTTGTGCGGGTCTTCGGTGTACCAGGTCAGGTCGTACTG
This sequence comes from Rhodanobacter sp., assembly GCA_004298045.1. Classification (GTDB taxonomy): domain Bacteria; phylum Pseudomonadota; class Gammaproteobacteria; order Xanthomonadales; family Rhodanobacteraceae; genus Rhodanobacter_A. The sequence goes on along the minus strand of SCRM01000017.1, from coordinate 45,440 downwards.
GTAATCGGCGCCGTCGGTGGTGTGCACGTCCACCAAGAAATCCGGCAGCCAGCGTTGCCAGAGTTTCAGCCAGGCGCGCATTTCCGGTGCATCGGCTTTCACGTAATCGCGGTTGAGGTTCAGGTACTGCGATTGCCCGCGATAACCCATCGACGCCGGGCCGTTCTGGTTGATGCGGTTGTACGGCGAAGCGTGCTCGTGCCCATCCACGTTGAACACCGGGATGAACACCAGCACCGCGTGGTCGAGCAGGTGAGGGTACTTCCGGGTGATGGCGACATCGCGCAGCAGCATCAGCCCGGCATCCTTGCCCTCGATCTCGCCGGGGTGGATGCCCGCCTGCACCAACACCACCGGCAGCCGCGCCGCGCGCGCCGCCTGCGGCGTGAACACCCCGCTGCCGCTGGCAATCACCACCGTCATCGGCCGCCCCTCCGGCGTGATGCCGAAGGTTTCCAGATGGATCTTGTCCGGCGCCGCCACGGCAAGGCGTTGCAGATATGCCAGCGTGTCCGCATAGCTCGGCGTGCTGCGGAACTTCGCGGCCTCCGCCGGCGTGGTCCAGTCGGTCGCCGGCGTCGCAGCGCCGGCAGCTCCGGCAAGGAACAGCCACGGCAGCGCGAGCAGCCACTTGGTCATGCGGTTTTCCCCCACATCACGAAACCGGACGATTGTCGCGGCAACGAGCCACGTGCGCGAGGCGACTTGTGGCAGGTGTGCGTGCGCAGCGGGTAGCCCCCCCTCCCCCCCCCCCGCCATTGCCGTGCATATCCGCATATCCGAGGCAATAACCCATAACGGCCTCGTTTCGGGAGATATGCGCGGAAGACTGCTCCCTGTGCGCCGTCGTAAGTGGACGGCAAGTGCTTGATCTGCCTTGAAGTTCCAGCGCTTGACGCCCTCCGGTCAGCGTGGGAGCATCCGTGTTATTCCCCGGATTCGGGGTCTATTTGGCGTTAGCCGCAAGGAGAACCAATGCGTCTTGAGGGCCAACTCAGGTTACCCCGCTGCCCGCATTGCGGCGTCGATAGCCCAATGCTGCCAATGGTTCACCAGTTCGGAACTGCTGATGCGGCTGGAACTAACAAGCGAACTTGGCTCGTTTACTCTTGTCGTAGGTGCGGCGGCGCAATCCTTGCCGGAGGCGCTCAAGTTAATCAGCCCGTTCAAGAGATGTACCCTTCGAGTCGTGATGTCGACGAGTCTGTGCCAGATACACCGAAGCAATATCTGACGCAAGCCATGAACTCACGACACGCCCCAGCTGGCGCTGTGATGCTAGCCGCAAGTGCTGTTGATGCAATGCTCAAAGCAAAAGGCTACAGCGATGGGAGTCTCTACAGCAGAATTGATGGTGCCGCAGCTAATCACTTGATTACCAGCGAAATGGCCCTCTGGGCACATGAAGTCCGTCTTGAGGCCAATGGTCAACGTCATGCCGACGGGCAATTCACTCTGCCCAGTGTCGAGGACGCAAATCGTGTGATTGCATTCGCGGAGGCGCTGGCAGAATTCCTGTTCATACTTCCTGCTCGCGTTTCACGTGGCCGTACGGGCGGCTAACAATTCATTCAAGCCGACGCCGCGTCGCGGCGCGGCTTAATTCAGGCGTTAGGTTCTACATGCACATCGGACGCGCCACGCTATTCCCCCTCATCGCAAGCTGCCTCGCGCTGGTGGGATGCGGCAGCGATCAGGCAATCGTCTGGGCCACAAAAGCTGCTTCACCAAATGGACAACTTGTGGCATCTGCAGAAACCACACAGGTGGCTGGTCCCGGCACAGCTTGGGTGGGTACCTCTGTGTACCTTGAGCAAGCTCGTGTTGCGCATCCACTGCTCGTTCTCAGCTTTGCGAACGAATCGGCTTATCCACCGGGCGTGACAGCAGTTAATTTGCACTGGCTGTCTAATTCGAAGCTGGACGTTACGTATAAGTCCGGGGCCGCAATCGAGTTTCAGGCAATCAAGGCACTCGGCGTAACTATCACAATCAAAAAGCAGGGTGCTTAGGCGCAATGTGGTTCATGCGCAAAGGCAACCTAACTACTCGTTCAAGACGGACGGCTTCGCCGCCGCTTAACTCCAGCGTTAGAGATTAAAGACATGAAGCCACAGGAACTCATGACGCTAGCGCTACGTGTTTTGGCTGTTTTCATTGCCTCGCGAGCTATCGTCTATCTGGCTGATGCTGCCGTATTTGCGGTTGCGCCAGACCAAAATAAGGTCGGCCTGTCGTTTCCAGTCCTTGCGCTAATTTCTTTAGTCGGGCCGGCAATTGCGGCAATCGTCGTCTGGTGGTGCGCACCTTATCTCGCACGGCTGGCGGCGCGCGGTATCACCGACGTCCCGGTGGCTGCGCTGGACCAACAGTCAATCGTTGGTGCTGTGTTTGTCGCAGCAGGCACCCTCATATTCATCCTCGCGCTACCGGGTTTGGTTGGCAGCGTAATTCGTGCGTTTGGCCCGCCTGGGTCGTTCGCTTTGCCGTCGCTCGTTGCCAGCGTCGTACAGTGCATCCTTGGTGTAGTTCTCGTCGTAGGTGCGCGGGTAACTTCTCGGCTTCTGCTCCGTCTGCGTTATGCCGGAACCGGGGCGCATGGCCTCTAACCAGTCGTTCAAGGCGGACGGCTACGCCGCCGCTCAATTCCGGCGTTAGACTGCAATTGGAGATATCTGTGCAACTCAAAGAACTTACCGTTCGTGACATCCAAGATATTGTCAACATGGCAAGCGCCAGGGACGCAATTGATCGGCCTGAGGAGTACACGTTAGGCGAAGCTATCGACCCAACTGCTTGGAGTAGCTGGAGTCTGGCCACTGGGAAGTTAGTCGCCCGCATTGACGAGCTATCTCCAGAGGCGGTCGCGGAGTTGATGGCCGTTGCCTGGCTGGGTCGCGGTGATTCTGGTGACGACTTCAATGCCTTGGTGGCGCACGCTCATTCAAACTTGCGAGACGCCAGCAAGTATTTAGCCGCCAAGTCTCCACTTCACACCTACTTGCGTGATGGTGCAAAGAAAATCGGCGTTGCAGTCTAACCACTCGTCCAAGCGGACGCGCGAAAGGCCGCGCACCGCTTAACTCAAGCGTTAGGCAACAAACGGAGATTCGTATGGCGCCACAGTCGAAGCAACAGCAAATCCTCGGGCTCATCGGATGGCTCGTCGTGAGTTTCGCTGCGTCGGCCATTGGGGCGGTTGCATCAGTCCAGGCCGGCGCCTTTTACGGCCAGCTGGTGCAACCTTCATGGGCACCGCCATCTTCTGTTTTTGGGCCCGTCTGGACCGTTCTGTACGCCCTGATGGCGATCGCCGCCTGGCTGGTATGGCGCCGTGGCGGTGTACGCGCGAATCGCAACGCGCTCTCATTATTCTTGCTCCAACTCGCACTCAACGCACTTTGGAGCTGGCTCTTCTTCGCGTGGCACCGGGGCGGGTTGGCGTTCGCTGAGATTTTGGTGCTCTGGGTTCTAATTCTTGCCACTGTAGTGTCTTTCTGGCGCGTTCGGCCACTGGCGGGAGCCTTGCTCCTCCCGTATCTGTTGTGGGTGACCTTCGCGTCGGTGCTCAACTATTCCGTTTGGCGGCTCAATCCGCAGGTTCTGGGCTAGTCGCAGTGTTGCCTAACAATGCGTTCAAGCCGAAATTGCATCGCTACACCAACTACATGGCCGATAAAGCTTGCCATGTTGTCGGCTACGCGCTGCAATTCGGCTTAACTTGAGCGTTAGAGGGGTTCACTTTGGAGTCTCCGATCGCTGAACGAACTCTGGAAGCTGTGGCCGCCGATGGCACCCGGTTTATTCTCACGTTGCGAGTTGGTGCTGCCTATCAATCGAGCGACGTTTCATGGTCATGTCCCATCGAAGCCATAGGCATAAAAGAGCGTTTGCCCGACATAACGGGCATAGATTCCTGGCAAGCCACACAACTTTCGTTTCGTCTTCTATCGGATATTGCCGGTCACTTCGTTGAGCAAGGTGGCAAGCTTTTCTGGGCTGGCTCGCACGACTTGTTCGATCCGTCACACCTCTGGCGTTCCGGCTAGCCCTCTAACCAGTCATCCAAGCGGACGGCTGCGCCGCCGCTTAACTCCAGCGTTAGGCGTTTTACCAACCATCGTAGGCCATGAGGTAACAGCAATGCCTAGCCAACCGAAGATGACATTCCTGGTGCGGGCGACTAGAACAGACGCTCATGGCAGCGAAGCCACGTGCAAATCAGCAACTGTTGTTCTAGATACCGATCTGGCCGGGCGCGCGGATGCATTCAATCCCGCGGAGCTGCTTTTGGCTGCGTTGGCGGCCTGCATGATTAAGGGCATCGAGCGCGTCATCCCTATTCTCAAGTTCCAGCTGCGGTCGGTGCGGGTCACGATCCACGGTGTCCGCCAAGACGTCCCGCCGCGAATGGAGTCAATCACCTATGAGATCCTCGTTGACACAGATGAAAGTGATGCCCGGCTCAAGCTTTTGCATGAGAACGTCAAGAAGTACGGAACGGTCTTCAATACCGTCTCACCAGGCACTGAACTCACAGGCACTCTCCGGCGTTCATCGGAAAACGCCTAACAATTCCGTAGGAGACTCCCCGTCAACTCGAAGTGCATAACGTCCGTGCCTTGAGCTTTCGGGCTGTTGCTGGTCGTGGTGTTGTTGATCTTGGTGCGGTGTTGCAGTCAGCGTTGAATGTGGAGCAACGTGTGTCAGACGGCATTTCCGCAGACGGTCTTGTTGAGCCGATGGAGCTGGCTCGGACCAGGGTATGAACCGTGCCCGGAGACCTCATTCGTTCAGCGGTGTCGCCGATGGTCGTGGGAAATTTCTAGAACTGGGCCAGGTACATTTCCCGACGGCACATGTGTGAAGCCGATCCCGCCCAGCCGCTGACAGTTCTGCCGTCGACGCGAACGTCAACGGTAAGCTGGTTTATGGGAGCCGCACGTGCGGCGCCGGCAAGCTGTCCGGCGACACCGCGCCGCCGGAGATGATGAAGGCCATGGCCTGGTCCATCGTCCAGTCGGTGGGGGTGAGCTCGTCCATCGGTACCAGTTCGAGATAGCCGCCGGTGGGGTTGGGGGTGGTGGGGACGTACACCGCGGCGATTTCGCGGCCGGTGCCTTCCTCCACCAGCGTGCGGGTGACGAACCCCACGGCCTTGATGCCCGGGCGCGGGAAATCCACCAGTACTACGCGCTGGGTGCCGCCGGGCTTGTGTTGCAGTACGGCCATGAGTTTCTTGGTGCCGCCGTAGATGGTCTGCACCAGCGGGATGCGCTGGAACAGGCGATCGAAGGTTTCCAGCAGGCGCTGTCCGATGATGTGGTGCGCGAGCCAGCCGACGAGGTACAGGCCGCCGAGCGTGAGCAGCAGGGCGAGGATGAAGATCGTCCAGCGTTGGCTCAGGGTGTCGGCGGCGTGCGGCGCCACCAGCGAAATCACTCCCACCAGCCCGGTCACCAGCGGCCCGCCGATGTCGGCCAGCAGGCCCAGCACGAACTTGAAGACCAGCACCGTCACCCACAGCGGCAGGAACGTGAGCAGACCGGTGATGAGATAGCGTTTGATGCGCAGGGAAGGCATGGGACTTTCGCAGGATTGAACCGGCTCAGTGTAGGGGAGACGGTGTGAGTGACGGTTGACGATGAGTGGGATTGGGGATGCGGGAGTCGGGATTCGCAAGAGCTGTCGTAAAACCGGCCGACACCCAATCCGTGCCTGCGCGCGTGACGATCGAGAAAGAATCCGATGCCGCCACAGGCTCGCCGTGCCCCGCTCTGCCGAATCTCGAATCCCGAATCCCCGACCCCGCGTGAGCTCAGTGCGGTTTCGACCCGCGCCCATGCCCGGCACCTTCAAACCATCGGCTGGAGGTGGGGCGCGGTTTGAAGCCGTCGTGGAAATGCAGACGGCGGGAGGATTCGCGCGCTTCGTGCAGGCGCTGCGCGTGGGCGGCTAGCACATCGCCGCGGGTCAGGATGCCGACCAGCTTGTGCGGATCGTCCTTGGCGACGACGACGAGGCGGCCGATTTTTTCCGCCACCATGTGGTCGGCGGCTTCGCGCAGGGTGTGCGCTTCGGTCACCGCCACCGGTTCGCGCGTGGCCAGCTCGCCGAGGGTGAGCGTGTAGTGCCATTGCGGATCGAGCAGGGTGCGGCGGGTGAGCACGCCGCGCACGTGGCCGTGTTCGCCGACGATCGGGAAGCCTTGGTGACGCGTGTCCGGGCCGCCTTCGGCGAGCCACCGGCGCACTTCGGCCAGGGTCTGGCTGGCCTTGAGCGTCACCACGTTGCGCGAGCACACCGCGCCCACCGGCACGCGCTCGAGGTAATCCATCGTGTACCCGGTGGGCACGTGCACGCCGCGGCGCTCGATCTTCTCGGTCATGATCGTGTTGCGCATCAGGAGCGCCGAGATGAGATACGCCGCGGTGCAGCCGCCCAGCAGCGGCAACAGCGTCGCTGGCTGGCGGGTGGTTTCGAAGGCGAACACCACGGCGGTGAGCAGTGCCCGCGAGGAGCCGGCGAAGATCGCCGCCATGCCGACCAGCGCCGCGATGCGCAGGTCCACGTGCGCGCTCGGTACTGCGGCGTTGATGGCGATGCCGATCACGCTGCCGAGCGAGCCGCCGATCATGAACAGCGGCGCCAGCGTGCCGCCCGAGGTGCCGCTGCCCAGCGAGATCACCCACGAGAGAAATTTCAGCGTGCCGAAGGTGAGCAGCATGGTCAGCCCGAACTGGCCCTGCACCAGCGCGTCGATGTTGTCGTAGCCGACGCCCAGCGTGCGCGGCTCGACCCAGCCGACGAAACCGGCAAACACCGCGCCCAGCGCCGGCCACCACATCCAGTGGATCGGCAACTTGGCGAAACTGTCCTCGACGAAATACACCGCCTTGCTGACCCAGATCGACGCATAGCCGACGAGGCTGCCGACGATCACCAGGGCGGCCAGCGCCAGCGCGCCCGGCTCGGGCACGTCGGGCATGCGGAACACCGGGCCGGCGCCGTAGGCGGCATAGCGCACGCCGACCGCGGCCACGGTGGCCAGCGCCACCGGAATCAGCGAGCGCGGGCGCAGCTCGAACAACAGCAGCTCGATCGCCAGCACCAGCGACGACACCGGCGCGCCGAACACCTCGGCCATGCCGGCGGCGGCGCCGGCGGCCAGCAGCACCTTGCGTTCGTTTGCGGTGACGCGCAGCAACTGGCCAAGCAGGGAGCCGAGCGCGCCGCCGGTGGAGATGATCGGGCCTTCGGCGCCGAACGGACCGCCGGTGCCGATGGTGAACGCGGAGGACACCGGTTTCAGCCAGGTCATGCGTGCCGGGATGTTCGATTCATGCGCGAGGATCTGCTCCATCGCCTCCGGGATGCCGTGGCCCTGGATCGCGCGCGAACCCCAGCGCGCCATGATGCCGGCCATCAGCCCGCCGATCACCGGCATCACGATCACCCAGGCGCCGATCGTCGTGCCCGCCGGCGACAGCACCGAGCCGGGCTCGTGCCGCGCGCTGAGCACATCGGAAAAACGGCCGTAGAAACACAGGTCGGTGATGAGGTTGATGAGCAGCATCAGCGCCTGCGCGATCCACGCCGAGACCAGGCCCACGGCCACCGCCAGGATGCTGATCCACACGATGCGGTGCGTGACCAGCGTCGACTTGCGCGGCATGTTGGCCGCGTCGAGCGACAGCCCGAGTTCCGGCGCAACCGGCAAGGCATCCGTGCTGCCGGCCGTGCGCACATCACCCGGGCGATCGGTGGGGGTATCCGAAGGGCTCATGAAGGCATCGCTTGAGGAATCAGCCGCCCATTTTACGAGTTGCGGCGCAGCATCGCAGGTAGCAGGAACTTGCGTTCAGTGGAGCGCCATCCGTTGGCGGTCCGCGGGACTGGCCCGCGGCACGGCCCGCTACACTGCCGGCACGTACTGGCGAACCCATGCAGGCCATGCTCGACACTTCCGAAATAGCCATCCGTCTGGTGCTTGCCGCCGTGCTCGGCGGGGTGATCGGTTTCGATCGCGAACGCCACACCTGGGCGGCCGGGTTGCGTACGCACATGCTGGTGTGCCTGGGCGCTGCGCTGACCATGATCGTCTCCGCGTTCGCGTTTACCGACGTGTTGCAGAAGTGGCCGGCAGTGCAGCTCGATCCCTCGCGCATCGCGGCGCAGGTGATCAGCGGCATCGGCTTCCTCGGCGCCGGCACCATCATGTTCATGCACCGCGCCAACGTGATTCGCGGGCTGACCACCGCGGCCGGGTTGTGGACGGTGGCGGCGATCGGCCTCGCCATTGGCGGCGGCATGTACGTGGCCGGCGTGATGGCCACCGTGATCGCCTGGGTCGTGCTGGCCGTGCTGAAACCGATCGAGCGGCGTTTCGCGATGCGCAAGACGATGCCGAAGCTGCAGCTGCGGTTTTCCGGCGCGGCGCCATTGGCCGCGATCGAGTTGGCGTTGCGCGCGCACAAGATGCCGGTGAGCAACGTGGTGGCGCGCCATGTGCCGGGCGACGGCGACGAAGTGCTGATCGAGTTCGCCTACAACCTCGAACGCGCCGCGCTGGGCGAACTGGGCGACGACCTGCGCACGCTCGCCGGCGTGCAGTCGGTGTCGCTCGACATCGTGCCGCCGGGTGGCTGAAGCCGCTCGGGGACATCACCCGCGATCCGCCCCTTGGCCTTGCGGGTTCGGCGCCGATCAATGCAGCACGTGGCGCCGTGCCGCACGCGTCTTGCGGTACAGCCGGCGCATGCCGAACAACGCCACCAGAAGCCATACGGTGAGGCTCACGTAGACACCGGCGGCCGGGATCGGCAGCAGGAAATCCGCTGGCAGCGCATGCGCCAATTCGAACGTGCCGACCGTGTACATGCCGATCGGGAACACGATGTCCCAATCGTCGGTCTCGTAGCGGAACGGCACGTGCCGCCGCAGGTGGCGCCAGGCTTCCAGCAGCACCAGCAGCGGAATCCACCACGTGGCCGTGGCCCAGAAAAACACTGTGAACCCCTTCACGAACGGCAGCAGCTCGACCACCGGCCCGGCCTCCGGCGCGCGCGTGATTATGAGGCTGCCGGCCAGCGTGGTGATTGCCAGCGCGCCCATGTCGATCCAGTACGGCGGCGTGAACTGGCGCGCGCGCAGCGGGAAAAACACCATGCGGTACACCACCAGCGTGATGATCAGCAGGTACAGCGCCGCGCCCAGCATGTACAGCCCGAGCGCCACGAATTGCAGCCGGTCCGGATCAGCGCGGCTCGCCGCCAAGAGCGTGAGCAGTACCGACAGCGCCTGCGTCGCGACCACCGCCACCAGCCAGCCGCCGTTGATGCTGCGGGTAAACCCCGGCTTGAACCGCGCGGTGATGGTGGCCGCAAAAAAGAGGTAGATCAGCGCCGCCCAGGCGATGGTGCCCGCCACTGCCAGCACGTTCGCAAGCAAGGGCCAATCCACCACCTGCACGCACTGGCTGCCCAGCACGCAGGTACCGGCGGCGAGGGTGAGGAACCCGGCGCCGCGCGATGGGTCGACGAAATCGGCCACCAGCTCGCGCCGAAACCGCGCAAGCCGCCACGCGGTGAGCAGCAGCAACCACACGTAGGCCACCAGGTTGAACGCGAAGAGCGCACGCGCAATGTGCGGCAAACCATGCTGACTGGCGTCGATCGACACGATCCCGGTTGCCATCACCAACGCAAAACACCCCGGATGCAGGTTTCGCACGCGCAACAACAGGTTTTCAGCCAGCGTCATGGCCTGCTCCCCAAGGGCGACGGGCGATTATGGGGTGGGTGTCTGGGAACCCGAAGTGATGGCGTACAGGTGCGCACCGCATTTTGTTCCGGTGGCGTGCGAATCAGGTTTGTCGTGTGCCGGCTTGGCCACTGCCGCTGCCCGGAAAACTACCTGGCCGGAGCGCCATCGTGCAGACCGCGGCGGCACTGGAGGAGGCCGCGCGATTCGAACGCGGGTGGGCTGATGGTGCAGCGCTCAGCGCGCCTTGGGTTTCAGTCGCACGTAGAGCTGCTTGCGCACGCGGGCGACCACTTCGCCCGCCGCCGTGACCACCTCGGTGTCGAACCAGCGCAGCACCTTCCCGCCGTCGGCCGCGGCGGCGCGCAGTTCGTCGAGGGTGGCGTCGTCGAGGCGGAAATGTGCGAAGACGTCCTCGTGGCCGGGAGCCACGAAGTCGATGCTGGCCGCCTTGTCCCACACGTAGTAATCCGGCCCGAGGCGATGCATGGCCAGCAGCATCCAGAACGGATCGGTCATGGCAAACAGGTTGCCGCCGAACTGCGTGCGCACGTAGTTGCGGTTCCACGGCCGCAACCGCAGTGCCACCTGCGCCGTGCTCCAGTCAGCGGCGAGCGCGGTTACCCGGATGCTGTTGAACAGGAAAGGTGGCCACAGGTTGATCAGGCGGCGGAAGGTGGCAGGAGACATGGCGCGACGGGATTCGGGACGGGAAATGCGGCAGCGCCGGACCGACGCGGGAAACGACTCGTTCGGCGAGTGCCGCGCAACGACAACGCCGCCTTGCGCGGCGCTGTCGAACTCCGGCATCCCGGGTGCCAGCCGATCAGAACAACACTTCGGCCATCTTCCGCCGATAGCGCCCGACGAGCTCGGCGTCGCCCAACGTGTTGAACGCGGCGAGCAGGCGTTTCTTGGCGGCGCCGTCGTTCCAGTTCGGGGCGTGTTCGAGGATGGTCATGAACTCGTTGAGGCCGGCGGCAGGGTTGTCGCCCAGGAGCAGGCGCACGCCCAAGAGATCGTGGGCGGCCCAGTCCTGCGCGTTGTCGGCGATGCGCTTTTCAAGCTCGGCTTGGGGCGGCGCCGCCTGCAGCGATTTTGCCAGGTCGAGTTGGCTGCGCAGGCGCACGGCGCGTGCTTCGGTGGCGAGGTTGGCGGGCAGGGCCTCGAGCTCGGTGGCGGCGGCCTCGCTTTGGCCGGCCTGGGCCAGGGCCAGCGCAAGATCGAGTTTCAGCTCGCTGCGTTCGGGTTCGGCGGCAATCGCCTGTTGCAGGCGGTTGATCGTTTCCTCCGGCGTTTCGGCCAGCACTTCGGCGGCTTGCGCAGCGGTATCGGGCGCGGCGTTGGGCTGGACGTGCTTGGCCAGGAACTCGCGCAACTGCGCCAGCGGCAGCGCGCCGGCAAAGCCGTCGGCGATCTCGCCATCCTTCACCAGCATCACCGTCGGCACGCTGCGGATGCCGAACATGCCGGCAAGGTTCTGGTTTTTGTCGACGTCGGCCTTGCCGAGGCGGAAGGCGCCGTTGTATTCGGCGGCGAGCTGGTCGAGCAGCGGGCTGAGCGCCTTGCACGGGCCGCACCAGGTGGCCCAGAAGTCGATCAGCACCGGGGTGGTGCGGGAGGCGTTGATGACGTCGGTTTCGAAGTTTTGTTCGGTGACTTCGAAGACGTTGTCCAAGGTAGTTTCGGTCACGGCGGTTCCGGCCAGTGGGGATGGTTTGCACATCGGGGCGCGCGCAAGCATATCAAGACGGTGCGAGGCTTCAGCCGCGAGGGGAGCGGATTTGCGAGAATGCGCGGATGGACGCCCGACTGCTGCCGCGCGCGCACGACGCTGCGCCGACGCTGCTCATTTGCGAACACTGCGACGCCGTTTACGCGCGCCGACCGCTCGCGCGCGGCGAGGTGGCCGAGTGTGCGCGTTGCGGCGCAGTGCTGGAGCGTGGCCGCGGCATGAGCATCGACACGCTGCTGGCGCTGATCGTCACCGCCCTGCTGGTGTTCGTGCAGGCGACGGTATGGCCCATCGTCACCCTGGGCCTGAATGGGCAGCATGTGGCGGCCACGCTGTGGGATGTGGTGCACATGATGTGGCTGGACCACTCGCAGGTGGTGGCGGTGATCGCCGGCATGACGCTCTATGTGTTTCCGCTGGCGAAGATCCTGATCCTCGGCTGGCTGCTGGTGTTTGCGCGCCAGGGCACGCGTGCGCCGGGGTTTCGGTTCTTGATGGTGACGTTGCGCCGCATCGGGCCGTGGACGATGAGCGAGGTGTTCGTGCTCGGCGCGCTGGTGTCGATCGTCAAGGCGCATCTGTATTTCGACGTGGTGGCCGACCCCGGCATCTATGCCTATGCGGCGCTGATGTTCCTGATCACCATTTTTGCCGGCGTGGATCTGACCCGGCTGTGGGACGAAACCCGCGGCGAGGCGGCGGCGTGAACGCGACGACGCTGCCGCGGGCGCGCGATGCCGGGCTGATCGGCTGCCACGTGTGCGGCATGGTGTGCCGCGCGGTTTCGGGCGATGCGGTCGTGGCGTGTCCGCGTTGCGGCAGCACGCTGCACGCGCGCAAACCGGCGTCGTACGCGCGCACCTGGGCGCTCCTGATCGCGGCGTTGCTGATGTACATCCCGGCCAACGTGCTGCCGATCATGCGCACCGCGAGCCTTGGCGACGTGGACGACAACACCATTCTTTCCGGCATCGTCGAGCTGTGGGTGAAGGGTTCGCCGGGGCTGGCGGTGATCGTGTTCTGCGCCAGCATCATGGTGCCGACGCTGAAGTTTCTCGCGCTGGGCACGCTCCTGATCACCAGCCGCCGCGGCAGCGCCTGGGCCCGGCGCCAGCGCACCCAGCTTTATCGCGCGGTGGAGTTGATCGGGTACTGGTCGATGCTGGACGTGTTCGTGGTCGCACTGCTCACGGCATTGGTACGCTTCGGCCTGTTCAGTCTCGTCGAGCCGTTGCCCGGCGTCGTGTTTTTTGGCCTCACCGTGGTGCTGACGATGCTGGCCTCGATGTGTTTCGACCCGCGGTTGATCTGGGACGGCCAGGAAGATTCCGATGAGTGACGACAAGCCCGGCAGCGTGCCGGAAGCGGGCGACGAGTTGCCCAGCCCGGTGGTGCGCAGGCGTCGCGCCGGTGCCTGGGTGATCTGGCTGGTACCGATTCTTGCCGCGGCGGTCGGTATTTCGCTGGTGGTGTCGAGCTGGCTGCAGGCCGGGCCCGAGGTCACGGTGAGCTTTGAAAGTGCGCAAGGCCTGACGGCCGGCAAGACCGCGGTGAAATTCAAGGACGTGGTGATCGGCAAGGTCAACCACATCCGCCTGAGCGAAGACCGCAGCCACGTGCTGGTGAAGATTGCGCTGGACAAGAGCGCGCGTGCCTTTGCCAGCGCCGGTACCCGTTACTGGGTGGTGCGCCCGCGGATCGGGCTCGGCGGCATTTCCGGCGTGGATACACTGTTTTCCGGTGCCTATATCGGCGCCGACACCAGCGATGCACGCACGCCGGAGGATGAATTCAAGGGCCTGGAAAATCCGCCCGCCGTCACCCACGGCGAGCCCGGCAAGAGCTTCGTGTTGCACGCGGGCGATCTGGGGTCGCTCGACATTGGCTCGCCGGTGTTCTTTCGCCGCATCCAGGTCGGGCGGGTGGTGTCCTACAAGCTCGACGAGGACGGCAAGGGCGTGACCTTTGCGGTGTTCGTCGACGCGCCCAACGACCGCTTCGTCAATGCCGACACGCGGTTCTGGAATGCCAGTGGCGTCGATGTCTCGCTGGGCGCCAACGGCCTCAAGCTCAACACCCAGTCGCTGGCGACCGTGCTGGCCGGCGGCGTTGCGTTTGGCGACCCCGGCGGCCCGCACGACACCACGCCGGTGCCGGATAAATCCAGCTATCAACTATTTGGCGACAAAGCCACCGCGATGGCGCCGCCGGATGGTCCGCCGCATTACATCCGCATGCGCTTCGAGCAATCGTTGCGCGGGCTGGCCGTGGGCGCGCCGGTCGAGTTCCTTGGCATGAACTTCGGCAAGGTGGTGTCGATCCGCATGGACTACGACGCCAAAACGCGTCGGTTCCCGGTGCTCGTCGGCGCCGTGGTCTACCCCCAGCGGCTGGGGCAGGCCTATACCAAGCTGGTGGCGCTGGCCAAACGGCATGGCGATGCCGACCTGTCGTACACGATCGGGCAGCTGGTCGACCACGGCCTGCGTGCGCAAGCCCGCACCGGCAACCTCCTGACCGGGCAGCTCTACATCGCTCTCGACTTCCTGCCGCATCCGGCCAAGGTGGCTTACGACCCCAGCGTGACGCCGGTCGAGATCCCCACCGCGCCGGGCAGTTTCGACAAGCTGCAGCAGCAGATGGCCGACATCGTGGACCGCCTGGACAAGGTGCCGTTCGACCAGATCGGCCAGCACCTCGACCAGAGCCTGGTGGGTCTGAACGCGACGCTGGCGCAGGTGAACGGCAAGACCCTGCCGGGCATCGATGCCACGCTGCAGGATACGCGCAGGACGCTCGGCAGCGCCGATGCCGCGCTGTCCAGCGATTCGCCGCTGCAACAAAACCTCGGCCAGACGCTCGACGAGCTGCAGCGCACGATGCGTTCGCTGCGCGTGCTCACCGACTACCTCGGCGTGCACCCGGAGTCTTTGCTGCGCGGCCGGCAAGCCGATCCCAAAGCTGCGCCGCCACGCCCATCGTCTGAAAGGAGCCGGCCATGACCCGCCGCCTGCATCCGTGGATTCTCGCCGGCGCCCTCGCGCTCGCCGGCTGTGCATCGGCGCCGCTGCACTACTACACGCTGGTGGCACCGCGGGCGCCAACCAGCACGTTGACGCCGGCGCCGTACGCCTTCGAGCTGATGCCGGTCGGCGTGCCGGCGCAGGTGGATGTGCCGCAATTGGTGGTGCGCGCCGGCGGGCAGGGCATGCAGGTGCTCAATGGCCAGCGTTGGATCGCGCCGCTTGGCGACGAGATCCGCAGCGCGGTTTCCGCCGATTTGGCCCACGCCCTCGGCGTGGCCGACCTGAGCGGCCTGCCGGCGGATGGCAAGCCGCGCCTGCGCATCAAACTCGATGTGCGCCGCTTCGAATCGGTACCCGGCCAACGCGCCCTGATCGACGCCGCCTGGAGCCTGCGCCGCGTGGGCGACGGCAATCAGCCCGCACTCGCCTGCACCAGCCGCGTCAGCGAAACCGTGGGCTCCGGCTACGATGCGCTCGTTGCCGGCCATCAGCAGGCACTGGCGGCGCTGGCGCAGCGCATCGCCGTGGCGGCGCGCGGGTATGAGGCAGGCCGTTCGACCGAGTGCCCGGCGGATTGATGGTGGGGTTGGTGGCTCACGGCATTCACAAGCCGCGATTGGCGATGCGTTGAGGCGGTTTCGTAAACCACGTTCTGGTTGACGCACGGTTTCGTCGGTGCTGCCTTCTGATGTGGGTCGGGATTCATCCCGACCGGCTGTTGGTGGGACGGTCGTAGTGCATGCCCCAGACGACGTCTGCGGTGTGATGTCTGTGGTTGATGCTGCACAAGCATCGGAACGGCCAATCCGCCTGCGCCGGCTGCGGGCATCCATCGACGCGCATACCGGTTCGCGCACCGTCGGTGACTGCAGGCGGAAACCGCGCAAACCCGGGATAATGGTGCGATGGCATCCCTGAATTTCGAACTGCTCGCCACCGATGGCGCGGCGCGGCGCGGGCGTCTGGCGTTTCCGCGCGGCGTGGTGGAGACGCCGGCGTTCATGCCGGTGGGCACCTACGGCTCGGTCAAGGCGATGACGCCGCGCGATCTTGGCGAGGTGGGCGCGCAGATCATCCTAGGCAACACTTTTCACTTGTTTTTGCGGCCGGGCCTGGAGGTAGTCGAGCGTTTCGGCGGGCTGCATCGGTTCATCGGCTGGCCACGGCCGATCCTCACCGACTCGGGCGGTTTCCAGGTGTTTTCGCTGGCGCATCGCCGCAAGCTCACCGAGGAGGGCGTGACGTTTGCCTCGCCGGTGGATGGCGCCAAGGTGTTTCTCTCGCCCGAGGTGTCAATGCAGATCCAGCGCACGTTGGATTCAGACATCGCCATGGCGTTTGACGAGTGCACGCCGTATCTGGTTGACGGCGAACCGGCGAGCCGGAAGCTGGCGTCCGATTCGATGGAGCTCAGCATGCGTTGGGCGGAGCGTTCGCGGCGCGCATTTCTCGATCTGGAAAGCTCCAACAACCTTTTCGGCATCGTGCAGGGCGGCGTGTTCGAGGATCTGCGCCGGCGTTCGGCGGAGTGCCTGACGGCGATCGGTTTCGAGGGTTACGCCGTGGGCGGGCTGGCGGTCGGGGAGCCGGAGGCGGAGCGCAACCGCACGCTGGACCACACGGTGCCGCTGCTGCCGACGCACGCGCCGCGTTACCTCATGGGGGTGGGGCGGCCGGAAGACATCGTGGCGGCGGTGTGCCGCGGCATCGACATGTTCGATTGCGTGATGCCGACGCGCAACGCGCGCAACGGTTTCCTGTTCACCACCGAGGGCACGCTGCGCATCCGCAATGCGAAATACGCGACCGACACCCGCGTGATCGAAGAAGGGTGCGACTGCTATGCGTGCGCCAACGGCTTCTCGCGCGCCTACCTGCGGCACCTGGACCGCTGCAACGAGATCCTCGGCAGCCAGCTGGCGACGATGCACAACCTGCGCCATTACCAGCGGTTGATGGCCGATTTGCGCACAGCGATCGCGGCGCGCCGACTCGCGGATTTCGTTGCCGCGTTCCAGGCCCGGCGCGCGGGGTCGCATGCGGCGTGATGCGCGTGCCGGCGCGCCTTCGCATGCCGGGAACCGGGACAGCGGGACAGTCCGAGCGGTTGCAGTTGTGGCGCCGGGGCCGCCTTGCGTGGGTTTTTTGACCCATGGGATTGCATTGCACGTGTTAACCGCTGCGCCAGTTACGCAAAATGGCCTTGCCGTCCCTGCTGCCTGCATGCCCGGATGGCCGTGCGGCTACGTGAAGCCCATGTCATAATCGGAAACCTTTAAGCACGCGTTCGGCCGGAAAATCCGTGCTGGCGCCACAACTTGCGAGACGAAAACGATGAGTCTTCCGATGCCGATGCTGCTTGCGCAGTCCGCCGCGGGCGCCGAAGGTGGCGGCCTGTCCATGCTGATCATGATGGTGGTGCTGTTTGGCGCCATGTACTTCATGATGATTCGCCCGCAGATGAAGCGGCAGAAGGAACACCGCGCGATGGTTTCCGCACTGGCGAAGGGTGACGAGGTGGTCACCAACGGCGGCATCGCCGGTCGCGTCGAGGAAGTGGGCGAGACCTTCATCACGGTGGAAATCGCGCCGAACGTGAAGGTGAAACTGCAGAAGGGCGCGGTGCAGCAGGTGCTGCCCAAGGGCTCGCTGAAATCCGCCTGAGCGGCTGCGCCCGCCGGTTACCCATGGTTACGCGCGACCCGGGGCGGTCGCGTTTCGACGTTCACGATCACGGACGGTCGCAAGGGATCTACAGATGAGCGAGTTTCCACGCTGGAAATACGCGCTGGTGGCGTTGTCGATGATCTTCGGCATCATCTACGCGCTGCCCAACGCCTTCGTGCCGCTGCCGGCCGTGCAGGTGACGGCGAACCGCGCCGGCACCACGATTGACGACGCGTTGCGCCAGAAAGTGCTGGCCGGGCTGACCAAGGATCGCATCCCGACCGATGGCGTCAGCGTGCAGGGCGACCATCTGCTGGCGGAATTTCCCAACGCGGACGTGCAAAAGAACGGCGCCGATTCGATCAAGGCGATCGTGGGCGACAACTACACCGTGGCGTTCAAGCTGCAATCGACGGTGCCGCACTGGCTGACCGCGATTGGTGCCAACGCCATGCCGCTGGGCCTCGATTTGCAGGGTGGCGTGCACTTTCTGATGCAGGTGGATCAGAGCGGCGTGGTCGACAAGCTGGAAAACAGCTACGCCGACGATATCCGTACCCAGTTGCGCGCCAAGGGCATCCGTTACGAGTCGGTCAGCCGCAGCACGGTGGCGTCGCAGGGCATTGTCGTGGTGGTGCGTTCGGCCGACGACCGCAGCAAGGCCAGCGACATCATCAATGGCATCACCACCGGCGACGTGGCCGGGGTTTCCGACCTGGTGGTCACCCAGGGGCCGGCCACCGGCGACCGCTACGTGCTGTACGCCACCATCAAGGACACCAAGCTGCGCGACATCGCGCTCGGCGCGGTCAAGCAGAACCTCGGCACCTTGCGCAACCGCATCAACGCGCTGGGCGTCTCCGAACCGTTGATCCAGCAGCAGGGCGAGGACCACATCGTGGTCGAGCTGGCCGGCGTGCAGGATCCGACCGAGGCCAAGAAGCTGATCGGCGCCACGGCTACGCTCGAATACCGCGCCGGTATCGGCTACCCCGGCGATCCGCGTGCGGTGCAGGCCGCGCAGACCGGCAGCATTCCGCCGGATGCGAACCTCTATTACACGCCCGACAGCCAGGGCCGCCAGCCGGTGCTGGTAGGCAAGCGTCCGATCGTCACCGGCGATGAGCTGGTGGATGCCAACTCCGGCATCGACCAACAGAACGGCACGCCGTCGGTCAATGTCACCCTGAACGCCGCCGGCGCCAAGAAGATGCAGGAGTTCACCAACGCCAACGTCGGCAAGCCGATGGCGGTGGTGCTCATCAATACCGTATACGAAACCAAGACCGTCGACGGCAAGGAAGTGCGCACGCCGAAGACCACCTGGTCGGTCATCAACGATGCCACCATCCAGAGTCCGTTCGGCAAGAACTTCTCCACCAATGGCCTGGGCAGCACCAAGGAAGCCTCCGAGCTGGCGCTGTTGCTCAAGAGCGGCGCGCTGGCGGCGCCCATGGATATTGTCGAGGAATACGTGATCGGCCCGAGCCTCGGCCAGCAGAACATCCAGAAGGGCTTCGACTCGGTGGTGCTCGGTCTCGCGCTGGTGCTGCTGGCGGCCGCGGTCTACTACAAGCTGTTCGGCCTGGTGGCGGATATTGCGCTGTTCTTCAACCTGCTGATCCTGGTGGCGGTGATGTCGATGATCGGCGTCACCCTGACCATGCCCGGCATCGCCGGCATCGTGCTCACGCTCGGCATGTCGATCGACGCCAACGTGCTGATCTGCGAGCGCGTGCGCGAGGAGTTGCGCAACGGCTCGACGCCCCACGCGGCAATCCACGCCGGCTATGACAAGGCGTGGGCAACCATTCTCGACGCGAACGTCACCCACCTGATCGCGGCGTTGGCGCTGACCTCGATCGGTACCGGCGCGATCCGCGGCTTCGGCGTCACGCTGGGCATCGGCATCCTGACCTCGATGTTCACCTCGGTGGTGATGACCCATGCGATCACGATGCTGATCCACGGCCGTCGCAAGCTGAAAACCCTTTCGGTGTAAGCCATGGAAATCTTCAATCACAACGCGAACATCCACTTCCTGCGCCTGCGCTGGGCGAGCATCACCATCGCGATCGTCCTCGCGGTGTCGTCGGTGGTGCTGATCGCCACGCGCGGGCTGAACTACGGCCTGGATTTCACCGGCGGCGTGTCGCTGGTGGTCGATTACAACAGTCCGGTGCAGACCAACGACGTGCGCGACGCGCTGGAAAAGGCTGGCCTCGGCACTGTGGTGGTGCAGAGCGTGGGCGGCTCGCGCGAAGTCAACGTGCGCCTGCAGCCGACCGCGTCGATGAAGGACGCCAAGGGGCAGGTGAACCTCGACAAGGTGTCGCAGATGGTGATGGGCGCGCTCAAGTCGACGCGCAGCGACGCCGTGCTCAAGAGCCGCTCCTCGGTCAGCGCCGAGGTGGGCGCCGAGCTCAAGAGCGACGGCATGGTGGCCGCGGTGTTCGTCATCATTGGCATCATGGCCTACCTGTGGATGCGCTTCGAACGCCGTTTTGCGGTGTCCGCGGTGCTCACCGAAATCCACGACACGCTGGTGACGCTCGGCATCCTCGCGCTGGTGCAACGCGAGTTCGACATGACCGAGCTGGCCTCGGTGCTGGCGGTGATCGGCTACTCGATCAACGACAAGGTGGTGGTGTTCGACCGCATCCGCGAGCTGTTCCGGCTGGCGCGCAAGGCCGAGCCGGAGGAGATCCTCAACCGCTCGATCAACAGCACGCTGTCCAGAACCATCATCACCTCGTTGTTCACCGGCATTGCCATGGGCGCGCTGTATTTCTTCGGCGGCACCGCGGTGCACGGCTTCGCCATCACCATGCTGATCGGCATTGTGGTCGGCACGCTGTCGTCGATCTTCGTCGCCAGCCCGATCCTGCTGTGGCTTGGCGTGTCGAAGAAGGACCTGATGCCGGTGACCCGCGAAAACCCGGAGCTTGCGCGTCGGCCCTGATGGTGCGGCGGCTTCGTCCCGACTGGGCTCGGTGCCGGCAATCGTTGTCGGCTGAGGCCTGACCCGAAAAAGCGCGTGGCTGCAAGCCACGCGCTTTTTTTACCGAATCCCGTGTCCCGATTCCCGGCCCGTCAGCCGAGCGCGGTATCCAGCGCCGCCAGCCGTTGCGGCGTGCCCACGTCTTCCCATCGCCCGCCGTAGCGGTGGCCGGTGAGCTGGCCGGCGGCCATCGCCGCGTCCAGCAATGGCCGCAGCTTGAAGCGTGGTGGGGTGCCGGCGGCGTCGTTCACCACAGTGTGCCAGTGATCGAGAAATTCACGACGAAATACGCCGATGCCGCTGTAGGTGAGTTTGGGTGCGCCATCCGCGTGCAGCGTGCCGGTCGCATCCAGCGCGAAGTCGCCGCACGGGTGCTGCGCCGGGTTGTCCACCAACACCAGGTGGGCGAGGCCCTGAGGCGCCGCCGGCAGCGTCGCGAAGTCGAGGTCGCACCATACGTCGCCGTTGATGACGAGAAACGGCTCCGGCCCGAGCAGCGGCAGCGCGTGCAGCATGCCGCCGCCGGTCTCCAGCGGCATCGGGCCTTCGTAGGCGTAGCGGATGCGCAGCCCCCAGCGACTGCCATCGCCCAGCGTGTCGGGAAACTGCGCGGCCAGGTGCGAGGTGTTGATCACCACGTAGTGCACGTCGAGCGCAGCGAGTTTTTCCAGTTGCCACACGATCAGCGGCTTGCCGCCGACCGTCAGCAGCGGTTTGGGCGTGTGGTCGGTGAGCGGGCGCATGCGCTCGCCCAGGCCGGCGGCAAAGATCAGTGCGTGGCGCATGCGGGCGGCTCGCCGGCTGGTGTGGTACGCGGTTGCGCCAGGTCGATGCCATCCGCATGGCGTTCGATGAGGTCGGCCAATGCGTGCAGCTCGTTGTAGCGGTGCGCCACGTCGAGCACGTAGGCGTACACAGTGGGCACGTCCTTGAGGTAGCCCGGCTTGCCGTCGCGATACCACAGCCGATAGAACTGGCCAAGCACGCGCACGTGGCGGTGCAGGCCGGTGAGGTCGAACCAGCGCTGGAACTGCGCGGGTAAAACGTCGTGACCGATCACCCCCGCGTCGAGCAGTTTTGCCCGGTAGCCAGCCACCCACGCTTCCACCCGCTCGCGCGGCCAGACAATGTAGGCGTCGCGCAGCAGCGAGGCGAGGTCGTAGGTGATCGGCCCATGCAGCGCGCCCTGGAAATCGATGATGCCGGGGCTGTTCACCGCGGTCACCAGCAGATTGCGGCTGTGGAAATCGCGGTGCACGAAGCAGCGCGGCTGCGCCAGCGCGTTGCGGATGATCGCATCGAAGGCGATCTCCAGCACGTCCCATTCCTCGCAGCTTGGCGTGTGGCCAAGGTGGTGTTCGAGGAACCACTTCGGCATCACTTCCAGCCCGTCCACCAGCACCGCGTGATTGAACGGCGGCAGGTCGTCGGCAGCGACGCGGGTCTGCATCACCAGGAGCGCGTCGAGCGCCGCGCCGTACAGGTCGTCGGCGTTCGTCGCGTCGAGCGCATCGAGATACAGCCGCGAGCCCAGGTCCTCGATCAGCAGGAAGCCTTGGCCGAGATCCTGCGCATGCACCACCGGCACATGCAGCCCGGCGGCGGCCAGCCGCGCGCCGATCGCCAGCCATGGACGCGGATCCTCGTGCGCCGGCGGCGAGTCCATCACGATCCAGCTTTGCCCGGCGTGCTGTGTGCGCCAATAGCTGCGAAAGCTGGCGTCGCTGGAGGCGGCAGCGAGCGTCAGCGCGGGGTCGCCAAGCACAGTGCGCGCCCAGGCAAGGCGGGCGGCGGCACGGTCTGGATCGGAAACGGACATGGCGTGCAGAAAACGGGAGACACCGCGCAGCTTAGCGAGGCCGCCACGCCCGCGCGAGCTGGCTGCTCGCGTCGAGACCAGGACGAAGCGTGTGTACGGCGCCCTGCCCGCGACATCACGACAGGTTGTACGCCTGCTCCCCATGCTGGGCGAGATCGAGCCCGGTCAGCTCTTGCTCGGCATCCACGCGCAGGCCGAGGGTGCGGTCGATGACTTTGAGGATGAGCCAGCTGGCGAGCGCGCTCCACGCGATGGTGAAGGCCACGCCCTTGGCCTGGATCCACAGCTGCCACCACGCCGAACCCACGTTGCCGAAGCCGCCCAGCCCATGTGCGGCAAAGGGGCCGGTGAGCAGCGCGCCGAGGATGCCGGCGATGGCGTGCACGCCGAATACGTCCAGCGTGTCGTCGTAGCCCAGGCGATATTTGAGACGGCTGGCGGTGAAGAAACAGACGATGCCGGTGACGAGACCGATCACCAGCGCGCCGCCGGGCCCGCAGGTGCCGGCGGCCGGCGTGACCGCCACCAACCCGGCGACGACGCCGGACGCAGTGCCAAGCACGCTGGCGCGTTTATGCGTAATCCATTCCACCGCCGTCCAGCCGAACGCTGCGGCCGCGGCGGCGATCTGGGTGGTGAGCATCGCCATGCCGGCACTGCCGTCGGCGGCGATCGCCGAGCCGGCGTTGAAGCCGAACCAGCCGAGCCACAGCAGGCTGGTCCCGAGCACGGTGTAGCCCAGGTGGTGCGGCGGCATGTGTGTGCGCGGCCAGCCGCGGCGTTTGCCGATGACCAGGCAGGCCACCAGCCCGGCCACGCCGGCGTTGATGTGCACCACGGTGCCGCCGGCAAAATCGATTACGCCCGAATCCGCCAGCAGCGCGCCGGGCCCGCTCCACACCATGTGTGCCAACGGCGCATACGCCAGCAGCAGCCACAGTCCGGTGAACCACAGCATGGCGCTGAACTTCATGCGTCCGACCCATGCCCCCACGATCAGCGCCGGCGTGATCGCGGCAAAGCCGAGCTGGAACAGCACGAACACGCTGTCCGGCACGTCGCCGTGCACCGAGTTCGGAGTAAGCCCGATCAGCAAGGCGCGATCCCAGCCGCCAACGAACGAGTGCCAGCCGGTGGTTCCCGCCTGCATGCCGAGCGTGCTGAACGCCAGCGAATACCCGCACACCACCCACACCAGCGTCGCCAGCACCATGCAGGCAAGGCACTGCATCATCACCGACAACAGGTTTTTGGCGCGCACCATGCCGCCATAAAACAGCGCGATGCCCGGCAGCGTCATCATCAATACCAGCACGCACGCCGTCAGCATCCACGCCGTATCCCCGCTGTCCACCCGTCCCGCCGGCAACGCCAGCGCCGGCATGGCGAATGCCGCGAGTGCCACGCCGGCAAGCAGCTTGCGCAGCGGCGTCTTGCCTTTGCTCCGCCGGCTCACACGCTCGCGCGCCGCCGCTTTTCCAAATCCCGAATCCCGTATCCCGAATCCCGCCCGTTCACACCGCATCGTCATCCACCTCCAGCGTGCGGATGCGGATGACCTGCGTGAGTGCGGACACGAACAGCTTGCCGTCGCCCACCTTGCCGGTGCGCGCGCTGTGCTCGATGGCTTCCAGCACGCGATCGAGCGCATCGTCGCTGACGGCCACCTCGATCTTCAGCTTGGGCAGAAAATCGACGGTGTATTCGGCGCCGCGGTACAGCTCGGTGTGGCCGTGCTGGCGGCCGAAGCCTTTGACTTCGGTGACCGTCATGCCTTGCACGCCGGCCTCGGCCAGTGCTTCGCGCACGTCGTCGAGCTTGAACGGCTTGATGATTGCGGTAACCCACTGCATGTGTCGGCTCCGAGGTTGGCCTGGTGTGGTTGCAGCACGATGCGTGCCAGCGCACCGGGACCCCACAAATGGCCGCCCAAACCCCCGCTGCGACGTCATCTGTACGGGTTACTGGCGAGGTTGGTGCACGCGGTGCTCTGGGTTGGTGCAATGCAGCGATTTGACCGCTTCCGGGTCAATCAGTACCATTTTGGTCTGGATTGCCCACTTGCCACGCGCAGGTTCCCCCCAATGCTTCGCGTCAGTCGACTCACGGATTACGCCACGGCGGTGATGACTTGCATCGCCGCCCACCCTGGCACTGTGTTGAGCACGGCGCAGATTGCCGACGAGACGCGTCTGGAACTGCCTACCGTCGGCAAGCTCCTGAAGACCCTCGGGCACGCCGGACTGGTGGAGTCGTTCCGCGGCGTCAACGGCGGCTATCGCCTCGCCCGCCCGGCACTGGCCATTTCACTGGCGGAAATTGTCGAGGTCATGGAAGGCCCGATCGGCATGACCGAGTGTGGTGTATCGGGCACCGGCTGCGAGCGTGCTGCGCGCTGCACCGTGCGCGGCAGTTGGCAGCGCATCAGCAGCATCCTCGAGCGCGCGCTGCGCGAGGTGAGTCTGGAAGACATGGTGCACCCGCCACCGCGGCGCTTCGAGGCGAACGTTGCACCCATTCCGCTGAGAGCCGGCATTTCGAAAGGCAGAACCCACGCATGAGCAGCGAAACCAACGACAGCACCGCGACCGTGTTGCGCGACAACGCCGAGGTTGCCGAAGTCCTCGGCCGGCAATACAGCGCCGGTTTCATCACCCAGATCGAGACCACCGGCCTGCCGCCGGGGTTGAACGAGGAAACCATTCGCCAGCTCTCCGCGATCAAGCACGAGCCGGAGTGGATGACCGAGTGGCGGCTATCCGCCTATCGCCACTGGCTGACGATGGAAGAGCCGAAGTGGGCGCACCTGAAGCTCGAACCGCAGGATTATCAGAAGATCAGCTACTACTCGGCGCCGAAGAAAAAGCCGAAGTCGCTGGATGAGGTCGACCCGGCCATTCTCGACACCTACGACAAGCTCGGCGTGCCGTTGCACGAGCGCGCCGCGCTGGCTGGCGTCGCGGTGGACGCGGTGTTCGATTCGGTTTCGGTGGTGACCACCTTCCGCAAGCAGCTGGCCGATGCCGGCGTGCTGTTCTGTTCGATGAGCTCGGCGATCCGCGATTACCCCGAGCTGGTGCAGAAATATCTCGGCAGTGTGGTGCCGCCGGGTGACAACTTCTACGCGGCGCTGAATTCGGCAGTGTTTTCCGATGGCAGCTTCGTGTTCATCCCCAAGGGCGTGCGTTGCCCGATGGAGCTGTCCACCTATTTCCGCATCAACGCGCAGAACACCGGGCAGTTCGAGCGAACGCTGATCGTGGCTGAGGCTGGGTCGCACGTGTCCTATCTCGAAGGCTGCACCGCTCCCAAGCGCGACGAGAACCAGTTGCACGCGGCGGTGGTCGAGCTGGTGGCGCTGGAAAAAGCCGAGATCAAGTACTCGACGGTACAGAACTGGTACCCCGGCGACGAGAACGGCAAGGGCGGCGTGTACAACATCGTCACCAAGCGTGGCGAATGCCGCGGCGATGACAGCAAAATCACCTGGACCCAGGTGGAAACCGGTTCGGCGATCACCTGGAAATACCCCAGCGTCATCTTGCGCGGCGACCGCTCGGTCGGCGAGTTCCATTCCGTGGCAGTCACCCACCACTACCAGCAGGCCGATACCGGCACCAAGATGGTCCACATCGGCAAGGACACCAAGAGCAAGATCATTTCCAAGGGCATCAGCGCCGGCAAGAGCAACAACAGCTACCGCGGCCTGGTGGAAGTCAAGAAAAGTGCCGCCGGCGCACGCAACTACACGTCGTGCGATTCACTCCTGATTGGCAAGAAGTGCGGCGCGCACACCTTCCCGTACATGGAAGTGAAGAACCCCACCGCCGTCGTCGAGCACGAAGCCACCACCTCCAAGATCTCCGATGACCAGATGTTTTATTGCCGCTCGCGCGGCATCCGCGAGGAAGATGCGGTATCGATGATCGTCGACGGCTTCTGCAAACAAGTATTCCGCGAATTGCCGATGGAGTTCGCCGTGGAAGCCAAGAAGCTGATGGAAGTGTCGTTGCAGGGGGCGATCGGGTAGGGCGGTGATTAGGGATTGGGGATGCGGGATTCGGCAAAACTGCCAGCCCGTAGCCTTGATCCCGGTACGCCTTGCCCTCGCTCCTCCCGCGCGCCACCCGAATCCCCAATCCCGTATCCCGAATCCCAATCATGCTAAAAATCGAAAACCTGCACGCCCGCGTTGCTGGCAAGGAAATCCTCAAGGGCCTCACGCTCGCCGTCAATGCGGGTGAGGTACACGCAATCATGGGCCCGAATGGCGCCGGCAAGTCGACGCTGGGCAATGTGCTTGCCGGCCGACCGGGGTATGAGGTCACGGCCGGCAGCGTCGAGTTCAACGGCGTGAATATCCTGGAGCTGCCGCCGGAGGAGCGCGCAGCGGCCGGCGTGTTTCTCGCGCTGCAGTATCCGGTGGAGATTCCCGGCGTCAACAACACCTATTTCCTGCGCACTGCGCTCAACGCACAGCGCAAGGCGCGCGGCGAGAACGAGCTGGACTCGATGGCGTTCCTGAAGACCGTGCGCGAGAAGCTCAAGATCATGCAGATCAGCGATGACCTGCTCAAGCGCGCGGTGAACGAGGGCTTCTCCGGCGGCGAGAAAAAGCGCAACGAGATTTTCCAGATGGCGCTGTTGGAACCCAAGCTTGCAATTCTGGACGAGACCGACTCCGGCCTGGACATCGACGCCCTGAAGCAGGTTTCGCAGGGTGTCAACGCGCTGCGGTCGCCGGAGCGTTCGTTCCTGGTCATTACCCACTACCAGCGCCTGCTCGATTACATCACGCCCGATTTCGTGCATGTGTTGGCCGACGGCAAAATCGTCGAAAGCGGCGACCGTACGCTGGCGTTGAAACTCGAAGAGCACGGCTACGCCTGGGTCAAGGAGCACGAGGCCGGCGTGGTCGGGGAGCCGGCATGAGCAGCGCCGCCACCCGCTCACCGTTTGTCGAGTCGCAACTGGCCGCGCCGGCGAGCCCGCTGCCGGGTGCCGGCGTGCCTTGGCTGGATGCGGCGCGGCGCGAGCACCTTGCCGCGTTTGCCGAGGCTGGCCTGCCGACCAAGCATGTTGAAGCCTGGAAATACACCGCGCTGCGCGCGCTTGCGCAGCGCAAGTTTTCCACCGGCGACGCGCAGGCGGCGGCGCGCGCGATCGACGCCAGTGCGTTTGCGCTGCCCGGTGTCGACGGCCCGGTGCTGGCATTCGTCAATGGCGTCTTTCGCGCCGACCTGTCGCAGCTCGCGCAGTTGCCCGACGGGTTGGAATTGCGCCCGATGTCGCAGGCCTTGCGCGAGGATCCGGAACCGCTGCGCTTCACCCTGTCGCGCTACGAGCCGGAAAAAGGCGATGTATTCGTACGCCTGAATGCGGCGCTTGCCGGCGATGGCGTGCTGCTGAAAGTGGTGGCCGGGGCGAAAGTGGCGGCCCCGGTGCACTTGCTGTTCATCGGTGCTCCGGCCGAGGGCGACGTGGCCTGGCACCTGCGGCATGTGATCGAGCTGGGCGAGGGCAGCGAGCTGTCGCTGGTCGAGCATCATGCCGCCAGCGGCGACCAGCGCCACCTTGGCACTACTTGCACCGACATTGTTCTGCGCGAGGGCGCCGTGCTGCATCACGCGGCGTTTCAGGATGCCGCGCCCGGCGCGGCCTTGATCCGCCGCACCAAGCTGCACCTTGGCGCACGCTCGCATGCCACGGTGCACGTGGTGGAGTTGGGCGCGGCGCTCGCGCGCCACGACCTGCAAGCCGAGCTGGTGGGCAACGAGGCGCGTTTCGATACCCGCGGCGTGTTTTTGCTGCATGCCAAGCAGCATGGCGACACCCAGCTCGCGATTCGCCAGCAGGCGCTGAATACCACCACCGATTCGGTCTGGCGTGGCGTGGCCGACGAGCGTGCGCGCGGCGTGTTCCGCGGCGCGGTGCTGGTCGAGCCGGGTGCCGACGGCAGCGACTGCAATGTGCAGAACAAGAACCTGCTGCTGTCCGAGCAGGCCGAGATCGACACCAAGCCCGAGCTCGTCATTTATGCCGACGAGGTCAAGGCCGTGCACGGCGCCACCGTGGGCCAACTCGACGAGCGTGCGCTGTTCTACCTGCAGTCGCGCGGCATTCCGCAGGCGCAGGCGCGCGGGGTACTGACCGCTGCGTTTTGCCGCACCGTGCTCGACGATCTGCCCAACGCGGAGCTGCGCGCGTACCTGGGCGACCGGCTGGTGGCACAGTTGCCGGCGTGAGCTTTTTCCAGCCGCGCCGAACGGCGCGGCCCTGGTGTTGAACAGGAAGTTTCCTTGACGATGAATGCCCAACCCAATTCGCCGGACACGTTCGACGTGGAACGCGTGCGTGCCGATTTCCCGGTGCTCACACGCACCGTGCATGGCAAGCCGCTGGTGTATTTCGACAACGCCAACACCAGCCAGAAACCGGCCAGCGTGATCGATGCGGTGGATGACTATTACCGCCGGCACAACGCCAACGTGTCGCGCTCGGTGCACCAGCTCGGCGACGAGGCCACGGCGGCGTACGAGGGCGCGCGCGATGCGTTGGCGCGGTTCATCCATGCGCCGTCGCGCGACGAGGTAGTGCTCACCACCGGCACCACACAATCGTCCAACCTGGTGGCTTACAGCTTTCTCCTGCCGCGGTTGAAGCCCGGTGACTCGGTGCTCACCACGCAGATGGAGCACCACGCCAACATCGTGCCGTGGCAGCTCGTCGCCCAGCGCAGCGGCGCCACGGTCAAGGCGGCGCCGATCAACGAGCGCGGCGAGCTGATCGTGGAGAAATACATCGAGCTGCTGACGCCGGAAGTGAAGCTCGCCTGCCTCGGCCACGTTTCCAACGTGCTGGGCACGGTGAACCCGGTGCGCGAGATCGCCCGGGAGTGCAGGAAACGCGGCATTCCGCTGTTCGTCGACGGCTCGCAGTCGGCACCGCACCGGCCGATCGACGTGCAGGCGCTGGGTTGCGATTTCTACGCGGTGACCGGACACAAGATGCTGGCGCCGACCGGTACCGGCCTGTTGTGGGCGAAAAAGCAGTACCTGGAAGAGATGCCGCCGTTCTTCGGCGGCGGCGACATGATCCGCGAAGTGCGCTTCAGCGGCACCACGTTTGCCGATGTACCGCACAAGTTCGAGGCGGGCACGCCGAACATTGCCGGTTTTGCCGGCGTGGCAGCAGCGGTGGATTACTACGACCAGCTTGGCTGGGACGCGATCCGCGCCCACGAGCAGGCCCTGCTCGAACACGCCACGGCGCTGCTGCGCGAGGTTCCCGGCCTGCGCATCTTTGGCGAGGCGGCGGAAAAGGAACCGGTCATCTCGTTCCTGATCGACGGTGCGCAGGCCACCGACTTGGCCACCTTGCTCGATCTCGAAGGCGTGGCGGTGCGCTCCGGCCACCACTGCGCGCATCCGTTGATGCATTTCTTTGGTGTGCCGGCCACGCTGCGGGCTTCGCTCGCGTTCTACAACACGCACGCAGAGGTGGAGGCGTTCGTCGCCGCGTTGTGCAAGGTGCGCAAGCTGCTGCGCTGAACCGTCGCGCGGGTGCCGTGGCGACCGCGCCAACCGTTATGCTGAGCGCCGGTTCGTCACGGGGTTTGCGATGTTTGCCTTTTTGCCCGGCGCGGCACGCGTGCCGCTGGCGCTTGCACTGCTGGTGTCCAACATCGTGTTGCACATCGTGCCGTTGTTTGCGCTCACTTTGGTGAAACTGCTGCTGCCGCTGCGCGGCTGGCGCCGGCTGTGTTCGCGCGTGCTGGTGTGGATCGCCGAAAGCTGGATTGGGGTGAACAACGCCCTGTTTGCCCTGTTCACGCGTATCCGCTGGTGTATCGATGGCCTGGAAGGGTTGCGCCGGGATGCCAATTACCTGGTGCTGTGCAACCACCAGAGCTGGGTGGATATTCCGGTGCTGCAGAAGGTGCTCAACCGGCGCGTGCCGTTTCTGCGGTTTTTCCTGAAGAGCCAACTGATCTGGGTGCCACTTTTGGGGCCGGCGTGGTGGGCGCTGGATTTCCCCTTCATGAAACGCTACTCGAAGGAGACGCTGGCCCGTCACCCGGAGTTGCGCGGCCGCGACATGGAAGCCACCCGGCGCGCCTGCGCGAAGTTTCGCGAGCTGCCGGTGTCGGTGATGAATTTTGTCGAGGGCACGCGCTTCACCCGTGCCAAGCACGATGCCCAGGGCTCGCCGTACCGGCACCTGCTCAAGCCGCGCGCCGGCGGCGTGGCGTTCGTGCTTGATGCGATGGGGGCCGGGCTGCACAACCTGCTCGAAGTCGCCATCGTGTACCCGGGCGGGGCGTGCAGCATGTTCGACCTGATCGCCGGGCGCGTGCACGAGATTCGCGTCAGTCTGCGCCAGCGCCCGCTGGATGCGAGCCTGCGCGGCGATTATGAAGGCGACACCGCTTTTCGTGAGCGTTTTCAGACCTGGGTCAATGCGTTGTGGCGCGAGCAGGACGACCGTGTCGAACGCCTGCAGGCGATATCCGGGTAGGTTGCGACTGAATACCGCGTGAGGCGTGCGAACGCGCAGACGCAGTGGGTGCCGATGCGCGCGGTAAGCTGTCAGGGCCGCGTAGTGCGCATCTGCCGCGCCGCGGCGCTCATCGACGGGCGGCAGATGCAACCGGAGATTCGAGGCATGACGCTAGATCGCGTTTGCGCAAACCGCGTCGGGTTGGAGGCTGTGCATGGCTGAAAAACCGCAATCGTCCGTTGCTGCGGAGGTGGCCGCGGAAACCGGCTTTCTCGCCGCCGTGCAGCGCATGTCGGCGACGCGCTGGAATTATTTTGTCGGCCAGACCAGCGATTTCCTGGTGAGCTTCGTCCTGCTGGGCGCCGCCGTTGCGGTGGATCGCGAGCACCCGCTGCGCGCGCTGGTGGCGATGCTGGTTGGCCTGTTCGTTTTCAGCTTCATCGAGTACGCGTTCCATCGCTGGCTGTTCCACGGCCCGGTCGCGCTGTTCGAGCGCGGGCACACGTTGCACCACCAGCGCCCGCTGGGCTACGACTCGCTGCCGTTCTTCTTCTCACCCATCGTGATCCTGCTGCTGGCCGCATTGCTTGCCACAGCGATGCCGCTGGGCGCCGCGCTGTATCTTGCCGGCGCCATCGCGCTTGGCTACGCGCTGTACGGCTATGCGCACTTCATCGTGCACCGCTACCGCTTCCACAATGCCGCCTGGCGCGCATGGGTGCGTATCCACAACATCCATCACGCGCACCCGGACAAGAACTTCGGCGTCACCACTCCGCTGTGGGATTTCGTGCTGGGCACGTGGTACGTGTCCAAGAGCAAGGTGCGCGCCCGCTGAAGGCGGGTCGCGTGGCGTGCGGTCAGCCTGCCGCCATGTTGCGCAGCGTGCTGCCGGTGGCATCCACGCGCAGCACCGAGCCCTGCTCGTACCAGTCGCCGAGCACGATGCGTCGGGCCGGTTGGCCGTCCAGCGTGAAGTCGTGGATCGCCGGGCGGTGGGTGTGGCCGTGGATCAGCCGCGTCACCCCGGCGTGGCGCATTGCGTCGGCAACGGCGCCGGGGTTCACGTCCATGATGCTTTCCTGCGTGCTGCCGGTATGCGCACGGCTTTCGGCGCGCGACTTGGCGGCAAACGCGCGGCGGGCGGCCAGCGGCATGGCGAGGATCTGCGCTTTCCATTGCGGCGTGCGCACCTGCTTGCGCACCGCCTGGTAGGCGAGGTCGTCGGTGCACAGCAGGTCGCCGTGCATCAGCAGCGTTGGCGTGCCGTGGATGGCGTGTACGGTACCGTCGTCGAGCAGGGTGAAGCCGGCGCGCTGCGCATAGGTTTCACCGAGCAGAAAATCGCGGTTGCCGACCATGAAGTACACCGGCACGCCGGCGTCGCGCACGGCGCGGGTCGCCGCGGCGATGCGGGCGGGCAGCTCCGCGTCGTCGTCGTCGCCGATCCAGGCTTCCACCAGGTCGCCCAGGATATACAGCGCCTGCGCGTGGCGGACCTCATCGCTGGCAAGGTAATGCTCGAACAGCGTGGTGATGGCCGGGCGGCTGGCGTCCAGATGCAGGTCGGCGATGAACAGCGTGGCCACGGTCAGCGGCTGCCGGGCTTGACCCGCCGCGGGGCGGGCTCCGGGCCGGTCGACACCGCCTTGGGCGCGATGCTGGCGGCGGTTGCCGGTGCCGCATCGCCGACGACTTGCGCGCCTTCGATCACCACCAGCGGGTTGGGCACGTCGGCGGCGAACGGGCCGATGCCGCGGGTGGGCAGGGCGGCGATCTTGTCGACCACGTTCATGCCTTTCACCACCTTGCCGAACACTGCATAACCCCAGGTCAGGCTGCTTTCGTTGCCGACGAAATCGAGTCGGCGGTTGTCGACCAGGTTGATGAAAAACTGCGCGGTGCCCGAATTGGGGTCGGCGCCGCGCGCAACCGCGATGGTGCCGCGCAGGTTGGAGAGCCCGTTGTCGGCTTCGCTCGGAATCGCCGGGCGGGTGCGCCGCGGCTGCAGCTCGCGCGTGTACAGGCCGCCCTGGACGAGATAGCCGGGGATCACGCGGTGAAACACGGTGCCGGCATAGAAACCGTCGCGCACGTATTGCAAAAAGTTGGCGACGCTCTTGGGCGACTTGTCGGGGTACAGCTGCAGCGTGATATCGCCCTGCGAGGTGTGCAGCAGCACTTCCGGCCCGTTGCCGGCCGGCGTGGTCGGTGGCGTCGGTGCGGTTTGCGCTGCCAGCGGCGTGGCGAGGGCGGCGGCAAAGAAAAACAGTGCGAGGAGGAGTCGAAGCTTCGGCATGGCACGGGGTCGCGGCGGGTATCCGTTGATGATACGCGGTGGCTCCTGGGAACGGGGGCGGTGGACACGCAAACGGCTGCGGTCGGCTGATTTCGGCCATCTTCCGCGCCCGCTTTTGGCCGGGGGAGCCACCGGGGCCGGCAAACCGTCACGCAAGCTGGCTCAAAACGGTTTCGCCTCGCCTGCTTGGTTGCCACGCACCACGCGCCTAGTCGGTGGTGAGATCAAGCTCGATGCCGAGCTCGTGCAGGGCGGCGTGCTCCTGTTGCAGATCCGCCTCGCTTAGCGGGTGCTTGGCGAGCCAGCTTGCCGGCACGCCAAGGCGCAGGCGCAGGCGGCTGGCGACGAGGTGTATGGCGGGCATTGCTTCGACGCGCCGCGCGCGACGGAACAGCACGGCGAGCCGCAGCAGTGCGGTGGCATGCCGCGCCAGCTCGCGATAGCGGCGCGGCAGCGCGGCGATCAAGGCCTTGTCGGGCTTGCGCCGGTGCAGCTCCACCACGGCCGCGAGCAGTTGCTGTTCCTGGCGCGAAAAGCCGGCGAGGTCGGCATGCCGCAGGATGTAGGCGCCGTGGCGGTGGTGCTGGCTGTGCGCAATCGCGAGGCCGATCTCGTGCACCCGGCTGGCCCACGACAGCCATTCGCGCGCCTCCGGGTCGAGTTTCCACACCGCCGCCACCTGGTCGAACAGGTGCAGCGCCGTGGCTTCCACCCGTCGTGCCTGCGCGCGATCCACCGCGTAGCGGCTGGCCAGGGCGTCGATGCTGCTGGTGCGCGGGTCGCTGCCGGCAGCGCGGCCGATCAGATCCCACATCAGGCCTTCGCGCATTGAGCTTTCGCACACCTGCATGCGTTCGATGCCAAGCGCCTCGAACGCGGCTTCGAAGATCGCCACCGCGCCGGTGATGACCGGTGCGCGGTCGCCCTCAAGGCCGGGGAGCTTCAGCGTCTCGATCGAGCCTTGGGCGAGGATCGCCTCGCGCAGGGCCGCCAGCGCCGCGGGCGTGATGCCGTCGTCGGAAAGCTGCATCGCCTGCACGATGGTGCCGATTGCCTTGGCGCTGCCGGAGGAGCCGTAGGCTTCCTGCCAGCCGGACTGGCGATACTCCGCGGCAAACTGCTGCAGCAATACGCCGAGCTCGCTGTGCGCGCGCTGCCAGCGTTTGCGACTGAGTTTGCCGGCAGGAAAAAAGTGCATGGTCGAGGCGATGCAGCCGGCCTGCACGCTTTCGGTGTGCAGCGGCGCCAGCCCGCGGCCGATGATGAACTCGGTGCTGCCGCCGCCCACGTCCATCACCAGCCGCGGCTTGCGCGAGGCGGGCAGGTCGTGTGCGGCGCCGAGAAAGATCAGGCGGCCTTCCTCGCGCCCGGAAACCACCTCGATCGGATGCCCGAGTGCGGCTTCGGCGGCGGTGAGAAACGCGCGCGGCGCGGCGAGCTGGCGCACGGTGTTGGTGGCCACGGCGCGGATGTGCAGCGCTGGCAACCCGGCGATGCGCTGTCCGAACTGGGCGAGGCAGTTCAACGCGCGCGCGCGGTGATCGGCATCGAGCGAACCGTCCGCGTGCAGGCCGGCCGCAAGCCGCACGGTGTTGCGCAGGCGGTCGATCACGCGCGGCTCGCCGTGTTCCATGCGTGCCACGATCAGATGAAAGCTGTTGGAACCCATGTCTACCGCGGCGAGCAGTTCGCCGTCGAGGATCGGGTTCTGGTCGGCCTGGCTCACGCGTGAAGTCCTCGCCGCGGCGCCTGGGAGGTGCGGCCATGCGGCATCGTCGTGGTCATCGGCACAACTTGTCCAGCAGGTTTTGCTGGGCGGAGTGCGGCGGATGGTCGCCCTGCGTCGCACGCCGATAGCTGCCATCGGCGGCAAGCAGCCATGCCTGGGTGTTGTCGGCCAGTCCGTTCGCCAACGTTTCCTCGAACACGCGCGCAGCGAGCACGGGGTCCAGGATGGGAAAGGCGATCTCGATCCGGCGCATCAGGTTGCGCTCCATCCAGTCCGCGCTGGCGCAATAGAGCTCCGGTGCCCCGGCATTGCCAAACCAGTACACCCGGCTGTGTTCGAGAAAACGGCCGACGATGGAACGCACGCGGATGTGTTCGGAGATGCCCGGCATGCCCGGCCGCAGGGTGCAGGCGCCGCGCACGATGAGGTCGATCTCCACCCCGGCGATCGAGGCGCGGTAGAGCGCCTGGATGACATGCGCCTCGTTCAGCGCGTTGAGTTTGGCGACGATGCGCGCCGGCTTGCCGGCCTGGGCCAGCGCGGTTTCGCGTTCGATGCGTTCGAGCACGCCGCGGTAGAGCGTGAACGGCGAATGCAGCAGGCGCTTGAGCGCGATGCGCGGGCCAAGGCCCGAGAGCTGCTGAAACACCTTGTGCACGTCTTCGCCAATCTCCGGGTTGGCGGTCATCAGCCCGAGGTCGGTGTAGGTGCGGCTGTTGATCTGGTGGTAATTGCCGGTGGCGAGGTGCGCGTAGCGGCGCAGCACGTCGCCTTCGCGGCGCACGATCAGCAGCATCTTGGCGTGCGTCTTGTAACCCACCACGCCATACACCACCTGCACGCCGGCCTCCTGCAGGCGCGTGGCGAGGCGGATGTTGGCTGCCTCGTCAAAGCGGGCGCGCAGCTCGATCACCACCGTGATGTCCTTGCCATGGTGCGCGGCGTCGATCAGGAGATCCACCAGCGGGCTGTCATCGCCGGCGCGGTACAGGGTTTGCTTGATCGCCAGTACTTGTGGATCACGACTGGCCTGGCGCAGCAGCTCGATCACCGCGGTGAAGCTCTGGTACGGGTGGTGCAGCAGCACGTCCTGGCGCGCGATCTGCGCGAACATGTCGCGCGCGGTGTTCAGTCCGGCCGGCAATTGCGGGGTGAACGGCGGGTATTTCAGCTCCGGACGGTCCAGTTGGCTCCAGATGAGGTCGGCGCGGATGATGTTGACCGGGCCGTCGCAGCGGTAGACGTCGGTGGCTTCCAGTTCGAAGTTGCGGGTGAGCAGGGCGGCGATCGCCGGCGGGCAGTCGGCGGAGATTTCCAGCCGTACCGGGCGTGCGTAGCCGCGACCAACCAGCTCTTCGCTGAGTGCTTCGGCAAGGTTGTCCACCTCGGCCTCTTCCACCATCAACTCGCTGTTGCGGGTGACCCGGAACGGGTACGCGCCAGCCACCGTGAAGCCTGGAAACATCAGCTCGGCAAAGGCTTCCAGCAGCTCGGCGAGAAACACGAAGTGGTCGCCTGTGCCGCCCAGCCCGGCCGGCAACCGGATGATGCGCGGCAGCGAGCGCGGCGCGCGCACCAGCGCCATGTGACCTTCATGGCCGAATGCGTCGCGGCCTTCCAGCACCACCGCGACGTTGAGCGATTTGTTGAGGATGCGCGGAAACGGGTGCGCCGGGTCGAGCCCGAGCGGCGACAGCACCGGCAACACCTCGCGCTCGAAGTAGTTGCGCAGCCAGTCGCGCTGAGGCGGCGTCCATTCCCCGTGGGTCGGTACGTGGATGCCCGCTTGCGCCAGTTGCGGGCGCAGATCCTCTCGCCAGGTGGCGAATTGCGCGCCGATCAGCGCCTGCACCCGCGCGCGGATGCGGGCCAGGAGTTCCGGTGGCGCGAGACCGTCCGGCCCCGGTGCCGCCGAGCCGTGGGCATGGTGGTGCTTGAGCATCGCCACCTTCACCTCGAAGAACTCGTCGAGGTTGCTGGCGACGATGCTGAGAAAATGCAGCCGCTCGAGCAGCGGCACCGTGGTGTCGCGCGCCAGCCCCAGCACGCGGAAATTGAACTCCAGTGCGGCCAGTTCGCGGCTCAGGTAAAGCGTGGGGGCAGCAAGGTCGATGGCGGGCGCGGCAGGGGCGGGCATGTCCGCATTGTCGCGCGATGCGCGGCGCACATCAGCCGGCACGGTTGCCGAATTGCCCGGTACGCGTGCTCGGGTTGTCGGGGGTGGCGATCTTGCGCTTGCGCAGTTCGAGCACCAGCGGCGTGAGCTCGGCGATGCGCGCCTGGATGCGCGCGCGGGCGTAGTAGCTGAGGTCGTCGCGCTTGAGCAGCCGCTGCAATTGCTCCATCGCGTCGAACGGGCGACCGGCGTAGTAGCTGGCGTCGGCGAACGCCTCGCCGGCGCGCTCGCTGTCGCCGGCCTTTTCGCTGGCGCGCGCGTAGGCTTCGTACAACTCGGGCTGGTCGCTTGCGTCCAGCAGCGGACGTATCAGGTCGGCAGCGGTCGTCGCCTGGGTTTTGTCGCCGTGCTCGGTGAGCGCGTTGGCGTAGGCCAGCGCCACCGCCTTGTTGCGTGGCGAGCGCAGGCTGAGCTCGTGGTACAGAGCCAGGGCGGCGTCGCGTTGGCCGGCCTGGCGTTTGGCGTCGGCCAACGCCAGTGTGACGATCAGGCTGCCACGATGGGCGGTCAGCAAGGGTTCCAGTTGCGCGATTGCCCCGGCACCGTTGCCGCTGCGGGTCAGCGCCAGCGCGTAGCCGTAGTGATTGGCCGGGGTGTCGAATGCCGGTTGGTTCTTGAGGTTGGTACGGTAGTAGCTGGTCAGCCGCACAGCATCACCGGCAAGCACGCGCGCACGTTCGCGCATCAGGGCATAGGTGGACAATCCATTCGGGTCGGCGGCGGCCTTGCCGAGCGCGATGGGGGCCCGCACGAATGGCGTCGGCGCGGTGATCTGCTCCCATTGGCTCTTGCTCAGCGTGCTGCCGGATGGGCGCAGCTTCTGTGCGGCGATCAGCGCGCCGGCACGGGCCTTGGCATCGGCGATGCGGTCGCTGGTGACCGGGTGATCCTGCAGGAACGATGGCGCCTGGCCGCCGGCACCGGCGCTGAGCACGTCTTCCATATGCTGGAAGAAATCTGCCATCGCATCCGGGTTGAAGCCGGCATTGGCGAGGGTCTGGATGCCGGCGCGGTCGGCCTCGATCTCGTCCTTGCGGGTGAAGTTGATCTGCTTTTGCGCCAACAGGCCCTGGCCACCGGCGAGCACCGCCATGGGCGCATCGCCACTCTTGTTGCCGGCCCCGGCGGCGATGGCGCCAAGCAGCACCAGTGCCATCAGCGGCGCATCCTTTTTGGATGCCTCGAAGGCGCGTTGCAGGTGGCTTTGCGTGATGTGGCCGATCTCGTGCGCGATCACGCCGGCCAGCTCGTCCTCGTCGCGGGTGATGGCGATCAGTCCCGAGTTCACCGCGATATAGCCGCCGGGCGCGGCAAACGCGTTGATCTGGTTGTCCTTGACGACGAAGAACTGGAAATGGTCGCGCGGTTTGGCGCTGGCGGCGGCCAGGTGAAAACCCAGGTCGTTGATGTAGTCATCGAGCAGTGGATCGTCCACCACCATGCCCAGCGCGCGCATCTGGCGCAGCATGGAGGCGCCGTAATCACGCGCTTCCTGCGGCGAGATCAGGGCATTGGCCGAGCTGCCCAGGTCGGGCAGACGCACGTTATCCTGCGCGCCTGCGGCAAACGCAAGGCTGGCGGCCAGGGCGGCGGCGAGGAAGCGGGGCGTGAGGCGTCCGGGTGACATGGGCATACGCTGGCGACGATATCACTGTGACCCTGAGCGGCCGACGACGTTCACCGCCGGCGCGCTTGCAATCGCGCACGGCCGCCGCCACTTTGATCGAACCGTCTGTGGAGTCGTTCCATGCCGAAGATTGAAGTCTATTCCACCGCCGTCTGCCCGTACTGCGTGGCGGCCAAAAACCTGTTGAAAGCCAAGGGCCTGAGCTGGGAAGACGTGTTTGTCGATGCCGACCCGGCACAGCGCGCGGTGATGCTCAAACGCAGCGGCGGTGCGCGCACGGTGCCGCAGATTTTCATCAACGACCGGCACGTGGGCGGCTACGATGAATTGGTGGCGGCCGAGCGCAGCGGCAAGCTTGCCGAACTGCTGGCGAGTGCCGCATGAGCGCCGCTGAAGGGACTGAGCAGGATCGGGTCGCTGAATTCACGGCGTTTCGCCAGCGCATGAACGAGCGCATCCTGGCCGAAGACAACCAGGTCGTGCGCCGCTTCTTTGCGCTCGATACGCAGACCTACAAGCCCGGAGCGCTGGATGCGAAAACCAAGGAGCTGCTCGGCTTGGTCGCCTCCCTGGTGTTGCGCTGCGACGACTGCATCAGCTACCACGTCGCGCAGTGCAAGGATGCCGGCGTCACCCGCGCGGAGTTTTTCGACACCTTCGGCGTCGGTCTCGTCGTCGGCGGCTCGATCGTGATTCCCCACCTGCGTCGCGCGGTGGATTTCCTCGATCAACTGGAAACCGGCGGTGCTGCCGCCGAACACTGCGCCGATCACGTCTGACGCGGGCTCTTTCCCATCCGGATTGCACAAGCGCCGCGATTCTCCCCCTCCCCCCATCGGGGAGAGGGCAGGGATGAGGGGCCGTGCCTGCGACCAGGCTCGCCCAAAGAACACTCTCATCTCCACGCCCCATGCGCGAAACGCGGTCCGCACATGCGAGTTGCCGCAACCCAGCGTTCGAGTATTTTCAACGCTGCGCCTGCCTCCCAGGCGGCCGGCAGGCGCCGCAATCGGCGATAATGGCCGACTTCCTGCAGCACTTGCACCACGCCCTTGTGTGGATTGACGGCTGCATTCCCCAAGGAGTCCTTCCCCATGAACAAGACCATTGCGGTGATTCCCGGCGACGGCATCGGCCCGGAGATCATGACCGCCACGCTGCGCGTGCTCGACGCGCTCGATTGCGGCCTCACCTATGACTACGTCGACGCCGGCATGGTCGCGCTGGAGAAGCACGGCGACCTCCTGCCCAAGGCCACGCTGGACAAGATCGCCAAACACAAGGTGGCGCTGAAGGGCCCGCTCACCACGCCGATCGGCGGCGGCTTCACCTCGATCAACGTCACTCTGCGCCGGCACTTCGACCTGTACGCCAACGTGCGGCCGGCGGTGAGCTTCCCTGGCACCAAGTCGCGCTTCGACAACATCGACATCATCACCGTGCGCGAGAATACCGAAGGCGCGTACCTCGCCGAAGGCCAGACGATTTCCGAGGACGGCCAGACCGCGACCTCGCTGGTGCGCAACACCCGCAAGGGCGGCAGTCGCATCGTGCGCTACGCCTTCGAGCTGGCGGTGAAGAAGGGCCGCAAGAAAGTCACCGCGGTGCACAAGGCCAACATCATCAAGACCGCATCCGGCCTGTTCCTCAACGTGGCACGCGAGATCGCGAAGGAATATCCGCAGATCGAGTTCAACGAGATGATCGTGGACAACACCTGCATGCAGCTGGTGATGCGTCCCGAGCAGTTCGACGTGATCGTCACCACCAACCTGTTCGGCGACATCATCTCCGACCTGTGCGCCGGCCTGGTCGGCGGCCTAGGCCTGGCGCCGGGCGACAACATCGGCGAGAACGCGGCGATCTTCGAAGCCGTGCACGGCTCGGCGCCGGACATCGCCGGCAAGGGCATCGCCAACCCGTGCGCGCTGCTGCTGGCCGCGGCCGACATGCTGGATTACCTCGGCATGGTCGCCAAGGGCGACAAGCTGCGCGCCGCGATCCGCGACACGCTGACCAACGACCGCGCCAGCGTCACTCCGGACCTGGGTGGCCAAGGCACCACCGAGAGCTTCGGCGCCGCCATCGCCAAGCGCGTCGCAGCCTGAGAGGGTTGGCGACCGCCGGAAAGCGTGGCTTTCCGGCGGTCGTCGGCGGTGCCTCAGGCGGTGACGCTCGCCTGCGGCGCGGAGCTGCGGATCAGGTGGTCGAACGCGCCAAGCGCGGCGGTGGAGCCCGCGCCCATCGCGATCACGATCTGCTTGTACGGCACCGTCGTGGCATCGCCCGCGGCGAACACACCGGGCAGCGAGGTCTGCCCGCGTGCGTCGATCACGATTTCGCCGCGCGGGGTGAGTTCCAGCGTGCCCTTGAGCCACTCGGTGTTGGGCAGCAGGCCGATCTGCACGAACACGCCTTCCAGCGACACGCTGTGCATCACGCCGTCGTTGCGGTCCCTGTAGACCAGGCCGTTGACCTTGTCGTCCGCGCCGAGCACTTCGGTGGGTTGCGCGCCGACGACGACCTCGACGTTGGCGAGGCTGCGCAGCTTGCGTTGCAGCACTTCGTCCGCGCGCAGCTGATGATCGAACTCGATCAATGTCACGTGCTCGACCAGGCCAGCCAGGTCGATCGCCGCTTCCACGCCGGAGTTGCCGCCGCCGATCACCGCCACGCGCTTGCCCTTGTACAGCGGGCCGTCGCAGTGCGGGCAGTAGGCCACGCCGCGATTGCGGTAGGTTTCCTCGCCGGGCACGCCGATGTGCCGCCAGCGCGCGCCCGGTGCGAGCACCACGGATTTCGTCTTGAGCGTGGCGCCGTTTTCCAGCTCGATCTCGTTGAGTCCGCTGGCCGATTCCGCGGCCGGCACCAGCCTCATGGCGCGCTGCAGGCTCATCACGTCCACGTCGTATTCGCGCACGTGGCGTTCCAGCGCAGCGGCGAGCTGCGGGCCTTCGGTGTAGGGCACCGAAATGAAGTTCTCGATCGCCATGGTGTCCTGCACCTGGCCGCCGATGCGCTCGGCGGCGAGGCCCGTGCGGATGCCCTTGCGCGCGGCATAGATCGCCGCTGCCGCGCCGGCCGGGCCGCCGCCCACCACCAGCACGTCGAACGGCGGCTTGCCCTTGATCACATCGGCGGCGCGCGCGGTGGCGCCAGTGTCGAGCTTGCCCATGATCTGTTCCAGGCTCATGCGGCCCTGGTCGAACAGCTCGCCGTTCAAGAACACGGTGGGCACTGACATGACCTGCCGCGCGGCCACCTCGTCCTGGAACAGCGCGCCGTCGATCGCGACATGCTCGATGTTCGGGTTCAGCACGCTCATCAGGTTCAGCGCCTGCACCACGTCCGGGCAGTTCTGGCAGGAGAGCGAAAAGAACGTCTCGAAGCGGAACGTGCCTTGCAGCGCCTGCACCTGTGCGATGGTCTCGGCGGCCTCCTTCGACGGATGCCCGCCGACCTGCAGCAGCGCGAGCACCAGCGAGGTGAACTCGTGGCCGAGCGGGATGCCGGCAAAGCGCACCTGGACGTCGGTGCCGACGCGGCGGATGGCGAACGATGGCTTGCGCGGATCCGCCTCGTCGTCACGGCGCAGGCTGATCTTGTCGCTCATGCCGGCGATTTCGTTGAGCAGTTCGTCCAGCTCGCGCGACTTCGCGCCGTCGTCCAGTGACGCGACGAGTTCGATCGGCTGGGTGAGTTTTTCCAGGTAGCCCGTGAGCTGGGCCTTGATGGCTGCATCAAGCATGGTGACCACTCCGGTGGGTGGGAAAGGGGACTTGTGGCAGCGGCCGGCACCATGGGGGAGGGTGGCTGCGGAGGGGGCGAAGCCGGGCGCAGGCCGCTGGCACAAGCATCCTCGGGGGAGCCCGGGCGTAGCGCCCGGGTTCCGTGTGGCAGGTATCGCGGTGGATCAGATCTTGCCGACCAGATCCAGCGAGGGGGCGAGGGTCTTTTCGCCCTCGTGCCACTTCGCCGGGCACACTTCGTTCGGGTGGGCGGCGACGTACTGCGCGGCCTTGACCTTGCGCAGCAGCTCCGACGCGTCACGGCCGATGCTGCCGGCGTGCACTTCGACGATCTGGATCTTGCCCTGCGGGTCGACCACGAACGTGCCGCGGTCGGCAAGGCCGGCGTCTTCGATCAGCACGTCGAAGTTGCGGCAGACCAGGTGGGTTGGGTCGCCGACCATCGTGTACTGGATCTTCGACACCGCATCGGAGGTGTCATGCCACGCCTTGTGCGAGAAGTGGGTGTCGGTGGACACGCTGTAGATCTCCACACCCAACTTCTGGAACTCGGCGTAGTGCTCGGCGAGGTCTTCCAGCTCGGTTGGGCACACGAAGGTGAAGTCGGCGGGGTAGAAGAACACCACCGACCACTTGCCCTTGAGGTCGGCCTCGGTGACTTCGATGAACTTGCCGGCCTTGAACGCCTGTGCCTTGAACGGCTTCACTTCGGTATTGATAAGCGACATCTGTTGCTCCCTTGGTTGGTTGACTCTGCACGCCATGGTAGGGAGCCCGTGCCAATCAATCCAATTGATTGTTGGCATTGTGTCGATCGGTTGCAGCTATGGCGATGCAGGCTTTACGCCGGCTCGGCAAAGCGCTCGCGCAGCTGGTGGTCGACCACCGTGGCGGTGACGATGTCGCTGCCGACGTTGACCGTGGTGCGCACCATGTCGAGGATGCGATCCACGCCGATGATGATGCCGAGGCCTTCCGGCGGCACGCCGAAAGTGGCGAGCAGGCCGGCAATCATCGGCAGCGAGCCGCCGGGGATGCCGGCGACGGCCACGGCGCTCAGCACCGACAGCAGCATCAGGATCACTTGATGCGTGAGGCTCAGCTCCACGCCGAACGCCTGCGCGATGAACAGCACCACGCAGCCCTCGAACAGGGCGGTGCCGCTCATGTTCATCGTGGCACCCAATGGCAGCACGAAACCCGCGGTGCTGGGCGCCAGCTTCAACTCGTCGTGCGCCACCGCCAGCGACGCCGGTAGGCACGCGCTGCTCGAACTGGTGGAAAACGCCGCGATCAGGAGTGAACGGATCTGGCGGAAATACGCCACCGGCGAACGCCCGGCCAGGTAGCGCACCCACAGCGACATGGTGCCGAACAGGTGCAGCGCGAGCGCCAGCGTGCAGCCCACGACGAACACCGACAGCGCCAGCAGCACATCCACGCCCACCTTCACGATCACGCTGTAGATCATCGCCGGCACTGCGTAGGG
Organism: Rhodanobacter sp.; assembly: GCA_004298045.1. Classification (GTDB taxonomy): domain Bacteria; phylum Pseudomonadota; class Gammaproteobacteria; order Xanthomonadales; family Rhodanobacteraceae; genus Rhodanobacter_A. Next base: position 1,862 of record SCRM01000017.1, on the reverse strand, counting down.
CGCCAGCTCCAGCGCAAAGCCGACGATCTTGGTCATCAGGTCGCTGACCGTGTCCAGCGCCTGCTGCACGCGCTTGCGTTCCTTTTCGGGCAGTTGCGTGGCGGCGGCGCCAACCAGGATCGCGAACAGGATCAGCGGCAACACGTCGCCGAGCGCGTCGCGGCTGGCGCCGGTCACCGCGCCAAACAGGTTGCGCGGCATGAACATTTCCACCAGCACGGCCAGGCTCATGCCCGGCTGCCTGGCTTCCTTCGCGATCAGCTGATCGGCGGCGCCGCCGTATTCGGTCATCAGCTGGGTGCGCGCCTGCTCGCCAAGATGGTGGCCTGGCTCCACCGTGTTCATCATCACCAGACCGATCACCACCGCGATCGCCATGTTGAGGAAAAACAGGAAAAACGTGCGCCCGGCCAGCGGTCCCAGCCGATCGAGCCGACCGAGCTGCGTCACGCCCGAGGCGAGCGAGGTGAACACCAGCGGGATCACCACGAAGAACAGCATGCGCAGGAAGATCTGCCCGAACGGATCAAACACTGCGGTCGATACCCGTTGCATCCACGCCAGCGTCGCTGGATGAAAACGGCCGATCACCAACGTGGCGATGGCCGCCACGACGCCGATCAAGAGGCCCCAGAGGATGCGCTTGGCAAGCGGCGTCGATCTGCTCATGACCGGACTCTAGCATCCACGCTGGCCGTGTCCCTCGCAGATCGGGAGTCACTCCGACCGGTGCAGTGGTGCGGGTCGGGAATTCGACCCACGACCGGCCAGGTTGTCCCATCGTACGATTCGGCTGCACCTGCCAGTCGGCTAAACTGTGACCTTTGACGGAGCGAACTGATGACGCAATCGACATCTTCCGGCGCACGTTTCCGGGCTGCAGTGGCGGCCGAGCGGCCGTTGCAGGTGGTGGGGGCGATCACGGCCTACGCCGGGCTGATGGCCAAGCGCGTCGGTTACCAGGCGCTGTATCTCTCCGGCGGCGGCGTGGCGGCGAACTCGCTGGGCATGCCGGATCTCGGCATCTCCACCATGGAAGACGTGCTCACCGACGCTCGCCGCGTGGTCGAGGCCACCGGTTTGCCGCTGCTGGTCGACATCGACACCGGCTGGGGCGGCGCGTTCAACATTGCGCGCACCATCCGGAATTTCGAGCGTATCGGCGTCGCTGCGGTGCACATCGAGGATCAGGTCGGCCAGAAGCGCTGCGGCCATCGCCCCGGCAAAGAGGTGGTGCCGAAGGCGGAGATGGTCGACCGCGTGAAAGCCGCGGTGGATGCCAGGACCGATGCCGGTTTCGTGGTGATGGCGCGCACCGATGCCGCCGCGAAGGACGGCATCGACGCCGCCATCGAGCGCGCCGTGGCCTACGTGGAAGCCGGCGCCGACATGATCTTTCCCGAGGCGATGAAAACGCTGGACGACTACCGGAAATTCAAGGCGGCGGTGCAGGTGCCGATCCTCGCCAACCTCACCGAGTTCGGCGCCACCCCGTTTTTCACCACTACCGAGCTGGCCAGCGCCAACGTCGACATCGCGCTGTATTGCTGCGGCGCGTACCGCGCGATGAACAAGGCGGCTCTCAATTTCTACGAAACCGTGCGCCGCGACGGCACGCAAAAAGCCGTGGTGGACACCATGCAGACGCGCGAGGAGCTGTACGACTACCTCGGCTATCACGCCTACGAGGACAAGCTCGACGCGCTGTTCACGCACCAAACTGGAGAACTTCAATGAGCGAACAAGTCCTTCCCAAAGCCAAGAAATCGGTGGCGCTGTCCGGCGTGGCCGCGGGCAACACGGCGCTGTGCACGGTGGGCCGCAGCGGCAACGATCTGCACTATCGCGGCTACGACATCCAC
>SCRM01000016.1 GCA_004298045.1 Rhodanobacter sp. | reverse complement strand
AAGCGACGCCATCGGCGACAACGCGACCGACGCTGGCCGCGCGCAGAACCGCCGCGTGGAGTTGCAGGTTCAGCACTGATCGCTGTTGCATGCTTGACGAAAAGCCCGGCGCAAGCCGGGCTTTTTCTTTGTGCGGTTTGCGTCGATCCTTGGGCTTGTCATGACATCAGTATCCAAACCGGCTTCGTCCCGCCACGGCATTGCCCGCGTGCTGAGCAAGCTTGGCGCGTGTTCGCGCAGTCAGGCCGAAATCGCCGTGCGCGCGGGTCGCGTGCGGGTGGATGGCCGGCTGGTGCGTGATCCGGAGATGCCGACGGACGCGGCGCATCAGCGCATCGAGCTGGACGGAGTGGCCGTGGCCGCACCCACCCGGGTGTACATCGCGCTCAACAAGCCGCGCGGCAGCGTGGTCAGCGCGGCCGACGAGCATGACCGCACCACGGTCTACGACCTGCTGGCAGGGGCCGGCTTGCCCTGGCTGGGTCCGGTCGGGCGGCTGGACCGTGCCAGCGAGGGTTTGCTGCTTCTGACCAACGATAGCGAGTGGGCGGCGGGCATCACGGAGCCTTCGACGCACGTGGCCAAGACCTATCGCGTACAGGTGGCTGGCCAGGTGGACGCTGCGGCGTTGGCCGCCATGCAAGGCGGCGTCGTGGACGCCGGCGAGCGGTTGCGCGCCCAACGCGCCACGCTGCTACGCAGCGGCGAGAAGAATTGTTGGATTGAGATCGTGCTGGATGAAGGTCGCAATCGTCACATCCGGCGCTTGCTCGCGGCGCTCGGTTTTGACGTGCTGCGGCTGATCCGGGTGGCAATCGGTGATTTGCCGCTGGGCAATCTCGGCAAGGGCCAGTGGCGCCACCTCGATGCTGCCGAGGTGGCGCGCTTGGGTGGGCGCCCGACTGCCTAGGCGATGATGCCGAGCTGTTTGCCAATCTTGGTGAACGCGGCGATCGCGCGGTCGAGTTGTGCGCGCGTGTGCGCCGCGCTCATCTGGGTGCGGATGCGGGCCTGGCCCTGCGGCACCACGGGATAGAAGAACCCGGTGACATAGATGCCTTCGTCCAGCAGGGCGTTGGCCATCGCCTGCGCCTTCTTCGCGTCGTAGATCATCACCGGCACGATCGGATGCACGCCGGGCTTGATGTCGAAGCCGGCCCGCGTCATGGCTTCGCGGAAATGCCGGGTATTGGCGTTGAGCGTCTCACGCAGTTCGCCCGCGGATTCCAGGAGGTCGAACACCTTGATCGCGGCGGCTGCCAGATGCGGCGCGAGCGAGTTGGAGAACAGGTACGGGCGCGAGCGCTGGCGCAGCATCTCGATGATTTCCGCGCGGCCGGTGGTGAAGCCACCGAGCGCGCCGCCCAGCGCCTTGCCAAGCGTGCTGGTGAAGATGTCGATCTTGTCCATCACGCCGTTGACCTCGGCCGAGCCGCGGCCGGTGGCGCCGACGAAGCCGGTGCAATGGCTTTCGTCGATGTGCACCAGCGCGTGGTATTTCGCCGCGAGTTTGGTGATTTCATCCAGCTTGGCAATGAAGCCGTCCATCGAGAACACGCCATCGGTGGAGATCAGCTTGGTGCGCGCGCCGGCCGCGTCGGCGGCCTGCAACTGCTTTTCCAGGTCAGCCATGTCGCTGTTGGCGTAGCGGTAGCGCTTGGCCTTGCACAGGCGGATGCCGTCAATGATCGAGGCGTGGTTGAGCGCGTCGGAAATAATCGCGTCCTGTTCGCCCAGGAGCGGCTCGAACAGCCCGCCGTTGGCGTCGAAGCAGGCGGCGTAGAGGATCGCGTCATCGGTGCCGAAGAAGTGCGCGATGCGCGCCTCCAGCGTCTTGTGCAGATCCTGCGTGCCACAGATGAAGCGCACGCTGGCCATGCCGAAGCCGTGGCTGTCGAGTGCTTCTTTCGCCGCCTGGATCACCGCCGGGTGGTCGGCAAGGCCCAGGTAATTGTTGGCACAGAAGTTCAGCACCTTGCGCCCGTCCGCCAGGGTGATTTCGGACGATTGCGGCGACACGATCACGCGTTCGGCCTTGAACAGGCCTTGTTCGCGGATGGCATCGAGTTCACTGGCGAAGCGCGCCTGTGCGGGGTAGCTCATGATCGGATCCTGGGTGGGAGAGGAGTGCATTGTCGGTCTTTCGGTGTGCGCATCCAAAACCCATTGCAGCAGGCGCTACAGGACCGCCTTGCATGGCAGCCATTCGGGGTTTGCCGACGTCGAGGCGGCGGGCGCCCGGAGAATGCCGGCCAGTCAGCGATTCACTGCGTGAGACCGAGATCGACCCGCGTCGGCGTGCCCGCGTCCTTGGACTTGCCGGTGTCCACCACTGGCGCCAGCACGAACACGCGGTCGTCGGCGATCTTGCCGCGCAGCCACGCGCGCACCGCATCGGCGCGCCGTTCGGCAAGGTGGCGCATGGCATCGGTGTCGGTGGGCACGTTGGCTTCGAGCAGCTTGCGCATCACGTCCGGCGGCTGCGACTTGGTCAGGCCGATGGCGTCGCGCGGCTTGGGAAAACTCGCGTGGCGGTAGGCTTTCTTGAGGTATTTGTCGGTTTGCGCCGCGGAGAGTTCGCCGGTGCCGGCCGCGTCGCCGGCCTCCTGGCGGATCAGGTCGTCGACGGTGACCTTGCGCAGGCCAGCCTCGTCGAGCGCCGGCGCCGCGCGCCCGGTGATGTTCAACTTGAGTGCGGGTTTCTGCGCCAGCATCCGCACCACTTTCTGCAGTTGCGTTTGCGTGGCCGGATCCAGCACCGCGCTGCCGGGGGCGAACGCCACCTGGCCGAGATCCTGGTCGCCGCTGCCGCCGAACGCGGCGCCGAGCAGGCGGAACGGTGAGGTCACGGCGCGGCCGATCAGGTGCACGAACGCCTGCCATACCAGTCCGCCGATACTGAAATGGGGGTCGTCGAGCGAGCCGGAAACCGGTACGTGCACGTCGATCTGCCCCTGCGAGTTCTTGAGCAGTGCGACTGCAAGCTTCACCGGCAGGTGGCTGATGCCGGGGCCCTCGATGCGGTCGCCGAAGGTGAGCTGGTCGATGAACAGGTGGTTGTCGGCGGTCAGCTTGCCGTGGTCGAGCTGGTAGTGCACGTCGACGGTGAGGCGACCCTTGGTGATCGGATAGCCGGTGTACTTGCCCGAATACGGCGACATGTGGGTCAGCTCGACCCCGTCGGCCTTGCCCTTGATGTCGAGCGCCGCCACGGGTGCCAACGGATCGATGGTGCCGGTGATGTTCACCGGCGAGTTGTTGTCCAGCTCCCCCTGCAAGCTCACCGCGGCCGGTGGTCCGCCCGCGGTGCCGAAACTGCCGATCGAACCGTCGAGGTTGGTGATGTCGGCGGTGTAGTTCGGCTTGATGAAGTTGTCGGTGTAGTTGAGATGCCCGCGTGCGAGCGTGATCTTGCCAATCTGGATGTCGGCCGCGGGAGTGGCTGCGGGCGCCGCGGCAGCCGGTGCGGTGGGCGCCGCCGGCGCGGGGGCGTTGGCGGTGGTCGGCGCGGCGCGCGTCACCGATACCGGATTCGCCTCCGGGTTGGCGACCACGTCGCGCAGGTTCACGTGGCCGTCGGCGTTGATGATGACGCGGGCGTAGAAGTCGTTCAGCGCGAGGCCGGCGATGGCGACGTGCGGTACCTCGTCGCCCATGCGCACGTTCATGCCATCGGCGGTGAGTGAATTCCAGCGCAGGAAATCATCCCCGGTCAGCTTGTCGCGCACGCGCACGTTGCCGAGCGTCACCCGGCCGCGCCAGTCGATCAGCGGCTGGGTGCTGCGCGCCCGGTAATTCAGGCGGCCATCGGCGCTCACCAGCGCGCTGGAGATGGTGACGTTCAGTGGCACGCTGACCAGCGATTTCAACGCGGCGATGTCGAGCCGGCTGCTGCGTACCCGCAGCGCGGCCGTGAGCGGTTCGGGGCGGACGGTGCCGTCCACGTGCACGCTGCCGCGGCCGACACCGCCCTCGAGCGCAAGCTTGACCGGCTTGCGGAAATCGTCCGACAGGCCGTCGAGCTGCGCGTGGCGCAGAGCCACTTCGGTTGCGTGCCGTGACCTGGCGGGGTTGTCCGCAGCGACGGTCAGCGTACTGGCGTCCACCGTCAGTTGGCCGATCGTCCAGTGCCACGGGGTCCCGGCGGGAGCCCCGTGCGCCGGGGCCTGCGGCTTGATCAGGTTCCCCATCGACAGGGTGCCGTCGGCCTTGCGTCGCGCATCGACCCGCAGGCCGCGCACGGCCACGTGGTCAAGCGTGGCACTCTGCTTCGCGAGGTCGAAGCCGGTGATGCCGGCCTCCAGCGAGGCCAGCGCCAGCGGGGTCTGCTGCCCGTTGCGCAAGGCAAGGTCGTGCACGGCAGCGGTGCCGTTTTCCAGATTGAGCTGGGTCGCGCGGCTCCAGTCGACGCGCCATTGACCGCCGGCGTCCAGCGTGCCCGAGGCGATGTCCGCGGCCAGCAAGGGCGGGGCAAACCCCTGCAGCGGCGCGATGCCGACGCCGGTGGCGGCAAGGCTGCCGACGTACTGGTGGGCGGCAAGATCGAGCTTGCCCTTGGCCGCGAGTGAACCGCCGTTGAGCGTGGCTTGGATATCCACGGCTGCCGGCGGGGCGGACAGCGTGGCCAGGCCCTGCAGGGTGCCGTGCAGGTTGGTCAGTGCGAGCGTTGCCGGCTTGCCGCCGCTGCTGCGGTCGGTGTAGTCGACACTGCCGCCTTGCAGCGTGATCGAGGCGATCCGCAGATCCGTCGCCGGACTTGCCGTCGTTGGCGCGGCCGGGATCTTTGCCGGGGTTGCCGTTGGACTGCCGCCGGTTAGCGCATCGAAGTTGGAAGTGCCGTGGGGACCACGGACGTAATGCACGCTCGGCGCATCCAGCCGCATGGCGCCGAAGTGGTAGTGCGAGCGCAATGGCTCGACGTCGTCCAGCGCGACCGCGGCATGACCGAGTTCGAGGATCGGCGTGCCGGCAGGCGTGGCCAGTGCGAAGCGGTCCAGTTGCAGCTCGCCGCCGAGACGAACCTGCGGCCCCGCAGGCGCCTGCACGAAATGCACCGCCACCTGGCCGGACAGTGTGCCGCGCGGCAGCACAAACGGCAGCGTGGTCGGCAGGTAGCCGAGGTACCGCGGCAGGTCGACGCCATCGAGGCCGAGTTGCACCACCGACTCGCGGGTGGATGCAAACGGCTTGGTGTGGCCGGTGATGCGGATCGGGCTGCCGTCGACGGTCATCGCCAGCAGCGGCTGCACGAACACGTTGGTGTCGCGCGGCAGGTTGGCGAGAAACGGGATACCGAGGTCGAGGTGGTCGACGTGGTGCACGGATTTCGTCACCGCATCGTTGAACGTGATGCTGCCGTCGCTGACCTGGATGTTCGACAGGGCGAAACGCAGTGGCTTCGCATCCGGCGGCGAGGGCTGCTTCGTGAACTTGTCGATCAGGTCGGAGAAGTTGAAGCGTTGCGGCGCCGTGCGCGTCACCTGGATGCGCGGCTTGCGCAGCGCCACCTCGTCCAGTACCGGTGCCAGGCGGAACAGCGACGTCCACGAAGCGTTGACCACCGCGCGGTCGATGTCCACGAACGGCGAATGGCCGTCGCGGTCGGCGATGTGCAGCTGGTCGACCTGCAGCCGCAGCGTGTAGGGATCGAAGTGCACCGCGGCGATGGTGACCGGCCGATCCAGCAGGGCACTCAGCCGGCTCTGCAGTTGGCTGCGCAGGATCGGTGGCAGCGCAAAGAAGCCGAGCAGCCCGAACACGACGACCGCCGCGATGATCCCCACGCTCCAGCGGCGCACCCGGCGCGAACGTCCGAGGCCGCGCAGGCGGGTGGCAAGCACGGCGCGCCACGAGTGGGTCGGTGATGGTGTCGCGTCCGTCATGGAACCACTCCCGGTTGACGGCCGTTCGACAAGGTGCGGCCGGATGCCGCGAGTTTACGTAGGTCGCATGTCGATGCGTTGCGACGGCGACGCCCGGCCGCCGTCGCCGTTCAGCATCAGGTCCAGCTCAGGACCACCTTGCCGCACTGGCCCTCGGCCATCAGGTCGAAACCCTTCTGGAACTCGGCGATCGGCAACTGGTGGGTGAGCACCTTCTGCAGCGGGAAGCCGGTCAGCACCATCTGCGTCATCTTGTACCAGGTCTCGAACATCTTGCGGCCGTAGATGCCCTGGATGGTGAGGCCCTTGAAGATCACCTTGTCCCAATCCACCGTGGCGCCCTTGGGCTGGATGCCGAGCATCGCAATCTTGCCGCCGTGGTACATCACGTCGAGCATGTCGTTGAACGCGCGCGGGTTGCCGCTCATTTCCAGGCCCACGTCGAAGCCCTCCATGTGCAGGTCCTTCACCACGTCCTTGATCGACTGGTGGGCAACGTTGACCACGCGCGTGGCGCCCATGTCGGCGGCCAGCTTCAGCCGATAGTCGTTGACGTCGGTGACCACCACGTTGCGCGCGCCGACGTGCTTGCAGATGCCGGCGGCGATCACGCCGATCGGGCCAGCGCCGGCGATCAGCACGTCCTCGCCGATCAGGTTGAACTCCAGCGCGCAGTGCGCAGCGTTGCCGTAGGGGTCGAAGAACGCGGCCAGCTCCGATGGGATCTGGTCCGGGATCGGCCACAGGTTGGTGGCCGGCATGGCGATGAATTCGGCGAACGCGCCGTCGCGGTTCACGCCGATGCCGAACGCGTGCGGGCACAGGTGCGGACGCCCGGCGCGGCAGTTGCGGCAGTGGCCGCAAGTGATATGGCCTTCGGCGGAGACGCGATCGCCGACGTGGTAGCCGGTGACGCCGGCACCCATGGCCACGATGCGGCCGACGAACTCGTGGCCGATGGTGGTGCCCGGCTTGATCGTGCGCTGGCTCCATTCGTCCCATTTGTAGATGTGCAGGTCGGTGCCGCAGATCGCGGTTTTTTCCACCTTGATCAGCACTTCGTTCGGGCCGATTTCCGGCACCGGCACCTCTTCCATCCAGATGCCCTGTTCGGGTTTGCGTTTGACCAGGGCTTTCATCATTTGCGGCATGGGGGACTTCCAGTGGACATGCCCGCGCGGCGGGCGGAACGCCGCAAATTATAGGGCGCCTGCCGTGGGCAGCCGTCGTGCAGCGCAGCGTCGACGGCGGCGGAAACCGCGCTGCGATGCGGCTTGGGGTGGCGGCCGGGAATCCAAGCGTGACTTGCGGCATATGCCGGCGTGAACGGAGTCAGGCATAAGTCGCAAGTTGTTGCGGCGGCATGTGCACGTCGCGGTTCCCCACCCGGAGGTTTTCGTGCGTCGACTCTTGCTTGCCACGGCCGTGTCGTTCGGCCTCATCTCGTCCGCCCACGCCGTCGAAGGCATGTGGCAGCCGGCCCAGTTGCCCGGCATCGCGGCCACGCTGCAGCAGCATGGCCTGAAGCTGGACCCGAAGACCCTCGCCGACCTCACCGCGTATCCGCTCGGCGCGATCGTGAGCCTGGGCGGCTGCACCGCGTCGTTCGTGTCGCCCGCGGGCCTCATCGTCAGCAACCACCACTGCGTGTACGGCGCGCTGCAGCTCAACTCCACGCCGGAAAACAACCTGATCGAGAAGGGCTTCCTCGCCAGGACGCAGGGCGAGGAGCTGTCCGCCGGTCCGTCCTCGCGCGTGTTCGTCACCGAGGAAATCCGCGACGTCACCCCGGCCATCACCGCCAAGCTCGGCGCGTCGATGGATGGCGCCGCGCGCCACAAGGCGATCGAGCAGGCGATCAAGGCCGAGGTCAAGGCGTGCGAGAGCGACGGCTACCGCTGCGACGTCTACACCTTCCACGGCGGCTACAGCTACCAGCTCATCAAGCAGCTCGAGATCAAGGACGTGCGCCTGGTCTATGCGCCGCCGGAGTCGATCGGCAAATTCGGCGGCGACGTCGACAACTGGATGTGGCCGCGCCACACCGGCGATTTCGGCTACCTGCGCGCCTACGTGTCGAAGGACGGCAAGTCCGCGGCATACGCCAAGGACAACGTGCCGTACCAGCCCAGGCATGTACTGAAGGTCAATGCCAAGGGCGTGGAAGCCGGCGATTACGTGATGGTCACCGGCTATCCCGGTCGCACCAACCGCTACCGCTTGGCGGACGAAGTCCGGAGCGCGATTGATTACACGTATCCGACCCAGATCGGCGTCTACCAGGACACGCTCGACATCATCAACACCGCCGGCAAGGCCGACCCCAAGGTGGCGGTGAAGTACGCCAGCATGGTCGCCGGGCTCAACAACTACCTGAAGAATTTCGGCGGCCAGCTCGAAGGCCTGCGCCGCGCCGACGCGGTGGCGGTCAAGCGCACCCAGGAGGCCGAGCTGGAAGCCTGGTTGCAGAAGCAGGGCGGCGCGCAGAACGCGGCGCTGGCCGCGGACATCGGCAAGCTGCGCACCGCCATCGCCGCCGAGCGTGCCGACCGCGAGCGCGACTTGGCACTGGGGCTGGTCAACCGCGCGGCGCTGTTCAGCACCGGCGTGCGTCTGGTGCATCTGGCCAAGGAGCGCCCCAAGGCTGATCTCGACCGCGATGCCGGTTACCAGCAGCGTGACTGGGTGCGCATCGAAGGCGGCCTGAAGCAGCTCGACCGCCGCTTCGATCCGGGCGTGGACCAGCAATTCATGGTGTATGGCCTGACCCGCTACGTGAAGTTGCCGGCGGCACAGCGCCTGCCCGCGCTCGACGCGTGGCTGGACGGCGCGAGCACGCCAGCGCAGCTCAAGACGAAGGTCGCCGCGCTCTACGCGGGCAGCCAGCTCGACCGCCAGGACGACCGGCTCAAGTGGTTCGCCGCCGACAGCAAGGCGATCGACGCCAGCTCCGACAGCATGCTGGAGCTCGCACGCGCCGTGCAGCCCGAGCTCAAGCGCATCGCCGATGCCGAGGATGCGCGTGCCGGCGACATGAGCAAGCTGCGCCCGCGCTACATGCAGGCGATGATCGCGTGGAAGCAGTCGCAGGGCCTGCCGGTGTACCCGGATGCCAACAGCTCCCTGCGCGTCACCTTCGGCAACGTGCAGGGTGTGGCGCCGCGCGATGGCGTGAGCTACGCGCCGTTCACCACGGTGGCCGGCATCGTCGAGAAGGACACCGGGGTCGAGCCGTTCAACGCGCCGAAGGCGGAAATCGCGGCGATCAAGGCCAAGGCGTTCGACGGTTTCGCCTCGCCGAAACTCGGCACGTTGCCGGTGGATTTCCTCGCCGACCTCGACATCACCGGCGGCAACTCCGGCTCGCCCGCGCTCGATGCGCACGGGCAACTGGTCGGCCTCGCCTTCGACGGCAACTGGGAGTCGGTCAGCGGTGACTGGTTGTTCAACCCGCAGCTCAACCGCTCGATCCAGGTCGACGTGCGCTACATGCTGTGGGTGATGCACCACCTCGACCACGCGGACAACCTGTTGCGCGAGATGGGCGTCGGGTTGCGCTGATCGCCGCGCCCGCGCGCACGCAGCAGAAGGCCGCTGACATGGCGGCCTTCTGCGTTTTGGTCCGTCGGCCCGATGCCCGACTGGCCGCCGTGAGGTGGGCTTCAGCCCGACGGGGAGCACGGTGACGGCAGTTGTCCACCGCCGATGTGGAAAGGCCGGGGACAAGCCTGTGGACAACGGCGATTCGTCCCGGCAACTCAGGCGTTTGGCACGGATTGCTGAAAACTTGTCCAGCTGCCGTGCGCTACGCTTGCGGCCCGCCTGCTTCGATCACGCATGTCCATCGACACCCGACCACCGGCGATTTTCCTGATGGGGCCCACGGCCTCGGGCAAGACCGCCCTGGCGTGCGCGCTGGCCGAGCGCTTTCCCCTGGCGCTCATCAGCGTCGACTCCGCGCTGGTCTATCGCGGCCTGGATATCGGCGCGGCGAAGCCGGATGCGGCGACGCTTGCGCGCCACCCGCACGCCTTGATCGACATTCGTGACCCGGCGCAGCCGTACTCGGCGGCGGAGTTCCGCGCCGATGCCCTGGCGGCGATGACGGCGGCAACGGCACAGGGCCGTGTGCCGTTGCTGGTTGGCGGCACCGGTTTGTACTTTCGTGCCCTGCAGCAAGGGCTGGCGGTTTTGCCCGACGCGAATCCCGCAGTGCGTGCGCAACTGGCGACCGAGGCGGCGCAGCTCGGCTGGCCGGCGCTGCACGCGCGGCTGGCGCGACTCGATCCGCCGACGGCGGCACGCCTGGGGCCGAACGATGCGCAGCGCGTGCAGCGCGCACTCGAGGTCATCGCGTTGACCGGCAAGCCGCTCAGCGTCCTGCACGGCGCAGGGCAGCGCGTCCGCTTTCCGTGGCGGGTGCTGAAACTCGCCCTGGTGCCAAGTGATCGCGACGGCCTGCGCGTGCGCATCGCGCAGCGCTTCGACGCCATGCTCGCCGCCGGTTTCGAGTCGGAATTGCGCGCGCTGCATGCGCGCGGCGATCTGCACGCCGACCTGCCGGCGATCCGCGCCGTCGGCTATCGCCAAGGCTGGGCGTGGCTGGAGGGCGAGGGCAGTCGCGAGGCCTTCCGCGAACGCGCAATCTTTGCCACCCGCCAACTCGCCAAGCGGCAAATGACCTGGCTGCGCGCCGAGCTGGACGCCCGCGTGATCGACTCGGACATGGCGCCGCCGCTGGCACGCGCTGCGGCGGCTGTCGGGCCGTTTCTCGGGAGTTGATGCAGCGCGTCGTACTTGCTGGCCTGAAGCCCGCTCCCAGATGCGTCGCTATTTGCCGAGGCGTGCTTTTCAGCATCCCCAATCCCGAATCCTCAGTCCCGTTTCGATGAAATACCGCTTCCTTCGCGCCGTGGAACACAGGTAACATCGCCCAGGTTGGGCCGGGGCGCCAGCGGCGTCTTTTCCCCGGCCCGGATAGCCGATCAGGGGAGAACAAGAAATGTCCAAGGGACAATCGTTGCAAGACCCGTTCCTCAATGCATTGCGCCGCGAGCGCGTGCCGGTGGCGATCTACCTCGTCAACGGCATCAAGTTGCAGGGCACGGTCGAGTCGTTCGACCAGTTTGTGGTGCTGCTGCGCAACCAGGTCAGCCAGATGGTTTACAAGCACGCCATCTCGACCGTGGTGCCCAGCCGCAACGTGCGCATCGGCAGTGGCCATGAGGGCCATGACGCCCCGGTCGACGGCGAGCCGTCGAGCGAGCCTGCCGAGGCTTGATCCGCGGCGTCGCTGCCCTCATTCAAGCGGTGTCGTTGTGCCACCGATTTTGGACCGAGGTTTCAGCCAACCGTGTTTGATCGTCAAAAGAAAGGCGAGCGCGCCGTGCTCGTGCTGCCGCATGCGCGCGGCGGCAGCGAGCTGGCGCGCCGCACCGCCGAGTTCAGCGAGCTGGCCCGTTCGGCCGGCGCTGAGCTCGTGGGCAAACTGGCCGCGCGGGTCGAGGTGCCGAATCCCGGCTTCTACATCGGCAGCGGCAAGGCCGATGAACTGGCCGAGCTGGTGCGCGCCCAGCAGGCCGACCTGGTGCTGGTCGACCACCAGCTCACGCCGGTGCAGGAGCGCAACCTCGAAAAGCACGTCAGTGCGCGGGTGGTCGACCGCTCCGGCTTGATCCTCGACATCTTCGCGCAGCGGGCGCGTTCGCACGAAGGCCAGCTTGAAGTGGAGCTGGCGCAGCTCAAGCACCTCGCCACCCGGCTGGTGCGTGGGTGGAGCCATCTGGATGCCCAGCGCGGTGGCGCCATCGGCAACCGCGGCCCCGGCGAAACCCAGCTGGAAACCGACCGCCGCCTGCTGGGCGAGCGCGTCAAGCAGCTCACCAAGCGGCTGGATCGGGTGCAGACCCAACGCGGCCAGCAGCGCCGCGCGCGGCTGCGCAATACGGTTCCCCGGGTGGCGCTGGTCGGCTACACCAACGCCGGCAAGTCCACCCTGTTCAACGCGCTGACCGCCGGTGGCGTGTATGCCGCCAACCAGCTGTTTGCCACGCTTGACCCCACGGTACGGCGTCTCGACGACCTCGCGTGCGGCGCCGTGGTGGTGGCCGACACCGTGGGTTTCATTCGCGAGTTGCCGCATGACCTGGTGGCCGCGTTCCGCGGCACGCTGGCCGAAGCGCGCGACGCCGATCTGCTGTTGCACGTCAGCGATGCTGCCGACGACGAGCGCGAGGCCTTGCGGCGGGTGGTCGATCAGGTGCTGGAAGAAATCGGTGCCGGCGATGTGCCGCAATTGCAGGTGTTCAACAAGATCGACCTCCTGCCCGGCCATGGCGAAGCGGCCGCCGCGGTGGCGCCGCGCCTCGACCGCGACGCCACCGGCAAGCCGCAGGCGGTGTGGTTGTCGGCGGCCGCCGGCACGGGCGTTGATCTATTGCGCGATGCGCTCGGGGAGCTGCTCGGCGGCACGCGCATCCAGGCTGGCTGGAACCTGCCGTTGACTGCCGGCCGGCTGCACGCGCAACTGCGTGCGGTGGGCGCCATTGCTGCGGAAAGCGTGGACGAGCAGGGCTGGAACCTCCAGATCGACGCCGCCCTGCGGGTGCTGGCTCCGCTTGGCGTGGGCAATGCACCGGATGCCGTACTCATGCGCGACCTGCTCGGCGCCGTGCGGGATGACCATGGCATCGTCTGCTAGAATCCCAGTGGTTTGCGCGGCCAAAAACCGCTCGGCGCCCCTTTTGACAGGCAGCTTGGTCACGCTTCATGCCATTCACGTCCCAACCGACTCGTTCCGGCGCAAGCTGCCGGCTTCCCCGCTGCCTGACGGAGACTGACCATGGCATGGAATGAACCCGGTGGCGGGCAGCGCGATCCGTGGAACCGGCAGCGCCCCGGAAACAACAAATTTGCGCCCGACCAGATACTCAAGCAGTTCGGCAAGCTGTTTGGCGGTTTCGGTCGTGGCCCCGGCAGCGTGATGACTGCGATCGTGGTGCTGGTTCTCGTCGGTCTGCTGATGAGCAGCTACACCGTCATCGGTGCGCGGCAAGTCGGCGTGGTGCTGCGGTTTGGCGCGTATACACGCACGCTGCCGCCCGGGTTCCACCTGAAGTTGCCGCAGCCGTTCGAGTCGGTGGACAAGGTGGAGGCCACGCGCATCCGCTCGCTCAACGACCGCATGTCGATGCTGACGCGCGACGAGAACATCCTCACCATCGACTTCACCGTGCAGTATCAGGTGGACGACGCGCGCAAATACCTGTTTTCGGTGAGCGACCCGGACGCCAGCGTGGGTGCCGCGGCCGAGGCCGCGGTGCGCTCGGTGATCGGCGGCAGCAACCTGGATCAGGTGCTGTCGGCGGCGGGCGCCAATCTCGTCACCGATGCGCAAAAGCACCTGCAGCACACGCTCGACCTGTACCACAGCGGCCTGCGCGTGACCGAGGTGAGCTTCCAGAACGTGGCGCCGCCGGCTGAGGTGAAAGATGCCTTCGACGACGTCAACACCGCGCGCGAAGACAAACAGAGCACCGAGAACAGCGCCTTGGCCTACGCCAACAAGGTGGTTCCGGTGGCGCGCGGCGACGCCGCGCGCATCGTGGCCGAGGCGCAGGGCTTCAAGGCCGAACGCATTGCCCACGCGCAAGGCGACACCGCGCGCTTCGATCTGATGCTGGCGCAGTACAAGGCTGCGCCAGCGGTTACGCGCAAACGCCTGTGGCTGGAGACCATGCAGGAGATCACTGCCGAAAACGCCAAGGTGATCGACGGCTCCGGCGGCCGCAACATCATCAACCTGCCCGTGGGCGTGGCGCCGCGTGACGCCAGCGATGTCGGTACCCGCGCGGCAGCTGCGACGACACCGACGGTGGCGCCCACCGATGCGGCAACGGGCAAGGAGAAGCAGCCATGAAACGGATCGTCGCCATTGCGGTTGCGGTTGCCGTGTTGCTGCTTGGCCTGAACAGCATGTTCATGGTCAACGAAGGGCAGAGCGCACTGCTGCTGCAGTTTGGCCGCATCGTGCGTGCCGATTACCCGCCGGGCCTGCACTTCAAGCTGCCGGTGGTGCAACAGGTGCTGCATTTCGACAAGCGCATCCTGTCGCTCGACGCACAGCCCGAGCGTTACTTCACCTCGGAGAAGAAAAGCGTCAACGTCGACTTCTACGTGAAGTGGCGGATTGCCGACAACGCCGCGTATTACCGCGCGACCGGCGGCGATGAGCTGCAGGCCGAGCAGCGCCTCTCGCCGATCGTCAAGGATGCGCTGCGCTTCGAATTCAATGCGCGCACGCTGCAGGAGTTGATCGC
Organism: Rhodanobacter sp.; assembly: GCA_004298045.1. Taxonomy (GTDB): domain Bacteria; phylum Pseudomonadota; class Gammaproteobacteria; order Xanthomonadales; family Rhodanobacteraceae; genus Rhodanobacter_A. The sequence continues at coordinate 421,204 of SCRM01000016.1, read as the reverse complement.
CGGCGGGCGCAAGGACATCACCGAGCGCGTGCGCCAGCAGACCGATGCCTCGGCGCGCAAGAACCTCGGTATCGCCGTGGTCGATGTGCGCATCAAGCGCATCGACTTGCCCGACGAGGTCAGCGAATCGGTGTACAAGCGCATGCGTGCCGAGCGCTCGCAGCTGGCCAACGAGTTGCGCTTCACCGGTCAGGAAGAGGCCGAAAAGATCAAGGCCGATGCGGATCGCCAGGGCCAGGTGCTGCGCGCCGATGCGCAGCGCGATGCCGAGAAGGTACGTGGCGAAGGCGACGCGCAGGCAGCGGCGATCTACGCGCAGGCCTACAATCAGGATCCGGAGTTCTACGCGTTCTATCGCAGCCTCGCGGCCTACCGCAAGGCGTTCGAAAACGGCAAGAGCGTGCTGATCCTCAAGCCGGATTCGGAGTTCCTGCACTACTTCGAGAAGCCGGACGCCGGCAAGCGCTGACGTCGGCGGCTTTCCTTTCCGTGCCCTGCCATGCGGGGCCGTTCGTTTGTGAGCGAGATCATCATGGGCAAGTCAGTCGTCATCCTCGGGGCCCAGTGGGGGTGAGCCGGGGTTTGACGGAATGCCCGAAGGCATTCCGTCCCGGCGAACGCCGGAGGCAGGATGCCGCAGGCCGGGTGACTTGATGAGCCAAGGATGGCGAATCTGGTCACTGTCATCGCCCCACCGCGGGCGAACCAACTTGAGCGAGATCATCATGGGCAAGTCAGTCGTCATCCTTGGGGCACAGTGGGGCGATGAAGGCAAAGGCAAGATCGTCGACCTGCTGACCGCGCGGGTCAGCGCGGTGGCGCGTTTCCAGGGCGGCCACAACGCCGGGCACACGCTGGTCATCAAGGGCAAGAAGACGGTGCTGCACCTGATCCCCTCGGGCATCCTGCGCGACGACGCGCTGTGCCTGATCGGCAACGGCGTGGTGCTCTCGCCGGAGGCGCTGATCCAGGAGATCGCCGCGCTCGAGGCCAACGGCGTCGAGGTGCGCTCGCGGGTGAAGATCAGCCCGGCGACACCACTCATCATGCCGTACCACATTGCGCTGGACAAAGCGCGTGAAGCCGCCGCCGGCGCCGGCAAGATCGGCACCACCGGGCGCGGCATCGGCCCGGCCTACGAGGACAAGGTGGCGCGCCGCTCGATCCGCGTGGCCGACCTCATGTACCCGCACGAACTGCCGAAGAAGCTCAAGGCCGTCGTGGCGTACCACAACTTCATCCTCATCAACTGGTTCCACGCCGAGCCGGTCGATTACGAAACCGTGCTGAACAGCGCCATGGAATGGGGCGAGTACATCCGGCCCCTGGTGGACGACGTTTCCACCATCCTGCACGACGTGCGCCGTGACGGCGGCAGCATCCTGTACGAAGGCGCGCAGGGCGCGCTGCTCGATATCGACCACGGCACCTATCCTTACGTCACCTCCAGCAACACCACGGTCGGCGGCGCGCTGGCCGGCACCGGCATCGGCGCGCACGACATCGACTACGTGCTGGGCATCTGCAAGGCCTACGCCACCCGCGTCGGCAGCGGCCCGTTCCCCACCGAGCTCAACGACGAGATGGGCGAGCTCCTGCGCAAGAAGGGCAATGAGTTCGGTGCCAGTACCGGGCGTCCGCGCCGCTGCGGCTGGATCGACCTCGTCGCGCTCAAGCGCGCCGTGCAGATCAACGGCATCAATGGCCTGGCGATCACCAAGCTCGACGTGCTTGATGGCCTGAAGACGATCAAGGTCTGCGTGGCCTACGAGTACCGCGGCAAACGTCGCGAACTGGCGCCGCTCGACGCCGATGGCTGGGACGAGTGCAAGCCGGTGTATCTCGAATTCCCCGGCTGGGAAGAATCCACCGCCGGCATCCGCGACTGGAACAAGCTGCCCGCCGCTGCGCGCGCCTACCTGCGCTCGGTGGAAGAACTCTCCGGCTGCAAACTCTCCATCGTCGCCACCGGCGCCGACCGCGACGACACCATGATGCTGGAAGACCCGTTCGCTTGAGGACGGCGGGCGTGCTGCCCGAACGGACACGACCATGCACGATGCGGCTTTTGCGAAAAGGCCGCATCGGGTTTTTTGCGCGCCCTGATGGCGGCGCTTCACGCTCTTGGTAAACCCGCGGCGCCATCCCGGAGCCGACCGCGCCGTTGGCGGCCGAAGCCGGCATGACTGCGCTTCTTCAGCGTGCCTGCAGCAGGCGCAGCGGCGAGGGCAGCGGTATGCCGCCGCGGTCGGCGGTCAGGCCGGCCATCACCATCCGCTTGAACGGAGTGACGCGCACCCCGGCACCCAACGCCAGCTTGCGCACCAGGCGGGTGGCGCGCCGATCGTCGGTGTACAGGCCGGCAAGCAGGTTGGTGGCGAGGTACAGCGGTCGCGTTGCCAGGCGATGCCGGTGTTCGTAGCCGCGCAGCAGCCAGGCGCTGGCAATGTCGCCACCGCGATTGGCCGCGCGATGCAGGGCGCTGGCCAGCGTGTATTGGCCAAGCAGGCCAAAGTTGAAGCCATGCGCGGTGACCGGGTGCATGCCCACGGCGGCATCGCCGATCAAGGCGAAGCGCTGGGCGACGAAACGGTTGGCGTACACCCCCACCAGTGGGTAGGCGCAGCGTGGACCGGCTACTTCCATGGCGCCCAGGCGGTGCTGGAAGCGGGCAGCCATCGCGGCGCCGAGCGCGGCATCGTCCAGCGCCAGCACCTCGCGCATTTCCGCCGGCGGCAGGGTCAGCACTGCCGACGAGGTGTGCGCGTCGTGCAGCGGCAACAGCGCCAGCGTCTGGCCGTGGGCGAACCATTCCCAGGCAACCTGCTCGTGGGCGATGTCGTGGTGCATGCGCAGCACCAGCATGGTCTTGCCGAAATCGCGGGTTTCCGCGCCGATGCCCATGGCACGGCGCGTTTCGGAGAACCGGCTGTCGGCAGCGACCACCAGCTTGGCATGCAGGGTTTCGCCGTTTGCCAGGCTGACTTCGGCGCCAGCGGCAGTGGTCTGCACAGCGGTGACCTGGGTGTCGGCCAACAACGTGACATCCGACGCGGCGCTGGCCTGGGCAAACGCGGCGCGGCGAATGGCGTGGTTGCCCACCAGCCAGCCCAGTTGCGCGGCACCGGCCTCCTCGTGGTGGAACAGCAGGCCACGCTGGTCGTTGCCGTCGAGCACCTTGGCGTCGCGCAGAGTGCCGATTTCTTCCGCGCGCAGCTCGCCCCACAGGCCCAGTTCACGCAGCAGGCGTTGTGAGTAGTGGGTGATGGCGATTTCGCGCCCGTCGTCCGGCGGCGTTGCCAATTGGGCCTCGCTCTGGCGCTCGACCAGTGCCACGCGCAGGCCGCTGCCGGCCAGGGTGCGGGCGAAACACAAGCCGGCCGGGCCGGCGCCGATAACCACGATATCGAAGGACATGTCAGGCTCCCGGAGTCAGTACCCCGAAGCTAGGCGGCGGCGTGTGCACGCGGGTTGATCGTGGTCAGGAAACGGCGTGATCCGACGATTTGCCGCACGCAGGTATAATTGCCGCTTTGCTGGCCGAGTTGGCCACCTCGGAGCGAACTCTTGAAAACCCGTCTGCTGGGGGCCGTCGTTCTCATTGCCCTGCTGGTCATCTTTGTACCGATGTTTTTCCCCAGCAATCCATCACCGGCCACCAGCACCGAGCAGGCGGTGAGCCTGGCGATCCCGCCGGCCCAGGACGGCAACCTGCAGACGCGCACCATGAGCTTGTCGCCGGACGCGCCGGCGGGCAGCGGTACGGTCGCACCGTCGACGCAAGTGCCTGCGGCGAGTGCATCGGCGCCAACCGAGGGGCGGACGGGTGAAGGTGGCCTGGCGAGCGTGAACATTCCCTCGCGCCGGCCAACCGATGTCGGTACCGATGCCGCCGCACCGAAAAAGGCCGCGCCGGCCGGCCCGGTGATGGGTTCGGGCGCCTCGCCGTCGCAACCTGTCATTCCGCTGCAGGGGGCGGCCAGTACCAGCAAGCCGGTGGCGACGACCGTGCCTGCGAAAGCAGCCCCCGCACCGGCTACCGCGCCGGTGACGACCGCCGCGGCACCGGCCGTGGCCGCGACCGGCCACGCCTTGTACGTGCTGAACCTCAGCGCGTATGCCAATGCCAGCAGCGTCGATCACCTCGTGCGCCGCGTGCGCGGGTTTGGCTACCCGGTGCTGACGCGGATGATTACCCAGGCCGGCAAGCAGCTCACGCTGGTGACTGCTGGTCCGTTCGATTCGCGCGCCGCCGCCGAAGCGGCGCGGCTCAAGATCACTCAGTCCATTCCCGGGGTGCCGGCGAAGCTGGTGGAAGGCTTGGGCCATGCGGATTCCAACGTTGCCGCGACGCCGATCAAGCCGATTGCATCCAAACCGGTGCCAGCGCCTGCCGCACAGCCAGCAGCAGGTCATGCGGCGCCTGCGCCTGCACCGCAACCGGCTGCACGTGCGGGTAGCTATGCGGTGCAGCTTGCGGCGTTGGGCAGCGAAGCGGATGCCAACGCGTTGCGCGACAAGTTGCGTGCCGGCGGTTTCGATGGTTTTGTCGACAGCGTGACCGTGGGCGGCAAGCGCCTGTGGCGCGTGCGCGCCGGCCCGCAGACGCAGCGCGCGGATGCGATGCGCGTGCAGGAGCAGATCAAGGCCAAGCTCGGCATCGGCGGCAACGTCGTCAGCGTCCCTTGAGCCAGGTCGCGGCCATCGCATGAACGGCATCGACTACATCATCCTCACCGTGCTGGCGCTGTCGGTGCTGGTCGGTCTGTGGCGCGGGCTGGTGTCCGAGATGCTGTCGCTGGTGACCTTGCTGGCGGCGGTGTGGGTGGCATGGTTGCTGGGGCCGGCGGTAGCCGGCCGAATGGATTTCATCCACCTGCCGGCGGTGCGCGTGGCGGCCGGGTACGCGACGTGCTTCGTGCTGGTGCTGGTGCTCGGTGCGCTGGTGCGTTTTCTCGTGCACCGGCTGCTGGCCACGGCCGGGCTCTCCGGCACCGATCGCACGCTGGGCATGCTGTTTGGCCTGGTGCGCGGCGTGCTGCTGGTGTGCGTGATGGTGTTTCTTGCCCAGTTCACCGTGCTCACGCGCGAGGCGGCGTGGCAGCAATCGGTGCTGCTACCGCCGTTCCAACGCGCGACAATATGGCTTGGCCAGCAGGTGCCTGCCGGGGTGCGTGAGCATTTCGCGCCGGCACAGGTCTCGGCTGCAGTGCGCACCAAGCTTGACCAGGTGAAGGTCGGCGACGCGCTGCGCAAGTTGCCGGCAAGGCTGCCGTTATCCCAGCCGGGCGCGGCTCCCGCGCCGGCCTCCAGTGTTTCTTCTCCGAATCACCCGTAGCAGGTTCACATCATGTGCGGAATCATCGGCATCGTCGGCACGACGGAAGTGGCGTCGGCGCTTTATGACGGACTCACGGTGTTGCAGCACCGTGGCCAGGATGCCGCCGGCATCGCCACCGTCGACGGCTCGCACCTGCGCCTGCACAAGGGCCGCGGGCTGGTGCGCGACGTGTTCAACCAGGGCGCGATGAGCCAGCTCGTCGGCCACATCGGCATCGGCCATTGCCGCTACCCCACCGCGGGTTCGGACCGGGTCGACGAGGCGCAGCCGTTCTACGTCAACTCGCCCTACGGCATCGCCTTTGGCCACAACGGCAACCTCGTCAACACCGAGGCGCTGCGCAAGGAGATGTTCGAGGACGATCGCCGGCACATCAACACCGATTCGGACTCCGAGGTGCTGCTCAATGTGCTGGCGCACGAGCTGCAGATCCAGGAACACATGGCGCTCACTCCGGACAACCTGTTCAAGGCGGTAGCGGCGCTGCATGCGCGCGCGCGCGGCGGCTACGCCTGCATCGCATTGCTGCTCGGCTACGGGTTGCTGGCGTTCCGCGATCCCAACGGCATCCGTCCGCTGGTGCTTGGCGAGCGCGTGGTCGGCAGCCGTCATGAGTACGCGGTGGCCTCCGAGTCGGTGGCGTTCGACGTGCTTGGCTTCAAGCTGATGCGCGACGTGGCGCCCGGCGAGGCGGTGTTCATCACGGACGATGGCCAGCTCTTTACGCGGCACTGCGCCGACGGTGCAATGCACGCACCGTGCATTTTCGAGTACGTCTACCTCGCGCGCCCGGATTCGATGATCGAGAACGTCTCGGTCTACAAGGCGCGCCTGCGCATGGGCCAGCGCCTGGCCGAAAAGATCAAGCGCGAGCGGCCGGATCACGGCATCGACGCGGTCATCCCCATTCCCGACACCGCACGCACCGCCGCCAGCGCCCTGGCCGAAGCGCTGGGCGTGCCGTTTCGCGAGGGCTTCGTCAAGAATCGTTATGTCGGCCGCACCTTCATCATGCCGGGGCAGGGCGACCGGGTGAAATCGGTGCGCCGCAAGCTCAATGCCATCCCGCTCGAATTCCGCAAGAAGAACGTGCTCTTGGTGGACGACTCCATCGTGCGCGGCACCACCTCGCGGCAGATCATCCAGATGGCACGCGACGCTGGCGCCAGGCAGGTGTATTTCGCCTCCGCCGCGCCGCCGGTGCGCTACCCCAACGTGTACGGCATCGACATGCCCTCCGCCCACGAGCTGATCGCCGCCGGCAAGACCGACGCCGAAGTGCAGCAGCAGCTCGGCGCCGACTGGCTGGTGTATCAGGATCTCGCCGACCTCGTCTGGGCGGTGCAGGACGGCAACGAAGACCTGCAGCACTTCGATGCTTCGTGCTTCGACGGCCGCTATGTCACCGGGCTGGACCAGCACTACCTGGAACAGATCGAACTCCTGCGCTCGGACGACGCCAAAGCCGCGCGTCACTGTGCCTGATCGGGCGAAGCTTTTCTCCCGGTTCCCTTGCGGGATGGACCGAAGTTTTTCCCGCTCTCCCTTCTGGAGAGTGGGTTGGGGCAAGGGGTCGTGCTCGCGGAGCTCCCCATGATCGACCTCCACGCTGCCGCCAAAACCTGCCTCGACGCTGCGGACCCCGCCGAAAAATGCCGGTTGACGCACGCAACGTGGGCCGCCGTTGCGACCGGCACGTTGTTCCCCGATCCCGCCTCGCCGCCGCCATTGCCCATTGGTGCACCGGGCCGCCCGCCCACACCGCGCCTCGTCAGCGCGCGCGGCGTGCCGCATCGCGGGTTGGGCAGCGACGAGGGCCGCGCGGCGCTGGTGCACGCCATTGCCCACATCGAGTTCAACGCCATCAACCTCGCGTGGGATGCCGTCTACCGCTTTCGCGGCATGCCCGCCGCCTATTACCGCGACTGGGCCAGTTGCGCCAACGACGAGGCGCGGCATTACGCCCTGCTCGCCGCGCGCCTCGCCGAGCTCGGCCACGCCTACGGCGATTTCGATGCCCACAACGGCCTGTGGGAAATGGCCGAGAAAACCGCCGGTTCCGACCTCGCGCGCATGGCGCTGGTGCCGCGCGTGCTCGAAGCGCGCGGGCTGGACGTCACCCCCGGCATGATCGAGCGCCTGCGCCAGGCCGGCGATACCCGCACCATCGCCGCCTTCGAGGTGATCCTGGCCGAGGAGGTCGCCCACGTCGCCGCCGGCACCCGCTGGTTTCGCTGGTGCTGCGAGCGCGACGGTCGCGACCCGTTCGAAACCTTCTTCCAACTGCTCCGCGACTACGCCGGCGCCCGCATGCGCGGCCCGTTCAACCGCCCCGCGCGCTTGGAAGCCGGTTTCCTCGACACCGAGTTGGATCGGTTGGCGGCGATGGCGGAAATCCCCTGATCGTGCACACGAAAAAGCCGGCGCAAGGCCGGCTTTTTCGATGAACCATTGGTCGGGGAGACAGGATTTGAACCTGCGACTTCTACGTCCCGAACGTAGCGCTCTACCAGGCTGAGCTACACCCCGCGGGAGCCGCGTATGTTAGCGACGCGCGTTGCGCCGCGCAATACACGCGGTGCGCGACGGCGGTGGTGGGCGGCGGCCGGCGGGGGCGTTCTGTTAATCTTGGCGGCCGCGGTCGTGGCGTCCGGCGCACGGCCTTCCTTCCCATCCTGAGGTCTCCATGGCGCTTACCCAGGCTCGCACGATGCCCGGCGTGCTCGAACTCCTGCCGCTCGACCAGATCGCGTTCCAGCGCATGCTCGACACGATCCGCCGCAACTACGAGCGTTTCGGCTTCGTGCCGGTGGAAACACCGGTGATCGAGTACTCCAGCGTGCTCTTGACCAAAACCGGCGGCGAGACCGAGCGCCAGGTGTACTTCGTGGAATCCACCGGCGCGTTGGGGAAGCACGCCGAGAGCGTGCCCGAGCTGGCGCTGCGCTTCGACCTCACGGTGCCGCTGGCGCGCTACGTGGCCGAGCACGAGCGCGAGCTGAGCTTCCCGTTCCGCCGCTACCAGATGCAGCGCGTGTATCGTGGCGAGCGCGCGCAGCGCGGGCGCTTCCGCGAGTTCTACCAGTGCGACATCGACGTGATCGGCAAGGACGCCTTGTCGATCCGCTACGACGCCGAGTTGCCGGCAGTGATCTACAGCGTGTTCCGCGAGCTGGCGATCGGGCCGTTCACCATCCAGCTCAACAACCGCAGGCTGCTGCGCGGCTATTTCGAGAGTCTCGGCATCGCCGACGGCGAGCAGCAGATGCTGGTGCTGCGCGAGGTGGACAAGCTCGACAAGCGCGGCGCCGAGTACGTGCGCGAAACCCTTACCGGCGATGCGTTCGGGCTGTCCGCCGAAGTGGCCGACAGGATCCTTGCCTTCGTGCAGGTGCGCTCCACCTCGCTGGCCGACGCGCTCGCCAAGCTCGACGCGCTGGGCGCGGGCCCCGAGGCGCTGGAGCAGGGGCGCGACGAACTCAAGGAAGTGCTGCGCCTGATCCATGATTTCGGCGTGCCGGAGACGCATTTCGCGTTGAACTTTTCGATCGCGCGCGGCCTCGACTACTACACCGGCACGGTGTACGAGACCACGCTCAACGAGCACCCGCAGATCGGCTCGGTGTGCTCCGGCGGGCGCTACGAGAACCTGGCCGGGCAGTACACCAAGTCGCACCTGCCGGGCGTCGGCATTTCCATCGGCCTCACCCGCCTCTATTGGCAGCTGCGCGAAGCCGGCCTCATCGGCACTGCGCGCAGCACGGTCGACGTGCTGGTCACCCAGATGGATGCGACGAAGCTGCCGGCGTACCTCGCGCTGGCCGGCGAACTGCGCGCGGCCGGCATTGCCACCGAGGTGGTGCTGGAAGAGGGCAAACTCGGCAAGCAGTTCAAGTATGCCGACCGCGCCGGCATCCGCTTTGCCGTGGTCGTGGGCGACGATGAGTTGGCAAAACACGTGGTCACGGTGAAGGACCTGCGCCGTGGCGACCAGTTCGAAGTGCCGCGTGCCGAACTGGTCAAGACCCTGCGGGTGGAGATCGAGCAGGCGGCGGTCATGGGCTGATGCGGCGCGCAGACGCCGTGCAGCGGTTTCGTTTTCGGGGGCAACAGTGAGCACAACGATCGTTCTGGATGGCAGCAGCCTGACCCGGCTGCAGTTGGTGGCGGTGGCACGCGAGGGCGCACAGGTGGCGCTCGATCAGGCGCAACTGGTGCACGTGCGGCGGGCGGCGGATTTCCTCGCCGAGAAGGTCAACTGCGGTGAGCCGACCTATGGCGTCACCACGGGTTTCGGCAGCAATGCGGACAAGCTCCTGGGCGCGCACCGCGTGCGCGACGAGTTGCCCGGCGGCAACCCGCACGCGGCGGAAGGCACCCTGCTGGAAGAGCTGCAGCACAACCTGATCACCACCCACGCGGTGTGCGTGGGCAAGCCGTTTGCGCCGGACGTGGTGCGCGCGATGCTGTGCATCCGCATCAACACGCTGATGCGCGGGCACTCCGGCATCCGCGTCGAGACGCTCGAGGCGCTGGTCGCGATGCTCAATGCCGGCATCGTGCCGGTGGTGCCGGAAAAAGGCTCGGTGGGCGCCAGCGGCGACCTCGCGCCGCTGTCGCATCTGGCGATCGTGCTGCTCGGCGGCGGCGAGGCGTTCTGGCAGGGCGAGCGCCTGCCGGGCGCGGAGGCATTGAAGCGCGCCGGTCTCACGCCGATCCGCCTGTCGTTCAAGGAAGGTTTGGCGCTGAACAACGGCACGGCGCAGATGCTGGCGACCGGCTCGCTCGCGCTGCACGACCTGGGCAAGCTGCTGGACACCGCCGACCTCGCGGCGGCGATGACGCTCGAAGCGTTTGCCGGCCGCAGCGGCGCCCTGCGCGAGGAAGTGCACGCGCTGCGTCCGCACCCGGGGCAGGTTGCCGTGGCAGCGCACCTGCGCGCGCTGGTGGCCGGCTCGACGCTGGTGGACATCCCGTATCACCTGGTGCCGCACTTCAAGCCTTGGACGGCGGATGCGTGGACCGAGCCGGACGACCAGGCGCTCAGCTTCGACATCGGCTGGGACTGGGTGCCGGCCAACCAGCGCCACGGGCGCGAGGCGTTCTACCAACGCTTTCTGCCGTTCAAGGGCGGCAAGAAGCACCAGCCGCAGGATGCGTATTGCCTGCGTTGCATGCCGCAGGTGCACGGCGCGGTACGAGATGCTTGGCTGCAGGCCTGCCGCGTCTACGACATCGAACTCAATGCGGTCACCGACAACCCGCTGGTGTTCCCCGAGAACGCCGACGAGCCGCACATCGAGGATCAGGTGATTTCCGCCGGCCACTTCCACGGCATGCCGCTGGCGCTGGCGATGAGCTACGTGAAGGCGGCGATCCCGGTACTGGCGTCGATTTCCGAGCGTCGGCTCAACAAGCTCGTCGACCCGGCCAACAACGACGGCCTGCCGGCGTTCCTCACCGGCAACGAGGACGGCACCGATTCGGGTTTCATGATCGTGCAGTACACCGCCGCCGCGCTGGTCAACGACCTGGCCACACGCGCGCACCCGGCCAGCGTGTATTCGATCCCGACCAGCGCCAACGCCGAGGATCACGTCTCCATGGGCGCCAACGAAGCGCGCCACGTGCTGGAGATGATCGACGACCTCGGGCATGTGCTGGCGCTGGAGCTGTACGCCGCTGCTCAAGCGCTGGATTACCGCCAGAAGATGCTCAACGCCGCGCGGCGGCTGGCGCAGCGCGGCGGCTGGCAGGCGCTGGCGGCCAAGGTCAACTATGCCCCGCGCGAAGGCCAGCCGCACTATGCGCAGTTCGTGACCGAGGTGCAGCAGTTGACCGCGGCACTGGCTGCGGCACGGGATTTCCACGCCGGCGCCGATGTGCGCCGCGCGCATGACCTCCTGCGCGGACAAATCGCGTTCCTGCACCGCGACCGCGCGCTCGACGGCGACGTGCGCGCCGCCTGCAAACTGGTGCAGGATGGCGCCTTCTTTCCCTCCCACGCGGCGTGATCCCGATGAACCAGATCCAGACCCCGATCTCCTACGGCGAGCTGATCGACAAGATCACCATCCTCGAAATCAAGGCGCGTCGCATTGCCGACCCGGCCAAGCTCGCCAACGTCAGGATCGAGCTCGACCTGCTCAACGCGACGTGGGCGGCGCATCCGGCCTCGCATACCGACATTGCCGACGCCCGCGCACGCCTGCTCGCCGTGAATGAGGTGCTGTGGGACATCGAGGATCGCATCCGCCTGAAAGAGCGCGCGCAGGTGTTCGACGCCAGCTTCATCGAACTGGCCCGCTCGGTGTACTACCGCAACGACGAGCGCGCGGTGATCAAGCGCGAGATCAACCTCAAGCTGGGCTCGCCGCTGGTCGAGGAGAAGTCCTACCAAGATTACCGCGCGTAGCACAGTTCGTTTGCGGTGCTCGGTAGACGCCCGCTCGCGGGCGATGCCCTTGCCTTGATGCTTGCCGGGCCGGATTGATCGTCCGCAATCGGCCTTCTACCGCGGCAGTTGCAGCGCGCTGGCGGCGGCTTCGAAACGTTCGATGACGTCGTCCACGGTGATGAGGTCCATCACGCCGGGCTTTTCGATCTTGGTGCCCCACGGTAGCTCGCTGGCGGGCTTGCCGAGGAAGTGGCGCGCGGCATCGTCGTATTTGTCCACGCACCAGCGGCGGTCGGAGTAGGGGCCGGAGCGGTTTGGATTGCTCGCCGCGTGCAGGCCCAGCACCTTGGTGCCGACTGCGTTGGCCATGTGCATGGGCCCGGAATCCGGCGTCAGCAGCAACTGCGCGCGGGCGAGCAGGGCGAGCAGTTTTTTCAGCGTGTCCCTGCCGGTCAGGTCGAGTGGCGCATGCTGGCATGCGGCAAGCACGGTGTCGGCCAGCGTGCGCTCGGGTGCCGAAGGCCCGCCCACGAGCACCACGCGCCAGCCGCGTGCGGCGGCGTGATCCATGACGGCGGCGCAACGCTCCGGTCGCCAGTTGCGCAGTACGTGGCTGGAACCGGGGTTCACCACCAACGTTGGGGTCTCCCCCGGCAGCTGTTGCGCGGCCCAGGCATGCGCGTCGTCCGGAATCGGAATATCCCAGCGCACCTGCGTCTGCTTGATGCCGAGCGGCTCCACGAAGCTGCCGAGCGCATCCAGCACGTGCTCGCCACTGCGCGCCGGGATGCGCTCGCGCACCACCAGGCCGTGCAGGTCTTTGGCGCGCGCCGGGTCGTAACCGACGCGCCGATCCGCGTGGATGCCCAGGCTCAGCACGTTCGAGCGCAGCGCCACCTGCATCTGCAGCAGGGCGTCGAAACGGCGCCCGGCCAGCGCACGCCACACCTCGCGCATGCCGGCCAGGCCACGACGCTTGTCGAACGTGACGAACTCGACACCGGCGAGGTCGCCGACCAGCTTGCGTTCCAGCTTGCCAACGATCCACGTCAGGCGGCAGGCCGGCCAAACGGTTTGCAGCGTGCGCACCAACGGCACGACATGGGTGACGTCGCCGATGGCGGAGGTGCGCAGCAGGCAAAGCGAGGCAGGAGCTGACATGTAGAATCGCAAGATAACCGGAATGGGACGACGACAGCGATGCGCGAACAGCTGAGCGCACAGGCCGATGGCGCGATTCTGTTTGACGCAGAGGCTTCGTCACAAGTCGGTGCCCGCTGGTTCGACGCCGACTGGTGGCGTGGGCGGGGCGCCTTGCGCGAACAATCGGGCGGACGCGGCGGCGTGCAGGTCGTCACCACGCCGGTCGGTGCCTGCGTGTTGCGCCATTACCGCCGCGGCGGCCTGGTCGCCCGCGTACTCGGCGATCGTTATCTGTGGTGTGGCGCCGATGCCACGCGCTGTTTTGCGGAGTTGCGCCTGCTCGGTGTCATCGCACAGCTTGAGCTGCCAGGCCCGGTGCCGGTCGCGGCGCGCTACGTGCGCAGCGGACTGTATTACCGCGCGGATCTCCTGACGCGGCAGATTCCCGATGCGCAAACGCTTGCACAATGCCTTGCTGCTGGCCGGCTCGACGCCGCGCGGGCGCGCGCCGTGGGCGCCGTGGTGGCGCGTTTCCACCGTGCCGGCATCTGGCATGCGGATCTCAATGCGCACAATGTGCTCGTAACGCCGCAGGGTGTGCATTTGATCGACTTCGACCGCAGTCGCCAGCGCGCGCAGGGTGACGGCTGGCGGCAAGCGAATCTGCAACGGTTGCGGCGTTCGCTGGTGAAGCTCGGGGCCGCGGCCACGGGGGAAGCGGCCTTCGTTGCAGCCATCTGGCAACCGCTGGTTGCGGCCTACGAGGCGGGCTACCGCGCATGAGCTGGCAACTGCATTTTCTTGGCGTCGGTGCCGCGCAGGCGGCGGGCGACCTTGGCTCGTCTTCGGCCGTGCTCGAACGCGATGGGGCGCCGGTGCTGATGATCGACTGCGGCATCGACGCGCTCGACCGCTACCTTGCCGTCTACGGCGAACCGCCGCGGGCGCTGTACCTCACGCACACCCACATGGATCACGTGGCCGGGCTGGAGAATCTGTTCTTCAAGCTGTGGTTCGATGAGCAACGACGCGGCCGGACGCAGGTGTTCGTACAGGCCGCGCTGGTGCCGTGGCTGCAGATGCGCGTGGCCGATTACCCCGGCGTGCTGGCCGAAGGCGGCGCGAATTTCTGGGAGGCGTTTCGCTTGGTGCCGTGCACCCGCGGCTTCTGGCTGGAGGGGCTGTGGTTCGACCTGTTTGCCACCCGCCACCATCGCCCCGGTACTTCGTTTGGCCTCGCCTTGCCGGGCAGTCTGGCCTTCACCGGCGACACCCGGCCGATTCCCGAGGCGCTGGCCGGACATGCTGCGCACGGCGAACTGGTGGCCCACGACTGCGGCCTCGTCGGCAACCCGTCGCACACCGGCGCCGACGATCTCGAACGCGAGTACCCGCCCGACCTGCGGACGCGTCTTGTGCTGTACCACTACGGCAGCACGGCCGACGGTGCCGCACTGGCTGCGCGCGGTTACCGCGTTGCCGTGCCGGGCGGGCGTATTGCGTTGCCGATTCCCGCTGCACCGGACGGAAATGCCGGTTGATCGCACTGGCTGACGCGGTTCGCTACCAGTGTCGATGTTGCAATCGACTAAGCTCGCACACGCGATGACTGCAGGCAGGCGACGGGCAACTTCATGAAAATTCGCGACAGCGGCATGCCCGATGCGCGCCGGTGGGAAGGCTTTTTCGACGCGCCGCGCATCCTCGACCAGCTTGGCTGCACGGGCACGCACGCCGACATCGTCGAGTTTGGTTGCGGCTACGGTACTTTCACCGTGGCGGCGGCAGCACGCACGGGCGGTACCGTCTTCGCGTTCGACATCGAGCCGGCGATGGTGGCGGCCACACGTGATCGCGCGCAGGTTGCGGGCCTGGCGAACGTGGTCGTTTCCGAGCGCGACTTCGTCGCCACCGGTACCGGCTTGGGCGACGGCGTGGTCGACGCCGCGCTGCTGTTCAACATCCTGCACGCCGCCGAGCCGGTGCCGCTGCTGCGCGAAGCGTGGCGGGTGCTGAAGCCCGGCGGCAGTGTGCACGTGATCCACTGGGTGAGCGAGCGTCCGACCCCGCGTGGCCCCGCGCTTGCGATCCGACCGCGTCCGGCACAGTGCCGCGCGTGGCTGGTTGAAGCGGGCTTTCGCGAGTGCGGCGCCGACATCGACCTGCCGCCGTGGCACTACGGCATCAGCGCCGTGCGCTGAACCACCTCGCCCGGCGTGCGCTGCGCTTGTCAGCCAGCGCGCGCGCCATTATCCTTCCGCCTCTTCATTGCCCGCTAACGGGGGCAACGCGGACGCCGCAGAGTGGGGTGTTCGCAATGGGTTTTGCTGCGTGCGGAGAGGTGTCCGAGTGGTTGAAGGAGCACGCCTGGAAAGTGTGTAAGTGGGTCAAACCGCTTCGCGGGTTCGACAAATTCGCCGGGAGCGAATTTGGACAGCCGCAGGCTGGCCCCGAGCGCAAGCGAGGGGTGAAGCTCAGGACGAGCCGAACCATCCCGCCCGGTGCGGGGTGATGCGACAAGGTGTGATGCGTGCGGAGAGGTGTCCGAGTGGTTGAAGGAGCACGCCTGGAAAGTGTGTAAGTGGGTTAAACCGCTTCGCGGGTTCGAATCCCGCCCTCTCCGCCAATTTTGATGTAGCGCGACGGCTTCGGCTGGCGCGACGGGCTCAGGCCCAGCGTTCACGGTGGCCCTGTCGGTCCCCCCGCGACGATAGTCCGCAAATTCCGCCAGGTCCGGAAGGAAGCAACGGTAGTGGATGACTCGGGTGCCGGGGTGTGGCTGGCGGGGCCGCCACCATTTGGGGCGGTGCGAGGCGCGCCTACCGGAACGGCCCCCGACTTGGCACAATCAACGTCTGCCCCAAGGTAGGTGTGCATGTCTTATCAGGTACTCGCGCGCAAGTGGCGGCCCCGCAGGTTTTCCGAGCTGGTGGGGCAGGAGCACGTGGTGCGTGCGCTTACCAACGCGCTCAACACCGGGCGCATGCATCATGCCTACCTGTTCACCGGCACCCGCGGCGTGGGCAAGACCACGATCGCGCGCATCTTTGCCAAGTCGCTGAACTGCGAGCGTGGCGAGTCGGCCGACCCGTGCGGCGAGTGCGAGATCTGCCGGGCGGTGGATGAAGGCCGCTTTGTCGACCTGTTGGAGATCGACGCCGCCAGCAATACCGGTGTGGACGACGTGCGCGAGGTGATCGAGAACGCGCAGTACGCGCCGACCCGCGGGCGTTTCAAGGTGTACCTGGTGGACGAGGTGCACATGCTCTCCAAGCCGGCGTTCAACGCGCTCCTGAAGACGCTGGAAGAGCCCCCGCCGCACGTGAAGTTCCTGCTGGCGACGACCGACCCGCAGAAGTTGCCGGTGACGGTGCTGTCGCGCTGCCTCAAGTTCAACCTGAAGCGCCTGCTGCCCGATCAGATCGCCGGCCAGATGCGGCACATCCTCGGCGCCGAGAACATCCGCTATGAAGAACCCGCCATCGACGAGCTGGCGCGCGGCGCGGATGGTTCCTTGCGCGATGGCCTGTCGCTGCTCGACCAGGCGATTGCCTACGGCGGTGGCGAGGTCAAGGCGGACGATGTGCGTACCATGCTCGGCAGCGTCGCGCGCGGACAGGTACTGGGCGTGCTTGGCGCGTTGGCGGATGGCGACGGCGCCCGGTTGCTGGCCGAGGCGGCACAGATCGCCTCGTATTCGCCGGATTTCGGCGGCGTGCTCGACGACCTTGCGGAAACCCTGCACCACCTGCAGTTGATCCAGCTGGTGCCCGGCTACGAGCCGGATTCGGAATCCGGCAGCGCCGATCTGTGCGCGCTCGCCGAACGCATTGCGCCGGAAGACGTGCAGCTCTACTACCAGATTGCCACCACCGGTCGCCGCGACCTGCCGTATGCGCCTGATGCCCGGACCGGTTTCGAAATGTCGCTGTTGCGCATGCTGGCGTTTCGGCCGGGTGATGCCACGCGTTCGGCCGGCACGCCATCGCCGGCAGCGCGTGTGCCTGCCGCAGCGCCAGCGCCACGACCGACGGCAGTAGCGAGCGCACCGCGTGCTGCCGCCCCGACACCGCAGGCGGTACCAAGGGCGTCGGCTCCGGCAGCGCCGCCGCAAGCGCCGTCGAGCTCCGCCCGCGCAACGCCGGTTGCCGGCGGCCTGCCGAATTGGGAATCCCTGATCGAGCAGGCCGATTTGCACGGTCCATTTGGCGTGCTGGCGCAAAACGCGGTGTTGCGCGAACGCGATGGCCACACCCTGGTGCTGGCGGTGCAGCCGGCGCATCTGGGCATGGCGGTCGAGCCGATGGTCGGCCAGATGGCGGAGCGTATCGGCAAGGTGCTCGGCGAACCCATCCGCCTGCGCTTTGTCAGCATCGCGGCGGATACTGCTGCGGCCACGCCGGCGGCGCGCGCGCAGCAGGCGCACGATGCGGCGCAAGCCGCGGCCGAGCAGTCGATCGAAGACGACCCGTTCGTGCAGACCATGAAACGCGATTTCGGCGCCCGCGTGGTGCCGAAGTCGGTGAAACCCCTTGGCAGTTGAAGACGGAGCAGAGCGATGAGAGGTCAGATTGGCCAGCTGATGCAGCAGGCCCAGCGCATGCAGGAAGACATGCAGCGCGCGCAGCAGGAGATCGCAAAGCTTGAGGTGACCGGCAGCGCCGGCGGCGGCTTGGTGAGCGTGGTCATGACCGGCGCCCACGAAGTGCGCAAGATCACGATCGACCGCCAGACCTTTGCCGACGACCCGGAAATGGCCGAAGACCTCGTGGCCGCCGCGGTGAACGACGCCGTCAACAAGGTCGCGCAAGCCAGCAAGGACCGACTCGGCAGCGTCACCGCCGGCATGAGCTTGCCGCCGGGGTTGAAGCTGCCGTTTTGAAAGGCCGGGATACCGGATTCGTGAGAGCCGGCATCTCGCGTGAATCTGCCCCTTAAACTGCCAAGTGGAGTAGGGGCCACAGACACCTGAGCCATCACGGATGCCGCCAGGTTCAATGCCCGTATGCGGCGGTTCTGTCCCTGCGCGGATCGCTGTGGTGCACGCGCGGAGCGCTCCCGCATCCCGGATGCAACGTGCGCGCGGATGGCGGCTAAGCGACACGCGACACCAGCCGCATGTGGCTGGGAAGTCGAGGGCAAGGTAGCCGTCGTACGCCGTCTGGGCGCCGCCGCTGAATCCGCCGCCAGCCGGCATTCTGCTAACCTGATGCGTTCCTTTTACAGCGGTGCGCGCGGTTGCATTCTGCGCACCAATCCACGGCCACGGACACCATGCAAGACAGCGCAACCAACCCCGAACAGGATTACCAGCCGCAAGCGGTCGAAGCCGCGGCGCAGGCGTATTGGCGTGCGCAGCACGCCTACGAGGTGAAGGAGGATCCTGCGCGGGCCAAGTTCTACTGCCTTGCCATGCTGCCGTACCCGTCGGGCAAGTTGCACATGGGGCATGTGCGCAACTACACCATTGGCGATGTCATCAGCCGCTACCAGCGGATGACCGGCAAGAACGTGTTGCAGCCGATGGGCTGGGACGCGTTCGGACTGCCGGCCGAGAATGCGGCCATCAAGCACCAGACCGCACCGGCAAAGTGGACCTACGCCAACATCGAGCACATGCGCGGCCAGTTGCAGTCGCTGGGTTACGCGATCGACTGGAGCCGCGAGTTCGCCACCTGCCGCCCGGAGTACTACCGCTGGGAACAGTTGATGTTCACCCGGCTGTTGAAGAAAGGTCTCGCCTACCGCAAGAACAGCGTCGTCAACTGGGATCCGGTCGACCAGACCGTGCTGGCGAACGAGCAGGTGGTGGACGGTCGCGGCTGGCGCTCCGGCGCGGTGGTGGAGAAGCGCGAGATTCCGCAGTGGTTCCTGCGCATCACCGACTACGCGCAGGAGTTGCTCGACGGTCTGGACACGCTGCCGGGTTGGCCGGATGCGGTCAAGACCATGCAGCGCAACTGGCTGGGGCGCAGCGAGGGGCTGGAAATCCGCTTTACGGTGGCAGGCGAGGCCGAGCCGCTGACCGTGTTCACCACGCGCCCCGACACGTTGATGGGCGTCACCTTTGTGTCCATTGCCGGCGAGCACCCGCTGGCGCAGAAGGCTGCCAAGTCGAACCCGCAACTGGCGGCGTTCCTGGCCGAGCTCAAGCACGGCGGCGTCTCCGAGGCGGAGCTGGAAACCCAGGAAAAGCGCGGCATGGCGACGGGCCTGTTTGCCACCCACCCGATCAGTGGCGAACGGGTGCCGGTGTGGGTGGCCAACTTCGTGCTGATGGGCTACGGCACCGGTGCGGTGATGGCGGTGCCGGCGCACGACGAGCGCGATTTCGCGTTTGCGACGAAATACGGCTTGCCGAAGCGGCAAGTGATCGCGTGCGGCGACGAAGCTTGGAACGCCGACGCATGGCAGGAGTGGTACGGCGACAAGACCCGCGCCGATCTGCGCGTGGTGAACTCGGGTGACCTCGACGGCAAGAACTATCACGACGCCTTCGAATTCATTGCCGCCAAGCTCGAAGCCGCCGGCAAGGGTCAGCGCCGCGTCAACTGGCGCCTGCGCGACTGGGGCGTGTCGCGTCAGCGCTACTGGGGTTGTCCGATTCCGGTCATCTACTGCCCCAAGTGCGGCGCGGTGCCGGTGCCGGAGGATCAATTGCCGGTGTTGCTGCCCGAGGATGTCGCCTTCAGCGGCGTGCAGTCGCCGATCAAGGCCGACCCCGCGTGGCGCCAGTGCACCTGCCCGCAATGCGGCGGTCCGGCCGAGCGCGAAACCGACACCTTCGACACCTTCATGGAGTCCAGCTGGTACTACGCGCGCTACACCTCGCCGGGTGCCAACGCGCAGGTGGATGCACGCGCCAATTACTGGTTGCCGGTGGACCAGTACATCGGCGGCATCGAGCACGCCATCCTGCATCTGCTGTATTTCCGCTTCTATCACAAGCTCATGCGCGACGCCGGGCTGGTGAATTCGGACGAACCTGCCAGCAACCTGCTGTGCCAGGGTATGGTGATTGCCGACACGTTCTATCGCGACGGCGCCGACGGCGCGAAGGAATGGATCAACCCGGCCGATGTCGATGTGCAGCGCGACGACAAGGGCCACGTGGTCGGCGCGGTGCTCAAGGCCGACGGCAAGCCGGTGACGATCGGCGGCACCGAAAAGATGTCCAAGTCGAAAAACAACGGCGTGGACCCGCAGGCAATGGTGGACAAGTACGGCGCCGACACCGTGCGCCTGTTTTCGATGTTCGCCGCCCCGCCGGAGCAGTCGCTGGAGTGGAACGAGGCCGGCGTGGAAGGCATGGCGCGTTTCCTCAAGCGCTTTTGGCGCGAGGTGACCACGCACGCGGCGCAACCGGATCACCCGGTGGTCGATCCCGCGCAGCTCGACCCGGCGCAAAAGACCTTGCGCCGCCAGCTGCACGAAACCATCCAGAAGGTCACCACCGACTACGGCCAACGCCACGCGTTCAACACCGCGATCGCGGCACTGATGGAGCTCCTGAACGCGGTCGGCAAGTTTGGCGACCAGAGCGATCAGGGCCGTGCGGTGCGCCACGAAACGCTGGAAACCATGGTGCTGCTGCTCAACCCGGTGGTGCCGCACGTTTGCCACCGCCTGTGGCAAGTGCTGGGCCACGCGCAAACCGTGCTTGAAGACCAGCCATGGCCGCAGGTGGACACGGCCGCGCTGGTGCGTGACAGCTTGACGCTGGCGGTGCAGGTCAACGGCAAGCTGCGCGGCACCATCGAAGTAGCTGCCAATGCATCGAAGGCAGACGCCGAGGCGCTTGCACGCGCGCAGCCACAGGTGGCGGCTTTGCTGGCGGGCAAGACCGTGCGCAAAGTGATCGTGGTACCGGGCAAGATCGTCAACATCGTCGCAGGGTGAACCGATGAACCGCATGCTTCGTATTGCGTTGTTGCTGCTGGCCGTGTCTGCACTTTCCGCATGCGGCTTCCATCTGCGCAAAAGCGTCGCGCTGCCGCCAACGATGGCGCACATGCATATCGACGGCGACGGCAACCTGCAGCGCGCGCTGACCCGCGCACTCGAACACGCCGGGGTGGATGTGGTCGACCAGGGCGGTACCGGCGTGGCCGAGCTCACGCTGCCGGTCAATGCGTTCAACACCGAATCGCTCACCCAGGGCGGCTACGCGCGCATCACCGAATTCGCCGTTCATTATCAGGTTGCCTTCGACGTGACCCAGGGCGGCAAGACACTGGTGCCGCGGCAGGACATTGCCATGCAGCGCGAATACAGCTACGACGCCACCGACAGTGTCGGCAACGCCTCGCAGGTGCAGCAGATCCAGCAAAGCCTCGTCACCGACATGGTGCAGGCGATCATGTTTCGGCTGGAAGCAGCCGGCCGCCAGCCGGCGCCCGTCGCCAAGCCCTGATGCCGGCCAGTCCCGCCCAGTTCCGCAAGTCGCTCGGCGCCGATCAGCTGGCGCCGGTGTACCTGCTGGCTGGCGCGGAACTGCTGGTGCTGGAAGCCGCCGACGCGCTGCGTGCGCGGGCGCGCGAGCTGGGTTACGCCGAGCGCGAGGTGCTCGAAGCCGGCGCGCATTTCGACTGGGACAACCTTGCGCGCGCCGCCGCCGGGATGTCGCTGTTCGCCACCCGCCGGCTGATCGATCTGCGCCTGCCCACCGGGCGCCCGGGCGTCGATGGCGCCAAGGCCATCACCGCCTACTGCGCCGACCCGCCGCCGGACGTCACGCTGCTGATCACCGCGATGGAGTGGAGCAACAAGCACGACGGCGCCTGGAGCAAAAAGCTCGATGCCGCCGGCATGCAGGTGGTACTCAATGCGCCGCGGCCAAACGAGTGGCAGGCGTGGGTGGGCGCGCGGCTCGCTTCGCGCGGCTTGTCGGCCACATCGGATGCCGTGGCGCTGCTCGCCGAGCGGGTCGAAGGCAATCTTCTTGCCGCCGCGCAGGAGGTGGACAAGCTTGCCGTGCTGCGTGCCGACGATGACGCGCGCATCGACGCCGACACGATGGAAAGCCTGGTCGCCGACAGCGCCCGCTTCGACGTGTTCAAACTCGCCGATGCCGCGTTTGCCGGCGATGCCGCGCGCGCGCTGCGCATCCTTGCCGGCCTGCGCAGCGAAGGCGACGAGGTGATTGCGCTGATGGGCTGGCTGGTCAACCAGTTGCAGCTGGCGCTGCGGCTGGCCAGCGCCCGCGACTTTGCCGCGCAAGCCAAGGCGGAGCGTTTGTGGGGGGATCGCGAAAAGGCGTTTCGCCAGGCCCTGCGCCGCGGTCCGCGCGAGCACTGGCTGGCGTGCCTGGCCCGTGCCGCGCGCATCGACCGCCTCGCCAAAGGCCGCGAAACCGGCGACGCCTGGCGCGAAGCCGAACGCCTCGTCACCGCCATCGCCGAGCCGCGCACCGCGCGGGTGCTGGCGTGAACCTCCGCTCCGCCAGCTTCGCTCCCTCTCCCCACCAGGGAGAGGGCTGGGGTGAGGGGCCGGGCCTCGCTGAGAGGCACACCACTCGCCATGCTTGACCCCATACGCCCGCTAGCCCTCTTCGGCGGCACCTTCGACCCGGTGCACACCGGCCACCTCTCGGTGGCGTGGGAAGCCGCGGAGTTGCTCGACGCCGAGGTGCACCTGCTGCCGGCGAACGTACCGCCGCATCGCCTGGCACCGATCGCCAGCGCGGCCGAGCGGGTCGCCATGCTGCGCGCTGCGCTGGCCGGGCAGTCGCGCCTTGTGCTGGATACCCGCGAGCTGGCGCGCAGTGGTCCGTCGTATACCGTGGACACCTTGCGTGAGCTGCGCGCGGAGCAAGGCGACCGCCCGCTGGTGCTGCTGCTCGGTGCCGACGCCTTTGCCGGGCTGTCGAGCTGGCACGAGTGGCGTGCGCTGTTCGACCTGGCCCATGTCGGTGTGCTCAGCCGCCCGGGCGTCGCCGGCACGCCGGGTGCCGCGCTGCAGGCGGAGATCGCTGCGCGCCGGGTGGACGATCCGGCGATGCTGTGCGCCAGCCCCGCTGGCCGCATCGTCGAGCTGGCCGTCACTCCGCTGGAAATCTCCGCCACGCGCATCCGCGAACTCCTCGCTGCCGGGCGCGATCCACGTTACCTGCTGCCGGCCGGGCTGTTCGACGACCCTGCGTTGCTGCAGCCGTATCGACACTGACTTCGTTGCCACCACCCGAGGAGAACCGCCATGCGTCTGCTGATAGCACTGATCCTGCCGTGGCTGTTGTTCTTCACCATTGGCCGCCCGATCGCGGGCATCGTTTGCCTGCTTCTGCAGTTGACGGTAATCGGCTGGGTACCGGCCGCGATCTGGGCGGTGTACTCGCTCAGCCAGTACAAGACCGACGAGAAAATCGCTGCCGCGATGAAGCGTTGAGCCTCAGCCAAACGTGAACGCATACGCGTGCACGCCGGGGTCGTCGAAGGTGATGGTGAAGGTGCGCGGGTGGGTGGCATCGCCGGCCTGGCGCACGAGCTGGTAGAGGCGTTGGGTGGTGACGGTGCCGTTGCCTTGCGCGTCGGTGTCCATGCCGTGGTCGGCACCGGGCGGTGCGCCATCCAGGGAGATGTGGAAGCGCACCGGCTTGCCGTCTGAGCCCGGACCAAGCACCAGATGCAGGTCGCGGCCGCGGAAGCGGTAGGTGATGCTGCCACCCGGCGCATCGAGTACGGCGGCCTGTGCGTGCAGCGTCCAGCGTCCGGCAAGGCCCCATTGGTTGGCGGCGAGGCGCGCCGGGGTGCGGTAGTCGAACGCCTCGTCGTGGGCGATCTGGCCGCTGGCGAAATGTGCGCTGCGCGCGTAGCCCACGTAGGTTTCCGGCGAGCGCGCCGGGTCGCCGGAATCCGGCGCTTCGGCGCCGCGCGCGTTCGGGTCGACGTAGCCTGTCGGCAGGCTGGTTTGGCCGGCCTGTGCGAGCAGGGTGCGGATCGCGTCCTCGCCCTCGCGGTAACCGCCTTCGCCGTAGGTGTGGTGACGGATGCGCCCATGCGCGTCGATGAAGTAGTCCGCCGGCCAGTACTGGTTGTCGAAGCCTTGCCAGATCGCGTAGTTGGAGTCGATCGCGACCGGAAACGCGATGCCGAGGCGCTTGACCGCGGCCGCCACGTTCGCCGGGTCTTTCTCGAACGCGAACTCCGGCGAGTGCACGCCGATCACCACCAGCCCGTGGTCGCGGTATTTCGCAGCCCACGCCTTCACGTAGGGCAGCGCGCGCAGGCAGTTGATGCAGGAATACGTCCAGAAATCGACCAGCACCACCTTGCCGCGCAACGCGGCGCGGGTCAGCGGCGCGGTGTTGATCCAGCCGGTGGCGCCGGCGAGCGATGGCATCCCGCCCTCATCGTCCAGCGCGCCACTGGCGGGTGCAGCGCGCGCCGCAGGAATCGGCTGCAGGTGGTCCATCAACGCCTGTTCGGCATGCGTGGTCGACGGCAACGACCAGCGGGTCAGCACGCCCGTGTCAAGTCCGGATGCGATCGCGACGACGCCGGCCAGTACCGCCACGCCGGCGAGCCGGCGCAGCATTTCTCCCATGCCGGGCAGGCGCCGCAACAGCACGGCAAGCTGGCCGCCGGCGAGCAGGGCGATGGCCAGCGCGGCGCCAGCGCCGAGCGCGTAGGTGAGCAGCAGCAAGGTGGTGGTGACGTTTGCACCCCGCAGCGCCGCGGTGGTCAGCACGATACCGAGGATCGGCCCGGCGCACGGCGCCCACACCAGACCGATGCCGGCGCCGAGGCCGAAGGCGCGCGGGATCGAATCGGGCCTCGCCGCCGGCAGCATGCGCTGCCCGAGCCGCGTCAGCGGGCGCGCGAACCATGCGGCCAGGCGCGGTGACAGGAGGCTGACGCCGAACAGCGCCAGCACCACCAGCGCGGCAAGGCGTCCGTACTGGTTCGCGCGCACCACCCAACCGCCGCCCACCGCCGCCAGCGTCGCCACCACGGTGAAGCTCGCCGCCAGGCCCAGCAGCATTGGCACCGTGCTGCGTGCAAACGACCGCCCGGCGCGCGCAAACACGAACGGCAGCACCGGCAGGATGCACGGGCTGAACAGCGTGAACACGCCACCGAGAAATGCGAGCAGCAACACGATCATGGGGGCCGGCCGGATTGCGCGAGGCAGTGGTCAGCTTACGCTGTGGAGAGCCGGGATTTGGGATTCGGGATTCGCCAAAGCGCGTTCCGGCGGGCCGTGATGAACACGGCGGACCCCACGCTCTGCCCAATCCCGAATCCCGAATCCCATTCCGTTCAACCGATAATGCGCAGGTCGTCTCGCGGGAGCCGTCCATGTCTACCTTTGCGCAACGTTTTGACCTCGATCTGCCGCTGGTGCAGGCGCCGATGGCGGGTTCGACCACGCCGGCGCTGGTGGCGACGGTGTCCAATGCGGGCGCGTTGGGTTCGTTCGGTGCGGGTTACACGGCGCCGGAAGGTATCGTCGAGCGTGCGGCTGAAATCCGCGCGCTCACCTCGCGTCCGTTTGCGCTGAACCTGATGGTATTGCCGGACGAGTTCATGCCGGATACGGCGGCCATTGCACGTGCACGCACCTTGCTCGATGCCCTGATGGAACGCGAAGGGCTGGCGGTGCGCACGCGCTTGCCCGAGCGCTGGGCACCGCGTTTTTCCGATCAGTTTGCGGCGCTGTGCGAAGCGCGTCCGGCGGCGGCGAGTTTCGCCTTTGGCCTGCTGGAAACCGCCCAAGTGCGGCAACTCAAGCAGCACGACATCGGCGTGATCGGCACCGCCACCACGCCCACCGAAGCGGTGGCGTGGGCGCAGCGCGGTGCCGATGCCGTGTGTGTGCAGGGCGCGGAGGCTGGTGGCCATCGTGGCGGCATCGACGGCAGCGCAAGCGCACCGATGATCGGTTTGTTTGCGTTGATTCCGTGTGCGCGGCGGGCGTTGGACCAGGCTGGTTTTCGCATCCCCCTGATTGCGGCAGGCGGCATCATGGATGGCGCCGGCATGCACGCAGCCGAAGCCTTGGGCGCGGAAGCGAGCCAGCTCGGCACCGCGTTTCTCACCTGCCCGGAATCGGCTGCGGCGGACGCCTGGAAGCGCGATCTCGTCGTCGCCACCAGTACGCATGTGGTGACTATCCGCAGCGTGTCCGGCCGTGCGGCACGCGGCTTGCGCAACCGCTACGTGGAGGCGATGGAAAGCGGCGTCGATGAGCTGCCTGGTTATCCCTTCCTGAACGCGCTCACCGCGCCGCTGCGCCGTGCCGCGGCGGCGACCGGGCGGGGTGATTTGATGTCGGAATGGTGCGGGCAGGGTGTGCCGCTGACGCGCACCTTGCCGGCGGCCGCGCTGGTGCGTGCGTTGTCGGATGAGTACCGGCGTGGCGCGTGAGTTGTCGCGAACGTTGAGACGCCGGGAGCCAATACTGCCTTTGCTGTGTCGACAGCTAAGGAGGGGGATCATGTTGAGCGAACGTTTTACGGCGGCCGTGGATTACGCGCGCATCGCGCACGGCGCGCAGCAGCGCAAGGGCAGCGGCGTGCCCTACCTGAGTCACCTGCTCGGCGTGTCCGGGCTGGTGCTGGCGTTTGGGGGCGACGAGGAGCAGGCCATTGCCGGCCTGCTGCACGACGTCATCGAGGATTGCGGTGAGGCGCATGCCGAGCCGATCCGCACGCAGTTCGGCGCACGCGTGCTGACGATCGTGCGCGGGTGCACCGACGGCAGCGCCGAGGCCAAGGCCACGCACACCAATGCCGAAGCAAGGCGGCGCGATTGGTTGGCGCGCAAGCAGACTTATCTTGCGCATCTGGCGGATGCTGCCGACGACGTGCTGCTGGTCTCCGGTTGCGACAAGCTGCACAACGCGCGGGCGATCGTGGCCGATCTTGTCGACCCGGCGGTGGGCACCACCGTGTTTCGACGCTTTACCGGCCGACGGGATGGCACGCTGGTCTACTACCGCCTGCTTGCCGACTTGTTCGATCAGCGCTGCGTGGCGATGGCGCCGGTGCTGGAGCAAACCGTGCAGCGCATGTACGCGTTGGCCGGTGAACCCGGGCTGGCCAGCGGCAGTGGTACGGACGCGCTGGCACAGGCGATGATCTGAGGCCACGCAGAACGGTCCCCCCATGCTGGTGACATCACGGGCCTGCAGCCGTGCTCCGTGCAGAACACGGGCGCTGGATTCGCCAACCGCCTCGGTTCTCGCCGCCCACACCACAGCGATGCCCTTGTTTCGGCGTCGGCGTTTTCTACCACTTCGGAGCATTGCCAGCGTGTTGACGTATCCGATGCCGCGCGCAGTTATACTTTTGCCGCGCTGACGTGCGCGCATTCCACACCGAGGCAAGCCCCGCTTGAGCACTAGCCGCAAGACCAAGACCGACCCGGTGGCCACCCTGCGCAAGGCCGTCATGGCTGCGCTGGAAGAGCTGAAAGCCAAGGACATCCGCGAGATCGACGTGCGCGGCCGCACCTCGATCGCCGACCTGCTGGTGTTCGCCTCCGGGACTTCTGCGCGGCACGTCAAATCCATTGCCGACGAAGTGGTGAAGTACGCCAAGCGCGCCGGCATGCCGCCGCTCGGGGTCGAAGGCGAGGAATCGGCCGACTGGGTGCTGGTGGATCTCGGCGACGTGATCGTGCATGTCATGCTGCCGCGGGTGCGCGAGTTCTACGGGCTCGAACGCTTCTGGTCGCTGCGCGGTGACCATGAGCCAGCCGCCGATGACGAACCCGATGCGGATGCCGCGCAAGCTGGCTGAGCGCGCGGAACCGCCATGCATGCGCGCCTGATTGCCGTTGGCGAACGCATGCCGGCCTGGGTTGCCGAAGGGTTTGCTGAATACCGCAAGCGGCTGTCGCACGACTTGCCGCTGGAACTGGTGGAGCTCAAGCCCGGCGCACGCGGCAAGGGGCGCGACGATGCGCGCGCAATCCACGATGAAGGGGTGGAAATGCTTGCCGCCTTGCCGCGCGACGCGCACGTGGTGGCGCTCGATGGCCACGGCAAGACGTGGTCGAGCGAGGAGCTTGCCGCGCAACTCGGTGGCTGGCGCATGGCCGGACGCGATCTGGCGTTTCTCATCGGCGGACCGGACGGACACGCCCCCGACGTGTTGGCGCGCGCCGACCAGCGCTGGTCGCTTGGCCCGCTGACGCTGCCACACATGCTGGTACGCCTGGTGCTGGCCGAGCAGCTCTACCGCGCCGTCACCATTCTTGCCGGGCACCCTTACCACCGCGGCTAGGGGCAAAACCGAGCCCGTGAGGCAAAACCGTTTTGCGGCGAGTTGTGTGACGGCTCGCCGGTGCGTCGTGGTTCCAGGGGCCAAAAGCCGTCATGCCGCGCTGACAAAGCAGGGCGACCGCAGCCGTGTGGGCTGCGGTCGCCTTGCGCGCGGCCGCGCCTGCCCGCATCTTGCACGCTGTCGTCATCGTCGCGCAGGACGCCTGCATGCTTTATCTCGCTTCCCAGTCGCCGCGCCGCCGCGAGCTCTTGACCCAGCTCGGCGTGCCGTTCGAGATCGTCACCGTGGCGGTGCCCGAGGTGCCGCAGGTGAGGGAGTCGCCGCGCGAGTACGTGAGCCGTGTGGCGCGCGACAAGGCACGCGCCGGGCTGGCCGCGTGCAAGGGCATGGCCGATGCGGTGGTGCTCGGCGCAGATACCGAGGTGGTGCTGGATGACGAGGTGTTCGGCAAGCCGCGCGATGCGCACGCGGCGGCAGCGATGCTGCATCGGCTTTCCGGTCGCGCGCACGAGGTGGTTTCCACCGTGTGGTTGCTCAAGGGGCGCCGCGAACGCACGGCTACCTGTGTGTCACAAGTGCGTTTTGCCGAGCTCGACCAAGCCACGATCGCAGCTTACGTCGCCACTGGCGAGTCGATGGGCAAGGCGGGCGCATACGCGATCCAGGGTCGCGGCGCGGCGCTGATCGAACACCTGGATGGCAGTTATTCCGGCGTCATGGGCCTGCCGCTGTTCGAGACGGCGGCATTGCTGCACGAGGCGCGCGTCATCGTCTGAGCGACACGTGGCCGCGCTGTCGAAATCCCGTTTGGACGACTACATACGGAGCGCTCCGTCGGGATGCATCCCGATCCATGGGGTGCGAGGGTTTTGTGGGTGGAGCTTCTGTTCGACTGGCCGACCGCGAGCAGCGTTGTGGGATGAATACTGGCCGGCGGGTCGCGTTGTCCGCCGCGGTGGAAGTTTCCGACGAACCAACCACGCCGTCATTGCCAGCGGGTTGCTCCCGGCGTGGCGATGGTGTGGCCACGGCGAGCGCATGCGCCGCTGCTTGCGTTCCTGCCACCCGCGCCCGCAGGATTGCGCCATGCATCCGTCACGCGTCGTGCGCGAGAACGTTCGTCGTTTCACCGACCTGCCCAACATCGGCCCATCGCTGGCGCGCGATTTCGCGTTGCTTGGTTATCGCGAGCCCGGCGAACTGACCGGGGCCGATCCGCTCGCGCTGTACCGTGCCTTGTGCGCGGCCACCGGCGTGCGCCAGGATCCGTGCGTGCTCGATGTGTTCATGGCGGTCTCGCATTTCCTTGATGGCGGTGCGGCGCTGCCGTGGTGGCACTTCACGGCCGAGCGCAAGCGCCGGCACGGGCAGTTGTTCGGCGCATAGGCAATACGCCTGACAAACCGGGAGTCGGGACACGGCAAAGCACGCTGCCGTTCAACCTGCAGCGAGCGTTCTTGGAGGTCAGTTGCCGGCAAACAGCGTTGCCATCACCAAGAGGTTGTTGCAGGCGTGGGCGATGATGGCCGGCCACAGCGAGCCCGAACGCAGGCGCAGCCAGGCGAACGCAATGCCGAGCAGAACCAGGTTTGGCACTCCGTACCACAACCAGTGCAGGTCGGGCAGGTGGGCCAGCGCAAATGCCAGCGCACTGACCAGCACCGCGGCAAACGGGCGCTGGTGGCGCAGCAGTGCCGAGAGCAGCGCGCCGCGGAACAGCAACTCCTCGGTGAGCGGCCCAAGCGTCACCACCAC
The DNA here is from genome assembly GCA_004298045.1 of Rhodanobacter sp. Taxonomy (GTDB): domain Bacteria; phylum Pseudomonadota; class Gammaproteobacteria; order Xanthomonadales; family Rhodanobacteraceae; genus Rhodanobacter_A. The sequence goes on along the minus strand of SCRM01000016.1, from coordinate 391,342 downwards.
CACTGCCAGCGCCGTACGCCAGGCGGTATCGGCGGCAGCGCCAAGCTGCTTCACGTCCTGCGGCACCGCGTGGCCGTGGGCCAGCAGTTCGGTCAGGCGCCCGGCGGCGAGTGGCAGCACGAAGCCGAGCGCCACGGCCAGCGCAAGCCAGGCGACGCGGGTTGGGCGCGCGAAACCCAACCCCGGCGGCTTGGCGTGCCGCCACCAGGTGGGCCACAAACGGTGGGCGAGCCACAAGGTTGGCAGCGCCGCGCCAACCAGTACGACGATGGTCAGCGCGCTGCGCAGGGCCGTGTTGTCTGCCAAGAGGTTCGGGTTGCCGTGGCTGAGCGCGATGCCCACCCCGACCGCAATGTTGGCCGCAAAGCCCACGGCCAACTGCAGCGCGAAATAGAACACGATCAGGCCGACCGCACCGCGCAGGTCGGGAAGCCGCGACGAGACGGCAGACACAGTCGGGTTGGGAAAATCCATCGCAGTGGTGACGGTGTGGCAGGCGGCGCCAGCTCGGCACCCATGCCGCAACTTAGCGGCCATCCGTTGCGTGACGCAATCCGACGTTCGGCACAGGTGGAAAGTACTGGCCAGCTGGCCGAACCATGCGGGTGCTGCCGGGCTATGCCTTGGCAGGCGCGTTGTTTGCCCTCGTTCCAAGGATGGTTGGCGGCGATGCCGACCAACCCGACATCTGCCACATGTCTGGACCGGGGCGCCATGTGCAAGCGGGTTTTCGACAATTCGCCATCCCGCGGCGGGTCCATTGGGACAGCAAACTGGCGCCGCATGGCGGGGTTTACAGTCCGGACGGTTTCGCCGCCCACGCTTCCCGATTGCCCTCCGCAGGTGGCGCAGGCGAATCCGGGGGCCAGGCCGATCCGGCGCGGGTCTGCCTGTATAGTGATCAGCCCTTTACCGAGAATCGTGGCGCCGCGCGCTCCCCATGTTCGTTTTCGACTGGCTGGCTGACCCTTCCGCGTGGGCAGGTCTCCTCACCCTGGTGGTGCTGGAGATCGTGCTCGGCATCGACAACCTGGTATTCATTGCGATCCTCGCCGACAGGCTGCCGCCCGGCGAGCGCGACCGGGCGCGGTTGTCCGGGCTGGGCCTGGCGCTGGTCATGCGCCTGCTGCTGCTGGCAGCGGTGGCGTGGCTGGCGCGGCTCACCGCGCCGGTCGTCACCTGGCACGGCGTGAGCCTGTCGTGGCGCGACATCATCCTGCTCGCCGGCGGTGCGTTTTTGCTGTTCAAGGCCACGCTGGAGCTGCACGAGCGGCTCGAAGCGAGCGAAGAGCACGCCGGCAGGAGCGGCGCCGGTGCGCGCTTCTGGCTGGTGGTGGCGCAGATCGTGGCGCTGGATGCGGTGTTTTCGCTCGATTCGGTGATCACCGCGGTCGGCATGGTCAGCCAGCTTTCGATCATGATGCTGGCGGTGGTGATCGCGATGGCGTTGATGATCAGCGCCAGCAAGCCGCTCACCGCATTCGTCAATGCGCGGCCGACGGTCGTGATCCTGTGCCTGTCGTTCCTGCTGATGATCGGCTTCAGCCTGATCGCGGAAGGTTTCGGGTTCCACATCCCCAAGGGTTACCTGTACGCCGCGATCGGCTTCTCGATCATGATCGAGGCGTTCAACCAGACCATGCGCCGCAACCGCCGGCGCAGCCTGTTCGGCGGCGCGCGCAATCTGCGCGACCGCACCGCGCAGGCCGTGCTGCGGCTGCTTGGCGCCGGCGGCGCGGAGGAAGACGAGGCGCCGCCGGCCGACGCGGCGGCACCGGTGCCGACGACCGGTGCGGTGTTCGGCAAGGACGAGCTGGCGATGGTGCAGGGCGTGCTCGACCTCGCGCACCGGCCGGTGCGTTCGATCATGACGCCACGCCCGGAAATCAGCTGGATCGATCCGCGGGAAGAAGCCGGCAAGCTGCGCGAGGAGGTGACGGCTTCCAGTCACCACTGGCTGCCGGTCGCCGGCGAGGATCTCGACCAGCTCGTCGGGGTCGCCACTTCGCGCGACCTGCTCGCGAGCCTGCTCGAACACGGCTACATCGACGTCGAGCGCGTGGTGCGCAAGCCGATGACGGTGCTGGAATCGCTCAGCGTGCTGCGCTTGATCGAGGAATTCCGTCGCGCGTCGCTGCAGGTGGCGCTGGTGGTGGACGAGTATGGCAGCGTGCTCGGCATGGTCACCCCCGCCGACGTGCTCGGCGTGATCGCGGGCGAGTTTCCGGACGAGGAAGGCGGCGACCCGGCGGCGGTGCAGGAGGTCGACGGCGCTTGGCTGCTCGACGCCAGCCTCGATCTGCGTCGGGTGGAGCACCTGCTCGGCCAGCGGTTGCCCAGCGAGGACGGGTTCTCCACCCTCGCCGGTTACGTGCTCGAACACCTGGGCCGCCTGCCGGCGGTGGGCGACCGGCTGGAGCGAGATGGCCTCGGGTTCGAGGTGACCGCGATGGACGGCGCGCGCATCGACCGCCTGCGCGTGCGTCCCGCCACCTGATTCAGGCGCCGAACACGGCGCGCCCGGTGCCGACGAAGGCCAGCACCAGGGTGGCCAGCCACGCGAGCGTGCCGAGCATGAAGCCCCCCTCGCGTTTGGCCGGGTCGCGCATGTAGGCCGACGCATACCACACGCGTGCCACGATCCACGCGATCCCGGCGATGCCGGCCCAGCGGTCCATGCCGAAGTGCGCCGCCAGCCACAGCGTCGGCAGGAACAGCACGCTGGCCTCCAGCGTGTTCATCTGCACCCGGAACGCGCGGTCGAACGCGGGGTGGCCGCTGGTGGCCGGCGCCTGGATGCCGTAGCGCATGCGGGCGCGGCCCACCATCATGGCGGTGGCGGCCAGCAGCAGGATCGCCAGCAGGGTGACCACGGCGGGAAGTTGTTCAAGCATGACGGATCTCGGTGGATGAAAGCTGCACTGTAGCGGCCGCGCCACGTGCGGCGTTATCGTCGCTGGCACGGCACCCCCGGGCGGAGACGCGGATGGACTGGAACAAGGGCGAAACCAGCAACAACGTCGAGGTGAACCCCGGCGGCGGCGGCCCGCGCTTTGGCGGCGGCGGGCGCATGGGCATTGGCGGCCTGATCGTGTTGGCCATCATCGGCTGGGTGTTCTTCAAGAATCCGCTGGCGTTGCTCGACCAGAGCGGGCAATACGGCGCGCAACCGGCCGGCAACGCCACCACGCAGGTCGACCCGCAGCAAAAGCTGTTCGTGGAGAAGATTCTCGGTTCCACCGAGAAAACCTGGGGCGATATCTTTGCCGCCAACGGCGGCACCTACGTCGACCCGAAGCTCGATCTCTTCAGCGGCAGCGTTGCCACCGCCTGCGGCAACGCCTCCGCCGCCGTCGGGCCGTTCTATTGCCCCGGCGACCAGCGCATCTATCTCGATCTGGATTTCTTCCACGAGCTTGGCGACCGTTTCCACGCCAGCGGCGATTTCGCGCGCGCCTACGTGATCGCCCACGAGGTCGGCCACCACGTGCAGAACGAGCTGGGAGTGTTCGCCAAGGTGAAGCAGCTGCAGGCGAAGGGCGTGCCGATGGAGGGCGCCGATGGCCTCTCCGTGCGCCAGGAACTGCAGGCCGATTGCCTGGCCGGGGTGTGGGCCAACCGCAGCGAGCAGCGCCTGCAATGGCTGCAGCCCGGCGACGTCGAGGCCGCACTCAATGCGGCCAGCCAGATCGGCGACGACACCCTGCAGCGCGAGGCACGCGGCACCGTGGTGCCGGACTCCTTCACCCATGGCACCTCGGCGCAGCGCGTGAAGTGGTTCAAGACCGGCATGCAGGGCGGCGACGTCGGCAGTTGCAACACGTTTGCCGGGCCGGTGTAGGGGCGCAGCCAGGCTGGACCGGGGCAGGCGCCGGCCCCGCGGCTATTTCGAGCTCGCCGGTTTGCCGCCGTGGGCGTGCGGCTTGCGCGGGCCGGGTTTGAAGCCGCCGGTCTTGCGGAAACCGCCGGGGCGCCGCGCGGGGTGCACGTCGTGGGCGGTGTCGGCCAGGGTATCGGCCTCCTTGCCGTCCCACGGTTCGATGTGCAGTTGCTGGCGCACTACCCACACCTTTTTCAGGTGCTCGAAGATTTCCTTCGGCATGCCTTCGGGCAGGTCGATCAGGCTGTAGTTGCCGCGGATCGACAGGCGGCCGATGTACTGGCTGTCCAGCCCGGCCTCGTTGGCAATGGCGCCGATGATGTTGCCCGGCTTCACGCCGTGCTCGTGGCCGACGGCAATGCGATAGGTGGTCTTGCCCGCTTCCGTCGCGTGCGGACGCAGCGGGCCGGTGGACGCACGCGGCGCGCGCTCGGGCTTTTCGCGTCGTTCGGTGTGTTCGTGTGCCGTGTGCTCGCGCGGTGCCGGCTCGCGCTTGGGTGGCGGCGCCAGCAGCAGCGGACGGTCGCCCTGTGCGATGCGCGCGAGCGCGGCGGCGATCTCGCTCGCCGGCACGTCGTGTTCGGCCTCGTATTGCTCCACCAGTTGCTGGAACAGGTCCAGCTCGCCCTTGGCCAGCGTATCGCTGATGCGCTGCTTGAACTTGGCGATGCGCACGTCGTTCACCGCGTCGACGCTCGGCAGCTTCATCTCGTCGATCTTCTGCCGGGTGGCGCGCTCGATCGCGCGCAGCATGCCTTTTTCGCGCGGGGTGACGAACAGGATCGCCTCGCCGCTGCGCCCGGCGCGGCCGGTGCGACCGATGCGGTGCACGTAGCTCTCGGTGTCGTACGGGATGTCGTAGTTCAGCACGTGGCTGATGCGCTCCACGTCCAGCCCGCGCGCGGCGACGTCGGTGGCGACGAGGATGTCGAGCTTGCCGTCGCGCAACTGCTGGATCACGCGCTCGCGCTGCGCCTGGGCAATGTCGCCGTTGATTGCCGCCGCCGCAAAGCCGCGTGCAGCGAGTTTCTCTGCCAGCTCCTCGGTCGCCAGCTTGGTGCGCGCAAACACGATCATCGCGTCGAACGGCTCGGCCTCGAGGATGCGGGTCATCGCATCCAGCTTGTGCATCCCGCTGACAAACCAGTAGCGCTGATGGATGTTGGCGGCGGTGGCAGTGGCGGATTTGATGATGACTTCCACCGGCTCGCGCAGGTGCTTTTGCGCGATCTTGCGGATCTGGGTCGGCATGGTGGCCGAGAACAGCGCCACCTGGCGCGTGGGCGGCGTCACCTCGAACACTTTTTCCACGTCGTCGATGAAACCCATGCGCAGCATTTCGTCGGCTTCGTCGAGCACCAGGTATTTCAGTTCGGAAAGATCCAGCGTGCCCTTGTCCAGATGGTCAAGCACGCGACCCGGCGTGCCGACGATGATGTGCACGCCGCGGCGCAGCGCGTGCAGTTGCGGGCCGTAGCTCTGGCCGCCGTAGATCGGCAGGATCTGCAGCCCCGGCAAGTGCGCGGCGTAGCTCTGGAATGCCTCGGCCACCTGGATCGCCAGCTCGCGCGTGGGCGCCAGCACCAGCGCCTGCGGCTTGCCCGGCTTCAATTCGATGCGCGAGAGGATCGGCAGTGCAAAGGCAGCCGTCTTGCCAGTGCCGGTCTGCGCCTGACCCAGCACGTCGCGGCCTTCCAGCAGCGGCGGAATGGTGGCGGCCTGGATCGGCGTCGGCGCCTCGTAGCCGAGATCGACCAGGGCCTGGCGAATCTCGGGCGACAGCGCAAGCGCGCCAAAGCCGGTCGCGACCGGGGCGGAATCATTGGGGGCAGACATGGACAGACCTCGGCGTGGCACGCGCGGGCGCGTGCGAGAACAGGCGGCATTGTAGCGAGCGCCGGCGTGAAGCCGGCGGCTCGGACGAGTGGTTCGCAGCCGACGGGGAGCGCGAACACCGCGACTCACGCGGTGTTCGTGGTCAACCGGCGACTACGACGATGAATCAGGCTTTGGCCGCGGGGCGGTGCGGGTTGCGGCGCTTGCGGTGAGCGGCGGCATGCTCGCCGTTGCCGGCCTGCATCGGGCGGCCGTGCGGACGTGCCGCGGTCTTGTTCTGCTGGCGCTGCGGCGAGCGCGGCTGGCGCTGGCCCTGCTTCGGGCGCGGCGCGCCGGCGTCGGTGCGCAGCGGGGTCGAGGGCTCGAAGCCGGCCACTTCGGTCACCGTGATCTCGTCCTTCAGCAGCTTGCGGATGTCGCGCAACAAGCCGGCCTCCTCGTGGCTCACCAGCGACACCGCCACGCCGTCGCTGCCGGCGCGGCCGGTGCGGCCGATGCGGTGGATGTAGTCCTCGGCCACCATCGGCAGGTCGTAGTTGATGACCATCGGCAACTGCTCGATGTCGATGCCGCGCGCGGCAATGTCGGTCGCCACCAGCACGGTGACACGGCCGCTCTTGAAATCGCCCAGCGCACGCGTGCGGGCGTTCTGGCTCTTGTTGCCGTGGATCGCCGCGGCGCGCACGCCATATTGTTCGAGGTACTTCACCAGCTTGTCGGCACCATGCTTGGTGCGCGAGAACACCAGCGTCTGCCGGCGCGAATCCTCGGCCAGCACGTGCAGCAAGAGGTCGCGCTTTTTCTCCGCATCCACCGGATGCACGCGGTGGCTGACGGTGGCGGCCACGGTGTTCGGCGGTGTTACCGACACCTCGCGCGGGTTGCGCATGAAGTGCAGTGCGAGCTGCTTGATCTCCGGCGCGAAGGTGGCCGAGAACAGCAGCGTCTGACGCTGCTTGGGCAGCGCCGCCAGGATGCGCTTGAGCGCCGGCAAAAAGCCCATGTCGAGCATGCGGTCGGCTTCGTCCAGCACCAGCGTGCGGACGCCGGAAAGATCGACGTTGCGCTGCTGCATGTGGTCGATCAGCCGCCCCGGCGTGGCCACGACGATGTCGACGCCGCGGCGCAGCGCGGTGATCTGCGGGTTCATGCCGACACCGCCAAAGATCGTGGTGGCGCTGACCTTGAGGTACTTGCCGTAGGCCTGGACGTTGTCGAGGATCTGCGCCGCCAGCTCGCGCGTGGGAGTGAGCACCAGCGCATGCGGGCGGCGCGACGGCGCGTGCGGGCCGTCGGCCAGCTGCTGTAGCAACGGCAGCGCGAAGGCGGCGGTCTTGCCGGTGCCGGTCTGCGCGGCGGCCAACAGGTCGTGGCCTTCCAGCACCAGCGGAATGGAACCGGCCTGTACCGGCGTGGGTTCGGCGTAGCCGTGATCGGCAAGCGCGCGCAACAACGCGGGCACGAGGCCCAGCGATTCGAATGACATGAATAAGCTCCTGTGCAACCCGGAGCATTCATGCGAAAGCCGTGTTGCGGATAAGTAACGAAGGGGCGGCGATGCCGCCGACGGCGGGGAAACCGTGCGCGGATTGTAGCCGAAGTGTCACCCGGCGTGGGGACGCCGGCGTGGTGCGTTCAGCTGGCAACCGTTTGCGCTGGACAACATCCCTAGGCCGGACCTCAGTCCGCCGGGCTTTGCGTGGGGGGATTTCGCCGAATCCCCAATCCCAGCTTCATGGCGCATCACTCCGGCCGCCGCGCCGCGCGCACAAGGCCGGACGGGATGCTCGCAAGGCGACGCTCGCAGCCGCTTGCGTTCCTGCCGCCCCCGCTCCTAGCCTGCAATCTCGATTTGGGGAGGCCGGCATGTCGTTGTGGTCATCGCTGCGCGAACTGAACATTGACCAGCGCCATACGGTGCTGGCGAGTTTTCTCGGCTGGATGCTGGATGCGTTCGATTACTTCCTGCTCACTGTCGTCATCGTGGCGATTGCGCGCGAGTTTTCGGCCAGCACCACCGAAGTCACGGTGGCGCTCACGCTGACGCTCGCGGCCCGGCCGCTTGGCGCGCTGATCTTCGGTCGCCTCGCCGACCGCTACGGCCGGCGTCCGATCCTGATGCTCGACGTGGTGCTGTTCTCGGTGTTCGAGCTGGCCACCGCGTTTTCCACCTCGCTGCCGATGCTGCTGGTGCTGCGCTTTTTGTTCGGCATCGCGATGGGCGGCGAGTGGGGCATCGGCGCGTCGCTGGCGATGGAGGCAATCCCGCCCAGGTCGCGCGGCATCGTGTCCGGGCTGCTGCAAAGCGGCTACCCCTGCGGGTTTTTCCTCGCCGCGCTGGTCAACTGGTTGCTGATCGACGCGATCGGCTGGCGTGGACTGTTCATCGTCGGTGCGTTGCCGGCGCTGCTGGTGCTGTACGTGCGCGCCAAGGTGCCGGAGTCGCCGGTGTGGCAGGCAAACCGCCACGCGCATGGCCGTGTCGGCGTGCGCGTGGCGATGCGCGGGCACTGGAAACTGTTCGGCTACATGATCGTGCTGATGTGCGCATTCAACGCCTTCAGCCACGGCTCGCAGGACATGTACCACACTTTCGAGGAGCTCAACCTGCACCTGCCGACCGGCTCGGGTACGGCGTTCCTGCTGGTGGCGCTGCTGAATCTCGGCGCGCTCGTCGGCGGCGTGTTCTTCGGCGCGTGGTCGGAAAAGATCGGCCGGCGGCGGGCGATGATGGTGGCCGCACTGCTTGCCATTCCGGTGATTCCGCTGTGGACGCACGGCGGCTCGCTGCTGCTGCTCGGCCTCGGCGCGTTTCTCATCCAGGTGATGGTGCAGGGGGCGTGGGGCGTGGTGCCGACCCATCTGAACGAGCTCTCGCCCGATGCCGTGCGCGGCACCTTGCCCGGGTTTGCCTACCAGCTCGGCAATCTCCTGGCGGCCGGCACCGCCACCGCGCAGGCGTGGGTCGCGCATCAGCATGGCGGCGACTTCGGCTATGCGATGGGGGTATGGCTCGCCGTCGTTGCCGTGGTGCTGACGCTGCTGGTGTGGCTCGGGCCGGAGGCGCGCGGCGTGCGCTTTGGCGACACACCGGCGCCCTGATCGGAGAGTGGTGGCCGTTGCGGGCCACTGGTTGTGGTGTTGTCACTCGGGAAAAAGCGGGTCGGCCTCCCGGTCGACCCGCTTGCCGTTCATTGCAACTTACTGGCAGGTGACGCCGACGGCCTTGAATGCCGCGGTGACATCGGCGGCCGGATAGCCGTAGTCGCCGGCAGCGCTGACCACGCCGCACGCACCCGAGTTGAAGGTCGACGTGGCAGTCCAATACAACGCGTTGGCGCGCTCGAACACCTCGAACGCCTTTTTCGTGTTCCAGGTCGAGGTTGTGGCCAGCGTGCAGTAGGCCTTGTTGTACACGCCACTGGAGTAGTGCACGTCCAGTCCGCTGGTGTAGTTGGCAGCGTTGTCGATTGAACTGCCGTCCTTGGTAGGGGTGCACATCCAGCGCAGGGCGGTACCGCTCTTGATGATGTCCGCACCCACCAGCCAGTCGTTGCTGCCGCGATCGAAATACTCGGCGGCCTCGCCGGCCATGTCCGAGAACGCCTCGTTCATGCCGCCGGATTGGCCCGAGTACTGCAGTCCGGAATGCTGCTCGGTGAAGCCGTGGCTGATCTCGTGGCTGGTCACGTCCAGCGCGGTCAGCGGGTAGAAGTAGCTGGCGCCGTCGCCGAAGTTCATCGAGGTGCCATTCCAGAAGGCGTTTTCGTAGTTGCGGCCGTAGTGCACGTTCATCACCAGCGCGAAGCTCAGCGGCGGGGCGCCGAACCAGTTGTGGTACATGTCGTGCACGACGCCGCCGAAGTGGTGGGCGTCGTTGATCGGCGAGTATGCGCCATTGACGCCGTCGCCGCTGCTGGTCGGGCAGATGAAGCTCCACAGCGTGCTTTTGCGCGTGCTGCCGGCCATGTTGTTGGTCGTCACGTCCGGGTTGTTCATGTAGCAGGTGGAGCCCGACTGGGTGACGGCGAGCGAGGGGAATTGCACCCCGTAGGTGTACCGCCCGGTCTTCAGGTTTCCGCCGTCGCCGGTGGCGAGCGCCGCGGTGCCGGTACCGCCGCCACCGCTGCCCGGCTTGCGGGTGGTCAGGCCTTCCCAGCTTTGCAGCACTTCGCCGGTGACGGCATCGACGATCGCGGTCGGGCGCGACGGCGCATCGTTGCGGTCGACAAAGAAAGACGTGAGATAGGCCAGGCGCGCGCGCGGGCCCTCGGCATACACGTACAGGTCGCTTTGCGCATGGTGGATGTCGCTGTCCTGCACACCGTTCACGCCGATGCCGAGCGGCAGTATCCCGGCATGGCCGCGCAGGATGGCGACGGCCTGGGCGGCGCCGATGGCCGGGGCGACCGAGGCAACGTCTGCGGCAATACCGCGTGAAACTTCGCCATCGACGCCAAGCACATTGCCGCTGGCGTCGCGCTCCACCACCACGCTGCGCCCATACACCGGGATGCCGCGGAACATCTGTTGCTCGCGGGTTTTCGACGTGCCCCGATTGGTATGTGCCTGCAGACGCGGTGACAACGACGCGGCGTTGTCGAGCCCGATCCGGTTGGCGAGTGCCGCCGCACCGATCGGCCCCATGGCTTGGGTGTGCACCCGAGCATGGGTGGCAGCGTCGGTCGTGGATACGGCAGCGAAGCCGATGGCACCAAGCAGTGCCACGGCAAGTGGTTTGTACACCATGGATACTCCCCTCATCAGAAATGATTGGGCGGCTCCAACGGCTCCCCTTAGCCGCTGGACTGCGCCCGACGTGCCCGGCGCCCGCAAGTGTTTACGGGTCTGTTTCGGGCTGAAAGAAGTTACGCCACGACTACCGACCCTGTCACCACGCATCGCAGCAACCTGCGGCACCCGGCGCGTGCGGTTCGTCCGCTGTTACACTTGCAGGCTTGTTTAAACCTGACGGGACTGGCAATGAAGGCTGGCAAGGACAAAGTCGTCGCACTGCACTACACGCTGAGCGTCGATGGCGCACAGGTCGAAAGCTCGCACGATCGCAACGAACCGTTGTGGATCCTGCTTGGTCACGGCCAGCTGATTCCGGGTCTGGAAAAAGCGCTCGAAGACCACGAGGCTGGCGATGCCGTCAAGGCGACGATTGCGCCGGAGGACGGCTACGGCGAGCGCCGCGAGGGTCAGATCCAGCGGGTGCCGAAAAAATATTTCCAGGATGCCAAACACCTTAAGCCCGGCATGGCTACCGTGCTTGCGCTGAAGGAAGGTGGCCACCGCGCAGTGACCGTGCACAAGGTCGGCATGAGCACGGTCGACGTCGACTTGAACCACCCGATGGCCGGCAAGACGCTGGATTTCGACGTCACGTTGCAGGAAGTGCGTGAGGCGACGAAGGAAGAACTCGAACACGGCCACGCACACCCGGATGGCGTCGCCGAGCATTGATTTGATCGATTCCGCAGGGATGGAACAAGACGGCGCCGTTGGGCGCCGTCTTGTTTTTGCCCTACGGCAATCAGGCGGCATGTTCTCGCCGCGCTTGACAATTTCGCATGGTGGGAACGCCTGCAACAGGGTGCGCGCGTATTTCGGCAGCGTGTTGGCACTACACCCAGTGGGTCGGGCTTCGGCCCGACAGGTTGTGGGCTGCGGGTGCGCGGGTGAGCTGCGGGGTTTTCCGTCGGCACCTCCGTGTACCGGTGGAAAGCTGGCCCGCCTTCGTGCGTGCCATCCTTGCGGACGATCGGCATCCCACCCGCCGCCCCATAGGGGCCCCACCACAGCAGGCGCGCGTCCGCGCGCCCGAAGCAGAGCAGCTACGCCCCACCGGCTGCAGGACGGGCGATGCTTTTGCTCTTGGCGCGCACGATGCGCGCCGCTTTTCCCGGGGCCCCGCCTCACGGACTTTTGGCCCATGGATGGGCAAAAAGCGCCGCTGCAGGATGCCGTTTCTCTTTGGCTGCTTTCTCTCGCGCAAACGAGAGAAAGTAGCTCGCGCGCCCGCAGGGCGCACGAAACCGCTCTGATGCCGCATCAACCACGGACGTCGCACCGCAGGCGGCCGTCTGGTAAGCACTGCAGCTATCCAGCCAACGGCCCGCCAGGATAATCCCGGTTTGCAAGCTGTGGTGTGAGACGCACGTTTGACGGATGCACGAAACGTCTCGATGCAGCGCGCGTCGTGAAAAAGCGGAGCGACGCGTATCGCCCAATCGCCAGCGCGTCGAGCCGAGGCGCGCGCCTGCCTCAGTTCAGCACCCTTCGCCCGTATGCGAAATGTTCGCCCCAGTAGGCACCATCGAGATCGTCCAGGCGCACGGTGCCACCGGTGTTGGGCGCATGCACGAAGCGGCCTTTGCCGACGTAGACGCCGACGTGGCTGATGTGGCCGCCGATGTCGAAGAACACCAGATCACCGCTGACGAGGTGGGTCATGCGCTTGACCTTCTTGGCATCCATGTCGGCCATGGCGCTTGAGGTGCGCGGCAGTTCCAGCCCGGTCGAAGTGCGGTAGATGTAGTCGACGAGGCCGCTGCAGTCGAAACCGCCGGCGGGGCTGTTGCCGCCGTAGCGATAGGGCGTGCCGACCAGGGCCATGGCGCGGAATAGCACGTCGTTTGCCGTGGCGGCGTCGCCCGTGGGCGCGCGCGCCGGTTCGTTTGCCAATGCCGATGGCGTTGGCCGGCGCGGGGCGCTGCTGCAGGCCGCGAGCAATGCGAGCGCCAACGCCAGCGCGGCCTGCTGTGCCATACGGCGGGAGGGGAGGAATCGGGGAGGAGACGGAGCGTTCACGTGACAACCTCGGCAAACGTTGTGCCGAGGTTATCAAGCTTGCAAACCTTCTTCAAATCAAATGATTGCTTACGACTTTGAACCTGGTTTCTTGTCTTCGAGCGGCGAGATGCTGAATTGCACCGGTACGCGCGCGACGCCTTCGACCACCTTGCCGTTCTCAAGCTTGGGTTGGAAATGCCATTGCCGTGCGGCATCGGTGGCGGCGGCGATCAGGTCGGCCGAGTTGGTTGTGCTGTGCTGTGGATCGAAGTTGACGGTGCCCACGGAACCATCCGGGTGCACTTGCACCAGCAGCATCACGGTGCCTTGTTCGGCGCCCTTGATCGCCGCTGCCGGGTAGCGCGGCTGGATCGTCTGGTTGTAATCGAGATTGCTGGCGGCGGGGTGGTTTTGGCCGGTTGCCTGCGCGGCGAACACACTGCCGACTAGGAGCGCGGCCAGCAGGGCATGGCCGGCGAGACGGCGCCGGGCACCGACATGATGACGCTGGATCATGGTGAGTCGTTCCTTGAGTTGCGCCCCGGTCGACCAGGGGATCAGCGCCGAAACCGGGGCGATGCCAGCGCTGTGCAGCAGGGTGCGGGCGTAGCCGGCAGCGTCGTGCGGCGTGCTGCGCAGTACGCGCTCGTCGCAGGCGAGTTCCATGTCCAGCCGGAATCGGACGCGGGCGATCCATGCCAGGGGATGAAACCAGAGCAAGGCGAACGTGGCCTCGGCGAGCAACATCCACAGCGCGTCGCCATGGTGCAGGTGCGACAACTCGTGATGCAGCACGAAACGCCGTTGGTCCGCATCGAAACGCTGCGCGAAATCGGTCGGCAGCAGGATTACGCTGCGTGGCGCCCACAGCACGGCTGGGCCGGCAGGGTGTGTGTGCGCACGCGGTGCAGCACGGCGGCGCCAAGATCGCGGCGCAAGCTGGCGGCGAACGATGCGGGAAGCGCTCGACTCGCGCGATGCACGCGGAGGTAATGCACCAGCAGGCGCATCAGCATGGTCGCGACGCCGGCCATCCACACGATGCACCACCATGGGAGGCCGGCTTGGTCGCTGGCGGTGGTGATCGTCGACAGCACTGGGCCCGGCAGGGAGGTGACCAACGGCAAGTGCAGTCGGGGGATCGGTAGCGCCGGCAGCCACGGCATCCCCATGGCGAGCGGAAGCAGCCACCACAGGCCCAATGCGGGGCCGGCGCCAGCCAGTCGTCGCATGACGCGACGGCCGGTCAACACCACCACCAGCGCAACGCTGACGGCGTACAGCGCGAGCAACAGTTGGGCGGTCATGTCAGCGGCCCTTCGCGTCGATGCGTGCGAGCAGCTTGCGCAGCTCAGCCACGTCCTTGGCCGAGAGCTTTTCATGTTCGCTGAAATGCGCGAGCAGCGGGCTGAGCTTGCCGCCGAATACGCGATCGAGCAGGTTGCGACTTTCCTGCGATTGCCACGCGTCGCGCGTGATGCGTGGGGTGTAGAGGTAACGCCGGCCGTCTTTGCTTGCCGCGATGGCGCCTTTCGCCAGCAGGCGGCCGATCAGGGTGCGGATGGTCTTTTCCTGCCAGTCGCTGGTGGCGAGCAGTGCGGCGACGATTTCCTCCGAGCTTTGCGGCGCGTGCTGCCAGAGCAGCGTCATGACATGGCTTTCGGCTTCGCTGATGGAAATGTCTGCGGACATGCAGCACCTTTGCCTACGAATGTAATCTGTCATTGAAACTACGCTCGTAATTGTCTGGATGCAAGGGGCGGGCGGAAAGATTTCTGCCGTGCAGCGGCTGGTGCGGTGGCGTGACTCGCCAGAAAACTGGCGAGAGGTATTCCCGGTGCGGGATCAGGACGCGACTCTCCAGAGGGTGTCGTGATCCCACGCCCACAAAAGGGCGAACTCCGCCACTGGGGTTACTTCACGTTGATCGACCACGTGCCCAGTGTTCGGCCGGCGGCATCGCTGGCGCGCAGTTGGTAACCGCCTGGGTGCAGGTAGAGCCGGCTGTTGGCCGGGGCCTGGAAGAAGGCGTAGCGGTCGGCGGCGACCGCATCAGCGGATTCGTCGGCGTGACGCGCCTCGACGAGGCACGGTAGGTGGTTGGCGCACAGTGCGGTGGTGATCGGATAGGCGTGCCGCGTGCCGCCCAGCGTGAGCCAGTCCGGCCGCTTGCGCCCGTATGCGGGCGGCAGGATCACGCTGATGTCGTGGCGTTTCGGGTCGGCGCTCCACAAGGCATCTTCGCCTTGCACCTGCAGCACGACCGGCGTGTGCGATGGCCAGGCGGCCGCCACCCAGCGGTAGATGCTGTGCGGCGGTTCCGGGCGGATTTCGCGAAACATCGTCTGGTCGATCGACAGCGGCTCGATGCCGGTCAGCGCCTTGAGCCGCATCGCCATCGGCGTTACCGGCCCCAGCTCGCCGGGCGCCTTGTCGAGGTGGGCGTAGCCGACCAGCGCGAACAGGCGCGCCGACGGGTTGTGGGCAAACACGCGCTGGTAGAGGTTCTCCGCCTGTGCCAGGTCGCGATCCGGCGCCGGGTCGGTGGGGTCGTACGGCACCAGCGTGTAACCCAGCCGGATCGCTTCGCGCACGATCTCGCCATACAGCGGTTCGTGCAGGTATTCCGTGCCGCTGGATACGAGCGGGTAGCCGCGTTGCGCCAAGGTCTTGCCGTCCTCGGTCAAGGCTTCGGCGGCGAAGTGGTCGAAACCCAATGCACGCAGGCGCGGCAGGAGCTGCAGCACCAGCTCGCGGGTGTGCGCATCGTGGTGGGCTTCATTGATCAGCACCAATCGCCGTCCGGTGGCCGCCTGTGCAATGGCTGGCGCTGCCGGTAGCGCGTCGGCCACGCGTCGCGGATCGACGAAATCGCGGTAGTCGATGCGCTCAACCGTGGGCAACGTGCGCGGCATGGGCAGGGCTATGGTGGGTAGTTCGCGCTGGTCGAAGGGAAAATCCTCGAGTGCTTGCCGGTAGCGCCCGAGCTCGGCGTCGGTGCTGGCGAGGAGCTGGCGTGCGAAGACCTGTTCGACCGGTGCCAGGCGCGGCATTTCCGCCAGCAGAAACTGGCGCCGTGCGAGGGCGCCGGGTTGTGCCGCGTAGTGGCGGAAGAACGACAGGCGCGATTGCGCGGGGGCACTGCTTGCCAGCGCCAGGAGAACCAGGCCGAGTACATGGTGCACGTGCCAGCGGGGGAACATGGATGCATCTCCGAGCCGGGTTGCGAGGTTAGCCTGCATGGTGCCGCGCCACGGTTCAAGCGCCACGCGCAGTGTGATGTGCCCCGCCGCGGGCGTGCCATGCGAGCGCGCGTCAAAGGCCTCGTTGCCATCAAGCTGAAGGCGCGATATCCGCTCCGCAAGATTGCGCAAAAAGTCCCGTTCTGTTCAGCCTCCGTATCTGATCGTTGCCGCCTTATAGGCGCCGTCGCGCCACCCGTCGTGCCGGGTTCCGGCCGGGTCCGCGATACAACAATATTTCGAGGTTCACCATCATGATGCGTAAACTTGCGATCGCTACCTTGCTTGCTGCTGGCGTTGCCCTGTCCGGTTCCGTGCTGGCCCAAGAGGCGGCGCCGCAACAGGCTGCACCTGCTGCCGCACAGCAGGCCGCTCCTGCTCCGGAACAGGCCGCCCCGGCTGCCACGGAGAACAAGACTGCCGAGCATCACAAGGCTGCCAAGCACCACCACAAGGCTGCCAAGCACCACAAGAAGGCGGCGAAGAAGGCGGCTGCAGAGGGTGCAGCCGCTCCGGCCGAGACCCCGGCCAGCGCTGGCTGAGCTTCGGGTTCATGCAACAAGAAAGCCGCCGGCCTTGCGCCGGCGGTTTTTTGTTGGGTGATTGCTCACACCCCGGTGGCAAGCCACTGGCCGCGTTCGTAGCGCAGCAGGGTATCGCCGGCGTAGCGCCACAGGAGCATCCAGCCGTTGTCGCACAACTGGCCGAGCACCGCATTGCGCGCCATCGTGCGCTCGATCGACGCGGCGGGAGCGTCGATCACCACCGTCAGCCGCACCGGCTGGTGATACCAGCCTTCGCCGTCGTGCAGGGACTGCTTGGGCAACCCGATGCGCAGGTCGCCGCCGTTGCCTTCGAACACGCCGATGTGCCCGCCGACCACGTTGTGCAGCACCTTGTTGCCGCTGCCGTAGTGCAGCGGATCGCAGGTGGATGCGTGGTACTGCCACGACAACCAGTGGGTGACCAGCATCGGCCCCATCATCAGCTTTTCGAGCACGCTGCCGTCGGGGTCGAAGCGAGCGTCGTAGTCGTGCAGGTAGGTGCGGCTCAGTACCCGGCCGCGGGAACGTTCGCGCGGGCCGATGAGAAACGCGGCATTGCGCGTGAGCCCCCATTCCGGGCGGGTTTGCGCGCCGTCGTTGGCGCGTCGGCGGAAATCGGTGAGCAGTGCGGCCGGCGTGGGCGCAGGTTTCATCCACAGCGCCGGCGCACGCTCTGCGCGGATGCGCGCGCCGGCGGCGGCAAACGCTTGCGCCATTTTCTGCCATTGCGCGAGCGCCGCCGGGTTGAGCAGATCCAGGTCGAAGCCGGTCACCTCGTCGGTGGTGGTGTTGTGCAGGGCGCCGACGAACACCGTTTCCGTCGGGATCGCCATCCCGCGCGCGTGCAGTCCGACGCGCACCGTGGGGTCGTTCAACAGCTGCGCCAGCGCGCGTGCGTTGGCTTCGCCTGGACGGCCGTAGCAGGCGCCGCAATCGAGCGTGGAAGCATGCGCATTGTTGGTGCAGTGGCCGGCGTGGCCGCACAGCACGACGAGCGGCGCAAGGCGGTCGTCCAGCCCCATGGTGTGCAGCACGTTGGCGGCCAGCTCGACTCTTTGCGCCGGGTCGAGGCCGACGATCTGCGGGCGCACCTGCGCCTGCACCGCGGCCGGCAGGCCAAGGCGGTCGGCGCTGACGCGCGGGCCGGCCGGTGGACGAATCCAGTGCGCGATCTTGCCAAGGTAGCCCACGCCGAACGACTCGACGAACGAGAACGTCGCGCTCGGCCAGCGCACGGTGCCCAGCCACTGATCGAAGCGGGCGAGATATTTCCAGCGTGCGCTGCGCGTGTGCGCCAGTCGGGCCTCGTCGGCGGCGCTTTCGCCGGGGGCAGTCACCACTTCCTGCACCGCGATGCTGGGGTAGGCCAGACCCGGCAATTGCGGCCGGCGGATGTCGGTACCCAGGAGGTTGTAGTGGATGGGAATGCCGAAGAACCCGGCAAACGCGCGGGTTTCCACTTGCGGGTAGCTGGTTTCGAGCGCGCGCCGCATCGGTTCGCTGCGGGTGTCGATGCAGAACACGGCCTGCGCCTCAGGCGCGGTGGGCGCAACCGGGGCAACCGGCGTGCGCAATTTGTCGGCCAGCTCGCGCTGGTAGCTGGCCTCGAGCGCCTGCTGCCACAGTTCGTCCACCACCAGCGCGGCATCGGCGGCGGCGACACGGGCGTCGAAGTCGGCCCAGCTCGATGCCAGCGTGGCCAGCGCGGCACGCCGGCAATCCGGCGCAACGCAGCGCGCCAGTACCGCCTCCCACACCAGGCGGGCAATGAGCAGTTCGGGCAGGCGCAGATCGGTTTGCTCGGAGGGCACCTTCTGCCACTGGATGTACGCGCACCACGAGGCCCAGCCGTTGATCGACAGCAGCAGCGCCTTGAAATGTTCTTGCCACGCGGCCGGCGGCAAGCCCAGTTCGGCGATCGCCCAGCGCGCGGCTGCGTCCGCCTGCACGGGCAACTGGTGCAGCTCGCGGGCAAGGCCGGGCAGGCCGAGCATCGAACCCAGACCGTGGTCGCGCACCGCGCTTTCGCGCCAGAACCCGTACAGGCTCGGGTTGCCGGCAGCGCGCCAGTCGGCCTGGTGGCGGTCGAAATAGGTGGCGCACATCTGGCTCAGCTGGAACACGATCGCCGCGCGCCACGGCCAGCGCAGGTTCTGTTGCACCGGGTCGTCGAGCAGATCGACCAGCAGCGGCTCCTGCGCCACGTGCAGCGGCTTGGCCAGCTCGGCGATGCATTGTTCCGCGGTGGTCGCACAGGGCTCGTGGGTGGCGTGAACCTGCAGGGCGACGTCGAGGTCGGCGCGGCGGATACGCCCGGCATTCCACTCGCGCCGAATGTAGTCGCGCGCCGGAAACACGCGGAAATCGCCCAGCACCGCCAGCTGCGCGGCGACTTGGCGGATGGGCCGGCCGACGCGCCGCCAGTGCGGGTTGACGGCCACCGCCTGATCCAGCGGCCACGCCGCCATGATGCTGGCGCAGGCGCCGGTGATGGCGGCTTGCAGGGCGGCGTCGTCGGTAGCAGCGGTGAGAGAGGTGGCCATGGCAGTCTGGTTTGGCATGACGATCAGGCCTCTGAACGGGCACAGGTGCCAGTGGACGCGGGCGTCACCACCGCGCAGCTCTCCACCCCGGCCCAACGGGTGGGCCACAGGCGCAGCACCCAGTGGGTGTAGCCCTCGTCCATGTAGAAACCGGCGTAGACCCAGCGGCGCAAGGTGCGGATCGCGTGCGGCCAGACCTGGAAGGCGACCATTTCCAGATACATCAACGTCATGCCGACCAGCGCCACGATGCCGGCGCCGGCCAGCGGCGCTTCGCTGGCGCCGATCGGCGCCCGGTCGACAAGGCAGGCGGCCACGGTCAGGGCCACCGCGGTACCCAGCGCAGTGGCCAGTCGCACGGCCACCGTGCCGGTGCGCTCGCGCGAGGCCTTGGGCACCCACAGCAGCGGCGCCCAGGCCAGTGCCAGCACGCCGGCCCACCACCACGGCCAGGCATGATTGCCGGCCAGCAGACGGAAGGCCAGCACGATGGCCAGCGCCACCGGCACCGCCAGCAACATGCTTGCGTGCGAGTTCTCGACCTCGCCAGTGATGAGCTTGCGGCTGGTTTCCTTCACCGCACTCGATGCGTTCAGGAAGTTGTGCGCCTTGTACAGCGAGTGTCCCAGGAGATGCAGTGCGGCAAACAGGTACAGGCCCAGTCCGCACTCCAGCAGCATGAAACCCATCTGCGCGATGGTGGACCACGCCAGGTGCACTTTTTGGCTGACGCGCGTGAGCAGCACCAGGCCGGCGACCACGGCGGAGACCAGGCCGAACACCACCAGTAGCCAGCGCGCGGCCAGCGCCACGCCGAGCAGCGGCGCGAACAGCACCAGCACGTAGCCACCGAGGTTGACCACCCCGGCATGCAACAGGGCGGAAACCGGCGTCGGCGCCTCCATTACCTGCACCAGCCAGCCGTGCACCGGCATCAGGGCGGTGCGGGCAATCACCGCCAGCGCGAGGCATACGCCGCTCCACGCCAGTGTCGGCGATGCGTGGCCGGCGGCCAGGTACGCCCACAGGTCGGTCAGCGAGCCGCTGCCCACCTCGCGCCAGGCCAGCAGCGCGGCGATAACCAGCAGCACGTCGGCGCCGCGATCAGTGACCATTTTCTTGTGCGCGGCGAGCAGCGCGAACGGCCGGTCCCGATAGAAGCACAGGAGGTAGTGCATGGCCCACTCGATCGCCGCCCACGCGGCGATCAGCACCACCCAGTGGTTGGCCAGCAGCAACAGGTGCACCGAAGCCAGTACAGCGGCCAGCGCGGCGATGTAGACCCGTTGGCGTGGTTCGCCTTCGAGATGTTTGGAGGAGTAGATGCCGATCGCGGCGCCGAGGAGCTGCACCAGCAGGCTCACCCAGGTGCCAAACTGGTTTATCGCCAGCCAGTTGCCGATGCCGGTGGTGACCGCGTGGCCGCTGTGTGCCGCCAGTAGTTCGAGCACCAGTGCCGCGGCGGCAAACGCCAGCGCCAGCAGCGCCAGCGCGTTGAAGGTACGCCACATGTGCCGTGGCAGGGTGTGGCCGCTGGCGTAGGCCCGCAGCGCTGCCGCCACCATCAGCAGCGCCGGAATCAGGCCTACCGCAAAGTTTGCCGCGTACCACTCGCTCATTGCGCACCTCGTCAAACGCCGGGCGCATTTTTGTTGGTCTTACGGGTTCTGTAAATTATATTTATTGTGCAACATCGTTCTAGAGGAAAGAACAGTGGATATCAACAAGCTGAATTTCAAGCACTTGTTCTACTTCTGGTGGGTAGCCAAAGAGGGCTCGTTGACGCGCACCGCAGAACAAATCCACACCTCGCAGTCGGCGTTGTCCACCCAGATCAGACAATTGGAGCAGCGCCTGGGCAAGCCGCTGTTCGATCGCCGCGGGCGTGGGCTGGAATTGACCGCCACCGGCCAGCGCGTGTTTGCCTATGCTGACAGCATTTTCGAGCTGGGCGAGCAGATGCTCGGCTGGCTGGATGGCCGCAGCGAAGGCAACGTGCGCGTGCGCGTGGGCAGCGTGGCCACCATGTCGCGCAATTTCCAGGTCAACTGGTTGCGGCCCCTGTTTGCCGACCCCAGTGTGGTGCTGTCGGTGGATTCCGGCTCGCTCGAAGGGCTGGTGGCCCGCCTGCTGCGCCATCAGCTCGACGTGGTGCTGGCCAACGAGCCGGTACCGTCCGACCCGACCCGTCCGGTGTCTTCGCGTTTTCTCGGCAGCCAGGTGATTTCGCTGGTGGGGCGCGCCGATCGCTGGGCGGGCACCACGCTTGAGGTGCCGCGTGATCTTGCCGGCGTGGAGGTGGCGCTGCCCAGCGCGCGGCACAGCGTGCGGACCCAGTTCGACGCGCTGTGCTTTGCCGCCGGCGTGGCGCCGAACCTGCGGGCCGAGATCGACGATATGACCATGCTGCGCCTGGTGGCGCGCGACAGCGGCTGGATCACCGTGCTGCCTGAAGTGGTGGTGCAGGACGAACTGCGCTCCGGCGTGCTGGTGAGCGTTGGCCGCTCGCCGCAGTTGACCGAGCACTTCTACGCGATCACCGCCCAGCACGACCACCCGGTTGGGCCGCTGAACCAGTTGCTGCTGCGGGCCACCAGCGGCGACGCGCTGACGTGATTTCAGCCGGCGTAATGCAGACGGATGGCCAGCGCGGCCAGCCAGCAGGCCCATCCGGCCAGCAAACCGAAGCGCCAGATGCGCCGCCAGCGCAGCACCGCGCGGTCGTCCAGCGCCAACAGCGCGGGCGAGCGCAGCACGTACTGCATGCGTACCCACAGTCGGAACCAGCCGAGCTTGCCGTGCGCACTTTCGGCCACGATCTGCCAGTGCTGCGGGTAGCGCTTGCGCATCAGCGCGGCCACCTGGAAGGGCGCCGCAAACGACAGCGTGAACAAGGTGACGCCGGCCAGCAGCAGGGCAAAGTAGAGCAGCAGCATGCTCAGCCGCCCTTGTTGCCGGCGTTCTTGTCGGGCGTGGCGCTGTGGTCGCCGCTCCACGGCAACGGCACCGCACTACGCAACGTATTCAGCACACCGTCGCCTTTTTCATGCTTGCCGCAGATCGAGTCATCCACCGCCTTGGCGTAGGTGTCGTTCATCATGCCGACCCACAACGTTCCGTCCGGGCCATGCTGCACGCTGAACGAACCGGTGTTGTTCATCGCCAGCGTGGCCTTGCTGTTGAACGCGGCCGGGGATTGCTCCCAATAGGTTTTGCCGCTTTGCTGATCGGCCGAGCTGTAGATCAGCATATAGCGCGCGTCCGCACTGTTCACGGTATAGGCGCCAAATGCGCCGGAAGTTTCGTCGCTCCAGCCCATGCGTTCGCACAGCTTGATGTCGTCGCTCGCGCCGGTCGGCTGGAAACCGCTGTCGAGCAGCACCACGGTGGGGGCAAACAGGTAGCTGGTCTTCACCCAGCGCCCGCTGAGCTCGGCCTTGAACGCGATGCGGTACGGAAGTTTCGCGTTCTCGGGCAGTTTGAAGGCAAGGAAATAGGTGTGCGTGCCGCTGATGTTGGCCACGCTGCTGCCCGGGCCCACGGTGAACTTCTGCGGCTGCCACGGCAGCGGATTCTGGTAGGAGAAATCGGCGAAGTTGGTGCAGCACGGCGTGGCGTCGGCAAGCCGCGTTTGGGCGAGCTTCAACGGGTCGTCGGTCGTCGTGTCGGCGGCACGCAGGTTGGGCGGCACCAACACCTTGGCGGCGTGGCACCCTCCCAGCAGCAGTCCGGCACCGAGAGCAAGGCAAAGGGGAACGATGCGGGTGCGGTTCAACATAGGTGCGGATCAGAACTCGGCGGAACCCGCGGCACGCGGGTAGGGGATGGCGTCGCGGATGTTCGCGAGGCCGCACACATACACCAGCAGGCGCTCGAAGCCGAGGCCGAAACCGGCATGCGGTACCGTGCCATAACGGCGCAGGTCGCGGTACCAGCCATAGGTCACGGGGTTCAGGCCGAATTGCGCCATGCGGCGGTCGAGGTAATCCAGCCGCTCCTCGCGCTGGCTGCCGCCGATGATCTCGCCGATGCCGGGCGCCAGCACGTCCATTGCCGCCACGGTTTTTCCGTCGTCGTTCAGGCGCATGTAGAACGCCTTGATCGCCTCGGGGTAGTTCATCACCACCACCGGGCGGCCGATGTGTTTCTCCGCGAGATAACGCTCGTGCTCGGTCTGCAGGTCGATGCCCCAGGCGACCGGGTATTCGAACTTCTCGCCGGAATCCTTGAGGATCTGCACCGCCTCGGTGTAGTCGATGCGCGCGAACGGTTGCGCAATGAAGTTTTCCAGGCGCGTGATCGCCGTCGGTTCGACGCGCTCGGCGAAGAACGCCATGTCGTCGGCGCGTTCGTCCAGCACCGCCTTGAAGATCGCCTTGAGGAACGCCTCGGCGCAATCGGCGTCGGCGGCGAGGTCGGCAAACGCGATCTCCGGCTCGCACATCCAGAACTCGGCGAGGTGGCGCGCGGTGTTGGAGTTTTCGGCGCGGAAGGTGGGGCCGAAGGTGTACACCTTGCTCATCGCCAACGCGTAGGCCTCGACGTTGAGCTGGCCGGAGACGGTGAGAAACGCCTCCTTGCCGAAGAAATCCTGGCGGAAATCGACCTTGCCGTCGGGTGTGTGCGGCAGGTTGGCCAGATCCAGCGTGGACAGCCGGAACATGTCACCGGCGCCCTCGGCGTCGGAAGTGGTGATGATCGGCGTATTGACCCAGAAGAAACCCTGCTCGGTCAGGTGGCGGTGGATCGCCGTCATCATCGTGTGGCGCACGCGCGTCACCGCACCAAACAGGTTGGTGCGCGGGCGCAGGTGGGCGACCTCGCGCAGGAACTCCATCGAATGCTGCTTGGGCTGGATCGGGTAGGTTTCCGGGTCGTCGACCAGGCCGCAGACCTCCACAGATACAGCCTGGATCTCGAACGTCTGGCCCTTGCCTTGCGAAGCCACCAAGGTGCCGCTGACGATGACGCTGGCGCCGGCGGTGAGGTGCTTCACCTCGCTCTCGTAGTTGGCCAGCGTGGCCGGCACCACCGCCTGGATCGGCGCGAAGCACGAGCCGTCGGTGACGCTGACGAACGACAGCCCGGCCTTGGAGTCGCGCCGCGTGCGCACCCAGCCGCGCACGCAGACCGGACTGCCGGCCGCAAGCTTGCCGGAAAGGGCCTGTTTCACGCTGGATACCGTGGGGCGAACCGCCGTCATCGGAAATATTCCTTGGGTTGAGTGCGCCGCCGGCGCACGGTTGACTGGAACGCACGCCGTCAGGCGCGCGTGGACAAACCAGCATGATAACGGACGCGCTTGCTGCACTGCGACGGCGACCCGGGCGTCAGCCGGGAAGCCAGCGGTTGCAGCCGTACAATCAACAACTTGCAACCACCCGCGCGACACCCCTACAATTCCGCTTCTGTCCGGTGCGAAATGGGCCGGACGGACACTTGCCTCACCGCATCCGGCGGGAGGCTGCGAGGCCGCTTGCGGCCGCATCCACAAGGAGTTGATCCACGATGACCCTGCGTCATTACGAAGTCGTGTTTCTGGTCCACCCTGACCAGAGCGAGCAGGTTCCCGCCATGATCGAGCGCTACAAGACGCTGATCGAAGGCGAGGGCGGCAAGATTCACCGCCTGGAAGACTGGGGCCGCCGCCAGCTGGCGTACTCCATCCAGAACCTGGCCAAGGCCCATTACGTGCTGATGAACATCGAAGTCGGCCAGAGCACGCTGAGCGAGCTCGAATCGGGCTTCCGTTTCAACGATGCCGTGCTGCGCCACCTGGTCATCAAGCGCGATGCCGCCGATGTCGAGCCGTCCTTCATCCTGAAGAGCAAGGAAAAGGACGACGCGCGCTCGTCGCGCCGCCGCGATGACGAAGACGCCGGTGAAGGCCACCATGGCCACAACCACGACAGCCACGACAGCGACGAATAAGAGGAAACCAGACCATGTCCAAGTTTTTCCGTCGCCGCAAGTTTTGCCGCTTCACGGCCGAGCACGTCAAGGAGATCGACTACAAGGATCTCAACACGCTGCGCCAGTACATCACCGAAAACGGCAAGATCGTGCCCAGCCGCATCACCGGTACCAAAGCCCGCTACCAGCGCCAGCTGGCCACCGCCGTCAAGCGCGCCCGCTTCCTGTCGCTGCTGCCGTATACCGATAATCACGATGTTTGAGCTGGGAATAGTGAATGGGGAATAGGGAATCGGTATGGCAACTTGCCGCTTTCCGATTCCCTATTGACGATTCCCGATTCCCGGCTCTTCGGACACCCGTCCGTTCACGGCTGCACCGGTATTGCCGGCGCTAACGAAAAGGAACCATGATGGAAATCATTCTGCTGCAGAAAGTCCGCAACCTCGGCAACCTTGGCGACAAGGTGAAGGTGCGCCCGGGGTATGGCCGCAACTTCCTCATCCCGCAGGGCAAGGGGGTGCGCGTCAATGCGGCCAACCTCGCCGAGTTCGAGGCGCGGCGCGCTGAGTACGAAGCCAGCGCCAAGAACATGCTGAGCGAGGCGCTGGAGCGCCAGGCCAAGCTGGCCGAGGTCGCGGTCACGATCGAAGCCCACGCTGGTCCGGAAGGCAAGCTGTTTGGCTCGGTGGGGCCGCGCGATATCGCCCTCGCGCTGCAGGCGCAAGGCCACAAGATCCACAAGGGCGAAGTGGTGATGGGCGAAGGCCCGATCCGCAACGTCGGCGAACACGACGTTGCCATCCACTTGCACGCCGACGTGCAGGCTTCGGTGAAGGTGGTCGTGGTGGCCGAAAAGAAGTAAGGGGGTTTGCCCCGAGCAACAAAGAAGCGCCCGCTGGGCGCTTTTTTGTTGCTCGGGGCCGGCAGGGATTGGGGATTTGACCAAGCGCGCCGCAGCGGGATTGCCGTGCTTTTCCCCAATCCCGAATCCCCAATCCCGACTACAACCACTTATCCCCCGTTTTCCCCAGCTTTTCCACAGGAATCCGTCTCGACCGGTGAGACGCTGCCGCGCATGATGGGAACCTGGCGCGCGCCGCGCGCTGGCTGAACGTATTGTCGAGGTGATGGATGTCCTTTGTTCCCGAACGCAAACCCGCGTCGCCCGCGGTCGAGGCCTTGCGGGTGCCGCCGCATTCGATCGATGCCGAGCAGGCGGTGCTGGGCGGGCTGATGCTGGCGCCGGATGCGCTGGACAAAGTGGCCGACCGCCTGGCCGAGGATGATTTCTACCGCCGCGACCACCGCCTGATCTGGCGCGCCATCAACGAGCTGGCCAACAAGGGCATGCCGTGCGATGCGGTGACGCTAGGCGACTGGTTCGAGGCCAACGGTCTGGCCGAGATGGTCGGCGGCGCGAGTTATCTGATTGAGCTGGCGAACGGCACGCCGAGCGCCGCCAACATCACCGCGTACGCCGAGATCGTGCGCGAGAAATCCGTACTGCGGCAGTTGATCGACGCCGGCACCGCGATCACCGAGGACGGCTATCGCCCGGAAGGCAAGAGCGTGCAGGAGGTGATGGAAAACGCCGAGCAGCGCGTGTTCCACATTGCCGAAACCGGCGCGCGCGGCAAGAAGGATTCGGTGACCATGCGCGACGCGGTGAAAGACGCGTTCCGCCTGCTCACCGAGCGCTATGAAAACCGCGGGCAGCTGACCGGCATCACCAGCGGCTTCACCGATCTGGACAACCTCACCTCGGGCCTGCAGCCCTCCGACCTCATCATCGTCGCGGCGCGCCCGTCGATGGGCAAGACCGCGTTTGCGCTGAACGTCGCCGAGAGCGCCGCGCTGCGCGCGAAAAAGGCAGTGGCGGTGTTTTCGATGGAAATGTCCGCCTCGCAGCTGGCCTTTCGCCTGATTTCCTCGGTGGGGCGCATCCATCAGCAGAGTCTGCGCAACGGCGAGCTGGCCGAAGAGGACTGGCCGCGCGTATCGAACGCCATCGCCATCCTCTCCGAAGCCAAGATTTTCATCGACGACACGCCAGGCCTGTCGCCGGTGGAACTGCGCTCGCGCGCGCGTCGCCTGCACCGCGAATACGGCGGGCTCGGATTGATCGTGGTCGACTACCTGCAGCTCATGCAGGTGCCCGGCAACAAGGAGAACCGCGCCACGGAGATCTCCGAGATCTCGCGCTCGCTCAAGGGCCTGGCGAAGGAACTCAACGTGCCGGTGGTCGCGCTTTCGCAGCTCAACCGCTCGCTCGAACAGCGCGCCGACAAGCGACCGATGATGAGCGATTTGCGCGAATCGGGCGCCATCGAGCAGGACGCCGACGTCATCATGTTCATCTACCGCGACGAGTACTACAACAAGGAATCCGCCGACAAAGGCCTGGCGGAAATCATCGTCGGCAAACAGCGCAACGGTCCGACCGACACCATCAAGCTCACTTTCCTCGGCCAGTACACCAAGTTCGAAAACTACGCACCGGACTCGTTCGTGGGCGGGTTCGAGTAGGGCCGGGATTCGGGATGCGGGATGGGAGATTCGGAAAGAGCAGCGTACGGCGAGGGTGTGGTTGCGCAGGGCGGATTCCGGGAGTGGTGAGGCATGGCGAAGGCCAAGACAGCGTATGTGTGCAACGACTGCGGAGCGGAGTACCCGAAGTGGCAGGGTTCGTGCGGTGAGTGCGGGGCCTGGAACACGTTGTCGGAGATCGTGCTGCAGCCGGCGGTAAAGTCCGTCGCCGCGGCACGCGGCGGTTACGCGGGCAAGGCGGCTGGCGCATCGAAGGTGACGCCGCTCACTGCGGTGGCGGTCACCGTCGAGGCGCGCACGCTGACTGGCATTGGCGAGCTCGATCGCGTGCTCGGCGGCGGGCTGGTCGAAGGCTCGGTGGTGCTGGTGGGCGGGGATCCCGGCATCGGCAAATCCACCTTGCTGCTGCAGATGCTCGGCACGCTCGGCGCGCAGTTGCCCAGCGTCTACGTCACCGGCGAGGAATCGCTCGCCCAGGTGGCCGCGCGCGGCCAGCGCCTGGGCCTGCCGCTCGAACCGCTGGATGCGCTGGCGGAAACCTGCATCGAACGCATCCTCGAACAAGCGGCGGTGGCGCATCCGCGGGTGCTGGTGATCGACTCGATCCAGACCATCTGGACCGAACTCCTGACCGCGGCGCCCGGTTCGGTGTCGCAGGTGCGCGAGTCGGCCGCGCGGCTGACGCGCTACGCGAAGGAAACCGGCACCAGCGTGTTTCTCGTCGGCCACGTCACCAAGGAAGGCGGCATTGCCGGCCCGCGCGTGCTCGAGCACATGGTTGACGCCGTGCTGTATTTCGAGGGCGAGGCCGGCAGCCGCTTCCGCGTGCTGCGCGCGTTCAAGAACCGCTTTGGTGCGGTGAACGAGCTCGGCGTGTTCGCGATGAGCGACAAGGGGCTGCGCGAGGTACCCAACCCGTCGGCGATCTTTCTTTCCGCGCACACCGGCCCCACGCCGGGCAGCGCGGTGATGGTTACCCGCGAGGGCACGCGCCCGCTGCTGGTCGAGGTGCAGGCGCTGGTGGATCAGTCAAGCCTGGGCAACCCGCGCCGTGTCGCGCTGGGGCTGGAGCAAAACCGGCTGGCGATGCTGCTGGCGGTGCTGCACCGGCACGGCGGCGTCGCGGTCTACGACCAGGACGTGTTCATCAACGTGGTCGGCGGCATCCGCGTGCAGGAGACCGCGGTCGACCTGCCGGCGCTGCTCGCCGTGCTGTCCTCGCTGCGTGATCGCCCGCTGCCGGAGAAGACGGTGGCGTTTGGCGAAGTGGGGCTTTCCGGCGAGATCCGCCCGGTGCCGAACGGCGAGGAACGTTTGAAGGAAGCCGCGCACCACGGGTTCCGCCGCGCCATCGTGCCCAAGGCCAACGCGCCGAAATCCGGCCATGTCGGCGAGCTGGAGGTGATCGGCGTCGAACGCCTGGCGCAGGCGATGGACGCTTGTCGCTGATGGGGCGACGGGATTGGGGATTGGGGATTCGGGATTCGGAAGAGCGGGAAGCGACGAGTTTCGCCCGTCACGTGCGGGCAACAAAAAAGCCGGCTTGCGCCGGCTTTTCGTTACCGCTGCAACCCGGGCTCAGCCCAGCGCGTGGATGCGCGCATTCAGTCGGCTCTTGTGGCGGGCGGCATTGTTCTTGTGGATCAAACCACGCGAGGCGTAGCGATCCAGCAGTGGTTGCGCCACGGCGAACGCAGCCGTCGCGGCGGTCTTGTCCTTCGCGTCGATCGCCTTGATGACCTTCTTCAGCGCACTGCGCACCATGGAACGGGCGCTGACGTTGCGCAGGCGACGCTGCTCGGACTGACGCACGCGCTTCTTCGCGGACTTGATGTTGGCCAAGGCAGAACTCCCGAATCGCGGGTTATTGGTTGAAGAAAGGATGAAATTATGCGGGTGTGACGCGCTATCGTCAAGTTGCCCGCGCCCCGCCATCATCGCGCAGTGATCTTGCCCGCGTCCGCTGTCAGACTGTGCGGCCATTGCACCAGCGTCGATCATCAGGGTTACCGGCCGGATGAAGTCCCCCAGCATGTTTCGCGGGCTGCTGTCGTTCAGCAGCATGACGATGGTATCGCGCGTGCTCGGGTTGGTCCGGGACATGGCGCTGAACGCGGTGTTTGGCGCCAACGCCATTACCGATGCGTTCTGGGTGGCGTTCCGCATCCCGAATTTCATGCGTCGGCTGTTTGCCGAGGGCTCGTTTTCCACCGCTTTCGTACCGGTGTTCACCCAGGTGAAGGAGCGCGGCTCGCACGCCGAGCTCAAGGAGTTGATGGCACGCGTGACCGGCACGCTCAGCGCCGTGCTGCTCATCATCACCGCGCTCGGGCTGCTGTTTGCGCCGCAGCTGGCGGCGGTGTTCGAGCCGGGCGCGCTGGACCAGCCGCACAAGTTCGAGCTGACCGTGAGCCTGTTGCGGCTGACGTTTCCGTTCCTGTTGTGCGTGTCGCTGACCGCGCTGGCGGCCGGTGCACTCAACAGCTTCCACCAGTTTGCGCTGCCGGCGCTGGCGCCGGTGATCCTCAACATCTGCATGATCGCCGGCGCGCTGTGGGTGTCGCGCTACCTGGCGGTGCCGATCATGGCGATGGGCTGGGCGGTGCTGGTGGCGGGCATTGCGCAGGTGCTGTTTCTGCTGCCGGCGTTGCGCAAGCTCGATCTTTTGGTGTGGCCGCGCTGGGGCTGGCATCACCCCGAGGTGCGGCGGATCCTGCATCTCATGGTGCCGACGCTGTTCGGCTCTTCCGTCGCGCAGGTGAACCTGCTGCTGGATACGGTGATCGCTTCGCTGCTGGTGACCGGTTCGCAAAGCTGGTTGTCGCTGTCCACCCGGTTTCTCGAACTGCCGCTGGGCGTGTTCGGCGTGGCGCTCGGTACGGTCGTGCTGCCGACCTTGTCACGGCATTACGTCAGTACCGACCGCGCGGGGTTTTCCCGGGCGCTGGATTGGGCCTTGCGGCTGACACTGCTGATTGCGGTGCCGGCGATGTTCGCCTTGTTGCTGCTGGCCGAGCCGCTGGTGGCGACGCTGTTCCAGCACGGGCGCTTCAACGCCTTCGACACGCGCATGTCGACGCTGTCGATCCTGGCACTGGTGTGCGGTTTGCCGGCGTATGCGCTGGTCAAGGTGCTGCTGCCGGCGTTCTATGCGCGCCAGGACACGAAGACGCCGGTGCGCGCCGGCGTGGCGGCACTCGTCGCCAACATGCTGTGCAACGGTATTTTCATCGCGCTGCTGTTCGAGCTGTGGGCGCCGCCGGCGCTGCATCAGGGCAACTGGCTGGATGGCATTGCGCAGGTGCCGGGGTTGCATCTGGGGCTGGGCATCGCCAGTGCGCTGGCGAGTTATCTCAACTTTGCGTTGTTGTGGCATTGGCTCAAGCGGGCCAACGTCTACGACCGCCAGCCGGGCTGGTGGCGGCATTGGGTGCGCCTGGCTGTGGCCTGTGCGGCGATGGTGGCGGTGCTGCTGGTCGGGCGCTGGTGGTGGCCGGATTGGACGCACGTGCCGGTATTAGCGCGTATCTGGCATTTGCTGGTGCTGGTGGTGGCGGGCGCCGGCGTCTACGTGGCGGCGTTGTTTGCGACCGGGATGCGCGTGCGCGATCTGCGCGTAGGGTAGGTCGCACCGTTTTCACCGATATAATCACCCGGCCATGAGACTTTCACGCGACATTGCCGGATCGTGTTTGCTGCCGGGCGGCAGTGTCGTCGCGATTGGCGCGTTCGACGGTTTGCACCGTGGCCATCAGACCTTGCTGGCCGAGACGCGCATGCGCGCGGCGGCCAAGGGCTGCACGCCGGCGGTGGTGAGTTTCGAACCGTTGCCGCGCGCGTACTTTTCGCGTCAGCCGTTGCCGCGTCTCTCCAGCGTGCGGGAAAAACTCGCCGGCTTTGCGGCGGCCGGCATCGGCCACACCCTGCTGCTGCGCTTCAATGCCGGACTGACGGCGGTTTCCGCCGAGACGTTCGTGCGCCGCGTGCTGGTGGATCGCCTGGCGGCGCGCGAAATCTGGGTGGGCGGCGATTTCCGCTTTGGCCACGGCCGCGTCGGCGACGTCAACCTGCTGGAACAGATGGGGCGCGAACTCGGCTTTGCGACGCGGGTGATGCCGCCGGTGCTGATCGACGGCGAGCGGGTCTCGGCCAGCCGGGTGCGCAGCCTGCTGGCGGCCGGCGATTTCGTCGCCGCCAAGTCCTTCCTGGGGCACCCGTTCACCATTGGCGGCAAGGTGGAACACGGCAACCAGCTCGGGCGCACGCTCGGTTTTCCGACCGCCAACATTCACCTGCATCGGCGGGTCAGCCCGCTGGCTGGCATCTATGCGGTGCGCGCCGGTTTGGGCGGTGGGCGCTGTACCCGGCCGGGCGTGGCGAGCCTCGGCGTGCGTCCCACGGTGAACCAGGTGGCCGAGCCGTTGCTTGAAGTGTGCCTGTTCGATTTCGACGGCGATCTTTATGGCCAGCGCATGACCGTGGAGTTTGTGGCCAAGCTGCGCGACGAGCAGAAGTTCGCCGGCTTGGATGCGCTCAAAGCGCAGATGGATCATGATGCGCGTTCGGCCCGGGCCATCCTGGGCGTGAACCCGGTACTGGCCCGCGCATGATCCACCGCGACAATCCCGCCACACCGTTCCCCGTCCGCCGCGCATGCGTGGCGACCGTCGGCAACATTATTATTTGAAGGCACTCGCCCGTAGCGCGTGCGCCAGTCGCCGCGCGCGACGGGCGGGCACATGGCGCTTCGCAGTCCTTCGGGCCTCGGGGCGAAACAACCCGAGGCACCCGAAGCGATGAGCAAGGACTACAAACTCACCATCAACCTGCCGCACACGGCGTTTCCGATGCGCGGCGACCTGCCCAAGCGTGAGCCGGGTTGGTTGGCGGCGTGGGAACAGGCTGGTCGCTACCAGGCGATCCAGCAGCATGTAGCGGGCCGCGACCGGGTTTTCGTGTTGCACGATGGCCCGCCGTATGCCAATGGCGCGATCCACATCGGACACGCGGTCAACAAGATCCTGAAGGACATGGTGGTGCGCTCGAAGCTCCTCGCGGGTTTTCGCGCGCCGTACGTACCGGGCTGGGATTGCCACGGCCTGCCGATCGAAATCGCGGTCGAAAAGAAATTCGGCAAGCCGGGCGAGAAGCTCGACGCGCGCGCGTTCCGTGAAAAATGCCGCGAATACGCCAGTGAACAGGTCGATGCGCAGCGTGCCGGTTTCCGTCGCCTGGGCGTGCTGGGTGACTGGGAACACCCGTACCTCACCAAGGATTTCAAGTACGAGGCGGACATGCTGCGCGCGCTCGCGCGCGTGGTGGCCAACGGCCACGTTGTGCGCGGTGCCAAGCCGGTGTACTGGTGCTTCGATTGCCACTCCGCGCTGGCCGAGGCGGAAATCGAATATGCCGACAAGGGCTCGCCGGCGGTCGACGTGGCGTATGACGCGGTGGACGGTAAAGCGCTGGCCGGCAAGTTCGGGGTCGATCCGGGTAATGCCATCGTCAGCGTACCGATCTGGACCACCACGCCGTGGACGCTACCGGAAAGCCTTGCCGTGGCGCTCGGCCCCGACATCGAATACGCCCTGGTCGAAGGCCCGGCACGTGCGAGTCGACGCGCGCTGCTGGTGGTCGCCAGTGCGCTGGCGGACAAGGCGCTCGCGCGCTACGGCGTGGGCGAGGCCAAGGTGTTGGGCCACGCGCTCGGCGGCACGCTGGACGGCGCGCAGCTCCAGCACCCGTTCTACGACCGCATCGTGCCGGTGATACTCGGCGGCCACGTCAGCGACGAGGACGGCACCGGCGCAGTGCACACCTCGCCCGATCACGGCGTGGACGATTTCATCGTGGCGCGCGAGCACGGCATCGGTCTCTTGAACTACATCGACGCCCACGGCACCTACCGCGAAGGCACGCCGAAGGCCGGCACGCTCGATCTCGTCGGCATGCACGTGTGGAAGGCGAACAAGGCGGTGGTGGAGCTGTTGCGCGAGCGCGGCGTGCTGTTGGCGCACGCCGACATCACCCACAGCTACCCGTGCTGCTGGCGGCACAAGACGCCGGTGATTTTCCGCGCCACGCCGCAGTGGTTCATCGGCATGGAACAGGCCGGTTTGCGCGACACCGCGCTGGCGGCGATCACGCAGGTGCGCTGGGTGCCGAGTTGGGGCGAGGAGCGCATCACCGGCATGGTGGCCGGGCGCCCGGACTGGTGCATCAGCCGCCAGCGCACCTGGGGCGTACCGATTGCGTTGTTCGTGCACAAGGCGACGCAGGAGCCGCATCCCGATTCGGTGGCGCTGCTGGAAAAGGTTGCGCAGATCGTCGAGCAGAAAGGCATCGACGCCTGGTACGACCTCGATCCGGTCACGCTGCTTGGCACCGACGCCAAGGATTACGAGAAAGTCACCGATGTTCTGGATGTCTGGTTCGACTCCGGCGTCAGCCACTTCGCCGTCCTCGGCCAGCGCCCGGAGTTGCAGCAGGGCGACGCGAAGGACTACCGGGTGATGTACCTCGAAGGCTCCGACCAGCATCGCGGCTGGTTCCAGTCGTCCCTGCTCACGTCCTCGGCCATCTTCGGCAAGGCGCCGTACGACACCGTGCTCACCCACGGCTTCACCGTGGATGCCGCCGGCCGCAAGATGTCCAAGTCGCTCGGCAACGTGGTGGCGCCGCAAAAGGTGATGGATACGCTCGGCGCCGACGTGCTGCGCCTGTGGGTGGCTTCGGCCGACTACCGC
This sequence comes from Rhodanobacter sp., assembly GCA_004298045.1. Classification (GTDB taxonomy): domain Bacteria; phylum Pseudomonadota; class Gammaproteobacteria; order Xanthomonadales; family Rhodanobacteraceae; genus Rhodanobacter_A. The sequence continues at coordinate 357,289 of SCRM01000016.1, read as the reverse complement.
AACGAGATGAGCGTGTCGGACGAGATCCTCAAGCGCGTCTCCGATGGCTACCGCCGGTTGCGCAACACCGCGCGTTTCCTGCTCGGCAATCTGGACGGCTTTGATCCCGCGCGGCACCTGGTGAAAGTGGAAGACAGCTTGCCGCTGGACCAATGGGCCGTGCAGCAGGCGCATGACGTGCAGCAGGCGGTAATCGCCGCCTACGAGCGTTACGACTACCCCGAGGTGGTGGCGCGCGTGCAGAACTTCTGCACCAACGAGATGGGCGCGCTCTATCTCGACATCACCAAGGATCGGCTCTACACCATGCCGACCGACAGCCACGGCCGGCGCAGCGCGCAAAGCGCGATGTACCGCATCGCCGAGGCGCTGGTGCGCTGGCTGGCGCCGATCCTCGCCTTCACTGCCGAGGAGATCTGGCGCGAGTTGCCGGGCGAGCGCGGCGAAAGCGTGCTGTTCGAAACCTGGTACGACGGGCTGGCGGCAACCCAGGCTACGCCGGAACAGCGCCGCTGGTGGGCCGACCTGCTGGCCATCCGCGAAGGCGCCGCCCGTGTGCTCGAAGGCATGCGCAAAGATGGCGCCATTGGCGCCGCGCTCGATGCAAAGCTGGCGATCCACGCGGACGCTGCCACGGTTGCGCGCTACGCACCGGCGGCGGACGAACTGCGTTTCTTCTTCATCACTTCGGATGTGAGCTTGCACGAGGCAAGCCGGGTACCCGATGGCGGCGAGGAGCTTGCGCTGGACGGCGCCAAGGCCTGGGTGTCGGCCAGCGTCAGCGACGCCGCCAAATGCGTGCGCTGCTGGCACCACCGCGACGATGTCGGCAGCCATGCGGATGACCCGGACCTATGCGGCCGCTGCGTCGAAAACGTCGAGGGCAACGGCGAGGTGCGGCGCTGGTTCTGACGCGCCGCTTTGCTTCCATCGCACCGGTGAGGGATCGCTTCGCCTTTCTTCCTCTCCCCGGCGGGGAGAGGATCGAGGTGAGGGGCCGGGACTTGCCAATGCTCACTCCGCCTTGGCAATGGCTACCGCCTCGATCACCCACCAAACCCAGCACGCCTGGCGCGTACCCCACGACAAGCATCGAAATCGTTGAACCGGAAACCCCGCCACCCATGACCATCAAACCCAATGCCCTGCCGTGGCTTGCGCTCTCCGGCGCGCTCATCGTGCTCGACCAGCTCAGCAAAGCGTGGGCGGCGGCCACGCTGCAGCCCGAAGGCCTGGCACACCCGGTGATTTCCGGTTTCCTCAACTGGACGCTCACCTACAACCGCGGCGCGGCCTTCAGCTTTCTTGCCAACCACGACGGCTGGCAGCGCTGGCTGTTCTCGGCGCTGGCCGTCGTCATTTCCATCGCGCTGGTGGTTTGGCTGGCCCGCACTGCGCGTCGCGACTGGCGCACCGCGCTGCCGCTGGCGCTGGTGATCGGCGGCGCCATCGGCAACCTCATCGACCGCATGCTCGCCGCGCAAGTCACCGACTTCATCGACGTGCAATTCGGCGCTTGGCACTACCCGGTGTTCAACCTGGCCGACTGCGGCATCACCGTTGGTGCCGTGCTGCTGGTCGTCTTCGGCCTGTTCGGCAGCCACGCTGCAGACGCGTCGAACTGACCGCTGTCGTCTCGCCGAGATCGCGACGCTGGGCACCCTGCGAAAAAAAACACAGGTCCGCAGCAATGCGGACCTGTGTTGTAAATGGTGCCGGAAACAGGAGTCGAACCTGCGACCTACGCATTACGAATGCGCCGCTCTACCAACTGAGCTACTCCGGCGAGCGTGAGCCGCGAAGTTTACGGGGCGCTGCAGTGTGACGCAAGCCAAGGGGGCGGTGCGCGGGATACCGCGGGCGGGTACCGCGGTACCCGGCAGCACATGATCCCGACCGTGGTTTCGCGTGCTGGACTGCCCTTCGTCGGCAAGAGCGTGCCGGTTGCGGTCGCAAGCGCTTGCGGGGCTGTGGGCGGCAGGTGACATGTGCCGGACGCGGGCACGGAAGTTGTCATGCATGCACGCGCGGGCCGACCGCGGCAGGTTGCCGGTGAAGGGGGCGTGTGAAGTGACGCGTGGCGCAGCCAAACCATGGTTCGACCGGCTGGGGCGGGTGCGCAAGGGACTTCGTTGCGCCACGTACCGAAGATCGACTTGCCATGCCGTGTTCACCCGCCGGATGGCCCTCTGCGCAATATCGTTTTCAGCGCGCGCAACGTGATGGGCGGCCCGATCACGGCGCGTCGCCTTGCCAGTGCACGACCTAGCTGTCGAAATAGGCGTTGCGGGGCAGGCGTGGCACCCAGCCGCGGGCATCGTGGACATGTTTGTGCGCGGCGAGCCAGTGGTCGATGGTGGCGCTGTCACCCGGCGCGATCGGCATGCGGGAAGGCGTACCGAGGACATATGAAGGCAGCATGCCGAGGCAGGCGCCAAGCGCTAGTCCCCAAGGCCAATGGAAGAACCGGGTCGCGCTGGCGACGACGGCCAGCGTGACGGGAACGAACAGCACCCGGTAGGTATCGCGCAACTGCGTGCGCCAAGGCCATGCGCGGATGGGGTAGTGGTCTGACTCAGGCATGGCGTGTGAAAGTTTTTGAAGGGCAAAAAAGACCGCACTCGCCCGGTTGCTCCGGGCGAGTGCGGTTCGCTGCGATCAGCCTTTCGGTGCCGGCCCCTTCACCGCCGTCACCAAGCCTTCCGGCCGCACGTATTTCTTGAACGCAGCTTGCACCTCGGGCGCGGTCAGCGACAGGTAGTGCCGGCCGGCGATGGTCATGGCATCAAGTGGCTTGCCTTGCTGCGCGAGTTCCAGCAGTTGGCTGCCGATGGCGCCGAAGCTCGATTCGCCGAGCGGCATCCGGCGCAGCAGGATGCCCTTGGCCTGCCTCAGCTCGGTATCGGTCACCGGTGCGTCCTGCATCTGCTTGAGGTTTTGCACCACCAGCGCGCTGGCGGCGCCGACCTTGTCCGGATCGCTGCCGTAGAACACCTTGTAGGTGCCGCGGTGTTTGTCAGTGTCCAAGCTGACGCCCACGGTGTAGACCAGCCCGTGTTTCTCGCGCAGGTCGCGGGTGAGGCGCGAGGCGTAGAAGCCGCCGCCGAGCACCTGGTTGCCGAGGTGGATCGCGTAGCGCGCCGGGTCGTCGTAGGTGACGGCAATGGTTTGCGCCATGTCCACGCTGTCCTGCACCGCGCTGGCGTCGGGCACGTGCAGCTTGCCGGGCTGGTTCGCGGGCACCGCGGCGTAGTCGGTGTCGGGCTTGGGCCCGGTGGACTTCCAATTGCCAAACGCCTGCTCGATCACCTGCTTCGCCTGCGCCGGGTCGACCTTGCCGACGATGACGATAGTGGCGAGGTCCGGACGGAAGGTCGCGCCGTAGTACTGCTTCACCTTGTCCAGCGTCAGCGCCATCACGTTCTGTGGCGTGGCGTGGCGCAACGAGGGGTCGTTCGCCGGCAGCAGTGCCTTGCCCAGCCCGAGCTGGTAGAGGAAATCGGGCGACTGCAGTTGCCCGGCCACCATGCCCGCCGTCTGCTTCTGCACCAGCGAGAACGCCTGCGCCGGCAGTGCCGGATGCAGTTCGTGGTCGGCGAGCAGTTTCACGCCTTCGGCGAAGTGTGCCGCGGGTACCGCCAGCGAAAAGCTGGTGCCGGCGCTTTCGTGCGCGCCGATCGCGTCCAGTGCCTGCTGAAACTGGATGCGGTCCAGATGCTCGGTGCCGAATGGAAACAGCCCGGCAAGCACTTCGCTCACGCCTTCCTCGCCCTTGCCCGCCTGCAGATCCTGGTTGGTCTTGATGCTGCCGTAGAGTTCCACCGTGTCGCTGATGGTCTCTGGCTGCACGATCAGGCGCAGGCCGTTGGGCAGGGTGTAGCTCACCGGATCGAGCGAGGATTTCGGCACCGCCAGTTTGGCGAACGCCGCTTGCGCCCACGTCGGCAGCTCCACCGGCTTGTCCGGTGTGGATGAGAAGCTCTCCGCGCCGCCGAAGCCCTTGCCGGCCACCGGCTTGCCGGAGCTCTCCGGGGTCAGAATGGCGGTGATCGCATGCTTGGGGTCGAAGGTCTGCTTCGCCAGCGCATTCACGGCTGCCGGCGTCACCGCCTCGATCGCGGCCTTGATCGCATCCGGGGAATCCGCGCCCTGGAACGCCAGTGCATGCGACCACGCGTTGGCCAGCCCGTCTACCGAGTTCTTCTTGAATTCGAGATCGGAGACCGCCTTGTGTTTGGCCGCCTCCACCAGCGCCGGGTCGATACCCTTCGCCGCAGCGTCGGCCAGGATGGCTTGCATCTTGGTCAGCACCGGTTGCGGGTTGCCGCCCTTGGGGAAGATGCCCACCGCGAGGCCAAGCCCGGCGTGCGGCATGCTTTGGCCGACGAAGCCGCCGAACAGGGCGGTGCCGTCGAACCGCATGCCGGCCAGCGCCGCGCGCTGTGAACCGAGCGCCTGGCCCAGCACCAGCGCAGTGGCGTAATCCTTCGATTTCAGGCCGGGCAGGCGATAGCCGAGATACACCGAGCCATACGGGCTGTCGGTCGGCAGTTGCACGGTCTTCGCCGCCACCGGCTTGAAGTCGAACGCCGGCCGCGCCGGCAGCGTCTTCTTCGCGATGCCGGCAAATTCCTGTTTCACTTTCGCCAGCGTCGCCGTCGGATCGACGTCGCCGGCAATCACCAGGATCGCGTTGTTCGGCGCGTACCAGGTGTCGTGGAACGCCTTGAGCATCGCCGCGTTGGTCTGGTCGAACGAGTCGCGCGTACCCAGCGGCGTGTGCGCATACGGCGTGCCGGAAAACATCTGCGCCAGCATCTGCGAGTAGAACTTGAAATCCGGGCTGGAGAGATCGCGCGACACCTCCTGCGAAATCGCGCCGCGCTCCTTGTCCCACTCCTTCTGGTCCATGTCCACGCCGCGCATGCGCAGCGCCTGCACCTTCAGCGCCACGTCCAGATCCTGCGCCGGCGCCACGAAGTAATACTGCGTCACGCCCTGCGTGGCATCCGCGTTGAACGCGCCGCCCATGTTCGCCGCGATCGCCGCGAGCTGATCCTTGGACAGCCCCGGGCTGCCGCGAAACATCATGTGTTCCACCGCATGCGCGGTGCCGGGGAACCCGGCCGGCACCTCGTCCGAGCCGGCGAGGTAATTCATCTCCGTGGTGACCACCGGCGCCAACGTGTCGCGCACGATCACCACGCGCAAACCGTTGTCCAGCGTGGCGCGCGTCACCTCCGCATCGCTCGCCGCCCATGCGCTGAACGTACCCAGCGCCAGGCCAATCGCCGCCACCAACCGAAGCGTTCGCTTCTTCATCGATCAATCCTTGTGTCGTTTTGGAAGTTGGACGCGTGACCCGCGCCCGGAGGTGTTGCAGAGGGTAAACCCGCTCGTGTTGCCGCGTGGCACCAACGTTGCCGCGACGAGCAGCAAGGAAGGGGAAAACGCGCGCATCATCCGACTTACTTGGTGCGCGTACGTGCGCCGTTCCCGCAAGCTTGGGCGAAGGTGCAGCTCTTCGACGTCTTCCATGGGAACCGACCTGCATCACGGCGGCTTGTCCGCGCCGGCGCATACTTGCCGCCGATCAATCACCCACGAGGCAAGCCATGACCACCGACGCAACGCCTACCCCGGACGCCGCCGTACCCGCCACCCAGGCTGCACGCATGCAGGCGGCGGTGGACAAGGCGGTGGCGTTTGCACCGCCGTTCCTGCGCGGAGAGGTCCACGCGGACGACATGGCGCACACCATGGTGGGTGCGGTGCGCACCTACGTGGAGCAGGAGAAAGCGCTGGGCAGCAACGGCGAGCCGCACGACCGCGACGCGCAGGCGCTGTACGGCACGCTGGCGGAGCTGATGGCCTGCGGCTCCGGCTACCTGGCCGGCCGCTGCGACGGCGCCTGTGTGGCACGCACCATGACCCAGATGGTGCATGAGTTCGGCGGGCGTTGAGAGCCGTTGCCGGTTGCGCGAGGCGCCGCCAAGGTGCTGCGCGGCACCCCGTGGCTTAGCTGCGGCTGACTGCGGCGAAGTGGTTTTATTGAGCGTGCGGGCGCGGATTGGTTAAGCTCCTGCGGCTCCCCCCGTTTGCCGAGGGGCCTCCACGGGGATTCTTTTGAGCGCCGAGCCTGTCACCCACCGCCGTCCGTCCTGGTTTGTTGCCGTCGTGCTGGCCCTGGTGGTGGCCGCGCTGAACATCGGCCTGTGGTGGTGGAGCAACCGTCCGCACGGCCCGGAAGACTGGCACGGCCCGGTCAGCGGCTATGCGCTGTCGGCGTTCCAGCGCTACCAGAGCCCGCTCAAGGGTGATTTCCCCACCGACGAGCAGCTTGATGGCGACCTCAAGCTGCTGCGCCACTACACGCACAACATCCGCACCTATTCGATGTTGCAGAACCCGCAGATTCCGCGCCTGGCAGAGCGCGACGGACTCAAGGTGCTGTCCGGTGCGTGGATCGACACCCGGTTGGAGAACAACGAGCAGGAGATCGATGCGCTGATCGCGCAGGCGCGGCGTTACCCCGGCACCATCAACCGCGTGCTGGTGGGCAACGAGGTGCTGTTTCGCAACGACGTCTCGCCCGACCAGCTCATGGCCTATCTCGACCGCGTGCGCGCTGCGCTGCGCCAGCCGGTGTCGACCGCCGAGCCGGACTACATCTGGGAGAAATACCCCGAGCTGGCGCAGCACGTGGATTTCATCACCGTGCACCTGTTCCCCTACTGGAACGGCATCCCGCGCAAGGACGCGATCGGCGCGGTGCTGGGCAGCTACAACCACCTGAGGCAACTGTTCCCGAACAAGCCGATCGTGATCGGCGAAATCGGCTGGCCGTCCAACGGCGATCGCCACGAGTATGCCGACCCGTCGGTGTCGAACGAGGCGATCTTCCTGCGCCAGTGGTTCAACGTGGCCAAGCGCGACCACATCGACTACTACGTGATGGAGGCGTTCGACCAGCCGTGGAAGGAGCAGCTTTCAGGCCGCACCGAGGCGTATTGGGGGATGTTCAACGCCGACCGTCAGCTCAAGTTCCCGCTCACCGGCCCGGTCACCGAGGACACCTCGTGGCCGTGGAAGGCGCTGGCGGCGAGCCTGCTCGCGCTGTGGCCGATGATCTGGTTCGCGCTGCGCTTCGAGCGCTTCAAGCTCACCGGGCGGTTGTTCTTCTGCGTGCTTATCCAGTTCTGCGCCGGCATCCTGGTGTGGTCGGCCACGCTGCCGTTCCAGTTCTACCTGAGCTGGGTCGACTGGACGATGTTGCTGCTGCTGTTTCCGGCGCAGATCGCGATCATCGCCATCCTGCTCATCAACGGTTTCGAGTTCACCGAGGTGCTGTGGCGGCGCAAGTGGATGCGCGAGGCGCACATGCTCAGGCCAGACCCGCCGGAGAAGCAGCCGTTCGTGTCGATCCACCTGGCTTGCTACAACGAGCCGCCGGAGATGGTGCAGGTCACGCTCGATTCGCTGGCCGCGCTCGACTACGCCAACTTTGAAGTGCTGGTGATCGACAACAACACCAAGGACCCGGCGGTGTGGGGGCCGGTGAAGGCGTATTGCGAAAAGCTCGGCGAACGTTTCCGCTTTTTCCATCTGGAACCATGGCCGGGTTTCAAGGCCGGCGCGCTCAATTTCGGCCTCAAGGAAACCAACCAGCGTGCGGACGTGATCGCGGTGATCGACGCCGACTACGTGGTGCGCACCGACTGGCTCGCCACCCTCACCGGTTATTTCCACGACCCGAAGGTGGCGGTGGTGCAGTGCCCGCAGGCGCATCGCGACTTCCAGAAGAACCGTTTCCGCCGCATGACCGCGTGGGAGTTCGACGGCTTCTTCCGCATCGGCATGCACCACCGCAACGAGCGCAACGCCATCATCCAGCACGGCACCATGACGATGGTGCGCCGCGCCGCGCTCGAAGGCACCGGCGGCTGGTCGGAATGGACGATCTGCGAGGACGCCGAGCTTGGCCTGCGCCTGATGCACGCCGGCTACGAGCTGGTCTACGTCGATGAATTGATGGGCAAGGGCCTCACCCCGGCCGACTTCAAGGCGTACAAGAGCCAGCGCTACCGCTGGGCGTTCGGTGCCATGCAGATCCTCAAGGGGCGCTGGGACTGGATGGTGAAGAAGGGCCCGCTCACCCCCGGGCAGCGCTTCCACTTTCTCACTGGCTGGTTCAGCTGGTTTGCCGATGCGCTGCTGCTCATCTTCACTCTGATGGCGCTGTACTGGACCGCCGGCATGATCGCGTTCCCGTACCTTTTCAGCCTGCCGATGCAGTTGTTCCTGATCCCGGTGATCGGCTTCTTCTTCGCCAAGATGATCTTCGGCATCGTGCTCTACCGCGCGCGGGTGCCGTGCGGCTGGTACGACACCATCATGGCCTCGGTCGCCAGCATGGGGCTCTCCCATGCCATCGCGCGCGGCATCCTGCATGGCCTGACGCGCAAGAAGACCGCCTTTGTGGTCACCGCCAAGAAGCGCCGCATGGGCGGTTCGAGCTTTGCCGCGTTCGCCCCGGTGCGCGAGGAGATGCTGATGGCCGTCGCGCTGATCCTGTGCATCGTCGGCATGGCCCACGCCTACGGCACCCGCTATATCGAAGGCACACTGTGGATGTTCATCCTCGGCGCGCAATCGGTGCCGTATCTATCCGCCATGGCCGGCGCGTGGATCGCGCACCGGTCGGGGGACGAGTAGCGACGGGATTGGGGATCCAGAGAGCCGGGATTTGGGATACGGGATTGGGGATTTGCAGGAGCCGGTTGCCGCAAGATGCCAGCTTTTGCCAGTCGGGTTTTAACCCGGCGCGAGTCTCCAGTCGGCTGAAGCCGACCCGCGAAGCGTGGAGGCTGGCCGCAGCCCGCCTTTTCGAATCTCCAATCCCAAATCTCGAATCCCGAATCCCGAATCCCGAATCCCGGCTCCAACCCCATTCATCCCCCCGCCGGCTGACACCCCGTATTATCCAAGACCTATGTGCAAACTCATCAGCCAGCGCCTGTGCTGACCCGTATCCGCGCGTTGCTGCACGCGAGCTGGCCGTGGCTGCGGGTGCCGTTCTGGATCGGCTTCGGCCTGTTCGTGGGGTTCGTGCTGCCGTATGCGCTGGTCCTCAACCAGCGCGTGCAACAACGCTTCAGCGACCTCGTGTTTGCGGTGCCGACGCGGGTGTTCGCACGGCCGTTGCCGCTGTCGCCGGGGGATCCGATGACACCGGCGGCGCTGCAGCTCGAGCTGACCTTTGCCGGTTACGTCGAGGATAGCCACGGCAAGGTGCCTGGCACCTGGATGAAGCGCGGCGCGACTTACACCATTTCCTCGCGCGGCTATGCCGGGCCGGATGGCGGCGAGCTGCCCAAACGCATCGAGGTTACTCTGGGGCAAGGCCGCGTGCAGCGCGTGCGGGATCTTTTGACCGGCGCGGCGATGCCGCTTGCGCATCTGGACCCGGCGCGCATCGCCACGGTGTACGGCGCCAAACAGGTGGACCGCCGCATCGTGCGGCTGGCGGATTTGCCGCCGCTGCTGGTCAACGGCCTCATCACTGTCGAGGATCGCGATTTCCGCCACAACATCGGCATCGACTTCAGCGCGATCGCGCGCGCGGCGTTTGCCAACCTGCGCGCGGGGCATACCGTGCAGGGCGCCTCGACGCTCACCCAGCAGTTGGTGCGCAATCTGTTTTTGACCCGTCAGCAAACCTTCACGCGCAAGGCCAACGAGGCGCTGATGGCGCTGTTGCTGGAGTTCCACTACAGCAAGGACCGTATCCTGGAGGCCTACGTCAACGAGGTGTTCCTTGGCCAGCAAGGGGCGCAGGCGGTGCACGGCTTTGCCGCGGCGTCGGAGTTCTACTTCGGCCGCCCGCTGCGCGATCTGCGGGTGCAGGAGATCGCGCTGCTGGTCGGGCTGGTCAAGGGGCCGAGTTTCTACGATCCGCGGCGTTATCCGGATCGCGCGCTGGCGCGGCGCAACCTGGTGCTGCAGGAATTTGTCGACAACGACCTGATTTCCGCCGACCAGGGCAAGGCGGCGCAGGCCACGGCGCTCGGCATCACCACCAGTGGCCAGTTGCCGCATGACCGCTTCCCGGCGTTCATGCAGTTGGTGCGCCAGCAGATCACCAAGGACTTCGACGAGGACACGCTGCGAGCCGGCAACCTTTCGATTTTCACCACGCTCGACCCGGCCGCGCAGATCTACGCCGAACAGGCCATTTCGACCACGGTGAAGGGTCTGGGCAAGCGTGGCGAGGCGGTGCAGGCCGCGGGCGTGGTGACCGATGCGCACGATGGCAGCGTGCTGGCGGTGATCGGCAGCAAGTTCCCCGGCGACCAGGGCTTCAATCGTGCGCTGGATTCGCAACGGCCGATCGGTTCCACCATCAAGCCGTTCGTGTATTTGGTGGCGCTGACCGACCCTGCACGCTGGAATCTCGCCACCGCGCTGGACGACAGCCCGATCAGCATGCGGCAGCCGAACGGCACGCTGTGGGAGCCGCACAACGACGACGACCAGAGCCATGGCATGGTGCCGATGGTGGATGCGCTGGCGAAATCATGGAACCTCGCGAGCATTCATCTCGGGCTGGCGGTGGGCTTGCCGCGCATCCGCGCGTTTCTCGAATCCTTCGGGCTGACCGACGTCAACCCGAGCCCGTCGCTCCTGATTGGCGCGCTGGACATCTCCCCGCTGCAACTGGCGCAGATGTACGAGTACATCGCCTCCGATGGTCACGCGTTGCCACTGCTGGCGGTGCGCGGCGTGGTCGACGGCAACGGCCGCACGATCAAGCGTTACGAGGTACAGGCCGGCAAGGGCGAGTACCAGCCGGCCGTGCGCCTCATCACTTGGGCGATGCAGCAGGTGGCCACGTATGGCACTGCGGCTTCCATCGGCAATTCGCCCCTCGCTTCGTTGCACGCCGCCGGCAAGACCGGCACCAGCAACGGCCTGCGCGACAGCTGGTTTGCCGGCTTCACCGGCGAGCACCTCGCGGTGTTCTGGATGGGCCGCGACGACAACAAGCCGGCGCATCTGTTCGGTGCCACCGGCGCGCTGCGCGTGTGGCGCGACCTGTTTGCGAAGTTGCCGACCAAGCCGCTTTCCGCCGCGCTGGGCGACGGCCTGCAGATGGCGTGGATCAATCCCGCCGATGGCAAGCCGACCGAGCCGCAGTGCGCCGGCGCGCAGCAGGTGCCGGTAGTGGCCGGCTCGCTGCCGAACGAGGTGGAGGGTTGCTTCTGGCAGAGCCTGTTCGGCGGTGGCCCGGCGTCGGCATCGAGCGTGCCTCCGCCCCCGGCGCCGGCCCGTGCGCCGGATCTCCCCCAACCCGTTGCTGGTGGTCATTAACCATGAATCTTCCCCGTCGTCTCCTCGTTCGTGGTGTGCTGCCGCTTGCGGTGGCCGCACTGGCGGCCTGTGCCGCGACGGTGCCGACTGCGCCGCCGGTGTCGCGTCCAACATTGACCCCGGCGACCATCGTCGCCGCCGTCCACGCTGCCGGTGACCAGGAAAAATCGGTGATCGCGGTGAAACCGCTGGCTGATCCCGGTATTGCGGCGTGGCAGGCCACGGCTGAGAAGGATGTGCACACCGGCAAGTACGATGCCGCCGCGGTCCAGCTCGACCAGGCCTTGGGCCGCAGTCCGGATTCGCCCGAGTTGCTGCAAGACCGCGCCGAAGTGGCAATCTGGCAGCATGACTACCCGCTGGCGGAAAAGCTTGCGCAGCGCTCGTGGTCACTGGGCCCGAAGCTCGGCCCGCTGTGCGCGCGCAATTGGGAAACCATTGCGCAGTTGCGCAAGAGCGCCGGCGACGATACCGGTGTCGCCACTGCCGAGAAGTGGGTGGCTAAGTGTCACGTGCAGGGTGTCAACCGGTTCTGATGGTTCACGTTTGACGCTTGCGGTTTGCCTGCGCGCATGGCCGGGCGATACTGCGGCAATGATCGACTCTGACGACACGCAGCCGGACGACGTTGCCGCGCTGCTGGGCCCGGATGGCCCGTTTGCCCGCGAGGTGCCCGACTTTGTACCGCGCGCCGCGCAACGGACGATGGCACATGCCGTGGCCGCCGCCATTGCCGGCCGCGATACGCTCCTGGCGGAGGCCGGCACCGGCACCGGCAAGACCTTTGCCTACCTCGTGCCGGCGCTGCTTTCAGGTGAGCGCGTGATCGTGTCAACCGGTACCAAGGCGCTGCAGGATCAGCTCTATTTCCGCGATTTGCCGCGCGTGCTGTCGGTGCTGGGCGTGCACGTCAAAACCGCCTTGCTCAAGGGGCGCGCCAACTACCTGTGCCTGTACCGACTCGACCAGACCGTGCGCGAGGGCGCGTCGCTCTCTCCCGAGCAGGCGCGCCAGCTCGCGGCGATCCGCGCGTGGTCGGCGCGTACCCGGCGCGGAGACCGTGCGGAACTGGCCGAGGTGCCGGAAGATTCCGCGCTGTGGCCGCTGGTCACTTCCACGGCGGAGAACTGCCTTGGCGTGGAGTGCCCGTTCTATGAGGACTGTTACGTGTTCAAGGCCCGTCGCGAGGCGATGGAAGCCGACCTCGTCGTGGTCAACCATCACCTCCTGTTTGCCGATCTGGCGCTGAAGCAGGGCGGTTTCGGCGAGATCCTGCCGAGCGCCGCCGCCTATATTGTCGACGAGGCCCATCAGGTGCCCGAGCTGGCGGGACAGTTTTTCAGCGAAACGGTCAGCGCGCGCCAACTCGGCGAGCTGGCCCAGGATGCCTTGCGCGAAGGCAACGGTGTTACCGGCGCGACCAGCCTGCTGCTGGAGCCGGTCGAAGCCTTGAACCAAGTCTTGCGCGAACTGCGCCTGGCGATGGAAGGCCTGCCGCCGCGCGGCAGCTTTGGTCAGCTCGACGAGCGTGCGGCGGTGCGTGACGGTTTGCGCGCGCTGGCCGAGTTGCTCTCCACGTTCGCCGACTTGCTTGGCTCGCAGGCCGAGCGGTCGCGCGGTTTGGCCAATACACACGAGCGCGCGCTGGCGCTGGGCGGGCATCTCGACCACCTGCTCGACGCTGGCGGCGCGCACGACGTGCGCTGGTACGAACGCTTCCCGCGCGGCTTCGCGCTGCACGCGACGCCGCTCGATTTGGCGGCGCCGCTGCGCACGCTGCGCGAAAAAAGCGCGGCCGCGTGGATCTACACCTCGGCCACGCTTTCCGTCGCCGGCAGCTTCGATCACTTCTCGCGCCAACTCGGGTTGGACGAACCCCAAACGCTGTTGCTGGAAAGCCCGTTCGACTACGCGAAGCAGGCGCTGTGTTATCTGCCCGATGGCTTGTCCGACCCGGCGGCGCGCGACCACACCGACCGCCTGCTCGATGCGGTCAAGCCGGTGCTTGAAGCCTCGCAGGGCCGCGCGTTTTTGTTGTTCACCTCGCACCGCGCCTTGCGCCATGCCGCGCAACGTTTGGATGGCCAATGGCCGTGGCCGTTGTTCGTGCAGGGCACCGCGCCGCGCCATCAGCTGCTGGAGGAGTTCCGCCGCAGCGGCCACGGCGTGCTGCTCGGCGCCGCGAGTTTCTGGGAAGGCGTGGACGTGGTCGGCGAGGCGCTCAGCGTGGTGGTGATCGACAAACTGCCGTTCGCCGCGCCGGATGACCCGGTGCTGGTCGCGCGCCTCGAAGCACTGGAAGAGCAGGGCATCAACCCGTTCATGGGCTGGCAGGTGCCCGCCGCCGCGATCGCGCTCAAGCAGGGCGCCGGACGCCTGATCCGCAGCGTGACCGACCGCGGCGTGCTGGTGCTCGGCGACCCACGCCTCACCAGCAAAGGCTACGGCAAGCTCTTCCTCGCCAGCCTGCCGCCGATGCCGCGTACGCGGGATCTGAGGGATGTACAGGCGTTTTTTGCCTAGGTCGGGATCCGGTCTGTGGCAGGCGTGGGATCGAAGCTGTTTCGTGCTGCCGCGGGTTTCGCGGGAGGTGCGGCATCAGGGCGGTTTCGTGCGGCACCGGCGCGACGCGCGGCACTGGAGCGGTTTCGAACGCCCTTTGGGCGTCCGGGCTACTTTTCTCTGAATGGCCAGAGAAAAGTAGCCAAAAGAGAGGCCACCCCGATGGCGCGCCCTCCGGGTGCGCGGGTGGGCTGCGGGGTTTTCCGACGGCACCTCCGTGTGCCGGCGGAAAACTGGCCCGCCTCCCTGCGGGCCATCCTGACGGACTATCCGCAGCCCACCCGCCGCGCCATAGGAGCCCCACAACGGCAGGCGCGCGTCCGCGCGCCCGAAGCAGAGCGTCCGCGCACCACCAGCTGCGGGACGGGTGATGCTTTGGCTTCTGGCGCGCACGATGCGCGCCGCTCTTCTGGGGGCCCCTCGGCGGCGGTGAGGCGGGGTTCGAAAAGCCGCGCAGCGGGCGAGGCCAGGGATGGCCTCGCCTTTTCGCGCGGGCACGATGCCCGCTCGAAAGGCCCGGCCCCGCCTCACGGACTTTCCGTCCATGGAAGGACGGAAAGCGCTGCCGCGGGGTGCCGTTTCTCTTTGGCTACTTTCTCTTTGGGCAAGCAAAGAGAAAGTAGCTCGCGCGCCCGCAGGGCGCACGAAACCGCTCGGATGCCACGCCCCCGTACTGCCCCCACACGAAACCGACTCTGATGCCGCGTGTCGCGCCGGTGCCACGCAAAACCACCCTGATGCCGCGCCAACCGAAGAAACCAAGCGCGAGCCCGGAACCGCCGTGCCGTGAGAACGCTGGGTCGAAGGCCGTTTGGCACCAAGCGTACCGCTCGGAACAGGTTGATTCGTGGCCCCGAGTTCGCTCGACTCACGCGCGCAACGCATCCGACAGTTTCGCCGGATCGGTGACGGAGAGCTGGCAGGTGAGCCCGGTGCAAAGCTGCGCGCTGCCGCTGGCGCTTGCCACGGCGCGCGCGCCAAGTACGCCGGGCAGGGCGCCTGCGGGGGCGTCGATCACGAAGACGTCGATGGCGTCGGTGGCGGGCGACAAGTTGTTTTCGGCCAGTGCAGTGCGCACCGTGGCGCGCCAGGCGGCTGCTTGTTCCGGCGCGCAGCGCACCACCAGTTGCCGGCGCGGGTGCGCGGCTTCGGCTTGCGCGCGCAGCAGGGTGGGGCAGGCGGCGGGCAGTTGCGTCAGTGCGGCCGCGCCGGCCTGCAATGCGCGCTCGGCGGCGTCGAGGTAACGCGTTTCGCCGATGAGGTGACCCAGGCGCAGCAGGGCACGGATGGCGACGGCGTTGCCGTTGGGCAGGGCATCGTCGGTGTACTGGCGGCCGCGTGCGAGCGGCGTGGCGTGTTCCGCGGCGGCGAACCAGAATGCGCCGCTGGCCGGGTCGACGAAGCGTTCAAGCAAGGCATCCGCGAGCGCCGTGGCCCAGGCGAGGTGTTGCGGATCGAAGCGCCACTGCAGGGTTTCCAGCAGGGCGTCGAGCAGAAACGCGTGATCGTCGAGGAAGCCGGGGATGCGCGCAGCCGGCGGCGCGATGTTGGCGTACAGCGTGCCATCCAGCCACGCGTCGTGGCGCAAGCCCTCCAGCGCGCGTTGCGCGAGCGCCGCGCGGCGGGCGTCGTCCAGCATGAGTGCGCTGCGTGCGAGACCGGTGATGGCGAGCGCGTTCCACGCGGTGAGTGTCTTGTCGTCGCGGTTTGGCGGAGTGCGACGCATGCGCACGGCAAGCAGGCTTTGGCGCGCTTCCTCCAATGCCCGCGCGGTGTCTTCCGGCGAGCGCCGGGTACTTGTCGCCAACGTGTCCAGCGATTCGTCGCGCACCAGGTGCCACGCACGGGCTTCAAAGTTCGGTGCGCGGTCGAGGCCATAGGCCGCCAGCGCCAGCGCGGCATGTGGCGCATCAAGTGCACCCGCCATGGCCCCGCGCGTCCACAGGTAGAACTTGCCTTCCTCGTGCTCGCTGTCGGCATCCAGGGAGCTGGCGAAGGTGCCGTCGGCGAGCGTCATCTCGCGTTCGATCCAGTCGACGATGCCGCTTGCGGCCCGGTGCGCAAGCGTGCGCGTGCCGGCATCGAGCGCGGCATCGGCGGCGGCACGTGCGTAGGCCGGCAACAGTTGTGCGTTGTCGTACAGCATTTTTTCGAAGTGCGGGATCGTCCAATCGGCATCCACGCAGTAGCGGAAAAAGCCGCCGCCGAGATGGTCCTGCAGGCCGCGTTGCGCCATCTGCCGCAGCGTGAGGTGCGCCATGTTGCGGGTGCCGGCGTCGGGCAGGCCGAGCAGCCATTCGAGTTCCGCCGCACGCGGAAACTTGGGCGCCCCGGCGCTGCCGCCGTGCTGCGGGTCAAAGTTGGCAGTGAACTGTTCCAAGGCCAGCGCTTGCGTGGTGGCGACATCGGGCAGCGCGCTGGCCGGTGCCGGATTGGATTCCACCTGCGCCAGCCACTCGCGCAAGGCGGTGGCCTGTTCGCGCAAGGCATCGCGATGGGCGTCGAAGTAATCACGTACATGCACCAGCAGATCACCAAACGCCGGCAAGCCGTGGCGCGGCGCGGGCGGAAAGTAGGTGCCGGTGAAAAACGGCACCAGATCCTGCGGGTCGATGAAGGCGGTGAGCGGCCAGCCGCCGCCGCGGCCGTGCAGCGCCTGGTGCGCAAGCTGGTAGACGCGGTCGATGTCGGGCCGCTCCTCGCGGTCGAGCTTGATGCAGACGAAATGCGCGTTCATCACCCGCGCGATGGCGGGATTCTCGAAGCTTTCGTGTGCCATCACGTGGCACCAGTGACAGGCGCTGTAGCCGGCGGAAAGCAGGATCGGCGTATCCGTTTCGCGCGCATGCGCCAGCGTGGCCGCGTTCCACGTTTGCCAGTGCACCGGGTTGCCGGCGTGCTGGCGCAGATAGGGGCTGGCGGCGTCAGCCAGCATGTTGCGATGGAAGTCGCTCATGCAGCGATGCTAACGCTGCGGCACACTGCGGGCCCTGTCCGGAGAAAAGCCGTGCGCGTGTTTTCGCATACCTGTTCCAACACCGAGATCGTCTGCGCGCTGGGCTGCGCTGCTCAGCTGGTCGGCGTGGATGCCGACTCGGATTACCCGCCCGAGGTGGTGGCCAGCTTGCCGAAGACCGGCCGCGACCTGAATCTCGACATCGACGCGGTGCGCGCGTTGGCGCCCGACCTGGTGCTGACCTCGCTGACCGTGCCGGGCCACGAAAAGGTGGTGGCCGCGCTCGAAGCAGCCGGCATGGCGGTGCTGGTATGTGATCCGCAATCGCTGGACGACGTCTACGCCGACATCGGCCGCATCGCCGCCGCGCTGGGCGTGCCGGCGCGTGGGGAGCAACTGGTGGCGGAGATGGAAGCGGCCATGCCGGAGGTTGCGCCGCGCGGTGCGCGCCCACGCGTGCTGGTGGAGTGGTGGCCCAAGCCGGTGATCGCGGCGGCGAAGTACTCGTGGGTGAACGAGCTGATCCGTCGCGCCGGTGGCATGAATCCGTGGGAAGTCTTCGATGCGAAGAGCGTGCCGCAGCAGAACGCCGACGCCGCGGCACTGGCGCCGGATATTGTGGTGATGAGCTGGTGCGGGGTGAAGGTGGCGCACTACCGCGCCGACGTGGTCGAGCGACGCGAGGGTTGGATGGCGGTGCCGGCCGTGGTGCATCACCGCGTCGTGCCGATCAGCGAGGCGTTTCTCGGTCGCCCCGGCCCGCGCCTGGTCGAGGGCTATCGGCAATTGCGCGTGGCACTGGCAGCGACGTGACGGGCGGCCCGTGGGCCGGGATTCATCCCGACCGGACGAGCCGCAGGATTTCGGGCTGAAGCTCGACCCATGGGGTCTCATTCGGGACGAACCCGTGAAAACGGCACTCGGTGGATACCGGGTGCCGTTCACTTTCATGCGAGGAAAAGCGCGCTCAATACCCCTCGAACTCCTCGGTGCGGATGTTGTCCTCGTCCACGCCCATGCCCATCAGCGTTTCGCGCGTGGCGCGCACCATGCCGGCCGGGCCGGAGAGGTAGTAGATCGGCGCCATGATGTCCTGCACGTGGCGCTTGATCATCGCCGCATCGACGCGACCGTGTTCGTCGCCGCCAGGAGCCTGGGTGAAGGTCTGCACGAAATGGAAGTTCGGATTGGCCTTGGCGAAGCCCTTGAGGTCGTTGACGTAGGGCGCGCGTGCCGGTGTGTCGTTGGCGTAGATCAGCGCGAGCTGGTGGCCGCTCTGGTCGTGGGTGGACTGCGCAATGATGCTGCGCACCGGCGTGATGCCGACGCCGCCGATGATGAACACCGCCGGTACTTTCGTGTCCTTGTGCAGCGTGAAGCTGCCGAACACCGCGTCGATCTTCACCGGGGTACCGATCGGCAGGTCGCGGATGGTGTTCTTGAACGGCGTGCCGCGCATGCGTGTGGCGGCGACCAGGTTGGGCTCGCACGGCGCGCTGGCGAACGAGAAACCGTGCACGTAGCTGCTCTTCTCGGCGCCCGGCTTCGCCGTGAGGATGATGTCGAAGAACTGCCCTGCTCGGTACTTGAGCGCGGCAGGTTTCTCCAGCAGGAGTTCCATCGTGCCGTCGGCAACTGGGTTCTTGCCGACGATCTTGGTGTCGTAAATGGCCATGACTCTCCTCATGCATTGGCAAACGAAAACTGCGGATTTCCATGCGCGCCACGGCGATGCGTTGCCGGCTGCGGTGATGCTGGAAGTTGTTCGGGATCGTGGCGGGGTGGCACCGTCTGGTGCGTCTCCCATGCCGGTGATCGCCCACGCTCCCAGGCTTCCGCACTTGGCACATGGTGGCAGGCGGCGAGTATAGGCCGCGTCGTCGGCGCACCGGCAGCACTCGCGCGGGGTCGCGGTTGCGGCGTCGCATCGCGCGGTGCAGAGTGCCGCCATCATGATCATTTCCTCCGCAGGTGATTACCGCGCGGCGGCGAAGCGACGCCTGCCGCCATTCCTGTTCCATTACATCGATGGTGGCGCGTATGAAGAGGTGACGATGCGCCGCAACGTCCGCGACCTGCAGGCGCTGGCGTTGCGCCAGCGCGTGTTGGGTGGCGTGGGCGAGGTCGACCTTGCGACCAAACTGTTCGACGAAGACCTGAAGCTGCCGGTGGTGCTGGCGCCGGTCGGGCTGACCGGCATGTACGCGCGGCGTGGCGAGGTGCAGGCGGCGCGCGCGGCGGCCGGCAAGGGCGTGCCGTTCACCTTGTCCTCGGTGTCGGTGTGTCCGATCGAAGAGGTGCAGTCGCAGGTGGCGCGGCCGATTTGGTTCCAGCTGTACGTGCTGAAAGATCGCGGGTTCATGCGAAACGTGCTGGAACGCGCATGGGCGGCCGGCGTGCGGCGGTTGGTGTTTACCGTGGACATGCCGGTGCCGGGCGCGCGCTACCGCGATGCGCACTCGGGCATGTCCGGGCCGTTCGCGGCATCGCGGCGCATGCTGCAAGCCGTTTGTCATCCGCGCTGGGCGTGGGAAGTCGGCCTGTGGGGCAGGCCGCACGACCTGGGCAACATCTCCACCTATCTGGGCCACCGCATCCAGCTCGCGGACTACATCGGTTGGCTGGGGAACAACTTCGATCCGGCCATTGGCTGGGCAGATCTAGACTGGATCCGCGAGGCGTGGAAGGGCACGATGATCCTCAAGGGGATACTCGACCCCGCGGACGCGCGCGAAGCCGTGCGCTTTGGCGCCGACGGCATCGTGGTTTCCAACCATGGCGGGCGCCAGCTGGATGGGGTGCTGTCGTCGGCGCGCGCCTTGCCCGCGGTGGCCGACGCGGTGCAGGGCGACCTGACTGTCCTGGCCGATTCCGGCGTGCGCAGCGGTCTCGACGTGGTGCGGCTCATTGCTGAAGGCGCGCGTGGCGTGCTGCTCGGTCGGCCGTTTGTCTACGCCCTGGCGGCTGCCGGCGAGCGCGGCGTGGCGCATCTGCTCGACCTCATTGCCGGCGAAATGCGGGTGGCGATGACGTTGACCGGCGCCCGGCGGATCGCCGACATCAGCCGCGACAGCTTGGCAGCCGGGATTGGCGATGCGGGATTCGGGATGGGGTAGCGCCACTTCCCGCGAGTGGCGAACGTCTCGTTCCGCAGGGTTGCTCGTACCCAGTGCCACGGCAGGCAAAGTGCAGCCGGCAGTATCATGCCCGGCTATGAACCTGCTCGCGATTGAAACCTCCACCGAATCCTGCTCCGTCGCGTTGATCCATGGCGAGGAGGTGCTTGCGCGCAGCGAGCTCGCGCCGCGCCGGCACGCCGAGCGCGTGTTGCCGATGACCGACGAGCTGCTCGCCGCCGCCGGCATCGACCGGCATGCGCTGGACGCGATCGCCGTCGGCCGTGGCCCTGGCGCCTTCACCGGCGTGCGACTGGCCGTGTCGCTGGCGCAAGGCATGGCATTGGCGCTCGACTTGCCGGTGGTGCCGGTCTCTTCGCTGGCCGCGTTGGCCTGGGAGGCTCCACAGGATGGCGACGCCGCCATCCTCGCCGTGATCGACGCGCGCATGGGGGAGATCTACGCCGCCAGTTATCGCCGCGGTGGCGACGGCGCGTTGCTTGCGCTGGACGAGGAACGCGTATGCACCGCGGAGGCGCTGGTGCTGCCGTCGGCGGCGGCGTGGCAGGTAGTCGGCACCGGCTGGGCCACCTATCGCGACGCGTTGCGCGCCAAGCTGGGCAGCGAGCCACGTTACGAGGATGGCGAGCGTTTCCCGCAGGCCGTGCACGTGGCGGAGATCGGCGCGCGCGAATTTCGCGCCGGGCGTGCGGTGGCGCCCGAAAAAGCGTTGCCGGTGTATCTGCGCGACCACGTTGCGCTGACGCTGGCCGAGCAGGGCAAGCCGCTGCCCCACGCTTGATGGTCGGGATCCGGGATTGGGGTTCGGGATTTGGTAAAGCGGAGAGCGTGCGAGCGCGCCGTTCTCACGGGAATGGGCTCTAGTCCGGCAAGCCGGGATTCGGCAAAGCGCGATGCCGGCCCTTACAAACTCGCCATCGCGTACTGCACGGCCAGGCTGCTGATGGCCACCGCGGCCCACACGCCGAAGCCGAGCAGGAGCGGGCGCGGCCCGCTCGCCAGCATGCGGCGCAGGTCGGCGCTGAGGCCGATTGCGGTCAGTGCCAGCACGATCAGGAACACCGATGCGGCGTGCAATACCGGGAGTAGTGCGGACGGAATCAGCCCCAGCGTGCGCACACCGGAAGCCACCACGAACCAAGCGATGAACCACGGGAAAATCCGGCGCAGGCTGAAATCGCCGGCGCCGCCGCGTTTGGCGCGCGCGGCCACCGCCAAGGCCAGCACCAGGCACACCGGAATGATGAGCGTGGCGCGCGTCAGCTTGACGATGGTGGCGTAGTCGCCCGCAGCGTGACTGAAGCTGTAGCCGGCGGCCACCACCGACGACGTGTCGTTGATCGCAGTGCCAGCCCACAGGCCGAAGCCGAGATCGGACAGGTGCAGCAGGTGACCCAGCAACGGAAACAGCAGCACCGCAATCACGTTGAACAGAAAGATGGTCGCCATCGCGAACGCGGTGTCGTGATCCTCCGGCTGGATGATCGGCGTGACCGCGGCAATCGCCGAGCCGCCGCAGATGGCGGTGCCGACGCCGATCAGCACCGCGAGCTTGCCGTGCACGTTCAACCAGCGCCCGAGCAGCCACGCGCTGGCAAACGCCACGCTGAGGGTAACCAGCGTCACCGCCAGCGATTTGCCGCCCACCGCCACCACTTGGTCGAGGCTGAGGCCGAAGCCCAGGGCGATCACCGACGCCTTGAGCACGTTGCTGCTGGCAAACGCGAGGCCGGGGGCAAAGCGTGGGCTTGGCGGTGCAAAGTTGCGCACGAGCAGTCCGAGCACGATGCCGATCACCGGTGCGCCGATCAGCGGCGCCAGCGTGCCAAACCCGCTGGCGAGCACGGCAATGGCGGCGGCCAGCGCCAGCCCCGGCGCGAGGCGCAGCGGTGACGGACGAGCGGCTGGCGCGACGGTGGCGGTATTCATGAGGGGCCATTGTCCTGGCCCCGGTACATCAGCAAAATTGCAAATGTTTGATGGCAAACATAAGGCAAACTGATGCAAGGCAGCAGTCCGCGGCAACTTGCCGTCTTCGTGCAGGTGGCGCTTGGCGGCGGCGTGCGCGCCGCCGCCGACCAACTGCATCTCACCCAGCCGGCGGCCAGCATGGCGCTGGCCGAGCTGGAACGGCAGCTCGGTGCACCGCTGTTTGCCCGTGAGCGCGGCCGTTTGCGGCTCAACGCACGCGGCCGTGAGCTGTTGCCGCTGGCACAGGAGCTGCTCGAACGCCACGCCGATTTCCTGCATCGCGGCCGCGCAGGTGGCGAGGTACTGGTCGGCGAACTGCGCGTGGGCGCCAGCAATACCGTGGGCAACTACCGCGTGGGTGAATTGCTCGGCGGTTTCGTGCGCAGTCACTCCCAGGTAGCGATCCATTTGCGCGTGGCAAACACCGCCGCGATTGCTGCCGGGGTACTCGATCACAGTCTGGACATTGGCTGCGTCGAAGGTCCGGTCACCCATCCGCAACTGGACATGCGCGCGTGGCGTGACGACTCGCTCGTGGTATGCGCCGCGCCAGATCACCTGCTGGCGCACAAACGCGGTCTGAAACCAGCCGATTTCGCCGGTGCGCACTGGGTGCTGCGCGAGCCTGGCTCCGCCACGCGAGCCACTACCGAACGCGTGCTTTCGCAATTGCCGCCGGGCGATACCGTGCTGGAACTCGACCAGATCGAGGCGATCAAGCAGGCGGTGATTGCCGGGCTGGGCATTGCCTGCCTGCCGCAGGTGGCGGTAACCGACGCGCTGGCGACCGGTCGGATCAGGGCGCTGAAAACACCGTTTCTCGACCTGCGCCGCAAGCTGTCGATGCTGATCCACCGGCAAAAATACCGCGGCGCGCTGCTCGACGCGTTCATCGCGCAGGCTGGCCTGCGGCGCTGACCGCGTATTGTCCGCACGGTGTCCGCGGACACCGGCATGCGGCTGTCGGCCGCATGCAAGTAGCTGATTCGGCGTAACTTCGATATCCCGTGCCGGGCTGGCACGCGGCTTGCTCACAGTCTGGCGATGCCGCGCTGTCCGCGGCGAGCGAGCCGCCGATGATCCGCGACACTTCCGCCCAGGACCGTCTGGTCGAAACCAAGCCCAACCGCAAGCGTCGCCTGCTCTTCATCGGTGGCGGCGTGGCTTTGCTGGTGGTGCTGGCGTTCGCCATGCCCGGCATCCTCCGCCTGTTCTCGGCCGACGCCTCGGTGAGCGCGTCGCGGCTGGCCTTCGCCACCGTGGAACGCGGCCCGTTCGTGCGCGACATCGCCGCCGAGGGCAAGGTGGTGGCGGCGAACAGCCCCACGCTCTACGCCACCTACGGCGGCGCGGCGGTGCTTAAGGTGCGCGCCGGCGACGCGGTGAGGAAGGGCCAGGTGCTGGCGGTGATCGACAGCCCCGAGCTGCGCAACAAGCTGGCGCAGGAACAGTCCAGGGCCGACGCGATGAAGGTGGACTACCTGCAGGCGCAGGTGGACGCGCGGACCAGGCGCGGCGCCTTGCAGAAGGCCTACGACGACGCCCAGATCGATGCCAAGAGCGCCGCCAACAACCTCGACCGCGAGCAGAAGGCGTATGCCGCCGGCGCGTCCACCGGGGTGGCGGTGGACAAGGCCAAGGACGATCTGGAAAAGGCCAGGATCACGCTGGCGCATGCCAAGGCCGATCTCGGCATGAGCAACGACAGCCTGAACTTCAACATCCAGGCCAAGAAGCTGGCGCATGCCAACCAGATGCTGGTGGTGCAGGACCTGCAGCGCCAGGTGGACGATTTGAACGTGAAATCGCCGGTGGACGGCCAGGTCGGCCAGTTGTTCATCGCGCCGGTGGCGACCGTGGCGAAGGACGCGCAGCTGCTCAGCGTGATCGACCTCACCGCGCTGGAAGTGGAAGTGAAGGTGCCCGAGAGCTTCGCCCGCGACCTCGCGATCGGCATGACCGGCGAGATCAGCGGCAACGGCAACACCTGGAAAGGCCTGGTCAGCGCGATCTCGCCCGAGGTGGTGAACGGCGAAGTGGCCGCCCGCGTGCGCTTCGAGGGCACCACGCCGAAGCAGTTGCGCCAGAACCAGCGCCTGTCCGTGCGCATCCTGCTCGACAAGCGCGACAACGTGCTCACCGTGCAGCGCGGTTCCTTCGTCGACGAATCCGGCGGCAGCTACGCCTACGTGGTCAAGGACGGCATTGCCACCAGGACCCCGATTCGCGTGGGCGTCTCCAGCATCGACAAGGTGGAGATCCTGCAGGGCCTCAAGGAAGGCGACCAGATCGTGATTTCCGGTACGGATAGTTTCAAGGGTGCGGCGCGCGTGGCGATCGCGCGGTAGCGGAGCTTTCGGTGCCGTCCCGTGATTGGGGATCCGGGATTGGAGATTCGGAAAAACGGCAGTGCGTGGGCCTTGGCTTTGCCGAATCCCCAATCACGAATCCAGCTTCACCAGAACCACGATGTTTGCATCACCCATTCATCCATAAGCGCGAGGCAACACCCATGCTGAAAATGACCCACCTGTCCAAGGTCTATCGCACCGAAGTGGTGGAGACCTATGCGCTGCGCGATTTCAACATCGACGTGAAGGAAGGCGAGTTCGTCGCCGTCACCGGCCCGTCCGGGTCGGGCAAGACCACCTTCCTCACCATCGCCGGCCTGCTGGAAACCTTCAGCGGCGGCGAGTACCACCTTGACGGCATCGAGGTGAGCCAGTTGAACGACAACGCGCGCTCGAAGATCCGCAACGAGAAGATCGGCTTCATCTTCCAGGCGTTCAACCTCATTCCCGACCTCAACGTGTTCGACAACGTGGAGGTGCCGCTGCGCTACCGCGGCATGAAGGCGCCGGAGCGCAAGCAGCGGATCATGGATGCGCTGGAGCGCGTGGGGTTGTCGTCGCGGCTCAAGCATTATCCGGCGGAGCTTTCCGGCGGCCAGCAGCAGCGCGTGGCGATCGCCCGCGCGCTGGCCGGTTCACCCCGCCTGCTGCTCGCCGATGAACCCACCGGCAACCTGGATACGCAGATGGCGCGCGGCGTGCTGGAGCTGCTGGAGGAAATCCACCAGGGCGGCGCCACCATCGTCATGGTCACCCACGATCCCGAGCTGGCCGCCCGTGCACAGCGCAACGTGCACATCATCGACGGCCAGGTGGTGGATCTCGCCGAGGAACCGCGGTTCCACACCGGCCACGCCGCCGCGCACGGCAGCGCGGACCCGGCGTGAGGTTCCAGAACCACCCCCGCCACCCGGTGCCGTCCATGCGCATGAAGCTGTTGCCCGCCCTGCTGCTTGCCCTTGCGCCGATGCTGGTGCACGGCGAAGACCTGATGGACGCCTACCGCCAGGCGGTCGCCAACGATCCGGTGCTGGCCACCGCCGATGCACAGCGGCTGCTGGTGGCCGAAGGTGTGCCGGTGGCGCGCGCGGCGCTGTTGCCGCAGTTGTCGGCCGGGCTGGCGTTGAACCAGATCCACAGCACCGGCAGCACGCAGACCACCGACGGCAGCGGCAACATCGTCCAGACCGGCGGTGGCGGGCACGTGCGCGGCCGCAGTCTCGTCGGCAACTTCAGCCAGCCGATCGTCGACCTGTCCGCCATTGCCAGCCTGCGCGCGGCGCATGCCGCCGAGGATGCCCAGGAGCAGACCTACCAGGCCGCGCTGCAGAACCTGTACGTGCGCGTGGCCGGTGCGTATTTCAACGTGCTGGTGGCCCAGGACATGCTCGCCATCGACCGTGCCTACGAGGACGCCTACAAGCAGGAGTTCGAGCAGACCTCCTCGCGCTTCAAGAACGGGCTGTCGATGGAGGCCGACGTCAACCAGTCGAAGGCGCTCTACCTGTACATCAAGGCCCAGCGGATCAGTGCGCAGGACGGCGTCAAGGACGCCCGCCGCGCGCTGCAGCAGATCACCGGCAAGCCGGTGGGCGAGCTGAAGAAGCTGCGCGACGACCTGCCGATGCAGCCGCCACAGCCGGACAGCGAGCAGGCGTGGGTGGACGCGGCGCTGAAGACCAACCCCACCGTGCTCGCCGCGCGCTACGCCGTGACCAGCGACGAGCACCGGGTGGGCGCGGCGCGCGCCGGCCACCTGCCGACGCTCGTCGCCGGCGTTGGCTACAACAAGTTCGGCCAGTGGTCGAACACCATGCCGGGCACCGGCGCCTACGGGCCGGCCACCACCACGGTGGGCCTTACCCTCAATGTCCCGTTGTTCAGCGGCGGGCTCACGCATGCACGGGTGAAGCAGGCGCTGTACCAGCGCGACGCCGACCAGGGTGTGCTGGAAACCCGGCGCCGCCAGGCCGCGCGCGACGCGGCCAACTATTTCAACCTGGTGGTGGACGGCATCGAGCAGGTGGCCAGCGCGCGCGACTCGGTCGATGCCGCGCAGAAGACCGTGGCCTCAATGCGCGCGGGCTACACCATCGGCACGCAGTCGCTGACCAACGTGGTGTTCGCCATCCAGTACCTCGCCAGCATGCAGAGCGAATACACCGTGGTGCGCCACCAGTTCGTGCTCAACAAGCTGCTGCTCAAGCAGGCCGCCGGCACCATCGACATGCGCGACCTGCAGGCGGTGAACGGGTTGCTGCAATGAGGCCGGGATTCGGGATTGGGGGTGGGAGATTCGCAAAACCCCAAGCTCGCGGGTCCGTTGCTTTTCCGAATCCCGTATCTCTGATCCCGAATCCCGGATAAGCCATGCTCGCCTACTACTTTCAACTTGGTCTGCGCAGCCTGCGGCGCAATCCGGCGCTCACCGCATTGATGGTGATGGCGATCGGTTTCGGCGTGGCGGCGTCGATGATCACGTATTCGGTGTTTCGCGCGGTGTCGGGCAACCCGATACCGGACAAGTCGGCGCAGTTGTTCATTCCGCAGGTCGATGCCTGGGGGCCGCAGCAAAACATCGATGGCGAGCCGGTGGAGGCGCTGGGCTACATCGACGCGATGGCGCTGATGCGGGCGCACGAGGCAAAGCGCCAGACGTTGCTGTATCAGGTCCAGATGTCGGTGATGCCGGGCGACGACCGCGACCTGCCCTTGAATGCAATCGGTTATGCCGTGGGCAGCGACTTCTTCGCGATGTTCGAAGTGTCGTTCCGCTACGGCGGCGGCTGGAGCGAACAAGACGATGATGCGCGTGCCGCCGACGTGGTCATCAGCGCTGAACTCAACCAGAAGGTATTCGCCGGCGCGAACAGCGTGGGACGCACGATCAACCTTGGTGGTCGCGATTACCGTGTCGTGGGCGTCACCAATCACTGGAACCCTCGTCCGCGCTTCTACGACCTGTTCAGTACCCACGGTTTTGCCGACGAATCGGATATCTACATCCCGTTCACCCGTGCGCTGGATTTGCAGATGCGCCCCAGTGGCCGCAACAGTTGCCGCGGTTCGCTCAGCTTCACCACCTGGCAGGAGTATCTGCAGAGCAACTGCGTGTGGATCACACCCTGGGTGGAACTGGACACCCCGGCCGAGGTCGCGAGCTACCGCAGTTTCCTCACCCATTACGCCGCCGGCCAGCAACGCGCCGGACGCTACGCCTGGGCGCCCAACGTGCGCCTGCGCGACGTGGCGCAGTGGCTGGACTATCGGCATGTGGTACCGCCGGAAACGCGCATCTCGCTGGCGGTGGCGCTGGGCTTCTTTCTGATCTGCCTGGTCAACACCATCGGCCTGCTGCTGGCGAAGTTCATGCGGCGTGCGGGCGAGATCGGCGTGCGCCGCGCCCTGGGCGCCACGCGGCTGGAGATCTACGCGCAGTACCTGACCGAAGCGGGCACGGTAGGTTTGGCCGGCGGCGTGCTTGGTCTGCTGCTCACCGCGCTGGGCGTGGCTGGCGTGGGCGTGCTGTTTCCACCGCAGATCGCGCAGCTGGCGCAGCTTGATGTCTCGCTGGTGGGGCTCACCCTGCTCGCAGCCATCGTCGCGACCGTGCTGGCGGCGTTCTATCCGGCCTGGCGCGCGGCGCACGTGCAGCCGGCCTGGCAGTTGAAGTCGAGTTGAGGAGAGGACGATGAACCTGCATTTCCGCCCCATCCTCACCGCGTTGCGCCGGCACAAGTCTGGCACCCTGTTGATCGCGCTGCAGATCGCGCTGACGCTCGCCATCGTGTGTAACGCGCTGTTCATCATCCACGCGCGGCTGGCCAACCTGTCCAAGGCCAGCGGAGTGGACGAGTCCAGTGTCTTCGTGATCGCCAACCAATGGGCAGCAGACTGGTCGACGCCGCAGGTCGATGCACAGGTGCAGGCC
This sequence comes from Rhodanobacter sp., assembly GCA_004298045.1. Taxonomy (GTDB): domain Bacteria; phylum Pseudomonadota; class Gammaproteobacteria; order Xanthomonadales; family Rhodanobacteraceae; genus Rhodanobacter_A. The sequence goes on along the minus strand of SCRM01000016.1, from coordinate 329,011 downwards.
GACCTGCTCGCGCTGCGGCGGCTGCCAGCCGTGCGCGATGCCACACCGGCCACCGGCTATCCGCTGAAGGGCGGCGGCTGGGACAACTTCGTCACACTGACCCCCGAACAGACCCAGCCGACCACCGATGCGGCGGTGTACACCGGCGACGCGAATTTCCTCGACACACTGGGCCTGAAGCTCGTCGCAGGGCGCAACTTCCGTCCCGATGAGGTGATGGTGATGGGCACCCAGCAGGCGACGTTCTCGCCGACGGCGATCGTGAGCAAGGCGCTGGCCGATAAGCTGTTTCCCGCCGGCGACGCACTGGGTAAAAGCTTCTACGCGATGAGCCCCATGCCCAGCACCATCGTCGGCATCGTCGATCCGCTGCACCGGCAGGGCGTGGATCAATACAGCAACGCCCATGCCGGCCAGGCGCTGATCTGGCCGATACGGTCGGACGATTCGCGCGGCCTCTACTACATCGTGCGCGCCAAGCCGGGCCAGCTCGCTGCTGCGATGCGCGAGGCGCCGAAGGCACTGCTCGCCCAGAGCCGACTGCGCATCATCGACCCGAAGGACGGCATCCAGGATTACGCGACCATCCGTCACAAGGTGTACGACAGCGACCGCGGCATGGCGATCCTGATGGGCATCATCTGCGTGGTGCTGTTGGCGATCACCGCTGCCGGCATCGTGGGCCTCACCAGCTTCTGGGTGGGTCAGCGCCGCAGGCAGATCGGCGTGCGCCGCGCACTCGGAGCCAGGCAGCGCGACATCCTCGCCTACTTCCTCACCGAGAACTTCCTGATCAGCGCGGCGGGTGTGGCGTTGGGCGTGGTGCTGGCGTTCGCCTTCAACCTGTGGACGGTGACCCGCTTCGCGCTGGATCGCATGTCGCTGGGCTACGTGGGCGTCGGCGTGATCGTGCTGTTGCTGCTGGGACAAGGCGCGGTGCTGGCGCCGGCGCTGCGCGCCTCGCGCGTGTCGCCGGTGGAAGCCACGCGCAGCGTGTGATGAAAAGTCGAGATTGGGGATTGGGGATTCGGAAAAGCGACGGCGACGCAAGCCCGGTTCTTCTCGAATCCCGAATCCCGCCCTCAACGGAGTGACCGGAATGTTTGCCTATTACCTCGAACTGGCCCTGCGCAGCCTGAAACGCAGCCCCGGACTGACCGCGCTGATGGTGCTGGCGATCGGCTTTGGCGTGGCCGCCTCGATGACCTCGTGGTCGGTGTTCCGCGCGGTGTCGGGCGATCCGATCCCGTGGAAATCCGCGCAACTGTTCGTGCCGCAAATCGACAACTGGGGGCCGAACGGCCGAAATCCGAATGGCGACCCGCCAAGTGCGATGGACTACGCCGACGCGACCACGCTGATGCGCGACCACCGCGCCAAGCGGCAATCGGCGATGTACCAGATCTCGCCCTCGATCGTGCCCGCAGGGGCCGGCAAGCACCCGATCAACGTCAGCGGCCACGCGGTCTACGGCGAATTCTTCCCGATGCTGGATACGCCGTTCCAGTACGGCAGCGGCTGGGGCGCCAGCGACGACGCCAACCGCGCGCAGGTGACGGTGATCAGCAGCAAGCTCAACCAGAAGCTGTTCGGCGGCACCAACAGCGTGGGCCGGAGCGTCAGCATCGAGGGCCGCGACTATCGCGTGGTGGGCGTGCTGAACGACTGGAACCCGCAGCCGCGGTTCTACGACGTGGTCAATTCGGGCGGCTTCAACAGCCAGTCCGACGACGTGTTCCTGCCGTTCCAGACGGCGATCCAGGCGGCCATCCCGAACGACGGCAATACCAACTGCAACGCGGTGCCCAAGGAATCCGGCTTCATCGGCCTGCAGCAATCCGAGTGCGTGTGGATCGCGTATCTGGCCGAGCTGGACGATGCCGCGGCGGTGGCCGCCTACCGCGATTACCTGCAGGGCTATGCGCGCGAGCAGCAGCAGGCCGGCCGTTTCGGCTGGGCGCCGAACAACCGCCTGCGCGACCTGCGCGCGTGGCTGGATGACCAACACGTGGTGCCCCGGGACACCAAGGTCTCGCTGCTGGTGGCGCTGGGCCTGCTGCTGGTGTGCCTGGTCAACACCATCGGCCTGCTGCTTGCGAAGTTCCTGCGCCGCAGCGGTGAGATCGGTGTGCGCCGTGCGCTGGGTGCGACGCGCAAGGCGATCTACCTGCAGTTTCTCACCGAGGCCGGCATGGTCGGCGTGGCCGGCGGCGGGCTCGGCCTCGCGCTTACCTGCGCTGGCGTGGCCGGTGTGGGCTGGGTGCTGCCGAAGGACATCGCCTCGCTGGCGCGGCTGGACGTTTCGCTGCTGGTGCTGACCCTGCTGGTGGCGGTGCTCGCCACCATGCTGGCTGGCCTTTATCCCACCTGGCGTGCCTCGCGGGTGCAGCCCGCGTGGCAACTGAAATCGAACTGATGCCGTGCCCGTCTGCCTCGAACCGTAGGAGCCCGCCCGCGGGCGACGCTCCTGGCGAAAGCGTCATCGCCCGCGAGCGGGCACTTGCAACAAATATTCGGCGCGTCGGATCGCTTGTCTTGCGAAAGGAAATCTCACCATGAAACTGCACCCCATGATCGCGGCATTGCGCAAGCACAAAGCGGGCGTGGTGCTGATCGCGCTGCAGATCGCGCTGACCCTGGCGATCGTCTGCAACGCGATCTTCATCATCGGCCAGCGCGTCGACCGGGTGAACCGTCCCACCGGGCTGGACGAGAGCAACCTGTTCCTGGTCAGCCAGCAATGGGTGGGCGCGCCCAATGCCGACACTCCCGACGGCGTGGCGAAGCTCGACGCCATGCAGAAGGAAGACCTGGCGGCGCTGCGCAGCCTGCCCGGCGTGGCCTCGGTGGCGTCGGTGAACTCGCTGCCGCTGCTCGACTCGTCATGGAACGGCGCGGTGTCGCTCAAGCCGGACGCGAAGTTCAGTGACAAGTCCGCCAATGTGCGCACCACCTACTACTTCACCGACGACCAAGTGATGTCCACGCTGGGTCTGACATTGGTCGCCGGCCGCGCGTTCCATGCCGGCGACGTGCAGCACCAGGGTTTCCGCGACAACCCGCCGCGCCCCATCGTGATGGTCACCAAGGCGCTGGCGGACAAGCTGTTCCCGCAGGGCGGTGCGGTGGGCAAGGCGATCTACAGCGACGGCAGCAGCACACCATCCACCATTATCGGCGTGGTGGCGCGCCTGCAGGCGCCGGCCGTCGGCACCTGGGCCAATGACTTCGCCTGGAACGCCACCCTGATTCCGGCGCGGCTGGACGCGAACTTCTCGCGCTATGCGGTGCGCACCAGGCCGGGCCAGCTCGATGCGGTGATGCGTACGGTGGCGCCCGCCTTGTACCGGGCCAATCCGCTGCGCGTGCTCGACGACAACAGCGTGAAGTCGTTCGGCGACATCCGCGCCAAGGCCTACCGCGCCGACGTGGGCATGGCGATCCTGATGGGCGTGATCTGCCTGATCCTGATCGCCGTCACCGCCGCCGGCATCGTCGGCCTCACCAGCTTCTGGGTCGGCCAGCGGCATCGGCAGATCGGCGTACGCCGGGCGCTGGGCGCGCGCAAGGTGGACATCCTGCACTACTTCCAGTTGGAGAACCTGCTGATCGCCGGCGCTGGCGCGGTCGTCGGCATCGGCATGGCGGTGAGCCTCAACCTGGCGCTGATGCACTACTACGAGATGGATCGCCTGCCGGTGGCCTATGCGCTGGTTGGCGTGGCGGCGGTGCTGGTGCTGGGCCAGTGTGCCGTGTTCGTGCCGGCGCGGCGCGCCTCCAACGTGCCGCCGGTGGTGGCCACGCGGGCGGGGTGACCCATGCGGCGAGCGGACATGGTGCGAGACGACACGGCGAATATCAGGACGAAGACCATGAGAGGCCAGATCAGCCTGTTCACCCTTGGCCCCACACTGCGGCACCTCTTGCGTCATGGTGCGACCGACGCCGAGCGGTTCCTGTGGGGGTACCTGCGCGGCCGCCGGATGGATGGCTGCGAATTCCATCGCCGGCATCCGTTTGCCGATTACATCCTCGATTTCGTGTGCCTGGAACGCCGCGTGGTCGTCGAGCTGGACGCAGGGCAGGCCGCGGCGGATGCCGTGCGCACGCTGTTTCTCGAAGGGGCCGGGTTTCGCGTGCTGCGCTTCGGGCACCACGAGGTGTTCACCGATTCGGCTGCGGTGCGGGAAGTGATCCGGGCGGCGCTGCAGGCATCGAAGCCGACCTCTTCCCTTGCTGGGAAGGGTCGGGAAGGGCAAACGCGCCGCGGTGCGGAGTCCATCGACTTCCCGCCGGCCGACGGGGAAATCGGGGGGAGGCGATAAACCATGTTTGGCTACTACCTAGATCTGGCGCTGCGCAGCCTCAGGCGCAACCGTGTGCTCACCGCGCTGATGGTGCTGGCGATCGCGGTAGGCATCGGTGCGGCGATGACCACGTTGACGGTGATGCACATCCTCTCCGGCAACCCCCTGCCGGGGCGCAGTGCGCAGCTGTTCTATGCGCAGGTGGACGGCGACCCCATGCCGCACGGTGGCAACCATCGCGAGCCGCCGGACATGCTCGATTACCAGTCCGCAACGGACCTGTGGACCGCGCATCGCGCCGACCGCCAGGCGCTGATCGTGGACAGCCAGCTCAAGGCCACTGCGCCGCAGTCGAACAAGCCGGCGCTGATGCTCACCATGCTTGCCACCACCACGGATTTTTTCCCGATGTTTGCGGTGCCGTTTCAATATGGCGGTGCGTGGACGGCGCAGGACGACACGCAGCGAGCGCGCGTGGCGGTGATCTCCGCCAACCTCAACGACAAGCTGTTCGGTGGCGAGAACAGCGTGGGCCGCACCCTGCGCCTCAGGGACAGCGATGTACGTATCGTCGGCGTGCTGAAACCCTGGCGACCGGCGCCGCAGTTCTACACGGTGGCCGGCGGACGTTTCGCCAACGGCGATACCGCGGGCTACTTTGGCAGGCCCGAGGACGTATTCGTGCCGTTCCGGAGCGCGCTGGAGATCAACGACGGTGCGTTCCAGCCGTTCAATTGCTGGGGACAGCCGTCTGCCCCCGGCCACCTGCAAAACGCGCCGTGCAACTGGATCGGGCTGTGGGTGGAACTTGGCAGCCATGCCAAGGTGGCCGCGTACCGGGAATTTCTCGACCACTACGCGCAGCAGCAGAAAGCGCTGGGGCGCTTCCAGCACGCCGAGACGCGCCTGCGCGACCTGATGGGCTGGCTGGATTTCAACCACGCCGTCCCGCGCAACGCGCGGCTGCAGACCTGGCTGGCCTTCGCCTTTCTCGGCATCTGTCTGTTCAACACCGTGGGCCTGCTGCTGGCCAAGTTCCTGCGCCGGGCCGGCGAGTTCGGCGTGCGCCGGGCGCTGGGTGCTTCGCGCCGCGCGGTGTTTGCGCAATGCGTGGCCGAGGCCGCGCTGATCGGCTTCATCGGCGGCGTGGGCGGCTGGTTGCTCAGCCTGCTCGGCCTGTGGCTGGTGCGGCGGCAACCCACGCCGTATGCGGATCTTGCGCACCTCGACGGCGGCATGTTTTTCCTGACGTTTGCGCTGGCGGTGGTGGTGAGCGTGCTCGCAGGGGCCCTGCCTGCGCTGCGTGCCAGCCGCGTGCCGCCGGCACTGCAGCTCAAGGTGCTCTAGGGGTGATTTCGATGCAGATCAAACCAGTCCTCTCGGCGTTGCAGAAGCACCGGCTCGCGGCCTTGCTGATCGTGCTCGAAATCGCGCTGGCCTGCGCAGTGCTGTGCAACGCTGGCTTTTTGATCGCGAGCCGGTTGTCGGCGATGCAGCTCGTCAGCGGCGTGGATGAATCATCGCTGGGCTTCATCCAGCTCGAAGGCTTCGATCCAAAGGTCGCCAACGATCTCAATGCGCGTGTGGTTGCCGGCCTGGGCGCCATGCCCGGGGTGCAATCCGTGCATGTCATCAACTCGGTGCCGTTTGGCCCGCAGGCCGGCGCCTTTGGCGTCACGCTGGACCAGGCCGGCAAGCAGTTTCGCGGCGTTCCCGAGCTTTACCTTGGCGACCCGGGTACGCCGGAAGCTCTTGGGCTGAAGCTGGTCGCCGGCCGCATGCCGGGCGCGCAGGATTATCAAAGCGTGGTGGAAGGCTATCTGCCGGCCAGCTCGAATGTCCTCATCACGCGCACGTTCGCGCAGCGCCTGTGGCCTGGCGAGGACGCGCTCGGCAAGACGTTCTGGACGGGCAAAAACCAGTTTCGCGTGATCGGCGTGGTGGCGAACCTCTCGGTGCAGCAATACGACGAGGAGGGCGAACGCGGTGCGCAATGGACGGTGTTCGTGCCCACGAAGTCGGGGCCGCCGCTGGCCGGAACCTATCTGATCCGCGCCGATCCACAGGCATTGGATCGCGTGATGGTCGAGGCCAGGACGGTGCTGGCCAGGATTGCGCCCGATGCCGTGTTCGACCACCAGCAGAGCGATACGCTGCCCGTACTGCGTGAGCGCTTCTTCGCCACCGATCGCGCCATGGCCGGCCTGCTGGTGGGGGTGATCGTGGCGCTGCTTGGCGTCACCGCGCTGGGCATCGTGGGCCTGACCAGCTTCTGGGTGGCGCAGCGGCGCAAGCAGATCGGCATCCGGCGCGCCATCGGCGCCACCCGCGGCGACATCCTGCGCTACTTCCAGACCGAGAACTTCCTGATCGTCAGCTTCGGCATCGTGCTCGGCGTGGTGGCCGCCATCGCCATCAACCTCCTGCTGATGAAAGTGTTCGAGGTGCCGCGCCTGCCGCTGCACTACCTGCCCATCGGCGCACTCGCGCTGTGGCTGCTCGGCCAGCTTGCCGTGCTCGGTCCTGCATTGCGCGCCGCCGCGGTGCCGCCGGTGGTGGCGACGCGGAATGTGTGATGGGGGCCGGGATTCGGGATGGCGGGATTGGGGATTTGTAGAGGCCGAATTTTGCGAGCTCGTGCGGTTACCGAATCCCCAATTCCGCCATCCCGAATCTCGTCACTGAAGGAAGCATCGACATGTTCGGCTACTACCTCGACCTCGCCTTGCGCAGCCTCAGGCGCAACAAGGCGCTCACCGCGCTGATGGTACTGGCCATCGCGCTGGGCATCGGCGCGTCGATGACCACGCTCACCGTGCTGCACGTGCTGTCCGGCGACCCGCTGCCGGGGCGCAGCGGCACGCTGTACTACCCGCAAGTCGACGCGCGCGACGACAGCGGCATCATGCCGGGCAAGGAGCCGCCGCAGCAGGTCACGGAGATCGACGGCTTCAACCTGCTGCATGCGAAGCGGGCGGATCGGCAGGCGCTGATGACGGGCGGCTCGGTACCGATCCGGCCTGACTCCGCCGCGATCGATCCGTTCTACGTGGAGGCGCGTTACACCACGGCGGATTTCTTCGCGATGTTCGGCGCGCCGTTCCGTTACGGCCACGGCTGGAATGCCGCCGACGACGAGGCGAAGGCACGCGACGTTGTCATCAGCGGCGAGTTGAACGAGCGCCTGTTCGGCGGCGCCAACAGCGTGGGGCGCACCCTGCGCATGGCTGGCAGCCTGTTCCGCATCGTGGGCGTGCTCGGCGACTGGGCGCCCAGCCCGCATTTCTACGATCTCAACACCGGTGCCTACGGCTATGCGGAACAGGTGTTCATGCCGCTGCAGACAGCGCTGGACCTGCACGTGGACCACAACGGATCCTCCGACTGTTGGGGCAACGGCACCGGCGGCGTGGGCCGCATCTATCCCTCGTCGAGCTGCGTCTGGATGCAGTTCTGGGTGCAACTGGACACGCCGGCCAAGGCCGCCGACTACAAGGAATTCCTGGTTCATTACTCCGAGCAGCAGAAAGCGCTGGGCCGCTTCGTGAAGGCGCCGAACGTGCGCCTGCGCGACCTGATGCAATGGCTGGCGCACATGCAGGTGGTGCCCGACGACGTGCGCCTGCAGACCGGGCTGGCGTTCGGCTTCCTACTGGTCTGCCTAGTCAACACGGTGGGCCTGATGCTGGCGAAGTTCCTGCGCCGCAGCGCCGAACTCAGCGTGCGACGTGCACTGGGCGCATCGCGGCGCGCGCTGTTCGCGCAGTTGCTGATCGAGTCGGGCGTAGTCGGCTTGGTGGGTGGCGTGGGTGGCCTGCTGCTCGCCGTGCTCGGCCTGTGGGTGGTGCGGCACCGGCCTTCCGATTACGCCGCGCTGGCGCACCTCGATCCCGCCATGCTGCTGACCACCTTCCTGCTGGCGCTGGGCGCGAGCCTGCTCGCCGGCCTGCTGCCGGCCTGGCGCGCCTGCCAGGTGGCGCCCGCCCTGCAACTCAAGAGCAATTGAGGGCACACCATGGAACTGCGACCGATACTTTCCACGCTGCGGCGGCACAAGACCACCTCGTGGCTGCTGATCCTGGAGATCGCGCTGACCTGCGCGATCGTCTGCAACGCGGTGTTCATGATCGGCCACCGCCTGCAGCACATGGACATGACTACCGGCATTGACGAGCACGCGCTGGTGCAGATCCAACTGGCCGCGATCGCGCCCACGCCCGACATCTACGCGCGGGCGCGGGAAGACCTTGCCGTGTTGCGGCAGGTGCCGGGTGTACAGGCGGTGGCGCTGACCAACCAGTTGCCGCTGGGAGGTACTTCGTCGAACGCCAGCATCAAGCTGGATCCGGCGCAGCGCGAGCCCACGCTCAGTGCCGGCACCTACTTCGGCGAGGACATTCCGCAGACCATGGGTGCGCGGCTGGTGGCGGGGCGTCACCTGCAACCGGACGAGATCGTCAATGCGGATGTGGTGATCAAAGCACTGGCCGGCGGCAATACGAAGGGCCTGCCTGTGGCGGTCACGGTGATCACGCGGGCGCTGGCCGACCGCCTGTGGCCGGGGCAGAACCCGCTGGGCAAGACGATCTACCTCACAGCCCAAGTGGGCGTGCGTGTGGTCGGCGTGCTGGCCGACCTGGTGCGCGCCAACGCCTACAACGACACCACCGCGCATTATTCGGTCGTCCTGCCACTGTTCATGGGCGCGGGCAAGGATCAGAGCTACATCATCCGCACCCGGCCGCAAGTCCGCGAAGCCGTGCTCAACGCGGCCGTGGCCGCGCTGAAGAAGGCCGACCCGGCGCGGGTGGTGACCCAGCAGCGCACCTACGATGAAGTGCGCGGGAAGTTCTTCGCCAACGACCGCGCGATGGCCGGTATCCTGGTCGGCGTGATCGTGGCACTGCTCACCGTGACCGCATTGGGCATTGTCGGCCTGGCCAGCTTCTGGGTGGGGCAGCGCCGCCGCACCATCGGCGTGCGCCGCGCGCTGGGCGCCACCCGCGGTGACATCCTGCGCTACTTTCAGACCGAGAACTTCCTGATCGTCAGCTTCGGCATCATGCTCGGCATGGTGCTGGCCTACGGCATCAACCTGTTCCTGATGATGCACTACGAGCTGCCGCGGTTGCCGGCCATCTATTTCCCGATCGGTGCACTGGTGCTGTGGATCATCGGCCAGCTCGCCGTGCTCGGCCCCGCGCTGCGCGCGGCAGCGGTGCCGCCGGTGGTGGCGACGCGGAGCGTGTGAAGTTTTCCCCTCTCCCGCTTGCGGGAGAGGGGAGTTCAACATGGAGGCATGGAATGTTCGGTTATTACCTCGACCTGGCGCTGCGCAGCCTCAAGCGCAACAAGGCGCTCACCGCGCTGATGGTGCTGACGATCGCGCTGGGCATCGGCACCAGCATGACCACGCTGACGGTGATGCACGTGTTGTCGGGCGACCCCATTCCAGGCAAGAGCGCGCAATTGTTCCGCGTGCGCATGGCCGTGTTCCCCGACGCGCATTACCAAGCCGGAGACAAGGCGCCGGACAACCTTTCCCGGCGCGATGCCGAGGCCCTGCTGCGCGACGCGCGCGGCGACCGGCAGGCCGCGATGTCGGGTGGTTCGATGGTCGTGGTGCCGACGCAGGGCGATCCGTTGAATGTGGAGGCGCGCTACACCGGCGCGGATTTCTTCCCCATGTTCGACGTGCCGCTGCGCTACGGCCACGCGTGGAGCCGCAGCGACGATGCCGAGCGCGCGCACGTCGCGGTGATCTCCGGCGAATTGAACAAGCAGCTCTTCGGCGGCAAGGACAGCGTGGGCCGAACCCTGCAGGTGGGCAAACAATCGCTGCGTATCGTCGGCGTGCTGGGCGACTGGGACATGAATCCACGCTTCTATGACCTCAGCAACGGCCAGTTCGGCGACAGCGAGGACGTGTTCGTGCCTCTGTCCACGGCGGTGGACATGAAACTGTCCACCAGCGGCAGCATGTGGTGCTGGGGCAACGCGAGCGACCCCCTCGCCGCCGACGCGCCGTGCATCTGGCTGCAGTACTGGGTGGAACTGGGCACGCCGGCCAAGGCGGCCTACCGCCAATACCTGGGCAACTACATCGCGCTGCAGCAGCAGGCCGGGCGCTTCACCCATCCTGGCCAGGTCGAATTGCAGGACGTGATGCAGTGGCTGGACTTCAAGGGCGTGGTGCCCTCCGACGTGCGCCTGCAGATGTGGCTGGCGCTGGGTTTCCTGGGCATCTGCCTGCTCAACACGGTGGGCCTGTTGCTGGCGAAGTTTCTGCGTCGCAGCAGCGAACTGGGCGTGCGGCGTGCGTTGGGTGCGTCGCGTCGCGCGATCTTCCTGCAATGCCTGGTCGAGGCCGGCGTGGTGGGCCTGGCCGGCGGCGTGCTCGGCCTGGCGCTGGCCGGCCTCGGACTGCTGCTGGTGCGCCACCAGCCCACCGATTACGCGGCCTTCATCCACATGGATCTGCGGATGTTGCTGGCCACGTTCGCGCTGGCCCTGGCGAGCAGCCTGCTGGCGGGCTTGTTGCCGGCGTGGCGGGCGATGAACGTGGCGCCCGCCGCCGCGATCAAGTCGAACTGAGGGGGAACCGACGATGCATTTCCGCCACATACTCAGCGCGCTGGCCCGTCATCGCATGGCGGTGTGCCTGCTGGTGCTCGAGATCGCCTTCTCCTGCGCAGTGATCTGCAATGCGCTGTTCCTGATCAGCGCGCGCCTGGAGCGCATGCGGCGCCCCACTGGCGTCGACGAGGCGCACCTCGTGCAGGTACGCGTGCGCAGCATCGCGCCCGGCTCGGCCGGGTCGATCATGGCGCAGACGCACACCGACCTCGCCGCGTTGCGCGCCGTCCCCGACGTGACCCATGTGTCGATCGTCAACCAGACCTTGTTCGGCCATTCGTTCAGCGCCAGCGGCGTCAGCCTCAGCGATGCACCCAAGGCACCGTCGATCACGGTGACCCAGTATTACGGCAATGCGCAGCTGCCCGGCACGCTGGGCCTCAAGCTGGTCGACGGGCGCTGGTTCAAGCCGGACGAATTCGTCAGCGACGAACAAATGGAAGGCGCGGGCGGTACCGTGCCGGTCATCATCACTCGCGCCCTGGCCCGGCATTTCTTTCCGAGTCAGCAGGCAGTTGGCAAGGTGATCTATGCCTTCGGCACCAATCGCATCGTGGGCGTGGTGGATCGGCTGGTGCAGCCGCGGGATTCCGGCTCTGCCGAGGCCTACGAATACGCCATGCTGTTCCCGGTGAACCTGTCGTATGCGCAAGGCACCTACCTGCTGCGCGTGAGGGATGCATCGCAACGCGCTGCGGTGATCCACGCTGCCTTGCATGCACTGAAGACCGATGGCCCGCTCCGGCTGGTGTCGCCGAAGGACGCCACCACGCTGGAGGCGGCGCGCGCCAAGTACTACCGCAACGACCGCGCCATGGCGTGGCTGCTGGTGGGCGTGTGCGTGTCGCTGCTGGCCGTCACGGCGGTGGGCATCGTGGGGCTGACCAGTTTCTGGGTGGCGCAGCGGCGAAGGCAGATCGGCATCCGCCGCGCGATAGGAGCGACACGCGGCGACATCCTGCGCTACTTCCAGGTTGAAAACTTCCTGATCGCCACGTTCGGCATTGCGTTGGGCATGGTGCTGGCCTACGGCATCAACCTGTTGCTGATGCGGCATTACGAACTGGGGCGCCTGCCCGGCTATTACCTGCCGATTGGTGCGCTCGCGCTGTGGCTGCTCGGCCAACTCGCCGTGCTCGGCCCCGCGCTGCGCGCGGCGGCGGTGCCGCCGGTGGTGGCGACGCGCAGCGTGTGAGGCGAACGAGCCGCGTGCGCGGAATGCAAAGACCGACATGGGGGGGGGATGGCGACGATGGCGCGAACGGGAAACCGGATGTGGCTGGCGGCGGTGGGCTGCCTTGTCACGGGCTGCACGATATTGAGGCGCGCGGCGCGCTGGTGGCAGGCCGGCTGGAAACGGTCTCGGACCGCATTCAGCTGGATGGCGCCGTCCATGCCGACGGCGGCATCGCCCTGTTGCTGCCCAGCCCCAAGGTGGACGACGCCGGCCAAAAACGCCTGCCGGTGGTGGTGATCGGCCCGGGCGTGGCAGTGGATGGCCCCGTCACGGCGCGCCGCGGCGGCACGCTGTGGGTCAGCCGCCAGGCACGCATCGGCGCGGTCGAAAGCATCGCCGTGCGCTGGCTCGACGGCAGCGCGCCGCCCATTCCACCTTCTGGCAGTTGAATAGTTCATTAGTCATGGCAACCTTTCGGGTGGGAACCGCATCCATGCAGACATGTGCAGGAAATCCATGCGTACCGTATTGATCGTGGACGACAACCCTGCCGTGGGCGAGGCGCTGTCGTTGCTCTTGTCGCTCAACGACATCCGCCCGCTGGTGGCGCTGCATCCCGACGAGGGCATGGCGTGCTTGGCGCGCGAGCAGGTGGACGTGGTGGTCGCGGACATGAACTTTCGCGCCGACACCACTTCGGGCGCGGAGGGCGTGGCGCTGTTCCGTGCGATCCGCGCGCAGCATCCCGACCTGCCGGTGATCCTGCTCACCGCGTGGACGCATCTGGAAACGGCGGTGGAGCTGGTGAAGGCCGGCGCCGCCGATTACCTCGCCAAGCCGTGGGACGACCACAAGCTCCTGACCACGGTGGAGAACCTCCTGGAGCTGGCCGAGTCCACCCGCGAGGCGAGCCGCACGCGGCGCGAGCGCCGGCTTCGCCGCGAAGTGCTCACGAACACCTACGATCTCGATGGCCTGGTTTTCGCTTCAGAGGCGATGGCGCGCACGCTGGAGCTGGCCTGTCAGGTGGCGCGCGCGGCAGTGCCCATCCTCATCACCGGGCCGAACGGCAGCGGCAAAGAGCGCATTGCCGCCATCGTGCACAAGAACTCGCCGATGAAGGCCGGCCCGTTCGTGGCAGTGAACTGCGGCGCGCTGCCCGGCGAGCTGCTGGAGGCGGAGCTGTTCGGTGCCGAGGCCGGGGCGTATACCGGCGCGAACAAGGCGCGCGAAGGGCGCTTCGAGCTGGCCGATGGGGGCACGTTGTTCCTGGATGAGATCGGCAACCTGCCGCTGGCCGGGCAGGTGAAGTTGCTGCGCGTGCTGGAAACCGGGCAGTTCGAGCGGCTTGGCTCCGGGCGCACGCGCAAGGCTCGCGTGCGCGTGGTGTCGGCGACCAACGCGGATCTGCCGGCCATGATCCGAGTTGGCGCGTTTCGCGAAGACCTGTATTACCGCCTGAACGTGATCGAGGTGAGCTTGCCGCCATTGGCCGAACGCAGCGACGACATCCTGCCGTTGGTCGAACACTTCCTTGCCGGCCGGGCCACGCTGACCGATGCCGCGCGCGAGGCACTGGTGGCCTACGCCTGGCCGGGCAACGTGCGCGAGCTGAAAAACACCGTGGAACGCGTCGCACTTCTCGCGTCGGGTCAGGTGGTGACGCCGGAACTGTTGAACCTGCCACAGTCTGCGCCGCCCCCTGCGCGCAATCTCGATGAACCCAGCCGCGAGGCAGTAGAGGCGGCGTTGCAGGCGCACGCAGGCGTGGTGAGCCGCGCGGCGCAGGCGCTGGGTTTGTCGCGGCAGGCGTTGTACCGGCGGATGGAACGCTACGGGCTCTCGGCATGAGGGCGCTGCGCCATGCGTGAGCTTGCCGGCCGTGGGGCAGATATTCGCGTCGGGGGGAAGGGCGATGAAGACTTTCTGGCTTTCGGTGGCGTTGGCATGCTTGCCGGCAACCGCTGCTTTGGCGGCGATGCCGACACAGCCGCACGTACACCTGCGTCTGGCGCTGGAGCGTCCGGCGCTGGTGGCGCCGTTTTCGGCGGCTGGCAACGTAACCCTGCCTGGTGCGGACGATGCCGCCAGCTCGCCGTTCGCGTTTCGCGATGCACGCCGTTACCGCGATCCACCGCCACCGCGTGCAAACGATCGCGACGTGGTGCTCGGCCTGGGGCGGGCATGGGTCGGCGGCAAGCCGCCGGTCGAGTGTGCGAGCACGCCGATGGATGCCGCCTGCCACTGAAAGCCGTGCGCGGCATGCGTGGAGTCGCCTGAATGTGGCGATCGCTGCAAATGCGGCTCACCGTGCTGCTGGCGCTGGCCGGTGTGGGCGGCGCGTTGGCTTTCGTGGCAGTCACCCGCTGGCCGCTGCCGCAGTTGGTTGGCTGGTTGCACGCCGGCCTTGGCTTGGCCTGGGGATCGCCAGAGCGTTTGCACGATGCAGCGGCGCTGGGAGTGGTGGCACTGCTGGGGCTGCCGTTTGCATGGTGGCTGGCGCGCCACGCGCTGGCGCCGGTCACCCGCCTGTTGCGTGCGCTCGAAGGTGCGGTGGCCAGCTATCGCGACGGGGACTTCAGCCTGTCCATTGCGGTGGATCGCGACGATGAGCTGGGGCGTTTGATCCGCATGCACAACGCGCTGGGCCACACTCTGCGCGAGCAGCGCCAGCAACTCGCGCAGCGCGAGCTGCTACTGGAAACCGTGGTGCAGAACACGCCGGTGGCGCTGGTGCTGGTCAGTGCGAGCGGCCGGGTGGCGTATGCCAACCTGGCCTCGCGGCACCTGTTCAACGACGGCAAGAGCCTCAACGGGCTGGACTTCGGTGAGTTGCTGCGGGCTGCGCCCGAAACCCTGCGCGATGCGGTGGCGGCCGGCGAGGACGGCCTGTTTGCGGCGGAGATGGACGGCGGCGAGGAAACCTTCCACCTCTCGCAGCGCGGCTTTCGCCTGCAGGGCCGGCCGCATCGGCTGTATCTGTTCCGGCGCATGACGCGCGAGCTGTCGCGGCAGGAAGTGGCCACCTGGAAACGCGTGATCCGCGTCATCAGCCACGAGCTCAACAACTCGCTGGCGCCGATCTCCTCGCTCGCGCACTCCGGCAACGAGTTGGTGCGGCGCGGCGACTTTGCGCGCCTGCCCGGCGTGTTCGCCACCATTGGCGAGCGCTCGCGTCACCTGCATGGTTTCATTGCCGGCTATGCGCGTTTCGCGAAGCTGCCGGCGCCGCGCTGGCAGACGGTGCCGTGGGCACCGTTTCTCGACGGCCTCGCGCAGCATTGCCGGTTCCGGCTGGAAGGCGCGTTGCCGGAGACGCCCGGCCATTTCGATCCGGCACAGATCGAACAGGTGCTGCTGAACCTGGTCAAGAACGCGCAGGAATCCGGCAGTGCTCCCGACGCGGTGACGCTGTCCATCGGCCTGCGTGGCCAGGAGCTGCGCCTGGACGTGGCCGACCGCGGCCCCGGCATGAGCGATACCGTACTGGCGCAGGCATTGCTGCCGTTCTATTCCACCAAGCGCGCCGGCACCGGGCTGGGCCTGGCGCTGGCGCGCGAGATCGCCGAAGCCCATGGTGGCCGCGTGCAGCTCGCCAACCGCGAAGGTGGCGGTCTGCGCGTGAGTCTGCGGTTGCCGGGGAGCCACCCCGGCGGCGGGTAACTGCGGTCGGGCTGAAGGCTTGCCGCACGCCGCGCTCCCGAATCTCAGCCCCAGCTCATTGCGTTGACACGGCCATCATCAAGCGCGGCTCAGTTTTGCCGATAGCTCTTCGGAAGACCTGCGGCGTGCGGGGTGCCGCAGTCGGCAGTCCGTGGTACGTATGGCGCGGGCTTCGGTACTGCAGGGGGATGCATGCACGGATTGGGTCTGGCAGGCAGGCTGGCGCTGGGATGCTGCACGGCGTTGCTGCCGGCAGCAGGCGTCGTTGCATCTGCTCCCGCGCCGGCAGCTGGTGCGCAGCCCCTGCGCATCCGCGTCGTGGGTGACAACAACTACCCGCCGTACCTGTTTGCCGATGCTGACGGCAAGCTGCAGGGTTACGAGGTGGACATGTGGCGCCTGTTTCAGGCGCGCACCGGTATCCAGGTGGATCTTCAGGGCATGCCGTGGGCCGAGGCGCAGCGTGAGCTGCTGGCGGGCAAGGCGGACGTGATCGACATGATGTTTCGCACGCCGGAACGCGAGCCGCATTACGACTACACCGCGCCGTTTGCGACGGTGCGTGCCGGCATCTACGTGGATCGGCGCATTCACGGCGTGCACGACCTGGCGACGCTGCGCGGTTTCCCCATTGGCGTGGAGCGCGGCGATGCGTGCGCCGACCGGCTTGCCAGTGCTGGGTTAGTGGATTTGCTGCAGTTTCCCAATTACCAGGGCGTGATCAACGCCGCGGTGCGCGGCGACGTGCGCATCTTTTGCATGGATGAGTCGCCCGCCGATTATTTTTTGTACAAGGATGGCGCGCTTGATCGCTTCGATCACGCATTCGTGTTCTACAGCGGCCAGTTCCGGCGCGCGGTGCGCAAGGGCAACTTGGGCATGCTGCGGGTCGTCAACCGCGGCATGGCGCAAATCACCCCGCAGGAACGTGTGCAGCTGGCGGCGCGCTGGCTCGACCACCCGATGATGCTGGCGAAGTATTGGCGTGCGGCCGAAATTGGGTTGGGCAGCGTGCTGCTTTTGCTGGCCTTGATGCTGGCTTGGGTATGGTCGCTGCGGCGCAATGTGGCGGCGCGGACGCGCGAGCTGCATGCGCAGGAGCGCAATGTGCGCGCACTGTTTGACGCCAGCCCGGACGCGATCTGGTTCAAGGATCGACAAGGCGTGCTGCTGGATGCCAACCGCCAGGTGGAGACGTTGTTCCAGGTGCCGCGCGAGCGCCTGATCGGGCGCACCGACAGCCAGCTGTTTGGCGATGCCGCCGCGGCTGACGTACACACCATGGATGCCGAGGTGCTGCGCTCGGGGGTTCAACGCAGCGCGATATGCCCGTTTCCCCTGGCCGATGGCGGCACGCGCGAATACGAGGTCATCACGGCGCCGCTGCTGGAGGCGGACGGCGCCGTCCGCGGTGTGCTCAGCGCGGCGCGTGATGTAACGGCGCGCCGCGAAACCGAGGTAAAGCTGAGGCTGTGGGCCACCGCGTTCGAACACGGTGGGTTTGGCCTTGCGATCTTCGATGCCCGCACGCGTTGCATTGTTGCCGCCAATCCCTGTTTTGCGCGGGAGCGCGGTTACACCAGTGAGGAAATGGTCAATATGTCGGTACACGCGCTCTATCCCGCTGACCTGGTCGAAGAGCGCAAGCGCATGCGGAAAATGATCGACGCCCATCAGCACATGATGGTCGAAACCGAGCAGATTACTCGCGATGGGCGCCGGTTCCCGGTGTTGCTCGATTGCACCACATCGCGCGATGCCAGCGGTGAGCCCGAGTTTGTCATTGTGTATGCGCAGGACATCAGCGGGCGCAAACGCGCCGAGGCCGAGTTGCGACTGGCAGCAGTGGCGTTCGAGACCCAGGAGGCGTTGCTGGTGAGCGACGCGCAGGGGCTGATTCAGCGCGTCAATCAGGCATTCACCCGGTTGACCGGTTTTGCTCCGGCCGAAGTGCTGGGCATGCCTTCCAGCGCGATGGGCATGCACGGCGACGACAGCGCCCGTCGTTCGCAGCTTGCCCACTACGGCTTTTGGCAAGGCGAGCAATGGGTGCGCGTCAAGCAGGGTCAGCCACGCGTAGTACGCACCGCGATTTCCGCCGTGCACGATGCTGCCGGCAAGCTCATCCATTACGTGTATACCATGGTCGATCTGACCAGCGAGCGCGAGGCACATGCCAGCGTCGATCGCATGACCTATTTCGATTCGCTGACTGAGCTGCCCAATCGCCAGTACCTGCTTGGCTACTTGCAGCACATGCTGGGAGAGGCTGGCACCGGCGGTGTGCTGCTGATCGCGGACCTCGACCACTTCAAGCGGATCAATGACCTGCGTGGCCACGCCGCGGGCGACCGCCTGCTGGCGCTGGTTGCACGCCGCTTGCGCGTGCTTGCCGATGGCGATTGCATGGTTGGCCGTTTTGGCGGCGGCACGTTCACCATGGTCGTACCTGGTCGCGACGTGGGGCCGGTGGCGCGCAAGGACCTAGCCGTCGACTATGCCGAGCGCCTTCGCCAGCAATTGCGTGAGCCATTTGCGTTGGTGCCCGGACGCGGTGCGACAGTCACGGCCAGCATCGGCTGGACCGAGTTGGTACCGCGGCAAGACGTTGCCGAAACCGTGTTGCGCGAGGCAGAGCTGGCGATGTACGCCGCCAAGGCGGCTGGGCGCGATCAGGTGCGGCGTTTCGACCCTGACATGCTGGCTGACCTCGCGCAGCGCGAGGAGCTCGTGCAGGAGTTGCGCGCGGCGATCGTCGACGATGAGCTGGAGCTGTACTTGCAGCCGCAGGCCGATCGCGAGGGTCACATCGTCAGCGCTGAGGCGCTGTTGCGCTGGACGCGCCACGACGGCAGCCAGGTGCTGCCGGATGTGTTCATTCCGGTGGCAGAAGACAACGGCCTGATTGTGCCGCTCGGCGCGTGGGTGCTGCAGCGTGCGTGCGAGCAGCTGGTGGCGTGGTCGGTGGAACCGGCTACCAACATGTTGTCGTTGGCCGCCAATGTCAGCGCACACCAGTTTGCGCAGCCCGGCTTTGTGGCCAGCGTGCGTGACGCGCTGAAGGCATCCGGCGCCGACCCGGCGCGGCTCAAGCTGGAGATCACCGAGTCGGCCATCCTCGGCGACCTTGCCGATGCGGCGATGAAGCTCGCGCAGTTGCGCTCGCACGGCATCCGCATCTCGCTCGACGATTTCGGCACCGGCTATTCGTCGCTGGCGTACCTTTCGCGGCTGCCGATCGACCAGCTCAAGATCGACAAGTCGTTCGTGCTGCGTTTGCCGGCAGATGCCAACGACGCAATGGTGGCGCAGACCATCATCGGCATGGGGCGCGGACTCGGACTGGAGGTGATTGCCGAGGGCGTCGAAACCGAAGCGCAACAGCGATTCCTGATGCAGCACGGTTGCGACGCGTTCCAGGGCTACCTGGTTGCCAAGCCGTTGCCGCCTGACGAGTTCAATACGCTACTCAAGGAACAGGTGCCAGTGCTGTAGGGCCGGGATTTGGCCAAGCGCAACCGTGCGAGCACTGGGGATCGGCGCGCAATGTGGTAAGGGCGGCCTTGAGTTGGCAAGCTTGGTGCGAAAAGTCCGTCGGGCCAGTCAGGGTGGGGTGCGGATCGCGCGCGAGAAATCCGCGTCAGGCGGTGTCGCGCGGGCGCGCGCGGTGATCGGTGCACGTGCCGTCCATTGCGCCAGCGTCAGCCGATGGTCGAGCGCGCCGATCTGGTAGAGATAACCGGGAAGGTAACCGGTCAGCAGCAGGCGGACGTCCCACGGCAGGCCCGGATCGAGCTGGCGTGCCATGCGGTATACCATCGTGGTGCAGTTGGAGGTGATGGTGTTGTAGAACGTGGGATGCCGGGCGAGCGCGTCGGCCGCGTGCACGTAGGAGAGAAACAGGGCGCGCAGGGCGGGGCGGCTGATCGCCAGCGGGTAGAGGTAATCCTCCTCACCGCGCACGTTGGTGCGCACGCGCACCACGTCGCGCTCGGTGGCGGCGACCAGGATGGTCTCGAAATCCTTGAAGAAGCCGCCGATGGCGGAGTAGCTCTGCCCGCGGCGCTTGCGGATCTCCACCGAAAACACCAGGTGCTGGCCGTCGGCAAACGCGAACGACAGCATCGCGTGCGCGATCGCCGCGCTGCCCCAGTGCGAGAGGATGGCATCGGCGCCGACCAGCTGGTCGAGATTGTATTGCCGGGTTTCCCAGCGGATGTCGTAGTCGCTGTCGCTGCGCCACGTGAAGTCGCGCACGGCGTGCACGGTGACCAGGTTGCCGTGTACCTCGCCGGTGGCCAGGTGCGCCACGTCGTCGGCCCACGCGTGCTGCCCGCTCGGCACGATCGTTGCCCACCATGCCAGCAGCAGTCCGTAGCACGCCACGTAGCCGACCAGCGGCCATGCGCTGCGGCGCGTGATGACGAGCGCGAAGAGTGCGAGCACCAGCACCACCCAGGCCGCGGTCCCCAGCGCGCGCACGACGGAGCCGCCGGGCAATTGGTACCACAATGCCAGCGCGCCCCAGGCGCCGGAGAGCAGCGCGACCAGCGCGGCGACCGTCAGCGTCGCGATGCGCAGTGCGGTGCGCACGGCTTTCAGCATGTTGGCCACCTGCCGGGCATGTGGCCAGCGTGCCGCGTCGTGCCGACAAAGACAACCGGTGCCGTGGCTAAAATCGCCGGGCGAGGCGGTCAACGGGAGTGGGAATGCACGAAGAACGGCAGGGACATGGCGTGGCGGGCTGGGCGGCACGAGGCCTGCTGGCGGTGGCGCTGGTTTGCCTGAACGCGTGCGCGATGGTGGGCGTGAGCCGGATCAAGCCCGGCGACGTGGTGAGCGAGCGGCGCACCGACATGCTTGGCGCGCGTCAGCTCAGCGACAACACGGTGCAGACGCTGAACGTGCTGGCGTTGACCGCGAAGCGTTGCGAGCAGTCGTTCGACACCTGCACCGGCATGCTGGCGCATGCGGCCGGCATCGATGAGGAGCGCCGATTGTCGGCGCTGTCCGAGGTTTGGCTCGGGCGCGCATTGCAGGGCGACCGCGGCGCGGTGATAAGCGACGCCACGCTCGACGCGTATCTGCAAAGCGCGCGCTACGCGTATGCGTATCTCTTTTTCACCGTGCGCACGCCGGCCGAGCGCGTGTTCGACCAGCGCCAAGCGAAAGTGATCGCGTTCTACGACTACGCCGTGGAGCGCATCGTCGGCCGCTGGTTCCAGGTCTTGCCGTCGCTCGGCCAAGGCTGGCAGACGGCGAGCCTGGCCGGCTGGAACGTGGAGCGGCCGAATACCGACATGCGCATGCGCGCGGCGCCGGTCGAGCTGCTGCCCGCGTCCACGCTTCGTTTCAAGGGTCTGCAAAACGTCTATCGGCGCGACGGTTTCGGTTCCGACTTCGTTGCCGTGGCGCCGCCGCTCGACGCCGCGCAGACGGTGCCGCCGTGGCGCGAGCCGCAATATGTGGCGATGACCGGCGTGCTGACGTTTCCCGGAGCCACGCTGGAAGCGGTGCTGGCGACGCACGACGTGCAGCTTCTGGTACGCGACCCGTATCGCGATGCCAACGTCACGATCGATCAGCAGAGTGTGCCGCTGGGGGCAAATTTCACCGCGCCCTATGGTCTGTGGCTGGCGCGCTCGGGCTTTGCCGCCCAATCCATCCGATCGCTGCTCGGCCGCGGCGGGATCGACCAGCCGCGCGTGTTGCTGATGCAGCCGTACGACCCCACACGGCTCACGGTGGTGATGTTGCACGGGTTGGCGAGCAGCCCGGAGGCCTGGGTCAACGTGGCCAACGAGGTACTCGGCGACGAGATCCTGCGCCGGCACTATCAGGTGTGGCAGGTCTACTACCCGACCAATGCGCCGATCCCGGTGAACCTGGCGCAGATCCGCAAGGCGCTCGACGCCACGCTCAGGCATTTCGATCCGGCCGGCACCGCGCCGGCGAGCCACCACATCATGCTGGTGGGCCACAGCATGGGCGGCGTCATTGCGCGGCTGCTGGTTTCCTCCAGCGGCAATGCGCTGTGGAGCCTGGTGCCCAGCGAGCGGGATCTGTCGGTGGCGCGGCGCAACCGGTTGCATCGTGCGCTGGCGCCGTATCTGCAGTTTTCGCCGATGCTGCAGGTGGACGAGGCGGTGTTCCTTGCCGCGCCACATCGCGGCACGCCGGTGGCGCGGCACCGGCTCGTGCGTTGGCTGGCGGAGCTGATCCGCCTGCCGCTGGGCGTGCTCAAGGACATGACGAACCTGTCCGACCTGCTCAAGGACAACGACGGCAACAGCGCGCCGCTGCACATCTCCAACAGCGTCGGCAATTTGAGCGACAAGGATCCGTTCATCGTCGCCACCGAAAACCTGCCGATTTCACCTGCCGTGCGCTACCACTCGATCATCGGCCTGTACAAGCCGCGCGGCGCGCTGGATACCACCAGCGACGGCGTGGTGCCCTACCTCAGCGCGCACCTGCCGGGGGCGGCGTCCGAAGTGGTGATCCCCTCGTGGCACAGCGTGCAGGAGACGCCGGCGGCGATCCTGGAGTTGCGCCGCATCATGCGCGGTCATCTCGAACGCGTGGAAACTGCGGTTATGCCGACGCCGTAGTGCCTGGAGTGCGGCAACGCGATGGGTTGCCGCCGATGGGCGAGACCGTTGTCGGGCTGAAGCCCGACCCACGGAGAGCTTTTGTGGGTCGGGCTTCAGCCCAACTGCGGTGAGAACGATCAGGCGATGTCGGGGATGCTTGCCACGCCGGCCTCGATCGCCACCTTGTGTGCCAGCGTGCGCGGCAGGAGGCGCGCGAAGTAGAACGTGGCGGTGTCGCGCTTGGCCTGCTTGAACGCGGCCGGATGGTTGCCGGCTTCGGCTGCTGCCACGCTGCGCGCCCAGAAATAGGCCAGCGTCACGTAGCCCGAGTACCACAGGTAATCCACTGCGGCGGCGCCGAGCTCCTCCGGGTTG
This sequence comes from Rhodanobacter sp., assembly GCA_004298045.1. Lineage (GTDB taxonomy): Bacteria > Pseudomonadota > Gammaproteobacteria > Xanthomonadales > Rhodanobacteraceae > Rhodanobacter_A. The sequence continues at coordinate 306,260 of SCRM01000016.1, read as the reverse complement.
GCCTGCACGCGGCCGGCGAGTGCGAGCGTGAGTTCGCCCCACTGCTTGACCGCGGCGCCGAGCGGCGCGATGAACGCGGCAAGCTTGGCGTCGCCGGCATGCGCCTTGCAGAACGCGCCGATCTCGCCGGCAAAATGCTTGAAGCCCACGCCCTGCAATTGCAGGATCTTCCGGCCCAGCAGGTCGGCCGCCTGGATGCCGGTGGTGCCCTCGTACAGGGTGATGATGCGGGCGTCGCGCACGAACTGCTCCATGCCGTTCTCGGCGATGTAGCCGTGGCCACCGTAGATCTGCAGCGCTTCCTTGGTGGCTTCCTGTGCGATCTCGGTGACAAAACCCTTGGCGATCGGGATCAGGAACGCCACCAGTTCACTGGCCTTTTGCCGGGCAGCCTCGTCGCTGCCGCGCGCCTCGATGTCGGTCTGCAGTGCGGTGTAGTAGAGCAGCGCGCGCGAGCCCTCGACGAACGCGCGCTGGGTCAGCAGCATGCGCCGCACGTCCGGCTGCACGAGGAGATTGTCGGCGACCTTTTCCGGCAGTTTGGCGCCGGAAAGGGAGCGCCCCTGCAGCCGTTCGCGCGCGTAGTTCAGGCTGTTCTGCCATGCGCGTTCGGCCAGCGCGAGGCCTTGCACGCCCACCGACAGGCGCGCCGCGTTCATCATGGTGAACATCGCGGCGAGGCCCTTGTGCGGCTTGCCGATCAGATACCCGGTGGCACCGTCGAAGTTCATCACGCAGGTCGCCGAGCCGTGGATGCCCATCTTGTGCTCGATCGCACCGGGGTAGGCGTTGTTGCGGGTGCCGAGCGCGCCGTCGGCGCCCACCATGAACTTGGGCACGATGAACATCGAAATGCCGCGGCTGCCGGCCGGGGCGTCAGGCAGGCGCGCCAGCACCAGGTGCACGATGTTCTCGGCCAGGTCGTGGTCACCGGCGCTGATGAAAATCTTGGTGCCGGTAATCGCGTAGCTGCCGTCGGCGTTCGGCTCGGCGCGGGTTTTCAGCAGGCCGAGATCGGAGCCGGCCTGCGGCTCGGTCAGGCACATCGTGCCGGTCCAGCGGCCGGCGACGATCGGCTTCATGTAGGTTTCCTGCTGTGCCGGCGTGCCGTGCAGCTCCAGCGCGTGGCAGGCGCCTTCGGACAGCAGCGGGTACAGGCTCCAGCCGAGGTTGCCGGCCTGGAACAATTCAGTCGTGGCAATGCCCATGACGCCCGGCAACGCCTGTCCGCCGAATTGCTCCTTCGCGGTGAGGCCCGGCCAGCCGCCGTCCACGAACGCCTTGAACGCCTGCTTGAAGCCCTTGGGCGTGGTGACGCTGCGGCTGTCCTTGTCGAAATGGCAACCCTCGGCGTCGCCCGCTTCATTGGTCGGCGCCAGCACTTGCTCGGCAAGTTTGCCGGCTTCCTCGAGCACCGCGTCGAGCAGGTCGCGGGTGTGTTCGCCGCCGCCCTGCAACTGGGTCAGCGTGGCTTCGGCGCCGAGCAGGTCGAACAGGGCGAAGCGCTGGTCGTCGGTGGGTGCGTGGTAAAGGGTCATGAGCGTGTCTCCTGGACGGGCTTGGGTCAGCGGAACGTGTTGGCGACACCCGGTACGGGTGACAGCCAGTCGTGGCCGCTGAAGGGAAATTCGCGGGGCTTCGTTTGCTGCTCCGGCTTGGCGGTGGTGCTGCCGTCGATGCGGTAACCGAGCGCGCCGGCGCTGCCTTTGGCGGCAACTGCTGCCAGCGCCTTGACCATGGGGGGCGTGGGCAGCACGTCGAGCGGCACCACGTCGCTGGCAAATGCCGGAATGTCGCGCTGGAACGTTGCATGCAGTCGCAGCGGGACCAGCTCCGCCACCTGCAACTGGCCGTCGAGCGCAGTGAAATCCATGCCGGCATAACTGTTGTTCTGGATGCGCAACGTGAGGTGCCACATGCCGTTGGGCGCGACCACCAGTTGCTGCACGCTGAGGGTCGGCGGAAACACGCTCTTGCGCGGTTTGCCGCAGGCAACCAGTACCGATGCGAGAAGCACGAGCGCGAGATAGCGAAGCAAGCGGGGCATGGACTCACCTCAAACGATTGTTTGAATATTGGCCGCGCGTGGGCACCTCGTCAATGCCGATGCGTTCCGCGCCGCCGGCGGAGCAGGCATCATGGTGCAACCTTTCCCGCGCCCGCACGCCATGCCCCGCCGCTTTGTTGCCCATCGCTCGCCCATCCACGGCACCGGCGTCTTCGCCTGTGCGTCGCTGCGCAAGGGCGAGGAAATCGTCCAGTACAAGGGCCGGCTGATGACCCACGCCGAAGCTGACGAGGCGTACGGCGACGGCGGCGAAAGCGGTCACACCTTCCTGTTCACCTTGAACGACACCTACCTCGTGGACGCGAACCGTGGCGGCAATACGGCGCGCTGGATCAACCACAGCTGCGCGCCCAATTGCCGCGCGGTGGTGGTCGAAAGTGCCAGCCACGACCCGCGCCGCGACAAGGTGATGATCGAGGCGTTGCGTGCGATCAAGGTGGGCGAAGAACTCACTTACGACTATGGCATCACGCTCGACGTGCCGCACACTGCGCGCCTGCGAAAACTTTGGCAGTGCCGGTGCGGCGCGCCGAACTGCATCGGCAGCATGCTCAAACCCGGGCGTTGAGCGCGGTCGCCGGCGCGTGGCGTGTCATGCATGAGCCCTTGACGCCATCGCATCTTGGGCGATCGGCCCGCAAGTCGCCGTTGGGCATGACGCCATTACACTCGCGCCATGTCGTCGCTGTCTCCCGATCCCGCTGGCGCATCTCGCCCGGACATGCGCCCGGCGCAAGTGTTGTTGAACTCGCCGCTGGCCGCGGCTCCGCGCATGCTCGGCTATCAGGCGTGGCGGCGTCCGCGCCCGCCGATGGCGTGGCAGCGGGTAATTGCCTGGGTCGGCAGCTTGCTGGCGCAACTGGTGTTCCTGTTTGCGTTCGTGCTCGGTCCGGCCTATGAGCCGCCGCCGGCGCAAGCGGTGCCGCCGGCCAAGATGCAGGTGCGGTTTGTTGCAGTGCCCGACGTGACGCCGCCCAAGGGTGAGGTGCCGCGCAAGATTGGCCCGGTGCACCGCGGCAGCGCCGCCGCACCAGGAGCTACCAGTGCGGCGGCGCGCGCGTTGCCGGCAAGGGCTCCGCTGGCGCCGGCCAAGACCGCTGCCGCACCCAAGCCGACGCCAAGCCTGCCTCAGGTGGCGGCGGATCTTTCGCCGGTGCAGGTCAGCGCGCAGACGCCCCCGATTGCGCTGCCAGTACCAACCGTGCAGCCGCCGGTGCCACCCAAATTCCAGCCCAAGCCGTTGCGTGCGCCACAGGCCGAGGGCAACCAGCCGATTCCACCGCCGCCGTCGCTGGCGCTGCCTGATGTGCCGACGCCTTCCGCGCCGAAGATGGCGATACCCACCCCGGCACTGGATCGCATTGCACCGCCCGCACCGCGGCCCATGCTGGCGCCGGCCATGGCGGTCGCATTGCCGCCGGCGGCGCCGGAGGCAACCTTGCAGGCGGTACCGGTCGCTGCGCCCAAGGCGCCCACCGTGAACCTCGACGCCACTGCGCTCAACAAACCCTCGATGCCGGCACCGCAACCGCTCGCCAAGCCGCAGGCGCCGAAACTCGATGCGCCGATCGAGGTGCCACCGGCGGCGATCCCCACCGTGACGCCAACGGCGCCAGCCATCGCCGCCCCGGTGCAAGCCACGGTCAAGCTGGCGCACGACGCCGGACTCGGCCACGTGGAGCAGGCAGTGGCGCCGGTGGCTGCGGTGAGTCGTGCCGAGCCGGCCGCCGGGTCGCCCACCGCCGCCGGCAGTGCCAGCGACGTCAGCAGTGCGCCCAACGCCAACGCGCAGGGCCGCAACGACGCGGTGCCCGGCGTTGCGCAAGGCACTGCGCAAAGCGTCGCTGCTGGCCAGCGTCCCGCTGGTGGCAGCGTACCGAGCGGTGCCGGGCCGGGCTCACCATCGGGCAGCAAATCCGCATTGGCCAGCGGCGTGCCCGATTACGTGCAGCTCAAGCCGACCGGCGATGCCACGATCATGGAGCACAAGATCAAGGGCATTGGCTACAAGCCCACGCAGTTCGACCCGTACTGGACGCCGGAAGGCGAAAGTTCGGTGGATACCGCGTTGCGACGTGCCGCCGAAAAGACCACGATCAAGCACACCTTTCACCTGCCACGTGGCATTCGCATCGAATGCAGCGTGATGCCGTTGGTACCGGTGGCACTGCTCGGTTGCAAGAACCCCGATCCGCCGCCTCCGCCGCAACCGCAAAGACTCTACGACCGCTTGAATCAGCCATCACCCGAAGGCGGTGCGGTGCCGCGCACTGCAACGCCCGCGCCATCGGCCAGCGCAGCCAAGCCAGGTGCGCCGGTGGAACTCGGCAATGCCGCGCTGTGCGCTGCGGCGCGCGTCAGCGGCGGTCCGCTGCCACCCGGCTGCCCACCGCCGGACACGCCGTCGACGATGAAACCGGTGCACCCCGCGAATGCATCGAGTTCATGGGCTCCCGCAAGCGATCAGTTCCACTAAAAAATCGACATCTGCGGTGCGTGCCACCGAATGTCTCTGGCAGCGGCGCCCGTGCGGCGACGTCGACGTTTCTCACCCGCACCGACCTGCGCCGCAACCGCAAGGAACGTTTCGCACCGCGGACAGGTCTCACGTACCGTCCACGGTTGGCATCAGATCATCGGTGCCGTCTTTCAGCTGTTGCGCAGCGTCGCCCGAGTCCCTTGCCCGCGAGGCGCTGCATCGGGAGGGAAGTATGGATGCGATCAGCCGCTTCACCGCGCGTTACGCCCAAGGCCGCGAGGAGGAGATGTCGATCGACGACTATCTCGCCTTGTGCAAGACCGATCCGATGGCCTACGCCACGGCATCCGAGCGCATGCTCACGGCGATCGGCGAACCGGAGATGATGGACACCCGCAACGATCCGCGGTTGTCGCGCATCTTCGCCAACAAGGTCATCCGCCGTTATCCCGCGTTTTCCGAGTTCTACGGCATGGAGGAGGCGATCGAGCAGGTGGTCGCGTTTTTCCGCCATGCGGCGCAGGGCCTGGAGGAGCGCAAGCAGATCCTGTATCTGCTCGGCCCGGTCGGCGGCGGCAAGAGCTCGATTGCCGACCGCCTGAAGTACCTTATGCAAAAGGTGCCGTTCTACGCGCTGAAAGGCTCGCCGGTGAACGAGTCGCCGCTGGGCCTGTTCGACCCGGTCGAGGATGGCCCGGTGCTGGAAGAGCAGTACGGCATCCCGCGCCGGCATCTGCATCGCGTGCTGTCGCCATGGGCGGTGAAGCGGCTGGAGGAGTTCGGCGGCGACATCCGCAAGTTCCGCGTGGTGAAGCGCTACCCGAGCATCCTGAAGCAGATCGCCATCGCCAAGACCGAGCCCGGCGACGAGAACAATCAGGATATTTCGAGCCTAGTCGGCAAGGTCGACATCCGCAAGCTGGAAAACTTTGCGCAGGACGACACCGACGCCTACGGCTATTCCGGCGGTTTGTGCCTGGCCAACCAGGGCCTGCTGGAATTCGTCGAGATGTTCAAGGCGCCGATCAAGGTGCTGCATCCGTTGCTGACCGCCACGCAGGAAGGCAATTACAAAGGCACCGAGGGTTTCGGCGCGATTCCGTTCGACGGCATCGTGCTGGCGCACTCCAACGAAAGCGAATGGACGGCGTTCCGCAACAACCGCAACAACGAGGCGTTTCTCGACCGTATCTATATCGTCAAGGTGCCGTACTGCCTGCGGGTGTCCGAAGAGGTCAAGATCTATGAGAAGCTGATCCGCGAATCGTCGCTCGGCGATGCGGTATGCGCGCCCGGCACGCTCAAGATGATGGCGCGCTTTGCCGTGCTCACGCGCCTCAAGGAGCCGGAGAACTCCAGCCTGTTCAGCAAGATGCAGGTGTACGACGGCAAGAATCTCAAGGACACCGACCCGCGCGCAAAGAGCTATCAGGAGTACCGCGACTACGCCGGCGTCGACGAGGGCATGACCGGCATCTCCACGCGATTTGCGTTCAAGATCCTCTCGCGCGTGTTCAATTTCGACAGCGCCGAGGTGGCGGCCAACCCGGTACACCTCATGTACGTGCTCGAACAACAGGTGCAGCGCGAGCAGTTCCCCGCCGAGCTGGAAACCAAGTACATCGGTTTCATCAAGGAGTACCTCTCGCCGCGCTATGCCGAGTTCATTGGCAAGGAAATCCAGACGGCGTATCTGGAAAGCTATAGCGAGTACGGGCAGAACATCTTCGACCGCTACGTCACTTATGCCGATTACTGGATCCAGGACAACGAATACCGCGACACCGACACCGGCGAGGTGTTCGACCGGGTGGCACTGAACGCCGAGCTGGAGAAGATCGAAAAGCCGGCCGGCATCGCCAACCCCAAAGATTTCCGCAACGAGATCGTCAACTTCGTGCTGCGTGCACGCGCGAACAACCAAGGTCGCAACCCGAGCTGGACCAGCTACGAAAAGATGCGCGTAGTGATCGAGAAGAAGATGTTCTCGAATACCGAGGAGCTGCTGCCCGTCATCAGCTTCAACGCCAAGGCCAGCGCCGAGGACGCGCGCAAGCACGAGGATTTCGTCTCGCGCATGGTGGCCAAGGGCTACACGCCCAAGCAGGTGCGTCTGTTGTGCGAATGGTATTTGCGCGTACGCAAGAGCAGTTGAGCCATTCACCGTGCCAAGGGAGGTAGGGAATGGCTGTACAGATCATTGATCGCAGGCTTTCGGGTCGCAACAAGTCGGTCGGCAACCGTGAGCGCTTCATGCGTCGCTACAAGGCGCAGATCGCGGAAGCCGCGCGTCGGGCAGTGTCCAGTCGTGGCATCCGCGACATCGAGCAATCCGAGTCGGTCAGCATCCCGCGCAAGGACATCAGCGAGCCGACGTTTCACCACGGACGCGGCGGCGTGCGCGACACGGTATACACCGGCAACAAGGATTACGTGCGCGGCGACACCATCGAACGCCCGCAGGGCGGCGCCGGTGGCCGCGGGTCGCAAGCCAGCAACCAGGGCGAAGGCGAGGACGACTTCACCTTTACGCTGAGCAAAGAGGAGTTCATGGAGCTCTTCTTTGACGACTTGGAATTGCCGCGCCTGATGCGCACCCACGTCGGCGACCATCGGCAGTGGAAGACGCGCCGCGCGGGGTTCAGCACCGATGGGACACCGCACAATCTCGCCGTGGTGCGCACGATGCGCCAGGCGCTGGGGCGGCGCATTGCGCTGGCAAAGCGGCCCGGCCGCGAGCTGGCGGAGATGGAGGCGGCGCTAGCCGCGCTGGTGGCCAAGGGTGAAGACGATGGCGATGCGGCGCACGCGCTGCGGCAGCAGATCAAGGTGCTGCGCGAGCGCCTGCAGCATATGCCGTACATCGACCCGATCGACCTGCGGTTTCGCGCGCACACGCGGGTGCCGGTACCGATCACGCGCGCAGCCATGTTCTGCGTCATGGACGTTTCCGGGTCGATGGATGAGGCGCGCAAGGAGCTCGCCAAGCGCTTTTTCATCCTCTTGTACCTGTTCCTGACCCGGCATTACGAAAAGATCGACATCATCTTCATCCGCCACCACACGCAGGCGAGCGAGGTCGACGAGAACACATTTTTCCATGCCACCGAAAGCGGCGGCACCGTGGTCAGCAGCGCGCTGGAATTGCTGGCGCGAATCATCGCAGCGCGCTACCCGGCGGGTGAGTGGAACCTCTACGTGGCACAGGCCAGCGACGGCGACAACTTCCCCGGTGACAGCGACGACTGCAGCCGGCTGCTGGCGGAGACGATCCTGCCGCAGTTGCGTTACTTCGCCTACGTGCAGGTGGCCGAAGAGGAGCAAAACCTGTGGCAGGCGTACACCGCGCTGCAGGCGCAGTTCGACAATTTCGCGATGCGCAAGGTGGGTGCCCCGAACGAGATCTACCCGGTGTTTCGCGAGCTGTTCCGCAAAGAGGGGGTGGAGACATGAACCCCATCCTGTACCCCGCCATCGAACGGCGGGTGGGAGAAGACCCGCGTGTGGTGGCACGCATGGGCGAACGGCGCCGCCAGGAGGTGCCGCGCGAGCCGTTGCCGGCCGGTGAGCGCCCAGCTCAGCCGCTGCCCGACCCCAGCGATTGGACGTTCGACCTGATCGAGCGTTACCACAAGGTCATTGCCGAGACAGCGCGCCGGTTTGGCTTGGACACCTACCCGAACCAGCTCGAAATCATCAGTTCCGAGCAGATGATGGATGCCTACTCCAGCGTCGGCATGCCGGTGAATTACCGCCACTGGAGTTTCGGCAAGGCGTTTCTCGCCACCGAACGCAATTACCGGCGCGGGCACATGGGGCTGGCATACGAGATATGCATCAACTCCAACCCGTGCATCAGTTACCTGATGGAGGAAAACACCACCGCGATGCAGGCGCTGGTGATTGCCCATGCGGCGTATGGGCACAACAGTTTCTTCAAGGGCAATTATCTGTTTCGCATGTGGACCGACGCGTCGTCGATCATTGATTACCTGGTCTATGCGCGCGATTACGTGGCGCGTTGCGAGGAGCGCCACGGCTACGATGCGGTCGAGCAACTGCTTGATTCTTGCCACGCGCTGGCCACCGTGGGAGTGGACCGCTATCGCCGCCCGGCCAAGCGTTCGCTGGCGCGCGAACTGGCCGAGCGCGAAGAGCGGCGGCGGTATGCGCAGCAGCAGGTGAACGACCTGTGGCGCACCTTGCCGACGCGGTCGGACAAGGAAGGGGCGCCGGCGGAAGACGAGCGCTTTCCGCGCGAGCCGCAGGAAAACGTGCTGTATTTCATCGAGAAGAACGCGCCGCTGCTGGAATCCTGGCAACGGGAAGTGGTGCGCATCGTGCGCAAGATTGCACAGTACTTCTACCCGCAGCGCCAAACCCAGGTGATGAACGAGGGCTGGGCCACGTTCTGGCATTACACGTTGATGAATGCGCTGTATGACGAGGGCTATCTGACCGACGGGGTGATGCTCGAATGGCTTTCCTCGCATACCAACGTGGTGTATCAGCCACCGATTGACCACCCGGCGTACAACGGCATCAATCCTTACACGCTGGGATTTTCGATGTACCGCGATATCCGCCGCGTGTGCGAGGCGCCGACGGCCGAGGACAAGCGCTGGCTTCCGGACCTTGCCGGCTCGCCGTGGTTGCCCGCGCTGGATTACGCGATGCGCAACTTCAAGGACGAGAGTTTCATCGACCAGTATCTGAGCCCGAAGCTGATGCGCGACCTGCGTTTGTTCGCGATCCACGACGACGAAAACGAGCCAACGCTCACGGTGGGCGCGATCCACGACGAAGAGGGTTATCTCGAACTGCGCCAGATGCTTTCGCGCCAGTATGACGTGGGTGTGCGCGAGCCGAACATCCAGGTGTGGAACGTCAACCGTCGCAGTGACCGCTGCCTGACCCTGCGCCATGTGCGTTATCGCAACCATCCGCTGGCCGACGACACGCGCGAAGTGCTCAAGCACGTCGCGCGGTTGTGGGGTTTCCCGGTACGGCTGGAGAGCGTCGATGCCGACGGCAACGGCGAAGTGGTGCTGGAGGTGCCGGCCCCGGATGCGGCGTGATCGGCGCCTGGCGGACAGTAACTTCGCGAAGAGCGTTGTCGGTTGGTGCCGTTCAGAACAGCCGCAAAAACTCCTTCATCAACGGCAGCCGGCGCACGCGCACCGCGCTGACCCGGAAGATGGCGTTGGCGAGCGCGGGGGCCGCCGTGGGCATGGCGAGAAAGCTCGCGCCGGTCGGCGGGCGATCGGCGCCGGCAACGATCACCTCCACCGCGTTTGGCAGCTGCGCCATGTTGGCGAGCGGGTAATCCTTCCAGTGGCGCTGCTGGACCTTGCCGTCCTTGCAGGTGATGGCAAGGTTCATGGCGGTGGACAATGCATCGAGTGTGGCGCCGGCCACCTGACCCTGCAGGCCGAGCGGATTCACCACGCGGCCAACGTCGACCGCGCATACGGCACGCTCGATGGTGAGCACTTCGCCCTGGCGCGAGACTTCCAGCGCGTGCGCCACATACGCGCCATCCATGTGCCAGCAGGCGATGCCCAGTCCGTTCACGCTGCGCAGCCAGTCTTTCCAGCCGATGCGGTCGGCCACTTGTTGCAGCACATTGCGCAGGCGGCCGACGTCAAGCGTGGCGCCGTTGCCCAGCGGCACGTTGCGGGGCGCACCCAGCAGGCGCATGCGGGTGACCAGCGGATCTTCGCGCGATGCGTGCGCGATTTCGTCCAGGAAACTTTCCACTGCAAATGCGTTGGCGAGGTGCGGCATGGCGCGATACGGACCGCGCGGCAGCGCGGACTGCAAGGCATACCAGTCGCTGCGGCAGTTGGGCACGAGGCCGGCCGGCAACTGATTGGCGGCGACTTCGCTGGTCCACAGGTGGTCGGCGGGTACGCCGCGCCCGTCGAGTGCGGAAGCGCTGGCCATGCGCTGGGTCCAGCCGACGATGCGCCGCTTGCGATCCAGTGTGGCGCCGAGCTTGTGCACGCAGGCGGAGCGGTAATAGTCGTGGGTGAGGTCCTCGTCGCGCGTCCACAGCAAGCGGATCGGCTTGCCCGCCGCCTTGGCCAGCAGCACCGCCTCGGCGACGTAGTCGTGATCCAACCGGCGCCCGTAGCCGCCGCCGACGCGCGGCACGCGGATCTCGATCTTGTCCGGCGGCAATCCGGTCAAGCGTTGCACCACCGCATAGGCGGCTTGCGGGGCTTGCGTGGGCACTACCAGCCGCGCGTGATCCTGTTCGATCACGGCCAGGCAGTTCATGGTTTCCGGGCAGGCGTGCGCCAGCCAGGGCTGGTAGTACGTGGCTTCAAGCCGACGCGCGGCGCGTTTGCCGGCCTTGACCACGTCGCCGTCGTCGCGCACGCGCGTGGTGGGTGCGGCGTCGCCACCGAGCAGCGCGTTGGCCTGCTGCTCAAACGCAGTGCTGTCGGCGGCCGTGGCCTTGCCGGGGTTCCAGTCGCAGGCGAGCTTGGCGCGGCCTTCCAGTGCTGCCCAGGTGTTTTCCGCCAGCACCGCGATGGCCGGCGCGCCGACAGTTTGCCCCGGCGCCTGACCGGGCTCGGGGCGCAGCTGCATGACCTTGACCACGCCCTTGACGGCCAGCGCCGGCGCAGTGTCGATGCGGGCGAGTGAGCCGTCGGGCCACGGGCAGTGCAGCAGCACGGCGACCAGCTCGTCCGCCTCATAGTGGTCGATGGTGTATTTGGCCTGCCCGGTGACGATGGCATGCGCATCGACATCGCCCACCGGTTTTCCGATCAAGGTGTAACGGTCGGGGGTTTTGACCGGCGGCGCCTGCTGCGGCAGGTCGAGCTTGCTGGCGTCGTCAGCCAGGCTGCCGTAGGTGACGCGACGACCGTCGGGGGCGATCACCGTACCGGCTTCGCAGCGCAGGCGGTCGGCGGCAACGCCGAGCCGGCGCGCGGCAGCCTGGGTGAGCAGCCAGCGGGCGAGGGCGCCGGCCTGACGCAGATCGCCCCATGCGGCGGGGATCGAGTCGCCGGTGCCGCCGCGCTGACGACCATACGTCCACTGCGGCTTGCCGTTGTCGCCAGCGCCGACGCCGAGGCCGAGCTGCACCACGCTGACGCGGTTCCAGTCGGCGTCCAGCTCGTCGGCAACAATCATCGGCAGGGCGGTAGCGACGCCGGTGCCGGTCTCCGGGTCACGCGCGCCGACCAGCACATTGCCTTCCTGGTCGATGCGCACGTAGGCGCCCAGCTCGTGAAAATGGTCGCCCAGCCATTGCGGCGGCAACGGTGGTTCACCGGCGTCCGCCATGCGCACCCCCACCACCAGCGCACCGGCGGTGCCGGCGATGATCTGCAGAAAACGCCGGCGTGAAAGCTGGATACCGTTTGCGGTTGGGTGACTCATGCGTGCGCGGCCATGCTTGCGGCCGCGCGCTTGATCGCGGCGCGCACCCGCGTCTGGCAGCCGCAGCGGCAGGTGTTGGTGAGCTGGTCGATGTCGGTGTCACCCGGGTTGGGCTTGTGGCGCAAGAGATCGACGCCGGCCATCAGCCAGCCGGGTGTGCAGTAGCCGCAACCAATCGCGTCCTCGTCGATAAAGGCCTGCTGCAGGGGGTGCAGCGAGCCATCCCTGCTGGCCAGTCCTTCGACGGTGGTGACGTGCTTGTGCGCAAGCTTGGCCATCGGCACGGTGATGGCCGGGACGAGACGGTCGTTCACCAGCACCAGGTCGGCCCCGTTCTCGCCGTGCGCGCCACCGTATTTGGTGCCGGTCAGGCGCAGGGTGTCGCGCAGATACCACAGCAACGGCTGTTGCGGATCGCCGGTGTGGCGGAAGGCTTCGCCGTTTACCATGAGGTCGATACCGGCGCGCGCGGTGGCGGGCGTGATGCTGCCTTCGGGTGTCGTGGGCACGCCGTGGGCCTGGGCGCTCGCCATGCGGAATCTCCTCGAATTGATCGCGCGCATTGTGGCATCGCCGCGCCCAAGGTGGGGATGCGCGGCGCTGAATGGCGCGCAAAAGGAACGATTGCCCGCAGGTGGGCTGCCCTTGAAGTGCCCATGACGCGAGCTCGGCGGCTACCGGGGAGCAAGTGGCTTGGCCACGCCGACGCAGCCCGATTCCGGGCTGGCAGTGAGCGCGGGGTCGTCAGGGTGGTGACCAGCAAGGTTGGTCGACAGCTTGCGCAGGGTGGTCACGTCGGTGCTCGGGTGGGGGGGGGGACGAGTGCTTGCCCCTTTCGCTGCGCCGCACGCCGTCGGCCTCCCGCTGGTGACTGGCGATGCGTTGCCGGGCAGGCGTGTGTCCGTCGGGCAGGACGTTGATCGTTGCAGACAAAGTGGTGTCTTGTGCGTGGAAGTGCGCAGGGGCGCAGGCTGGGTGCCCCGGCCGACGCGCACGATGGCATAGGGCGGCCCACGCGACCCGGAATGGGCCGCCGGATGATGCATGCCATGCCGGCAAGGCTGTGCGTCGGTGGCCCGCGTTCGTCTGCAACAGACGCCTAAACGTCCATAAATCAAGCGCGTTGCCCATCTTGCAATTGTTTTGCCGCAGCGCAACACTCGCGGGAATCTTTTCCCCGCAACCATGGCCCGATCGACCGTGACCTTGAACGCCCCCGCGCCGCTTGCCGCGGACGCCCCCTGGATCGTGATGAAGTTCGGCGGCACCAGTGTCGCCACCCTGCCGCGTTGGCAGAACATCCTGAAACTGGCTGCCAGCCGCCGTGCCGAAGGGGCGCGCGTGCTGGTGGTGGTTTCCGCGCTGTCCGGCATTACCGATGCGCTGAAACAGCTCAGTGCCGAGGGCGACGAGGGCAAACGCAAGGCGGCGGCCGGCGCGATCGCGCAACGCCACCAGACACTCTTGGCCGACATGCAACTGGACATGCCGGAAACCCTCGGTGCGCGGCTGGCCGACCTGGCAAAGCTTGCAGCCGCAGGCCCGGCGCAGTCGGGCGAGCTGGCATGGTCGGCGGCGGTGCAGGCGCACGGCGAGCTGATGTCCAGCGCACTCGGCGCGGCGTTCCTCACCCATGCCGGGCTGCCGACGCGGTGGGTGGACGCGCGTGAATGCCTCGCCGCCTTTGCGCTGCCCAACCAGAACGAGCGCACGCGCGTGCTGTCGGCGATGGTGGACGCGAAGCCCGATCCAGTATTGGCTGCACGGCTGGCCGGGCAGGGCGAGTTGTTCATCACCCAGGGTTTCATCGCGCGTGATGCGGAGGGCCGCACGGTGCTGCTGGGCCGTGGTGGTTCGGATACCTCGGCGGCGTATTTCGGCGCGATGCTGCGTGCCCTGCGGGTGGAAACCTGGACCGACGTGGCCGGCATGTTCACCGCCAATCCGCGTCAGGTGCCCACCGCACGCCTGCTGCAGAAACTCGACTACGAGGAGGCGCAGGAGATCGCCTCCACCGGCGCCAAGGTGCTGCATCCGCGCTGCCTGTCGCCGCTGCGCGAACCGCGCGTGCCGCTGCTCATCAAGGACACCAACCACCCCGAGCTCGAGGGCACGGTGATCGGCCCGCAGGTGCGCGAGCATGCGCGCAGCGTCAAGGCGATCAGCGCGCGCAAGGGCATCACCCTGGTGTCGATGGAATCGGTCGGCATGTGGCAGCAGGTCGGTTTTCTTGCCGACGTGTTCGCCCAGTTCAAGAAGCACGGGCTGTCGGTGGACCTCATTAGTTCGGCCGAAACCAACATCACGGTATCGCTCGACCCGACCGAGAACCTGCTCGATTCGGACGCGGTCGCGGCGCTCGCCTCGGACCTGGCCAAGGTCTGCCGGGTGAAGGTGATCGCGCCGTGCGCGGCGGTGACCCTGGTCGGGCGCGGCATGCGTTCGATGCTGCACACGCTGTCCACCGTGCTGGCCGAGTTCGACCAGTTGCGCGTGCACCTCATCTCGCAGTCGTCGAACAACTTGAACCTCACCTTCGTCGTCGACGAGGACGTGGTCGACACGCTGGTGCCGCACCTGCATGAGCTCCTGATTTCCGCAGGGGCCCTGCGCGCCGACGACAACGCGCTGTTCGGCCCGAGCTGGCAGGCACTCTACGGTGCCGGCGAACCGGTCAGTGCCACCGTGTGGTGGCGCCACGTCGCCGAGCGCGCACGGCTGCTCAAGCTTGCCGCGCAAGGCACGCCGCGCTACGTCTACCACCTGCCCACGGTGCGTCATCAGGCGCGTGCGCTGAAGGCCATGTCCGCGGTCGACCGCTGGCATTACGCGGTCAAGGCCAACACCCACCCGGCCATCCTGCGCGCGCTGGTGGAGGAGGGCTTCGCCTTCGAGTGCGTATCGCCCGGCGAGCTGGATGCGGTGGCGAAAGTGGTGCCCGAATCGGTGCCGCTGCTGTTCACGCCGAACTTTGCCTCGCGCGGGGATTTCGAGCGCGGCCTGGCGACGCGCGCCACGGTGACGCTCGACGCGCTGCACCCGATGGAGCACTGGGGCGAGCTGTTCCGCGGTCGCGAGATTTCCCTGCGGCTGGATCTCGGCCGTGGCCTCGGCCATCACGAAAAGGTGCGCACCGGTGGCGCGGGCTCAAAGTTCGGCCTGCCGCTGGATCAGCTCGATGAGTTCCTGCGCCTGGCCGATGCGCATGGTGTCACCGTGCGCGGCCTGCACGCGCACTTGGGCTCCGGCATCCTCGGCGCACGCCACTGGGGCGAGGTGCACAGCCAGCTCGCGAGCATCGCCGACCGCATCGGCAGCATCGCGTTTCTCGACATCGGCGGCGGGCTCGGCGTGCCCTCGCACCCCGGCGAGACCCCGCTCGACATGGCCGAGCTGGACGCCGTGCTGCGCCAGGCCAAGGCGGCCTACCCGCATTACCAGTTGTGGATGGAGCCGGGGCGGTTCCTGGTGGCCGATGCCGGCGTGCTGATCACCCACGTCACCCAGACCAAGGGCAAGGGCGCCTGGCGCTACCTCGGCGTGGACACCGGCATGAACAGCCTGATCCGCCCCGCGCTGTACGACGCCTGGCACGAAATCGTCAACCTCACCCGGCTGGACCAGCCCGGCACCGGCCTGTTCCAGGTCGTCGGCCCGATCTGCGAATCGGGCGACATCCTCGGCAGCGACCGCCGCCTGCCCGAGCCGCAGGAGGGCGACGTGGTGCTGATCGCCCAGGCCGGCGCCTACGGCAAGGTCATGTCCTCGCCCTACAACCTGCGCGGGGAGACGGAAGAGGTGGTGCTGGAGGATTGACGTTTTCGCTTGCTCGCCCGCAGGGGCGATGCCCGTGCGGCGTGCTCGCGAAGGTGCAAGAAGGGCGTGTCCATGAAGCGCATGCATGTCGACCGGGCGTGGGGCTTGCGATCCGGTTCGACCGACGCCGAACAAAAGCTCTGGCGCCAGTTGCGCAATCGCCAGTTGCAAGGCTGGAAATTTCGCCGGCAACACCAGCTCGGTTGCTACATCGTCGACTTTGCCTGCCCGGATGCCGGCTCGGTCGTGGAGCTGGACGGCAGTCAGCATGAAGTACAACAGGTTTACGACGACGCGCGCACGCACAAGCTGCAATCCTTTGGCTACCGCGTGCTGCGTTTCTGGGACAATGACGTATTGACGACTATTGAAGGCGTGCTTGAGGTGGTGCTGGGGGCTGTGGCCAGCCCGGCCCCTCACCCCAGCCCTCTCCCCGGAGGGGAGAGGGAACATTCCGCGGAGATCGACCTGTGACCACTACCCAACCGCGACTGACCCAGACGTTCCGCTTCCTCCATGCGCGTTACGCCGATGGCGTGGCCGAGCTGGCATATGCGTTTGACGATGGTGCGCCGCTCATCGAGCGCATCCGCTTTCCGGATGCGCCATCGTTGTCGCCGGAGCGTCGAGCCGCGTTCGATGCGGCGCTGAAGCTGCTGCACCTGGTTGCCGGCGTCAGCTACTACAAGGCTGGCGTGCCGCCGAAGATCGAGCTGCTTGATGGCGCACTCGATGCCGACACGGCGGATTTGCTCGATGCGCTGTACCTGCACGGCTTGGCCGAGTTTGCGTACCGCAACCATCTCGATCTGCGCGGCCGCATCCAGTTCCCGCGCGCGGCTTCCTCGTCCACCCGGAGTGAGGGGGCGCGAGCCCCCGCGCTCGACCTCCCTGCGCGCACTCTCGTTCCGATTGGCGGGGGCAAGGACTCGCTGGTGGCGGTGGAAGCGATCAAGGCCATCGGCGGCGAAGCCACCGCGGCATGGGTCGGCCACTCCGACCTCATTGCCACGTGTGCCGCGGCGACCGGCTTGCCCACGCTCAACATCGGGCGCGAGCTGGCGCCGGAGCTGTTCGAGCTGAACCGTCTTGGCGCGTGGAATGGCCACATTCCGGTGACCGCGGTGAACTCGGCGATCCTTGCCGTGGCCGCCATTCTTTACGGCTACGACTCGATCGCGTTCGCCAACGAGCGTTCGGCCTCGGCGGCCACGCTTGAATACGATGGCCAGCAGGTCAACCACCAGTGGAGCAAGGGCAGTGCCTATGAGCAGCGCTTTGGCGCCTGGCTGCACGCGCATGTGGCGGCCGACCTCGATTATTTCTCGCTGCTGCGACCGTTCTCGGAGCTGGCGATCACCCGTGCGTTTGCGCGCCTCACGCCGTACTTCGACGTGTTCTCCAGCTGCAACCGCAACTTCAAGTTGATCGGCCCCAAACCTGCCGACCGCTGGTGCGGGCAATGCCCAAAATGCCACTTCGTGTTTCTGGCCCTGGCGCCGTTCCTGCCCAAGCCGCGCTTGTTGTCGATCTTTGGCCGCAACCTGCTGGACGATGAGACCTTGGCCGACGGGTTCGATGCATTGCTGGAGTACCACGAGCACAAGCCGTTCGAATGCGTGGGCGAGGGCGCCGAGGCACGCGCTGCGATGTATGCGCTGAGCCAACGGCCGGAGTGGAGCGAGGATGCGCTGGTCGCGCGCTTCCGCGAAACCATCCTGCCGCAGCTCGGCGTGGCTCAGCTCGCGCTCGAACCGTGGCTTGAGCCAGCCGCCGAGCATCATGTGCCCGCACGGTTTCAGGGTGCGCTGAAGGCCATTGGTTGATGCGCATTGCCGAGCTTGCCGGCCGGCGCGTTGCGGTGTGGGGATTTGGCCGCGAAGCGCGCGCGGCAATCCACGCGATTCGCGTGCAATTGCCCGGATTTGCGCTGGCGGTGTACTGCCGCGAAAGCGAAGCCGCTGCGGCACAGGCGTTTGACGCGACGCTCAAGGTCTACGCGCACGAACCCGAAGCCGTCGCGCTTTCCGCCTACGACGTGGTGGTGAAGTCGCCCGGAGTGTCGATCTACAAGCCGGCCATCGTTACCGCGCAGGCGCAGGGCACGGTGTTCACCTCCGGCACCGCGCTGTGGTTTGGCGATCACCCGGATGCGCGCGTGGTGGCCGTCACCGGTACCAAGGGCAAGAGCACCACGACCTCGATGCTGGCGCACCTTGCGCGCAGCCTTGGCGTGCGTACCGCGCTGGCCGGCAACATCGGCATGCCGCTGCTGGAACTGGACGACCAGACTGCCGACCTGTGGGTGATCGAGCTGTCGAGTTTCCAGACAGGTGACGCCGGCCCGGTCGAGCTGGGGGTCGTCACCAGCCTGTATGAGGAGCATCTTGACTGGCACGGCAGCGCCGAGCGTTACGTGGCCGACAAGCTGAAACTGGCCGACGTGTCGCGCACGCTGCTGGTCAACGGTTTGCAGCAGAATCTCCTGGCGCACACCGCGGACCACGTGCAGCGCAAGTTGTTTGGCGTGGCCGAAGGGTGGCACGTCGCAGGCGACGCGATCCGCTGCGGCGCGGAGCGGGTGTTCAAGCTCGCCGACCTGCCGGCGCCCGGCGTGCACAACGCGCTCAATGCGTGCGCCGCGCTGACGGCGCTGGAACTGCTCGGTTTCGACGCCCGTGCGGCGGCACCGGCACTGGCCAGTTTCCACCCGCTGCCGCACCGCCTGCAGGGGCTCGGTACGCGTGACGGGCTGGATTGGGTCAACGATTCGATCAGCACCACGCCCAAGGCCACCCACGCGGCGATCGACAGCCTGGCCGGACGCGAGGTGACCGTGATTGTCGGCGGTTTCGACCGCGGGCTCGATTGGAGCGATTTCGTCGCCGCATTCAAGGATCATGCGCACCTGCGCATCGTTGCGCAGGGCGCGAATGGGCCGCGCATTGCGCAGGCGCTGCGCACGGCGAAAGCTACCGTACCGCTCGGCGAGGCGGAGGACTTTGCCGACGCGGTGGCGATGGCGCGCACGGTCACGCCCGCCGGCGGTGTCGTGCTGCTTTCGCCCGGCGCGCCAAGCTTCGACGAGTTCAAGAACTACGCCGAGCGCGGGCGCGTGTTTGCCGAACTGGCCGGCTTCGACGGCACCGCCATCGGCGGCATCGAAGGCCTCGGCGTGGCGTAACGACGGATGGATGACGGGCGTCCGCGCGCCCCGTGATTGCCGCTGCTTTGCGACCGGATGAGGGAGCGCCGGTCGCGCGGGCCAACGCGCGCGGGCACTCCGCGCGGGTAAGGTGCTCGCCTATACTGCGGTCATTCATTGGGGAATGGAGCGGAAACATGGGACAGCTACTCGCACTCATCATCGTGGTGCTCGTCGTCGTGGTGATCCTGAAAATGGTGCGGATCGTGCCGCAGGGCTACGAATGGACGGTGGAAACCTTCGGCAAGTACACCAGCACGCTTTCGCCCGGCCTGCATTTGCTGATACCGGTGTATCAGGGCGTCGGCCGCAAGATGAACATGATGGAGCTGGTGCTCGACGTGCCTTCGCAGGATGTCATCACCAAGGACAACGCCGTGGTACGCGTGGACGGCGTGGTGTTTTATCAGGTGCTGGATGCGGCAAAGGCGGCCTACGAGGTGGCCAATCTCGAACAGGCCGTGCTGGCCCTGGTCATGACCAACATCCGTACCGTGCTTGGCTCGATGGACCTGGACGAATCGCTCAGCCAGCGCGACGCGATCAACGCCAAGCTGCTGCGCGTGGTGGACGAAGCCACGCATCCGTGGGGGGTCAAGGTCAACCGCATCGAGATCAAGGACATCGCGCCGCCGCGCGACCTGGTCGACGCGATGGCACGGCAGATGAAGGCCGAGCGCGAGAAGCGCGCGAACATCCTCGACGCCGAAGGCTTCCGCCAGGCGGCCATCCTCAAGGCCGAGGGGGAGAAGCAATCGGTGATTCTCGCCGCCGAAGGCGAGAAAGAGGCCGCATTCCGCGCGGCCGAAGCGCGTGAGCGCACCGCGCTGGCCGAGGCCAAGGCCACCAGCATGGTGTCGCAGGCGATTGCCGGCGGCGACGTCAACGCGATCAATTACTTTGTCGCCAACAATTACATTGACGCACTGAAGGCGATGGCGGCTTCACCCAATCAGAAAATGCTGTTGTTGCCGATCGAGGCCACTGGCGTCATCGGCGCCATGGCCGGCATCGCCGAGCTGGCGAAAGAAGCGCTGGGCCAGCAGGCTGCGCCAAAGACGATGGCTGCCCGCCCGGTGCCGCCGCTGCCGTAAGCGTCATCCGATCCGGTATTCCGGCTCACCGTGCCCTTGGCGCCGTGAGCCGATTTAATGGAGTGAGTCCATGCTTGGACAAATCGCAACGCATTACCTGTGGTGGATCCTTGCCCTGCTGCTGATCGTGGGCGAGATCGTGCTGCCTGGGTATTTTCTGTTGTGGATCGGCATCGCGGCCGCCGTGATGGGCGTGTTGCTGTGGTTGGTGCCAAGCCTGGGCATCCTGGCCCAGGCGATCGTGTTTGCCCTGCTGGCGGTCGCCAGTTGCTATGCCTACGCCCATTGGCTGCGGCCGCGCATCGAGCGGCGGGTTCCCGGTGACGAGCGGCTCAATCGGCGCGGCGAGCAAATGATTGGTCAGCGCTACGAGTTGATCGAAGCGATTGCCCATGGTCGCGGAAAGGTGCGCGTGGGTGACGGCCAGTGGCTGGTAAGCGGGCCCGATCTTCCGGTGGGTGCCACGGTCGAGGTGGTTGCGGTGGAAGGCACCACGCTCAAGGTTCGCGCCGCCAGATGAGCACGTTGGCCGCCGATGCGCCGGCTGCCGCCACGGCGGCATTGGGTACGCGCATCGCCTTTTTGCTGGAACTCGCGCGGCGTTTGCAGCAATACGGCACCACCGCGCCGCGGCTGGAAATGGCCATGACGCTGGCGGCCCGGCGCCTCGGCGTGCAGGCTGACGTATGGTCGAGTCCCACCGCGCTCATCATTTCGTTCTCCGACCTTGGCAAAGGCGGTGAAGGCCTCGCGCAAACCACGCAGGTGATGCGCCTGTCGCAAGGCGACATCAATCTGGCGCGGTTGTGCGCCGCCGACGAGATAGCCGACCGCGTGATCGACGGCAAGCTCGGCTTGCGCGAAGGTTTTCGCCTGCTGCGCGCGCTGGGTGCGCCCGATACCTTCAGGGCCAAGGTCAGTACGGTCGCAAGCTACGGATTGTCGGCGGCCAGCATCGCAGCGCTGTTTTTGCACAGCTCGTGGGCGGATTTGGTGGTGGCAGGCGCCATCGGCCTGTTGATCGGCGTGATCACGCTCGCCGCGGCCACCCGGCCGCGGCTGGCGGCGGCGAGCGACGTCATCAGTGCCATCGTCGCCACCAGCGTTGCCATCGTCGTCAGCGCCTTCGTGGTGCCGTTGGCGATCAAATCGGTGGTGCTTGCGGCGCTCATCATCCTGGTGCCCGGGTTCTCGCTCACCACGGCGGTGCGCGAGGTCTCCAGCGGGCATCTGGTTTCCGGCATGGCCCGGTTGGGTGGTGCGACATCGACCATGCTGAAACTGGTGTTTGGTGCGTTGGCGGCGAGCAGCGTCTGTGCGGCATTGGGCATTCACGCGCGTGATTTCGCACTGAAACCCTTGCCGGCGTGGACCGACTGGCCCTCGCTGCTGGTGGCAGCGGTCGCCTTTGCCATGCTGTTTCGCGCTGCCTGGCGGGATTGGCCAGCGGTGACGGTGGCCGTCATTGCGGGTTATCTCGTGACGCGCTGGGGAGGAGAGCTTTCGGGGCCGTTGCCGAGTGCACCGTTTGGCGTGTTTCTCGGTGGTCTCATGGTCAGCGCGCTGGCCAACCTGTATGCGCGTCTTGCGCAGCGGCCGGGGGCCGTGGTGCGCGAGCCCGGCATTTTGTTGCTGGTGCCTGGCAGCGTCGGTTTTCGCAGCGTGTCGTTTCTGCTTGAGCGCGACACTGTCCTGGGAATGGACACGGCGATGCTGCTTTTGACTTTGCTGGTGTCGCTGGTCGGCGGGCTCTTGTTTGGCGAGTTGCTGGTATCGCCGCGGCGCTCACTGTAAATGGCGGAGACGAAAACGCCGGCACTGGGCCGGCGTTTTCAGGTTTGCAGGTGTGGCGGCAGTCAGATCAGCAGATCCTTTTCCTTCTTGCCGGCCTTCAACGCCTCGTTGAACCAGCGCGGACGCTTGCC
Organism: Rhodanobacter sp.; assembly: GCA_004298045.1. Taxonomy (GTDB): domain Bacteria; phylum Pseudomonadota; class Gammaproteobacteria; order Xanthomonadales; family Rhodanobacteraceae; genus Rhodanobacter_A. Next base: position 284,275 of record SCRM01000016.1, on the reverse strand, counting down.
GCGGCCAGACCAGGTTTGGCTGGCATCGGCCGGATTGCGATACTTCGGCGGCACCACGCCGCCCTTGCGCTTGGCGCGGCCGACACCGAACACGTCGTCGAAGTTCAGGCCTTCGGACTTGAGCAGTTGATGAACCTTCTCGCGAACCTTGACGACCTTTTCCTTGCGCAGTTCTTCCTGACGCGACTGCGCCTTGTTGATCAGCTCGTTGAGCTGGTTCTGATTGAGACCCTTGAGATCGATAGCCATGAAAACTCCGGTAATCGTGTTGATTGGCGGTAGCCCGGACAGATGCACGGCGCGTGACATTCCGGTGCGGAATGCATTCTTGCCCAAATGGGCTTGACATGCAAAGTGTTTTTTGCCGTGCAGATGAATGGCGGCGGTATTGACGGCATATTCACCAGCCGGCCGAGTCTGTGGATCAGGATTCATCCTCGCAAGGCTTTTTGCGAGATCCTTGCCGCAGGCTGAATACCGCCCTATCGGGAAATCAGTCCGATCGTCGGCCTTTCAGACCAATCGGGCAAGCAGTGCCGCGTGGTCGAGCGACTCGCTTTCGCTTTGTGTGCGGGCACGATATTCAAAGGTGCCGGCAGCCAGCCCGCGCTCGCTGATAACCACGCGATGCGGAATGCCGATGAGCTCCATGTCGGCAAACATGGAGCCCGGTCGCAGGCCGCGATCATCCAGCGCCACTTCAATGCCGTTTTGCACGAGTTCGTCATACAGCGATTGGGCCGCCGCATCGATTTCCGGCTTGTGCTTGGGATTGATGACGCAAATGACAACGCGCCATGGTGCCATGGTTTCCGGCCAGACAACGCCGGCTTCATCGTGGCATTGCTCGATGGCGGCGGCGACGATGCGGGTGACGCCAATGCCGTAGCAGCCCATCAGCATCACCTGCGCTTTGCCCTCCGCGTTGAGTACGGTGGCGCCCATGGCTTCGGCGTATTTCTTGCCAAGCTGGAACACGTGCCCGACTTCAATGCCGCGTGCCAGGTGCAACACCCCTTTGCCGTCGGGCGAGGGGTCACCGGCAACCACCTGGCGAATATCCTCCACACGGGTAACGCGCGCGTCGCGCTGCCAATTGGCGCCGGTGTAATGGGCATGATCCCGGTTGCCGCCGCACACGAAGTCGGCCAGTGCCGCCGCGCTGCGGTCGACGATGACCGGAATCGCCGCCGGCAAGCCGACCGGACCGAGCGAGCCGGGGTGGGCGCCAATGGCGGCGACGATCTCGGCCTCGTCGGCAAATACCAGTTCGTCCGGCAATTCCGCGAGCTTCGTGGCTTTCACTTCGTTCAATGCGTGGTCACCGCGCAGGCACAGTGCCACCAGGCCATCCTTGCCGCGCACCAGCAGCGTCTTGATGCATTGTGCCGGTGCGACGCCAAGGAATGCGCTCACCGCCTCAATGGTCTTCTGGTCCGGCGTGTCCACCTGTTGCAGGGGCGCGGTTGCCGCTGGCCGGGTTTTTGCGGGGGCCAGCGCTTCTGCCTTTTCGACATTGGCGGCGTAATCGGAGCCATCCGAAAATGCGATGGCGTCCTCGCCCGAATCGGCCAGTACCTGGAACTCGTGGCTGGCATTGCCGCCAATGGCACCGGTGTCCGCTTGCACCGCACGAAACTTGAGCCCCAGGCGGGTGAAGATGCGCGTGTAGGCGTCATACATCGTGCGATAGGTGGCGGCCAGCGAATCCTGATCCAGGTGGAAGGAATACGCATCCTTCATGATGAATTCGCGCGCGCGCATGACGCCGAAGCGTGGGCGGATTTCATCCCGAAACTTGGTCTGGATCTGGTAGAAGTTGACGGGCAGCTGCTTGTAGCTGGACAGCTCGTTGCGGGCGTAGTCGGTAATGACTTCTTCCGCCGTCGGCGCGTAGCAGAACTCCTGCTCTTTGCGATCCTTGATCTTCAGCAGCTGGCCGCCAAACTTTTGCCAGCGCCCGGTTTCCTCCCACAGCTCGCGCGGCTGGATCGTCGGCATCAGGATCTCGATCGCGCCGGCGCGGTTCATTTCCTCGCGCACCACGGCCTCGACCTTGCGCAGCACACGCAGCCCGAGCGGCCCCCAGGTGTAAAGCCCGGCGGCAAGCTTGCGGATCATGCCGGTGCGCAGCATCAATTGGTGGCTGGCGATCTCGGCGTCGGCGGGGACTTCCTTGACGGTCGCGAGATGGCATTGACTCAGGCGCATGCGACGGACTTCCGGGTTGAAGAAACCCGGATTATAGCGACGTGCTGCGCTGCGCAACCCGCGATGCGGCGGTCGTCTACTTGGTGTTGCAGAACTGCTGGTACTGCGCGGTGGCGTGGGCGATCTGCTGCTGGCGTTGCGTGGCATCCAGCAGCGCCGGCTTGGCGCCCTGCTGCATCACCACGGGCCCGTTGCCCTGCAGGGTGGCAATGTTGGATTTGAGCGTGGCACACAGTTTGGCGCGGTTGTTCGGAGTGTCGGCCATTTGCGCCGCGGTGGGGGCCGGTGGTGCCCGGTTCTCGCCGTCGTTGGCGACGGGCTTGACGGCCGGTGCGGCCGGTGTCTCAACCCCGGACGCCAGCTTCACCTGCTGGTAGTTGCCTTGGGCCGGGGCGGATTGCGAGTAGTGCACCGTGCCGTGCGCATCGGTCCATTTGTAGATTTGCTGTGCGCCGGCCATGGGGGTGATGGCCAGCAGTGCCACGACGATCAGCGAGCGGCGCATGAAACTCTCCGGACGGGAACAGGATGGCCTGCGAGCGTGGTCGACAGAAAACCCGGCGACGGCGGTTACGCTGTTCGAGCCGCCTTTTGCGCTGATTCCTGGCCCATGGGACCGCCATGGATCTGTGAACCATCACGCCGGCAGCCTCAACACGGCTTTGCCTTGCCCGCCTGGTTTCTGTCGTCCGCGCTCCTGACAGAACGAAACCGGCGCCTAGTTAAGCGCTCGCGCGTGCAAGACTCAAGCGCGGGCATGCGGTAATGGCGATCAGGCCCTAAACTGCGTGCATTTCGTCACGGAACGGGTCATGAGCGGGTCTGCGCCGATACCACCGCCGCGGCATCGCGGCATTTATCTTTTGCCGAACCTGTTCACCACCGGGGCGATGTTCGCCGGGTTCTATGCGATTCTCGCCAGCATCGGTGGGCGGTTCGAGGATGCGGCCATCGCGGTGTTCATTGCCGCGCTGCTGGACGGCATGGACGGACGCATTGCGCGCCTGACTGGCACCCAGAGCGAATTCGGCGTGCAATACGATTCGTTGTCCGATCTGGTCAGCTTTGGTCTGGCGCCTGCGCTGGTGATGTACACGTGGTCGCTGGCGACGCTGCGCGAGTTCGGCCCGTTGTGGGGCAAGCTCGGCTGGGCCGCCGCATTCATTTATGCCGCGTGCGCCGCCTTGCGCCTGGCGCGCTTCAACACCCAGGTCGGCGTGGTCGACAAGCGTTATTTCCAGGGGCTGGCGAGCCCGGCTGCGGCCGCGGTGTGCATGTCCTTCGTGTGGAGCATGGAACGCTTCCAGGTGAGCGGCGCGGAACTGTGCTTCATCACGCCGTGGATCGCGGTGGTCACCGGGCTCCTGATGGTCAGCCGGTTTCGTTATTTCAGCTTCAAGTCGCTGCCGCTCGGCAACGGCCAGCGGGTGCCGTTCAGGTGGATCGTGGCGGCGCTGCTGCTTTTGGTGCTGTTGTATCTCGATCCTCCGCGCGTGCTCCTTGCCGGTTTCGTGGTGTACCTCTTGTCGGGCCCGGTGCTGACGCTGTGGGGGCGTGCGGCACATCGCCGACGCGCACGGCACGGGGGAGACGCATGACCTCCGCTGCCGACCATCGCGGTGCCGTATTGCACGCGTTGGATATCGTGCCGTGGCGATTGCGCCAGCCGGCCGCAGCCACCGTGCCCATGGCTGCGGACGCGGCGGTCGGGGTTGCCAACGAGGTCGCCCGCTGCGTGGTGCTGCTGCCGGCGCGCGTTGGCACGCGTGAACTGGATCTGCTGGGCCGTGCGTTGATCGCTGCCGGCCCGGCGCTGGCACGCGCGGCGCGCATTCGCGTACCCGAGGACGCAAACGAGGTGGCTATGCCGCAGGCGGCAGCTTATCTCGCCTGCGGCGACGCGCAGGCGCATGTGCTCGGGCGGAGTCTGCCGGCGCAGGTCACCGCGGCGGCGCAGATCGTGCTGGTCGATCCACTGGACCGGCTGCTGCACGATGGCGCCGCCAAGCGCCGGTTGTGGATGGCGCTGCGTACGTTGCGCCGCGCATTGACGGCGGCGGGCTGACCGATGGTCGCCGTGGCGCGCCCGGTCAGCCACGTGCGCCTGATGCACGCCGATGACCTCGATGAGGTGATCGCCATCGAGCAGGCTTCCTACGAATTCCCGTGGACGCGCGGCATTTTTGCCGATTGCCTGCGCGTCGGGCATCCATGCTGGGTGCTGTGCGTCGACGACCTCATCGCCGGTTACGGCATCCTTTCGGTGGGGGCCGGTGAGGCACACGTGCTCAACATCTGCATTGCCCCGGGGTGGCGCGGCAACGGCCTTGGCCGCCACTTGCTCGGACGCCTGCTCGACGTGGCGCGTTGGAGCGGGGCCGAGCGCGTCTTTCTCGAAGTGCGGCCTTCCAACCCGCATGCGAAAGCGTTGTACGACTCGGTCGGTTTTCGCGAGATTGGCCGTCGCCCGCACTACTACCCGGCGCGCGACGGCCGCGAGGATGCAATCGTGATGGCGTTCGACGCCATGGCGCCCCGGCAAGGCTGACCATCGCGGTGGCCCCCGGCTGCCGGTATCCTTGGTGGCATGCGTGCGTACCTCGACCTGCTTCGCCATGTGCTCGAACACGGCACCCCCAAATCCGACCGCACCGGTACCGGCACGCGCAGCGTGTTCGGCTGGCAGATGCGGTTTGACCTGAATGCGGGTTTTCCGCTGGTCACCACCAAGAAACTGCACCTGAAGTCGATCATCCACGAGCTGATCTGGTTCCTGCATGGCGACACCAACATCGCCTATCTCCGGGAACACGGCGTGCGCATCTGGGACGAGTGGGCCGACGGGCAGGGCGATCTGGGCCCGATCTACGGCAAGCAGTGGCGGGCGTGGCGCACGGCCGATGGCGGCACGGTGGATCAGATCCGCGCCGTGGTGGATGAAATCCGCCGCAACCCCGATTCGCGCCGCCTGATCGTGAGCGCCTGGAACGTCGGCGAGCTGCCGCAAATGGCACTGATGCCGTGCCATACGCTGTTCCAGTTCTACGTGGTCGGCGACAAGCTCAGTTGTCAGCTCTACCAGCGCAGCGGCGACATTTTTCTCGGTGTGCCGTTCAACATCGCGAGCTATGCGCTGTTGACCCACATGGTGGCGCAGGTGTGCGGCCTTGGCGTCGGCGATTTCGTGCACACGCTTGGCGACGCCCACCTGTACGTCAACCATTTCGAGCAGGCTCGCCTGCAGCTTGGCCGCGAACCGCGCCCGCTGCCCAGGTTGGTGCTGAACCCGGGTGTGCGCGCGCTGGAGGATTTTCGCTACGAGGACGTCACGATCGAGGGCTACGACCCGTGGCCCGCGATCAAGGCACCGGTGGCGGTGTAGCGGCGTCGACGCCGGCAGTACATTTGCCGCTGCAGACTTCACATGGCGGGCGCGCCTGACGCGTTGCCCGTGCGGGTCGACAACAAGCTTGAAGGATTGCACATGGCCATTTCGCTGATAGCCGCACTGGACCAGAACTTCGCGATTGGGCGCGAGGGCAAGTTGCCGTGGCACTTGCCGGATGATTTGCGCCGCTTCAAGCAGCTTACCGTCGGGCGTTACGTGCTGATGGGCTACAACACGGCGATGTCGATCGGACGCGCGCTGCCGGAGCGCGAGAATCTCGTGCTGTCGCATCGCCACGAGGCGCCGTTCCCCGGCCAGGTCACGGTGCGCTCGATCGACGAGGCGCGCGAGCATTGCGGGCATACCGGGCTCGTCGTGATCGGCGGCGGCAAGGTGTTTCGCGCCACCTTGCCCTTGGCCAGCCGTATGTATCTCACCTACGTCAATACCACGGTCGAAGGCGCCGACGTGTTCTTTCCCGGCGTGCATTTCAGCGAGTGGACCGAGGTGTCGCGTGTGCATCACCCGAAGGACGCAAAGCACGCGTTCGATTTCGACATGGTCGAATACGTGCGCGCGAGCTGAAGCGATGGCGGCGGGCGTGCTGTACGTGCTGGCGGGTGCACTGTGCGATGCCAGCGGCCGCGTATTGCTGGCCGAGCGCCCGGCCGGCAAGCAGCTTGCCGGCATGTGGGAGTTTCCCGGCGGCAAGCGCGAGCCGGGCGAAACGCCGCTGGCGACACTCACCCGCGAGCTGGACGAGGAGCTTGGGGTGACCGTGGTCGATGCGGCGCCGCTGGTGCGCGTGCCGTGGCATTACGCCGGGCGCGAATTGCTGCTGGATGCGTGGCGGGTGACCCGCTGGCAGCATGTGCCGACACCACGTGAGGGGCAGCGGATTGCGTGGTACCTGCCGGCGCAGGTCGATCCGCAGATACTGGCGCCGGCGGACCGGGCCATCCTGCGCGCGGTGTGCACTGCTTAGCCGTACAGGCGTTTCAATCGGCGGTATCAGTGTCCAGCGTTTTGAGCACCTGGAACAACTCGCGGGTGGCACGCGGCGGTTTGTTCGGCGTGGCCTGCTCCACGCGGGATTGACGCACCAGCGCGCGCAGGTGCTGGCGATCGAGTGCGGGGTGGTCGGCAATCAGTGCGGTGAGTGCGGCATCGCCTTCGGTGCCCAAAAGCTGCGCGCGCAGCGCTTCGAGCCGGTGCAGCGCCGCGGCTTCCTGGCGTTGGCGATCACGGTTTTCACCCAGTGCAGCGCGCACGGCGGCAAATGCGTCGCCCTCGTGGTTGCGCATCAGCTTGGCGAGGTAGGCGAGCTGACGCTTGCGTGCGCCGTGCGAGGTGATGCGGCGCACATTGGCGATCTCGTCGCGCACATCGTCGGGCAGTTCGAGCCGCGCCAGGTTGGTCGGTGCCAGTTCGACCAGTTGGCCGGCCAGTTCCAGCACGGCAAGCGCGTCGCGTCGTTGCTGGCTGCGCGTGGGGCCATAGTCGTGGTCGGGATCGTCAGTGTAGTTGCGGGTCACGGCGTGTCCGGTGGCGGCAGGAGGTGTGCGGCGGGTGGTAGCCTTGCGCACCCGATGCGATACGCGATGCGTGCGCGCATTTTACCGGTTTGCCCAGCGGGAGCGTTTGCGTGACCGAGCTTGTCGAAAACGTTGACCAAAGCGGAGCGGAGCTCGACCGGCTCGCGAACCTGGCCGTGGAGGTGATTCGCCGCGCGCACGCGGCTGGCGCCAGCGCCGCCGAGGTGGCCGCCAGCATCGACACCGGGCTCAATGTGAACGTGCGCATGGGCGAGGTGGAAACCGTCGAGCACACGCGCGATCGCGGCTTCGGGTTGACCGTCTATTTCGGCCATCGCAAAGGTTCGGCCAGCACCGCCGACCTGAATCCGGCTTCGCTGCAGGCGACGATCGACCAGGCGTGCGCGATCGCGAGCTTCACCGAGGAAGATCCGTGCGCCGGGCTGGCCGATGCCGAACGCATGGCGCAGGCGTTTCCCGACCTTGATTTGTGGCACCCGTGGGACATCGACACCGAAGGCGCCGTGGCGCTGGGTCAGGAGATCGAGGCTGCCGGGCGCGCGCAGCCGGGTATCAGCAACTCCGACGGCGCCAGCGTGCAGGCCGGTGAGAGTCTTTCCGTGTATGCGAACTCGCACGGTTTTGTCGGTCGCGAGCGCGGCACCGAACATTCGATTTCGCTGTCGTTGATTGCCGGCGCCGATGACCGCATGCAGCGCGACTATTGGTACGACAGCGCACGCGACGCCGCCGGCTTCATGAGCGCGCACGCGCTGGGCGCCAAGGCTGCCGAGCGCACCTTGGCGCGGCTTGGCGCCCGCGGGCTCACGACCCGCGAATGTGCGGTGCTGTTTGCGCCGGAGGTGGCGCGCGGGCTGATCGGCCATCTCGTTGGCGCGGTCAGTGGCGGCTCCCTGTATCGGCATGCGAGTTTTCTCGTCGATCACGCGGGCAAACCGGTGATGCCGGTCTGGCTTGATCTGGTCGAGCGCCCACACCTGCCGCGCGGCCACGGTTCGGCAAATTTCGATGCGGAAGGCGTGGCCACGGTGGATCGCCCCCTGGTGGAACGCGGCGTGCTGGCGCGCTACGTACTGGGCAGCTATTCCGCCCGCAAGCTCGGCCTGGCATCCACCGCGAATGCCGGCGGCATCCACAACCTGGTGGTGATGCCGGGTGCGGCCGACGGCGAGGCCAGCGATTTTGCCGGCATGCTGCGCCGCCTTGGCACTGGTCTGTTGGTGACCGAGGTGATGGGGCAGGGCGTGAGCCTCATCACCGGCGACTATTCGCGCGGTGCGGCCGGGTTCTGGGTCGAGGGCGGCGCCATCGCCTATCCGGTTGAAGGTGTCACCATCGCCGCGAACCTGCGCGACATGTTTGCCGGCATCGGTGCGGTGGGTGCGGATGTCGACCCGCGTTCCCACCTCCTGTGTGGCTCCATCCTGATGCCGCGCATGACAGTGGCGGGAGACTGAATGCCGGCGCATGCTTGCGCGCAAGCTCTTGTACGTCCACCCGAGGAGTAGCGCCAATGAGTACGCCGCCGGATCAGATGCCAAGCTCGACCGCAAGCAGTCGCGATGATCGCAACATTGCGACCTTGACCCATTTGTCGGGTTTCCTGTTTTCCATCCTGGTGCCGCTGATCGTGTGGCTGGTGCACAAGGACCGCGCCGACAAGACCTATCTCGTGCGCGAGGCCAAGACCGCGCTGAATTTTCAGCTCACCGTGCTGATCGGCTATGTGGTGTGCTGGGTGCTCACCTTCATCGTGATCGGCGTGGTTCTGGGTTGGCTGCTGTGGTTGGCCAACCTGATCATCTGCATCATCGCCGCGGTCAAGGTCAGCGCCGACGGCAGCTACCGCTACCCGTTCACGCTCAGCCTGGTGGATTGAGCCACCCGCTGGCCACTCAGTGCGTGCGTTTTACCGCGTAGTCGGCGAGTTCGGCCAGCAGCGCGGCACGTGCACCGAGCGGTGCAATGGCCTCGTGGGCGCTGGCGACGAGTTCGGCCAGCCGCGCCCGCGAGGCCGGCATGCCAAGGATCGAGGGGAAGGTGGGTTTGTGCGCGGCTGCGTCCTTGCCGGCGGTCTTGCCCAGTTCGGTGGAGGCGCCTTCGACGTCGAGAATGTCGTCGCGCACCTGGAAGGCGAGGCCAACGGCGCTGGCGTAGCGGTCGAGCCGCGCCAGTGTCCCCGCGTCGGCGCCGGCCGCCAGCGCGCCGAGACGTACCGCCGCGCGGATCAGGGCTCCGGTCTTGCAGGCGTGCATGTGTTCGAGTGCGGGCAGCGAGAGCTCGTGGCCGACGGCGGCGAGGTCGAGCGCTTGCCCGCCGGCCATGCCTTCGGCACCGCAGGCGCAGCCCAGCGTGTGCAGCATGCGCATGCCGGTGGCGGGGTCCGGCATCGTGGCAGGGTTGGCCAACAGTTCGAATGCCAGCGCCTGCAGCGCGTCGCCGGCAAGCACGGCCATGGCCTCGCCAAAGGCGACGTGGCAGGTGGGGCGGCCACGGCGCAGCGCGTCGTCGTCCATGGCTGGCAGGTCGTCGTGTACCAGCGAGTAGGCGTGGATGAGCTCCACGGCGCAGGCGGCGGCATCAAGTGCCGGAGAATCATGGTCGAGCGCATGCGCGGTGGCATAGACCAATAGCGGCCGCAGGCGTTTGCCACCACCCAGCACGGCATACCGCATCGCACGGCGCAACTCGACCGGCGGCGCGTCGGTGGCTGGCAGACAAAGGTCGAGCGCGCGTTCAGCGCGCTGAATCGACGCCTCGAATGCGGCGCTGTGGGGCGGGTTGGTACTCACGGCGGCGACGGCGATCAGAATGGCAGGTCGTCATCCGCCACCGGCTTGCCGGCGTCCGGCTCGGACGGGCCAAACGGCTTGGCCGCTTCCGGTGCTTCGGGATCGAGCAACAGGCGCACGCGCAACTCGGCTTTTTCCAGCGCTTGCTGGCAGGTGCGGTACAGGCCAACACCGCGCTCAAACGAGGCGAGCGATTCGTCAAGGCTCAGCTCACCGGCCTCCATCTTGGCGACCAATTGTTCGAGCTCGTCCAGCGAGTGTTCGAAATCGGCGGCCGGTGGGGTTTTGACAGCAGGGGAAGCGGTTTTGGCCATGGCCGGCAACGCTAGCGCAGCGCATGCACGGAATCAATCCGGAGGAAACCGCTGCGAGCGGTCACCAGCCGTGCTTGGTGCGTTTGCGCTCCTCCTTGTAGGCATCCTTGTCTGCGTGCTTGTCCGGGCGATCGTAGCCCTGATCGTTGGCGCCTTCATCACCGCGGCCACGCCAGTCGACGCGGTGACCGCCGTAGTGCTCGACCACATAGCGGTGTTCTACCCAGGGCTGCGCGCTGCCGAGTTCGAGTTGCACGCCGCCGGCGCGCACGTACACCTGCAGTGCCAGCGGCAACACGACACCACTGGCCCAGGTGTCGCCGTCGGGCCAGAACCAGGTGCGGGTATCCGGTGCGTAATACACCTCGCTGTTCGGGTAGTACACGTAGGCGTGTTTGGCACGCCAGCCGTGGGCCGGTGCCCACGGCGGCGGCCCCTGCTGCGCCTCCACCGGCAAGGCCGCAGCCAGTCCGGCAAGCAACGCCAGCAACGTGGAAACCAGGATACGTTTCATGGATTGACTCCGGAAGCGGGCCCGATGTCAGTCGATTCTACGACCACCCCTGCACCCTGGTCAGGCTCGGGCGGGCCGATTCAACGTTCAATCCGGCGGCATCCAGCACGGCACGCCGCCCGCCGTATCGAAGATGGATACGCCCCGCGCGCTGAGCCAGCGGTCCGCGACGCCGACCAGCTCGCCATCTGCCTCGATCAAGGGACAGGTGCGGCGCTGCCACGGCGGCATGCCGGCTTGCTGGAACAGGTCGCGCAGTTCACGCGTGTGTGCATCGCCGGCGGGCTTGATGTGCTCGCCCCCGCGGCGCAGGCGCACGCTGAGCGACGCCGGCAGGCGGGCCGTGGCGGGGGCGAGCGCCAGCGTGCCACCATCCGGCAACGCCAGCGTTTCGCCGTGCCACGCGGCGTGCCAGTGCGGGTCAACCGCCGGTGCGAGGTGGTGCGCCCACAGTCGGCCTTGCCAGACATGCAGCTCGGTGCCGGCCCAACGGACACACGGCACCTGGCCTACGCGTGCCGCGCATTGGCGCACGATTTCACCGCGCTGTGCCGTGGTGGGCGCCTGCAAGCCACGCTGATGCAGCCAGTGGTCGAGCAGCGGCTCACGCAGGGCCGGCGCGAGCGCCAGCCAGCCGGCGGCGTCGAGGCTGCCGGTGGCGGCATCGTGCAACTGGGCGAAGGCGGCGAGCCACTCCGTGCGCAGGGCGTCGGCAGCGGCACGGCACAAGCCGGCACTGTGCATGATCGCGTCGGTGGCGCCGGGCCAGCTGGCCACCAAGCGCGGCAGGATCTCGTGGCGCAGGCGGTTGCGCGCAAACCGCGGGTCGGCGTTGGCGGGGTCGTCGATGCAGGGCAGCTGCAGCGCCGTCACGTAGGCCCGCAACTGTGCGCGGTCGATGGCGTGCAGCAGTGGTCGCCACAGGGTACCGGCGCCGAGCGCGCGCGTTTCGCGCATGCCGCCCAGGCCCTCCGGCCCGGCGCCGCGCAGCAGCTTGAGCAGCACGGTTTCGACCTGGTCGTCGCGGTGGTGGGCGAGCAGCAGCGTTTCGCCCGGGAGCAGCCGGGCGGCAAAGGCGGCGTAGCGTGCGCTGCGTGCCGCAGCTTCGATGCCCTCGCCGTGGCGTGGTCGTGCGTCCACCTTCACCACGGTGCAGGCGAGCGCCAGGCCGGTGCAGAACTGCGTGCAATGTTCGGCCCAGGTCGCACTGTGCGGGTTCAATCCATGATCCACATGCAACGCGTGCAATCCACGCGCACGTGCTTGCGGCAGCTGTGCCAGTGCGTGCAGCAACGCGGTGGAATCCGGGCCGCCGCTGAAGGCGACGCACAATGTGCCGCGGGGGCGTGCGGCGAGCGCGTCGTGCAGCAGGTCGACGAGCGCTTGCGGATCACTCACGGGCGGCAGTTTTCTTCTTGTGGCGCACGTACAGGTGCTTGCCGTTGCCGACCACACGTTCCTCGGTCTGGAACAGACCGATGGCCTTGATCAGGCCGCTGAGCCTGGCGTAGCCCCAGTTGCGCGAATCGAAATCCGGGGCGCGCTTGCTGACCATGCTGCCGACGGCACCCAGCCCGGCCCAGCCTTCCTCGTCCTCGGCATCGTCGATGGCATGCCGCAGCAGGTTCACCAAGCGTGTGTCCTGACGTAGCTCCTGTGCGTTCTTGCGTGGCGTTGGTTCGGCCGGCTTGTCCTCGCCGGTGTCGGGTTTGCCGAGTACATCGGTGTAGAGGAAACGGTCGCAGGCGGCGACGAACGGCGCCGGCGTCTTGCGCTCGCCGAAGCCGTACACGGTGAGCCCGGATTCGCGCAGGCGCGAGGCGAGGCGGGTGAAATCGCTGTCGCTGGACACGATGCAGAAACCGTCGAAGCGCCCGGTGTAGAGCAGGTCCATCGCGTCGATGATCATCGCCGAGTCGGTGGCGTTCTTGCCGACGGTGTAGCGGAACTGCTGGATCGGCTGGATCGAATGGCGCAGCAGCACTTCTTTCCAGCTGCCCAGCTCGGGCTTGGTCCAGTCGCCGTAGATGCGCTTGACGTGGGCCACGCCGAACTTGGCGATTTCGGCCAGCAGGCCCTCAATGATCGCGGCGCGCGCGTTGTCGGCGTCGATCAATACCGCAAGTTTGTCGTGCATGGCGGCTTCCGGCGCGGAGATGCCGCGATGGTAGCGCGCCTATTCCTGATATGCGCCGTAGCTGCGCAGGCGGTGGTAGCGGCGTTCCTGCAGGTCGTCGATGGACAGTGCCTGGAGCTCGTCCAGTTCATTCAGCAGCACGGCCTTCAGGCGGATGGCGACGGAGTGCGGGTTGCGGTGGGCACCGCCGAGCGGTTCGCGAATGACTTTGTCGACCAGGCCCAGCTCGTGCAGGCGCGGCGCGGTCATGCCCAGCGCTTCGGCCGCGTCGCGGGCCTTGTCGGCGCTTTTCCACAGGATCGAGGCGCAGCCTTCGGGCGAAATGACCGAGTAGGTGGAGTACTGCAGCATGTTCACCCGGTCGCCGACGCCAATCGCCAGCGCACCGCCGGAGCCGCCTTCGCCGATCACGGTGCACACGATCGGGGTTTTCAGCGTGGCCATTTCCAAGAGGTTGCGCGCGATGGCCTCGCTCTGGCCGCGCTCTTCGGCGCCGACGCCGGGGTAGGCGCCGGGGGTGTCGATGAAGGTCAGCACCGGCAGGCCGAAGCGTTCGGCCAGCTGCATCAGGCGCAGCGCCTTGCGGTAGCCCTCCGGGCGCGGCATGCCGAAGTTGCGGTGCACTTTGTCCTTGGTGTTGCGCCCTTTCTGGTGACCAATGATGACCACGCTGCGACCATTGATGCGACCCAGCCCGCCGACGATGGCGGCGTCGTCGGCGTACATGCGGTCGCCGGCCAACTCGTGGAATTCCTCGCAGATGACCTGGATGTAATCCAGCGTGTACGGCCGCGCCGGGTGGCGCGAAAGCTGAGTGACCTGCCACGACGACAGGTTCTTGAAGATGTCGTTGGTCTTGAGCTTGAGCTTTTCGCGCAGGCGGCCCACTTCCTCGTCGATGTTGAACGCCTGATCGTTGCTGGCGTGGCGCAGCTCCTCGATTTTCGCTTCGAGTTCAGCGATAGGTTGTTCGAAATCGAGGAAGTTGGGGTTCATTCGCCGTACTTGTTGCTGCGGAAGCTCCGCAGTATAGCGGCCGTGCATGCGCGGGCGGGAACGGGAGCGTATGGCTGCGCGCCTCAGGGACGGGCGGCACATCCATGTGCCGCGGCGTTACCGCTCCCCGCGCACCAACCGTAACCTCGCCGCCGTCACCCCCGGCAACGCGCGCACGGCGCGCAGCAGGTCGGGGATCGGCTGCACGCGCCACTCCTCGCCGAGTTCCAGGTCGGCTTGTGCCTGTGCGTTGTGGTAGCCGTGCAGGCTGACGCTGGTCGGCCCACCGCGGAAGCCGGCGAGGGTGGCCCGCAAGCGCGCCGGGAAATCCTGGCCGATGCCGTTGAGCTTTACCTGCAGCAACCGCGCGTGGCGGCGGCAGGCGTCGGCAAGGGTGGTGGCGTTGCGGGCGCGCAGCTGGAAACCGCCACCGGAAAACTCGTCGATGCGCAAGCCACCCTCGACGATCAGGATTTCGTCGCGCACCAGGAGTGGCGCGGCCTGCTGGTAGAGCTCGCCGAAGAAGCTCACCTCGATCACGCCGGTGCCGTCTTCGAGGCGCACGAAGGCATCGCTGTCGCCGCGCTTGCGCACCGCCACCACCATGCCGGCGGCGACCCACGGCGTATCCGGGCCGCGGCGGAAACGGTTGCCGTCGTCGGTGTCGCTCTTGCGCGGCTTGGGCGGCTGGTAGCGGTCGGCGATCTCGCCGAGCGGGCAGGTGGCGAGCTGGGCCAGTTCCTCGCGCCAGGGGTCGGTGGGGTGGCCGGAAAGGTAATGGCCGAGGGTGTCGCGCTCGCCCTGCAGTTTTTGTTCGAGCGGCCACTCGGGCGCAGTGGGCAACTCGATCTGCAGCACCGGTGTGGCGTTGCCGGTGGCGGCGCCGAACATGTCGTTCTGGCCGGATTGCTGGTCGTGCAGGTATTGGTCGGCGGCCTTGATCGCATCGGGCAATTGCAACATCAGGCTGGCGCGGTTCGGCGCCAGGGCGTCGAGCGCACCGGCGTAGATCAAGGCTTCGAGCACGCGCCGGTTGAGCTTGCTGGAGTCCACCCGCCGGCAGAAATCGGCGAGGTTGGTGTAGGCGCCGGCATGCTCGCGCTCCGCCGCGATGGCTTCACACGCGCCTTGGCCCACGCCCTTGACCGCGCCGAGGCCGTAGCGGATCTCCTTCGGTTCGGTGGCGACGAACATGAAGTTCGAGGCGTTGACATCCGGCGGCAGCACCGCCACGCCGAGGCGCTGCGCCTCATGAATGAAGGTGACGACCTTGTCGGTGTTGTCCATGTCCGAAGAGATCGTCGCGGCGAGGAATTCGGCCGGGTAGTGCGCCTTGAGCCACACCGTCTGGTAGGTGACCAGCGCGTAGGCCGCGGCGTGCGACTTGTTGAAGCCGTAGCCGGCGAATTTCTCCATCAGGTCGAAGATGGCGTCGGCTTTTTCCGCCGACAGCCCGCCCTTGGCCGCACCCTCGCGGAAGATCGCGCGGTGCTTGACCATCTCCTCGACTTTTTTCTTGCCCATCGCGCGGCGCAACAGGTCGGCGCCACCGAGCGTGTAGCCGCCGACGATCTGCGCCATCTGCATCACCTGCTCCTGGTAGACCATGATGCCGTAGGTCTCTTTCAGGATCGGTTCGACGCGCGGGTCGGGGTACTCCACCTCCTCCTTGCCGTGCTTGCGTGCGATGTAGTCGGGGATGAGGTCCATCGGGCCGGGGCGGTACAGCGCCACCAGCGCCACGATGTCGTGGAAACGGTCGGGCCTGGCGTCCTTCAGCATGCGCTGCATGCCGGTGGACTCGAGCTGGAACACAGCGACGGTTTCGGCCTTGCGCAAGAGCCTGTAGCAATCCTCGTCGTCGAGCGGGATGCGCATGATGTCGAGCGGCGCATCGCCAGTTTGCGCGCGGCGCGCGTTGATCGCCTTCATCGCCCAGTCGATGATGGTCAGCGTGCGCAGGCCGAGAAAGTCGAACTTGACCAGTCCGACCTCCTCCACGTCGTGCTTGTCGTACTGGGTGACCATGCCGCCGCCGTCGGGGTCGCAGTACATCGGCGCGAACTCGGTCAGCGGCTTGGGTCCGATCACCACGCCGCCGGCGTGCTTGCCGGTGTTGCGCGTGAGGTTTTCCAGCTTGAGCGCGAGGTCGATCAGCGGCCGCGCCTCGTCCTGGTCCTGCTCGTAGAGCTCGCAGAACTCCTTGACGACGCGCTCCGGCTCCTTCTTGGACTTTTCCGTGCGGCCGAGCGCGTCCGACAGCGTGAGGTCGAGCGGCCGCATCGGGATCAGCTTGGCGATCTTGTCCACCGCGCCGTAGCCCATGCCGAGCACGCGGCCGGAGTCGCGCAGCACCGCCTTGGCGGCCATCGAGCCGTAGGTGATGATCTGGCTGACGTGGTCGCGGCCGTACTTGCGCGCCACGTAGTCGATCACCTCGTCGCGCCGATCCATGCAGAAGTCGACGTCGAAGTCGGGCATCGACACGCGCTCGGGGTTCAGGAACCGCTCGAACAGCAGGTCGAACTGCAGTGGGTCAAGCTCGGTGATGCGCAGTGACCACGCTACCAGCGAGCCGGCGCCGGAGCCGCGCCCGGGCCCCACCGGGATGCCGTGCTGTTTGCTCCAGTTGATGAAGTCGGCCACGATCAGGAAGTAGCCGGGAAACCCCATCTTGACGATCACCCCCAGCTCGCGCTCGAGCCGATCGTGGTAATCCTCCAGCGTGTGACCTTCCGCCAGTGGGTTCACCGCCAGGCGCTCGGCGAGGCCCTTGCGCGCCAGCTCGCAGATGTGGGTGTCGAGGTTGTAGCCATCCGGCACCGGGAAATCGGGCAGGTAATAGGTGCCGAACTTGAGCTCGAGATTGCAGCGCTTGGCGAGCTCGACGGTGTTTTCCAGCGCCTCGGGCAGGTCGGCGAACAGCTCCGCCATTTCCTCCGGGGTTTTCAGGTATTGCTCGGGGCTGTAGTCGTGGGGACGCTTGGGGTCGGCCAGCACGCGGCCCTGGTGGATGCACACGCGCGCCTCGTGCGCCTCGAAGTCGGCGCGGGTGAGGAAGCGCACGTCGTTCGAGGCCACTACCGGCAGGTCGAGCTCGGCGGCCAGCGCCAGCGCCGCCTGGTTCCACGCCTCTTCGTTCTCGCGCCCGCAGCGCGTGAGTTCCAGGTACAGCCGGTCGGGAAAGCGTTGTGCGAGCGGGCGCAACCTCGCCAGCGCGGCGGCATGGCCTTGCACCAGTGCGCTGCGCGCCACTTCGCTTTCGCGCCCGAGCAAGGCAATGAGACCATCGGTGGCCTTGGGCGTAAGCCAGCCGCTGTCGGCCAGCGCCCGCCCGCCTTGCTGGCCGTCCTGCCACACGCGCGATACCAGGCGCATGAGGTTCATGTAGCCATCGTGTTGCATGCACAGCAAGGTCAGCCGCCACGGCCGCGGGTCGTCCGGCGCGGCCACCCACAGATCGGTGCCGCCGATCGGCTTGATGCCCGCGCTCATGCCTGCCTCGTACAGCTTGATCGTGGCGAACATGTTCGACTCGTCGGTCAGCGCCACCGCCGGCATGCCGGCCTTTGCACAGGTGGCAATCAGCGACTTGATGCGGATCGTCGAGTCGACCAGCGAAAACTCGCTGTGCAGGTGGAGATGAACGAAGCGTGCAGGCATGCGGACTCACCGGGTGAGTCTTGGAAGGCTAGCCGCCATCCCCTGCGCCCACAAGCTTGACAGCCGGGTGGACGGAATTGCGGGCGATTGGCCGTGCGGCAGACCGCGGTCGGGTTCAGCGCACGCCGAAGCGCGGGTTGTCGATCGACTGCACGTAGTGGTCGAGCCCATGCACCACGATTGGCCTGCGGTCGTAATCGAGATGCTCGGGTTCGGCAGCGGCATCGGCGGCGCGAACGGTTTCCGGTGACGGCGTGAGGCTTTCGTTTGGCCCCAGCACGAGCGGTTTGCGGCGGCTTGGACGCAGCATGGTGCGAGTCCTCCGGTTCGTGGGCCCGGACGGTCGTGCCGATGCAACGCAACCGGCATGGCCGGTGCTTCCGTGCAGGCGTTGATCCCATGGCAATTTTGCGCGTACGAATACTTATTGGCGCGTGATTTTTTCGTGCGAACGTCGGTCAGCGGCGCAGCGGAAACAACTCGCCTTGGTCGAGCAGCACGCGCACCGGCGCAAAACTGCGACGGTGTTGCGGGCACGGGCCGAGACGCTTGAGCGCGGCCAGGTGCGCCGGCGTCGGGTAACCCTTGTGGATGGCGAAGCCATAACCCGGAAACCGCGCATCCATCGCCACCAGCAGGTGATCGCGGGTGACCTTGGCCAGGATCGACGCCGCGCTGATGGCGGGTTCCAGTGCGTCGCCGCCGACGATCGCACGGCCGGCGCAGGGCAGATCCTTCGGCAGCCGGTTGCCGTCGACCAGTGCCATCGTCGGTGCCACCGACAACCCGCGCAGCGCGCGGCTCATGCCGGTCATCGTTGCCTGAAAGATGTTGAGACGGTCGATTTCGTCCGCCTCGACGGCAACCACGCAATGCGCCAGCGCGCGTGCGCGGATCAGCGGAAACAAGGCTTCGCGGCGTTTCTCGCTGAGTTTCTTGGAATCGTCCAGGCCGTCTATCGGCCGCGCGGGATCGAGGATCACCGCGGCCACCACGACCGGCCCGGCAAGCGGCCCACGTCCGGCTTCGTCGACCCCTGCTTCAATCAAACCCGGATTTGCTGGAGTCAATTCGTTCATGAGAACCACAACGTGTGAGTGCAGACGTGCACAGCCCGCTTATGGCAAGCCCCGCCTCACTTCGGCGCTCCCCCCCAGAGGTGAGCGGGCGGACGGCTGCTCCACCAGCTCGCCGATCGCTTCCGCCGCCGCTTCCGCTGCGCTGCCGGCCAGATTCGCCCGCAGGGCTTGGTGCAGCTGCTCGAAGGCGCCCACGATGGCGCCACGACGTTCGCTGTCGTTGAACAGTGCCAGCAATGCTCCGGCGAGCTTGGTGCCGGTACAGTCCCGTTGCATCAGTTCCGGCACCAGTACCGCCTGCTCGCCCATGCCGCAGGCGCGGGCCAGCACGTTTGGTAGCGAATAGACGTCCGTTCGCAACAGGCGCAGCAGCCTGGCGATGTGATAGCTGAGTGGTGAGACGCGGTAACCGACCACCATCGGGCGCTTTGCCAGCATCGCTTCGAGTGTGGCCGTGCCGGACGCAAGCAGCACCACGTCGGCGGCCTGCATCGCCAGATGCGCACGGCCGTCCAGCCAGTCGGGCGCCGCACCCGCGGGCCAGCCGTCGGCAAACCGCGTGCGCAAATGCTCCAGCAACGTCGGGTTGGCTGCCGGCACCACGATGCGCAGGCCGGGCAGGGCGGCGGCTACGCGGCGTGCGGCGTCGAAAAACGGTTCGCCAAGCCGTGCCAGCTCGCTGCCGCGGCTGCCGGGCAACACTGCCAGCACCGGCGCATCGGGTGGCAGCTGCAGCGTTTCGCGCGCTGCGGCGCGATCGGACACCAGGGGAAAACGGTCGGCCAGCGGGTGGCCGGTGAAACGCGCGTCGATGTGGTGCCGGGCATAGATCGGCGGCTCCATCGGAAACAGGCACAGCACGCGATCCGCGGCACGGCCGATCTTTTCGACCCGCCCCTCGCGCCACGCCCACACCGAGGGGCTGACGTAATGCACCGCGCGCAAGCCAGCCTGCTTTACCCGCCGCTCGACGCCGAGGTTGAAATCCGGCGCATCGATGCCGACGACGACCGCGGGCCGCTCGCGCAACAGCCGTGCCACCAATTCGCGCCGCAGTCTGAGCAGCCGTGGCAAATGCGCCACCACCTCGGCCAGCCCGAACAGCGACAGCTCGGCCACGTCATGCCACGCCTCGAACCCCAACGCTCGCATCCGCCGCCCACCGATGCCGGCAAACCGTGCGGCGGGAAAGCGCTTGCGCAGCGCCTCCAGCAAATCGGCCCCGAGCTGGTCGCCGGATTCCTCGCCGGCGAGGAGGACGATGGTGGGAGGAGGCGTGTCGTTCATGAGAAGAGCCGGAGCAGAGCCCGTACCTGATTGCCCGATAAGCGAGGCGCTTATCGGGCGAGCGACCGCTCGCTGTGGTCGAGGAACTCGACCATGGCGCGCACGTCGGCACTGTCTTTGGCTTGTTCGAGGAGCCTTTCGCGGGCTTCGGTCAGGGGCAGGCCGGCCATGTACAGCGTGCGGTAGGCGCGCTTGATCGAGCTGATGCGCGAGCCGTCGAAGCCACGGCGCTTCAGGCCTTCGCTGTTGATGCCGCGCGGGCGGCCGTGCTGGTCATTGGCCATCATCAGGAATGGCGGCACATCGGTGCCGACCAGGCAGCCCATGGCGATGAAGGCATGCGCACCGACCTTGCAGAACTGGTGCACGCCGGCGTAGCCGGAAATGATCACCCAGTCGCCGATTTCGGCGTGCCCGGCGAGGGCGGAATAGTTGGAAAACACCACGTGGTTGCCGACCTTGCAGTCGTGCGCCACATGCACGTACGCCAAGAGCCAGTTGTCGTCGCCGACACGCGTCTGCCCACCGCCACCGACGGTGCCGCGGTTGATGGTGACAAACTCGCGGATCAGGTTGCGGTCGCCAATCACCAGCTCGGTGCGCTCGCCGTTGTATTTCTTGTCCTGCGGGTCGCCACCGAGCGAGGCGAACTGCAGGATGCGGTTGTCGCGGCCGATGCGCGTGGGACCATCCACCACCACGTGCGGACCGATGACGGTGTGGTCGCCGATTTCCACCTCGGCGCCGATCACGCTGTAGGCGCCGATCGAGACGTTCGCGCCGATCTTTGCCGTGGGGTCGATGAGCGCGGTTGCGTGGATCATTTTTCCGACCTTGCCGCGCACATCAATTCACAGCTCGCGACTTCCTTGCCATCCACCACGGCGCGCGCGGCAAACAGGCCCATGCCGCGCATTACGCGCTTGATCGACACTTCCAGCCGCAATTGGTCGCCCGGTACCACCGGTGCGGAGAACCGTGCGTTGTCCACCTTCACCAGGTAGAACAGCGGATTCTGCAGGTTGCCCTTGCTGCGGTTGCTGAGCTGGGTGAGCAGGCCGGCTGCCTGTGCCATCGCCTCGATCAGCAGCACCCCGGGCATCACCGGCTGGGTCGGAAAATGGCCGGTGAAGAATGGCTCGTTGATGGTGACATTCTTGATCGCCACCGCGCGCTGGTCGGGCACGAACTCGATCACCCGATCCACCAGCAGGAACGGGTAGCGGTGCGGCAGCAGTCGGCGGATTTCTTCCACCGGCACCGGCAAGGTCACCGTCGAGGCGTCGTCACTCATGATGCTTGTCCTTCTCCAGCGCCGCCAGGCGACGCGCGAAATCATCCAGGTGTTTGAATCGGGCCGCGCTCTTGCGCCATCCGCGGTTCTCCTGCAGCGGGGTGCCGGAGGAATACTCGCCGCTGGTGCGGATCGAATGCGTGACCAGACTCTTGGCGGTAATGGTAACCCGGTCGGCTACCTCGAGATGGCCGAGCACGCCGGCATTGCCGCCGATCTGGCAATAGCGGCCGATGACGGCGCTGCCGGCGACCGCAGCGCAACCGGCCATGGCAGTGTGCGCGCCCACGTGCACGTTGTGCGCGATCTGGACCAGGTTGTCCAGCCGCACGTCTTCTTCGAGTACGGTGTCGTCCAGTGCGCCCCGGTCGATGGTGGTGTTGGCGCCGATCTCGCAATCGTCGCCGATGCGCACGCCGCCGAGCTGCGGGATCTTCACCCAGTGGTCGGCCTCGAACGCCAGCCCGAAGCCATCGGAGCCGATCACCGCGCCCGGGTGCACCAGCACCCGCTGACCGAGCGTCACGCGGGTCACCAGGGTCACCCGGGCAACGAGGTGGGCGTCGGCGCCGACGGTGCACTCCGCGCCGATGATGCAATGCGGGCCGAGCACCGCGCGTTCGCCGATCACCGCGCTGGCGGCCACCACGCAGCCAGCGCCGATGCAGGCCCCCGCGCCGATGTGCGCGCCAGCCTCGACCACCGCACTCGGATGAATGCCAGGCGTTGCAGCTGGCGGCGGCACAAACACACCGGCGATCTTGGCATAGGCCACATACGGGTCGGCGGCGATCAACGCATCGACTGGGCACGCCTCAACATGGCTGGGGTGCAGGATGACGGCGCCGGCACGGGTCGTGGCCAGTTGTGCAACGTACTTGCGGTTGGACAAAAACGCCAGCTGGGTGGCGTCCGCATGCGCCAGCGTGGCGATGCCGGTGATGCGCCGGTTGCCGTCGCCGCGCAGTTGCAGGCCGAAACGCCGGGCGAGCTCATCGAGGGTGTGGCTGGTTGGCATGCTCAATGGTGACTCCACAGCGGGGAGTTCATGGTACGTCGGCAGCCATCAGCGAAAAGCGCGGCGAACCGCGCTTCTCGGGGGGGGGCTTGCGTACCGTTTTCGGCCTAGAACATCGAGCCGAAGGTGAACTGGATGCGCTCTTCGTAATGGCCGTCGTCCTTCTGCGTGCGGAATGGCACGGCGAAGTTGATGATCATCGGCCCCATTGGCGACTGCCAATGCAGGGAGATGCCGGTGGAGGCGCGCAGGGTCTTTGCGCTGAAATCCTGCCAGCTTGCATAGGCGTTGCCGGTGTCGACGAACCACGACACACGCGCCGTGTTGATGTCCTTCAGGAACGGCAACGGCAGATAGAGCTCGGCGGTGCCGAGCACTTTGAACGCACCGCCCACCGGCTGCGCGTAGCTGTAATAGCTGCCGTTGCAGATGCCGTTGGATGCGGGCGCACCGGTGCCGGCGCACAGGCGCGGACCGAGCGTGTTGTCCTGGAAGCCGCGCACGTCGCGTACGCCGCCGGAGTAGAAGTTTTGCCAGAATGGGAAGTCGTTGCGCATGTCGGTCAATGTCTGGCCGTTGGCCGCGTAGGCATCCTTCAGTTTCTTGAACTCGGCGTCGCTGATGCCGTTCTGGCCATAGGACTCGCCGTAGCCGACCTGGCCGTCGAGATACAGCACGAAGCCGTGGCCGATCGGCCAGTAATGGTTGGCCTCGCCGGTGATTTTCCAGTACTTCACGGTCGAACCGGGCAGGGCAACCTCGGAGTTGAGCGAAAGTACGCCGCCGCGGGTCGGCGCCCAGAAGCCGTTGCGGGTGTCGAGATTCCAACCCAGCGTGCCGGTGAGCGAGTGCACCGTCATGTTGCCGATCTCGTTCTGGTAGTCGATCAGCGGCTGCGGGGTAAGCCCGGGGATGGAGTTGATCTTGTTGCTGGACAGGCCGAGGCCGGCGCGCACGCTCTGGAAATCGGTGATCGGGAAGCCAAGGTAGGTGGAGAACGCCTTCTGGCTGGTCGAGTAGTTGGCGAACTGGCTGTTGTTGACGTTGCCGAAGTCGGTCTTCGAGTAGGTGGCGTTGTAGCCGATGCCGACGCCGTTGTCGGTGAGATACGGGTTGTAGTAGTTGACGTTGAAGCGGGTGTAATAACTGCTGCGCTCGCCGCTCACCGATACGCTGTCACCGGTGCCGAACAGGTTGCGTTGCGACACCGAGGCGGACAGGATCATGCCCGAGTATTGCGAGTAGCCGATGCCGAACTGCAGGCTGCCGGCGGACTGCTCTTCGACCTTGACGGTCACATCCACCTGGTCGTCCGAGCCGGGCACCTTCTTCTTGTCGATGTCGACCTTCTTGAAGTAGCCAAGCTGCTGCAGACGGATCTTCGAGCGGTCGAGCATGGCCTGCGAGTACCACGAGCCCTCGAGCTGGCGCATTTCGCGCCGCAGCACGTTGTCTTCGGTGAGCGTGTTGCCTTCGAAGATCACCCGGCGCACGTACACGCGCTGGCCCGGTTCGATGTACAGCGTGAGATCGACGGTGCGCTTTTCCTTGTCGAGCTTGGGATAGGGCGTAACCTTGGCGTAGGCATAGCCGATGTTGGCCAGCATCGCCTTGATCGCCTTGGTGCTGTTCTCGATCGCACCGCGGTTGAACACCTCGCCGGGCTTGATGAACACCAGTTGGCGCAGGGTCTTTTCCGGCAGTACCAGCGTACCCAGCAGCTTGACATCTGCGACCTTGTAGATCTCGCCTTCCTTGATGTCGGCAGCGATGTACATCGACTGCTTGTTCGGCGCAATCGTGACCTGGGTCGAATCGACGCCGAAATCGGCGTAGCCGCGGTCCATGTAGTACGACTGCAGTTTTTCCAGATCCCCGGAGAGCTTTTCGCGCGAATACTGGTCGTTCTTGGAGTACCACGACATCCAGTTCGGCGTGCCCAGTTCGAAGGTGTCGCGGATCTGTCGGTCGGTGTAGGCGTGGTTCCCGACGATATTGATCTCCTGGATCTTCGCTACCTTGCCTTCGCGGATCTCGATGTCGATCGCCACCCGGTTGCGGTCCAGGCGAACCACGTGCGGGATCACCGACACGCTGTACTTGCCGCGGTTGTAGTACTGGTGGATCAGCTCCTGCTGCACGTTGTCCAGCGCCAGGCGGTCGAAGGTCTCGCCTTCGTCCAGGCCGATCGATTTCAGGCCCTTCTTCAGATCCTCGGTCTTGATGTCCTTGTTGCCGCGGATGGTGAGCTTGGCGATCGACGGCCGCTCCGTCACCTTGATGACGAGGATGCTGCCGTCGCGCTCGAGCTCCACGTCGCTGAAGAACTTGGTCTGGTACAGCGCACGGATCGCGCGTTGCGCCGTGGCGTCGGTCATCCGGTCGCCGCGGTTGACCGGCAGGTAGTTGAACACCGTGCCGGCCGAGATGCGCGACAGCCCGTCGATGCGGATGTCCGAGATCGTGAACGGGTCGAATGCGAAGGCATTGGCAGAAAGGGAGGCAAGCAAGATGAGGGCGGCGATACGCTTCATCGTCGATTCCGATAAATGAATGCCGGTCAGGCCCAAGGCTTGACCGGAACACGCGACAGAAAGATTCCGCGCCGCGAGGAACGGTTGGCGCCGACAGGCGCCGGGTACAGCAGCCCGTCGCGCATTGGCGCGCCGGACCCGAACGGAGAAGGCATCGATACGCGATGGATGCGGATCATGCCGTCACGACAGCAGCAGGCGGTGGATATCGTTGTAGAACACCAATCCCATCAGGCTGAACAGCAAAACCAGTCCGATGTATTGGCCGATTGCCATGGCCTGATCGCTCAACGGGCTGCCCTTCAAGAGTTCGATAAGGTAATACAGCAGGTGCCCGCCGTCCAAAACCGGAATGGGGAGAAGGTTCAGCACCGCGAGGCTGAGCGACACCATGGCGAGGAACTGCAGGAACCAAGCCAGCCCCATGTGTGCGCTGGCGTTGGCCATCTGCGCGATGCCGATCACGCTGGACAGGTTCTTGGTGGAGGCCTCGCCGCCGACCATTTTGCCGACCATGGCAAAGGTCTGCACGGTGTTGCGCCAGGTGTCGTGCAGCGATGCGGTCAGTGCGCGCGCGGCGCCGTAGCGCAGGGTGGCGGTTTCCAGTGGTGCGGCGCCAACCCCGATCACCCAGTGCGCAGGCTGGCCTTGCAATGCCTCGTGGCGGGCAGTGACCGCCAGCGTCAGCGGCTTGCCATGGCGTTCGATTGCCAGCGTGAGTTTCGGCGAGATCGCTGCCTGCGTCTGCAGCAGTTTGCCCAACGCATCGAAATCGCTTACTGGCTTGCCGTTGATCGCGAGGATGCGGTCGCCACCCTGCATACCGCCCAGGGCCGCCGGCTGCCCGGGCAGCACGGTGGCCACGATGGCCGGGGGCGGGGCCAGTGTCAGGCCCAGCGTGGTGAGGTAACGATCGACCGTCTGGCCCGGTGGCAGCTCGTTCAGCGGCAGGCGCAGCTGGTGCTGGATGCCATCCGGCCGGCGCACGGTGAGTGGCAGCGGGGTGCGGCCGAGCAGGGCATTGGCCAGCGCGTCGAGCGAATCGCTCCAGGTGTCGACCTCACGGCCGCCGATGCGCACGATGCGGTCGCCCGACTGGACCCCGGCCACGGCCGCCATGCTCTGCGGCTGCGCGGTCACGATCGGCGCCACGTCCGGGCGCCCGATCACGAACATCAGCCACAGCGCCGCCACGGTAAAGATCAGGTTGAAACCGGGGCCAGCCAGCACGATCAGGATGCGCTTCCACACCGGCTGCACGGTGAACTCCTGATCGCGCAGCTGCGGCGGCACCACGCCTTCGCGCGCGTCCAGCATTTTCACGTAGCCGCCAAGCGGGATCGCCGCGATCTGGTACTCGACCCCGTCGCGGCTGACGTGTTTCCACACCGCCTTGCCGAACCCCACCGAGAAGCGCAACACCCGCACGCCCAATCGGCGCGCGACCCAGAAATGGCCGAACTCATGAAAGGTCACCAGCACGCCGAGCGTGACCAGCAACCAGAACAACGAGCCAAAGAAGGAATTCATCAAGCCACACAGCCCGAATCAAGAGGGACAGAATATCAGCAAGCCCGGTTGCGCAACGATGCGCGCAACAGCGCGGCACGACGCGCGCTATTGACCACAAACCGCCCAGCCAGTTCCGCGCACCCGCGGCAGTGGGCGCGCCATACCGCGTTGCCCTCAGCACAAGGTAACGGGCTTTCCCGAATCCCGGTGCTTACAGAATCCACCTCAGCCCCAGCGCAAACACCGGCAGTGCGGCGAACACGCTGTCCAGCCGATCGAGCAGACCACCGTGGCCGGGAAAGATGCTGCCGGAATCCTTCACCCCGGCGTGCCGCTTCATCAGGCTTTCAAGCAGGTCGCCGATGATCGAGGCGATCACGGTGACGACGCCGAGCAGGCCCAGGCCAATCAGCGCCGCGCCGTGCACGCCGAGCAGGCTGCCGCCAACCAGGCACACCAGCAGGCCGGCCACCACCGCACCATAGGCCCCGGCGCGGGTCTTGCCGGGGCTGATCTGCGGGGCGAGCTTGCGCTTGCCAAAAGCGCGTCCGCTGAAGTACGCGCCGATGTCGGCGGCCCACACGATGATCAGTGCCAGCAGCGTCCACCAGGGGCCGTGTGGTTCGTGGCCGTGCAGGGCGATCAAGGCTAGCCACGCCGGCAGCGTCACGCACAGGCCAGCAAGAAGTTTCAACCGCCGGTTCTCGGTGGTGGGGGCCGCTGCGAACGCAAAGTGCCGCAGCCAGGCGAAAGCCAGCAGCCACCAGCCGATACCGAGCGTGATCACGGCGGTGCCGACCATGCCGGTGTGTGTGGACCACAGCAGGCCGTACAGTGCGGCGGCAATCCCCAGCCATGCCAGGCGGGACCACCTGCCACGCACCCCGGCGAGGCGCAGCCATTCCTCCAGGGCGGCGACGAACACGGCGGCGCAGATCGCGGCAAACCACGGCGTGGTCGGCAGCAAAATGATCGCAATGGCCAGCGGCGCCAGCAGCAGGGCCGTGAGAACGCGCTGTAGCAGCATGCTTACCCCTGATGGCCGGTGGCGATCTGTTCGCCGGTGCGACCGTAGCGACGTTCACGGTGGCCGAAATCGTCGATGGCGCGCCGCAGGCAGGTCTGGTCGAAATCCGGCCACAGCGTATCGGTGAAATGCAGCTCGGCATAGGCCGCCTGCCACAACAGAAAATTGCTGAGCCGGTACTCGCCGCCGGTGCGGATGAAAAGGTCGAGTGGCGGCAGGTCGCCGAGGCTGATGAAGCGGCCGAGCGTGGCCTCGTCCATATCCTCGGCACGCAGTTCACCACGGGCGATGGCCTGTGCGGCCTGGCGCGCGGCTTGCACAATGTCCCAGCGGCCACCGTAGTTCACGGCAATATTGAGCTGCAGTTTGTGGTTGCCCGCCGTGCGCTGCATGGCGGCCAGCATCCGCTCGCGCAGTGGCGCTTCGAAACGATCGAGGTCGCCGATGAAACGCAGGCGCACGCCCTGTGCATGCAGCTCGTCGGTTTCCTTGTCCAAGGCGCGCAGGAACAGCGTCATCAGCGCGCCAACCTCGGCCTGTGGACGTTGCCAGTTTTCGCTGGAAAACGCGAACAGCGTCAGCGCCTCGACGCCATGGCGCAGGCAGCCTTCGACCACTTCGCGCACGGCCTTGCGCCCGGCGTCGTGGCCGAAGCTGCGGGGTCGATGGCGTGCCTTTGCCCAGCGGCCGTTGCCGTCCATCACGATGGCGATGTGGCGGGGTACGGGCGGCTTTGAGTTCATGCGGCGAGGCGACGGGATGAAGAACGTTGGTGCGGTGGCGCGCGGCGCGCCAGCCCGCCTTGCAGCGGAACAACGCCGACGTTGTCGTGGATTATGTGCAAGATACCCCTCTCCGGTTGCCGACTCTCCCGCGGCGGCGAGGGAGGATGCCTGACGGTGTGCCGTGCCCGGCTCGGCTGCACACGGCGGTGTGACAGCGCGGTCACACGGACATCAATTCGTCTTCCTTGGCCTTGACGACCCCGTCTACATCCTTCACGAAACGGTCGGTAAGCTTTTGGATCTCGTCGCCAGCCTGGCGTTCGTCGTCCTCGCTGATGGCCTTGTCCTTGAGCAGGTCCTTCACCCGCTGGATCGCGTCGCGGCGTACGTTGCGGATGGCGACCTTCGCGTTTTCGCCCTCATGGCCCACATGCTTGGCCAGCTCGCGGCGACGTTCCTCGGTGAGCGGCGGCATGTTGAGGCGGATCACGGTGCCGGCAGTGGTCGGCGTGACGCCGATGTCGGAAGCCATCAAGGCTTTTTCCACCGCCGCGACCAACCCCTTGTCGAACGGGGTGATGATGATTGACCGTGCATCGCCAAGCGCCACCGAAGCCACCTGGTTCAGCGGCATCTCCGTGCCGTAGGCCGGCACCTTGACGTTGTCCACCAGCGCGGTGCTGGCGCGACCGGTGCGCAGGCGGGTCAGCTCCTGGCGGAGGGCATCGATGCTTTTGCCCATGCGCGTCTGGGCATCGGTCTTGATGTCGTGGATCATGGACGGTTCCCGATCAAACTGGCAAGCCGACGAGTATACCAGTGTCGGGCCACGCCCCGAGGCCGGATCAGCCGTGTACGAGGGTGCCGATGGCTTCGCCATGCATGATGCGCATGAGGTTGCCGGGCACCGTCATGTCGTAGATGCGCAACGCCACGTTGTGGTCGCGGCACAGGGCAATGGCCGCGGTGTCCATCACCTTCAGATTGCGGTGGATCACCTCGTCATACGTGAGGTGGTCGTAGCGCGTGGCCTCGGGATGGGTGGCCGGATCGGCGGTGTACACGCCATCAACCTTGGTCGCCTTGAGCAGCAGGTCGGCGCCGATTTCGACCGCGCGCAGCGCCGCGGCCGAATCCGTGGTGAAAAACGGGTTGCCGGTGCCGGCGGCGAACAACGCGATGCGGCCCTTCTCGATGTGGCGGATCGCACGACGGCGGATGTAATCCTCGGCCACGTCGTGGATCTGGATTGCGCTCATCACGCGTGCATAGCCGCCGCGTTTCTCGATCGCGTCGGCCATGGCCAGCGCGTTCATGACCGTGGCGAGCATGCCCATATGGTCGCCGGTGACGCGATCCATGCCGGCCGCAGCCAACCCTTCGCCGCGAAAGATGTTGCCGCCGCCGATCACCACGCCCACTTCGACGCCGGTCCGGCGTACCTCGATGATCTCGTCGGCCAGGCGGCCAATCACCTTCGGGTCAATGCCGTAATCGGCTTCGCCCATCAGCGCTTCACCGGAGAGCTTGAGCAGAATGCGGCGGTACTTGGGCTGGTCGCTCATGAGAACTCCGGATTGTGGGTCACAAAACTGCCGCATTGTAGCCGTGCGCAGCGTGTCGAGGGAGCGTGCGGGCACGAAAAAGGCGGAGCCGCGATGGCTCCGCCCGGGTTTTGCCACAGCGGGAATCAGGCGAGGTTCTTGGCCGCGAACTCCCAGTTCACCAGCGCCCAGAACGCCTCGAGATACTTCGGGCGCGCGTTGCGGTAGTCGATGTAATACGCGTGTTCCCACACGTCGACGGTGAGCAGCGGTTTGTCGCTGCCGGTGATCGGCGTGGCCGCATTCGAGGTGTTGACCACCGCGAGCGTGCCGTTCGGACGCTGCACCAGCCACGTCCAGCCGGAACCGAAGTTGCCGCTGGCCGACTTGGTGAACTCGTCCTTGAACTTGTCGAACGAGCCGAACGACTTGGTGATCGCGTCGGCAACCTTGCCGGTCGGCGCGTGGCCGCCCTTCGGGCTCAGCGAGTTCCAGTAGAACGTGTGGTTCCAGGTTTGTGCGGCGTTGTTGAACAAGCCGCCAGTGGCCTTGCGCACGATGTCTTCGAGTTTGGCGTTGGCAAACTCGGTGCCTTCGATCGCGGCGTTGAGCTTGGTCACGTAGCCCTGATGATGCTTGCCGTAGTGGTACTCCAGCGTTTCCTGCGAAATGTGCGGCGCCAAAGCGCTTTTGTCGTAGGGCAGCGGGGGAAGTTCGATCGCCATGAGTGGCTCCTTGGGTTTGGCTGGAGGAAAGGGAGCGCGGCGTGTGGGCACCGCAGACCGACTGATACAATACCGAACTGCCTGCATTGTAAAGATGAAATCTTTCCCTATGGATGTAACCGAGCGGATCAAGTCGGTGCTCGCCGCGCACCCGATCGTGTTGTTCATGAAGGGCACGCCCGCGTACCCGATGTGCGAGTTTTCCAGCCGTGCGGCGCAGGCGCTGCATGATGCGGGCGCCGTTTTCCACGCGGTCAACGTGCAGGCCGATCCGGAGATCCGCGCGGCGTTGCCGCACTTTGCCAACTGGCCGACGTTCCCGCAGCTTTTCATCCAGGGCGAGTTCGTCGGCGGCTGCGACGTGGTGGTCGATCTCAAGGCCTCCGGCGAGTTGGCGCGCATGGCCAGCGAGGTTTCCGTGGCGCCGCAGGCATGAGTCTCCCCATCATGCGGTTGCCGGCCGGGTTTGCGCCGGCCCCGGCAGCGCTGGCGGATCGCGTGGTGCTGGTTACCGGCGCCTATGGCGGGCTGGGCAGTGCGGTGGCCCGGGCGGCCGCGCGCGCCGGCGCCACCGTGGTCATGACCGGCAAGCGCAAGCGCCTGCTGGAAAAGCTCTACGACGCGATGCGCGCGGAGGGCTTGCCCGAGCCGGTGATCCATCCGCTCGACATGGAGTCGGCGACGCCGCGCGAGTACGCCTCGCTTGCCGATGGCCTGCGCCATGACTTCGGACGACTCGATGGCGTGGTGCATGGCGCGGCCAGCTTCAGTGGTCTGACGCCGTTGGCGTTCCATCGGCCGGACGATTGGCTGCGCGTCATGCACGTCAACGTCAACGCACCCTTCGCGCTCACCCAGGCGTGCATGCCGTTGCTGCAAGCAGCCGCGGACAGTGCCGTGGTGTTCGTGCTGGACGATCCGGAGCGCATGGGGCGTGCGCACTGGGGTGCGTATGGCGCATCCAAGGGCGCGCTCGAACGACTGGCTTCGATCCTGCATGAGGAAACCGACGAGAGTCCGTTGCGCGTGCATGCCGTGTTGCCGGCACCGATGCGTACCGCCCTGCGCCGCGCGGCGTATTACGGCGAAAACACCATGCTGCTGCCGCTGCCGGATGCCACTGCGGACGCCATCGTGTGGCTGCTGAGCGCCGCCGGGGCACCGGTGCGCGGGCATTTGCTCGATCTGCGGGCGGTGCCATGAGCTTGCGCAACCCGCAACGCGTGTTCGGTGAGGGCGCCTGATGGAAGCGCAAATGACGCCGCTGTCCGCGGGAATCATGTTGTTTCTCATCATGGATCCGCTGGGCAACATTCCCCTGTTCCTGAGTCTGCTGAAAGCGGTGCCGCCAAAGCGGCGCACGCGCGTGATGGTGCGTGAGCTGCTGATCGCGCTCGGCGTGCTGCTCGGTTTCCTGATGGGCGGGCAATACCTGCTGCATCTGCTGCAGCTCAAGCAGGAGTCGATCAGCGTTGCCGGCGGCATCGTGCTGTTCCTGATCGGCATCCGCATGGTGTTTCCACCGTCCGATGGCAGTGGCATCTTCGGCAACACCACCACCGGCGAACCGTTCATCGTGCCGATGGCGATCCCCGGCGTGGCCGGACCCTCGGCGATGGCCGCGTTGCTGCTGCTCACCAACACGCAGCCGGGGCGCATGACCGATTGGGCCACGGCGTTGTTGCTGGCGTGGCTGGCGACGTCGATCATCCTGCTCAGCTCCACCTACTTGTTCCGCTGGCTGGGCGAGAGCGTGCTCACCGCGCTGGAACGGGTGATGGGCATGGTACTGATCGCGATGTCCGTGCAAATGTTCATGGGCGGCCTGGCCGCGTTTCTGCACCTGCACGCCTGAGCCGCGCCAAAGCCCGCGGCGACATAATCGCCTTGTCATGATTGCCCGCCACGATGGGGAAAACCCGGCGTGGAGACGGTCATGCTCAGCATCGAACAGAACCTGATGGAGCGCTTGCCCTGGCTGGCGCGGCGCCCGTCCGTGCGCCGTCCGCTGGCGGAACTGCTGGCCGGGCTGGCCGACCAGCGCGGCTTCAACCATGTCCTGGAGCGCCTCGGCGCAACCGCGGGGCTGGATTTTGTCGAACGCGCGCTGGACCTGCTGGGCCTGCGCTGCCAGCTGGATCCGCGTGAGCGCGAGCACATTCCGGTGGACGGCCCGCTGCTGGTGGTGGCGAACCATCCGCTGGGCATGGCCGACGCGCTGGCGCTGCTGCAGCTGGTGGGGTCGGTGCGCCGCGACGTGCGCGTGCTCGGCAACGACTGGCTGGCGGCGGTGCCGCAGCTGAGCAGCCTGTTGTTGCCGGTGGACGTGTTTGGCGGTGGTGCCCGCTCGCACCTGCGCGAGGTGTGTCGCGCACTGGATCGCGGCGAGGCGCTGATCCTGTTTCCGGCCGGCGAGGTGTCGCGGCTGGGGCCGGTGGGCGTGCGTGATGGGCGCTGGTTGGACGGCTTCGCGCGTCTCGCGCTGCGCCATCGTGCGCCGGTGCTGCCGGTGCACATTGCCGCGCGCAATTCGGCGGCGTTCTACGGCATGTCGATGCTGGCGCGTCCGCTGGCGACCGCGATGCTGCCGCGCGAGGCGGTCGCGTCCGGCCGGCGCATCGGCCTGAGCATCGGTGCCCTGGTCGACAGCGAGGAACTGGCGCGGCACGGCAGCGGATCGCCGCAACGGATCGCGAAGCTGATGCGCCGGCATGTCTACCGCGTGGCGCGCCGTCGCGGCCTGATCTTCGGCGGTCAGGCACCGCTGGCACTGCCCGAGCCGGCCGAATTGGTGGCCGCCGACCTGCGGCGGGGTGAGAAGCTATGCGATTTCCGCGACGGCAAGCAGGCCTGGCTGCTCGATGGCCTGGTCGACGGCGCACTGCAACGCGAGCTGGGCCGCCTGCGCGAACTGGCTTTCCGGATGGTGGGCGAGGGCACCGGGCAGCGGCGCGACCTCGACGCCTACGACACGCATTACCAGCACCTGCTGCTGTGGGATCCGCAGGCCTGGCGCATCGTGGGCGGCTACCGGCTGGGACACGGTGGCCAGCTGCTTGCCGCGCATGGCCTGCCGGGCCTGTACAGCGCCAGCCTGTTCCAGTATTCGCCGGCGCTGGAATCGCGGCTCGCGCAGGGGCTGGAACTGGGCCGCAGCTTCATTGCGCCGGCGTACTGGCGCTCGCGCGCGTTGGACCAGTTGTGGCGCGGCATCGGCCAGTACCTGCAGCGGCATGCCGAACTGCGCTACCTGTTCGGCCCGGTGAGCCTGTCCGCACGCCTGCCGCATGAGGCACGCGAGTGGATCGTGGCGGCGCATCGTCACTATTTCGGCGCACCGGGCCTGGCAACGGCGAGGCAGCCGTTCCAGGTATCCGCTGGCATTACCGCAGACGTGTGCGCGGTGCTCGGTGATCTGGCTGCGGACGCGGGCCTGGAACGGCTGGACAGCCGGCTCGACGCGCTGGGGGTGAGCCTGCCGGTGCTGTATCGCCAGTACGTGGGGCTGGTCGGTCCCGCCGGCGTGCATTTCCTGGATTTCGGCGAGGATCCCGGCTTTTCTGGCTGTGTGGACGGTCTGGTGATGCTGGACGTGGCCCAGCTGAAGCCGTCCAAGCGTGCCCGCTACCTCGGCGGTGGTGCGGATTGAGTGACGGATGACGGTGTGAAATTGCGTTCCGCATGAGATTTCGCAAGAGATTTGTGAAGGCGTCGCGGGACTGTCATATAGTATCGTTAAAGTCCTCTTAACAATTGGTTGGCAGGCGGGCTGGTCCCGCCACCGTCGTACCCCGTCCACACGTTTCAGGGGAAACCACGTGCTCGTTGGCCCGGCATGCCGGGAGACGGACTACCGGGTTTCGTCCGCGAGAAATTTCGTTGCGAACTTGAGGGAAACACCCATGAACAATCGAATTCGCGTCGGCGTCCTGCCGTTGGCGATTGCCACCCTGTTGGCCACGGTCGCCGTGCCGGCGCTGGCCCAGGACACCTCGTCCTCGATCAGCGGCCGTGTGCTCGATGCCAGTGGCCAGCCAGTTGCCGGCGCCACCGTACAGATCGTGCATGAGCCGTCGGGCACCACCAAGATTGCCACCACCGGCGCCGATGGCCGCTACGCCGCGCAGGGCCTGCGCGTGGGCGGCCCGTTCGACGTGACGGTGTCCAAGGCGGGCATGCCGCAGGTTGAGCAAAAGAACGTGTACCTGCAATTGGCGCAGGACACCGCGGTGAACCTCACCGTGGGCGGCGCCTCGACCAAGGAGGCGAAGGATCTCGGGGCGGTCACGGTTTCCGCCACCGCCCTGGCGCAGACCTTCACCGCCGACAACAAGGGCATCTCCACCAACATCTCGCAGCGCGAACTGGATGCGGTGCCGGCGCCCGACCGCTCGATCCAGAACATCGTGCGCATGGATCCCCGGGTGGTCATCACCGACCGCGAGCGCGGTGAAATCTCGGCCGTGGGTCAGAACAGCCGCTACAACAACATCACCGTCGACTCGATGAGCGCGAACGATCCGTTCGGCTTGAACGCGAACGGCCTGCCCACGTTGGGTACGCCGATCTCGATGGACACCATCGCCGAGTACAACATTTCCACCGTCAACTACGACGTGGCCATCCGTCGCGGCCTCGGCGCCAACGTCAACGCCGTCACCAAGAGCGGCACCAATCAGTTCCACGGCTCGGTGTACTACTCGTTCCAGAACGACGACATGATTGGCGACAACCTGCAGGGGGCCAGCTACAAGGGCTTCTCGCGCCAGTGGACCGGCGGCGCCACGCTCGGCGGGCCGATCATCAAGGACAAGCTGTTCTTCTTCGCTTCGCTGGAAAAGAGCACCCAGATCGCTGCCGGCAGCCCGTATGGCCCGGAGGATTCCGGCGCCGGTGCACCGGTGATCGGGCTGACCAGCGCCCAGGTCGACCAGATTCGCGACATTGCCGCGCAGAAGTACGGCATGACCAACCTCGGCAGTGTTGGCGGCGGCAACGCCAACCTGCTCGACAAGCGCTATCTCGCCAAGCTCGACTGGAACATCAGCAACAACCACCGCGCCAGCTTTACCTACAGCGAAACCAAGGAAACCAAGCCGATCATCACCGGCAGTCCGACCAATCTGCGGCTGTCCAGTGCCTGGTACACCACCAAGGTCGACAACAAGAGCTACGCGCTGCACTTCTACGACGACTGGTCGGACATGTTTTCGACCGACACCACCGTCTCCTATCGCAACTTCGATCAGCACCGCGGCCCGTACAACGGCGTGTCGATGCCTGACGTGACAGTGTATCCGGTGGCGTATGGCGGCCCGAACGTGGAGTTCGGCACCGAGTATTCGAGCCAGGCCAACGTGCTCAAGGTGAAAACCTGGAACGCCGCGTGGGCTGGCACCTTGTTCGCGGGCGACCACACGATCAAGGGCGGCATCGATTTCGAGCGTGGCGAGTATTACAACCTGTTCCTGCAGAACCTGTTCGGCAGCTACGTGTTCGAGGAAACCCGGGACAAGAGCAACAAGGTTGTTGCTACCGGCCTGGACAACTTCCTCAACGGCCTTTACTACCAATACCGCTACAACCGCCCGGCTGATGGGCTGTCGCTCGCCGATACCGCCGCGGCGTACAACCTGAACCAGTGGGGCGTATTCCTGCAGGATACCTGGCAGGTCAACAACAACCTGTCGGTGCAATACGGCGTGCGCGTCGATATTCCGCTGATGACCGATCGCCCGCTCTACAACGCGAAGTATGCCGGCGTGTTCGGCCGCAGCAACCAGACCACGATCAACGGCAACCGCGTGGTGCAGCCGCGCATGTCGTTCAACTATGCGTTCGACACCGGGCTGATGACGCAGTTGCGCGGTGGTGCCGGCCTGTTCATCTCCAACCCGCCGGGCGTGTGGCTGGGCAACATCTTCTCCAACTCGGGCATGACCCAGACACAGTACAACTGCGGCCCGGGCGGGGCTGCGCCATGCCGGGCCGAGTGGCCGTCGGCAGTATTGCCGCCGTTTAGCCCGGATCCGGGCCATCAGCTCGATGGCGGCGCTGGCGGTCAGATGACCGTCAACACGGTATCGCCGGGTTTCCGCATCCCTAGTGCCTGGAAGTTCAGCCTGGGCTTCGACAAGGAGCTGCCGTGGTGGGGCCTGATCGCCACCGTGGATTACCAGCACATCAAGCAGCGCGACGCCATCTGGTTCCAGAACCTCAACACCGGTGCACCCACCGGCGCACTGCCGGACGGCCGTTTGACGTTCTACAAGGACAAAAACAGCGGACCGCTGTTGCTCGACCAGAGCGCATTGGGGCTGGTTGTCGGCAGCAACGGCAAGGCGCTTTCCAATTCAACGCTTGCAAATTCCAATCGTGCGTTCTCCAGCGCCAACATCAATCTTGCCAACAGCAGCAAGGGCAAGGCGGACAGCCTGACGTTGTCGCTCAAGAAACCGTTTGCTGACGGCTGGACGGCGATGACCGGCCTGACCTGGGGGCGCTCGACCGAGGTCAGCCCCGGCACCTCCAGCGTGGCGTTATCCAACTACCGCTACAACTACCTGACCAACCCGAGCGAGAACGTCGCCAGCACGTCGAACTATTCGATCCCCTGGCGGTTCATCGCGTCGCTGACCTGGCAGCACAACTTCTTTGGCAACTACGCGACGACGGCCAGCGCGTTCTTCGACAGCCATTCGGCCTCGCCATACAGCTGGGTGTTCGGTAACGACGCCAACGGCGACAGCTTCACGAACGACCTGGCATTCATCCCCAGGCCGGGGCAGGTGGAGTTTCGTCCGGGCACCAGTCAGGCGTTGATTGATCAGTTCTACAGCTATATCCAGGGTAACGAATACCTGCGTGACCATGCGGGCGATATTGCCCGGCGCAACGGCGCCCGTGCCGGCTGGATCAATCAGCTGGATCTGAGCTTCAGCCAGGAGATTCCGGGCATCTTCGCCGGCAACAAGGGCGTGGTGCGGCTCGACATCTACAACTTCGGCAACCTGCTCAACAAGCACTGGGGCGTCGAGAAGCGCGTGGGCTTTCCCGGCGGCCGCGCTTTGGCTGATTTCTACGGTGTCGATCAGGCTACCGGCAAATACATTTACAACATCGATTGCGGCGGCGCGAAGAGCTGCAGCAACTACATCCAGAACGGCCACTACAGCCCGCAGGCGATTCCGGTGTACATCAACAACAACGACGACCTCGCCCAGCGCTGGTCGGTGCTGCTGACCCTGCGCTACAAGTTCTGACCTGCCGCAACACGCGTTTTTCGCCGGCGTCCGCAAGGGCGCCGGCGCTTTTTTTCTTGACCGCAACGGCGTGCAGGCCGGAAGCTTCGAGACCGTCGCATCCGCGTCGGCATACGCCTGCGGGACAGTGGCACGGAGATTTTGATGAGAGACGAAAGCGCCGGCTTGGCCAGCCGCAAGACCACCGTCAGCGCGCGCATTTCACCGGCTGGAGGGCTCGACGTGTTGTCGCGCCAGGAAGTGAGCCGGCTGCGCGGCGCGAGTGATTCGGGCATGCATGCGCTGCTGCGCCGCTGCGCGCTGGCGGTGCTCACCTCGGGCACCATCAGCGACGATCCGCGCGCGATCCTCGAAAGCTATCCCGATTTCGACATCCAGGTGCTGCAGCAGGATCGCGGCATCAAGATCGAGCTGACCAACGCGCCGGCGCAGGCGTTCGTCGATGGCCAGATCATCCGTGGCATCAACGAGCTGTTGGTGGCGGTAATCCGTGACATCGTCTACGTGGCGACTCAGATGGCGCTGCTGTGCGCCGACCTCGACCCCTCCGAGGCGATGACCCAGTCGGTGTTCGAGATCCTGCGCAATGCGCGCATCCTGAAACCGCACATCGACCCCAACCTGGTGGTGTGCTGGGGCGGGCACTCGATCTCGCGCGGGGAGTACGACTACACCAAGGCGGTGGGCTACCAGCTCGGCCTGCGCGGACTGGACATCTGCACCGGCTGCGGCCCCGGCGCCATGAAGGGGCCGATGAAAGGCGCCACCATCGCACACGCCAAGCAGCGCCGGCGCAACAACCGCTATATCGGCATCACCGAGCCCGGCATCATTGCCGCCGAGTCGCCGAACCCGATCGTCAACCAGCTCGTCATCATGCCGGACATCGAGAAGCGGCTCGAAGCGTTCGTGCGCATGGGGCACGGGATCATCGTGTTTCCGGGCGGCGTCGGTACGGCGGAGGAAATCCTCTACTTGCTCGGCATCCTGCTGCACCCGGACAACGCGGCGATTCCGTTTCCGCTGATCCTCACCGGGCCGGCCGAGTCGGCGGCGTACTTCGAGCAGATCGACCACTTTCTGCGGCTGGCGCTCGGCGACACGGCGGCGCAGCGCTACCGGGTCATCGTGGACGACCCCTCCGCGGTCGCACGCGCCATGGCCAAGGGCATCGACAAGGTACGCAACAACCGGCTGGATACCAAGGACGCGTTCTTCTTCAACTGGGCACTGCACGTCTCGCCGGAGTTCCAGTTGCCGTTCCACCCGACCCATGAGGCCATGCGCGCGCTGCAATTGCACCATGGCCGCCCGTTGCACGAGCTGGCGGCCGACCTGCGCCGCGCGTTTTCCGGCATCGTCGCCGGCAACGTCAAGGAGGAGGGCGTGCGTGCCATTGAGCAAGACGGCCCGTTCGACATCGACGGCGACCGCGACATCATGCAGGCGCTGGACAAGCTGTTGCAGGGCTTCGTGGTCCAACACCGCATGAAGCTGCCCGGCGGCACCGAATATGTGCCGTGCTATCGTATCGTCACGGCTTGACAGCCCGCCGCGTGGTCGACACACTACGCGGCTCCTGCCCGAATAGCTCAGCTGGTTAGAGCACTTGACTGTTAATCAGGGGGTCGTTGGTTCGAGTCCAACTTCGGGCGCCATACACAAGAAGGCCGGCAGCGATGCCGGTCTTTTTTTGTCCGCCGTCAGTGCTCGGCCGCGCAGCGTGCGGCTTGTTCGGCGGTGGCTGGCGCACCGCGCACGCGCCCGGTGTTGGAGACCACCACGACCAGCGCGCCATCGGGGTGTCCGACGGGGCAGAAGCGCCAGGTGTTGGTCGAGCCGATGGCCATGCCGTCGGGATGGAAACGCGTGAGCTTGCGTCCGGTATCGCCGAGGATGGTGATGCCGGTGTAGCCGGTGCGGACGAGGGTTGGCGCCGGATCCCGCTCGCCGCGACTGCGTGCTGCGTGGCCGATCAGCCAGCCGCTTTCCCAGCGCGGCGCGCCGGCGCATTGCTGCCCGTCGCTGCTGGGGCAGAAGTGGGTGGTGCGTCCGGTGGTCACCGCCATGCCGCGCGCGTGTTGCAGCGCGGCGATGAAATCCCATTGCGCGGTCTGCACCTGGTTGCGGCGCAACAGCGTGCCCAGTGCCGGCATGGCAATGGCGGCAAGCACCGCGACGATGGCAATGACGAGGATCTGCTCAATCAGCGTGATCCCGGCGTGCCGCTGCAGGCGCAGCGACGGCGAATCCCATGACATGGCTGGCTCGTGGCAGGGAGGGATGGCCAGCCTAGGCAAGGCGCGGTCGCCCGCCATGGGGCGCGCGTCGGCGATGGGCGTCGGACTTCTGCCGGCGGGCACGTCGGGGCAGACGATTTAAGATGCCGGTTGTTGCCCGCATATCGTGCGCCATGACCGATCAATTCCAACTCGTTGCGCCGTACCAGCCGGCTGGCGATCAGCCAGGGGCCATCCGCCAGCTTGCGGAGAACTTCGATGCCGGGCTTGCGGCGCAGACGCTGTTGGGCGTCACCGGCTCGGGCAAGACTTTCACCATTGCCAGCGTGATCGAGCGTGTGCAGCGGCCCACCATCGTGCTGGCGCCGAACAAGACACTGGCTGGGCAGCTCTACGGCGAGTTCAAGAGCTTCTTTCCGCACAACGCGGTCGAATACTTCGTCAGCTATTACGACTACTACCAGCCGGAAGCCTACGTGGTGGCGTCCGACACCTACATCGAGAAGGATTCCTCGATCAACGAGCACATTGAGCAGATGCGGCTGGCCGCGACCAAGGCCCTGCTGTCGCGCCCCGACGCGATCATCGTTGCCTCGGTGTCGGCGATCTACGGCCTCGGCAACCCCGAGGATTACCTCAGCCTGCGGCTGATCCTCGCGCGCGGCGAGCACATGGATCAGCGCAAGCTGATCCACCAGTTGACCGAGCTGCAGTACACCCGCAACGACATGGAGCTGCGGCGTGGCACCTATCGCGCGCACGGGGAAATCATCGACGTGTTTCCGGCGGAATCGGAAACCGAGGCGCTGCGCATCGAGCTGTTCGACGGCGACGTGGAAAACCTTTCGTTGTTCGACCCGCTGACCGGCGAAACGCTGCGCCGCGTGCCGCGTTACGTGGTGTACCCCCGCACCCACTACGCCTCCACCCGGCAGAGCGTGCTGAACGCGATCGAGACGATCAAGGTCGAACTCAGCCAGCGGCTCGAACAGCTCTACAAGGACAACCGCCTGCTCGAAGCGCAGCGGCTGGAGCAGCGCACCCGTTTCGACCTCGAGATGATGGCCGAGGTCGGCTACTGCCAGGGCATCGAGAACTACTCGCGCCATCTCACCCGGCGCGCACCGGGCGAGCCGCCACCGACGCTGTTCGATTACCTGCCGGCTGACGGCCTCCTGGTGATCGACGAATCCCACGTGACCGTGCCGCAGCTCGGCGCCATGTACAAAGGCGACCGTTCGCGCAAGGAGACGCTGGTGGAATTCGGCTTCCGCCTGCCGTCGGCGCTGGACAACCGCCCGTTGCGCTTCGAGGAATGGGAGGCGCGCGTGCCACGCACGATCTTCGTCTCTGCCACGCCGCGCGATTACGAGCTGAAAAAATCCGGCAAGGCGGTGGCCGAGCTGGTGGTGCGTCCGACCGGCCTGCTCGATCCCGAGGTGGAAGTGCGCCCGGTGCGCACCCAGGTCGACGACCTGCTCAGCGAGGCGCACAAGCGCACGGCGATGGGCGACCGCGTGCTGGTCACCACGCTGACCAAGCGCATGGCCGAGAACCTCACCGAATACCTCGGCGAGCACGACGTGAAGGTGCGCTACCTGCACTCGGACATCGACACCGTCGAGCGCGCGGAAATCATCCGCGACCTGCGCCTGGGCGAGTTCGACGTGCTGGTGGGCATCAACCTGTTGCGCGAAGGGCTGGACATGCCGGAGGTGTCGCTGGTGGCGGTGCTCGACGCCGACAAGGAAGGCTTCCTGCGTTCCACCGGCTCGCTGATCCAGACTATCGGCCGCGCCGCGCGCAATGTGCGCGGCAAGGCAATCCTGTATGCGGACGAGGTCACGCCGTCGATGAAAGCCGCGATGGACGAAACCGCGCGCCGCCGCGAGAAGCAGCTGGCGTTCAACACCGAGCACGGCATCACTCCGAAGACCGTGCAGCGGCGCATTGCCGACATCATGGAAGGTGCACGCAGCGCCGCGCCGACCCGCGGGCGCGGCACGCGGGGCAAGCAGCACGCGGTGGCCGAGGAAGCCGCGGACTATGCGCCAATGGACCCGGCTAAGGCCGCCGCCGCCATCCGCAAGCTGGAAGCGCAGATGTACAAGCACGCGCAGGATCTCGAATTCGAGCAGGCCGCCCGCCTGCGCGACCAGATCCACGAGCTGCGGGAACATGTTTTGCGCTGAAACCGCTGCGCTTGTCGTGCACCAACACGTCCCTTATACTGCGCGGCTCGCGCCGCCTTCCGGCGCGCAATGCGGGCGGTTAGCTCAGCGGTAGAGCACTTCCTTGACATGGAAGGGGTCACAAGTTCGATCCTTGTACCGCCCACCACACTCGGCGAACGCAAAACGGCCGCGATCATCTCGCGGCCGTTTTGCATTTGCATCATGCCCGCGGATGGGGTGCACGGTGCGCTGTGGTGCTGACCGATTGGCAAACCGCGCCGGCTCTGGCACCAAAGTGTGTCTGGTGCGGTCCCGTTTATCTGGACAGTCCATCCCGATGAACGAGTGGATGGTGGTCAGGGATTGTGATTCCCGGTCGCACCTGCCGCATTGCGGGTGTTTTTGTGCACGTGCCGGCCGGACCGACACGAGGCGCCGCCGCGCTCACGCCGGTACGTCCAGCGATGCATCCAGATGGCGCGTGG
Source organism: Rhodanobacter sp. (assembly GCA_004298045.1). Taxonomy (GTDB): domain Bacteria; phylum Pseudomonadota; class Gammaproteobacteria; order Xanthomonadales; family Rhodanobacteraceae; genus Rhodanobacter_A. The sequence continues at coordinate 241,798 of SCRM01000016.1, read as the reverse complement.
TAAGCACCTGACGCAGGCGGACCAGGGTCTTGAACCAGTAGTAGTCGCCGTACATCGTGGTGCCGTCGACGCCCAGGCCGTGTGGCAGGTCGGCGGTGGCATGCAGCAGCAGGCCGGGATCATCACCTTGGTTCTCGCAGCTGTCGTGCAGTGCACGCACCAGACGCAGCGCGGCACCGAGCCAGCGCTGCTCATGGGTCAGCTCGTGCAGGCGGAGCATGCCGTAGGCTGCGATCGCCCCCGCCGATGCGTCCTTGGGGGCGCCGGCCGGCGCCTTGAAATCCCACGGCGGCACGCCGTCGGCGGGCAGGTGCGCGACGAAATAATCGGCCACGCGCGCGCTGGCGGCGCGATACGTGCCATCGCCCAGCATGCCCGCGAGGATCGCCAGCCCGGTGATCGCCCACGCCTGGCCGCGGCTCCACGCGCTGTCTGCGGCGAGTCCCTGGTAGGTCGCGCCGCCCAGCGCGGCACCGGTCGCGGGATCGAACCGATACACGTGATAGACCGAACCGTCGGCGCGCAAGTGGTGTCCCAGCGTGGTTGCCACCTGCGCGCGGACCACCTTCAGCAAGCCGGCGTCACCACCATGGCGCGCGGCCAGCACCAGCAACGGCAGGTTCATCAGGGTGTCGACCAGCACCGAACCGCGCCAGTCCTCGCCACCGAAAAAGCCCCAGCCCGGGATGTAGCCGGCATGGGCGTCGAACTGCGCGGCCAGCGACCTGGCGGCGGTCTTGGCGGCTTCCAGATAGCGCCCGTCATCGGTCGCGCGCCACGCTGCCACCGCGGAGGGATAGAACATGAAGCCGAGGTCGTGGTTGCGCGCGGCGTGCACATGCGGCAGCAGCCGTTCGGTTGCCGCGATGGCCTGCACACGCAACGTTGCCGGGCCACCATGCTGCGCCGCAAGCCACAGGCAGCCCGCCCAGAACCCGCCGGTCCACACGCCATCGGGCGTGAATTGCCACGTCCCGTGGTCGACGATGTGCGGAAAGTCCCGGGCCGCCGCCGCCAGGCGGCTGGTGCCGGCCACGGCGCGCGCGATGGAGGCATCCAGCCAGGTGGAAGACGTCACGGCGCCGTCCCGCGTGGCGGCAAAGGTGCCGGCGCAGCGGCCTGCACCCACGGGCGCCGCTTGCCGATCGCAATGTGCGCCGCCTTGACCTCGGTGTACTCCTCGACGCCCATGAGTCCGCCCTCGCGGCCGATTCCCGATTGCTTCATGCCGCCCTTGGGCAGTTCCGGCCCGCCGCTGATGGTGGTGTTGATCCACATGCGCCCGCCGTTGACCGTGCGCATCAGCCGCAGCGCCTTGTCGATGTCCTTGGTCCAGATGCTGGCAGCCAAGCCATACGGCGAGTCGTTGGCGAGCTCTCGCGCCTCCGCTTCGCCATGGAAGGTCATCTGGCACAGCACCGGCCCGAACACTTCGTTGCGCACCACGTCCATGTGGTTGGTGGTGTGGGTCAGCAGGGTTGGCGCGATGTAGTCGCCCTTGGAAATCCGGATCAGCTCGCCGCCCAGGGCCAGCGTCGCGCCGGCCTTGGTGCCCGCACCGATGTAGCCCATGATCTTGTCGCGGTGCGCGGGCGTGAAGATCGCTCCCAGCTGCACCTCGGGATCGAGGCACTCGCCGGTGCGCACGTGCTGCAACTTGTCGACGAGGCGCGCCTGGAAATCCTCCGCCACACTGGCTTCCACGATCAGGCGACTGCCGGATACGCAGCACTGGCCCGCGTTGTAGCAAAGCCCGAAGGCCACGCCATCGGCCGCGTCGTCCAGGTCGGCATCGGCGAACACGATCTGCGGGTTCTTGCCGCCCATCTCCAGGCTGACCTTCTTGAAGTTGCCGGTCGCGAGCGTCATCACCGACTGGCCCGCGCGCTGCGAGCCGGTGAACGAGATCATGTCGATGTCGGGATGCGCGGACAGCGCTTCGCCCACGCCCGGCCCGAGCCCGGTCACCACGTTGTAGACGCCGCGCGGCAGCCCGGCCTCGGCCAGCAGGTCCGCCATCATCAGCGTGGTGGCCGATGTGAACTCGCTCGGTTTCACCACCACCGAGTTGCCGGAGGCGAGGATGTAGGGCAGCCGTTCGGCCAGCACGATCAGCGGGAAATTCCACGGCGTGACCAACGCGACGACACCGATCGGTTCGCGCAGCACGACGCCGAGCAGGTCGTCGCCGAGGTTGTTGAAGGTGTCGCCGTGCAGCGTGCGCGCGGCAGCCGCACCCTGTTCGAATTCGTTTGCGGCACCGCCCATCTCGGCCAGCGACTGGCTGATCGGCTTGCCGCTTTCCAGGGTTTCCCAATAGGCCAGTTCTTCGCGCCGCTCGCGGATCAACGCCGCCGCGCGGTTCAGTACCGCACTGCGCTCGCGCCCGCTGCGGCGCGACCACTCGCCGCGCACGAAGGCACTACGCGCCGCAATCACCGCGCGGTCGACGTCCTCGGCGGTGCACAGCGTGACGCGCGAAACGACCTGGCCATAGCCCGGCGCCACCCGATCCATGGTTTCGCGATGGCCGGCGGCGGACAGCGCGCCATCGATGTAGAACCCGAGATCACGCCGCGACGGCGGCAGGCCACGGCCGTGGTTGGCGGCATGGACGACAGCGTTCATTTTCGTCTCCATTCATTCCTGCAAAAAAGTGACGGACCCGAGTGTGTTCACGGCGTCCTGGATTCCGAAGCAGACCGCGCGTTTGGCTCCGCACCGCCGACCACCCCGGCCGCATGCATGGCGCCCATCTCTGCGTTCGAATAGCCCAGTTCGCGCAGGACTTCGTCGGTATGCTGGCCGGCCCGGGGTGGTTTCAGCCGCAGCGGCGGGACCTTGCCGTCGTAGCGCACCGGATGCGCCACCAGCCGCACGTGCCCCGTGTGTTCGTCGTCGAACTCCAGGATCGACTGGTTGATCGCGAGCTGCGGATCGGCCAGCACCTCGTCGTAATCGCGCACCTTGGCGCACCACATGCCGCGTGACTCGAGCTGGGCCTGCCATGCGGCGGTGGTCTTTTTCAGCATGTGCGCCGCGACGCGGCGGTTGACGTCTTCGCGGTGGGTGAACTGGTCGGGCTTGGACCAGTTGGCGAATGCCGGATCGTCGAACGCCTTGGCCAGGGTCGGGCCATCGGCCAGCGACAGCGTCAGCCAGCCGTCCGAGGTCTTGAACACGCCGTACGGCGCCTGGTGGAAGCGCGAGGAAATGCCCGAAGCGCTCTTCGCGTAGAGGTGCGATCCGTTCAAGTGGATGCTGAGCGGCTCCAGTTGCAGGTCGAGCGCCGCCGACAACAGATTGCTGTCGACACGCTTGCCTTTTCCGTCGCGCGTGCGGCCCAGGAGGCTTGCGACGATCGCGAGCGCGCCGAGCGCCGCCGCGTGCTCGTCGACGATGGCGGTGCCGAACAGCACCGGCGGGTCGCCGGCCCGCCCGCTGAGGGTGGCCATGCCGCTCAGGGATTGCAGCAGCAGATCCTGACCCGGGCGCGTGCGCGCGGGGCCGTCGCTGCCGTAGCCGCTGAGTGACGCGTAGACGATCCCGGGGTTGCGCGCCTTGACCGCGGCGTAGGAAAACCCGTGCTTGTCGAGCGTGCCAGGGCGGAAGTTCTCGACCAGCACGTCGGCGCGCTCCAGCAGGCGCCACAGCACCTTGGCGCCTTCCGCGCTGCGGTAGTCGAGCTCGATGCTGCGCTGGTTGCGCCCGGCGAGCAGGAAAAACACGCTGGCGTGGTCGTCACCGACGTACGCGTCCGCACCCGACCAGTGCCGCTCGTACGAACCTCCGAGGCGTTCGACCTTGACCACGTCGGCGCCGAGGTCAGCCAGGAACTGCACGCAGGACGGACCCTGCAAATAATGCGTCAGGCTGACGACCTTGATGCCATCCAACGGCAGGCTCATGACTGCTCCCCGTTTTTCGCCGGGCGGCGCACCGCATGGCGCGCAGCCGTGAATTTGGCCGGCCGCTTCTCGAAGAAGGCGCGCACGCCTTCGACCACGTCCGGGCCCTTGAACACCGCATCGCTGTCGGCCAGCGACTGCGCGATGGCTTGCGCGGTCGACTGCTGCCCCGCCTCGCGCACCGCGCGCCGGATCATCGACAGCGCAAGCGCCGGGCCGGCCGCCAGGCGCGCGGCCAGCGCCAGCGCGGTCGGCAGCACCTCGGCCTGCGGTACGACCCGGTTGACCAGACCAATGCGCAGGGCGGCGTCCGCATCGATCAGGTCGCCCGTGTAGAGCAGCTCGAATGCGCGCGCACTGCCGATCAGGCGCGGCAGGCGGAAGGCGCCGCCGCTGCCCGGAAACACGCCGAGCTTGACCTCCGGAAAGCCGATCCGCGCATCCGCCGCCATGATGCGCAGGTCGCAGGCCAGCGCGATCTCGGCGCCACCGCCGAGCGCGGTGCCGTTCAGGGCGGCGATGACCGGCACCGGCAATTCCGCCAGCCCATTGAAGGCCTCGTTTTCCAGGCGCAGCTTCCTGGCGACGACATCGTCCATGACGGCCTGGAATTCGTGGACGTCCGAGCCGGCGCAGAACGCGCGTTCGCCCGTGCCGGTCACCACCACGCAGCGCACGCGCGCATCGTCCGCCATCTGCGCCACATGCTGGCGCAGCAGGCGCAGGGTCGGCAGGGCGTTGAGGTTCAGCGGCGGGTTGTCCAGCACCAGCACGGCGACGCCATCGCCCTGCAGGCGGTAATCCACGTAGTTCGGGTTGCTCAAGATGGCTCCTTGATTCGACTCTGCCGCGCGCCGTCAGACGCCGATGTCGCGCAGCCGCACACCGCGCATCAGCTTGCGTTCGATGTGTTCCAGCATCACGCCCTTGGTCTCGGGCACCAGCGCGAAGGTGAACAGCAGGAACAGCGCATTGAGCGCGGCATACAGCCAGAACGTGTGCGCGCTGCCCAGCGTGTTGAGCAGCGTCAGGAAGCTTGCGCCGACGATGCCGGTGAACACCCAGTTGGTCACCGTACTGACCCCCATGCCAAAGTCGCGGCCCTTCAGCGGCTGCACCTCCGAGCACAGAGTCCACGCCAGCGGTCCGGCCGAGCACGCGAAGCCGACCACGAACAGCAGCAGCATGGCGATCGCCACGACATGCTCGGTCGTTCCCGTCATCCCGGCGTACATCAGCCAGCCGAACACGGCGAGCCCGACCGCCATCGCGGTGAAACCGCCATACAGGATGGGTTTGCGGCCAATGCGGTCGACCCACACCACCGCGATCAGCGTCGCCAACACGTTGATGAGCCCCACCACGGCGGTGAAGGTCATCTGCAGCGTGGTGTCGTAGCCCATGCCCGCAAAGATGCGCGGGGCGTAATACATGACGACGTTGATGCCGGTGAGCTGCTGCACGATCTGCATCGCGATGCCGAAGCCCACCGCGCGCCGGAAGTGGCGGTTGTGCAGGAACAGGTGCCAGCCTTGCTGGGGGCTGGCCATCTGCTGGTCGATCTCCGCCAGCTCATCGCGCACGAGGTCGGGGTCGCCGCGCAGCTTGTGCAGCACCAGGCTCGCGTCAGCGGTACGGTGTTTCAGCATCAGCCAACGTGGACTTTCGGGCAGCACCAGCACACCCACCATGAACAGCGCACCGGGTACCGCGATGATGCCCAGCATCCAGCGCCAGCCCTGGATATAGCTGAAGCCGGTGTCCGACAGGAAGGCGACGAAGATGCCGATGGTGATCATCAACTGGTAGGTCGAGATCATCGCGCCGCGGGTCTGCCGCGGTGCGACCTCGGCAATGTAGACCGGTGCGGTGAACGCGGCGATGCCGACCGCCAGGCCCAGCACGAAGCGCGCGATGATCAGCGAGGCCGGCGACCACGCCGCCGCCGACAGCAGCGCGCCGACCACGAACAGCGCCGCTGAAAACGCCAGCGACCGCTTGCGCCCGAAGCGTCCGGCAAACCACGCCGCCAGTGCCGCGCCCACCGCTGCGCCCCACATCATGCTGCTGACGATGTGCTCGAGCACGCCGTCGGTGATGCCGAATTCGTGCTGGATGAACTGCTCGGCGCCGGCAATCACCCCGACGTCGAGACCGAACATGAGTCCGCCGACGGCGGCCAGCGTCGTGACGAATGCGGCGTACCAATGGACCTGGCGGGGGCTGGCTTGCGCGACGGTGGCATTCATCGGTTGGACGCTCCGGCAAGGATCGAACGGAGAAACGGTTGATGGTGTGTCATGGCGTGGCTCGGACGACGGCCTTCAGCGCAGCACCTGACGCCCGGGATCCACTAGGCGGGCGCGGATGTCGGCCTCGCCCAGCCGGTTGACGTCGCCGGGCACCGAGTGCTTGAGCCACGCCGCCGCGAGGGCGAATTCGAGCGCCGCCGCGGGGTCGGCGGCGTGCTGCAGCGAGTGCAGCAACGCCGCCGCAAACGCGTCCCCGCTGCCGATGCGATCCACCGCGCCAGCGAGGCTGCGCGTGGCGGTCCGCCACACGCCACCGCCGCGTTCGGCGAGCACCCCGGCGAGCGTGGGTGCGGCGGGGTCGCCGCCATGCACCGTTGTCGCCAGCCAGTGGAGGCGCGGCCAGGCCGCAAACGCCGCCGTCGCGGCAGGTGCGAAGCCATCGCCGTTGGCCAAGTCCGCAAACTCTCGGCCCAGCATCAGCGCGATATCGCGCGCATTGCCGAACATGAGGTCGGCCGTTGCCGCCAGTTCCCGCATCAGCGTGGCGGCTTCGATCACGCGCTCGCCCCACAGCCGGCTGCGATAGTTGCAGTCGAAGGACACTTTGACGCCATGCGCCACGGCGGCGCGCGCGGCCATCAGGCAAGCGTCCGCACTGGCTTTACCCAGCGCCAGGTTGATGCCGGACACGTGCAGCCACGCGGCGCCTTCCAGCAGCCGCGGCCAGTCGTAGCCTGTTCCGTCGGTGTGCGCGAACGCCGAACCCGCGCGGTCGTACAGCACTTCGGCGGGGCGCTGCATCGCCGCGGGGGTCAGGAAGTAGAGTCCCATGCGTCCCGCCGCGTGGCCGACCGCCGATGTGTCGACGCCGAACCGGCGCAGCTCTGCCGCCGCGGCCCGTCCGATGACGTTGTCGGGCACGGTGGTCACCATGGCGCTGGCATCGCCGAGCACCGCAAGCGATGCCGCCACGTTGGCCTCGGCGCCGCCAAAGTGCGCCCGCAGGCTGCCGGACTGCAGCAGCAGTTCCTGCCCTGGCGGCGAGAGCCGCAGCAGCATTTCGCCGAAACACACGACGCGCCCGGCCGCGCGTGACGGCGTGGCGGCAGAACCACGGAGACCGTGCGCGGTCACCGCTCCCACCCACGGGCGAAACGCCGCGCGCTACCGCCGGTGGCGTCGATGCAGGCCGCCACGCCACGGCCGGCGACGAGCCGGGAGCGGTGGCAGACGTGCTTGCCGGACGGTTCTTGATTGCACTGGTCGTAGGTCATGACGTCCAACGTATCGATGCGGCACCCGGCCACCGGCAGGTCGAGGTAGCGAGGGTTCGCTCCAGGTTTCACGGTGGATGACAGTTTTGGCCATTTATGTCAGCGCTGTCAATGTACTTCGCAATACGCCACCAAGGCCTCCCAGACGCACCGTGCACATCCACCGCGTTCCGGACAGCCCGTCCGCACGACAACGCTCAGGTACACCTCGCAGCTGGTGCAGCACGGCAGCTTCGATTCGCGCCGGCAAGGCGCGCCGTCGCAGCGGGGCGCCTTAGGCTACGGACTGCGGCTCCACGCCCCCGACTGCGCGGACCGGTGCCGGCCCGACCGCCCGCGTGGGTTCGGGGCCACGCGCACCGGCTCTGCCGTCGGCGCGCGTGACCCAACCAATCCCGGAACACGCCCTTGCGGTGAAAAGGTCTGTCCCGGCCAACATTCAGGCCGCACCGGTCGGTTCCACGACGACAGGTCCGCGCGAAGGTCCGCTCTGCACGATCGCCGGTCGGCCCAAGGGCACTCGGCGATCGCGTCGCCTCAGAAGTTGGCGCGAACGCCGAGCATGTACTGGCGGTCGGAATACCGGTTCGTGATCCGCTGGTCGGGCCACACCAGATAGAACCGCTGCTTCTCGTTCGTCAGGTTCGACCCTTGGGCAAACACTTGGAAGTTCTTGTCGATCTGGTAGCTGACGCTGGCATCGATGTACGTCGTGGGCTCCTGGTACAACTCCATTCCAGTAATGCCACCGTAGTTGGTTTCCACCGCGCGCCGACTGCGGTAGTTGGCGGCAACACGTGCCTGCCAGTGGCTGTCCTGATACCACACGATCAGGTTTCCGGACTTCTCGGAATTGTCCGGGAACGGCACGTCCCGGCCGGCCAAGTCCTTGCGGCCCGTGTTGCTCGGCGAATACGTCGCGTTGACCTCGAGACCGGTGTTGGCGAGCAAGCCCGGCAGGAACGTGAACGCCTGGCGATAATCGGTCTCGATACCTTTCAATTGCTGGCCGCTGCCCTGGATCGGGCCGGTGATGATGATGCACCGCCCGCGAGCGACGCCATCCTGATCCGGCAGGTCGCAGCGTTGCGTACCGCCAGCCGTAATGAACTTGGCCACGCGGATATCGAACAGGTCAACGCTGAACATGCTTGTATTGCTGAAGTAGTACTCCAGGGATGCGTCGTAATTGGTGGAGCGCCACGGCGCCAGGTTGGGATTTCCGTTCGACTGCCCATCCTGCACGGCAAACACGCTCTTGCCGTCGGGCAGCGTGGTGAACGCATAGTCGAGGTTCAGCCCGCCGCCCCATTGGTCGAGCGTCAACGGCATCATGTTCTTGGACGCGGACAGCCTGAGCACGGCCTTCGGCGTCAGGTCCAATGCGAAGTTGATCGCCGGCAACCAATCCGTGTACTCGCGTTTGGTCCGGACGATTCCGCCATCGGATGGATTCACGCCATAGGCGTGCACTTCACCGTTCAAGTGCTGGTCGACCGTGAGGTTGGTGCGCACCACGCGCAAGCCGAAGTTGCCGCTGAACGGCAACCCCGCCAGCACCCCGTTGAAATCCGCCTGCGCGTAACCCGTTCGCTCCTTCAGCATCACGTCCCAGCTCGTCGCGGGATTCATGCTGGGGATCGCCCCGGGATAGAGCTGTGCCTCGAACCCGACCGGGTCCTGCATCACCGCCGGGTCCAGTGCGTATTCCGTGATGCCCTGAACGTTGCCCGGATTCCTGATCAGGCGCCAGTGCGAGCTGATGATGCTGGGCAACTGGCCGGGTCGCTGGGTCGAAAGCGCGCCCGAGCGGAAGAACCCGTATTGGTTCCCGGCCGTGCAGGCCCCGGGCACACCACCGCCGTCCAGCACCACGTCAGCGGCCATCCAGTGCGCGTAGCAGCCCTGCGGGTCGCTGGCGCCGTTCCCGGCGTACACCGGCGCCATCATGTCGAACGAGAACTCGTTCGCCGTCCGGATGCTGTTGCGCAGGCCGAAGTCGAGCTTGAAGTCGTCACTGAATGCGTAGTGCCCATTCGCACGCACGATGTTCATGCCCGAATGGGCGTTGTAGTCGTTCTCGAACGACATGGTCTTGAGCACGTAGGTGTTCGGATCCGTCAGGCGCGCCGCAAACGGCGCGGGAATCGTCATCACCGGGTTCGGTCCGCTCATGTCGTCGATGACGGATACCGCGTACTTGTCGAAGCCACCCGGATTGAACGGGTGGTTGCCGCCCAAGTTGGACGGGTACACGTACACGCCCGGGTCCAGTGAAACACCCGGCATCAGGGTATTCGGCCACTGCGTACCGTTGGACTGTGAAAACTCGGCGTACGCCGAGCGACTGGTCTGGCTGGCGGTGCCATTCACGAAACGCAAGTCACCGGTGAATGCGCCGCCATTGTCGAACTGGAGGGCGACGTTGAAGTTTCTCGCTAGGGAATGGATCCGCATGCCTTGCGAGTACGACAGCCAGTCGCCGAGGTACTTCTGGTACGCCTGGGTGGTGAAAAAGTGCTGGTTCCAATCCCCGTCCTGCTCGCCCGGGTTGTTGGATGGGCTGGTCAGCAGCACGCCGGTATCGCGCGATTTGACCGGGATGTTGGTGGCGGCGAGCCAGCTTACCGGCATCAGCTCCGCACCTTCCCCCAGGTTGAGCTGGGTCTGGCGGGTAAGGAACCCATCCGCCGTCAGGGTGAAGCCGGACCCGAAATCGTATTGCACCGACGCGTTGGCGCCGGTGCGCTTGCGCCGCACCTGCTGGGTAAACGGGTTCAGCGTATCCATCTGGTAGAACGCGCCGTTGGATTTGCCGTCGCCGTTGACGTCGACGCTCCCATCCGGGAACTGCTTGATCTGGCTCGGTACGGCCACCCCGCTCCATCCGGTGAGGTAACCGTCGCCCGGCTCGTTCGCGGCGCTCGCGTTTTCGCCCTGCAGCCGGCCTTCGAACTGGCCAAGCCCGTTCGAGGAGTTGTTGCTGTAGGTGTCCGAGTACGAGATCCCGACCAGCGCTCCCCAGTGTCCGCCGGCGTTGTAGCTGGCGAAGACGTTTCCTTCCGGGCGATTGCTCTCGACCACCGAGCTGCGCACGCCCTCCGCCGTGCCGGCGAACGTCCAGCCATCCTTCATGTCCCACGGACGACGCGTGCGCAGGTTGATTGTGCCCGAGATGCCGCTGTTGAGCGTCTGCCCGGTCGGCGACTTGTAGACGTCCACGCCGGTGAACAGGGACGCGGGCATCGATTGATAATTCGGCTGGATCGAATCGATGTTGTCCGCGCTGATGAACGCCTCGCCGTTCAACAGGGTGGATACTTCCGGCAGGCCGCGCACGTTTACCGTGCTGCCTTCCCCTGCGGATCGATCGATCTGCACCCCGGTAATGCGCTGCAGCGAATCGGTGATCGTGATGTCGGGCAACTGGCCGATGCTTTGCGCCGTGATGCTGTCTTGGATATTCGGCGCGCTGCGTTTTAGCTGGATGTCGTTCATCTGCGACGCCAGGATGCCGACGACGTTGACCGCCTGCAATGTGGTGGCCTTTTGCGGACTGGCCTTGGCCGGTTGAGCTGGCGGCTTGGTTGCCTGCGCCGACGGGTTCGGGGACTGGTCCCCGGTGGTCTGCGGATTCGTCTGTGCTTCGGCCGCCGCCGCAGGGCCGGTACTGGCCATGGCGGTTCCACTCAGGAACAACGCGGAAACAACTCCCGTCCACATCACCGATCTGCGAAGTTTCATGCTTGTCCTTTGCCTCCCAGGAAAGATGAGGTGCCGCGGCACCCCACCCGACGCCGTGCGTCTGCCCGCACGAGTCCCCGCATCTCCGGACACTCGGTCGCAAACGCCGTTGACCAGCCTTGCCGCACGCCATCAGGGAATCGCTGACAAAAGGGTCGGTCGCCGCGCCGCCATGCGCCGCGGCGACTGCCGCGGTCGCGATTTCCGCCGGCTTGCCGTGCGCACTGCGCGAACGCGAATCACGTCCACGCGGACGATGAACACGGTCGCCCGTGATGTGCGTGATTGCGTGACCCGATTTCAGATCTCCCCTAAAACCGTTCGATGTCCACACTTGGACATTTATGTCAGCGATGTCAACTTGCGGTGCACCATTTGGCGGAAAGTCTTGGTGCGATGGGTATCGCCCATGATTCACGGCTGGCGCGCAAAAGGCGCCTTCGCGTCGAGGATGCTGGCCGGCTCCGCAGGGCTGCGGCGCCAACCGCATGCAGCGCGGGCCGGGTGGCGATACATGCCAGCGCTGTCACGGTGTCCGGCTGATAGGCTGCGCGAACCGGGCGGGATGCAGCAGCAAGGTTGCCATCCGGGGTACCTTGGAGCTCGTCCGGCGAAGCAGGCGCGCGATAACCCCGAGCCAGCGCATCACCGGCCACGCGCCGTATCGATCCACCAAAGGAGCATTGCGTGGGAGCCATCACACTGGAAGACGTTGCGGCCAAGGCGGGCGTCTCCGCAAAGACCGTTTCGCGGGTCATCAACGGCGAAACCTCGGTCCGCGGGGAAACCCGCGAGCGCGTCGTGCGCGCGATCGAGCAGCTCGGCTACCGGCCCAATCTCTTCGCCCGCGGCCTGACCGGCGCGCATACCTATGCCGTGGGACTGGTCTACGACAATCCCAACGCCTACTTCATCATCGCGGCCCAGCAAGGTGCGCTGGCAGCGTGCGACGCCCTGGGCTACGGCCTGCAGATCCACGCCTACGACTCGCGGGATCCGGCGCTGGGGGATCACCTGTGCGAATTCGTGGCGCGCACCGGCCTTGCCGGCATCGTGCTGACCCAGCCGGTATCGGAACGCCTTCCGGCGCTGAAAAAGCTCGCCGCGGCCAAGATCCCGATGGTGCGCGTCGTTTCCGCATCGGAGGATCCACGCGAGGGTTCGCCTTGCGTGTACGTGGATGATCGCGACGCGGCCTATGCCATCACGGCACACCTGATCCAGCTCGGTCACGCCCGCATCGGTTTCCTGCAGGGCAGCAAGTCCCACCGCTGCAGCACCGAGCGCTTCAAGGGCTACAAGCAGGCTTTGGCCGACTACGGGTTGCACCTGCACAACGAACTCGTGATCGCAGGCGATTACGCGTTCGACGACGGTTTCCGCGGCGCCCGGCGCCTGCTGGAGCTGCAGAGTCCGCCCACCGCCATTTTCGGCTGCAACGATGAAATCGCGGCCGGCGTGCTGGCTGCGGTGCGCTCGGTCGGCCTGCACGTTCCCTACGACATGTCGATTGCAGGCTTCGAAGACAGCCCGTTCTCGCGGCAGTCGTGGCCACCGCTCACGACGGTGCGCCAGCGCGGCGAGGTGATTGTCGAACGTGCAACGCGTCTCCTGATCGCGCAACTCCACGGGCGCCCGACCCGCAACGAGGGGTTCACGCCCGAACTCGTCATCCGCGGCTCCACCGCGCCGCCGCGGCCGCAGTGATGTGGGCGGTTATCGCCCCTGGAGCGTCTGCACGCGGCCGTTTGTATGCGCTGCATTCGGGGTTGAGTCCGCTCGGGCCACCCGCTCGATCCTCGTGCCTCCCAACAGATACCATGCAACGGCGCGGACCCGCTTCGCGCCGTTTTTGCTGTCTGCCAGACGGAGTCGCGCGATGGTTTACCTGTGGGTCAAAACGTTCCACCTGCTGTTTGTGATGTCGTGGATGGCAGCAGTGTTCTATCTGCCGCGCATCGTGGTGAATCTCGCGGAGGCAGGCGACGATCCGGCGGTGAGGGCGCGGCTGGTGCTGATGGGGCGGCGGCTGTATGGCTTCGGACACAGCATCTTCGGTATCGCGTTTTTGCTCGGCCTGACCCTGTGGCAGGGCTGGCGGCTGTTCCCGGTGGCGTTGCCCAACGTGGTGAACGGGCAGCACTGGATCGACGCCAAACTGCTGCTGGTGGCGCTGTTGCTGGCGCACTTTGTGTGGGCCGGGCGGATGGTGAAGCGCTGCGCGAAGGGCGGGGTATTGCCTTCGGCCAAGGCGCTACGCTGGGCCAACGAAATTCCGGTAGTGCTGTTGCTCGGGGTGATCTGGCTGGTGCTGATCAAGCCGTTTTGACGACTACTTGAAGTAACTGCGATACCACGCCACGAAGCGCGCCACACCGTCCTCGATCGAGGTGTGTGGCGCGTAGCCCACGTCGCGGCGCAGGGCGGAAACGTCGGCCCAGGTGTCGGCCACGTCGCCCGGCTGCATTGGCAGCAGGTTTTTCTCCACGTGGCAGCCGAGGTTTTCTTCCAGCAGCTCGATGAAGCGCAGGAGCTGTACCGGCTGGTCGTTGCCGATGTTGTAGACGCGGTATGGCGCGTTGGAGCTGCCGGGATTGGGTGCTTGCGGGTCGTGGGCCGGATCGGGCGCAGCGACGTGGTCGAGCGTGCGGATCACGCCTTCGACGATGTCGTCGATGTAGGTGAAATCGCGGCTGTGGCGGCCGAAATTGAACACGTCGAGCGCCTCGCCGCGGCGGATGCGATCGGCAAACAGCATCGGCGACATGTCCGGCCGGCCCCATGGCCCGTATACGGTGAAGAATCGCAGGCCGGTGGTGGGCAAGCCGTAGAGATGGCTGTAGCTGTGCGCCATCAGCTCGTTGGCCTTCTTCGTGGCCGCGTACAGGCTGACGGGATGATCGACGGCGTCCGCGACCGCAAACGGCAGCTTGCGGTTGGCGCCGTACACCGAGCTGGACGAAGCATAGACCAGATGTTGCACTTGGCCGTGCCGGCAACCCTCAAGCACGTTGGCAAAGCCGACGAGGTTCGACTGCACGTAGGCCTGCGGGTTCTTCAGCGAGTAGCGCACGCCGGCCTGGGCGGCCAGGTTCACCACGCGCTGAGGTTGAAACTGCGCAAAGGCGGCGGCGACCGCCGCGGCGTCGGCGAGGTCGGCGCGCACGTGGGTGTAACCAGGGTGCTGCGCGAATTGCGCGAGGCGGGCCTCTTTCAGTGCCGGGTCGTAATAGTTGTTGTGGTTGTCGATGCCGAACACCTCGTCGCCGCGCGCCAGGAGGCGCTGGGCGAGGGCGGCGCCGATGAAACCGGCGGTGCCGGTGACGAGGATGCGCATGCGGGGGTGGCCGGCCGAAAACGCCATTCTAGCCTTCGCCGGCGCAGGGCTGAATTGGCGGCGCGTCGTCGGTTAAACTAGTACGCATTGGTCACGACAGAATCAAGGTGGCGCGGGCGCAAGCACCGGCCAAGCGTGCGACATGGCAACTACCGGCTGTCCGCTTTGAGTTTCATCCGCCTTGCGTTCTGCAAAGGCGCGCTGGCGCCTTTTTCGTTTTTCGAGAGTCAACCATGATCGAGATCACGCTGCCCGACGGCAGCAAGAAACCCTTTGAACACCCGGTATCGGTACAAGACGTGGCGGCGGCAATCGGCGCCGGCCTGGCCAAGGCCACGCTGGCCGGCAAGGTCGACGACCAGCTGGTGGACGCCAGCCACGTGATCGACCACAACGCGCGCGTCGAGATCGTCACCGAGAAAAGCCCGGAAGGGCTGGAAATCCTGCGCCACTCCACCGCGCACCTGATGGGGCAGGCGGTGCAGCGGTTGTTCCCCGGCGCCCAGGTGACCATCGGCCCGGTGATCGACAACGGTTTCTATTACGACTTCGCCTACGAGCGGCCGTTCACCCCGGAAGACCTCGAAAAGATCGAGGCCGAGATGCACAAGATCGTGGGCGAGGCGTTGCCGGTGACGCGCAGCGTGAAGTCGCGCGCCGATGCCGTCGCGTTTTTCAGCGGCATCGGCGAGCACTACAAGGCCGAGATCATCGAGGGCATTCCCAGCAACGAGCCGCTCTCGCTCTATACCCAGGGCGAGTTCACCGACCTGTGCCGCGGCCCGCACGTGCCGAACACCGGCAAGCTGCACTCGTTCAAGCTGATGAAGGTGGCCGGCGCGTACTGGCGCGGCGATTCGAGCAAGGCGATGCTCACCCGCATCTACGGCACCGCGTGGCGCACCGACAAGGAGCTCAAGGCCTACCTCACCCAGTTGGAGGAGGCGGAAAAGCGCGACCACCGCAAGCTCGGCAAGCAGCTCGACCTGTTCCACCAGCAGGAAGAAAGCCCCGGCATGGTGTTCTGGCACCCGCGCGGCTGGGCGATCTGGCAGCAGGTGGAGCAGTACATGCGCGGCGTGTACCGCAAGTCGGGCTACCAGGAAGTGCGCTGCCCGCAGGTGCTCGACGTGTCGCTGTGGAAGAAATCCGGCCACTGGGACAACTACAAGGAAAACATGTTCTTCACCGAGTCGGAGAAGCACGTGTTTGCCCTGAAGCCGATGAACTGCCCGGGCCACGTGCAGATCTTCAAGGCCGGGCTGCACAGCTACCGCGATCTGCCGATCCGCTATGGCGAGTTCGGCGGCTGCCACCGCAATGAGCCGTCCGGTGCGCTGCACGGCATCATGCGCGTGCGTGCGTTCACCCAGGACGACGGCCACATCTTCTGCACCCCGGCGCAGATCGAGTCGGAAGTGACCGCGTTCCACGCCCAGGCGATGCGGGTGTATGCCGATTTCGGGTTCCACGACATCGACGTCGCGCTGGCCTTGCGGCCCGACAAGCGCATCGGCTCGGACGAGGTGTGGGACAAGGCCGAGGCCGCGCTGCGCAGTGCGTTGTCCGCCGCCGGTGTGAAGTGGACGGAGCTGCCGGGCGAGGGCGCGTTCTACGGCCCCAAGATCGAATACCACATGCACGACTCGATCGGCCGCGATTGGCAGGTCGGCACCATGCAGGTGGATTTCATGATGCCCGAGCGGCTTGGCGCCGAGTACATCGACGAGCAGTCGCAAAAGCGCCACCCGGTGATGTTGCACCGGGCCATCGTCGGTTCGATGGAGCGTTTCATCGGCATTTTGGTCGAGCACCATGCGGGCAATCTGCCCACTTGGCTTGCGCCGGTACAGGCCGAGGTGTTTTCGATCACCGATGCGCAATCCGATTACGTTCGCACCGTCACGCAAACCCTTGTCGACAAAGGGTTCCGGGTGGAAGCGGATTTGCGCAACGAAAAGGTGGGCTATAAAATCCGCGAGCATACGCTGATGAAAGTACCGTACCTCCTGGTTGTGGGTGACCGCGAGAAGGAGGCGGGTACCGTGTCCGTGCGTACGCGTTCGGGGGAGGATCTGGGCAGCATGCCGCTGGCCGATTTTGCCGCCCGGTTGCAGGCCGAAACGCAGCATTGAGTGTGCGTTGCGGTAGGAACAAGCGGCACAGGGAATGCCGTGTGCGGGGCGCGTTGAGCGGCTCGCCGGAGTCGGCCCGGATTGTTTCCGGGCCGACATGCCGAAAGGCGCAGGGTCGCGCGTTTCGGTTTGCTGACAACTCTTCTGGAGGATCGTGGTATCGCTACCACCGACAACAAGGGCAATCGCCGCAACCATGAAATCCGCGTGCCGCGCGTGCGCGTGATCGGCCCGGATTCCGAGCAGCTCGGCATCCTTTCCCGTGACGACGCACTGCACGCCGCTGAAGAAGCCGGCATGGATCTGGTCGAGATCCAGCCCAACGGCGACCCGCCGGTATGCCGCATCATGGATTACGGCAAGTTCAAGTTCGAAGCCCAGAAGAAGGCGTCCGCCGCCAAGAAGAAGCAAAAGCAGGTCGAGATCAAGGAAGTGAAGTTCCGTCCGGTCACGGACGTGGGCGACTACCAGATCAAGCTGCGCAACATGCTGCGGTTCTTGGAGGAAGGCGACAAGGTCAAGGTCACCATTCGGTTCCGTGGCCGTGAAATGTCGCATCAGGATCTGGGTCAGGGCCTGGCCAAGCGCATTCAGGAGGATGTTGGCGAGGTCGGCCAGGTGGAGTCCTTCCCGCGGCTGGAAGGGCGCCAGATGATCATGATGATCGGCCCGCGCAAGAAGTAACGCATTGCCGGCGGTGTTGCCGGCGATGCAGTGCGTACCGTCAGGAGTGCTGGCACGGCGCTGGCACCTCTGATGCTTTGTTTGTAGAATTGCCAGCTCGGCCCGCCAGGATGGGCCGTGAACCGATCTCGGCAGGATGGAAAGCGCACCCGCAACCGGTGCCGCCGTATCAGTCAGAAACCGGGGTTGTCCCCATCAAGGAGCTCTCATGCCCAAGATCAAGACCAACCGCGCGGCCGCGAAGCGTTTTCGCAAGACCGCGTCGGGCAAGTTCAAGGCCGGTCACGCCTTCAAGTCGCACATCCTGACCAAGAAGGCCACCAAGCGTAAGCGCGGCTTGCGCGCCACCAACATCATCAGTGCACGCGACACCAAGGGTGTGGCGCGCATGGTTCCGTACCTTTAAGGCGAGGAGAACACCATGGCTCGTGTCAAGCGTGGCGTCATTGCCCGTCGCCGCCACAGGAAAATCATCGGTCGCGCCAAGGGCTACTACAACGCCCGGCGCAAAGTCTTCCGGGTAGCCAACCAGGCCGTCATCAAGGCTGGCCAGTACGCCTACATCGGTCGCAAGCAGAAGAAGCGCCAGTTCCGCGCGTTGTGGATCGTGCGCATCAACGCTGCCGCACGCCAGTTTGGGCTGTCCTACAGCCGCCTGATCAATGGCCTGCTGAAGGCCGGCATCACGGTGGATCGCAAGGTGCTGGCCGATATCGCCGTGCACGACATCAAGGCGTTTGGCGCCATCGCGGAAAAGGCGAAGGCCAGCCTGGCCGCTTGATCGTCGCTTGCTGACGATATGATGTGAATCAAGCGGGGAGAAGGCCAACGCCTTCTCCCCGTTTTCATTTGATGCCGCCGCTTTTCGCGTTCGATTCCTCTCCCTTTGGGGCGAGGATCGAAACACGCATCGGCCTTGATGCTGACGCGAGAGTGGCCCCTCACTCCAACCCTCTCCCCGGAAGGGAGAGGGAGCTAGAAGCCAAAGTGGAAATCACACCGATGGATGAGTTGGACAGCCGGGTAAACCAAGCCCTGACCGACATCGACCAGGCCGCCACGCTGGAAGCGCTCGATGCGCTGCGCGTGGGGCTCTTGGGCAAGAGCGGCATCGTCACCGCGGCGTTGAAGTCGCTGGGCGCGCTGGCGCCCGAGGCGCGCAAGGCGCGCGGTGCCGAGGTCAACCAGGTCAAGCAACGCCTGGCCGATGCGCTTGGCACGCGCAAGGCGGTGCTGGAGCGCGCCGAACTGGATCGCCGCCTGGCATCGGAGACAATCGACGTTTCCTTGCCCGGGCGCGACGGCGAGCGGGGTGGCATCCATCCGATCACGCGTGCGCTCGAACGCATCGCCGCGATCTTTGCCCGGCTCGGCTACCAGCGCGCCGACGGTCCGGAGATCGAGGACGACTGGCACAACTTCGAGGCGCTCAATTTTCCGCCGCACCACCCGGCGCGGGCGATGCACGACACGTTCTACTTTTCCGACAAGCGGCTGCTGCGCACGCACACCTCGCCGGTGCAGATCCGCAGCATGGCCGGACGCCAGCCGCCGATCCGCATCATTGCGCCGGGCAAGGTGTACCGCAGCGATTCGGATCAGACCCACTCGCCGATGTTCCACCAGGTCGAAGGGCTGCTGGTGGATGAGACCTCGAGCTTTGCCGATTTGAAAGGCACGCTCACCGAGTTCGTGCGGGCGTTTTTCGAGCGCGATTTCGAAATGCGTTTCCGGCCCAGCTACTTTCCGTTCACCGAGCCGTCGGCCGAGGTCGACATCCGTTGGGAGACGAAGGACGGCGAGGCGCGCTGGCTCGAAGTGCTCGGTTGCGGCATGGTGCACCCCAACGTGCTGAAGAACTGCGGCATCGACCCCGAGCGCTACACCGGCTTCGCCTTCGGCCTTGGCGTCGAACGCTTCGCCATGCTGCGCTACGGCGTCACCGACCTGCGCGCCTTCTTCGACAACGACTTGCGGTTCCTGCGGCAGTTTGCCTGAGGGCCGGGATTCGGGGAGACGGGATTCGCGAGGACCTCATCCCGATGCTTTGCCGAATCTCCAATCCCATATTCCGAATCCCGGATAGAAAACCATGAAACTCTCCGAAAACTGGTTGCGTGAAGTCGTCGAGATCGACGCGGATCACGCGGCGCTGGTGCATGCGTTGACGATGGCGGGGCTGGAGGTGGAGGCGGTGACGCGGTTGGGCGAGGCGCTCGATGGCGTGGTCGTCGCGCAAATCGTTTCCGCCGAGAAACACCCCCAGGCCGATCGCTTGCGCGTGTGTCAGGTCGACGCCGGGCAGGGCACGCCGCTCACCATCGTCTGCGGGGCACCGAATGCGCGTGCCGGCATCCGCGTGCCGCTGGCAACGGTCGGGGCGCGCCTGCCGGGCGGCGTGCACATCAAGGCGGCAAGGCTGCGCGGCATCGAGTCGTTCGGCATGCTGTGCTCGGCCAAGGAACTGGGCGTCGATACCGATGCCTCCGGCCTGCTCGAATTGCCGGCGGATGCGCCGGTGGGCACGGCGCTCGCCGCGTACCTGCACTTGCCCGACGCCAGCATCGAGCTGAGCCTCACGCCGAACCGCGCCGACTGCCTGTGCGTGCACGGCGTGGCCTACGACGTGGCCGCGTTGTTCGACAGCCGGGTCAAGGTGGCGGAACCGCCGACGGTGCCGGTAACCGCCGATGCGCGACGTGGCATCCGGCTGGAGGCCGGCTCGGATGCGCCGCGCTATCTGGGGCGCATCGTGAGCGGCATCGACCCGACGGCGGCAACGCCCGAGTGGATGGTCGAGCGCCTGCGTCGTGGCGGCGTGCGCCCGATCAGCGCGGTCGTCGACATCACCAATTACGTGATGCTGGAACTCGGCCAGCCGATGCATGCGTTCGACAACGCCGCGCTGGCGGGCGACATCGTCGTGCGCCATGCACACGCAGGCGAAACGCTCAAGCTCCTGGACGGTAGCGAGGCCGCGCTCGACGAGGGCTTTGTGGTGGTTGCTGACGAGCACCAGGCACTGGCGGTGGCGGGCATCATGGGTGGCCTGGACAGTCGCGTTACGGATGCCACGCGCGACGTTTTTCTCGAAGCCGCGCACTTTGCGCCAGCGGCGATCATGGGGCGCGCGCGCAAGCTCGGCCTGCACACGGACGCCTCGCACCGCTTCGAGCGCGGTGTCGACCCCGAGCTGCCACGTCGCGCGCTGGAGCGGGCCACGGCGCTGCTGCTGGCGGTGGCCGGCGGCCAGGCAGGGCCGGTGCTGGCGGCGGAAAACCTCGCCGATTTGCCGCGCCCACGGCCAGTCACCCTGCGCCGTGCGCGCCTGCGCCGCGTGCTGGGCGTGGCGGTGGATGACGTCGAGGTCGCACGCATCTTCACCGCACTTGGCATGCAGGTGGAAACCTTGGCCGAAGGTTGGCGCGTGATCGCACCCAGCCGGCGCTTCGACATCGAGCGCGAGGAAGACCTGATTGAAGAAGTGGCGCGCATCCACGGCTACGACCAGCTGCCCACGGCAAGTCCGGGCGGCGCGCTCACCGTGGTGCCTGACCCCGAGGCCAGGATCGGCGAGCATGCGCTGCGCGAGCAGTTGGCTGCGCGCGGCTGGTTCGAGGCGGTGAATCTGTCGTTTGTGGCCGCCGAGAGCCTGGCGCGGTGGGGCTTTTCCGAACGCCTGGTGGCGCTGGCCAATCCGCTCTCAGCCGACCTGGCGGTGATGCGGCCGTCGCTGCTGCCCGGCCTGGTCGAGGCGCTGCGGCGCAACCGCGCACGCCAGCAGGATCGCGTACGGCTGTTCGAGGTGGCGCGGGTGTTCGCGGCGGGCGATCCGCCGGTGGAAACGCCGAGCCTGGCCATGGTGGCCGGTGGCACCGCGCGTGCCGAGCAGTGGGGCGAAGCGACACGTCCCTTGGACTTTTACGACATCAAGGGTGAGCTCGATGCGCTGCTGGCCTGGGGCGGTGAGCCGGCGCGCTGGGCAGTGCACGCCGACAATTTGCCGCCGTGGCTGCATCCGGGGCGCGGCGCGCGGGTGACGCGTGATGGGGCGGCGGTGGGGTATTTCGGCACGCTGCACCCGCAGCTGGCCAAGGCGCTGGATCTGGGCCCCGACGTCCAGGTGCTGGAACTCGCGCTGGAGCCACTGCTGACGCGGCGCCTGCCGAAAGCCGAGCCGGTGGCCCGTTTCCCGTCGGTGCGCCGCGACGTGGCCGTCGAGGTGCCGGAAACCGTGACCTGGTCGCAGGTGGACGACGTTGTGCGGCGTACCTTGGGCAGCGCGTTGAAAGAGTTACGTTTGTTCGACTGCTACCGCGGCAAGGGCGTCGAAGCCGGCCGAAAAAGCCTCGCTATGGGCTTGATTTTGCAGGAGCATTCCCGCACGCTAACCGACACTGACGCGGATGGCTGCGTGCAGCGGGCCATTGCGGCATTGGAGCAGGCATGCAAGGCAAAGTTGCGGGGTTGAGATGGCGCTGACCAAGGCTGACATGGCGGAGCGGTTGTTTGTCGAGGTTGGCCTCAACAAGCGCGAAGCCAAAGAGTTCGTCGACGCCTGTTTCGAGCTGGTGCGCGAAGCGTTGGAGAATGGCGAGCAGGTGAAGCTGTCGGGCTTTGGCAACTTTGACCTGCGCGAGAAAAATCAGCGCCCGGGGCGCAACCCGAAAACCGGCGAGGAAATCCCGATTTCGGCGCGCCGCGTGGTAACGTTCCGGCCGGGGCAGAAACTGAAAGTCAGGGTCGAAGGTTATGCTGGATCAGGGGAATAATACCGAGCTGCCGTCGATCCCGGCCAAGCGCTACTTCACCATTGGTGAAGTGGGCGAGTTGTGCGGCGTGAAGCCCCACGTGCTGCGCTACTGGGAGCAGGAGTTTCCTGCGCTGAACCCGGTCAAGCGGCGCGGCAACCGGCGCTATTACCAGCGCCACGACGTGCTGATGATCCGGCAGATCCGGGCGCTGCTGTACGACGAGGGCTTCACCATCACGGGTGCGCGGGCGCGGCTCGAGGGCTCGCAGGCGCGGGTCGAGGCCAGCATGTCGCATCAGATCGTGCGCCAGGTGCGCATGGAGCTGGAAGAAATATTGAGCCTGCTGCGCCGTTGACGGTGCGGCGCTTTCGCAGATACCGGGCAAGCTGTTAAACTCGCAAGCTCACTGTTTCACGTCGGGGCGTAGCGCAGTCTGGTAGCGCATTTGCCTGGGGGGCAAAGGGTCGTCGGTTCGAATCCGGCCGCCCCGACCAATTGAGCAGGTTTTATCCAAACGCGCCGTCCGCATTGCGGGCGGCGCGTTTTTTCTACAGCGCCTAGGGCAGCGCGGCGTCGCGGCAATACACCGGCCGCTTCCTGCGGGATTTGGATCGTTGATGGCGTAAAAGCGCGGGCGGGCCGGATTGCTCCGGCCCGCCCGCGTTGTTTCGCGCGATGTGGTGGCTCAGTACAGTACGCGGCTGCGCAGCGTGCCGGGAATGGCCGCGAGCTTGTCCTTCAGCGCATTGGCCTGGTCCTCGTCGGCGGTGACGTCCACCACGACGTAGCCGAGCTCGGCATCGGTCTGCAGGTACTGTGCGTTGATGTTCATGTTGCCGGTGGAGAACAGCTCGTTGATGCGCGAGAGCACGCCCGGCACGTTCTTGTGGATGTGCAGCAGGCGGCAGCTCGACGGATGCTCGGGCAGCGACACCTCGGGGAAATTCACCGCCGACAGGGTGGAGCCGTTGTCGCTGTAGCGCACCAGCTTGCTGGCCACTTCGACGCCGATGTTCTCCTGCGCCTCGAGCGTGCTGCCGCCGATGTGTGGGGTGAGCAGCACGTTGTCCAGCCCGACCAGCGGCGACACGAACGGGTCGTCGTTGCTCTTGGGCTCGACCGGAAATACGTCCACCGCGGCACCGGCGAGGTGTCCCGCCTTGATCGCGGCAGCCAGCGCGTCGATGTCCACCACGCTGCCGCGCGAGGCGTTGATCAGCATCGCGCCCTCGCGCATGGCGGCGATCTGCGCGGCGCCAAACATCATCTTGGTCTCCGGCGTGGCCGGCACATGCAGCGTCACCACGTCCGCGCGCGCCAGCAGGTCGGCCAGGCCGGCCGCGGCATGCGCGTTGCCCATGGCCAGCTTGGGCTCGATGTCGTGGTAGATCACATGCATGCCCATGCCTTCGGCCAGCACGCCCACCTGGGTGCCGATGTGGCCGTAGCCGATGATGCCAAGCACCTTGTCGCGCGCCTCGTAGCTGCTCACCGCGGATTTGGCCCAGCCGCTGCGGTGGCACTTGGCGTTTTTCTGCGGGATGCCGCGCAACAGCATGATCGCCTCGGCAATCACCAGCTCGGCCACGCTGCGCGTGTTCGAGTACGGGGCATTGAATACCGGGATGCCGAGCTGTTCGGCCCTGCCGAGCGCCACCTGGTTGGTGCCGATGCAGAAACAACCCACCGCGATCAGCCGCCGCGCATGTTCCAGCACCTCGGCGGTGAGCTGGGTGCGCGAGCGCAGGCCGATGATGTGCGCTTCGGCAATGCGTTCCTTGAGCTCGGCCTCCGGCAGCGACTTCTTGTGGTACTCGATATTGGTGTAGCCGGCCCGCTCGAAGGCCTCCACCGCGGTGCGACTCACGCCCTCCAGCAGCAGAACGCGGATGTCTTGCCGGGGGAATGACGTCTTCATGGTGGCTCCATGTGCGAAAGGAGCCACTACTATGCCAGAATTGCGGCGTTGCAACACATCCCGTTTGGACGTCTGAACGAGATTTTTCGGCATGCATGCCACAGGAGAACCCATGACCACCGCGCTGGATGAGCTTGCCGCCCGTCTGCCGAGCCTGCGTTTGTTGCGTGAGCCGGGCGACCTGGAGCACTACGGCCGCGACTGGACGCGCCGCTGGACGCCGGCGCCGCTGGCGATTGCGCTGCCGGCGAATGCGGCGGAAGTGCAGGGCATCGTGCGCTGGGCCAACGACCACCGCGTGGCGCTGGTGCCCTCCGGCGGGCGCACCGGGTTGTCGGGTGGCGCGGTGGCGGCGCATGGCGAGCTGGTAGTGAGCCTGTCGCGCATGAACCATGTCGTCGGCTTCGATGCCGCCGACCGCACGCTCACGGTCGAGCCGGGCATGCCGCTGGAAGCGGTGCATGCGGCGGCGCGCGAACACGGCCTCATTTACCCGGTGGATTTCGCTTCGCGCGGCTCATGCTCGATTGGCGGCAACATCGCCACCAATGCCGGTGGCATCCGCGTGATCCGCTACGGCACCACGCGCGAGTGGATCGCCGGGCTCAAGGTGGTGGCCGGCAATGGCGAACTGCTGGAGCTGAACCGTTCGCTGGTCAAGAACTCCAGCGGCTACGATTTTCGCCAGCTGGTGGTGGGCTCCGAAGGCACGCTGGGCATCGTGGTCGAGGCCACGCTGAAACTCGCCGAACCGCCACCGCCCGCGCAGACCATGCTGCTGGCCTTGCCCAGCATGGATGCGGTGCTGGTCGTGTTCCGCCTGTTTCGTGCCCGGCTCGCGCTGCAGGCATTCGAGTTTTTCACCGACATCGCGCTCAGGCACGTGCTGGCGCACGGCGCGCAGCGCGCGATCGACGGCGAGTTCCCGTACTACGTGGTCACCGAGTACGACGCGCCGGATGCCGCCACGCAGGAGGCCGCGCTGACGGTGTTTGGCGAGGCGCTGGAAGCGGGCAGCGTGGTGGATGGCGTGATCGCGCAAAGCAGCGCGCAGGCCGCGGCGCTGTGGCGGTTGCGCGAGGGCATCACCGAAAGCCTCGCGCCGCACAAGCCGTACAAGAACGATGTTTCCGTGCGCATCGGCGCGGTGCCGGCGTTTCTGCACGAGATGCAGGCGCTGCTGGCGCGCGAGTACCCGCACATCGAGGTCGTGTGGTTCGGCCACATCGGCGACGGCAATCTGCACATCAACGTGCTCAAGCCGGATGACCTGTCCGACGACGCGTTCATCGCCCAGTGCGAGCACGTCACCAAACTCCTGGCCGGCGTGCTCAAGACCCACGGCGGCAGCATTTCCGCCGAGCACGGCATCGGTCTGGTCAAGCGGCCGTATCTGGACTCCACCCGCAGCGCTGCCGAGATCGCGCTGATGCGCGGCGTGCGCAAGGTGTTCGATCCGAACGGCATTCTCAATCCGGGCAAGTTGTTCGAGGCCTGACGCTGCGGGTGGGGCGCAGCGACCAACAGCTTGCAGCGAAGGGTGTTCCGGCCAGTGCATCGTCGAAGCCGGGGCGCTGAGGCATCCCAGTTCGCGGCTTGCTGCGCTGCCGGTTGCCACGGTCGACGGCAACCGCCTAGCCTTGCGGTTTCCAACCTTTGCCGGAAACCGCCATGTCCACGCCGCGCCGCACGCTGTACCCCGAGATCGAACCGTACGACCAGGGCATGCTCAAGGTGTCGGCGCTGCACACGCTCTATTACGAGCAGTGCGGCAACCCGCAGGGCAAGCCGGTGGTGTTCGTGCACGGCGGCCCCGGCGGCGGCACCAACCCGAAATGCCGGCGCTTTTTCGACCCCGCGCGCTACCGCATCGTGTTGTTCGACCAGCGCGGCTGCGGCAAGTCCACGCCGCATGCGGAGCTGCGCGAGAACACCACCTGGGATCTGGTGGCCGACATGGAACGCGTGCGCGAGCACCTGGGCATCGCCCGCTGGCAGGTATTCGGTGGTTCCTGGGGCTCGACGCTGGCGCTGGCCTACGCGCAGGCGCACCCGGACAAGGTCACCGAGCTGGTGCTGCGCGGCATCTTCATGCTGCGTCGGTCAGAGCTGGAATGGTTCTACCAGGGTGGCTGCGACACGCTTTACCCGGATGCGTGGGAAGCCTATCTCGCAGCGATTCCGGAAGTGGAGCGCGGCGACCTTATCAGCGCCTATCACCGGCGCCTGACCAGCGACGACCCGGCTGTGCGCACCGCGGCCGCACGCGCGTGGTCGGTGTGGGAGGGCTCGACCAGCTACCTCTATCAGGACCCGACTGCCATCGGCGCGCACGACGAGGACGAATTCGCCCTGGCGTTCGCCCGCATCGAATGCCACTACTTCGTCAACGGCGGGTTCTTCCAGCACGAGGACCAGTTGCTGCGCAATGTTGACCGCATCCGCAACATCCCCGCTGTCATCGTGCAGGGTCGCTACGACGTGGTCTGCCCCATCCGCAGTGCCTGGGATTTGCATCGCGCCTGGCCGGAAGCCGACCTGCACATTGTGCCGGATGCCGGACATTCGGCCTTCGAGCCAGGGAATACGCATGAGTTGATCGAGGCGACGGACCGGTTTGCGCGGGGGTGAGCTGGGCGGTTTTGCCGACCGCCCGGGTTGCCATGTGCGGAAGCGACCTTGGCTCCGTTCCAGGGGCTGGCGGTTGGCGTGGTATCAGAGCGGTTTCGTGCCGCTGGCGCGGCCCGAGCTACTTCTCTTTTGCTTGCCCAAAAGAGAAGTAGCCAAGAGAAAACGGCACCCCGCGGCGGCGCTTTTTGCCCATCCGTGGGCAAAAAGTCCGTGAGGCGGGGCCGGGCTTTTCGAGCGGGCATCGTGCCCGCGCGAAAAGGCGAGGCCATCCATGGCCTCGCCCGCTGCGCGGCTCTTCCGACCCCGCCTCACCGCCGCCGAGGGGCCCCGGGAAAAGCGGCGCGCATCGTGCGCGCCAGAAGCAACGGCAACGCGCCGGTCGCGACGAGCCTGCCAGACACTTGAGTTGTGCACGTCCTCAAATGGAGGGCGCCATCCGGGCTTGTCCTTCCGACACCTGCTGCGCCTCGTCGGGAAATGGGCGACAGCCCGGATTGCCGCGCGTATCCGCATTTTTGGGTCAATAACCCACAACGACCTCGTCTGGTGCACTATGCACGGCGGTACGTGCTATCGGAACGCATCTAAAAAGGCCGCGCAAGTGATTGATTTGCAACGAGGTGTACGTTCTTGACGTGCTTCCTCGCAAGGTGCGAACATCGGTGTTATTCCCCGATTACGGGGGCTACTTGGCGTTAGGCGTAATAAGGGGGCTTATGAACGGCGATGAATACATCCGTGGCAAGTCGATCGATGACTTGTTGGCCGCTCTGTACACGGACGCACAAGTAAACAGCAAGGTATGGGAGCAGCAGCGCATGGCAGTAGTCGCACGATCTGCCCAAGAGGTGGCTGGCTCAATCCGCGAGTACACGGAGTCCAACAAGGTGCTTTCGGGTCGCCTACTTTGGCTCAACATTCTTCTAGGCGTCTTTACGATTGTCGGCACAATTCTCGCGGTCTGGTCGCTGGTAACTGCAGGCCGCGCCTAACCACTCGTTCAAGGCGGACGGCTTCGCCGCCGCTTAACTCAGGCGTTAGGCCCCGGAGTGCACAAGGAGGCAACGTGAGCGTCCCAACAACGAAAGGCGTCTCGGTTCAATTGCTTTCCGCGATGGACCTCGGTCCTGAGATCGAGGGGATGGCCGGGCGCCAGCTACGGATGCGCATGGTCACTATCGAGCCGGGTGGTGTATTCGGTCCGGTTCACAACCACAAGGACAGGCCGGGCATCGTCTACGTCTTGCAAGGAACGATCACTGACCATAGGGATGGAATTGCTACGGACTATGGCCCCGGAGTTGGCTGGCCTGAGGACAGGAACACCACACACTGGCTTGAGAACCGAGGAGCGGTTCCAGCAGTCGAGATCTCCATAGATATAGTCAGGAAGGACTAAACTCCGGCGGCAAATGGCCGGAGCCTAACAATTCATTCAAGCCTATGCCGCTTCGCGGCACGGCTTAATTCAGGCGTTAGCACCCACATATGGATCGCGATTTCATCCTTGGGCACCTCGTACCTTACCGTCTGACCGCCGTCAGTACGATGGCCGTAGCGCTCACATATGCCGCGGATTGGGACGCGCCCAGGCGAATGGAAATTTACTTCGACGGGAAACTTTCGGTTGAGGGAAGTTCCAATGCATTTGTCAGCATGGCTGTCGAGTCTGGTTTAATGCACTGTCGTGCTCTTTTGGAGTTCCTTGGCTTATCAGCTAAAAACGGTAAATTGACAAACGTCCAGTCTCGTCGACCCGACGATGTGGGTATTGAATCGTTTTCAAACTCGGCGGGCCCACTAAAGCGGGTTACTCCCGCTGTAGCGATTTCACACTACTCCGGGCCAGCATCAGAAGCGGAGAAAGCGTTGCTTTCTGTTTTCCACGTCTCAAACAAAGGTTTTGCTCACTTCACCGCCGGGTTTAACCCTTCGTCGGTGGGGCACGACGCGTTGGAGATCGCCAGTCGTGGTGTCCCGTCGCTTGTCATCAGCCATCTCTATACGCCGTTGGGGTTGCCGGCCCCTGACTTCCAGATAAAAGGTCGGCCTCGCGGTGGGTGTTAACATCTCGGTCAACCGGGTGCAACCCCGCTGCGCGGGCTGCGCCAGTTACCTCAAGCGTTAGGCTGCAAATGGCCAGTTCAAGGGGAACATTGATGGATTCAACAAAAAGTCCTTCGCCGAGTCTTTTCTATCGATTCGGGACATACCTGTGGCGTTGGCTCCTTTTTGGGGCGCTTGCCGGCCTCGCAATTCCGGTCATTGGAACCGCGCCAAATGGTGTAATGCCAGATGGTTACTTTTGGCATGTCAAGGTACAACAATTAGGCTTCGGCGTGTTCTTCGGTCTCGCCTGTGCGGTCGTTTTCACACTTCTGCAAAACACATTAAATAAGCAGCGACGTCGAGGCGTCAGCTGGGCCATCCTCATAGTTACATGGATGGCCGTAAAGTTGGTATTTTACGGCGTACAAATGGTGGTCGTCGCCTAACCAGTTATCCAAGCGGATGGCAAACAAGTAAGGTTCTATGTTCACTTCCCCAGTATTGAACCGTGAGTGACTGAGGCCTATTCCGCGCTCACCACCACCCTCGTGCCGAAAATCTTGTCCCCCGCATCCCCCAGCCCCGGCAGGATGTAGCCGTGCTCGTTCAAGTGGTCGTCGATGGCGGCGGTGTAGATCTCGATGTCGGGGTGGGTGGCTTCGATATGTTTGAGGCCTTCGGGGGCGGCGACGAGGAACAGGCCTTTGATATGCGTGCAGCCGGCGGCCTTGAGCATGTTGACGGTGGCGACCAGGGTGCCGGCGGTGGCGAGCATGGGGTCGACGATCAGGGCGATGCGTTCGTCCATGCGGCCGGTGAGTTTTTCGTAGTAGGGCACGGGCTTGAGGGTGTGCTCGTCGCGCTGCATGCCGACCACGCTGACCTTGGCGGCGGGGATCAGGTTCAGCACGCCTGGGAGCATGCCGATGCCGGCGCGCAGGATCGGCACGATGGTGATCTTGGCGCCCTTGATGCGGTGGACGGTGACCGGGCCGGCCCAGCCTTCGATGGTTTCGGCGACGGTTTCCAAGTCCTTGGTGGCTTCGTAGGTGAGCAGGGCGGCGACTTCGGCGGCGAGTTCGCGGAACTCCTTGGTGCTGATGCCGGCGCGGCGTATCAGGCCGAGCTTGTGCTGGATGAGCGGGTGGTGGACTTCGACGATTTTCATGGCGGTGCCGGCGTGGTGGTTTGCCAGCGAGCTTAGGTGCAAGCCCGCGCATGAAAAACCCCTGCGCGGCGCAGGCCGGGCAGGGGCTGGTTTGCGGCGTGAAGCCGGTTTACTTCGCGGCGTCGCCCTTGAGGCAGGTGCTCATGAACGCCTTGCGGTCGGCGCCCTTGAGCGCCTTGGTCTTGGCGTCGGCGTTGCAGTTCTTCATGCGCTCCTGCTGGGTGACCTTGGCGGCCGGGGCAGCGGCGTGTTCGCCCTTGAGGCAGCTGCTCATGAACGCCTTGTGCTCGGCGCCCTTCTTGCCGGTGGCTTCCTTGTTGCAGTCGGCCATGCGTTGCTGCTGCGCGGTGAGCGCCTTGTGTGCGGCAGGGGCTTCGGTCTTGGCGGCGGCCTGTGCAGCGGGGCTGGCGGTGGCGCTGAATGCGACGCCGGCAAGCGCGATGGCGGCGCTGGTGGCGAGCACACGGAACGATACGTGCATGACGCATACCTCCCTGGGTGACCGGCAGGTGCCGGCCCGCGCAGTGTGCGGCCAAAAAGGGTGCGGCGAAAAGCGGGAGGAAGGAAACCGTGACGCAGCCGGTGGGGTGGGATTCATCCCGACGTCGCCCGACGGGGGAGGGGATCCCGCCCGGCAAAAAAAAGCCCGCCGCGACCGTGGCCGTGGCGGGCTGAGGGTTTGCGTAAAGGCTTACGCCGCCTTGCGTTCGGCGTCGCGCGGGCCTTCCAGCAGGGCGTGCTTGATGTGCGAGACGATCAGGTCGACTTCCGCGCTGGTGACGTGGAAGTGCGGGGTGAAGCGCAGCGAGTTGGCACCGCCGTGGATCACGCCCACGCCGTGCAAGCGCATGTATTCCTCGATCGAGTTGGCGCCGAAGCATTTGAACTGCGGTGCCAGTTCGCACGAGAACAGCAGGCCGGTGCCCTGCACCTTGGTGATCAGCCCGCCCAGCTCGCGCTTGAGCACTTCGAGCTTTTCCAGGAACTCCTTGCCGCGCTCGCGGATGTTGGCGCGCACGGCATCGTCGAGCAGGCCGAGCGTGGCGGTGGCGATGTCCAGCGCGCGCGGGTTGCCGGTCATGGTGTTGCCGTAGATGCCCTTGCGGTACAGGTCGGCCCAGTGGGCGTTCACCGCCAGCACCGACAGCGGGTACTGGCCGCCGTTGAGCGCCTTGGAATAGGTCTCCATGTCCGGCGCCGGCAGTTTTTCAAACCCCGGATAGTCGACGATGGAGAGCATGCCGGTGGCGCGCAGGCCGGCCTGGATCGAGTCGACCATGAACAGCGAACCGTGCGCGGTCGTGAGCCGGCGTGCCGCAGCGTAGAACTCCGGCGTGGTCGCACGGCCAGGGTCGCCTTCGCCCATCACCGGTTCCAGCAGCATCGCCTCGATGAACCAGCCGTGCTTTTCGGCATCGGCATACACCGCTTCGAGCGCGGCCACGTTGTACGGCTCGACCACGATCATGCTGTCTTCGTGGCGGAAGCTTGCGAGGTTCGCCTCGTAGGCCTTGCGCGAGGAGTTGGAGAACAGCGCCGGCATGCCGGTGCGGCCGTGGAACGCGCCCTTGAGCGTGATGCGTTTGATCTTGCGCCCGGCGTAGCGGCCGCCGGCGTCGGTCATCAGCTTGGCGTTGACGTCGGCCAGCCGGCAGGCAAGCGTGACCGATTCCGAGCCGGAGTTGAGGCACAGGAACCGTGCATACGGGTTGTGGCCGCGTGTGTGCCCCACCTCTTTGTTCAAGGCGTGCGTGAAGCGCAGCTGCGCCACGCTCGGCGTCATCACGTTGGCCATCGCCTGCGGGGCGCTCAGTGCCTTGGCAATGGCCGGGTGGTTGTGGCCGAAGCCGAGCATGCCGTAGCCGCCGTTGTCGTGCAGCACCGCGCCCTTCAGGGTGACGATCCACGGACCTTGTGCCGCGGCCGGCAGGTACGGGTTGACGGCGTCGTCGGGGTAGAAATTGACCAGCCCGGCTTGCGCCTGTCGCATTTGCTCGGTTTCGTCGAGTTTCAGGAAGTCACCCAGTTCTGCGCGCAGTGCGCGGTGGTGGGCAACGGCAGTGGCAACGGCTTCGCCCAGTGCCCGGTCGTCCTTCGCCATGCGTTCGATGGTGGCGTCGTCCAGCCCGATGGCGCGCGGCTTGCCGCCGAATTCGCGAAGCTCGCGCAGTTGTTCGATGAGACCCATGGTTCACACTCCTCCAAATCTACCGGCGCCTCACACCCAGCGCGAAGCAGGCCGGCGAAATTGCTGGTGGCGGCGGCAGCGCCAGTAGACCCAAAAACGCTTGGTCGTGGCGTGCGCACACCCCTATTCAGGTCGAGCATAACGCGCGGTTTTCGGCGCCGTAACCCCCGGGGCGATGCGGCACACCCGGTGCAAATGGTTGATTTGCTTGCGCTGCACTGCGGAAATTGGTGATGGCGGAGCAACCCCGATAGGCGTGTGCGATGCCGTCGTTTCAGGCCTTTCCATGTCGCCCAGGCGCGGCACGGCACTGCTGCAACGCCGCGATTTGACGCCAGTACCCGGGGCGGAACGAGGCGTGTTTTCGCCGTGATGAGCGGGCTACAAGACGTGTCGCCGTGCCGGGTTGCGCTGCTTGTCGGGCCGCGATCGACGCGGTTGCAGGGCACGCACGAAGCCGGCCGGATCGGCCGGGGAAATCACCACCGTTTGGCGACTGGCTCTGATGACCACGGCTCGTTGCCAGTCGGTGACAAACGCGCGAAAGCGCCCCAGCTCGGCGTTGCGAAACCAGCCGCAGAACACGAACAGGCCGCCGTTGCCCAGAAGGCGCAGCGAACGCGCGCCAGCCCCGGCCGCGGTCGCCGCGGATTGCAGCTCTCCGAGGTCCACCCGCGTTACCCACAGCGGACGCTGCACCAGCAAAGTATTGCCGCGCACGGCATAGCCGCGTACCGCAAACAGCGCTGCCGTCAGCACGATCAGGGGCGGCAGTGCCGCCAGCAGTCGGGCTGGGCCGGATGGCAGGGTGGCCAGCAGCAGCACGCTGGCGCCAAGCAGCAGCACGACGACCGTGGCGGAAACGCCCTTGAGAAACGTGCTGGCGGGCGCGGCGGGGTGCATGGCTTCCATCGCGCCATTCTTGTGGCCGCGCGCCGAGGCGGCAACCCGTTGCCGTGCGCCGGGCGCGATAATGCGCGGCTCGGGCGACGCTGCAGGGCGCTTGCGCCGAATCTTTTCCCTTGGTGAAACCCGTCCCCGTGAAAAAATCCGATTTCGATTTCGACCTGCCGCGCGAACTGATTGCGCAGGAACCCCTGGCCGAGCGTTCGGCCAGCCGCCTGCTGGTGCTGGACGTGCCGGCGGGCGCGCATGAAGACCACATCTTCCGCGAGCTACCCGATTTTCTGCAGCCCGGCGACCTGCTGGTGTTCAACGACACCCGCGTGCTGCCGGCGCGCCTGTATGGGCGCAAGGAGAGCGGCGGCGCGGTGGAGATCATGCTCGAGCGGGTCACCGGCACGCACGAGGCGATCGTGCAGCTTGGCGTCAGCCACAAGCCGAAGACCGGGGCGCGGATTGAACTGGCCGATGGCAGCCATGCCGTGCTGCTTGGCCGCGAGGAGGATTTTTTCCGGCTGCACTTCGAGTCGCCCGAGCCGCTGGAAAAACTCCTGATGCGCCTGGGCGAAATGCCGCTGCCGCCGTACATCGAGCGCAAGCCCGACGAGGCCGACAAGGAGCGCTACCAGACGGTGTACGCGCGCGAACCCGGCGCCGTGGCCGCGCCCACTGCCGGGTTGCATTTCGACCAGCCGCTGCTGGCCAGGCTGCGCGAGCGCGGGGTGAACTTTGGTTACATCACCCTGCACGTCGGCGCCGGCACCTTCCAGCCGGTGCGTGAGGACGAGATCAGCAAGCACCACATGCACCGCGAGTGGTTGAACGTGGGCGCCGCGCTGGTCGCACAGATTCACGCCACCCGCGCCGCTGGCCATCGCGTTGTGGCGGTGGGCACGACGGTGGTGCGCGCGCTGGAGGCCGCCAGCGTGGATGGCAAGGTGCAACCGTTTGCCGGCGAAACCCAGATCTTCATCTTCCCCGGCTACAAGATCACCAGCATCGATGCCCTCATCACCAACTTCCACCTGCCGCAATCGACGCTGCTGATGCTGGTCTCCGCGCTGGCCGGCCGCGACTACATGCTGGCCGCCTACCGCTACGCCGTGGAACAGCGCTACCGATTCTTCTCTTACGGCGACGCCATGCTGATTTTGCCGGGCGGAATCAAGCGCTGAGGCGGACGGACTGAAGCCCGACCCGCAAGGGCTCCGTCCTGTCCCCATCACGGCCTGCCGAGCCGGCGCTCGACAGGCCGGAGGCGCTACCAGATCTTCACCTGCTTGTCGGCGCTGCGCACCATCGGCTGGCCGGCTTTGCAGGCGAAGGCCTGGGCGAAGGCGGGCATGTTGGACGGCGCGCCGATGGCGCGGAATTGCGCGGGGGCGTGTGGGTCGGTGTTGAGCAGGGTGAGCTGTGCTTCGGGACGGATGCTGCCGCGCCAGACGCGGGCCCAGTTGAGGAAGAAGCGCTGGTCCTGGGTGTAGCCGTCGATCTTTGCCTTGGCTTCGGCCGGGTGCTTTTTCAGCGCCATCTGCAGGGCGTCGTAGGCGACGTTCAGGCCGGCGAGGTCGCCGATGTTTTCGCCCAGCGTCAACCGGCCGTTGACGTGCTTGCCGGGCAATGGCGAGTAGTGGTCGAACTGGGCGACGAGCTTGTCGGCGCGCGTGCTGAAGGCTTCGCGGTCGGCGGCGGTCCACCAGTTCTGGTGGTTGCCGCGGGCGTCGAACTTGCTGCCCTGGTCGTCGTAGCCGTGGCCCATTTCGTGGCCAATCACGGCGCCGATGCCGCCGTAGTTCAAGGCGTCGTCGGCGCTGGCGGAGAAGAACGGCGCTTGCAGGATGGCCGCCGGGAACACGATCTCGTTTTTCTGCGGGCTGTAGTAGGCGTTGACGGTTTGCGGCGTCATGCCCCACTCATCGCGATCCACCGGCTTGCCGATCTTGGCCACGCGGTAGTCGTAGTTGAATTTGCGCGCGGCCTGCACGTTGGCGTAGTAGTCGTCCGGCACCAGCGTGAGGCCGGACCAGTCGCGCCACTTGTCGGGGTAGCCGATCTTGGGCGTGAAGCTGGCCCATTTTTCCAGCGCCTTCTGCTTGGTTTCCGGGCTCATCCACGCCAGGTTTTCAATGCGTGTCCTGTAGGCCATGCGCAGGTTGTCGACCAGTTGCTGCGCGCGTGCCTTGGACGCGGCCGGGAAGTGGTCGGCCACGTACAGCTCGCCGAGCGCCATGCCCATGGCGCCGTTGACGCTGCCGAGCACGCGTTTCCAACGCGCCTGCATCGCCTGCTGGCCGTTGAGGGTCTTTTCGTTGAACGCGTAGTCTTCCTGCTGGAACGGCGCGGACAGGTACGGCGCGGCCGCGGCAATGGCGTGGTAGCGCAGGTAGGCCTGCCAATCGGCGGCCGGCGTGTTGGCGAGCATGGCGTCGAACGCGGCAAAGAATTTGGGCTGGGAGAGCGAGAAGCCCTTGCCGATGTCGGCGCCCTGCGCGGCAAAGAACTTGCCCCAGTCGAAGTGCGGCGTGACTTTGTCCGCCTCGGCGAGGCTGACGAAGTGGTAGCGGTTTTCCGGCTTGCGCATCTCCGTGGGCACCAGCGAGGCGGCGGCAAGCCTGGTTTCGAAGGCGAGCACCGATTTGGCCTGCGCCTGTGCGGCCGCGGCTGGCGTACCGGTCAGCTCGAAGAGTTTCGCGATGTGGGCGAGGTAGGCGTCGCGAATCCTGGCGAAGTCGGGCTTGCGGTAGTAATCCGGCGTCGGCAGGCCAAGGCCGCCCTGGCTCACGTAGGCAATGTCCTGGTTGGAATCCTTGAAGTCGCCGTTGTCGTAGAAGCGGAACACGGTCGGCTGGCCGCGCGTGTAGTTTTGTGTGATGAAAGCGGCGATGTCGGCCGGGCTTTTCACTGCCGCGATGCGGTCAAGCTCGGGCTGGATCGGTTGGTAGCCCGCGCGTTCGATTGCGGCTTCGTCCATGCCCGAGGCGTACAGCCAGCCGATCTTCTGCTCGATTGAACCGGACTTGGCACTGGCGGCCTGCCTGGCGGCCTGTTCGACGATGGCGCGCTGGGTTTCCAGGCTGTCCTCGCGCAGTGCGTCGAACGAGCCCCAGCGCGTGCGGTCGGCAGGGATCGGATGCGCCGCCACCCATTTCGCATTGACGAACCCGTTGAAATCCACGCACGGGCCAATGGCGGCATCCAGCTCGTGCACGTCGAACGAGGCGTTCGACGTCGCATGCGCGGCTGTGGCCAGGGTGAGGGTGGCGGCAATGGCGAGTGCGAGGGGTTTGGCGCGGCGGTGGTGCATGGCGTGATCCTTGATCGAGTGGCCGCCGAGGCGGCCGGCCAGAAAGAACTTGCGTTTCGGCAGGCTAGACAGGGCGCGCGCAGAACCCCAGTGACGAAGGTCATGGATGCGTCGGCGCACGGCCTTGACAGGCTTTACCATGCGGCCATGACCGAGCCTGAGCCCTTGCGTTTTCGCACCGCCGTCGCGGCGGATATCGCCGCTGTCGTGGCGCTGGTGGAATCCGCGTACCGCGGCAATTCCGGCCGGCGCGGCTGGACCACCGAATCCGACCTGCTCGATGGCCAGCGCACCGACGCTGCCGAGGTGGCCGAGCTCCTGGCCAAGCCCGACAGCGTGCTGCTGCTGGCCGAACGCGCCGGCAACCTGGTGGCCAGTTGCCATGTCGAGCGCGAAGGCGAGGCCGGCTACTTCGGCATGTTTGCGGTCGACCCCGCGCAGCAGGCGCATGGCGTGGGCCGGGCGATGCTGGAACACGCCGAGCAGCTTGCGCTGGCCCGCTGGCACTGCCGCGCCATGGTGATGACGGTGATTGTGCAGCGCGCCGAGCTGGTTGCCTGGTACGGCCGCCGTGGCTATCGGCCCACCGGCGAGTACCGGCCGTTCCCTTACGGGGATGTGCGTTTTGGCGTGCCGCGCCGCGCCGACCTGCGTTTTGCGGTGTTGCGCAAGCCCCTCGTCGCAGTGGCTACAAGTGGTACACGAACGCCAGCGATGCCGTGACCTGGTTGCGCGCGCCATAGCTGCGCACCAGCGGGCTGGCGGCCGCGTTGCCCAGGAGCCGCGCATATTCGAGCGCCAGCGCAAGGCCGGTGTGCTCGCCGGTGGGCAAGAAGGCGTCGTATTCGAGTGCCACCATCTGGCTTCCCGCACCCGGGGCCCAGGTACTGGTCTGCAGCGCTTGCGCGGCGGCTGCCGAAAGCCCGAAAAAACGGCGCATCGCCGGCCCGTTCATGGCCTGCCAGCGCAGTTGCAGCGAGTGCTGCAGCCAGCCGACGTGCGGCGGATCCCATTCGGCGTACAGCATCAGGTACGCGCCGGCGCCGTCGGTGTCGTGGCTGAGCTGCGCGCCGGCGTCGAGTTGTGGCGTGAAAACCCACTCGACATAACCGCCACCGTTCAGTCGCGGCGCCAGCGTGGGTACGTTGCCGCTGAGCGAAGCACCCAGGTCGTCGTGGTCGCGGCCCCACTGAAAGTTGCCGTACGGCCCGCCGTGCAGGTGCGCGCCGCGCACCAGATCCCAGCGCACACCGTCGCTGCTGGACAAGGCAAGCCCCAGGTCCGGCCGCTCGATGTCGAAAAACAGCACCGGTTGGTCGCGGTGTGTGCGGGCACCGAGCCAGCTTGGCATGCGCTGCACCCCGGCGCCGAAGGCGGTGACAGTGCCGTCGTCGGCACGCGCCGCCATGGGGGCGAACGCAAGCAGGAGCGTGAGGGCAACGGGCGCGCCGAGGCGGACGGAGGGAATCATGTGCGCAAGGTTAGCCGCGGATACCCGAACGGCGGTGCAATGCCCGCGAGGGGTACGGGTCCCGCCGCACCCTGGCTTTTGCCCAATCCCGAATCCCCAATCCCAGGTCAACGCGGGAAAGGACGCGGAAAGACAGCCCGCCTACCTTGCAGGCTGTCGTTTTCCAGAGTGTGCCACTGATGTCTGTTTCCGGCTGGACGATCCTGTGCGATTTCGACGGCACGATTTCCGTCGAGGACGTGATCGACTCACTGCTCGACCGCTTCGGCCGGCCGGGTTGGGAAGCGCTGGAAAAATCCTGGCGCGCCGGTCGCATCGGCTCGCGCGAGTGCATGGCCGGGCAGGTGGCGCTGCTGGAAATGACGCGCACCGAGCTGGATGCGCATTTGCGCGAGCTGTGGATCGACCACGCGTTTCCCGCGTTTGTCGCCAAGGCGCGCGAACTCAACGTGCCGATTCGCGTGGTGAGCGACGGGCTGGATTACGCCATCGACCACATCCTCGGGCGCTATGGCCTGGGCGATCTGCCGCTGGCCGCCAATCACCTGATGCCGGCGTTGCAGCCCAAGCACTGGCAGCTCACCTCGCCGCACCGCGCCGTCGGTTGCGCCAGCGGCACGTGCAAGTGCGCGTGCGTGGCCGAGGCGAACCGCGACGGCACCAAGACGCTGCTCATCGGCGATGGCGCCTCGGATTTTTGCGCGGCCGACCGCGTGGATTTCGTGTTTGCCAAGCATCGCCTGATCGAGCATTGCCGCGCTGCCGGCATTCCGTACATGCCGATCACGAGTTTCGACGACGCCATTGCCTACCTGCCGCGCCTGGTCGACGGCTCGCTGTTGCGCGAGCAGCCCGTCCGCGAGGCCGTTGCGGCCTGAGTGTCGGCGGCCATTTCAACCATCGTTGACCTGGCACCCGGTTGCCTGTCTACGCCTGTGCGCGTTGTCGCGCCGGCATTGCGGCGCGTGAACCACGTCAGCAGCCCCTCCCTTCTTTCCTGCACCACGGATCAAAACCATGACCACTGACCAGAATGCCGCCGGCATCATCGACGATGCCCAGTTGCTTGCGGATGAAGCCAAATACAGCTCGTTCGGCGATACCGTCCACTACGTCGACCCGCCGAAGATCTTTCGCCACGGTGAAGGCAGCTACATGTTCGACACCGCGGGCACGCCGTTCCTCGACCTGCAGATGTGGTACTCGGCGGTCAACTTCGGCTACGGCAACCCGCGCCTGAACGATGCGCTCAAGCGCCAGATCGACCTGTTGCCGCAGGTCGCCAGCCAGTACCTGCACCAGACCCGCATCGAGCTGGCGAAGGAGATCGCGCTCGACGCGAAGAAGAAGTTCGGGCTGGACGGCCGCGTGCACTTCAATGTGGGCGGCGCGCAGGCGATCGAGGATTCGCTGAAGCTGGTGCGCAACTACACCAAGGGCAAGAGCCTGATGTTCGCGTTCGAGGGCGGCTACCACGGTCGCACGCTCGGCGCCTCGTCGATCACCTCCAGCTACCGTTATCGCCGCCGCTTCGGCCACTTCGGCGAGCGCGCGATGTTCCTGCCGTTCCCGTATCCGTTCCGCCGGCCGAAGGGCATGAGCGCGGAGGAGTACTCCGACAGCTGCGTGCACCAGTTCGCGCGCTTGTTCGAGACTGAATACAACGGCGTGTGGGATCCGAAGACCAACCAGTGCGAATACGCCGCGTTCTACGTGGAGCCGATCCAGGGTACCGGCGGCTATGTCGTGCCGCCGCGCAATTTCTTCAAGGGCCTGAAGAAGGTGCTGGACCAATACGGCATCCTGCTGGTGGTCGATGAAATCCAGATGGGCTTCTGGCGCACCGGCAAGCTGTGGTCGATCGAGAACTTCGGCGTGACGCCGGATGTGGTCGTGTTCGGCAAGGCGCTCACCAACGGCTTGAATCCGCTCTCCGGGTTGTGGGCGCGCGAGGAAATGATCAACCCGACCATCTTCCCGCCGGGCTCGACCCATTCCACGTTCAACTCCAACCCGTTGGGCACCGCGCTGGGCCTGGAGGTGCTCAAGTACGGCAAGGAGATGAACTATGAGAAGACCGTGCCGGAAAAGGGCGCGCATTTTCTCGAAGGCCTGCGCAGCCTGCAGAAGAAGCACAAGGAGATCGGCGATGTCGACGGCCTCGGCCTCGCGCTGCGCGCCGAGATCTGCACCGAAGACGGCTTCACTCCGAACAAGGCGCTGCTCGACAAGATGGTCGACATCGGCCTTGCCGGCGGCCTCACCCACAAGGGCAAGCCGATCGGCCTCGTGCTCGACGTGGGCGGCTGGTACAAGAACGTCATCACGCTGGCGCCCTCGCTCAACATCACCAATGAAGAGATCGACCTCGCCATCGAGCTGCTGGACCAGCTGCTGACGAAGGCGAAGAAAGGCTGAGATGGATCGGGTGGGCGTACCGGTTGCTGCCGGTACGCCACGACCTGGATCAGCCCACCCCGCACGCACGCGATGTAACGTTCCGCGTTTCCCGCCGCCGGCCTTGCCGCCGCTCGCGGGTCACTTACGCGAAGCGGGGAAGGGTGCGATGAGCGAGCGGGACGATGCGATGTATCAGGTGGTGCGGGCCTACCTCGCGGCCTTGAACCACAGTGATTTCGCCGCGATCGTGCGGTTGTACGCGGCGGACGCCGTGGTCGAGGATCCGGTCGGATCACCGCCGAAAAAGGGCACGCAGGAAATTCGCGGGTTCTACGCGATGGCCACGGCGATGGAGCTGGAGGCCTCGCTGGAAGGCGAGGTACGGGTGGTCGACAACGCCGCCGCGTTCGCGTTCAGCGTCCGCTTCCTCAAGGACGGGCGTTACACCCGCATTCGACCCATCGCCGTCTTCGATTTCAACGCCGAGCTGCTCATCACGCACACGCGCGTGTACTTCGGCGCGCCGAACTACCACTACTGATTGGCGGCGCGTCCGGCCGTGCAACGTTGCGGCGTGCCGGCCGGCGAGACGTCGGCTGCCCAGCTGGTGGCGGTCAGCTCGACTTTGCCTTCGCCCTCGAACGACGTCGCCGAGTGGCCCAGTTGCAACTGATAGTCGCCGGCCGGGCGCAGCCAACGCTGGCCCTTGCCGTCGAAGTTCACCAGCAGACGCGGATCGGCGGTGACCGTGAGCTGCGCGGATTGGCCGGGCGCGAGGCTCACGCGGCACCAGCCGGCGAGCCTTCGCACTTTCGAGCCGGGCAGGGTCACGTAGAGCTGCGGTACGTCCACACCCGTGCGCTTGCCGCGGTTGGTCACGGTGAAGCTGGCGGTGAGCTTGCCGCCTTTCGCGTGCGGTGCAAAGCCGCTGTAGGCGAAATGCGTGTAGGTCAGGCCATAGCCGAACGGGAACAGCGGCTCGAGGTGCTGGCGCTGATACCAGCGGTAGCCGACGTCCGCGCCTTCGATGTTGTAGTCGATTTCCTGCGCCGGCTGGCCCTGCGGTGGCAGGCCGATGGCAGCCAGGCCCGCGCCAGGGATCGTCGGGCGCGGCAACTGCGATTCGTCGCGCGGCCAGGTCACCGGGAGGCGGCCGGCCGGGGCGACCTCGCCGTACAGCAGCCGCGCAATGGCGTCGCCACCGGCCGCGCCGGGGTACCAAGCTTCCAGTACTGCGCCCACCCGGTCCAGCCACGGCATCGCCACCGGACCGTTGTTTTCCAGCACCACGATGGTGTGCGGGTTGGCCTTGGCCACGGCTTCCACCAGCGCATCCTGGTTGCCGGACAGGGCAAGAAGCGGGCGGTC
This sequence comes from Rhodanobacter sp., assembly GCA_004298045.1. GTDB lineage: Bacteria > Pseudomonadota > Gammaproteobacteria > Xanthomonadales > Rhodanobacteraceae > Rhodanobacter_A. The sequence continues at coordinate 200,310 of SCRM01000016.1, read as the reverse complement.
GAAACTTTCCGCCGCCCACTGGTGGACGAACACCACGGCCACCTTGGCTTGTGTGGCTAGCTTCGCGGCGGCGGCGATGTCCTCGCCGCTGGCGTAGCTCACCGTGCCGTGCGCGCGCTGCCGGATCGCGGTCAGCGGAGCGGACGGCTGGTAGATGCGTGGGCCCGGCCACGCCGTGGGCGGCAGGCCTGGTACGGCGTTGCCCTGCGGCGACTGCACCGCCGAGGAGCCGCCGCCGGTCAGCACGCCCTTGTCGGCGTGGCTGCCGATCACCGCCACGGACTGCGCGGCGGTGATCGGCAGCAGCGCGTCATGGTTCCGCAGCAGCACCGCGCCGGCTTCCTCGGCGCGCTGCGCCACCTTGCGGTCGGCGGCGAAGTCGATCGGCGACTGCGTGGCGGGATGGTCCAGCACGCCGGCTGCGAACAGGCTGCGCAGGATGCGCCGCGCCATGTCGTCGAGGCGCGCCTGCGGTACTTCGCCGGAGGCCACCGCGGCACGCAGCGGTCGATCGAAATACACCTCCTTGTCGAAGGTCTCGCCGGCCGATTCCTGGTCCAGCCCGGCCAGCGCGGCTTTCGCGCCGCTGTGCACCGCGCCCCAGTCCGACATCACGAAGCCGGGGTAATGCCAGTCGTGCTTGAGGACATCGTTGAGCAGCCAGCCGTCCTCGCAGGCGTAGACCGTGTTGATGCGGTTGTAGGAGCACATCACCGAGCCGGGCCGGCCGGTGGCGATGGCGATCTCGAAGGCGAGCAGGTCCGACTCGCGTGCGGCGGCGCGGTCGATGTTGGCGCTCACCGTGGTGCGGTCGGTTTCCAGGTCGTTGAGCGCGTAGTGCTTGATGGTGGAGACGACGTGCCGGCTCTGGATACCGGCGATCGCATTGCCGGCGATCACGCCGGCCAGCAGCGGGTCTTCGCCCGCGTATTCGAAATTGCGCCCGTTGCGCGGATCGCGCACCAGGTCCACGCCGCCGGCCAGCATCACGTTGAAGCCGCGGCGATGCGCCTCGCCGCCGATCATCGCGCCGCCGGCATAAGCGATCGCCGGATCGAAACTTGCCGCGGTGGCCAGGCCCGAGGGCAGGGCCGTGGCGCCGAGTTTGTGCGGCTTGGCCACGCCCAGGCCGGCGTCGCTCTCCTGCAGGGCGGGCAGGTCCAGCCGCGCGATGGCCGGGCCGTAACCGGCCGAGCCCAGCGCGCCCGGCGCCATCACGTGACCGTTGTCGGTGTTGCCGAAGTCGACGCGGATCAAGCGGAACTTCTCGCCCTGCGTCATCGCCTTCACCACCAGTTCGGCGCGCTGGTCGGGCGTCAGCGCGGAGTTCATCCATGGGCGTGCCGAGTCGTTCGCGCTCGCGCCGGCGGCGCCGGATGCCAGCATGGCGGTGCCGATCAGCGTGGCGATACAGGTCTTGTGAAGTGCCATGTCGTTCTCTCGATGGTGGTGACGCCGGGGAAACCTGTTCACCACGTTGGTGAGGCGGCGTGCGGTGAGTGTTTTCGGAGGTGGTGCGTCATCGCGGCGTACTCGCCTTTGGTTGGTACGGGTTGCGATCCGTCGCAGCGATCACGGCCCATGCCGTGGCGGCGAGGCAGGGCCGGTGGTGATAGTGGGAATACAGCGCGGCGATGCGCGGTTTGGGGGGCATAGAGGTATCCGCTTGGCGCCGCTTGGCTGGCGATCAAGGCGAGCAGCCGATTTGCTTCGGCCAGGTTACCGCTGCGCCAATAGACGAGCGCAGCTTGCGCGGTGCCTTCCGTCCATATCCCGTCGCGGGCGTCGATGAAGGCGAAGCCACCGGCGACGGCATGCTGGCGTTCAACCCAGGTCAGCGCGCGCTGCCACGCTTTCGGTGCGTCGGGCAGGAGCTGCGCCCACAACTGTACGTCGAAGGCGGATGGCGCGCGGCGCGGCGTCACGCCGTCGCTTCCGGTGGCGATCCAGAATGCCCGCTGCCGGCGTCCCACTGTGATGCCACGAAATCGCGGGCATGTGCCGCCTGGGTTGCCCAGTCGTTGCCGGGGGCGGTGACGTGGGCGAGCCACGTGAACAGCGCAACGAGATCGATGTTGTGTTCGGTCGATTTCCAGGTGGCCCGGCGCGGCACCAGCGGGAACGACTCGACGCCGCCATCGAAGCCGCCGGCGCCGCGGGTGTCCGACGCGTGGATGACTACCCAATCGGCGAGATGTACCGCGGCGGCGAGCCAGCGCGGGTTGCCGGTGGCGCGGTGCAGGGCCAGCAACGCCAGTGCCGCCCCCGCGATGTTGCCGCACGAGCTGCCGTTCTGATAGGCGCCGGCGTATGCCTGCGCGGCATCGACCCAGCGCTGGCGCTTGGCATCCCACCATCCATTGGGCAGTGGCTTGCTGCCGGTGACGGGACCGGCGCGATAGGTATCGCGCAGGCGGGTGTCGTTGCTTGCGGCCAGCCGCAGGGCTTCGCCGATGCGTTCGGCCTGCGGCTGTCGGTGGCAGGCGAGCAGGGCGATCACCGCCAGCGCGTTGTCGTAGGTGAAGGCCGCCGAGTGCAGCGGCGGCAGGGTGGGCGCACCGTGCCCGCGCCGGCTGTCGTAGGTGCGCAGCAGGACTGGAACGTTCCCCGGCGTCGCGTCCACGCGCGCGGCGATGGCATCACAACCGGTGCGCGCGAGGGTTGCGATGGCCGGCTTTGCGGTCAGCTCTGGAAGCGTCCCGGCATGCACCGGCATGGCCACCGACAGCATGAGCAGCATGCCGGCGAACAAGGCCGCCACACCCGCCGTGACGGGCGTGGCGGCAACTGGGGAGGTCGTGCGGTCGTGGTTCCGCCCCGTCGCGGCATCGGTATCGGCAGGTGCCATGACGGAGGCGGTCACGGGCGTCGGGTCAAAAATCCGCGCGCAGGCTGAGGTTGTAGCGGGTGTCGTTGCGGAAGAAGCCCTTGGGCACCGACAAGCCGTCGGTGTTGATGATCTCGCGCGTTTTGAACGTCGAATTCAGGAGATTGGCGACTTGCAGCGCGAGCTTGACGTGCGGGGTGAGCGCATAGATCAGCGAGCCGTCCAGCCGTCCCTGCGACGCGGCCATGACCGGCATGAACGGGTAGTCCGCCTCCTGGCCCGCGATGAGGAACTGCGAGCGCCAGTTCCACGCCAGGCGTGCCGACAGCGGCCCCTTTTCGTAATAGACGGTGAAGTTGAAGGTGTCGCGCGACAGCTCGTTGGGCGGCAGCTTCTTCTGGTTGATGCACTGCGTGGCCGGCAGATAGGTGGCGGGGCAATAGTTCACCGAGCCGAAGCCGAGGCCGTGCGGCTTGATGTAGGTGTAGTTGGTCTGCACGCCGAAACCGGACAGCCATCCCGGCAGGAAATCGAATTTCTGCTGGTAGGCCAGTTCCGCCCCGCCCACGCTGCCCTTCTGGTCGAGGTTGGCCAGGCCAGCCGTGTACTGCTCCGGATAGGTCACGCCATTGTTGGTGACCGAGGTGTTCACCACGTTGGTGATGTACTGGATGGTGTGGTTCAACTGCTTCCAGAACAGCATGCCGGTCAGCGAGCCGGCGTTGCCGAAGTACCACTCCTGGCTCAGGTCGAAATTGTGCGCCGTGATGGGCCGGAGGTAGGGGTTCGTGCCGTTGTAGCCGTTGCCCACCGTGGGTTCGGTACTGCCGTTGGTGCCGTAGGGCAGCAGCCCGCTGATCGACTGGCCCGCCTCCAGTTGGTTGAGCGCTGGCCGGAAGATCGACTCGGAGAATGCGAAGCGGGTGATGAGGTCATCGGTCCAGCCGATCGCCAGATTGAAGCTGGGCAGCCAGTTGCCATACCCGCTGCGGGCGGTTATCGGGCTGTATCCGCCGTTGGCGAAGGTCACGTATTGCTGTTGCTGTGCCGGGGTCAGCGCGCAGAACGTGCCCGGCGAGGCGGGTTGGGTGCCGTTCTTCGTCACGCCCAGGCAGTACTCCGGGACGGTGGCGTTGCCGAGGGCCTGCTTCATGTCCGGCAGCAGCAGGTAACCCGACGCATTGTCCTGGGTATGCACGTAGCGCACGCCGACGTTGCCGCTGATCTGCAGGCCGCTGAGGAAATCCAGGTTGCCGTTGCTGAAGTTCAGGCGCAGATACGTGGCGTTGGTCTTCTCCCCGTTGGAGGAGATTTCCTGCGGCAGATAACGCGTGCCCGGCACGAAGGTATAGCCGTACTGGTCGCGTTCGTAGTTGGTGTAGTAGGGGCTCCACCAGCTCCAGCCGGGGTTCATGGCCAGCGACTGCTGGTTGATCCGCTTCATCGCGGCGACGGATTGCCAGAATTGCGACTGCGGATTCAGGTTGAAGAAGGGCGCGACCACACCGAAATCGCCGTTGCCGAAGGCCGGCAGGTTGAGGTGGAACGGGGACACGTCCCCGGGGGTATCGGCGGCAGTGACCGCCAGCCCCGGCCCGCCGGCGTAAGGCGTGCTGATATCCCAGAAGTAGCTGTACGGCGAGTTGTACAGCGTCTCTTTCTGGTCGCTGTGGCGGAAGCCGAACTGGATGTCGTCCAGCGGGCCCTTGGCCACGTCGAAGCTTCCGTCCAGGCGGAAGGCGCGCTGGTTGCCCCACGACTTCTTCTGGTGATCCTGCGCGGCTGACCAATAGGTGTTGTCGGGATTGGAAAAATACTGCGCGGTCGTCTGATTGGGATCCGGCGACAACGGCCTGAGCGTGGGTACGTTGTCACCGTGGGTGGCGACGTACCAGTTTGCCTGGGTCATCTGGCGAATGTAGTAGTAGCGATCCGAGTAGTCGGAATGGGTGTCCTGCGCGTCCAGGCTGAGGTGCAGCCGATCGTTGACGTTCCACTTCAGGTTGAAGGCGTAGTCGTTGGTCACGTAACGCCGCTTGAAGCCGGCGGTGTCGAGCTGCGTCGGCACGCCGCCATAGGTGAACGGCAGGAAGGTCGACGGCGCCGGATCGCCCGAGATGATGCCGGACTGGAGGATGCCGTTGGCGTCGTACACCGGCGTGGTGCCCGCCAGCGGCACGGCACAACCGGCCAGCGTCTGGCCGCCGCAACCATCCGTCGATGCCTGGAAGGTGTGCTCGAAGGTGGTTTCGGAGTCCGATGCCCGGTTCCAGGTCAGCGCGGCCTGCCAGGTCTTGTCCGGGCTTTCCCATTGCAGGGCGAGCGCATGGCCGAAGCGCGTGCTGGTTTCGTCCTGGTGGCGCAGGTCGCCGCCGACCGGCACGTAGCGGTATTCGCTCGGCGCAAGGCCGGGGAAGGCGTCGGTCCTGCCGCCCGGCAGGTCGCAGCCATTGCAGCGCCGCTGGTAATCGACCACGGAAATCGCATTGTCGGTCTGGTCGATGCGGTCGTAGGCCAGGTTGGCGAGGAAACCGAAGCGGCCGATATCGGTAGTCCAGTTGTGGCTGAACAGGCCGGCGATCTGCGGCGTGCCCCGCTTGGCCAGGTCGCCCCAGTAGGTGCCGAGGGTGACGGAAGCCTGGGTATCCTTGTTGCTGTCGAACGGCTTGCGCGTATGCAGGTCGATCGAGCCGGCGATGCCGCCCTCGATCATGTCCGCGGTCTGGTTCTTGCTCACGATCACCGAGCCGATCAGCTCGGGCGACACCGTGGCGAAGTTCAGCCCCTGCCCACCGCCGGCGGAAAACACCTCGCGGCCGTTGAACAGGGTGCTGGTGTAGGGCAGGCCTTGCAGGCTGATGTCCGAACCCTGGATCGAGAAGTGGTCCGGGTCGGCGGCGACACCGAACGCGCTGACCGCCACGCCGGGCACGCGCTGCAGCGCCTCGGTCACCGACAGGTCGGGCAGCGAGCCGGCATCCTGGGCGGAGATGGCGTCGACCACCGTGTCGGCGTAGCGCTTGATGTCCTGTGCGCGGTTCAGGCTGGACGAGTAGCCGTTGACGGTCATGCCGGTGAGTTGCTTGGCTTCTTTCTCGCTTGCCGCGGTGGAAACCTTCTTCTTGGTCGCCGCCTTCAATTCGGGCGTGGTAGCTGGCGTGGACGGCGTGGCCTGGTCGGTTTCCTGCGGCGCGGCCTGCGCGGCCATGGCCGCTGCCGGCCCGGCCATGAACAGCGTCGTCGCGATCGCGAGGGGCAGCAGCCGCAGATGGACGGCAGTACGCGCACGCGGATGCACGGATGGTTTCTTTTCCACTTCGGTGTCTCCCCAGTGTGTGGCAGTGCGCCCAGCCGGCACGGCTTTTCATCCGCGCACGACGCGCCCTTGCGACGGCGTACGCTAGTCAAATGTACCAGCGCAGTCAATAGAAAATACCAGCGCTGGTATTTTTGGTTGAAACGGACGGAATCCACGTGGCTTGCGGTCAGCCGGCTGGGGTAGGATGGGACGCTGCAAACAATCGGGGGATGGGCCCGCACATGTCCGTGAGAATCGAAGACGTCGCCACGCATGCCGGCGTATCCACCAAGACCGTGTCGCGCGTGCTCAACGGCAATCCGAGCGTGCGGGCGCGACTGCGCACCCGGATCGAAGCGTCGATCCGGGCGCTCAATTACGTGCCCAACGCATCGGCGCGCAGCCTGGCCGGGAATCGCTCGTACCTGGTCGCGCTGCTGTACGACAACCCGATGTCCGGCTCCAGCTACACCATGGAGCTCATCGTGGGTGTGTTGCAGGCATGCGAGGGCACCCCGTACAACGCGGTGCTGCATCCGTTCGATGCGGCGGACGATCTCGCCGCGCGGATCGACGGCTTCGTGGCTACCCATCGACCGGATGCGCTGGTGCTGGTGCCGCCGCACGCGAACAACGCCGCGCTGTTGCAGCGCCTCGACGAGCTGGGCGTGCCGTACTCAACGATCTCGTCGAAGCTGCGCCAATCGCGCATCAACGTCGGTTTCGACGAGCGCAAGGCGGCGGCCGAGATCGTCGCCCACCTGGTGGCACTGGGACACCGCCGGATCGGCCATGTCGCCGGGCTGCAGGGGCATGGCGCGCGCACCTGGCGGCTCAACGGTTATCGCGATGCGCTGCGCAAGGCCGGCATCGCCTACGATGAGTCACTTGTGGTGGACGGGGATTTCGCGTTTGCGTCGGGCATGGCCGGGGCCCGGACGCTGCTCGACCGGCCGCGCCCGCCTACGGCGATCTTCGCGGCAAATGACGACATGGCGTGCGGGGTGATGCGTGAAGCCTACGCGCGCGGGCTGAGCATCCCGGGCGACCTGTCGGTCTGCGGTTTCGACGACACGCCGGCGTCGCGATTGATTTCGCCCGGCCTGACCACGGTGCACCAGCCGTGCCGCGAGTTGGGCCGCGTAGCGGTCGAAAGCGTGCTGCAGTCGATTCGCGATGGTGCCCCGCCGGCGCCGGAACGGGTGCCATACCAAGTGCAGTGGCGCGCTTCCGCAGCGGTGCCCCGGAACCCGTAGTATTCGCCTAACGCCGGTTTCAGCAGGAACCCGGTCGCAGGTGCATGGGGGCGGGCGGTGACCGACGACAAGGCCAAGGCGGCGTTGCAGGGACTTCCCGTGCAGCCCGATGCCGGTGCTGACGGAGCGTCGTCGGGGCGACGCGCGGGCTGGCCGTTCATCGCCGCCTACGGCATGGCCTACCTGGGGTTGTGGGTGGCCCTGTTGCCGCCGATCCTGGTGGAGCTGCCCATGCGTGTGCGCGAGCTGGCCCCGGCGCATGCGGCTGGTGGCCTGTCGCTGGTGGTGGGCATGGGAGCGCTGATTGCGTTGTTTGCCAACCCGTTCTTCGGGCGCCTTTCGGATCGCACCACGTCGCGTTTCGGCATGCGTCGACCGTGGCTGCTGGCCGGCGCCCTGGGCGGGATGCTGGGGCTGGCGGTGGTGGCGACGGCGGTGTCGATTCCGCAGCTCCTGCTGGGCTGGTGCATCGCGCAACTGGCCTTCAACGCGCAGCTGGCCGCACTCGCGGCGATCCTCGCGGATCAGGTCTCGTCATCGCAGCGCGGCATGGTGTCCGGCATCGTGAACCTCAGCCTGCCGCTGGGCATGGTAGGCGGTACCTTCCTGGTGGAAGCGCTGGAGGAATTCCGGCTCGGGGTTTTCCTGGTGCCCGCTGTGATCGCCCTGGCGAGCACCTTGGCACTGGCGTGGGTGCTGCCCGACCAGCGGCTGGCGGCAGGCCATGGAGTGCGCTACGGCTGGCGCGAGTTCTTCGGCAGCTTCTGGATCGACCCGCGGCGCTTCCCCGATTTTTCCTGGGTCTGGGGCAGCCGCTTCCTGCTCTACGCCGGGGTCTCGTTGCTGATGATCTATCAAGAGTTTTACCTGATCGACCAGCTGGGCTGTGCGCCGGCGCGGGTGCCGCACCTGATTTTCCTGTCCACCTTGGTGCAGTCTGGCGCGGTAGCGATTACCGGTGTGCTGGCGGGCGCGTGGTCCGATGCGCTCGGGCGCCGCCGGGTGTTCGTGTGTGGGGCGGCGCTGGCCTATGCGTTGGCCTTGCTGATGATTGCCCTCGTCGCTTCGTATGCCTGGTTTCTCGTGGGCATGGCGCTGGCCGGCGGCGCGCTCGGCGTGTATCTGACGGTCGATTTCGCGCTGGTGACCGACGTACTGCCGGAGCGCGAGACCCACGCGGCGAGGAACCTGGGCATCTTCAATATCGCCAGCGTGCTGCCCCAGGCCCTGATGCCGGCGCTTGCTCCCGCCATTCTGTTCGCGAGTGCCGGCAGCTACGCGGTGCTGTTCGTCGTGGCGGCGGTACTCAGCGCACTGGGTGCCTGGGCCATCCGACCGGTGCGCGGCGTACGCTGAGCAACGCGGCGACCGTCGCTGGTGTCGGCGCAGGTACCACCATGCAGGGCGGCAACGCCGCGGGTTACGGTGCCTTCTTCAACGCCAGCACCGCGTTCAGGCCGCCAAACGCGAACGAGTTGCTGATCGCGGCGTCGACCTTCACTTCGCGGGCCGTGTTCGGCACATAGTCGAGGTCACATTCCGGGTCGGGCTGGTCGTAGTTGGCGGTGGGCGGGATGACGCCTTCGCGCAGTGCGCCGATCACGCCGACCAGTTCGAGCGCGCCGGAGGCACCCAGCGCGTGGCCGTGCATGGATTTGGTCGCCGAGACGGCCAAATGCTTCGGGCGGTCGCCGAACACCGCGTGGATGGCGCGGGTTTCGGTGACGTCGTTGGCCTGGGTGCCGGTGCCGTGCGCGTTGATGTAGTCGATGTCGTCCGGGTTGAGGCCGGCGTCGGCCAGTGCCTGGCGCATGGCGCTGGCGGCGCCGTCGGGGTTCGGCGCAACGATGTCGGTGGCGTCGGCGCTCATGCCGCCGCCGGCAAGTTCGGCAAGGATGGTCGCGCCGCGCGCGCGCGCGTGGTCGAGCGACTCGAGCGTGAAGATCGCGGCACCCTCGCCGAGCACCAGGCCACGGCGGTTCGCGCTGAACGGGCGGCAGGTGTCGGTGGACAGGATGCGCATGGCCTCCCATGCGCGCAGCGAGCCATAGGACAGGCAGGCCTCGGTGCCGCCGGTGACGGCGACGTCGACCAGGCCGAAGTGGATCATGCGCGCGGCCTCGATGATGGCGTGGTTGGCCGAGGCGCAGGCGCTGGCCACGGCAAAGCTTGGCCCGCGCAGGCCGTGGGCGATGCTGATCTGGCTGGCCGGCGCGTTCGCCATCAGGCGCACGATGGTGAGCGGATGCGTGCGGCTGGATTTCTCCGCGTACAGCCGGTACGCCTGCTCGTCGTGGGTCATCTCGCCGCCGACGCCGGTGCCGATGATGGTGGCGGTGCGCGTCGCGAGGTCGCCGTGCGTGAAGTCGAGCCCGGATTGCTCGACAGCCTCGTACGAGGCATACACCGCGAGTTGCGAGGTGATGTCGAGCAGCGGCAGCATGTGCTCGTTGATGCGCGCGGCGGGAGCGAATGTTTCCGGTACCTGTGCCGCGATCTTGACGCGCAGCGCGTCGCTGTCCTTGTGGCGCAACGGGCCGATGGCGCAATGGCCTTCGCGCATGCCGTGCCAGAGTTCGTCGGCGGTGAGGCCAAGCGGGCTCACCGCACCCATGCCGGTGATGACGACTCGGCGGGTTTCGATCGTGGGCATTACTTGGTGCCTTCGCCGCTGGCCTTTTCGGCGAGCGCCTGATCCACTGCGGCAACCAGGCTTTGGGCGGTATCGGTGTCGAAGTTGGCGCCTTGCTGCTCGGGGAAATGGATGTCGAAGTGCTCTTCAATGTCGAAGATGAGCTCGATCGCGTCGAGCGAGGCGATACCGAGATCCTTCAAGGTGGATTGCGGCGTGACCTTGCCTGTTTCGACTTTCGCTTGCTTGGCGATGAGCTCGAACACCTGTTCCTGCGTGGTAGCGGTCATGGGCGGATCCTGATGGAGTGGTGACAGGCCCGCGCAAGGTCATTCACGCAGGCTACGACGTTTAGTCTAGGGAAACCGTCTTACGCATGCCTTTCGTGTCGCCACTGGAACCTGAAGGGCTGATTGCCGCGTTCATGGCCGAGCCGCCGGTCGGGTTTGGCGTGGGGCGCCTGCCTAGCGGCTTGCCGGGCTTCGTCGCGCCGTTCGATCTTTTGACCACCGCGGACGACGCGCTGCGTGCGCGCCTGGGACGCTGGCCACTGGTGCGGCGCGCACTCACCTGGCGCACGCGATTCGTCGGCACCACGGTCAGCGAGTACGCGCCGATCCCGGCTGCCGGCGAGCCAGCTGAACTGGTGCGTGAACTGAAGGCAACCTGGGGGCGCGACACGCAGCTGCTGATCGTGAAGGACATCGCGCAGGCGTCGCCGCTGCTTGATCCGGGCACCAACGCGCGCGCCCAGGCGCTGGCAGATGCCTGCGTGGCACAGGGTTTCGTGCTGCTCGAAGGCCAGGCGTTGGCCTACGTGCCGATCGATTTCGATTCGGAAGACGCCTACCTTGCCCGGCTGTCGCACAGCCGGCGCAAGAACCTCCGGCGCAAGTTGCGCTCACGTGCCGGGCTCGAGGTGGAAGTCGTGCGCACCGGCGACGCGCGGTTTTTCGACGAAGCCACGCTCGCCGCGTACTACGCCTTGTTCGATGCGGTGTACGCGCAGAGCGAGATCCATTTCGACCGCCTGACCGCCGCGTTCTTCCGCCGCATCCTGCAGGATGCCGACAGTGGCGGTGTGGTGTTCGTGTATCGCCACCAGGGCGCGATGATCGGCTGGAACCTGTGCTACGAGTACGCCGGCAAGCTGGTGGACAAGTACATTGGACTGGCTTACCCCGCCGCGCGCGAACACAATCTGTATTTCGTGAGCTGGATGCACAACCTCGCCTACACGCGCGAACGAGGCCTGACGCATTACGTCGCCGGCTGGACCGACCCGGAAGTGAAAGCCGCGCTCGGCGCGCGCTTCACCTTCACCCGGCACGCGGTGTATGCGCGCAATCCGTTGTTGCGCGCGTTGCTGCGCAAGCTCGGCGGGCATTTCGAGAGCGATCGCATGTGGCGGGAGCAACAGGAGCAAGCGGATGACTGAGGGTGCCTTGCCGCCGCTGGTGCTCGATCTGGACGCCTCAGTCGGAGCCTTGCCGGGCCGCATCACGCTGCCGCTGGGGTCGTGGCAGGAGGCCGTGCGTTTTGGCTGCTCGCTGGCGACCATGCGGCGTTTTCGCGCGGTGCTCGAAGCGCAGTTGCCCGCGCGCTACGGCACGGTGTTCACCGGCTCGGGCGATTTCCACCACCTGAGCTGGCCGCTGATCGCCCGGCTCAGGCCCACGGCGCCAATCCAGGTGGTGGTGCTGGACAACCACCCGGACAACATGCGCTACCCGTTCGGCGTGCATTGCGGCTCGTGGGTGCGGCGCGTGGCGCGGCTGCCGTTCGTGGCGCACATGCACGTGCTCGGCATCACCTCGGGCGACATCGGCGCGCGGCACGCGTGGGAGAACTATCTTGCGCCGCTCGTGCGCGGCAAGCTCACCTACTGGAGCATGGGCGTGGATACGGCGTGGGCGCGCCGGCTCGGCATCGCGCGCGCGTTCCGCACATTCGATACGCCGGATGATCTCGTCGCTGCGTTTGCCGATGAACAGCGCACGCAGCCACTGCGCAGTTATCTCTCGATCGACAAGGACGTGTTTGCCGCCGACGTGGCGCAGACCAACTGGGACCAGGGGCGCTTCCAGTTGCGGCATGCGCTGGGCGTGATCGACAGTCTCCGGGGCGAGCTGGTCGGCAGCGACATCAACGGCGAGGTGTCGTATTACCGCTATCGCGCGTGGTGGAAACGCAAGCTCTCCGCGCTCGACGAGCAGCCCGCGATCGATCCGGCCAGGCTCGCCGGCTGGCATGCGCAGCAGCACGCGTTGAATCTCGCGCTGCTGGCGGCGATCGACCGGCATGCGGCGTCATAGTCCGGGCACCGTTTTGCCATTGGTCGGGCCGGCGGCCTCGCGTATGCTTGCGTGCGTTGCCACGCCATCTTGCCCATGCCTGCCATTGCTCCCGGTTCGGCCACCGCCGAAGCCCATCCCAACATCGCCCTGGTCAAATATTGGGGCAAGCGCGACGAGGCGTTGAACCTGCCGTGCGTGGGTTCGCTGTCGATCACGCTGGACCGCATTCGCACCCGCACGCAGGTGACTTTCGTCGCCGGGGCCGGTGCCGACGGGGTGCAACTCAATGGCAAGACTAGCGAGTCGGCGCGGGTTGGCGCGGGGCTGGATTTGCTGCGCGCGCGCGCCGGGGTGGATTGGCGCGCCGAGGTGGTGAGCGACAACAACTTTCCCACCGCCGCCGGGCTGGCCTCGTCGGCGTCGGGGTTTGCGGCACTGATGCTCGCCGGCGCGCAAGCGCTGGGGCTGGCGCTGCCGCCCGGCGAATTGTCGGCGCTGGCGCGGCGCTGCTCGGGTTCGGCGGCGCGCTCGATCTTTGGCGGCTTTGTCGAATGGGCGCGCGGCGAATGCGCAGACGGGCGCGATTCGATCGCGCACCCATTGCTGGATCGTGCGGAGTGGCCATTGGCGGTGGCGATTGCGGTGACCTCGGTGGCGGCGAAAAGCGTCAGTTCCACTGTTGGCATGCGCCGCACCGCGGCGACCTCGCCGTTCCAGGGTGCGTGGGTCGCGACTCAGGAGGCCGACCTTGCTGCCGCCCGCGCGGCGGTGGCGGCGCACGATTTCGCACGGCTGGCCGAGGTGTCCGAACACAGTTGCCTCAAGATGCACGCGCTGGCGCTCGCGGCGCGGCCGGGGCTGATCTACTGGAACGGCGCGACCGTGGCCTGCATGCACCGGGTGCGCGAACTGCGCGGGCAGGGCATGCCGGTGTTTTTCACCGTGGATGCCGGCCCGCAGGTCAAGGCAGTGTGTCTGCCTGAAGCGCTGCCCGCGGTGGCGGCCGCGCTGCGCGAGGTGCCGGGCGTGCTCGAGGTGATCGAGTGCGGGCTGGGCGCTGGCGCACATCTGGTGGCGGGGCCGCACGCGTGACGCGCATCCAAGCCAGCGCGCCGGGCAAGCTGGTGCTGCTCGGCGATTACGCGGTGCTCGATGGTGCGCCGGCGCTGGTGGTGGCGATGAACCGGCGTGCACGGGTGATACTGGACAGCGCCGATGGTGCCGGGGTGGAAGTAGCTGCGCCAGACCTTGGTATCACTTCAGCGTCGGCCAGCGTCGACGCTGCCGGCAAGCTGGAGTGGAACACTGTCGCCGATGCGGCTCGCCTCGGCCTGGTGACGCAGGTGTGGAATGCGCTGGCCGGCATCGGCCTCGCGCCGCGCGGCGGCCTGGACTTCACGCTGGACACTTCGGGTTTCTTTGCGGCCACGCCGACCGGCCGGCGCAAGCTCGGGCTGGGGTCGAGCGCGGCGTTGACGGTGGCGCTGGCTGCTGCGCTGGTGCGCGCGAGCGGGCAGGGTTTCGCCCCCACGCCGGCATGGCTGGCGCGCCTGGTTGCGTGGCATGGCGCCTGGCAAGGCGGGCGCGGCAGCGGCGTCGACATTGCGGCGAGCCTTGCCGGTGGCGCATTGACGTACCGGCGCGGCATGCCTGGTGCCGCACCGGCTTCGTCATCGGCGAGCTGGCCACCGGCCGGCGCGCAGTGCCTGTTCGTGTGGTCGCAGGAGGCGGTATCGACAGCCGGCCAACTGGCGCACTTGGCCGCCTGGCGGCAGACGCACGCGGCGGATTACGCGGCACGCATGGGCGAATTGTGTCAATTGGCGGGATCCGCGCCCACGGCGCTGCACGGCGATGCGGCAGGTTTCGTTGCGCTGGTGGCAGCGTATGCGGCGGCACTGTCGCGGCTGGAACGCGCCAGCGGGCTGGCGATTTTCTCGCCAGCGCAGCGCGAGTTGGCTGCGCTTGCCGCACACGCGGGTGCAGCGTTCAAACCCTGCGGCGCAGGTGGCGATTTCGGCGTGGTGGTGGCCGATGGTGCACCGCAACTGGAACGCGTGCGCCGCGCTATGATGGCGGCCGGCCTGCACGCGGAGGGGTTGGCGGTTGATCCGCAGGGCGTGCAGTGCGACGTCTCCTTCATGCACTCCGGTTCGCCGTCGCATGGCGCGGCCGGGCAGGGCGGTGACTTCCCTTGAACCGGATGGATGCGGCCGCGGCTGCGTGCTTGTGGAGTGATGGCGAATGAGTGTCGATACGTCGAAGACGGCGCGGTTTCCGGCTTTCTACAAACTCTCGGTGGCTGAGCGCGTGCGCATGATCCACGAGCGCGGCTGGCTCAGCGCGGAGGATTACCACGCACTGGCCTCGGGCGAGCACACGCTCAAGGTGAGCCGCGCCGACAAGCTGATCGAGAACGTGGTCGGCGTGATGGGCCTGCCGGTCGGGCTTGGCCTCAACTTTCTCGTCAACGAGCGCGACTACGTGATACCGCTGGTGGTCGAGGAGCCGTCGATCGTTGCCGCGCTGTCGTCGGCGGCGAAGGTGGTGCGCGGCACCGGTGGCTTCCACGTCGAAAGCACCGAGCCGGTGCTGATCGGCCAGGTACAGGTGGTGGATGTGCCGAACCCGGTGCAGGCCAAGGCCGCGTTGCTGCAACACAAGGAAGAATTGCTCAACCTCGCCAACAGCTTGCACCCGCAGATGGTGGCGCGCGGTGGTGGCGCGAAGGACATCGAGGTGCAGCTCCTGGCGCGCGCCGAAGGCGGCGACATGGTGGTGCTGCACCTGCTGGTCGATACCCGCGACGCGATGGGCGCGAACCTGGTCAACACCATGTGCGAAGGCGTGGCGTCGCTGGTGGAAAAACTCACCAGCGGACGTGTGTTTCTGCGCATCCTGTCCAACCTGGCCGACCGCGCGTTGGTGCGCGCGCGCTGCGTGATCCCGGTCGACGCGCTGGCCAGCAAGGCGTTCACCGGCGAGGACGTGCGCGACGGCGTGATTCTCGCCAACGAGTTTGCCAGCCTCGATCCGTACCGCGCCGCCACCCACAACAAAGGCATCATGAATGGCGTGGACGCGGTGGCGCTGGCCACCGGCAACGACTGGCGCTCGATCGAGGCGGCTGCGCACGCGTACGCCGCGCGCGGCGGGCGCTATACCGCGCTGACGCGCTGGTACAAGAGCGCGAGCGGCGAACTGGTCGGCGAGCTGGACATGCCGATGAAGGTCGGCATCGTCGGCGGTTCGCTGCTGTCGAACGCCACCGTCGGCTTGAACCTGCGCCTGCTCGGCGTCAAGAGCGCGACCGAGCTGGCAGAAATCATGGGCGCAGTGGGGCTGGCGCAGAACTTCTCCGCCTTGCGCGCCCTTTCTACCGAGGGCATCCAGCAGGGCCACATGACGCTGCATGCACGCAGCGTGGCGATTGCCGCCGGGGCGGGTGCCGACATTTTCGATGCGGTGGTGGATCAACTGGTCGAAGGCGGCGAGATCAAGGTGCACAAGGCACTGGAGATCATCGAAGGCCTGCGCCACGGTCGCGCCGGCATCATCGTGCCGGCCGACACGCCAGTACCGGCCGATGGCGTGTCCGCGTACGGCAAGGTGATTTTGTTGGGCGAGCACGCGGTGGTGTACGGCAGCCACGCCATTGCCGCGCCGATTCCGTTGGCGATCCACGCCAGCGTGAAGGACATGCCGTCCGGCGGCGTCGAAATGCTGATCGCGCGCTGGGGCGTGAAGTGCCATTTCAGTCGCGATCCCGCGCGCCGCGATTCGATCCAGAAATCGCTCGGGCTGATCTTCGACCGCCTCGGCCTGATCGAGCGGCCGATGCATATCGAAGTGTTTCCCAACGTGCCGCGCGCGATGGGCCTGGGCGGTTCCGCCGCGCTCGCGGTCGCCGTCGTGCGCGCGCTGGATCGGCATTTCAAGCTGGGCCTCACCGATGACGAGGTCAACGCGCTGGCCTACCAGTGCGAGCGCGTGGCGCACGGCTCACCTTCCGGCGTGGACAATACGGTGGCCACGTTCGGCAAGACCGTGCTCTATCAGCGCGATGCCGCCGGTGCCAAGCCGGATATTCGCGAGCTGAAACTCGGCGGCTCGGTGCCGCTGGTGATCGGCATCAGCGGGCGCGAGAGCCTCACCGCGCGCACGGTGGGCAACGTGCGCAGTGCGTGGATGCGCAACCCGGCGCTGTACGAAGGCATCTTTGAGCAGATCGACCGGCTGGCGCTGCAAGGCGCGCAGGCGCTCGAAGGGCATGACCTGCAGCAGCTTGGCGACCTGATGAACGTGTGCCACGGCCTGCTCAACGCACTGCGCGTGTCCAGCCGCGAGCTGGAGGAGCTGGTGCAGCTCGCGCGCGAAAACGGTGCGCTGGGCGCCAAGCTCACCGGTGGTGGTGGTGGCGGGTCGATCGTGGCACTGTGCCCGGAGAACCGCGATCGCGTGATCGCCGCGATGCGCGACGCGGGCTATCAGGCGATGGCCGTGGATCTGGGGTAAGGCAATGAGTGAGCAGCAGCCACGTCGCGACGAAGTGGTTTCCTTCGACGATGAGCCGCTGATCCTGGTCGACGCGAAGGATCGCGAAATCGGGTATCTCGACAAGGCCAGTGCGCACGACGGCCACGGCACCTTGCACCGCGCGTTTTCCCTGTTCGTGTTCAACCCGAACGGCGAGGTGTTGCTGCAACAGCGCGCCGAGGGCAAGCGCCTGTGGCCGGGTTACTGGGCCAATACCTGCTGCAGCCATCCGCGCCGCGGCGAGCGGCTCAAGGATGCGATCCACCGCCGTCTTGCCGAAGAGCTTGGCTTCGATTGCGAGCTCACGCATCTGTTCGAGTTCACCTACCAGGCGAGCTACGGCGATGCCGGCTCCGAACACGAGCTGTGCCACGTGTTTGCCGGGCGCAGCGACGCGGCGCCCGACGTCAACGCCAGCGAAATCGCCGCGCTGCGCTACGTGGCGCCGGACATGCTCGACCAGGAAATTGCCGCCAACCCCGAGCGCTACACGCCGTGGCTCAAGCTCGAATGGCAGCGCCTGCGCGCACAGCACGCGGAATGGTTCGCCACGCCGGCCTGAGCGAGCAACCGTCGGGTTGCGGCAACCGTTGCCGATTCCTCTGGCAGTGGTACGCCGCGCGCCCACGACGATCATCGGTTTCATCCGACGTCTTCGCTTGGGCGTGACGCACCTTGCCGGAAGCGCGCGGAATGGCTATCGCGACGAATTTCGTCGGCGCCGGGCCTGGCGCGTCACGGCGTTTGCAAAGGCCGCGTATCGCCGTGCACTCCGCATGGGTTGCGTCACCGCTACTGCGATGACAAGCGGCGCGCGGCAGTTGTCACACTGGCAGCGGTTTTGGCGGCCCGACGTGGATTTCCGCTTGAAAAGCGTGGCGTGCGACGGCAACTGGTGAGGTGTTGCGGCGCGGAAGCGTCGTACTTGATGTGTGTCACGCCAGCGTTCCGTCGCCGCGTGCATCGTTTTCTTTTCTGTCATCAGGAGGCCCCCATGACACAACGCATGAACTACGCAAAAGCCGCCCCCGAAGCCTTGCAGGCAATGGTGCAATTGCAACAGGTGGTGGACCGCTCCGGCCTGGAACATCCGCTGCTGGAACTGGTGAAAATGCGTGCTTCGCAGATCAACGGTTGTGCCTATTGCCTCGATATGCACAGCAAGGATGCGCGGGCGGCCGGCGAAACCGAGCAACGCTTGTATCTTTTGGATGCCTGGCGCGAGTCGCCGTTCTACAGTGCTCGCGAGCGTGCGGCGCTGGCGTGGACCGAAGAGCTGACCCGCATCGCGGACCGCGAAGTGCCCGACGAGCTGTACGCCGAGGTGCGCAAGGTGTTCAGCGAGGTCGAATTGGCCCACCTCACCTACGCCATCATTGCCATCAACGGCTGGAACCGGTTGGCGATCCCGTTCCGCGCCGAACCAGGCCACTACCAGCCGGGGAACCACGCCAGGCACGATTGATCGGCGCTGCGCACGCCATGGCAACGGCCCGGCCGACGCATGTCGACCGGGCCGTTGCCACTTCGGTACTGCGGCAAGCACCGCATGAAGGTATCGGGTTGCAGCCCGATCCACGGGAGTGCGGTGTTGTCGGTCGGGCTTTACCCGAGCGAGTTTTGGGTGGCTGCGTGCGTAGCGGTTTCGCCGTTTCGCGTTGGCTGACATCGCCCAGGAGTCATGCCGCGACGCCCGGTTATGCGCTTCACTCCCCCAGCACAAACTCCAACGCTTCCTCGCAGGTGGCCTCGATCTTGAGCGTGACGATGGCGTCGGCGCGGGTGTGGCCAAGGCTGATCGTGGCCACCGGTTTGCCCGCGGCGACCGCGGCGCGCACGAAGCGGTAGCCGGAGTACACCATCAGCGAGGAGCCGACGACGAGCATGGCATCCGCGCCGGCAAGTGCCGCGTTGGCGGCGTCCACCCGTCCGCGCGGCACGCCTTCGCCGAAAAACACCACGTCGGGTTTGACGATGCCACCGCAGCGCGGGCAGGGCGGGATGTCGAAGTTCGCGAAATCCATGCCTTCGAGGTCGGCGTCGCCATCCGGCGCGATGTGCGCGACGAGGCCGACCCAATCCGGGTTGCGCGCGGACAGTTCGCGCTGGAAGGCATCGCGCGGACCGCGCCAGTCGCAGGCCATGCAGCGCACAGTGTCGAGCCGGCCGTGCAGGTCGACCACGTGGCGACTGCCGGCGCGCTGGTGCAGGCCGTCGACGTTTTGCGTGACCAGCAGCGTCAGCTTGCCGCGGCGTTCGAGCTCGGCCAATGCGCGATGGGTGGCGTTGGGTTTGGCCGCCCCGAAGCTCGGCCAGCCGACGAGGCTGCGCGCCCAGTAGCGAGCACGCGTGTACGGCTCGCCCATGAACGCCTGCAGCGTGATCGGCGGCTTGCGCTTCCACGCGCCGTTGCGGTCGCGGTAGTCGGGGATGCCGCTGGCAGTGCTGCAGCCGGCGCCAGTCAGCACGAGCAGGTGCGCATGCCTGGCGACAAAGCCCTGCAGCGGCGAGGCAGCGGTCGGTGTGCCGTCACGCACTGGGTCAGGCTGCCTTGGCGGTCTGGTTCAACGTGGCCATGTCGATCACGAAACGGTATTTCACGTCGCGCTTCAGCATGCGCTCGTAGGCGGTGTTGATGTCGGCCATGGCGATTTTCTCGATGTCGCACACGATGTCGCGCTCGGCGCAGAAATCCAGCATCTCCTGGGTTTCGCGGATGCCGCCAATCAGCGAGCCGGCGATCTGCCGGCGGCTGCCAACCAGCAGCGACGAGGACATCGCCGGATGCGGCGTCGGCGGGGCGCCAAGCAGGCACAGCGTGCCGTCGTGGCCGAGCAGATTGAGGTAGGCGTCGAGATCGTGCGCGGCGGCCACGGTGTCCAGGATGAAATCGAAGCTGCGCTTGTGCTGCGTCATCTGCGCAAGGTCTTTCGAGATCACCACCTCGTCGGCACCGAAGCGCTTGCCGTCGGCGATCTTGTCGGGCGAGGTGGTGAACAGCACGGTGTGCGCGCCGAGCGCGTGGGCGATCTTGACGCCCATGTGGCCGAGCCCGCCGAGGCCGACGATGCCGACCTTCTGGCCGGGACCGGCATGCCAGTGGCGCAGCGGCGAATAAGTGGTGATGCCGGCGCACAGCAGCGGCGCAACGGCGGCCAGCAGCTCCGGCTTGTGGTGAATGTGCAGCACGAATTTTTCGCGCACCACGATGTGTTCGGAATAGCCGCCCCAGGTGTTCACCTGGCCGCGCCCGTTGTAGGTGCCGGTGAAGCCGTTCTCGCAGTACTGTTCCTCGCCGGCCGCGCAGGTTGCGCAGTGCTGGCAGCTGTCGACCATGCAGCCGACGCCTACGGTTTCGCCCAGTCTGAAGCGCGTCACCGCGTTGCCCACGGCCACCACTTCACCGACGATTTCGTGCCCCGGTACCGATGGGTAGAGCGTGTTGCGCCACTCGTTGCGCACGGTGTGCAGGTCGGAGTGGCACACGCCGCACCAGCGGATCGCGATCTTGACGTCATGCGCGCCCGGCTCGCGGCGTTCGATGTCGAGCGGGCCGAGTGGCGTGGTGGCGGACGGGGTGCCGTACGCGTGGATGAGGGGCATGTTCCGACTCCTGATACGCAAAAGATGGGGCGCAGCTTACGCGGGTTGGCGCGAAGGAAAAGTCGCGCCGGCAGGATTGAAGCGCGCTGCGGCGACGCCATGTTTCAGCGGTTGCCACAAGGAGTCTTCGCGATGTCCGATTTGTCCGCGTTTCCGATCAACCGCCGCTGGCCGGCGCAGCACCCTGACCGCTTGCAGCTCTACTCGCTGCCTACGCCGAATGGCGTCAAGGTGTCGATCATGCTGGAGGAAACCGGCTTGCCCTACGAGGTGCACCGGGTGGACATCGGCAACGACGAAAGCCATGTGCCGGAGTTTCTGGCGCTGAACCCCAACGGCAAGATCCCGGCGATCATCGACCCGAATGGCCCGGGCGGGAAGCCGCTCGGCGTGTTCGAATCGGGCGCGATCCTGATGTATCTGGCCGAGAAAACCGGCAAGTTCCTGCCGACCGACCCAGCGCGGCGCTGGGAAACCATCCAGTGGCTGTTTTTCCAGATGGCATCGATCGGGCCGATGTTTGGCCAGCTCGGTTTCTTCCACAAATACGCCGGCCGCGAATACGAGGACAAGCGCCCGCTTGCGCGTTACGTCAACGAGGCCAAGCGCCTGCTCGGCGTGCTCGATGACCGGCTTGCCGGGCGGCAATGGGTGATGGGCGACGAATACACCATCGCCGACATTTCGATGCTCGGCTGGGTGAACAACCTCATCACCTGGTACGGCGCGCGCGAAATCGTGGGCTACGACGCGTTCAAGCACGTCGACGCCTGGCTGCAGCGTGGCCTGGCGCGGCCGGCGGTGCAGCGTGGGTTGAGGATTCCCGAGCACTGATGGCTACGTGCACTTGGGAGCGTGGGCGGCCATGACGGAACGAGCCCGTCGGGTGGCGCGGCCCGTTCGATCGTGTTTGGCCGCCGTGATTCAATCCTGGTGCTTGTCGCGTCCGCGGCTGCGGCCATGCCCGGCAGCCGGTGTCTGCTGCGAAGGCGACGCAGCCCGCGGTGCCTCGGCGCGATAGGGCTGCGGCATCGCACGAGGGGCCGAATCCATGCGCGGCCCACGGGCTGGCTGCCGGTAGCCATTGTCGACAGGCTGGTAACGGTTCGGCATGCCGGCGCTTTCGGCCCGATAGCCGTTGCCGCGATAGGCGTTCCGTTCGGTCATCGCGGTGTCGCCGCGCCCGCCGAAATTGCCGCGGCGGGGAGCGTTCTCTGCGTGCGGCGCGGAGCCGGTCGAACGCCATTCACTGGGTTGCCGCATCTCCGCCTGCCCGTATGCGCCGTTGCGGTTTGCGCGTACCCGCGGTGGCGCCGCGTTGCCGCGCTGCGCGTCCGCTCTTCCAACATCACTCATGCGGCCCACGGCCTGGGCGTGTGGCGCAAAGCCGGCCGAGCGCAGGGTGTCGGGCCGGCCGGACGCCGGCGCGGACCGCGTTGCGCGTGCGTCCATGGCAGTGGGGGCGCCGCGTGCGGCGGTGACGCCGTGGCTGTTGAAGGCGCCGGCCCGCGGGGTGGCTGCAATCGAAGGTACACCGCGGTTGGCCGCAGCGCGCAGCGCCGGCGTGCGGCTGGCGAGATCGCGCTGTTGCCGCTGCGCGGCGACCGGCCCGAAGCGGTGGTTGCGCGCCCATGCCCGCTGCTGCGGGGTGGCGCGCGCCGCCACGCCGCCCGGGCCACCATTGAAGCTGGTGCGGTTGATGGTCGTGGTGCGGTTGACGACGGTGCGGTTGTAGACGTTGGTGATGCGCGTGCTGACGCGGTTTACCGAGCGGTTGTAGTAGAAGCCGCCGTCGCGCCAGTAGCCGCCGTCATAGCCGCGGCCGCCATAGCCGTAGCCGTAGTCGATGCCACCGTAGAAGCCGACGCGCGTACCCCAGTAGCCGGGATGGAACACATACACGCCACTGCTCCAGCCCCACCAGCCGGGCGTCCACAGTGCGCCGATGAACGGTGCGAGCACCCAGGTGCCGGGCACCCAGTAGTAGCCGTCGCCACCCCATGCCCAGTAGCCCGGCGTCCAGATGTAGCCCGGGCCGGGGATCACCGGTTGGGCATACACCGGCAGTGGCGGCGGGGCGAAGGTGACCGAGACGAACACTTCCGCCCGTGCGGGCATCGGCACCGCCACGATTGCGGTCAAGGCCAGAATGGAGGCGGCGATGCGCACCAGCAGATGGTGGCGCACGGAAAGCCGTTCGAACCATGACATGGCGACTTCTCCCGCTCGTGGTGTCGTCCATTGATATAACGCGTCGTGCGGCCCGCAGGTCGCAATTTGCCGGTCGCGGGTTGGGCGATGTTCAGCGCCGACGCAGGTGCGGTTCATCCTCGGCCGCACGGACGCAGCGTCCAACCGTTGTCATGTTCTCGCCACCGGGCGGCCACGCGCGCCGCCCGCGGGTTCAGGCACCATGCTCGCCTCGAACACCTTGCCCGAGAGGGAACCTTCATGGATCGACGCAGCTTGCTGAAGACTGCCGTGTGGGGCGTTGCCGCGCTGGTCATTCGTCCGGTCCGCGCGCACCCGGACGCCGAGCCGGCTGCGCAAGCGCAGTTGGCCGAGCTGGAACACCGGCATGGCGGACGCCTGGGCGTCGCCATTCTCGATGTCGCAGGCACGCGCCGCGTCGGTTACCGCGCCGACGAGCGCTTCCTCATGTGCAGCACGCACAAGGTGCTCACCGTAGGCGCCGTGCTGGCGCGCGTGGATGCAGGGCGCGAGCAGCTGGATCGGCGCATGATTTTCGGCCGCGATGCGCTGTTGGCGTGGGCGCCGGTAACCAGCAAGCATGTGGGCGCACCTGGGCTCAGCGTTGGCGAGCTGTGCGCGGCGGCGATCACGGTGAGCGACAACACGGCGGACAACCTGCTGCTGACAAGCCTGGGCGGGCCGCACGCGGTGACCGCGTTTGCGCGCAAGCTGGGCGACCGGCTCACGCGACTCGACCGGTTCGAGCCCGAACTCAACCAGGGCGCACCGGGCGACTTGCGCGACACCACCACGCCGAATGCGATGCTCGGCAGCCTGCACGCGCTATTGCTGGGCGATGCCCTGTCCGCGGCCTCGCGCGCGCAGCTGGCGACCTGGCTGCGCGCCGCCTCCACCGGGCGCGGCCGTTTGCGCGCCGGGGTGCCGCACGACTGGATTGCGGGCGACAAGACGGGCACCGGCCCGCATGGCGAGAGTGGGGACGTGGCGATCCTCTGGCCGCCGCACCGCAAGCCGCTGCTGGTGGCGGCGTACTACGTCAACCCGGACCTTGGCGCGGACTCGCCCGATCCCGTATTTGCCGCCGTGGGGCGCATCGCTGCGGCGTGGTGAATTTCTTCCGTCGGGGCAATAAGTCCCGCGACGTGATTCTGTCACACGCCCGACCGAAGTTACCCATGTGCGGATTACCGCCGGCGCTGCACCCGGCTTCGTCGGCGAAATGCGTGGTTGCCCGGTGGCCGTTTTCGTTACCCGCCGCCCAGCCCGACGCGGCGAGGTAACGAACCTCGATTTGCGGCAAATCATCTTCGGCGCGTGCGGCGCATAACGCGTTTCCCGAAAACAACGACGCGCACATCTTCCAGTGCAGACTGGCGGTGCGACAAGCCGCGTCCGCGGATCACCCTCGGCTTTATGCTCGGCTCGCGAGTCTTAGCAACGACTCGCCATTGCAGTCTAAATCCCTTTTCTGTCCGAGGAGTTTCTCATGTATACCCGATTTGAACGTACTGGCCCGCTCAAGGATTTGCGCAGTTACCCACAGTGGGCGCAAGACATGGTTGCCGCGTGTGAGCCGGTACGGCGGCAAGTGACTGAGCACGAAATCCTGTGGCGAATGACTACGCTTCAGCTGGATGCTGCTGGTAGCCACGATTTCTTTGCAGGCCTGTGGCCGTTTATTGAGCGTTTTCCAAGTTTCATGGCGCTGAGTTTGCTGAAGACGCGCTACGGTCGCAGCGAAGGCGACGACATGGCTCGGCGATGGCTGGTGCGCAATATCCGGGTGGAGCAAAACCACGCCGAGTACTGGCTCAACTGGGCCGAAGGTGCCGGCGTTGCTCGTGACGAGCTGCTGCACCACCCGGCGCCGGCTGGCACTGACGGGCTGTACCGCTGGGGTGAGGAGATTTCAACCGACGGTTCGCTTGCAGCGGGCCTGGCTGCGGCCAACTACGCTATCGAAGGTGCTACCGGCGACTGGGCGCGGACGATTAACGACAGTGCCGTTTATTGCGACAGCTTTGCACCGGAGACCCGTGCAGCCAGCCTGCGCTGGTTGAAGATGCACGCGGCCTATGATGACACCCATCCGTGGGAGGCGTTGGAAATCGTCTGCGCGCTGCTTGGCATGAATCCATCCGTTGCCGAGGTGGCTCATCTCGGTGAATGTATCGAGCGCAGCTATCGTTGCATGGCGCTGTTCGGTGACCGTTGCGTACGTCGGCAACATGTGACGCGGGATGTCCAACGCGGCGCCAGTTTGGCGACCCTCGCGTAGGGTACACGACGCATCCGGCGGGCTGCCCAGCCCGCCGGATGCGGCTATCGTTGACAGAACATTCACTCTTGTAACGCATGGGTGAGGTTGTTGGCTGTGCGTATGTGTGCGAGTAGCTGGATCGGCGGGGTGAGGCGAGGCCTCTTTGCGACGGCTTTAGCCTTGATGGATTCGCGGTGGCGGGTTTCGCCGACCTGCAGACCGCTGTGGCATGCTACCCGAATGGTGCGGTGGCCGACGCTGACGCCGCGGTTGCGATGCGCCTGACTGGCTTATTGGCACGGTTTCTGCTCGACCATCTTTGCCGCGTGCACGGCGTCGGTTTATTCAAGTCCATTGCGCACGGGTCGATACACGAACCAAGGCAACGATGGCGGGCGTGTGGTCGCGCGTAGCGAGGGTGATGTGGGCCTCCGGATCGCTTGCCGACATTGCGACAAGCGCGGACAGGAAAGCGCCAATGGCTAGAAAGAATTCGGTCGTGCATTTTGCCGACAGCCTGCGACAGCCCTTGTGGCGTCGATTGCTGCCGCTCGTTTGGGGTTTTGCGGCCGTGGTGGTACTGGTGCTGGCCTTGGCTGGGGCCGCCTTCCAGGTGCAGCTGACGCTGGCCGGGTTCTTGAACGCCGAGAGCCTGTGGTCGAAGGCGCAAAAGCAGGCTGTGATCGACCTGGACGCCTATGCCGCGCGCGGCAACGCCGCGGATCTGGCGGCATTCCGTCATGAACTTGCCGTGATCGAGGTGGATCGTTGGGCGCGCGAGGCGATCATTGCCGGACAAGCTGACGATGATCGCGTGCGTGCGGCGTTGGCGCGCAGCAGCATGGTGCCAGATGCGGTGTCTGGTATGTCTTTTACGTTGCGGCACCTTTCGCAAGCGCCCTATATCACCGCGGCGATTGAGATGTGGCGTTCGACTGATCCGATGATCGACGAGTTCAAGGACATGTCGACCACGCTGCAACGTGCGTATGCCGTTGGTCAACCGACGGCAGCATTCATTACGGCCCAGCGTGCGCGCATCGCGCAACTCAATCGCGACATCGCTCCGCGCAGCAGCCGGTTTGCGTACGAAGTGGTGAATGGCGCGGTGCTGCTGGCACGACTGCTGTTTGTGGCTGTGCTGCTGGGGTTGCTCGGCGTGGCTGCGCTTTGGTTGGGCATGGCACGGCGCGTGCTGCACCGTATCCGCGGCAGCGAGGCGCGCTATCGGCTGCTGTTCGACAGTGCTGCTGTCGCCATCGCGATGGTGGACGAGGCCAGCGGCAGCATTCTCGAAACCAATCAGCTCATGGCCGCGTGGGTTGGACGCCCGCCGGAGGAGCTGCCGGGCACGCCATTCGATGCATTGCTGCAACCCGAGTCGAGTCAATGCGTGGGGCCGTCGCTGCTGGCGACGCTGGTGGCCAGTGACGGTGGCCAGCGTCCGGTCGAAATGCAGGTCAGCCACGCGGTGTGGGGATATCGCCGCGTGCGCCAGATCATCATGCGCGATATCTCCGAGCGCCTTGCACTGGAACACGAGCGGCGCGTGGCGGCAGAAGCATTGGCGGGTATTGCCGAAGGCGTCGTGATTGCGGACGCCAAGCACCGCGTGGTGTCGGTGAATGCCGCCCATGGCGAAATCACCGGTTTTGCGTCGGCAGACGTGCGGGGCCACTCACTCGATGAGTTGCATCGTCTACCAGACGGAGCCGCCTTGCCCGAGGCGGCGTGGCCAGGCGGCTTCGGGCCGCAGCACTGGAGCGGGCAAGTGGTTGGCCGTCGTGCCGATGGCAGCACGTACCCGGCGCAGCTCAGCATCAGTGCCATCCGCAGCGCGCAACACGAGGTGCTGCATTACGTGGCGGTGTTCAGCGATATCCGGGACGAGCAAACGCGACGGCAACGGCTGGAACACCTGGCCATGCACGATCCGCTGACCGGTCTGTACAACCGCGCCGAGTTCGAGCGGCGTTGCGAGGAGGCGCTGACGGCGGCGGCCCGCAACGGTGGCGCGGTGGCGGTGCTGTTTGTCGATCTCGACGCGTTCAAGATGGTCAATGACAGCTACAGCCACGCGGTTGGCGACCGCCTGTTGCAAAGGGTGGCCGAGCGCATTGGTCGCGAACTTGGGAAAGGCGACCTGGCCGGTCGCATCGGCGGCGACGAATTTACCGTGCTGCTCGATCACCTCGCACTGCGCGAGGATGCCGGCATGGTGGCACAGCGTCTCTTGGCGAGCCTGGCCGAGCCGGTCATGGTGGACGACTGCGAGCTGACGCTCAGCGCCAGCATCGGCATTGCCGGCTACCCGCTCGACGGCGGTGACGTCCCCACGCTGATCGCCAACGCGGACGCCGCGATGTATGTGGCGAAAAACGCCGAGCGCAACACTTTTCGCTATTACACGCCGGTAATGCAGGCGCATGCACGCCAGCGTTTGCTGCTGGTATCGCAGTTGCGGCGGGCGCTGGCCGAGGGCGAGTTTCACCTCGTGTTCCAACCCAGCGTGGACCTGCGCAGCGGGCGGGTGGTTGCAGTCGAGGCGCTGTTGCGTTGGCAGCATCCCGAGCGCGGCGAGCTGCCGCCGACGGAGTTCATCCCGGCCGCGGAAAGCCTCGGCCTCATCCGTTACATCGACGAATGGGTGCTGAATGCGGCGTGCCGCCAGATTTGCGTGTGGCAGGAGGCAGACGTGCCGGCGATCCGGGTGGCGGTCAATTTGTCTGGCCGCGCGTTTGGTCACCCCGGCTTCATTGCCAACCTCAAACAGGTGCTGCAGCAGTACGCCATCGAGCCGGGGCGGCTGGCGCTGGAAATCACCGAAGGCACCATGTTGCGCATGGGCGACGAGACCGAGCGCACGATGAAAGCGCTGCACGCGCTTGGCGTCGAAGTTGCGATCGACGACTTTGGTACCGGTTACGCGTCGATGGCCTATCTCAAGCTGCCCTCGGTGACCACGCTCAAGATCGACCGTTCCTTCGTGACGGGTTTGCCGCAGGAAGACAACGACGTCGCCATCGCGCAAACCATTCTCGCCATGGCGCACAGCCTTGGTTTGCGCACCATCGCCGAAGGCATCGAGACCGAAGAGCAGCACGAGTTCCTGTGCCGCGCTGGGTGTGACGAGGGCCAAGGGTATTTGTACTCGCGCCCGCAACCCGCGGCAGCCATCGAGTGCCTGCTTACCCCGCAAGTACGGCGTGGCACGCCACATCTGCGCCTGGTGCCGCACAAACGGGCATAGCCTGTGGGTTGGGCTTCAGCCCGACTTGGCCTCGCCAAAAAGTTCGCCTGGCCGCAGTCCGACTCGCATCACGTGCTGCGGTGACGTGTGCGCTTTGTCGGTACGCTTGTGCAAGCAGGCAGCCTTCGCGCCGATCGGTGTGGGGTTCTGCCGACGCGGTGCTACCGTGGCGACATGACCGTCCAGATTGATCTGGCCGCGTATTTGCGGCGTATTGGTTACACCGCTGCCCCGCGTGCTGATGTCCCCACGTTGACGGCGCTGGCGACAGCCCATGCCAACGCGATCGCATTCGAGAACCTCGATCCTTTCCTGGGGCACCCGGTGCGGCTCGAGCTGGCCGCCATCGAGGCCAAGCTGGTGGGCGCCGGGCGCGGCGGCTACTGCTTCGAGCACAACCACCTGTTTGCCGCGGCGCTGCGTGCCATCGGCTTTCACGTCGATGGCCTCATCGCGCGCGTCTTGTGGCGGCAACCGGAGGACGCCAGCACGGCGGAGACGCACATGCTGCTGCGCGTTGACGCTGGCGGTGATGCGTGGCTGGCCGACGTCGGCTTTGGCAGCATGACCCTGCTCGGCGCGCTGCGAATGGTGGCGGACGTACCCCAATCCACGGCGCTGGAGGCATTCCGGCTGGTGCGCCACGACGCCGAGTGGCGCATGCAGGCTGACCTGTGCGGCGCCTGGCACACGTTGTATCGCTTCGCGCCCGAACCGCATCCGGAAATCGACTACGTGGTGGCGAACCATTACGTGTCGACCTGGCCGGCGTCGAAGTTCGTGCAGCACGTGATTGCCTCGCGCGTCGATGGCGATCGCCGGCTCACCCTGCGCGACCGCGAATTCCACGTGCGTCATCCGGGCCGGGACCCGGAACGCCACGCGCTGCGCGATGGCGCCGAAGTGTGCGCCGTGTTGGCCGATGCCTTCCGCATTCGCGTGCCGGAGCCGGCAGCGCTGGCGCGCCGCATCGACGCCTTGCCGCCTGAGTGAGCTTCAGGCGCCGCTGACGCGGATCAGCACGTCGCCCACGCGCACGCTCTGGCCCGCGTGGATCTTGCAGGTCTTGCGCAGCTCCACCACACCATCCACACGCACCGCGCCACTGGCCACCAGCTGCTTGCCGGCGCCGCCGCTGTCGGCAACACCGGTCAGCTTGAGCAGGTTGTCGAGTTTGACGAACTCGCGGTCGAGGACGAACGAAACGGTTTCAACGGGCATGCTGGGGTCGGTTTCCGGCAGGGCAAGGAAAGCAAAGCAAGGGTGGTCGCCATCGGCGGCAAAGGTGGCCGCGTCATCCAATACGCCAAGCAACACCTCGAAGCTGGCGCCGTCGTGCTCGCGTAGCTCGGCGGCATGCGCAAACAGCAGCACGTGGCCCCACGCCGGCAGCCACGTAAAGTCGCGCAGGCAATCGGCGAGTGCGTCCCAGTTGTCGCCGAAATCCGCCGGCAACGGCAGCGCGGCCACGATGCGCCGAAACAGCCCGGCCCGGTCGACGCAGCCGGCAAGGTCGATGCGGCACACGGCAAGCTGTTCGTGTCGGGCAGTGGCGGCCAGGCGGTCGAGATCGGCGTCGCCGACGTAATACACGCCGCTCAAGGCGGGGCGCGTGAGGTCGGGGTCGTGGGCTTGCGCGTTCATCGGAGTACGGTCAGCTGCTGAAAGCTGCGGTAGTGGTCGGGCGTGTACCAGTAGTCGGTCGGCGGCGTACCGCCGGTGATGATGCGCCGGGCGCCGCGGTTGTGCGCGCCCGGCGTCGGCACCGTGTACTCGTGGTAGTAGCCGCGCGGTGCCAGCGGCAAGCGGTGCTCGTAGTTGCCAAACACCACGCCATCCTGGCGATACGGGTACGGCCCACCGCGCGCGATCAGCGCCAGCGTCGCCGCGACCTCGGGTGGCAGGCTTGCGCCGGGCGTGGCGGCGACGGCCGGTGGATGGTCTGCAGGGGCCGGTGGCGCATGGTGTTGCCAGAAGAAGGCCAGCGCCAGCGCCGCCACTACCAACCAGGGTTTCACGCTGCGCACGATGGTGCCCTCAGGAAGTGGGTGCGCCGCGCCGCAACTGTTCGGCGAGCGCCATGGCAATCACCAGCCAGCATGCACCGAGCGCGTAGCCGGCCAGCACGTCGGAGAGGTAGTGCACCTGCAGCATCACCCGGCTGAAGCCAATCAGCGTCACCAGCGCCACCGCGACGGCCACTGTGTCGCGGTGGTGGCGGGGCAGGCACTGGCGCAGCAGCAGGTAAGCCAGCAAGCCGAAAAACACCAGCGACCCGGCGGCGTGGCCACTGGGAAAACTGAACCCGGTTTCGGTAATGAACCCATGGCCGTTGAACGGCCGCGCGCGCTGCATGAAACGTTTCACCACGTCGTTGCTGGCGACCATGCCGCCCAGGCCCACGCCCCATGGAATGAACAGCCGCCATTGCCGGCGCAGCGCGAGCAGGAGGGCGACGATCAGCGCCGAGACCGTCACCAGCTGGGGGTCGCCCAGCCAGGTGAAGACGACCACGCCCTGCAACACCTCCGGTGACAGGTTGTGGTGCAGGTCGAGCGCGAGTGCCGCATCGAAGCGGGTCAACGCGCTGTGCGTCCATACCGCCCAGAACAGCAGCCCAAACACGCCGCCAAACACTGCCAGCAACGCGGCGGCAGTGCCTGGTTCCAGCGCGAGGTAATCGCGCTTGCCGGTGGTGGCCAGGCGGTGCCGACGCGCTCGTCGCCAGAGGAAGTCGCCGCACACCAGCGCAACGATCAACACCAGTGCCCACAACGCGATGGCGTAGTTGCTGATCCATAGGGCGAGCGCTTCCATCGGGCCGATCCATTGCGTCCATTGAGAACGTGCAGCTTGCCGCATGCGGGGTGTGACTTCCAGCCGTGGCCGCCGCGACATTTTGCGTTGATAGTGCGGCAACCCATTGCCGTTGGAGCTGATGATGTCGAAGCGCCCGCTTTCCCTGCGCCTGGCGATTTGCTGCGCCTTGCTGGTCAGTACCGCTGCGCTGGCCCAGGTGCCGGCAAGCGCTTCGGCGCCTCCGGCGGCCGCCGCCACGGCAGCTGCGTTGCCGGCGCAGCTGGCGGATTTCGACGCCTATGTGGCCGATGTGCTGAAGACCTTCAAGGTGCCGGGCATTGCGGTTGCCATCGTCAAGGATGGCAAGGTGGTGCTGGCCAAGGGGTATGGCGTGCGCGAGCTGGGAGCGTCGGCCAGGGTGGATGCGGACACGCTGTTCGCGATCGCCTCCAATACCAAGGCGTTCACCGCGGCGGCGCTCGAGATGCTGGCCGACGAGGGCAAGCTCGACATGGACGGGCGGGTGGTCGACTACCTGCCGGGCTTTCGCATGAGCGACCCTTATGTCACCCATGAAATGCGCGTGCGCGACCTGCTTGCACACCGCAGCGGGCTCAGCCTTGGCGCGGGCGATCTGCTGTATTGGCCGCCGACGGACTACACCACGCAGGACGTGGTGAAACGCCTCGCCAAGGTGCCG
The DNA here is from genome assembly GCA_004298045.1 of Rhodanobacter sp. Lineage (GTDB taxonomy): Bacteria > Pseudomonadota > Gammaproteobacteria > Xanthomonadales > Rhodanobacteraceae > Rhodanobacter_A. The sequence continues at coordinate 168,638 of SCRM01000016.1, read as the reverse complement.
ATCAAGAACAGCTTCCGCGCCCACTACGCCTACGACAACATCCTGTTTGCCGTGGCCACGCGGGTGATCGAGCAAGTGTCCGGCGAGAGCTACGCGGATTTCATCCGCAACCGCATTTTCAAACCGGTGGGCATGACGAGTGCGCTCATCGACATGACCGGCATTCGCCCCGGAATGGACGTGGCCACCGGCCACGCGCCGTACAACTTCAAGGACGTCAAGCCGGTGCCGCCGATGGCCTGGCTCAACGACCCTGGCGCCGGCGGCATCTATGCCAGCGTGGACGACCTGGCGAAATGGATGAACGTGCAGCTCGCCAGCGGCAAGCTGCCGGATGGCAAGCAGCTGTTCTCCGAAAAGGCGCATGCGGCGATGTGGTCGATGCTGACGCCGATTCCGGTGCGCCGTTCGAAGAACCCCGAGCTGGCGTCGCTGACGCCGCAGTTCTCCGGTTACGGCGAGGGCTGGCTCCTGTCCGATTACCACGGCCAAAAGCTCGCCTGGCACACCGGCGGCTGGCCGGGTTTCGTGTCGCGCCTGACCCTGGTGCCGGGCAGTGATCTCGGCGTCGTCGTGCTGACCAACCAGCAATCCGGCGCCGCGTTCAACGCCATCACCTATCGCGTGCTCGACGCCTACCTCGACGCTGCGCACAAGACCGACTGGGTCGCGGCATACGCCAAGGCGGTGGCCAAATCCGACGCCGACGCCGACGCCAGCTGGGCCAGACATGAGGCCGCGCGCGACAAGAACGCGAAACCCTCGCTGCCGCTCGCAGGGTACGCCGGCACCTACCGCGACCCGTGGTACGGCGACCTCGACGTGGCGTTGCAGAACGGCAAGCTGCGCCTGCGCTTTGCGCACACCAAGCAACTGGTGGGCAGCATGACGCCATGGCAGCACGACACGTTCATCGTGCGCTGGGACGACCGTTCGCTCAACGCCGACGCCTTCGTCAACTTTGCGCTCGACGCCGACGGCCATGTGCGCGAGATGCGCATCAAGCCGATCTCGCCGCTTACCGATTTCAGTTTCGACTTCCAGGATCTGCGTCCGGTGCCGGTGAAGGCTGCCGGGAAGCAGGATTGAGACGGATGCCTTGGCGCGAATGACTGGCGTGGGTTGGACTTCAACCCGACCCACGCCAAAACAGCCGGGATGAATCCCGACCCACGGCAGGGCTCTCCCGCAAGCGGGAGGAAAAACGAAACCGCCGACCAAAGAGGAACCACCATGCGTTCGAGTCGTCCCGTTGTCGCCGCACTGATCGGCTGCGGCTTGCTGTTTTCTGCCGGTACATTTGCGCGCGACGTTGCGCCAGTCGCGCCGGCACATCGCTTTTTCCACGTGCAACTGGGCGGTGCCGAGACACAGCCGGTATCCGGCCGCCTGCTTCTGTTTGCCACCGCGGCGCGGGACGCCGAGGCAGCCGCGAGGCAACATGGCAACGGCAAGGTGGAGAAGGTGGATGCCAATCCGTTCTTCCCCAGCCAGACCGCGGTGGCCGCGCGCGAAGTGAGCCGACTCGTGCCGGGGCAGGTGGTCGACATCGACGCCGACCAGACCGCGTTTCCGCAGGGCTGGTCGCAGCTGACACCGGGCGACTATTACGTGCAGGTCGTACTGGACGTGCACCACGACTACAACTACCACGGCCGCCACGGCGGCGACCTGGTGAGCAAGGTCGTGAAGCTGCATCTACCGACGGCCGCCATACCCGGGCTGACGCTCACGGAGACGCTGCCGGAGCGCACGGCGTGGGACATCCCGAAGCGCTACATGAGCGAGACGACGCTCAAGCACCTCGATGAGGCGCGCCAGCATGCGCACGCCATCGACTTTGTCAGCCCGGTGCTGAGCGCGTTCTGGGGCCGCCCCATCCATCTGCGCGGCTGGGTGCTGCTGCCGCCGGGTTACGACGCCAAGGCCGGCATCACCTATCCCACGGTGTACTTCACCCATGGCTATGGCGGCGACTCCGACACGCTGGCCGGCAGCGCCGCGATGGTCTACGGCGCCACGGTGGAGCAGCAGATGCCGCCGATGATCTGGGTGTTCCTCGACCAGTCCAGCCCGACCGGTACCACCGAGTTTGCCGACTCGGTGAACAACGGGCCGTGGGGCACCGCGCTTACCACCGAGCTGATTCCGCAGCTGGAGAAGACCTACCGCATGGACGCCAGGCCGAGCGGCCGCTTCCTGCAGGGCCACTCCTCCGGCGGCTGGGCCACGCTGTGGCTGCAGACGCGTTATCCGAGGATCTTCGGCGGCACCTGGTCCACCTCGCCCGATCCCAGCGATTTCCACGACTTCACCGGCGTGGACCTGTACGCGCCGCACGCCAACGTCTTCCACCAGCCTGACGGCACGCTGTATCCGCTGGTGCGCGACCGCGACAAGGTGCTGGCCACGTTCCAGCAGTTTGCCCAGCTCGAGCGCGTGTTCGGGCCGTATGGCGGGCAGCTGGCCTCGTTCGAGTGGGTGTTCTCGCCCAAGGGCAAGGATGGTCGGCCGCAGCCCATGTTCAACCGAGATACCGGCGAGGTCGATCCGATGGTGGTGGCGTACTGGCGCGAGCATTACGACATCGCGTATCGCCTCAGGCAGCATTGGCCAGCGCTCAAGCCGGATCTCGACGGCAAGATCCACCTCTACGTGGGCACTGCCGACACGTTTTACCTGGATGGCGCCGCGCACCGGCTCAAGGCGGTGCTGGACAGCCTGGGCGCAAAGTCCGACATCCGCTTTCTCCCGGACCGCAGCCACTTCGACCTGTACCGCATCGGCGACGACCGGCAGGGCTTGCTCAAGCAGATCACCTGGCAGATGTATGCGGTGGCACGCCCGCACGCGGCGTTGAAGCCGCCGGTATCGCACTGAGCCGGGCTCGTGGGGGCCGGCTGGCACGGACATGGTTTTGCGCGATCGGCGCGCCGCCGGTACCGCGTGTTCGTACCAGCATCACCCCAACCACCATCGTGCAGGTAGGAGTCTGAAGATAAAGGTATCGCCGGCACGTCGTAGTCGACATGGTGGGTTGCGTGACGGAGGCCGGCGCAAGCCGGCCTTTGTTTATCCTGCCGCCAGTCAGGCGCGGGCGTCGGATCGGATCCGGGCGGCCTTGCCGCGCAGCATGTTGAAGGTGAAACCGGCAACCAGCAGTACCAGGATCGTGAGCTGTGCCGACACCGATTGCCAGGTCGGGAAGATGCCGAGCAATTCGATGCGCGGCACTGGGGCCACCGTGACGCCCAGCCAGCCGGCCTCCTGCAGCGCGGCGATGCCCTTGCCGGTCAGCACAAAGGCGAGGATCGCAATCAGGAACGAGCTGGCGGAGAAGAACGTGCCGATCGGCAATCGCCGGCTGGTGCGCAACAGTATCCACGCGATCAGCGCCAGCACCGCACCGCCGGAAACGATGCCGCCGACGATCCAGATCTCCTGGCCTTCGTTCCACAACGCGGCATAGAACAGAATGGTTTCGAATACCTCGCGGTAGACCGAAATGAACGCCAGCCCGAACAGGAACCACGCCGAGCCGTGTTCGGCGGCGGCGGTCATTTTGGTCTTGAGGTAGGCCTGCCAGCGGCCGCCAATGCTCTTCTGGTGCATCCACAACCCCACCGAGAGCAGCACCAGTGCGGCGAACAGTGACGACAGCCCCTCGGTCAGTTCGCGTCCGGCGCCGCTGATGGTGATGAAGTAGCGCGCGATGGCCCAGGTGATGCCGCCGGAGACCAGCGCCAGTACCCAACCGGTGTGCACGTAGCGGACCGCGCGTGCGCGTCCGGCCTTGCGCAGGAAAGCAAGCATCGCGACGATGACGAGCAGCGCCTCCAGACCTTCGCGCACCAAGATGGTGAACGCGCCGAGGAACGTGGCGGTGGGGTCGTTGTTTCCGCTCAGCACGTCCTGGGCCTGCGCGAGCAGCACGTCGATGGTCTGCGCCTGGGTCACGATTTCCGTTGCCGGTGCCTTGCGCGCAAGCGCGGTGCGGTAGGCGCCCATCGCGGTTTCAATGCGCGAACGCAGCGCCGCATCACGATCGGTCAATTGCGGCTCGACCGGCTCGATGCCATCCAGATACGCGGACAGCGCGAGTGCCGTCGCTTCGGCGTTGTTGCCGGCCCGATAGGCCGCGAGGCTGGCGGCCACGCGGCCGCGCGCCAGCGGCACGCCGCTCAGCGCCTGCTGCACGGCGTCCGGGTGCCCGCGCAGGTAGCCGACGATGGCACGTGCGGTATCGACCCCCAGCGCTGGCGCCAGCTGCGCCACGCGGGCTTGCGACAACTCCTTGAGGTCGGCGATTTCGGCGCGTGCGGTATTGTCGTGCTGCCACGCCTTGGCCCCGGCGGCCTGTTCGTTCGCGTAGGCAAGCGTGCCCACGTAATAGGCGAGATCCCATCGCTCTTCACGCGACAGCGTCTTGACGTAACTCGTCATCGACGTGCCCGCGACGCCTTGGCTGATCACTTCGAACAGCGACAGGGCGCTGCGCTGGTCGGCGCGGGCCTGGTCGGTAAACGCGATCGGTGGCGGGTCGAGCGCCTTGCCGGCAGCGCCGTCGCCGTGGCCGGTGGCGCCATGACAGGCTGCGCAGGTGGATTGGTACAGCGCCGCGCCGTGTGCGAGGTCGGGCGTTTCCTCCGGCGCGGTGGGCACCGGGTAGGCCTTGAGCAGGCTGGCAGCGAGGGCATGGGCCTGGCGGGCGATGGCTTCCGGTGCGGCTTTTGCATCCACGGCGGCAACCAGCGCGGTGGCGTCGTGGTTCAGCGCGGTGGTCTCCGGGCCGGCCGGGAGCGAGGCAATGCGCCGGGCAGCGGTGGCCGAAAACTCACGCATTTCCGCGTATTCGGAAGCGCTGACGACCTGGCCACCCCGCACCGCGCCAGCGTAATCGGTGGCGAGGTAGTCGAGCATCTGCCAGGTTTGCGGCACCGTGGTTGCCACGTCCTGTGCGATGGCGGGAACCCCGGTGAAGCTTGCGGCAAGCAGCAGCAAGGCGAGCAGTCGGGTGGCAGGGGTGTAAATGCGAGTCACTATCATTGTTAGATGATAGCGGTGAATTTGGCGCGCTGCGAGAGGCGCGGCACCCGGGGTTTCCGACCCGCATCACCCCCGACGAGGAGCCGCCGGAAAAGGCGGCGCGCATCGGGTGTGCCGGACGCAACGGCTATCGCGAAAATCGCGGCTCCGTGCGCCAGCCGCAAGCCGAACGGCGTTGGTTTCGCCGCCGCCTCAAGGCGGTGTCGGCAGCTCCGCGGCGGGCTTTGCTGGCGCGCCATCCACCCGGCGGACTACCAGGCTTTGTGACGAGCTGAGCGGCAGGTCAGCGGCGCGCAGGCGGGCGAGGATGTCGAACAGGATGTCGCTTTGCACGCCACTGGTTTCCCGTGGGCTGCGCACGTAGGCAACGGCGAGGAAGCTCATCGCGCTCACTTCCACCTTGTCCAACAGCACTGCCGGCGCCGGGGTATCCAGCGTGGCCGGGTTTGCCGTGAGCGCGTCGAGCATGATCGTGCGCACCCGCTCGGGGTCGGTGTCCAGCGGCAGCGGCAACGAGAAGCGCACGCGGCCGAGCGCGCCGCCGAGCGTCACGTTGCGCACGTTCTGGGTGATGAGCTGGGAGTTGGGCACGATCACGGTAGAGCGGTCCCACAACTGGATCTCCGTTGCGCGCACGTTGATCCGGCGGATGTCGCCTTCGACGTCGCTCGACAGGCTGACCCAGTCGCCCACTTTCACCGGCCGCTCCACCAGCAGGATCAGGCCGGAAATGAAGTTCTGCACGATGGCCTGCAGGCCGAAGCCGATGCCGACCGAGAGCGCGCTGGCGATCCACGCGATGCTCTGCAGGCTGACGTTGAGCGCGGCCAGCGCCAGTGCGAATACCAGCACTCCGCCCAGGTAGCCGAGCAGGGTCACCACCGACTCGCGCATGCCGGCGTCCATGTGGGTGGTGGGCAACAAGCTTTCGCCCAGCCAGCGCTTGAACAGGCGCAGCAGCATGAGGCCGATCACGAACACCGCGATGGCGCTCAGCACAGTGGCCGGCTCGATCGTCAACTGGCCGAGTTTCAGTCCGCTGAAGCGTTGCAGCGTGCGTTGCACCAGCTCGCCGGGGTTGGCGTCGAACGGCGCCAGCACCAGCGCCAGCGCGGCCAATGCCAGCAGCACGCGGGCGATGCCGGTGAGCACCAACGCCGTTCGCGTCAAGGCCTGCGGGTCGAGATCGAAGCCCGCCTGCAGCCGCTGGCCGCTGCGCCCGTGCGGCGACAGCAGCGCATCGAACGCGTCGCGCGCCAACTCGGTCAGCAGGTACAGGCTGGCGGCGATCAGCCCGGTCCACAGCATTTGCACCGCGATGAAAAACGCCAGCGCGATGAAACCGGTAAATACCGCCAGCCAGCAGGTGACGACGCCCAGCGCGGCGGCAGCGCTGGCGGCGCCGACCCACAGCGACCGCCGCACTTCGTTTCCGCCTTGCGCCTCGCGCTGGCGGCGCGCGTGGCGCACGCGCAACAGCACGCTGCCAATCAGCGCGCTGACGAGCAGCGCCAGCAGGGCATGCAGCAGCACCGTGGCCGGCAGGCTGGAGCCGATGCTGCGCACGATGCGCTCGGTGATGCCGACCAGGAACGCTGCGCCGCCGAGATACCACGGGTAGCGGTGCAGCCGGCGGGCGACGTCGTCGGCCAACGGCAGCAGACGCCATGAGGGATGCCTGGCTGCCAGCATGGCGCTGCCGAGTCCGGCCATCAGCGCGGCAAAGCTGATGGCGTGCACCGCGCTGCGGGCCATCGCATCCAGGTCGTCATCGAGCGCATCGCCCCAGTTCACCGCCTGGTGCACGAGCTGCGCGACCAGGCCGAGCACCAGCGTGGTGATCAGCGCCATCGCCAGCACCGTGGCGCTGCGGCGCAAATGGCCATCGGGCAGCACGCGCAACACTACGCGGTGCCATACCTGCGCCAGTGTCCAGCGACCACCGAGCAGCAGCAGTACGGCGGCAACCAGGCACAGGATCAGCGGGCGCCGATTGGGCGGTTGCCATGCGGCCTGCCAGGCATCGCTCCAGCGGCCGCCGAGGCGCTGCAGGCGGGCCAGGTCGTTGGGCAGGGCCTGCCGTTGGTCATGCCAGAACGCGCTCGCGAGCGGGGTGTTGGTGCGTGTGGCGAGCTGTTCCTGGAACTGGTCGTTACGCAGGCCGGTGATCTGCGCCACCACCTGCAGCGCATCGAGGTTCAGCGATTTGGCGCGCACGATCTGCGCGTTCAGATCGGCCTGCTGGTGGTTCAACTGGCGGCGCTGGGCGGCGACCGCGGCGGTCTCCGGTGCACCACCACTGGCCGGCGGCGGACCGAGCACGGCGAGCTGGGCGTCGAGCGCGGCCATCTGCGGGGCGAGATCGGTGGCCAGCTGACGCGCTGCATCCTGTACTTGCAACGCTTGCGTGCGCAGGTCGGCCAGCGCGGCTTTGTCGAGCGGGTGCTTGGGCGCGGCTTGCAGCGCGGCCTTGACGCCATCGAGTTGCGTGTCGAGCTGGCGCAGGGTTTGCGTGGGGGTGGGAGCGGGCGCATTGGCGGCGGCATCAACGCGCGCCAGCGCGGCCGGAGCTGGCAGGCCAAGCAGCAGCATGAGCAACAACGCGGGCAGCGGCGCGGCGCGCGCGCGCAGGCGGGAGACGATGGACATGTTGTGCATGATCGAAGCGCGCTTGCGGAGGGTCAATCGCGCAGATGCCCTCGCGTGCGCTGACGTTCAGCCGCGGCGGCCGGTGTGCGGCGGTGGAGGCTGATGGGAGGCGTGCCGTTGCCAACGCTCCGGCGGGCTGCCGGTCCAACGCTTGAACGCGCGCCAGAACGGACTGGGTTCGGCAAAACCCAGTGCCAGCGCAATGTCGGCCAACGGCTGGTCGCCGGCCGCCACCGCCGCCAGGGCGGCATCGCGCCGAGCCGCGTCGTACAGGGCCGCAAAGCTGGTGTGTTTGGCGTGCAGACGGCGCGCCAACGTGCGTTCGCTGAGCCCCAGGGCGGCGGCGGCATGCGGGCGCGTGGCGGTGTCGCCTTGCAGGTGCACCGTGATCCAGGTTTGCAGCGTGGTCACCAGATCCTCCGGCGCGGCCAGGGCGGCAAGCTGCGCCTGCGCCTCCTGGCGATGCAGCCGCGCCAGCCGGGCGTCGGCCCGCGGCAGTGGCGCATCCAGCACGGCGTTGGCCAACAGCACGCCGCTGAAGGCCTGCTCGAAATCCACCGCACAACCAAACGCCGCGCGATAACCGGCGAGCGCGCCGAGGCGCGCGTGGCTCAACTGCACGCGCAGCGGTCGGAAATCGTTGCCGCTGACCCAGCGCATCAGGCACACACTGGCGGCCAGCACCGCTTCGATCTGCTGCGGGCTGAAAGCAAGCTGCCCTTGGCGCGGGTGGTAGATCATCCAGCCGGCCTGCACGCCGGCAATGAACTGCACGCGGCCGCCGTCGCTGATGAGGCGCTGGAATTTCGGCACCAACGCCAACGCTGCCCGCAGGGTGGGCGCCGATTGCACGAGGCCACTCACCACGTTGAAGTTGGCCGGGCCGACGCTGCTGCCGGCCTTGAGCCCAAAGCCGGCGTCGCCGGTGGCGGCCACCGCCGCGTGCCATAGCCGGGTGATGTGATCCACCGGCCAGCGCGCGCACGCCAGCTCGCCACGGTCGATGCCGGCTTGTGCCAGCAGTTTGGCGCGCGTCACGCCCATGCGCTCGGCCGCGGCGAGCACGGTGTTCGCCCAGCTCATCGACACCGTGGCTGGCGTGGTCAAGATCGTTGGCCTGCAAAGTCAATCGCATGGCGATGATAAGGCGCTATCAATGGCTGGTGGCATGCGGAGGGGACATGGCGACAACCCAGACAGACCTGTTGGTGGCCGGCGGCGGCATCGCCGGCATCGTGGTGGCGCTGGAGGCGCTGCGCGCTGGCAGGCGCGTGCTGATCGTCGACCGCGACACGCCGGAGCGCTTCGGCGGCCTGGCGCGCTGGGCGTTCGGTGGCATGGCGCTGGTCGGCACGCCGCAACAGGCGCGCATGAAGATCCCCGACACGCCGGAGCGCGCCTTGGCGGACTGGCTGCGTTTTGCCGAGCTGGCGCCGGATGACGCCTGGCCGCGTGCGTGGGCTGCACATTACGTGGAGCGCTCGCGGGCCGAGGTGTACGACTGGCTTAGCGGCATGGGCCTGCGCTTTCTGCCGGCGGTCAACTGGGTCGAGCGCGGGCGCGTTGGTGAGGGCAACTCGCTGCCGCGCTACCACGTGCTTTGGGGCACCTCGCTCGCGCTCACGCGGCGCCTGATCGACGCGCTGCGGGCGGCGGATGGCGGGCGGTTGACGACGTTGCATCGGCACCGCGTGGTCGGCATCGAACGCGCCGCGGGGCGGGTGTCCGGCGTGCAGGTGGTGGATGAGGCCAGCGGTGCGGAGTCGCGCGTCGACGCGCCGGTGGTGGTGGTCGCCAGCGGTGGCTTGAACGGCAGCCATGCCGAGGCGCGGCGCAACTGGCCGCATGATCGGCCATGCCCGCGCGAGATGTTGAACGGCGCCAACCCGCTCGCCGACGGCGCGCTCGCGCACCTCGTGGCCGACCGGTTGGGTGGCCAGCTCACCCACGTCGGCGAGATGTGGAACTACGCTGCCGGCATCGCCCACCCGCAGCCGCAGTTCCCGGGCCACGGGCTGTCGCTGATTCCGGCGAAATCCGCGTTGTGGCTCGATCACCAGGGCCGCCGCATCGGCCCCGAACCGCTGGTGACCGGCTTCGACACCCACTGGTTGTGCCAGCGCGTTGCGGCGCAGGCACAGCCGTGGACGTGGCAACTGATGAACCGGCGCATCGCGCTCAGGGAGTTTGCGATCTCCGGTGCCGAGCACAACGCGCGCATCCGCGACCGGCAATTCCTGCGTTTCCTGGCCGAGACGCTGTTCGGCAACCCGCGCCTGCTGCGGCAGATGCAGCGCGAGAGTGCCGATTTCCTCGTCGATGACACGCTCGCCGGGCTGGCGGCAAAGATGAATGCACTGACCGCCACGCGCGATGTCGATGCCGCCGTGCTGACGCAAACCGTCGCCGCGTTCGATGCCAATTTCGCGCGCGGCGCCAGCCTGGAAAACGACGTGCAACTGCGCCAGATCCGGCACGCGCGGCAATGGGGGCCGGATCGCCTGCGCACCTGCAAGCCGGCACCCCTCACCCGACGCGGCACGGGGCCGTTCATCGCCATCCGCACCCGGCTCATCACGCGCAAGAGTCTCGGCGGGCTGCGCACCGATTTGTCCAGCCGGGTGCTGGATGCGGCAGATGCGCCAATCCCCGGCCTGTACGCGGTGGGCGAGGCGGCGGGCTTCGGCGGTGGCGGCGCGAGCGGCAAGCGCTCGCTGGAGGGCACGTTCCTGCCAGGCTGCATACTCACGGCACGCGCAGCGGCGCGCGCGATCAACCAGGGGGGCTGATGGCAATGGACGGGTTCGACTACATCGTGGTGGGCGCCGGTTCGGCCGGCTGCGCGGTGGCCGCGCGGCTGAGCGAAGACGCCGGCGTGAGCGTGGCGCTGGTCGAGGCCGGCGGCGAGGACAAGAGCGTCCTGATCCGCGCGCCGATGGGTTTTGCCTTGGCGGCGAAAATCGGCAAGCACGTGCTGCGCTACCAGACCGTGCCGCAGGCGGGGCTGGATGGCCGCCGCGGTTTCCAGCCGCGCGGCAGGGTGCTGGGCGGCAGCAGTGCGATCAACGCGATGATCTATTGCCGCGGCCATCGCAGCGACTACGACGGCTGGGCCGCAGCCGGCAACCCCGGCTGGGATTACGCCAGCGTGCTGCCGTATTTCAAGCGCACCGAAGACAGCGAATGCTTCGGCGCGAACGCCTGGCACGGCCAGGGCGGCCCGCTCGGCGTGAGCTGGTTGCGCAGCCCGTTTCCGAGTACCGCCGCGTTTGTCGAAGCCTGCGCCGCGGCGGGTTTGCCGCGCACGCCCGACTACAACGGCGAGCAGCAGGAAGGCTCCTCGCCGGCGCAGGTGACGATGCGCGGCGGCGAGCGCTGCAGCGCGGCGCGTGCATACCTCGAGCCGATTCGCAGCCGCCGAAATCTCGCGATCTTCAGCAATACGGCGACTCTGCGGCTGGCCTTCGACGGCCGACGTGTCACCGGGATCCACGTGGTACGCGACGGCCAGCCGGCGGTGCTTGCGGCGCGCCGCGAGGTGATCCTGTGCGCTGGCGCCTATGGTTCACCACAACTCCTCATGTGTTCCGGCATCGGCCCGGCGGCGGCGCTGCGCGAGCATGGCATCGACGTGGTGCAGGACTTGCCCGGCGTCGGCCAGAACCTGCAGGACCACATCACCGCCAGCCTCAACTGGCGTGCGCGGCGGCCGGATGCCGGTTTCGGCATGTCGCCCGGCGGCGCGCTGGCGATCTGGCGCGGCATCCGCCAATGGCGGCGCGAGCGGCGCGGCTGCATCACCAGCAACGTCGCCGAAGCCGTGGGTTTTTTGCGCAGCGATGCGACGCAGGCGATACCCGATATCGAACTGGAGTTCCTCTCCGCCATCGTCGACGACCACAACCGCAAGCTGCACTGGGGCCATGGCGTCGGCCTGCACGTGACCCTGCTGCGCCCGCGCAGCCGTGGCCAGGTGCGGCTGGCCAGCAGCGATGCGCGCGTCGCGCCGCTGATCGACCCGCGCTATTTCAGTCATCCGGGCGACCTGCCGCAACTGGTGCGCGGCGTGCAACGCGCGCTGCCGATCATGGACGCGGCGCCGCTGGCGCCGTGGCGCGGCGCGATGCTGACGCCGATCCGCGCCGACGACCCGGACGGCATCGCGCGCGTGCTGCGCGACTCGGCGGATACCGAATACCACCCGGTCGGCACCTGTCGCATGGGGCCGGCGGGCGATTCCGGCGCGGTGGTGGACGCCGGCCTCAAAGTGCACGGCATCGATGGGCTGCGCGTGGCCGACGCCTCCATCATGCCGACCATCACCGGCGGCAACACCAACGCGCCCACGTTCATGATCGCCGAGAAGTGCGCTGACCTCGTCCGCGGCATCACCCAGGTGGCCCAGCCATGAATCAACCCAGCATGTTTCCCGCGGCGCCGGCGGAGACGATTCCGGCCGAATTCCGCACCGCTTTTCTCGCGCAGCGCGCCGCCGCCGCGCGTGACCGCCAGCCGAGCCTGGCCGCACGCCGCGCCGACCTGCACGCGCTGCACCGCCTGTTGGCGGAAAACCACGACGCGCTGATCGATGCGGTCAACCGCGACTACGGCATACGCAGCCGTTTCGAGACGCGCATGACCGAACTCCTGCAATGCCAGGACGCGGCCAAGGACGCGATCCGCCGCGTCAAGCGCTGGATGCGGCCGCAGCGGCGCCATCTCGACATCACCCAGTACCCGCTGGCCAAGGCGTGGGTGTTCCCGCAGCCGGTCGGCGTGGTGGGCATCGTGGTGCCGTGGAATTTTCCGATCGCGATGGCGTTCCAGCCGCTGATCTGCGCGCTGGCGGCCGGCAACCGCGTGATGATCAAGATGTCGGAAAACTCCAACGCGCTGGCGCTGCTGCTCAAGGACCTCATTCCGCAGTACTTCGCCGCCGACAAGCTGGCGCTGTTCGAGGACGGCGGTGGCCGCGGGCCGCAGTTCACCCAGTTGCCGTTCGACCATCTGTTCTTCACCGGCTCGCCGGCGACCGGGCGCGCGGTGATGGCGAACTGCGCGGCCAACCTCACGCCGGTCACGCTGGAGCTGGGCGGCAAGTCGCCATGCATCGTGGCGCCGGATTACCCGCTGCGCGAGGCCGCGCGGCGCATCGTGTGGACCAAGCTGCTCAACGCCGGGCAGGTGTGCACGTCGGTCGATTACCTGCTGCTGCCGGAGGGCAGCGTCGATGCCTTCGTCGACCATGCGCGCGCGGTGGCGGCCAGCTATTACCCCAACCTCGAAAACGGCGACTACAGCGCGATCATCGACCAGCGCCAGTACGACCGCCTGCAGTTGCTGCTGGAGGACGCCAGGGCGCGCGGTGCGCGCCTGGTGCCGCTGTTGCCGGACCAGCCGGGCAATGCCGCGCGACGCATCCTGTCGCCCATGCTGGTGCTCGACGTCGACGACGACATGCTGATCATGCGCAGCGAAATCTTCGGTCCGCTGCTGCCGGTGCGCACCTACCGCAATCGCGACGAAGTGGTGGCCTACATCGGCGCGCGCTACAGCCCGCTGGCGATGTACCTCTACACCCGCGACCGCGCGCTCGAACGCTGGTACCTGGAGCACACGATTTCCGGCGGCGTCACCGTCAACGACGGCATGCTGCACATCGGCACGCCGGCGCTGCCGTTCGGCGGCGTCGGCCACAGCGGCATGGGCCACTACCACGGCAAGGAAGGTTTCCTCACCTTTTCCAAGCTGCGTCCGGTGTTTCGTCAGGGGCCGTGGCGGGCGCTCAACCTGCTGATGCCGCCGTATCGCGGCCGCGCCGAGAAGCTGCTGGCGTTCCTGCTGAAGCGGGCAGGGTAGTGCCGTGCACGCCCGAACCGCCTGCCGCCGACATGGCATGTGGCGATGGAAAGCCGCAACGTGCGGGGCCAAACCATGACCTGGCTCGGCTATGCGGCAACCACCGACGATTGGCGCGCCTGCGCGCGTCGCCGGTTGCCGCGTTTCCTGTTCGATTATTTCGACGGCGGTGCCGGTGACGAATACACGCTGGCCGCGAACGTGGCGGTGTTTGCCCACGTCGCGTTGCACCAGCGCGTGCTGGTCGATGTCGCCGCCGTCAGCACGCAGGCCACGCTCGGCGGGCAACCCTGCGCGATGCCGCTGGCGCTGGCACCGGTGGGCCTGGCCGGCCTGGCGGCACCGCGCGGCGAGGCGCTGGCGGCGCGCGCCGCTGCCGCCTTCGGCGTGCCATTCACGTTGTCCACCGTCGGCATTTGCCCGCTGGCCGAAGTCAATGCCGCAGCCGGCGTGCCGGCGTGGTTCCAGCTCTACATGCTGCGCGATCGTGGCGCGGTGCGTGCGCTGCTGGATGCGGCATGGGCGGCCGGCACGCGCACGCTGGTGTTCACCGTGGATCTGCCGCGCACCGGCGTGCGCTGGCGTGACGTGCGCCACGGCCTCGATGCGCGCGGCGCGCGTCCGGCGCTGATCAAGGCGTTGCAGCTTGCAGCGCGCCCCGGCTGGGTGTGGCGCGTCGCGCTTGGCGGCAAGCCGCTCGGCTTTGGCAACCTCGCCGGGCAGGTGCCGGGCGCCCGCGATCCGAATGCGTTCAAGGCGTGGGTGGATGCGCAGTTCGATCCCACCGTGACCTGGCGCGACATCGACTGGCTGCGCACGCAATGGCGTGGGCGGCTGCTGCTCAAGGGCATCCTGTCGGTGGAGGACGCACGCCAGGCCGTCGTAGTGGATGCCGATGGCATTGTCGTTTCCAACCACGGCGGACGCCAGCTCGAAGGTGCACCGGCCACGCTGGCCGTGCTGCCGGCGATTGCCGCTGCCGTTGGCAATCGTTTGGAGGTGCTGGTCGACGGTGGTGTGCGCAGCGGCACCGACGTGTTTCGCGCACTCGCTCTCGGCGCGCATGGCGTGCTGGTCGGGCGCCCGTGGGTGTGGGCGCTGGCCGCCCAAGGCGAGGCCGGCGTGCGCCAGTGGCTCACGCATTGGCAGCGCGAGTTCACGCTGGCGATGATGCTGACCGGTGTCACCCGCGTCGCCGACATCGGCCGCGCGCAGCTCGAAGGCGCACCATGAATCCGTTGTCTACCTTGCCTTGGAAGTTGCCATGAACGGTGCCACCGCGTTGATCCACACGCTCGCCGATGCGGGCGTCGAGGTGTGTTTCACCAACCCCGGCACCAGCGAAATGCACTTTGTCGCGGCGCTCGATGCCGAGCCGCGCCTGCGTGCGGTACTGGCGTTGTTCGAGGGCGTGGCGACCGGCGCGGCGGATGGCTATGCGCGCATGGCCGGCAAGCCGGCGGCGACGCTGCTGCATCTGGGCTGCGGCCTGGGCAATGGCCTGGCGAACCTGCACAACGCGCGCAAGGGACACGTGCCGGTGGTGAACATCGTGGGCGACCACGCCACGTTCCACGTCAAGTACGACGCGCAGCTCCAGTCGGATATCGAAACCGTGGCGCGCAACGTCTCGCCCGGTTTTGTGCGCACCGCGCAAAGCACTGCCACCCTGTGCCGCGACGTGGTCGATGAGGTGACGGCGGCGCGCGGTTTGCCGGGGCAGGTGGCCACGCTGATCCTGCCGGCCGACGTGTCGTGGAGCGAAGGTGCGCAGCCGTGCCCGATGCCGGCTGCGCAACTGGCGCCGGTGGCGGAGGACGCCGTGGTGGCGCGCGTCGCTACGCTTCTGCGCGGCGGTGAACCGGTGGCGTTGCTGCTTGGCGGGCAGGCTTTGCGCGAAGCGCCGCTGCGCGATGCGGCCCGGCTGGCGGCGCGTTGCGGCGTGAAGCTGTTTGCCGAGGTGTTTCCCACCCGGCTCGAACGCGGCGCCGGGCTGCCGGCGGTGGAGCGCATTGCGTATCTGGCCGAGATGGCTGGCGTGCAGCTTGCGCCCTACAAGCACCTCGTACTGGTGGATGCGAAATCGCCGGTGGCGTTTTTTGCCTACCCCGGCAAGGCCAGCGACCTGGTGCCCGCGGGCTGCACGGTGCACACGCTGGCGACGCCGGTCGAAGACGCCGCGGCAAGCCTGGCGAAGCTCGTTGCCGAGCTGGATGCGGCAGGCGTCGAGCCGGCCGTGCAGCCACCATCGCGCCCAAGCCGTCCGCGCGGGCGGCTCACTGCGCCCAAGGTGTGCAAGGCAGTGGGGCACCTACTGCCCGAGCGCGCGATTGTCGTGGACGAGGCGATCACCTCGGGCCTGATGCTGGGCGTGATGACCCAAGGCGCGCCGCGCCACGACCTCCTCACGCTTACCGGCGGCGCGATCGGGCAGGGCTTGCCCAATGCAGTGGGTGCCGCGGTGGCGTGTCCGCAGCGCCCGGTGATTGCGCTGGTGGGCGATGGCGCCGCGATGTACACCATCCAGGCGTTGTGGACGATGGCGCGCGAGCACCTGCACGTGATCGCCGTCGTGTTCAACAACGCCGCGTATTCCGTGCTCAACGTGGAGCTGGAGCGCGTCGGCTCGACCGCCCCCGGTCCCAAGGCGCGCCACCAGCTCGAACTGGGCGATGCGCCGCTCGATTTTGCCGCGCTGGCGCAGGGCATGGGCGTGGCGGCCACGCGCGTCGATCGGGCCGAAGCGTTCTGCACCGTGTTCGAACGCGCGCTCGCCACGCCCGGCCCGCACCTGATCGATGCCCGCGTGCCCGAGGCGCTGGGCCGCACCAAGCGGCGGTTGCTGCCATGGCTGCTGCGCTCGCTGCCGAATTTGCCGGCACCGATGGCGCAGGCGCTCAAGCGCAAGATCGCGCCATAGGAACGCGGGCGGCCGAAGTCGGTCGGCTTGCTCTCCCCGCTGGGGTGAGAGGCCAGGCTGGCCTCATCGCCCGACGGACCATCACCGTCGCACCAGCTTCCGGGGCGCATGCCGTTCGGCCCTTGCGTTGCACCGGCGCGCGCCGCAGGCTGATATGCCCTGTCGTTGCCAAGTGATGCCGTGATCTTCCGCTGGTTTGAATCGCTGATCGACGCGTTCAAGGAGCCGGGCGAGGGCATGCCGCCGGCCTCCGTCGGGCGCTTTTATTTTCACTATCTGCGTCAGGTGTGGCCGATCTTTGCCGCCACTGTGTTCGTCGGGTTCTTCGTGGCCGGCATCGAGGTCGCGCTGTTCGGTTTCATCGGCCGCGTGGTCGATCTGGCGAAGGAGATGCCACGGCCGGGGTTTTTCAGCCGCCACGGGCATGAGCTGGCGTTCATGGCCTTCGTCGTCGTCATCGCGCGACCGTTCTTCAATGCGCTGCACGACCTCTTGGTGAACCAGGCGATCGTGCCCAACCTCACCAACCGCATCCGCTGGCAGAACCATCGCTACGTGATTCGCCAGAGCCTGGCATTTTTCCAGAACGACTACGCCGGCCGCATCGCCAACCGCATCATGCAGACCGGCACCGCGCTGCGGCAGTCGGCGGTGCAGATCGTGGACGCGCTGTGGTACGTGACGGTCTACGTCGGCAGTGCGGTGGCGCTGTTCGCGCATGAGGATCTGCGCCTGGCGCTGCCGCTGCTCGGCTGGGTGGTGCTCTACATCGCCTCGCTGGCGATCTTCATCCCGCACCTCAAGCAGCGCTCGTGGCATGCCTCGGCGGCGGGCTCCAAGCTGATGGGGCGCGTGGTGGACGGCTACAGCAACATGCTGACGCTCAAGCTGTTCGCCCACGGCCGGCGCGAGGAGAACTACGTGGCCGACGCGATGGCCGAGCAGACGCGCAAGATCGCGCGCATGACGCGCGTCACCACCGCGCTCGACGCCAGCATCACCGCGATGAACGGCCTCCTGATCGCCGGCACATCCGGGCTGGCGTTGCTGCTGTGGAGCCAGGGCAAGGTCAGCGTGGGCGCGATTGCGCTGTCCACCGGGTTGGCCATCCGCATCAGCAACATGTCCGGCTGGATCATGTGGGTGGTCAACGGCATCTTCGAGGACGTTGGCACCGTGCAGGATGGCATCACCACCATCGCCCAGCCGCGCGCGGTGCAGGATGGCGTGCAGGCCAGGCCACTGGCGGTCAGCCGCGGTGCGGTGAGCTTCGAGCACGTGCGGTTCCATTACGGCCACCACGGTCGCGTCATCGACGATTTGAGCCTCAGCGTGCGCGGCGGCGAAAAGATCGGCGTTGTCGGCCCCTCCGGCGCCGGCAAGACCACGTTGATGAATTTGCTGCTGCGCCTGTACGACCTCGAATCGGGCCGCATCGCGATCGATGGGCAGGATGTTTCCCAGGTGGCGCAGGAAACCCTGCGCGCGCAGATCGGCGTGGTCACCCAGGACACCTCGCTGCTGCATCGTTCCATCCGCGACAACATCCTCTACGGGCGTCCCGACGCCAGCGACGCGCAGATCATGGACGCGGTGCGCAAGGCGCGCGCCGATAGTTTCATCCCGGGCTTGAGCGACAACCAGGGCCACACCGGTTTCGACTCGCTGGTGGGCGAGCGCGGGGTGAAGCTCTCCGGCGGCCAGCGCCAGCGCATTGCCATCGCACGGGTGTTTTTGAAGGACGCGCCGATCCTGGTGCTGGACGAAGCCACCAGCGCACTGGATTCCGAAGTCGAAGCCGCGATCCAGGAAAGCCTCGATGCGCTGATGCACGGCAAGACCGTCATCGCCATCGCGCATCGGCTGTCCACCATCGCGCGCATGGATCGTCTCGTGGTGCTCGACCAGGGGCGCATCGTCGAAGCCGGCACCCACGCCGAACTGGTGGCGCAGGGCGGGCTCTACGCGCGCCTGTGGCAACGCCAGACCGGCGGGTTCGTGGCGGTGGAGGATGGCAGGTGATGGGCAATGGCGTTGGCGGCAACGCCCGTACGTTGTTGCGGCGCCCACCCACGCTGCCGAATCCCCAATTCCGTATTCATCATCCCGGTTCTTGCCCGTTGGCGCCCCTGCGTCGCTTGCTGCGACAATGACGCGTTTGCCGGCGCGTACCGGCGTTTTTCAGAGCGGTCGATTCATGGATCAGGTTTCATCCGGCACCGCGGCGAGTGGCGGCGCCGTGGTTGCCGCGCCCGGCAGGCATCGTTCGCGCGATTTCCGCGTGGTGGCCGGGGTCAGCTCGGCGCACATGCTCAACGACATCATGCAGTCGGTGATCCTGGCGCTGTACCCGCTGCTCAAGGGCGAGTTCGACCTTACGTTTTTCCAGATCGGCGCCATCACGCTGACTTTCCAGCTCACCGCATCGATGTTGCAGCCGGTGGTGGGCACGGTGACCGACAAACACCCGTTTCCGCTGATTTTGCCGATCGGCATGGCGTTCACCATGTGCGGCCTGCTGCTGCTTTCGGTGGCGCCGAGCTACCCGCTGGTGCTGGTGGCGGTGGCGCTGATCGGCTGCGGTTCGTCCACCTTCCACCCGGAATCCTCGCGCGTGGCGCGGCTGGCATCGGGTGGCCAGTATGGCCTGGCGCAGTCGCTGTTCCAGATTGGCGGCAACACCGGGCAGGCGCTGGGGCCACTGCTCGCGGCGTTTCTGGTGTTGCGCCACACCGATGGCGGACGTCCGCATGCGGCGTGGTTTGCGCTGATGGCGCTGCTCGGCATGGTGATCCTGTTGCAGGTAAGCCGCTGGTATCGGCACCACCTCGAACAGCGCCCGGTAAAGGCGCGGGCGGCGGTACTGCCGCGCTACCCGGCACCGCTGGTACGCCGCACCATCGGCATCCTGCTGGTGCTGATGATCTCCAAGTTTTTCTATCTCGCCAGCATCAGCAGCTACTACACGTTTTACGTGATGCACCAGTTCGGCGTGAGTGCGCATGCCGCCGCGAACCTGTTGGCCGTGTTCCTGTTTGCGGTGGCCGCCGGTACCCTGATCGGCGGGCCGCTGGGCGACCGCGTCGGGCGGCGCCGGGTGATCTGGCTGTCGATCCTGGGTTGCGCGCCGTTCACGCTGATGCTGCCGCACGTGGGGCTGCACGCCACGATCGGGCTCAGCATCGTGATCGGGCTGGTGCTGGCTTCGGCGTTCCCGGCCATCATCGTCTATGCGCAGGACATGCTTGCGCACCGCATTGGCATGGTGTCGGGGCTGTTCTACGGTTTCAGCTTTGGCCTTGGCGGCCTTGGTGCCGGCGTGCTCGGGCTGGTGGCCGAGCATTACGGCATCGTGTTCGTGTACCAAGTGTGCGCGTTCCTGCCGCTGCTGGGCATGCTGGCGATATTCCTGCCGGACGTGCGGCCGCCCAAACCCGAGGCCGTAGCACCCGGCGTGGCAACGCCTTGACGTGTACGTACCGCGTGCCGGCGTAGCGTGAACTCTTGGTGTGGCGCGGGGAGATGACGATGCGATGCTTGGGCAAGCTGGTGGCGGTCGTGGTGTTGGCGCTGGCGGTGCTCGCCGGTTGGTGGTGGTCGGGCAGTTACGACATCGGTGCCGACGCACCGCACTGGAAGGTCACCGCACGCTTGATCGGCGTGCTGCGCGAGCGTTCGATCGACACCCGCCTGGCGGGCATCAAGGTGCCGCAACTGGATGACCCGACGCTGGTCACCGAAGGCGCGGCGCATTATTCGGAGATGTGCACCCAGTGCCATCTCGCACCGGGCATGACCGACAGCGAGACGCGTGCCGGCCTGTACCCGCAACCGCCGAAACTGACCAAGTTTGCGCCCGACCCGGCTGAGGCGTTCTGGATCATCAAGCACGGGATCAAGATGAGCGCCATGCCGGCGTGGGGCAAAACCCACGACGACCAGAAGATCTGGGCGATGGTGGCGTACCTGCAACAGCAGCCAAAGATGAGTGCGGAACGCTATCACCAGCTCACCGCTCATGCTGCCGAGGTCGAAGACGGCGACCACCAGGATGCGACCCCAGCCATGCCCGACATGCCGGCACCGGCCGCCAGCACGCACTGATCGAAAACCCTATGTTGCCTGCAAGCACGGTGCTTGACTCTGGACCTTGATCCAGGCTCTAGACTTGCGCCATGAACATGCCAACCGCCAGCTCGCTCACCATCGGTTCCGTCGCCCGTCGCGTCGGCGTGGCCATCGACACCATCCGCTATTACGAGCGCGAAGGGCTGCTGCCCGAGCCGCTGCGGCGGGCGTCCGGCTACCGCAGTTACGGCGAGGCGGCGGTGCTGCAGTTGCGCTTCATCCGCCGCGCCAAGGAGCTGGGTTTCACGCTGGAGGAAATCCGCGAACTCTTGGCGCTGTCGGCTGACCGCCAGCATGGCGTGAAGGCGGTGAAGCAGCGCGCACGCAAGCGGCTGGATGCCATCACCGAGCGCATCGCCGAGCTGACCCGCGTGCGCGATGCGCTGGCCGAACTGGTGGCCTCGTGCCCCGGGCACGGCACGCCCGAGCAATGTCCGATCCTGCGTTCGCTGACTGGCGAGGAGACACGGGCATGAGTACGCGCGACCCCGTTTGCGGCATGCAGGTCGATCCGGCGACTACGAAGCACCGCTCCGAACACGGCGGCGAGACGTTCCATTTCTGCGGTGCCGGCTGCAAGGCGAAATTCGACGCCGCGCCGGATCGCTACGGCACGCCCGCGGTGTCGGCATGTGCGGCGAAAGTGCTGCCGTTGCCCATGGTGGCGCCGCATCGCGACCACGTTCATGAGCACGCGCACGCCGCCGGCGCGACCGACCCGGTATGCGGCATGCAGGTCGATCCTGCCACCACGCCGCATCACGCCCAGCATGCCGGGCAGACGTATCACTTCTGCAGTGCGCATTGCCGTGAAAAATTCAGTGCCGATCCCGCGGCGTATCTCGCGCCGCAGGCATCGGTGCCCGCGGCACCCGTCGGCACGATTTACACCTGCCCGATGCACCCGGAGGTGCAGCAGGTCGGCCCCGGGCTGTGCCCGAAATGCGGCATGGCGCTGGAGCCGATGCTGCCCAGCGCGGACGCCGATGACGGCGGCGAGTTGCGTGCCATGGCGTGGCGGCTGGCGACGCTGGTTGCGCTGACCGTACCGGTGTTCGTGATCGCGATGGGCCCACACCTGTTCGGTTGGCATGGGCCAGCCGCGTGGGCCGGTGCTGCCGGCTGGGTGGAAGCCCTGCTGGCGACGGTGGTGGTGCTGTGGGGCGGAGCGCCGTTCTTTGCGCGCGGCTGGCGCTCGCTCAGGCCATGGTCGCCGAACATGTACACGCTGATCGCGCTGGGCACCGGTGTGGCCTGGACGTACAGCGCAGTGGCGTTCCTGTTTCCCGGCGTGTTTCCGCCCGGCTTCCGCAATGCGCATGGACGGGTGGACGTCTATTTCGAATCGGCGGCGGTGATCGTCACCCTGGTTGCACTCGGCGATTTTCTCGAGCTGCGTGCACGTCGGCGTACCGGCGCCGCGTTGCAGGCATTGCTGGGCCTGGCACCCAAAACCGCGCGGCGCATGGCCGCTGACGGTAGCGAGGCAGATGTGGCGCTGGACGCGGTCGTGGTGGGGGATCTGCTGCGCGTGCGCCCTGGCGAGAAGGTGCCGGTGGATGGCGTGGTGGTCGCGGGTGAGAGCCACGTCGACGAGGCGATGCTCACCGGCGAGCCGATGCCGGTGACCAAGCAGGTTGGCGACAAGCTGGCCGGCGGCA
This sequence comes from Rhodanobacter sp., assembly GCA_004298045.1. Classification (GTDB taxonomy): domain Bacteria; phylum Pseudomonadota; class Gammaproteobacteria; order Xanthomonadales; family Rhodanobacteraceae; genus Rhodanobacter_A. Next base: position 146,375 of record SCRM01000016.1, on the reverse strand, counting down.
CGGTCAACCGCGACGGCAGCCTGGTGATGCGGGCGGAAAAAGTCGGCGCCGCCACCTTGCTGGCGCAGATCGTGGGCCTGGTGGCGCAGGCACAGCGCAGCCGCGCGCCGTTGCAGCGTGTTGCCGACCGGGTGGCGGCATGGTTCGTGCCGGCGGTGGTTACGGTGGCCGTCATCGCGTTTGCGGCATGGGCGCTGGTGGGGCCGGCCCCGCAACTGGCGCACGCGTTGATCGCGGCCGTATCGGTGCTGATCATTGCCTGCCCGTGTGCGCTTGGGCTCGCCACCCCGATCTCGATCATGGTGGCCAGTGGGCGCGGCGCGCAGCACGGGGTGCTGTTCAAGGATGCCGGTGCGATCGAAGCCTTGCGCAACATCGACACCCTGGTAGTGGACAAGACTGGCACCTTGACCCGCGGCAAGCCGGCGCTGACGGAAGTGGTCGTGACCGGTACCTTGGCGCGTGCGCGCGTGCTGGCGCTGGCAGCCGCGATCGAGCGCCCGAGCGAGCACCCGCTGGCGCATGCCATCGTGACGGCGGCCACGAGCGAGAACGTGGCGACGCTGCCGGCCAGCGGTTTCCGCGCATTGACCGGTCGCGGCGTGACCGCCAGCGTCGACGGCGAGGCCGTGGCACTCGGCAATGCGAAGCTGATGGGCGAACAAGGCGTCGCCGTGACGCCGACGGCCGCGGCGCAGGCCGAACGGTTGCGCACGCAGGGCGCAACGGTGATGCACTTGGCGGTGGCTGGGCAGCTGGTGGCGTTGCTGGCGGTGGCCGACCAAGTCAAGTCCGAGGCAGCGCAGACCGTCGCTGCGCTCAAGCGCGCCGGCATTCATCTGGTGATGCTCACCGGCGACAACGCGACCACCGCGCATGCGGTCGCCGCGCAGCTCGGCATCGACGACGTGCGCGCCGAGGTGTCGCCGACCGACAAGGCGGCGGTGGTGCAGGCGCTCAAGGCACAAGGCGCGCACGTGGCGATGGCCGGCGACGGCATCAACGATGCGCCGGCGCTGGCTGCGGCCGAGGTCGGCATTGCCATGGGCAACGGCAGCGACGTGGCGATGGAAAGCGCCCAGGTGACGCTGGTCAAGGGCGACCTTGGCGCGATCCTGCGCGCACGCAAACTGTCGCAGGCCACCGTGGGCAACATCCACCAGAACCTGTTCTTTGCCTTCATCTACAACGGCATCGGCGTGCCGCTCGCGGCCGGCGTGCTGTATCCGGCGTTTGGCATCGTGCTCTCGCCGATGATCGCGGCGCTGGCGATGAGCCTCAGCTCGGTGTCGGTGGTGTCCAACGCGTTGCGCCTGCGCAAGGTGCCACTGTGACATTCACCGGATGCATCACGGGGATCGCGTAAGCTTTGCGTTTTCTGTCTTGCGAGGTCGCCCGGTTCCATGTCACGCACGCTTGCCCAGTGGCTCGACTATCAGCAGCACGTCAACCCGCACACGATCGAGCTGGGGCTGGATCGCGTGCGCAGCGTGTGGCAACGCATGGGGGCGGTGGCGCCCGCCCGCCGGGTCGTCACCGTTGCCGGTACCAACGGCAAGGGCTCGACGGTGGCGTTGATCGCGGCGATGGCGCGCGGCGCCGGCTTGCGGGTGGGCGCGTACACCTCGCCGCATCTGCTGGCCTACAACGAGCGCATCCGCATTGACGGCACCGACGCGGACGACGCCTCGCTCCTGGCGAGCTTCGAGCGCATCGAAACCGCGCGTGGCGACACGTTGCTGACTTTTTTTGAATACGCCACGCTGGCGGCGCTCGATCTGTTTGCCCGCGCCGGGCTCGATCTCGCGGTGCTGGAAGTGGGCCTGGGCGGGCGGCTCGATGCGGTCAACATCGTCGATGCCGACGTGGCGGTCATTACTACCATCGACCTCGACCATATGGAGTGGCTTGGCCCGGATCGCGACAGCATCGGCCGCGAAAAGGCCGGCGTGGCCCGCGCCGGGCGGCCGGCGATCATTGGCGAGGACGACCCGCCGAACGGCTTGCTCGACGCGCTGGCAGGAATTGGCGCCAAGGTGGAGCGTGCCGGCATCGACTTCACCCGTGCGTGGCACGCCGACGGCTGGCAGTGGCAGCATGCGGATGGCACCGCCATGGCACTACCGGCGCCGGCGCTGGCTGCCGAAGTGCAGTACGCCAATGCGGCGGCGGCCATTGCTGCGCTGCATGCGTTGTGGATCGGCGGTGGGCCGCTGGCGCCGCAGGATGCCTATGCCGCGGTATGCCGCGGCCTGCGTCACGTACAGATCGCGGCGCGCCTGCAATCCCTGGGGGGCGACCCCGAGCTGTTTGTCGACGTGGGGCACAACCCGCAGGCGGCGCGCGTGATCGCCGCATGGCTGGACGCACAACCCGCCAAGCGCACGCATGCGGTCTACGGCGCGCTGAAAGACAAGGACGTGGCCGGCGTGCTGGCGGCCATTGGCACACGCGTCAGCTATTGGCATCTGGCCCCGCTGGACGCGGTGAGCCCGCGCGGCATGGCCATCGGCGATCTCACGGCCACGCTGGTCAAGGTGCTCCCCGGCGCAACGCACGACGAGCACGCGGACGTGGCCACAGCGCTGACTGCTGCACGTCATTCGGCCAAGCCGGGCGAGCGCATCATCGCGTTCGGTTCGTTCTTTGTCGCATCTGCCGTGATTGCCGCAGCGCAAGGCTGACGTCGACGCGGCGCCTTACAGTAGCGATGTTTGGTTTACGTCGAGGTGGTCATGTCCCGTCCACGCTGGTTGTCCAATCTGCTTGCCGTGTTTACCGGTGCCGCCGCCGCGGCCACGCCGGCGCAAAAGGCGCTGGAACACCTGCCTGATGCGCGGTTTCCTGCGGTGCACCGAGTGGTTTCCGGCTGCCTGCTCGCACGCGACATACCGCTCTTGACGCGGGGGCAGGTGTGCGAGGTCATCAACCTGCGACAGGCCGGCGAGACGCCCGATTTTGTTGAAGGCGCCGCCGTTGCCGCTGCGGGCATCGCGTACTGCCACCTGCCGATTGGCGGCGCCGCCGACCTCACCCGGGCCAATGTCGAAAAGTTCGATCAGTTGCTGCGCGCCGCCGGCGATCAGCTGACGCTCGTGCATTGCGCCAGCGGCAATCGCGTTGGCGCCATGGTGGCGCTGCGCGCCGCCTGGATCGAAGGCAAAAGCACCAGCGAGGCAATAGCGGAAGGCCAGCGCTGGGGCCTCAAGGGGTTGGCGCCCGAGGTGCGTGCACGGCTCAAGCAGGATGCCGAGGCATAGACGCCGGGTTACTCGTCCATTGCCGGCGGCGAATCATCGGTCATGCGTGCCAGCTCGGCCATCAAGTCGATGGGGCCGTCGTCAGCCGGCGCCGTCAGCGGCCAGCGGCCAATCACCTCGTGGCGCAAGCCGCCGAAGAAGCGGCGGATCAGCACAAACTCGCGCACCGTCCATTCGATCGGGTTGATGATCTCCTCCACGCCCCGCAGGGTGTCGCCTTGCATCAACGCGATGTAGGCGGAAAACCCGGTGACTGCCAGCACCTGCAAGCCCACGGCGGCCTGCGCTGCCGCCAGCGCCTTGCGCAGTTCGAGTGCGGCGGCGGTGCTGGCGGCATTGGCTTTGAGTGTCAGCGGAAATTGCACTGCGTGGGTGTGCAGGCGGGTTGCGGAGTCGAACGTGAGGGTGAACCCGGCCGTGGATACCGCCGCGCCGGCTGCCAGCAAGGCCTGCTCCGCCGGGCGCACCAGGCGTACGACGCGCCCCATCGGGCACAGATCCAGGCGCAGCGCATCGGCGCTGATGCGCGTGCCGCCCACGCGGTGCACGCGCTGCAGGCGCTCGCCAACCACGGCAAATTGCTCGCGCACGCCAGCATCCGGCAATAGCGCAAAGGCGTAGCCGACGCCATCGGCAACACGGCTGGGATTCGACGGGGTGGGCATTCCCGGGCCTCCGCGGCGATACAGTCGGCGCACGCTTGCGCCATTGGCTTGCCAGCTTGCCGCCGCTTGAGGCGGTCGGCAAGTGACCCTGGCGCGGGATATGACGCCGCGCGGCGCAGGCTTCACATCGGGAAATGCCAGAATGCGGCATTCCCAGCATGGAGAGTGCGCCATGAGCCCGTCGCCGTCCGTTCCATCCACCACACCTGCTCCGGCTGGCGGCGAGAGCGTTGCCAAGCAGTTGTTCCTGGGCAATATCCTCGAAGAGGCGTTGTTTCCGTACCCGCAGATTCGTGCACGCGACCGCGAGCTGCTTGGCCCCGTGACCGATGCGATCGACGAGTTCCTGGCGCCCAGGCACGCCGAGCTGGCGCACTACGACCGCATCGCCGAGCAGCCGGCAGATTTCATCCAGGCGCTGCGTGACATGGGGTTGTTCGGGCTGATCATTCCCGAAACCTATGGCGGCATGGATCTCTCCAACGGCGCCTATGCGCGCGTGCTGGCGCAAACCAGCAGCCACGACAGCTCGGTGTCGCTCACCATCGGCGCGCACAGTTCGATCGGCATGAAGGGGTTGCTGCTGTTCGGCACCGACGAGCAGAAACGTCGCTACCTGCCACGCCTCGCTACCGGCGAAATGATCGCGGCGTTCTGCCTGACCGAAGCCGGCGCCGGCTCGGATGCCGCGTCGATCCGCACCCATGCCACGCGCAACGCCGATGGCAGCTGGGTGCTGAGCGGTGAAAAGATCTGGATCACCAACGGCGGCATCGCCGATTTCTACACCGTGTTTGCGCGCACCGACACGCCGGAAGGCAAGATCACCGCGTTCCTGGTGGAAGCCAAATGGCCCGGCGTGAGCCACGGCCAGCACGAGGACAAGATGGGCATCCGCGCATCGAGCACCACCACGGTGGCGTTTGCCGACGTGCGCGTGCCGCCGGAGAACGTGCTCGGCCCGGTGGGCAAGGGCTTCAAGGTGGCGATGAGCATCTTGAACTCCGGTCGCACCGGCCTCGGCGGCGGCGCGGTCGGCGGCATGCGCACCTTGATCCGGCTCGCGTGCGCGCAGGCCAAGGAGCGCAAGCAGTTCGGCAAGTCGATTGCTGAGTTTGGCCTGGTGCGCGCCAAGATCGCGCAGATGACGCTGGAATGCTTTGCCGCCGAGAGCGTGGTGTGGATGGTGGCGCACCTGATCGATTCGGGCGCCACCGATTACTCGGTGGAAGCCGCCATGAGCAAGGTGTTCGCCAGCCGCGCAGTGCAGCGCTGCGCCTACGAGGCGCTGCAGATCGCCGCCGGCAACGGCTTCATGCGCGAGCTGCCGTACGAGCAGATCACCCGCGACACGCGCATCCTTTCCATTTTCGAAGGCACCAACGAAATCCTGCACCTGTACATCGCGCTCTCCGGCCTCAAGGGCGTCGGCGCCGGCCTGACCGAGTTGCGCGCCGCGGTGGGCGACATCTTCAACGACCCGATCAAGGGCTTTGGTGTGCTGGGCGGCTACACCGGCAAGCGCCTGCGCGAGGCCACCGGCTACGGCATCGATCGCATCGCGCGCGAGCTCTCGCCGCGCCTGCGCAAGGCGGCTGGCATCTACGAGAAGTACACGGTGGAGCTGTCCAAGGCGGCCGACCAGCTGCTGCGTCGCTACGGCAAACGCATTGCCGACCAGCAGCACGCGCAGAACCGCTTGGCCGACGTCGCCATCGATCTGTTCGTGGGCCTGTGCGTCCTGTCGCGCGCCGACAGCCTCGAACGCGCGGGGAACCCGGCGGCTGCCGAGGCCGTGGCGCTCGCGGCAACTTTCGCCAGGCAGGCGCGCCGGCGCATGGCACGCAGCCTGCGCGAGCTCGACCGCAACGAGGACGAGGCGATCGAGCAGCTTGCCGGCACCGTGCTCGCCCACGACGGTTACCTGTGGGACGTGATTTGAACCAAACCAAGGAGAACCCGATGAGCATTCCCCGCGTTCACGCCAAGACCGGCGACGCCGCCTATGCGGTGAGCTTCACCGACGACCAGGGCAACGCTTGGCACGCCGACGAGCCGGTCGCCGAAGGCGGCGGCAACACCGGCCCGGCGCCACACCGCCTGTTGCTTTCCGCGCTCGGCGCCTGCACTGCGATCACCCTGCAGATGTATGCCGCCCGCAAGGGCTGGGCGTTGCGCCATGTTGAAGTGGAGTTGGCCTTCAACCCCGAAGGCACGCCGAAGGAGGGCAACGACATCACCCGTGTCATCACGCTCGAAGGCGATCTCGATGCCGAGCAGCGCGACCGCCTGCTGCAGATCGCCAACAAGTGCCCGATCCACCGCGTGCTCACCGGCGAAGTGCGCATCGCCTCCAGTCTTGCGGGTTGACCGCGGCTAGCATGACGCCGCACCCGCCGGGACAAATTTCGGCGGTCTCGTGGCGAGGGCTCCGTGTTGCCACCGATCAGTGCCGGTCCGGCCGGCTGCGGTTTACCCAATCCCCAATCCCCTATCCCCAATTCCGGCCTTAGTCACCTCAACGCGAGAAAATCCGCGCTGACGACGAAGCGCACGCCATCCAGGCGCAGGCGGGATTCGGGCAGGGCGACCAGCAGGGCGTCGCGTTCGGCGACGAGGGTGGCGATTTCGGCGGCGCTGATCGACGGGTTCACTGCGCGCAGGGCGTCGAGGCGCGCGAGCTCGGCATCGAGTGCGTCGCTGGCGGTGCGGGTGGCGGTGTCGATGCTGGTTTGCGCCTGGTCGCGGGCCAGGGCTTCGGCCTTTTCCAGCATCGGCGGCACCAGCCGGCCGAGGATCTTGCGGTAGCGCGCCACTTCGATGTTGCGCTCGGCGGCTTTCTGCCGCGCGAGGTCGCTCGGCTGGAACTGCGCGCGATCGGCAAGCCGCGTATCCACGGTGACGGTGATCGGCAGCGCCGGCAGGAACCGCTCCACGTCGAGCTTGCGGTCGGCCACGCATTCGAGCAGGAACACGGCCTGCAGCAGCGCGCTGCGCGGCGGCAGGGTGTCGTCCACCATGAAGGCGGCGTTGCCGGTTTCGCTGGACAGGGCGAGATCCAGCGCGCCGGCAATCATCGGGTGGTCGAGCCGCAACAGCGGCAGGTCTTCGCGCGCAAGCGCCACCTCGCGGCGAAACGTGGCGGACACCGGCCCGTCGGCAAAACCCGGCAGGCCGTCGGTGGAGAGGTATTGCGGGTCGAGCAGCAACACGTGGTTGCCGAGCTCCTCGCCGTGGATGCCCCAGGCTTCGAGCAGACGCAGCATGAAGGCATCGCGGCCGGGGTCGGCATCCTCGCGTGCAAACGCCTGGGCCAACTCGTCCGCGTGCGGATCGTGGCTGGCGGAAAGCTCCAGCAGACGGTCGCGACCGTTGCGGATCAATGCCGCCATCTCTTCGTGCGCGGCGCGGGTTTCGGCCACCAGCGCATCCAGCTCCTGGTCGCGCGCGTCAATACCGCGCGCGTGCTGATCGGCGAGTTCCGTCAGCCGCTCGCCGAAACGGCGCAACAGTTCGCGGCTGTCCGCCGGACTGTGCTGGAACGCATCCACGCCGTCGGCATACCAGCGCGCAAGCACGTGCTGCGCGCTGTCGGCCACGGCAAGGATGTGGATGACGATGTCGTGGTGCTGGCCAATGCGGTCGAGGCGGCCAATGCGCTGTTCGAGCAGATCGGGGTCGAGCGGCAGATCCCACAGCACCAGGTGATGGGCAAACTGGAAGTTGCGGCCTTCCGAGCCGATCTCCGAGCACAGCAGCAGGCGCGCGCCATCCGGCTGCGCAAAGTACGCCGCATTGCGGTCGCGCTGCACGATGCCGAGGCCTTCGTGGAAGCGCGCCATGCCGGCGCCGGTGCGCGTGCGCAAGGCATCCTCCAGTGCCAGCACCTTGGCCTGGGTGCGGCAGATCAGAAGGAATTTGTCCTGCGGGTGGGCGTCGAGCAGCGCCACCAGCGCCGGGATGCGCGGGTCGTTGGCGTAATCGTGGGTGCCGGCCGGCGGAGGCTGCTGGATATCGGCCTGAAACTCCACCAGCAATGCCTGCCGCGCCGAATCGTCCACGCCCTCGGCGGGAATGAGTTCCCATGCCGGCACGCGCTTGGGGAACCCGCCGATGCCGACACGCCGATTGCGGAACATCACCCGCCCGGTGCCGTGGCGGTCGATCAACGCGGCGAGCAGTGCCTGGGCATGCGTCGGCGTGGACGGATCGGCGATGGCCGGTGCCAACGAGGGGTCGTCGCCGAGCGCCGCATGCAGCGCGTCGGTTTGGGCCGCGTCGAGCGGCTTGCCGTCGATCAGGCAATCGGCAATGCGCGACAGCGGCTGGAAGCGTTCCACCTCGGCGAGATAGGCGTCCAAATCGTGGTAGCGCTGCGGGTCGAGCAGGCGCAGGCGCGCAAAGTGGCCCTTGCGGCCCAGCTGTTCGGGGGTGGCGGTAAGCAGGATGACGCCCGGGGTCTTGGCCGCCAGTTGTTCCACCAGCGCGTAACGCGGGCTGGTTGCTTCCGGCGTCCACGCGAGGTGGTGCGCCTCGTCCACCACCAGAAGGTCCCACGACGCCTCCAGCAATTGGCGCGCGCGCTTCGGGTTGGCTTCGAGCAGACCGAAATCGGCAATCACCAACTGCTCGTCGTCGAACGGATTGCCGGCGGGCTCGCCTTCGGCGGCCATCGCCAACGCCGCGCAACGCTCCTCGTCGTAGATCGCGAAGGGCAGGTTGAACCGGCGCAGCATTTCCACAAACCACTGGTACACCAAGGCCTCGGGCAACAGCAGCAGCACGCGCGATGCGCGCCCGCTGGCCAGTTGGCGCGCCACGATCATGCCGGCCTCGATGGTCTTGCCCAGGCCTACCTCGTCCGCCAGCAGTACGCGCGGCGCGCGCCGGGCCGCGGCAATGCCGGCCACACGCAGCTGGTGCTCGATCAGGCCGATGCGCGACGAGTTCAGGCCCCAGGTCGGTGATCGTCGCGCATCGGCGCGCCGACGCAAGCCTTCCAGCCGCAGCTCGAACTGCGCGACGGTGTCCGTGCGCCCGCCAATCAGGCGGTCATCGGCATGGCTCACGCTCTGTTCGTCGTCGAGTTGGCCTTCGCCCAGTTCGCGGCCCTCGCCGCGATAGGTCAGGAGCTCCTCCTTGATCTCCATCCGTTCCACCAGAAACGCGATGCCTTTGCCGGCCACCCGCTGGCCGGGGCGAAACTCCGCGCGCACCAGCGGTGCCGAGTCGATGGCGTAGGGGCGCAGCACGCCGGCCTTGGCGAACAATACCTGCACGCCGCGGCCCTCCACGCGCAACACGGTGCCGAGGCCGAGCTCGGGCTCGGCGGTGGAGATCCAACGTTGACCGGGAACAAACATTGCATAACCGCTTGGGTTTCAGGGGCGCCAATTATCCGCGCTGGCGGCGACGGTGCACAGTTGTCCGCTGACGTGGTGGCAGCGGCCGACAACTGTGACGTGCGACCGTTTGTTGCCGCGGCACACGCCGCTTGTCGGCTGAATGGTCCCGCTGGTCGGCGCCAATCCACCAGCCGGCGAACGCGCGAGTAGATTTCGGCGCCATACGCAGGGGGAGACATGCGCAGCCTGAAGTCAACGATTTCGCGCGTTCGTCGCCGCGATCACGCCGCTTTTCGGCCGGCCAATCGGCGCGGCTTTACGCTCGTGGAGCTGATGGTGACGGTTGCGGTGGCCGCCATCCTGCTGACGATCGCGGTGCCGAGCTTCAACCGCATCATCAATGCCAACCGGCTGAGCACGGCCGCCAATGAAATGGTGGGCGCGCTCAACGTGGCGCGCATGGAGGCGATCAAGCGCAACGGTTCAGTGCAGTTCTGCAGCAATTCGGCGACCAACAACACGAGCGATACGCTGGGCACCGCTTGCGGCACCCGGGCCGGCGCCGTCTACGTGCAGACCAGCGCTGCCACCGCGACCCAGGTGCGCGCCAGCGTGGCCGGGCTGACGCCGCCGGTCGTCCTGCACGGCAACATTGCCGCCATCCGCTACCACGGCGATGGCTTGGCCTACGCCATTGGCGGTACCGGGCCTTACGACAGCACCACCGCCGGTGCGCCACTGGCGGATCTGTGCGTGGCTGCGCTCAGCAGCAACAACCATATCCAGATCAATATCGCTGCCGGTTCGGTCATTACCACCACTACTTCCACGGGAACCTGCCCATGATGCGTAATTGCTGGCACCGCGGGTGTTGTCCACCGCCCGGCATGGCGGCGCAGCGCGGCGCGGGCATGATCGAGGTGCTGGTGGCGGTGCTGGTGCTGTCCATCGGCTTTGTCGGCATTGCTGCATTGCAGGCCCGTTCACTGTCCACCAACAACAGCGCCATGGCCCGCAGCATGGCCACCGTCGACAGTTATTCCATTCTCGATGCGATGCGTGCGGACCTTGCCAATGAGGTGGCGAATGCCTCCTACGACGGCACGGTTACCGGGGATGCCTGCCCGGCCGCAGGCACGTCGCTGGTGACGGCGCAACTGAACCAGTGGTGCACCCAACTGGCTGCTGGACTGGGCGCAACCAAGACCACGACCGGTACGGTCAAGTGCACCCCGACAACCGACAAAACCACGGCCTATTGCACCGTGTCCATCACCTTTGACGACAGCCGCGCTGGCGTAGGCGGCAGCGCCAACCAAACTGTCACCACGCAGGCCATGCTGTGAGCACACGCATGTCAAATCTCGCGGTCCCAGCGCGCCACCCAGGCGGCTTCACCCTGATCGAGTTGATGGTGGCCATGCTGCTCGGCCTCATCGTGATTGGTGGCGTCACCAGCGTGTTTCTCGCCGGCCAGCAGACCTACCGTGCCAACGAGGCGCTGAGCGACGTGGCTGACGGTTCGCGTACCGCGTTCGAGCTGCTCAGCCGCGATCTTCGGAGCGCGGGGCTCACTGGGTGCGATACCACCAACGGACGTGTGGCGAACGTGATCAACAAAGTCGCGGGCAGCACGCCATGGTATGCCGACTGGAACAACGCGCTGCATGGCTACGACGACGCCACCCAGGATCCCGCGCTGACCAGCATTACCGGCGCCGGGAAGCCGGTTGCCGGGACCAGCTCCGTGCACATCCTCAGCACGGCCAGCACGGATGTTTCCGTTTCCTGGGTGCCAGCGCCCAATGCGGCTAACTTCAAGGTCAGTGGTACGACGACGCAGTTGACCACGGGCGATTTGATCATGGTGTGCGATTTCGACCATGCCTCGATCCTGCAGATCACCGGTTACAACAACTCCAACGTCACGGTCGGGCACAATTCGGGCAATGCCAATCCAAGCCCCGGCAACTGCGCCAAGGGTTTGGGTTACCCCACCGTGTGTGACGCCACGGCCAACGGCAACCCCTACACATTCCCCGGCAACTCGCGGGTTGCCAAGCTCACGGCGTCGGTCTGGTACATCGGCACCAATCCGGTGAATGGGAAGTCGCTGTATCGCCTACGGGCCACCAACTCGGGCGGCGCCGTCACTGCCACGTCGCAGGAGATGGTGCGTAACGTCACCAATATGCAAATCGCCTACCTGCAGCCCGGTGCAGGTTCGCCGGGCACGAGTTTCGTCAACGCCGCCGGCATCACGAACTGGACAACGGTCGATTCCGCGCAGGTCGCGCTGGAGGTGACCAGCACCAATCAGCGGGCCGGCGTGAACCAGAAACCGATCGTCCGCCAGTTCATTTCCACCACCACTGTGCGCAACCGGGCTCCTTGACATGCAATCACCGATGTTTTCCCGTTCGCATTGTCTTCGTCGCCCGCACTCTCAAGTCGGTAACCAACGTGGCATTGCGCTGGTGGTGGCGCTGATCCTGCTGGTACTCATTACCTTGGTTGGCTTGGCTGCGGTGCGTGGCACGATCATGCAGCAGCGCATGGCCTCCAATCTGTACGACCGTCAGGTGGCGTTCCAGAGCACCGAGGCGGCGATTCGCGCTGCCGCGGCACTGCTGCCGACCTCGCCGGCCATCATCTGGCACAACTGCCAGGCGGGCGGCGTTGTCTGCTTGCCCAATCCGTTCAATGACCCCGCGCTGCCACCGGGGGCTATCCATACCGTGGCCACCGGTACCGGTACCGGTGGCTATACGGCGAGTGGCGCGGCAACCGGGCAGCCGCAATACGTGGTGGAAAACATGGGCAACTGGGTGAATCAGCAAACCAACGTGGGCTTTGGCAATACCGCCAATTCCCGCAATTACGGTGTGCAGGGCAGTGCCGGCACCACGGTTTACTACCGGATCACCGCGCGCAGCGGCGACCCGGCGGTGGTGGGGGATCGGTCGGTGGTCACCATCCAAGCCGTCATCAAGCAAGGCTGAGCCTCCTTGGGCCCCTTCACCTGCACCACGTCACCGGCAATGCACATCGCGTCGGAAACCACTTCATGAACACGAATCCACTCACGCACGCTCTGGCCGGTTTTTCTGGCCACCAAATGCTCGCTTCGGTGCTTGGCGTTTGGCTGCTGGGCGCCATCTACGTGCCCAGCATCGCCGCCACCGTTGCTATCGACCAGCAGCCACTGACCCTGCAGCCGCCGATCCCGCCGAACATCACGTTGATGCTGGATGATTCGGGGTCGATGGCGTGGGACTACATGCCGGATGCGTGCTATCTGAATGGCGTGACCTGCATCGGCACCAACAATGGTACGACACCGAGCAACAACGGCACGGACACGGCGACCAGCACCAATAACGACGCCATGATCGATGCCAGCAACAACGGGCTCTATTACAACCCGCTCGTGACCTATACGCCGCCGGTCATGGCAAATGGTACACGGTATCCCAATGCCACAAGCCTGACTTCCGCCTGGATCGATGGTTTCAACCAGGCGGCGGGTACCGTTGATCTGACCAATTACTCGAATCAAGACATTCGGGGTGCGGCCCAAAGTTCGGCTTATCCGTCATTGAACTTGAACTACTCGACGTCGGTAACGAGCTCGACCACGACGACCTACAGCGAAACAGTAGCGAACAATTGGGCTTGCAGTACCCTCTACTCGGAGTATCACGGCGTTGGCGGGTTTACCTTCAACAATGGGGTTTCCACGTCCAACCCCGCTAATTGCACGTTCCAGTACTACCCGGTTTCCCACTACTTTCAGTTTTCGACTGGCCCGGCGGCTGGCCCCACCTACACCAAGTTCTACGTAGCCACGGCCACCCAAGGATGCGGTTCGCAACCCAATTGCTTTCCGGACAGCGATACGAGTGGCAAAGTCGCGCCAGACGGAGTGGTTGCCGGTCAGAACATCGCCAATTGGTTTGCGTACTACCACACGCGCATCTTGATGGCCAAGAGCGGCCTGATGACGGCGTTCTCGACGGTAGACAAGACGTTTCGCGTGGGGTTCGGATCGATCGACGGTGATTATTCGTCGGACCAGTGGTACCCGGGGTTGAGTCCCAACAACAACAACCTCCCCGCATTAAGGTATTCCTATACCGATACCTACAACGGCGGTACGAATTACGTCGCCGAGGTACAGCCTTTCGGCGACGGGGTTACGGGGGTGACGAGTAGCACCCCAGACCAGAAAACCAATTTCTGGAATTGGCTTGTACCTCTCACTCCGAAAGGCGGTACACCGCTTCGACAGGCGTTGGACGCGGTAGGCCAGTATTACCAGGCCGCCCAGCCTTGGTCGACGATGCCGGGCGACCCAGGATACGTGGCCGGTGGAACCAATAGCCCAATCGCCTGCCGGCAGTCTTACACCATCCTGACCACGGACGGCTTCTGGAACGGCAATTACGCCTCTAGCACGACATCAACGGCGGCCGACACGTCCGGCCCGACGGTGCCGGGTCCGAATGGGCAGAGCGGCGGATACGTGGCGACCAAGCCTTTCAGTGGGGGCGACACCGCCGATGGCACGCCGTCACTGGCCGATGTGGCCACGTATTACTGGAAGAACGATTTGCAGTCGGGCATCGCGAACGAGGTGCCGACCAACAATGCCGATCCGGCGTTCTGGCAGCACATGGTGACGTTCGCCATGGGACTGGGCTTCACCCCTGCCGGCATCACCGGTACCACGGCCAGCGGCGCGGCGGCAACGATCGCGGATATTTTCAACTGGGCGATGGGCGGCACGGCGATCGCGAACTTCTCATGGCCGGCACCGGCCTCGAACTCCATCAACAACATCGCGGATCTGGCGCATGCCGGCGTCAACGGCCACGGCAACTTCTTTTCCGCGACGAGTCCGCAGGCGTTTTCCAGTGGACTGATCGAGGCACTGAAGCGTGCGAAGGAGCGCGTCGGCACCGGTGCCAGCCTCGCAGCCAATTCCACCCAGCTCACCAATGGCACGGTGGCGTATCAGGCGAACTACTACACGGCCAAGTGGAAGGGTGACTTGCGGGCGCTGCCGATCGATTCCAGCACCGGTGTGATCAGCACCATTCAAAGCTGGTCCGCGGCGACGCAATTGAATGCGGCCGCGACGGTAAGCGGCACGCTGCGTACCTACCCCAACCGCAAGGTCGTTACCTATGCGCCACCGGCTTCAGGCACCGGGGCAGGTACCTTCGTGCCGTTCATTAACGGCAGCGGCACGCCACCAACGTTGTCCACGACAGAAATGAATGCACTTGGCAGTACGACACAGGCGCAGACACAAATGGTGGATTACCTGCGTGGCAACAACACGCTGGAGCAGGCCAATGGCGTGGGCAGCTACCGTAACCGTGAAACGCCGCTGGGCGACATCGTGGATTCGCAGCCGGTGTATTCCGGCGCACCGAACCCGAACGAGTTCGAGAACCAGTCGTTTACCGGCATCAGCAACACGCTGACCACGGGCGACAATTCCTTCAATGCCTGGGCCGTTGGCACCGTGGATGCCAGCGGCAATCCGGTCGCCAGTCCGGCGTCGCAGCGGGAGACGCTGGTGTTCGTGGCATCCAACGACGGCATGCTGCACGCCTTTGACGCGAAAACCGGCAATGAGGTGTACGCGTACTTGCCGGGTGCTGTCATCACCGGTGGTGGCGCGGCGACGGGAAGTGCGACGCAGTTGGCCAGCCTGTCGAACCCGAGTTACGGTGCGGGCGTAGCCCACCAGTATTACAACGACGGCGAGCTGACCATCGCCGATGTCCATGTGCAACTGGCCAAGGACACCACTCCGCAATGGCATACGGTTCTGGTTGGTACCACCGGGCGTGGCCCGGCGGAGGCGGTGTACGCGCTGGACGTCACCGATCCGGCGAACATCACGCCGCTGTGGGAACGCTCGGCTGCAGACAACAGAGCCAACAACAATGGTTACATCGGCCAGATGGTCGGCAAACCGGTGATTGCCCAGGTGGCGGATGGCAACTGGCAGGTACTGATCGGCAACGGCTACAACAGTGCGAACGGCACGGCGGCACTGCTGGAGTTCAATATTGTCGACGGCACGCTCAGCGTGCACACCGCAGCCAATCGTTCCGGTTTGTCCTCGGCTCCCAACGGCTTGGCAGCTCCCGTGGCGTGGATGGGCGATCCAACTACGGGCTTCAGTGACGTGGCCTATGCCGGCGACCTGCAAGGACAGGTGTGGCAGTTCCCGTTGGCCACAATCAAAACCACTGGCAGCACCGGCAGCCAGGTCAGCACTTACACTGCGGATCTGACCTCTGCCGGCAAGTTGATCTTTGCGACGCCGACGGATTCCAGCGGCAATCCTCAGCCGATTACGGCCGGCATGTTGGCGGGCAAGAATCCACTCACCAATGACGTTTGGCTGTTCTTTGGTACTGGGCAGTATCTGAGTGCGACAGATTTGAGCAACAAGCAGGTGGAGAGCTGGTACGGCCTGATTGCGCAGAACAGCGGCTCCACCACGCCAAACAGCGTGACGATGAGCAACCTGGTGCAACGCCAGATCACGTACGAACTTGATGGCAACCCGGCGGCGACGCCGCCGACGCTGGGTGTGCGTACGGTGACGTTGTTGCCGACGCCGAGCGACATGACGGGCAAACTGGGCTGGTACATGAACCTGGTGCAGCCTGTCACCGATGCCTCGGGCGCGGTTACCGGCTCCAACGCCCTGGGCGAACGCATGGTCACCCCCAATCAGTTCCAGGGCAATCTGCTGCTGGGCACCACGCGCATTCCGGTGGTGACTGATGTATGCAACCCGTCGGGCAGCGGCTGGGTGATGGCGGTGGATCCGTTCACCGGCACCAATCCCTCGGCCGGGTTCTTCCTGGTCAACGGTGGCTCCGGCACGGTGACCTTGGGTGGCAAGCCGGTACCCATCGCCGGCGTCAGTTTCAGTTCGTTACCGAACAACCCGATTTTCGTGGGCGGCGACATGCTGATGAGCTTCGACAACGGCAACACGTCCAGCCTGATGACCTCGGGCTCCACGGGCGCGATGCGCCGCGTTTCCTGGCAGGAGTTGGTGAACCCATGAACGATGCTGTGACGCGGATGAGCGAAAAAGGGGCAGGCGGGAAGCGGAGCCGGTACATGCGTCAGGCCGGTTTCACCCTGATCGAACTGATGGTGGTGGTGGCGATCATCGCCATCCTCGCCGCCATCGCGCTGCCGTCGTACACGCGCTATGTGGTCAAGACCAACCGGGTGGCGGCCGAAGCCTGCCTTTCGGAATACGCGAACTACATGGAGCGCTACTACACCACCAACCTGCGCTATGACCAGGACACCAGTGCTACCCCGGTGCCCAACCCGGTGGCAGGCGCGACTCCCACGCTGAAGCTGGATTGCGCCGACACATCCCAGACCGGCACCAACTACGCGTATACCGCAGTGGTGACGCAGGCCACGTTCACGGTCACCGCCACGCCGCAAAGCGTGCAGGCCACGCGCGACACGCAATGCGGCACCCTCACGCTGAACCAGACTGGCACGCGCACGATCAGCACCAGCACCGACCCGGCCGTACTCGCACAGTGCTGGCGCGGTTGATCCTCAGCTCTCCGCCCATTGCCGCAGCAGGTTGTGGTAGATGCCGGTGAGCTGCAGTACGGCGTCGTGGTCGGCGCCGGTGGTGACGAGTTGCTGGATCGAGGTGTCCAGCTCGAACAGCAGGCGGCGGCGGTTGTCGTCGCGGATCAGGCTTTGCACCCAGAAGAACGCCGCCAGGCGTGCGCCGCGGGTCACCGGTTGCACGCGGTGCAGGCTGCTGGCGGGGTAGATGATGGCGTCGCCAGCGGGCAGCTTCACTTCGTGCTCGCCATAGGTGTCGCTGACGATGAGCTCGCCGCCGTCGTAGTCCTCCGGTTCGACGAGGAACAGCGTGCAGGAGATGTCGCTGCGCAGCTGTTCGCCGTTGGGCAGGGCCATCACCGACCCGTCGACGTGCATGCCGTAGGCGCCGCCACCCTCATAGCGGTTGAAGCGCGGCGGCAGCGTGCGTAGCGGCAGCGTGGCGGCGTGGTAGAGCGGGTTCTTCGCCAGCGCGGCCAGCACGATGCGCCCCAGCGCCTCGCGCAACGGCGAGACATCCGTCAACTGCTGGTTGCGTTTGACCGGCGCACCTTGGCTACCCACGGTTTCGCGGCCGTCCACCCACGCTGCCGCGTCCAGCGCGGTACGTAGCTGGGTGACTTGGGCGGTGTCGAGAATTCCGGGGATATGCAGCAGCATAGTCAAACGCCTCGAACAGCTGGGGGATGGAAGCCTTGCTTGGCGCGGGAGTGGTGCGGCGCATGGTGCCGACGAGGCCGCTTTGCGAACAGGTTTGCCGTTGCATGGAACCACCATGCACCGGCAAACGTTGCCACGCTGCGACCAAACAGCGGTGCCTTGAAGCGACTGGTCGTCCCATGACGGCCCAGTCGCGATCTGCGGCCGGGCGGCTCAGAAGCGGAAGTTTGCGGTGAGCATGCCCGAGCGCGCGATGCCGGGGATGTAGCGGTAGCCGCTCTTGTTGATGGATGCGGCGTAGTCCTGGTTGAACACGTTGTACAGGTTGAGCTGCAGGTCAAAGTGCTTGTTGACCGGGTAGCTCGCCATGGCATCGAACACCCAGTTGGCCTCGAGGTACTTCGGGGTGCCGACGGCGCTGTCGCTGCCGCGCTTCAGCTTGCCCAAGTAGCGCGCCCCGCCGCCAATTGTGAGGTTGAACGGCAGGCGATAGGCGGTCCAGCTGGTGAAAGCAAGCTTGGGTGTGTAGGCCAGTGTGTTGCTGCCATCGGCCGCGGGCGACGAGGTTGAGGTGGAGGTGCCGACTGCGCCGCGGGTGGTGCTGGTGTGCATGCTGGTGAAGCCGGCGTTTACGGTCCAGTTGGGAGTGATTTGGCCGACCGCGGTCAGCTCGATGCCTTGCACGCGCTTTCGGCCAACCTGGTTGTAGTGCAGCGTGGTGGGGTCCAGTTCGAGTGCGTTGGCCACCGTGGTGCGGTACGCCGCCGCGGTCAGCAGTAACTGGTCGTCAAGCAGGTTCCACTTGGTGCCCAGCTCGGTGGTGTGCGCCTTTTCCGGGTTGAGCGTCGGGTTGTCGGCGCTGTTGGCGGCGCTGCTGAAGGTGAGGCCGTTGCCGCCGGGCGGTTGTGCCGCGGTGGCAAAGTTGGCGTACACGCTGCCGTTGGCGGCCGGTTTGTAGATCACGCTCAGTTGCCAGCTTTTCAGGTTGCCGGATTTGCGCGCGTCCTCGCCCGGCACGATGGTGGCGGCTGGCAGGTTGCCGCAGACCGGCGCACCGCGCGCGCCACAGGCCACGGCGCTGCTGAAATCGGTGGCGTAGTGGTCGAGGCGCGCGCCGGCGTTGAGCCGCCAGGTGCTGCCCAGTTTCAGCGTGTCGAACACATACGCGCCGGCGGTATTGGTGCGGCCGCGCGTCCAGCCGCCGCTGGGGCCATACACCAGCGCGTTGCCCACGTGCGAGTCGGGATGATACAGGCTTGCCGCCGGCCAGGTGCTGCCGTTCAGGGCGGCCAGCGTGGTGGTGTTCAGGTTTTCACGGGTCAGCTCGATACCGGAGCTCAGGTTGTGAACAACGGCGCCGGTGGGAAAGTTGGCCGTCAGGTTGAGCTGGTTGGTGATGATGCGGTTGGTCTGGTTCTTGAAAGTGGGCAGGCTGCGCGCCAGCGTCCACGTGGCCGGGTCGACCGGGTTGGGTGTCAGCAGGTTGGCAGCGTTGGCCATGAACGAGGTCAGCAGGTAATCCTGATGCGTGCGGCCCCAGCGCAGGGTGTCGTGCAGCGCCACGTCCTCCGAGAAATCGTGTTGCAGGATGGCGGTGAACAGGTCTTCCACGACGCGGTCGCGATCCTGGTCGGTGCCGTAGAAATGGTTCGGGTCGACTTTGGGCGCGGTGCCAATGAAAGGCCGCTTCGGATCGGGCGTGGCATAGCCGGACAGGCCGATGGTGGGGATGCCACCGTCGGGCACGTTGTCCTGCTTCACGTGCAGGTAATCGAGGTAGAGCCGGGTAGGCGTGCCCAGTCCGAAGGCCAGCGCGGGCGCCACGCCCCAACGGTCGTTCTCGACCTCGTCGCGGCCGGGGACGCCGCTGTTCTGGCCGAGCACGTTGAGGCGCAGCGCGGCATGCTCGGCAAGCTGTTGGTTCCAGTCCGCGGTGGCACGTTTCTGGTTGCTGCTGCCGTAGCCCACCGAGCCGGAAACGCTGGTGCCAAGCAGTGGTTGCTTGGTCACCATGTTGATCGCGCCGGAGGGCGCGGTGCGGCCGTAGTCGGTGCTGTTCGGGCCTTTGGTCACCTCGATCTGCTCGATGTTGAACACATCGCGCGAGAGGGTGCCGAGGTCACGCACGCCATCCACGAAGATGCTGCCGGAAGTGTCGAAGCCGCGCATGAACACGGCGTCGCCGGTGCTGGTGGCACCGTTTTCGCCAGCAAAAAAGGTGCCGACGCCGGCGGTGTTGCGCAACGCCTCGGTCAGCGTGGTGGCTGCCCGGTCGCGGATCAGTTCCTTGCTGATGATGCTGATCGTCTGCGGCGTGTCCACCAGCGGCTGGGTGAATTTGGGCGAGCTGAGCTGATCCACTTTGTAGGGGGCGCCAGTGCCTTCCACGGTGACGCCGGGCAGGTGTTTTGCCGTGGCGATTTGCGCCTCGGTGGTCGGGCTGACGGCATCGTTGCCGGTCGCCATGGCTGGCAGCGCCAGTGCCAGACCGGTGGCCAAGGTGGCGGCGGCAGTGAGTGTGGAGGCCGGCGCGTGGCGGGTGATCGGGTGCTTGCGGCTTTGGATGAAACCCATCGAAAAGACTCCACGGTGCAGCAGGTAGAGGAATGGCTGGGCCGCATGGGGGCAACAGGCCAAATGCCGGATGACATGGCGTGTTTTGGGCGACTGGCTGGTTTGCGCGGGAGCCGTGACGCGGCCTGCGCGGATTGGCGGCAACGATATTGTAAATGCAAATGATTTGCAACAACCATGGAGATGGAAGTAGAAGCCCCGAAGCGAAATCCGGCGCTCTGCGTTGCAACGAGCGTTGCGGCCTCGCGTCGATGCAGAGCGTCATACCCCAAGCACTGTGCCCGCACAGGCGTATCGCCCATTCACTGATCTAGAGAAACTTGCCGGCTGACGAGGCCTCCAGCGCTGCCGTTTGGTTTCCCCGATCCAAGCGTTTAGGCTTCTCGGCCAGGCGTCAGCAAGCCGCAAGGAGATCAGGCATGCGCATTTTGGTGGTGGGAGCCGGGGCAACCGGTGGATATTTCGGCGGGCGCCTGCTGCAGGCGGGCTGTGACGTGACGTTTCTGGTGCACGCGCGACGCGCGCAGCAGCTGGCGCGCGATGGCCTGCGTATCCGCAGCGAGCTGGGCAACGCCGAGCTGCCCGCGCCGCCGACCGTCACCGCCGAGGCGCTACGTGCGCCATTCGACATCGTGCTGCTGAGCTGCAAAGCGTGGGGCCTGGCGCAGGCGATTGCTGACATGGCGCCGGCGATGGGCGAGCACAGCGCGGTGCTGCCGGTGCTGAACGGCATGCATCAGCTTGATCAACTCGATGCGCGGTTTGGCGCCCAGCGAGTGCTGGGCGGGCAGTGCGCGATTGCGGCGACGCTGGCGGCCGATGGCACCGTGCACCACTTGAACCGCATCCACATCCTTGGCTTCGGCGAGCGCGATGGTAGCGAGTCGCCGCGCGTGTGCGAGTTGGCACAGGCCATGGCCGATGCCAATTTCGACGGCCGCGCGAGCAGCCATATCGTGCAGGACATGTGGGACAAGTGGGTGTTCCTCGCCAGCCTCGCCGGCAGCACCTGTCTGATGCGCGCGCCAGTCGGCGATATCGTCGCCGCGCCTGGCGGCCGCGAGGCTACGCTGGCCCTGCTCGACGATTGCCGCCGCGTTGCCGCCGCATGTGGGTACGAGCCGGCAGCCAAGGTAATCACGCGTGCTGCGACGATGCTGACCGAAGCCGGCTCGGGGTTCACGGCCTCGATGATGCGCGACCTCGAGAACGGTGGCCGCATCGAAGCCGACCACGTGATCGGCGACCTTCTCGCGCGCGGCACCGCGCATGGCGTCGATACGCCACTGCTGCGCCTGGTCTATGCCCATCTCAAGGCCTACGAATCCCGACGCTCACACACGGCAGGGTAGGCGAGAGCTGGAATTTGGGATGCGGGTTGCGGGATTCGTAAAGGCGGGCACCTCGGCTTCGTCAACGACCGCGACCGGCTTCGGCCAGTGTTGGACCTCGACCCGCAAGTACTTGAAGTACATGGCTGCACTTTGTTCCGCACTTCGCTTGGCGTAGCTCTGGCTCAAGGTACTTGTGGGCACGCCGCCAAAAGCTCGCTTCGGAGGGCACATGAAGCACTATCTCTTTACAGCTTCAATCCTCGTCATCGCACTTGCCCTCTACAGCATCAGCTTGGTCAGCGGCGCCTTGTGGCTCTTCACGGGCGGTGCGGTGTTCGAGCTCTGGTTTTGGGCTCGCATCTTTTTGCGGCGCCGTGGGCCAAACCACGCATCCAAGCGGACGCGCGAAGAGCTGCACGCTGCTTAACCTTGGCGTTCTGGGTGTTCCACCGGATCACACGGCCTGGCTCAATCCGGCCGAATCCCGAACCCTGGCCCAATCGCGACTTATCCCGACGTGCCCTGCTTTCGAGGTCATCTGGTCCCGCCGATTTCGAGCAGATCGCGTGGTGCCGCCCGACCGAATCCCCAATCCCATATCCCCAATCCCGCTCCTAACCCAGCCACACCCCCAACCCTTGCGCGTTGAGCTCGATATCCATCGACAGGAGTTCGGTGAGCGCGTCACGGCCGTGCGTCCAGCCGTGTTGTGCCGCGCGGCCGGCATAGAGATCGGTCAGGGCCTGCTTGATCGCGGCGTGGCGATCGGGATCGTCGCGGTGGGTTTTGGCGATGGTCACCATGGCATCGATCTGCGCGTGCAGGTCGTCGGCGAGGCGCGCGATGTCATCCACACGGCCGAAGTGGGTGAGGTATAGCCCGGCCGGCTTGAGCGCCACCAGCCGGCGGATGGAGGCGTGCAAGGCGTCGGGGTCGAACTGCACCGGCGAGGTCGTGGGCAGGATGAAGGCGCCGGCCGCGGTGTCGAAATCACGGTAGGAGAGGCCGAACACATCGCCGGTGAAGCACACGTTGCTGCGTACGTCGTGGATCGCGTTGTGATGTTTCGCGTGCCCCGGCGTTTCCAGGCACACGAGCGAACGACCGGCGAGGTCGACGACATGGCCGTCGTGCGCTTCGACCACGCGCTCGGCCGGAATCGGCAGCAGGCGACCGTAGGTTTTTTCCATCACGTCCTCGCCGTACACGGCGCTGGCGCTGGCCCACAACCGGGACGGATCGATCATGTGCCGCGCGCCGCGCGGGTGCACCACCAGGCGTGCGTTCGGCAGCTTGGCCATCAGTGCGCCGGCGCCGCCCGCGTGATCCAGATGCACGTGGGTGAGGATCAGCCAATCCACGTTTTCCGGCTTGAGCGCCTGCGCGTCGAGTGCCGCCAGCAGGCGCGGTATTGAATGGTTCGTGCCGCAGTCGACGAACGCGGCGTGGCCGTGCTCGACGATGAGATAGGCCGCATCGAAACGCGGGCGCACAAAACCGGTGTCGATGACGTGGATGCCTGCGGGGTCGCTCATGGCGGGTCTCGATGGGAAGGGCTCTGAGCGTAGGCGCGTGGGCGACAGAAACCAAGCGGACAGGCACTGCGTCACGGGGCGTCCGCACTTCTGGACGGACGCGGACACAGCCGCGCGGGATGTGATCGGAAGTTGCCAGGACGCAGTACAGGTACATCGTGTTCGAAAGAAACCACGACGCGGTGTCAGCCTGACCGCCCCCAACCGTCTGGGGCTGCCGGGGGTGATACATCAGCCGCGGAGGAGGCGAGTGGGACCGTGTTGGCGGTCGGCTGTCCGCGCCCTGGCACCACGCCGGTGCCCACACTGCTGGCAGCGCTTAAGGCGTTGCGCCGTCGCCGGGGCGTACCCGGCGACGGCAGCAGATGCCGCTCAGGCTTCGCTCGTCTCGCGGTAGGTGTCGACCGGCGGGCAAGTGCACACCACGTGCTTGTCGCCGTAGACGTTGTCCACGCGCGCCACCGGTGGCCAGTACTTTTGGTGCTTGAGCGAGGCCAGCGGAAACACCGCCAACTCGCGCGGGTAGGCGTGTTTCCACTCGCTGGCGCTGGCCACCGCCGCCGTGTGCGGCGCGTTGTGCAGCGGGTTGTCCTCGTGATCCAGTCGGCCGTCCTCGACCGCGCGGATCTCCTCGCGGATCTGGATCATCGCGTCGATGAAGCGATCCAGCTCCACCTGCGATTCGCTTTCGGTCGGCTCGACCATCAGCGTGCCGGCGACCGGGAAGGAGAGCGTCGGCGCGTGGAAGCCGAAGTCGATCAGGCGCTTGGCGACGTCCTCGGCGCTGATGCCGCTGGTTTCCTTGAGCGGGCGCAGGTCGAGGATGCACTCGTGCGCCACCAGGGCATTGCGGCCGGTGTACAGCGTGGGGTAGTGCGGCGCCAGGCGTTTGGCGACGTAGTTGGCGTTGAGCAGTGCCACCTGGGTGGCACGGCGCAGCCCTTGCTGGCCCATCAGCGCGATGTACATCCACGAGATCGGCAGGATCGACGCCGAGCCGTAGCTGGCCGCCGCCACCATGCCCACCGCACCCTTGCCGCCGAGCGTGCGCGGCAGGAACGGCGCCAGGTGTGCTTTCACCGCGCACGGACCGACGCCGGGGCCGCCACCGCCGTGCGGGATGCAGAAAGTCTTGTGCAGGTTCAGGTGCGATACGTCCGAACCCCACTTGCCGGGTTTGGCCAGCCCGACCAGCGCGTTCATGTTGGCGCCGTCGGTGTACACCTGCCCGCCGTGCTGGTGGACGATGCGGCAGATCTCGACCACGTCCTCCTCGAACACGCCGTGGGTGGACGGGTAGGTGAGCATGATCGCGGCGAGGTTGGCGGAGTACTTCTCCGCCTGCGCGCGGATGTCGCCCAGGTCGACGTTGCCGTTGGCGTCGCACTTGGTCACCACCACGCGCATGCCGCACATGTTCGCCGAGGCGGGGTTGGTGCCATGCGCGGATTCCGGGATCAGGCACACGTCGCGGTGATCCTCGCCGCGCGAGTGGTGATATGCGCGGATCGCCAGCAGGCCGGTGTATTCGCCCTGCGCGCCGGCGTTCGGCTGCAGGCTCACGGCGTCGTAGCCGGTGATTTCCACCAGCATCTTTTCCAGCCCGTCGATCAGCTCGGCGTAACCCTTGGTCTGCGCAGTCGGTGCCAGCGGGTGGATGTTGGCGAACTCGGGCCAGGTGATCGGGATCATCTCCGCCGTGGCGTTGAGCTTCATCGTGCACGAGCCGAGCGGAATCATGGTGCGGTCGAGCGCGAGATCCTTGTCCGACAGCGTGCGCAGGTAACGCAGCAGGTCGTGCTCGCTGTGGTAGGTATTGAACACCGGGTGCCCGAGGAAGCCGCCGTGGCGCACCAGCGCCCCCGGCAGCGCGTCCGGCGTGGCAGCGTCGAGCGCGTCGATGTCGTCGACCCGGGCGCCGAACAGCGCGGCGATCGCCACCACGTCCTCGCGCGTGGTGGTTTCGTCCAGGCTGATGCCAAGGCTGGTGGCGTCGAGATGGCGCAGGTTGATGTGCGCGGCTTCCGCCTTGGCGTGGATCACGTTGGCGTCGACGCCGGTGACGTGCAGGGTGTCGAAGAAATCCGCATCCACGTTGGCGCCGGCCTTGCGCAGCGCGGCGGCAAGGATTGCGGCGAAGCGATGCGTGCGGCGCGCAATGCGGGTGAGGCCCTTGGGGCCATGCCACACCGCGTACATCGAGGCCATCACCGCCAGCAGCACCTGCGCGGTGCAGATGTTGGAGGTGGCCTTTTCGCGGCGGATGTGCTGCTCGCGCGTTTGCAGCGCGAGGCGGTACGCCGGGTTGCCCTCGGTGTCGATCGACACCCCGATCAGGCGCCCCGGCATGTGCCGCTTGTAGGCGTCGCGGCAGGCCATGAACGCGGCATGCGGGCCGCCGAAGCCGAACGGCACGCCGAAGCGCTGGGTGTTGCCGACCACGATGTCCGCACCCCAGTCGCCAGGCGGCGCGATCAAGGTAAGTGCGAGCAAGTCGGTGGCGACTGCCACCAGGGCGTGGCGTGCGTGCGCAGCCTCGGCCAGCGCACGGTAGTCGTGAATGCCGCCGAAGGTGTCGGGGTATTGCAGCAGGATGCCGAAGCTGTCCACCGTGGCGGCTTCCGCATCGGGTCCGACGTGGATCTGGATACCCATCGGCTCGGCGCGCGTGTGCAGCACTTCCAGCGTTTGCGGGTGCACGTTGCGCGACACGAAAAAGACGTTGCTCTTGGATTTGGACGAGCGCTTGGCCAGCGTCATCGCCTCGGCCGCGGCGGTGGCTTCGTCCAGCAGCGAGGAGTTGGCGATCTCCATGCCGGTCAGGTCGCTGCACATGGTCTGGAAGTTCAGCAGCGCTTCCATGCGGCCTTGCGAGATTTCCGCCTGATAGGGGGTGTAGGCGGTGTACCAGGCCGGGTTCTCGAGAACGCTGCGCAGGATGACGTTCGGCGTATGGGTGCCGTAATAGCCTTGGCCGATGAAGCTGCGGAACACCTGGTTCTTGTCGGCGACGGCGCGGATCTTCGCTAGCGCGTCGACCTCGGTCATCGCCGGTGCAAGCGCTAGCGGTGCCGTGGATTTGATGTTGGCCGGCACGATCGCATCCGTCATCGCTTCGAGCGAGTCGTATCCGATGGCGTGCAGCATGTGCGTGATTTCAGCGTCGTCCGGGCCGATGTGGCGACCGATGAAATCGTCGTGGTTTTCCAGCTCACGCAGGGAGGGGGAGTGCTGACTCATGACAGGCGTCCAAAGGCTTGCGTACGTGCCGCACGCGGGCGCCCCTCTGTCCTTTTGCCTGAGAGTTTGGAAACGCGAGCGCGTCTCGTGCCCCTTCGGCGCCGGATCGAACCGGTCTCTCCAGAGTGCGATGCGCAGGATGGTATGGGGCCTGAGCGATTACGGGCGTTGCG
The DNA here is from genome assembly GCA_004298045.1 of Rhodanobacter sp. Classification (GTDB taxonomy): domain Bacteria; phylum Pseudomonadota; class Gammaproteobacteria; order Xanthomonadales; family Rhodanobacteraceae; genus Rhodanobacter_A. The sequence goes on along the minus strand of SCRM01000016.1, from coordinate 119,951 downwards.
CCTTCGGCAGCGGGGCGCCGATCGCGCCTCCGCTTCTCCCACCCTGCGTTTTGCCGGCCGATTATACAGGCTGCGGTGGCGGCAGAACCGGAGCTGGCCACCGCCGATTTGCTTTCAGCGCAGCGCCCAGACGCTGTTCGGCTCGCCGGTGCGGCCGCGGTGCAGGGTGGCGCGCGCCATGCGCCCATAGACGCAGGCGAGCAGCAGCGCCACGGCGTCGACGAAGAAACGGTGCCAGTGCCCGTGCCAGGCCGCCGCGAACAGGTGCTCGCCGGAGCCGACCCAGCCCGCGAGCGGGATCGCCGCGGTCAGCAGCGCACACAGCCACAGCAGCTCGTGCCCGGCATGGGTGGGCTGGCGCAGGCCGGCCCACAGCACGCTGGCAAAAAACACGCTGAGGTAGACCGGTGCCGCCGCGGCCGCTGGCACCAGCGCGCCGGCGATGAACACCGCCGAGACGCCGGCCACGCAGCCCAGGCAGATGCCCAGAGTGAGCGCCGCCATGACCCGCGTGCGCAGCGGTTGCTCCGCCTGGCGTCGTTTGCGCCGGGTCTCGATCCACAACAGGTTGCCGCTGTAGAACAAAAACGCACCGGCGAGGCCGAGCACGAAGTACAGCCATTTCACCGTGTTGTGGCCGAAGTTGCCGAAGTGCAGCGCCTGCAGGCCGCGCATGAAGACCATGCCCGGCGTCATCGTCTTGGGCGCCACGGTGGCCACCACGGCGCCGGTGCCGGCATCCAGCGTCACCGTTGCCATCTGGCTGAGCCGGCGTTGCGAAAGCTCGCCGTAGATGGTGGCGCGCGCGTTGGCGTCGCCCGCGTTGACCAGCCAGATGCCTTCGATCGTCATCGCCGGCAGGGCTGCCTGCCCGCGTTGCAGCAAGGTGTCCAGCGGTAGCGTGGGTTTGGGGACGTGGGCCGCGGCCAGCTGCGGCGCGCCGTAGAAGTCCTGTTCTGTCAGCTGCAGCAGCTTGCCGTCGTAGACCGCGCGCTGGAATGGCACAAACACCATCAGGCCCAGCGCCAGCACCGCGCCGCTCCAGGCAAAAACCACATGGAACGGCAGCGACAGCACGCCGACCGCGTTGTGGCTGTCCTGCCACAGGCGCTTGAGGTTTTTGCCCAGCCGCAGTGCAAACAGGTTCCTGACCAGGATCGGGGCGTAGATCACCACACCGCTGACCAGCGCCAGGCCGTACAGCAGGCAGACCGCGCCAAAGAAATAGGTGCCGAAGGGCTTGGGCAGGCCGGCGGTGAAATGCAGGTCGTAGATGTACTCGATGAAGCGCTGGCCGAAGGCGTCTTCGTGCAGCGCCTTGCCGTCGTCCAGGGCAAAGCGCCGCGCGGTGTCGGCGCCGGGGGCAATCCAGTACGCCGACGGTTGCGGCCCGTGTTCGCCGGGCAGCGCGAGGTACACGCTGCTGGCGGCTTCCGGGTGCTTTTTCAACAAGTCGTCAAGCAGCGTTTGCGTGCGCGCCACCGGGTTGGCGGGCGCAACGGCCGCCGCGCCGCTGCGGTTCCAGTCGGCGATTTCGTGGCTGAATACCGTGATGGCACCGGCGTAGAACGCGACGAACAGCGCCATGCCGGCCAACAGGCCCATCCAGGTGTGCAGCGCCAGAAAGCGGCGCGTGGTGTCGGCTTTCATGCTTGCACTCCGATCCAGCCCAGTGCCTTGAGCCCATAAAGCAAAGCAAAACTCAGTGCCGTCGCGCCGCCCAGCCACAGCCAGGCGCGCCGGGCGCTTTTGAACACGAACGCCAGCGTCATCGCCGTGATCCACAGCGGAAACGTCAGCATGATCCACGGCAGTGCGGTGGTTTCCTGGTTGCCCGGCCACGCCAGCGCGGCTAAGCCGACCAGACCCACGGTGAGCGGCAGGCCAAGCACGGCGGCGGCAAGATACCTAGCCCACATGGCGGCGCTCCTGTTGCAGCTGGCGCCAGGCGCCCAGGTGCGGCAGCAGCACCAGTGCCAGCATGATTGTGGTCAGCGCGGCAAACGCGCCGGCCCATGGCCCCAAGGCGGCGATCGCGGCCGCCGTCGCCAGCGCGGCCAGGGCCCACGCGACGATGCGCAACCGCCGCCCTTGCACCATGGCCACCGGCCACAGCTGCTGGTGGGCACTGGCGAGATAAAAACCCAGTGCCGCCAGCATTGAAAAGATCAAGTAAAGAGCAGTCATGTCGGCAACCGGCTCAGAACCGCCAGTCCAGGCTCAGCGTGTAATGGCGCGGCGCGCCGTAGTAGCCGCTGTAGCGCAGGGTGTTGATGTATTTCTCGTTGCCGAGGTTGCGCACGTTGAGGCGCAGCGTGGCGTTGGGCCGGAAATCCCAGGCGGCAAAACCGTTGAGTACGGCGTAGCTGCCCTGGCGTACGGTGAAGCCGCTGCTTTCCACGTTGGAGATGGCGCTTTGCCAATGCCCGCCGACGCCGAGGGACACGGCGCGGTGAGCGGGCAGGCGCACGCTCAGCAGCAGGTTGGCGGTGCGCCGCGGCACCCAGCGATACGTCGCATCGCCGTCGGCGCCGGTGAGCTTGAGCGCGGTGTAACCCAGCACCAGGTTGACATGATCGCTGAGCTTGCCGGTGGCTTCGAGCTCAACGCCCTTGGATTGCACATCCACCGGCGCATAGATGGACTGGCCGTACTGGTTGTACTGACCGGTGGGTGTGGCCAGCCCGCCCTGGTCGGCCTTGAACACGGCCAGCGTGGTCAGCAGGCGCTGGTCCAGCCAGTCGGCCTTGAGACCGATCTCGTAGTTTCTGCCCTTGCTGGCATCGAGGTAGCGGTCATTGGCATCGACCTGATCCTGCGGCTGGTAGATGTCCGAATAGCTGACGTAACCCAGCAGGCGCTCGTTGAAGTCGTAGGTGATGCCGCCGTAGGGGCTGGTGTGGCTGGTGGTCTGGTTGAAGGCGAGCGCATACGAGTTGCCGTCGCGGCGGTACTGTGCGTAATCCAGACCAACGATGACTTTGAGGCGATCGCTTGCGGCGATCCGGCTGGTGGCAAAGGCGCGCTTGAGCCGCTGGTTCAGCACCGAGTAGATCGCGGGCGCGCTCCAGTCGGGTTCGGGGATGGCGTGCGGGCTGTACGGAAACGCCGGCAACGCGCCCCAGGCGGGGGAGCTGGTGTCTGCGCTCAGCTCGCGGCCGGTGGACGAGATCTTGGCGAGGCTCGCGCCCAGCATGACTTCCTGGTCGCGGCCGAGCCACTGGAAATGGCCGTCCAGCGTGGCGGAGCCCAGGTGCGCGGTAGCGCTGTCGATGCCGCCCCACGGATAGCCGACCAACCCCAGCCCGGTACCGGGTTGCAACCCGGTGCCGAACGCGTCGTACGCGTAGAACATCCTTTCGTCGCCGCTGGAGTGGCGGTAGTTGTAGGCAAGTTTCAGCTGCCAGATGTGGCCCAGCTGCTGCACGTATTCGGCAAAACCGGTCTGGTCGGTAGTGTTCCAGTAGGTCCAGTCCTGGGTGGTGGACGCGTTGGTCGGCCATTCGATCTGGTTGCCGTTGCTGTCCATGAAGGTGAGTGCGCCCCACATGATGCCGTCGGACTTGGCGCGCTGGTGGGAGTAACCCACGGTCAGGCTGCCGTTGTCGCCGACCTGGCCATCGACCACGCCGTAGAGGTAACTGCGGCGGTTGTGGTTGTCGCGCAGGTAACTGTCGCCGTCCTCGTGCGCGGCCACCATGCGCCCGGCCCAGCTGCCACTGGCGGTGAAGGGCGTGGAGTAATCGGCCTCCACCCGGGTCGTGCCCCACGAGCCGTGGCTCACGCCGACCATGCCTTGCCGGTCGTTGGTCGGGCGCTTGCGCACGTAGTTGATGGTGCCGGCGGCGTTGCCCACACCAGTGAGCAAGCCGTTGGCGCCGCGGATCACTTCCACCTTTTGGTAGCCGAAGCTGTCGGTAGTGCCAGTGGCGATGCCCCAATTGTTGGGCAGGCCCGCGCCGTCGATCTGGGTGTTGAGGATGTCGAAGCCGCGCGCGCTGTAGCTGGTGCGGTTGGTCTCCCACTCGTCCACCTGCACGCCAGTGGCCAAGCGCAGGGCGTCGTTGACGCTATCGGCGCCGAACTCGCGCATCTGCTCATCGGTCACCACGCTGATCGACTGCGGCGTGTCCTTGATGGCGAGATCGAGGTTGGTGGCACCGTTACTGGTGCGCTCGTTGCGTTGGGCGACAACCAGCACCGGGCCGAGGTCGGTGGCATTGGCGCCGGCGTCCGCAGCCGCCGCATCGGCAGGTTGCGCGTTGGCGTGCAAGGCAAGCAACAGGCTGGCGGCGAGCAGCGGGTAGGGCAGGTGTTTGCGAAGGGGGTGAATGACGTCGAACATGCGCAGGCAGGCAGTGAGGGGATCGGCGGGCGAGGATATATGCAACCGATTCTCATTTGCAACGCAAGATTGCCGTGCAAATTTATGCGCAGCGGTGGGCGTGCTGCGCTGTGGCATGACGTTTGCGGGCGGTGTTTCCGCGCCAAGCCCGCTCCCGCGGCGGAAAAAACGAAGGCCGCCTCGGGAGGCGGCCTTCGTTTACAATTGGTGCCCAGGAGAGGACTCGAACCTCCACGATGTTGCCACCGCTAGCACCTGAAGCTAGTGCGTCTACCAATTCCGCCACCTGGGCAGGTGTCGCCTGTCGTTGCCGGCAGCGCGAGCCGCGTAGAGTAGGGAGCCGTCCGGGTCTTGTCAACCTTCGGCGGCTCATCGTTTCCCCGCCGCACGCCACCGGCGTGCCGGTTTTCCCCACAAGGTATTTTCGTGACCAAAAAGAAACAAGGAGACGGCCATCCGCGCCGTCGTGCAGCCGGGCGACATGCCGCGGACACCCATTCACGCGAGGCCGCGCCGACGCGACCCGCGGCGCCCCCGCGCGATCCGCAGGCGGAGCGCGAAGCGCGCCTCTACGAGCATCCCATCCCCAGTCGCGAGGCAATTCTCGCCCTGCTCGAGGCGCGCGGTGAGCTGTTGACCGAGGCACGCGTTGCCGAGGCGCTGGGGCTGAGCGACTCGCGCGACCTGTATGCGTTGCACAAGCGGCTGGGCGCGATGGTGCGCGATGGCCAGCTTTTGCTCGGCCGACGCGGTGGTTACGCGCCGATCCGCAAGCTCGACCTCATCCCCGGCGTGGTGCTCGCCAACGCCGAGGGCTACGGTTTCTTGCGCCCGGACGAGGGCGGAGATGACCTTTACCTGTCCCCGCAGCAGATGCGCGGCGTGCTGCACGGTGACCGCGTGCTGGCCAGCGTGGTTGGCATCGACCGCCGTGGCCGCCGTGAGGGCGCGGTGGCCGAGGTGTTGCAACGGCGCTCGCCGCGGCTGGTCGGGCGGGTGGTGATCGAAAACGGCGTGACGCTGGTGACGCCGGACGACCGCCGCCTGCACCAGGACATCATGATTGCACCGGATGCCACGCTCGATGCCCGCGCCGGGCAGATCGTGGTGGCCGAGATCACCGAGCCGCCGACGCCCAAGCGCGGCCCGCTCGGCGTGATCCGCGCGGTGCTTGGCGAGCGGCTCGAACCCTCGCTGCTGGTGGAGATGACGATCGCCAGCCACGACCTGCCGCACGAATGGCCTACCGAGGTGCTGCGCGCCGCCGCGCAGGTGGAGACCACGGTCAGCGCCGGCGAGCACGCCGACCGCCTCGACCTGCGCAAGCTGCCGCTGGTCACCATCGACGGCGCCGACGCGCGTGACTTCGATGACGCGGTGTATGCCGCGCCGCGGCGTGGCGGCGGCTGGCGGCTGGTGGTGGCGATCGCCGACGTGTCGCACTACGTGCCGGTCGGCGGCACGCTGGACGACGAGGCCTTCGAGCGCAGCACGTCCACCTATTTCCCCGGCTTCGTGGTGCCGATGCTGCCGGAGACGCTCTCCAACGGGATCTGTTCGCTGAACCCGAAAGTCGACCGCCTGTGCATGGTGTGCGACATGGCGGTGTCGGCCGAGGGCGAGGTACTGAAGTCGAAGTTCAGCGCCGGCCTGATGCGTTCGCACGCGCGGCTCACCTATGACCGGGTGTGGCAGGCCATCGGCCTGCACGATGCCGACGCGCGCGCCGAGCTGGCCGATGTGCTGCCGCAGCTCGAGCACCTGCACGCGCTGTACCGCGCCATGGCGGCGCAGCGGCGCCAGCGTGGCGCGATCGACTTCGAGACGCCGGAGGTGAAGTTTCGCCTCGACCAGCGCGGCGAGGTGGAATCGGCCGGCGTTACCGAACGCAACGATGCGCACAAGCTGATCGAGGAATGCATGATCGCGGCCAACGTGCAGGCCGCGCTGTACCTGGAAAAGAAAAAGATCCCGGCGCTGTTCCGCGCGCACGAGCCGCCGCCGGCGGAAAAGTACGAGGAGCTGCAGCAGTTTTTGCGTGAATTCAAGCTGCGCCTGCCGCCGCTCACCGAGGTGACGCCGGCGGATTTCTCCGAAGTGCTGCGCATGGTTGCCGACCGTCCGGAGCGCGAGCTGATCCAGAGCGTGCTGCTGCGCGCGCAGAGCATGGCCGCCTACCAGCCGGACAACCGCGGGCACTTCGGCCTGGCGCTCAAGGCGTACGCACATTTCACCTCGCCGATCCGGCGTTACCCCGATCTGCTCGTGCACCGCGCGATCCGCTACGCGCTCGGTGGCGGCAAGCCCGCCGACTACGACTACACCGCGGCAAAAATGGCGCAGATGGCGGTGCACTGCTCGCAGCGCGAGCGCCGGGCGGAAGAGGCCGAGCGCGACGTGGACGAGCGCTACAAGTGCGCGTGGATGGCCAAGCACGTGGGCGAGGAGTTCGACGGCGTGGTCACCGGCGTCACCTCGTTCGGGCTGTTCGTGGAGCTGGACGAGTCGAAGGTGTCCGGCCTCATCCACATCAGCCAGTTGCGCAACGATTACTACCACTTCGATCCGCAGCGGCATCTGCTGAAAGGCGAACATACCGGCGCGCAGTTCCGCCTCGGCGACCACCTGCGCGTGCAGGTGCTGCGCGCCAGCCTGGAAGATCGCAAGATCGATTTTCGCCTGGCGGCGTCGAAGCCGCGCACGGCGCCCGCTGGCGGCAAGGCGTTCGACTACGCTGCAACCGGCGAACGCTATTCGCTGCCGAAACGCGAGGATCCCGGCTTGCTTGGGCGCGCGGCCAAGGCCGTTGGCCGCCTGTTTGGCCGCCGCGAGGACCGGCCTGCGCTGCCGACGTTGCCGCCAGTGCGCGATAATCCGCCGCTCGCTGCCAAACCATCCAAGGCGAGCGTACGCAACCCGGCAAAGCCGGCGACCAAGCCGGGAGCCAGGCGCGGCGCGAAGGCACCCGCTGCCCCGGCGAGCCCGGCACCCAGGCCGCCACGCAAGGGCCGTACACGCAAACCCAAGGGCAAGTCATGAGTGAATCCTGGATCGTCGGCATCAACCCGGTCGACGGTGCATTGAACAACGACGCCACGCGCGTGCGCGAGCTGCTGGTGGAAAACGGCCAGCGCAATCCGCGGGTGCACGAGCTGGCCGAGCGCGCCAAGGCGCTCAGGATTCCGGTGCACCATCGCCCGCGCGAGCAGTTGGAAAAGCTCGCTGGCGAGGCGCGGCATCAAGGCATTGCCGTGTTGTACGAAGCACCGGCGCTGGCGGGTGACAATGAGCTGCCCGAGCTCCTCGCGCAGGCTGGCGCCAGCGCCCTGGTGCTGGTGCTCGATGGCGTTACCGACCCGCACAACCTCGGTGCCTGCCTGCGCAGCGCGGCCGCGGCCAAGGTCACGTGCGTGATCGTGCCCAAGGATCGTGCGGTAGGGCTTACTCCGGTGGTGCGCCGTGCCTCTGCCGGAGGAGCCGACCAGGTGCCACTGGTGGCCGTCACCAATCTGGCGCGCGCCCTGCGCACGCTGAAGGATGCCGGGGTGTGGGTCACCGGACTGGCCGGTGAAACCGACCAGACGATCTACCAGACCGACCTCACCGGGCCAGTGGCGCTGGTGATGGGCAGCGAGGGCGAGGGCTTGCGCCGGCTGACGCGCGAAACCTGCGATTTCCTCGCCAGGATTCCCATGCCCGGTACGATGGAAAGCCTCAACGTTTCCGTCGCCACCGGCATTGTATTGTTCGAGGCGTTGCGGCAACGGAGTGGGCAGCGATGACTTTTACGTGGTACGACCTGACCGGGTACGTGGGCGTGGTGCTGGTGGTGCTGGCGTTTTTTCTGCTGCAGGCAAACCGGCTGCACGGCAACGGACTTTTCTATCAACTGATGAACGTGCTCGGCGCGTTTGGCGTGATGCTGTCGCTGGTGTTTGGCGCGCACAACTGGCCGGCGTTCTTTCTTGAAGTGGCGTGGATGGCAATCGGCATCTACGGCATCGCGCGCAACGTGCGCAAGCGCCGCGAAGCCTCCGCGCCCTGAAACCCAAAGGCGGGAATGCACCGGACGGGTGCCCGCGCCGTGCGATTGACGATAGGCCGGCATTCGCCCACTGCGGGGGCGGAGGTGAAAGCGGGTTCCCCCGCTTCGATTGCGCCCGCCCGTTGGGTTCAGCCGCCGAAGCGTTCGTCCAGCTTGCGGCGGATTTCGGCTTCCACCAGGGCTTTCAATGGCGCGAGCAGCAGACCCAGCTCGGCGTGCACGTCGACCGCGTCGGCGCTGAGTGCGATCTGGCCGTTCAGGCCGGGGCGCGAGAAATGCAGCGTGTCGCCTTGCCAGCCACCGGCCAGCCCGAATTTTTCCCGCATCCGCGCGGCCACGTCGTCGACGACGGCGCGGGCTTGTGCCAGCGGCAGGCGGTGCGGACGATGGATGGCGATGGTGGGCATGACTGCTCGCGCAAAACGCGCATCATAAAGCGTCGCGGGCAGTGGCGTGACCGGTGCATGTTAGAGTTCCGCGGTCAACGGACTGGTACCGCAATGCGCATCGAGTTTCCCCATTCCGCCCGCGATGATTTCCTGTGGACGGGCACACTGTTGCGGGTAGGCAGCGCGGCGGACAACGACCTGGTGCTGGCCACCACGCAGGCGGCGCCGCAGCACCTGCGCATCGAACAGGATCGCCGTGGCTGGGTATTGCAGGTGTTGCCGGGGGCGCTGCGCGTGTACGTCAATGCGCGGCCAGTGCGCGAACGCGCCTTGCTGCGCGCGGGCGACATGCTCAGCGTCGGCGATTGCCGCATGCGCCTGTGCGCCGATGCGTGTCCGGTGGATCGATCGGCACCAACCTGTGTGCCGGCGGCGCGTGACAGCGTTGCCTTGCGCGCGCGTGCCGGCACCTATTCCGGACGCGTTCTGCCGGTGGGCAACGGCATCGAGTTGGGCGCGTTTGGCCGTTGGCCGCTGGACTTGCCGCAAGGCGAGAGCGCCGGCTTCAAGCTGGGTTGGCAAGCGGGGCAGCTGGTGCTGGATGCCACCACGGGCTCGGTGAACTACCCGCTGCGGGTCAATGGCATTGCCGTGAATCACGCGATCCTGCAGCCGGGCGATCAGCTCAGCCTGGGGTCACACCGGTTTGTGCTGGATGCGCCGGGCATGCGGTTGGAGCCGGTACCGCCGCCCCCACCGGTACCGGCTCCGGCGGTGGTGGAGGCAGCTGGGCCACATGGCGAGCTGGGCTGGTTGATCGTTACCGCCGTGCTGTTGGCGCTCGCCATCGGCTGGGCGCTGTGGTGGCGTTTCTGACCGTTTCCGTGCGGCATTGACGGCGCCATGCTGCGACGCGGCATAATGCGGCGAATCGCAACCACGAGGGTCGACCGGTGAGCCAGGTGTGGAATTTCAGTGCGGGCCCGGCGGCACTGCCGCGGGAAGTGCTCGAGCGCGCGCAGCGCGAATTGCTCGATTGGGACGGCAGCGGCATGTCGATCATGGAGCAGTCGCACCGCGGCAAGCGCTTCATCGCCATGGCGGAACGGGTCGAAGACGATGTGCGTGCGCTGGCGGACATTCCCGGCGACTACGCTGTGCTGTTCCTGCAAGGCGGTGCCACCCAGCACTTCGCGCAGATTCCGATGAATCTCGCCGCACCCGGCGCCAGCGCCGACTACATCATCAACGGCCACTGGGGCGCCAAGGCGGCGCGTGAGGCAGCGCCGTACGTCAACGTGCATGTGGCCGCCGACAGCAACCACGATGGCTACCGCGGTCTGCCGGCGCGCGACACCTGGCAGCTCGATCCGCATGCCGCCTACGTGCACCTGACCACCAACGAAACCATCCACGGCATCGAGTGGCCGAGCATTCCGGATACCGGCGCGGTGCCGCTGGTGGCCGACATGTCCTCCGACATCTTTTCGCAGCCGCTCGACGTGCGCCGGTTCGGTCTGATCTACGCCGGAGCGCAGAAAAACATCGGCCCGTCCGGGCTGGTGCTGATGATCGTGCGCCGCGACTTGCTCGACCGCCCGACGCGGCCGCTGGCGCACATCCTGCATTACGCCGACCACGCGGCTGCGAACTCCATGCTCAACACGCCGAACACCTGGGGCTGGTACGTGGCCGGGCTGACGTTCCAGTGGATGCGGGCTCAGGGCGGCCTCACGGCGATCGCCGAGCGCAATCGCGCCAAGGCACAGCGCCTGTACGCCGCGATCGACGGCTCCGGCGGCTATTACCGCAACGACGTCGAGCCGACCGCACGCTCACGCATGAATGTCCGCTTCGGCGTGCACGACGCCGCGCTCGATCCGGTGTTCGTTGCCGAGGCCGAGGCGGCAGGGCTGATCGCACTCAAGGGCCACAAGGCGCTCGGCGGCCTGCGCGCATCGCTGTACAACGCGGTGCCGCTGGCGGCGGTCGATGCGCTGGTCGCGTTCATGCAGGATTTCAGGACGCGACACGGCTGAGTTTTTCCGGCATCATCGTTCGCGCCATTTGGCCTTCCATCCGTCCATATCAACGCCATGACCGACAGCAAGACCTCACTGGCCGACGTGCGCACACGCATCGACAGCATTGATCGCCAGATCCAGGAGCTGATTTCCGAGCGCGCCAACTGGGCGCGCGAGGTGGCCAAGGTGAAGGGCGAAGGGCTCTCGGCGATCGACTACTACCGCCCGGAGCGCGAGGCGCACGTGCTGCGCATGGTGGTCGATCGCAACCACGGCCCGCTGTCGGACACCGAAGTGGTGCGGTTGTTCCGCGAAATCATGTCCTCGTGCCTGGCGCAGGAGGACCCGCTGAAGATCGGCTACCTCGGTCCGGAGGGCACTTTCAGCGAGCAGGCGGTGCGCAAGCACTTCGGACACGCGGCCTACGGCTTGCCGCTGGGCAGCATCGAGGAGGTGTTCCAGGAGGTCGCCAACGAACACGCCGATTTCGGCGTGGTGCCGGTGGAGAACTCGGGGCAGGGCATGATCCAGATGACGCTGGACATGTTCCTCACCTCCAAGGCCACCATCTGCGGCGAGATCGAGCTGCGCGTGCACCAGTGCCTGCTTTCGCAAAGCGGCCGGCTGGAGGACGTGCACCGCGTGTATGCGCACGCGCAGTCGCTGCAGCAGTGCAAGACCTGGTTGCGCGTGAACCTGCCGAACACGGAGTGCTTCGCCGTGGCCAGCAACGCCGAGGCCGCGCGCATCGCCTGCCACGATGACACCGCGGCGGCGATTGCCGGCGAGTCGGCCGGCAAGGTGTACCGCATCAAGACCGTCGCCGAAGGAGTGGAGGACCGCGCCGACAACACCACGCGTTTCCTCGTCATCGGTCGCGATCTGTTTCCGCCGTCCGGCAACGACCGCACCTCGCTGCTGGTCACCGTCAACGACAAGCCGGGCGCGCTCTACGACGTGCTCAGCCCGTTTGCGCGGCATGGTGTCAGCATGAACCGCATCGAGTCGCGCCCGGCGCACACCGGCAAGTGGCAGTACGCGTTTTTCATCGACATCTCCGGCCACGTGCAGGACGACGCGGTGCAGGCATCGATCAAGGAGATCGAGGGCTCGGTGGCGCAGCTGCGCGTGCTCGGCGCCTACCCGGTGGCGTTGCCGTGAGCGCAGTGCTGGATTGGTCGAGCCGCGCGGCCGGCCCGCTGCGCGGCGAGGTACGCGTGCCGGGCGACAAGTCGGTATCCCATCGCGCACTGATGATTGCGGCGCTGGCCGAAGGCAGCTCGCGCATCCACGGTTTTCTCGAGGGCGGCGACACGCGGGCAACTGCGGCGGTATTGCGCCAGCTTGGTGTGCGCATCGACGCGCCGGCGGAGGGCGAGCGCCTCGTGCATGGCGTCGGCCTGCATGGCTTGCGCGGCAGCACGGAACCGCTCGATTGCGGCAACGCCGGCACCGGCATGCGTTTGCTTGCCGGCCTGCTTGCCGGGCAGGCGTTCGACAGCACGCTGGTGGGCGACGCCTCGTTGTCCAAGCGGCCGATGCGGCGCATCACCGATCCATTGACGGCGATGGGCGCATGCATTGATACCCGTGCCGGCCTGCCGCCGTTGGCCATCCATGGGGGCCAGCGGCTGCACGGTATCCGCTACGCGCTGCCGGTGGCGAGCGCACAGGTCAAATCTGCCTTGTTGCTGGCCGGCCTGTATGCGGGGGGCGAGACCGAAATCACCGAGCCGCACCCCACGCGCGATTACACCGAACGCATGCTGCACGCGTTCGGCTGGCCGATCACGTTTGAGCCCGGGCGCGCGCGGCTTTCTGGCGGTCACGCGCTGCAGGCGACCGATGTCGAAGTGCCGGCAGATTTTTCCTCCGCGGCGTTTTTCCTGGTGGCGGCGAGCATCGTGCCGGGCTCCGAGCTGCGCCTGCCGGGCGTGGGTCTCAATCCGCGTCGCATCGGCCTGCTGGAAGCCTTGCGCCTGATGGGCGCCGACATTCGCGTCGAGCACGCTCGCGCCAGTGGCGGCGAACCGGTGGGAGACCTCGTCGTGCGGCATGCGCCGCTGCACGGCGTGGCGCTGCCGGAAGTCCTGGTGCCGGACATGATCGACGAATTTCCGGCCCTGTTCGTGGCCGCCGCGGTGGCGCAGGGGCGCACCGTGGTGCGCGGCGCGGCCGAGTTGCGGGTAAAGGAATCCGACCGCATCGACAGCATGGCGACAGGATTGCGCGCGCTTGGCGCGCACGTCGAGGAGACGCCGGACGGCGCGATCATCGACGGCGGCGTGCTGGCCGGCGGCGGCGCAGTCGAAACCCATCTCGACCACCGCATCGCAATGAGTTTTGCGGTGGCCGGGCTGATCGCGCGCGCCCCGGTACGCATCCACGGCTGCGCGCACGTGGCCACTTCGTTTCCCGGTTTTCTCGAGCTGGCGAACGGCTGCGGGTTTGCGCTGGCCGTGGTTGCGTAGGCGACGGGCACCGGAAACCGTTACGCTTCGAAGCCTCACAGCGAGGCTTCCATGTCCGATCCAGCTTTTGTCGTGGCGATCCCGGCGCGTTACGGTTCGACCCGCTTGCCGGCGAAACCGTTGCGCGAGATTGCCGGCGTGCCGATGGTGGTGCGCGTTGCCCAGCGGGCACTGCAGGCGGGCGCCAGCGAGGTCGTGGTTGCCGTCGACGACGCGCGCATTGCCGCGGCGCTGGACGGGCAAGGTGTGCGCGTGTGCATGACCCGCGCCGATCACGCCTCCGGCAGCGATCGCCTGGCTGAGTGCGCGACGCAGCGTGGCTGGCCGGACGACACCATCGTGGTGAACCTGCAGGGCGACGAGCCGTTCGCGCCGGCGGCCGGCATCCGCGAGGTGGCGCGTGCGCTGGCCGAAGACGACGCGCCGATGGCGACGCTGGCCACGCCGATCACCGATGCGGAAGAAATCTTCGACCCCAACGTGGTGAAGCTGGTGCGTGCGACCAACGGGCGGGCGCTGTATTTCAGCCGCGCGCCGTTGCCATGGGCCCGCGATGCGTTTGCACGTGGCCACGATGCGGTGCCGGATGGCGTGCCGTACCTGCGCCATATCGGCATCTATGCGTATCGCGCCGGTTTTCTCGCCAGCTACACCCGGCTGGCGCGCACGCCACTCGAACGGGCGGAATCGCTCGAACAACTGCGGGTGTTGGAACACGGGTTCGCTATCGCGGTGCGGCTCACGCCCGAGCCGTTTCCGCCGGGCATCGACACCGAGGCCGATCTGGTGCGTGCCGAGCGTTGGTTCCGCGATCAGGAGTAGGCATGCAACGCATTTTGTTCGTCTGTCTTGGCAACATCTGCCGCTCGCCGCTGGCGGAAGGCATCGCCCGTGAGCGGATTGCGGCCTGTTGCCTCGATGTGACCGTGGCCTCGTGCGGCACTGCCGGCTGGCACGCCGGCGAGGGCGCCGATCCGCGCATGGTGGCGGCAGCGCGTGCCGCGGGCCATGACCTTTCCGCCCACCGTGCGCGCCAGTTGCGTGCGTGCGACTACGACGATTTCGACTGGCTGTTGGCGATGGATCACGACAACCTCGCCGAGCTGCGCAAACTGGCCAGTTCGCCGGCGCAGCTTGCGCACACGGCGTTGTTTCTTGAGTGGACGGGGATCGCTCCGCCGACCGCTTTCCCCGACCCGTGGTACGGCGGCGAGGCCGATTTTGCCGCCGTGGTAGGGCTGGCTGAGCGCGGCGTGGCAGGTCTCATCCAGCGCCTGCAAAAGTAGCTTCTCGTGGGGCGGGCTTCAGCCCAGCGAGCTTTTCGCCAAATGCTTCATCGAGCTGAAGCCCGGCCCACAATCGTTCCGCGGATTTCCGCTGACCTGCGTCGCCTGCCGTCACGGCCGTGGCTTCTACAATGACGCCATGCCCGTTGATAACCCGCCCCCGTTCGATGGCAAGGCGTTCGTCCGCACGCTGACCACTTCGCCCGGCGTCTACCGCTACTTCGATGCTGCTGGCGAGCTGCTGTACGTCGGCAAGGCGGCAAACCTCAAGAAGCGTGTCAGCAATTATTTCCTCAAGCCACGCAAGGAAGCCCGGATTGCGGCGATGGTGGCGCAGATCGCGCACGCCGAGATCACGCTGACGCGCACCGAGAGTGAGGCGCTGCTGCTTGAGTCGCAGCTCATCAAATCACTCAAGCCGCGCTACAACATCCTGCTGCGCGACGACAAGAGCTACCCGTACATCTACCTTTCCACCGCCGACGAGTTTCCGCGCATCGCGCTGCATCGCGGCGCGAAGAACCTGCCGGGGCGTTATTTCGGCCCGTTCCCCAGCGTGCACGCGGTGCGTGAGAGCATCAGCCTGCTGCAGAAGCTGTTCAAGATCCGCACTTGCGAAGACAGCTTTTTCCGCAACCGCACGCGGCCGTGCCTGCTGTACCAGATCGGTCGCTGCAGCGCGCCATGCGTGGCGCTGATCAACAAGGACGACTACGCGCGCGACGTACGCCACGTGGAAATGTTTCTCGACGGCCGCAGCAGCGCGGTGATCGACGAGCTGGTGGCGGCGATGGTGGTGGCCAGCAAGGCGCTGGAGTTCGAGCGTGCGGCCAAGCTGCGCGACCAGATCGCCGGCCTGCGCCAGTTGCAGGCGCAGCACCACGTGCAGGGCGCGAGCGCCGACATGGACGTGATCGCATGCCGCATCGAGTCGGGGCTGGCCTGCGTCAGTGTGCTGTATTTCCGCGACGGCATCAGTTTGGGCACGCGCGATTATTTTCCGCGCCTGCCGCTGGATGCCGAGCCCGGCGATCTTCTGGCGCAGTTCATTGCGCAGTACTACCTCGACCGCCCGGTACCGCGTGAGTTGGTGGTTGGCAACGAGCTGGAAGACGAGGCGGTGCTGGCCGAGGCCTTGTCCCAGCACGCGGGGCATGCGGTGGAGATCAAGAGCCGGGTGCGCAGCGAGCGCGCGCAGTTCCTGCAGATGGCCGAGCGCAATGCGCAAGCTGCACTGACCCAGCGCCTGGCCAGCCGGCAGACGCTCGGCACGCGCTTCGAGGATCTGCGCAAGCTGCTTGAGCTGCCCGAGCCGCCGCATCGGATCGAGTGTTTCGACATCAGCCACACCCACGGCGAGCTCACCGTGGCCTCGTGCGTGGTGTTCGGACAGGAAGGTGCCGAGAAATCCCACTATCGCCGTTTCAACATCGACGGCATCACGCCAGGCGACGATTACGCGGCGATGCATCAGGCGCTGACCCGCCGTTTCCGCAGGGTGGCCGAAGGCGAGGGCATCAAGCCTGACGTGCTGCTGATCGACGGCGGGTGCGGACAGGTGGCGCAGGCGCTCGATGTGCTGAACGAGCTCGGCGTCAGCGATATCCACGTTGTCGGCGTGGCAAAAGGCCCGGCGCGGCGGCCGGGCGAGGAGACCTTGATCCTGGTGGACCAAGGCCGCGAGATTCACCCCGGCCCGACCTCGCCCGCCTTGCACCTGGTGGCCGCCGTGCGCGATGAATCGCACCGCTTCGCGATCGAGGGCCATCGTCACCGGCGTGAAAAGGCGCGCGAGCGCAGCGTGCTGGAAGACGTGCAAGGCGTTGGCGCGCACCGGCGGTCGGCGCTGCTGCGCGCCTTTGGCGGCTTGCAGGGCGTGACCGCGGCCGGGGTGGAGGAACTCATGCAGGTCAAGGGCGTCGACCGCGGCATCGCCGAGCGCATCTACGCCGCGCTGCACGGTTGATGGCCGGCGCCATGCGGGGGCGCTGAGCATTGCGGAAACGAAGGCGGTTGGGTGCCTTCGATTTCGATGGCTGATCGACTGCACCGCCGCCAGCCGACGCCGCGTCACGAACCCCGCGCCGTGCAGCGTGAACGGTGCGCGTTGGGTGGCCGCGCGGCAGCGTGCGACACTGTGCGAAATCCGCAGGCGCATCCATGCACATCAACCTTCCCACTTGGCTCACCCTGTTCCGCGTGCTGCTGCTGCCGGTCATGGTGGCGGTCTTCTATCTGCCGTTTCCCGGCCACAACATCACTGCGGCGGTCGTGTTCGTGCTGGCGGCGTTCACCGACTGGCTGGACGGGTTCCTCGCGCGACGGCTGAAACTCACCTCGGCGTTCGGTGCATTCCTCGACCCGGTGGCCGACAAGCTGATGGTCGCGGTGACGCTGTTCCTGCTGGTGGAATCGCATCCGGAGGGCTGGTCCGGGATCGTGATGGCGGTCACCGCGGCGGTCATCGTGGGGCGTGAAATCAGCATTTCCGCACTGCGTGAATGGATGGCCGAAATCGGCATGCGCGCCACGGTCAAGGTCGCCTTCATCGGCAAGTTCAAGACGGTGATGCAAATGGTGGCGCTGGTGGTGCTGATCGTGCAGCACGAGAAAGAGGCCGAGGCGTTGCGCCTGTACCACATCGGCGAGGCCCTGCTGGTGATTGCCGGCATCCTCACCATCTGGTCGGGCCTGTACTACCTGCACGCCGCCTGGCCGAGCCTGAGCGGCGAGGCGGTGCCGCCGCACGGCACGCACGGCGATTGACTCGGCGCGGCTTGACGCGACGCGCTCGCGTATTAGAATGCGCGCTCCTTACGCGGGAATAGCTCAGTTGGTAGAGCACGACCTTGCCAAGGTCGGGGTCGCGAGTTCGAGTCTCGTTTCCCGCTCCAGACACATCATCATGGCCCCGGTTCGCCGGGGCCGTGTTGTCTCTGGAAAGGATGCAGCTGCCGGCGCGGATACGCGCCGCGGCGTTTCACATTTGTCGATCTGCTGTTATCATTGCCAGCTCTTCGCGCGGGAATAGCTCAGTTGGTAGAGCACGACCTTGCCAAGGTCGGGGTCGCGAGTTCGAGTCTCGTTTCCCGCTCCAGTTTCAAGCGAAACCTCGCCTCGCCGGGGTTTTGTTTTATCAGCAGCCGCCGATCGGGCTGCGCCATCTGGCCAGGTGGCAGAGTGGTCATGCAGCGGACTGCAAATCCGCGTACGCCGGTTCGATTCCGACCCTGGCCTCCATCAGAAACAAGCATTCAGGCGCCCATGGGCGCCTTTTTGCTGGCGCGGAAGCGCGTGCCGGCATCTCTTCAACCGTGCTCCTGGCCATCTCTTGCCCGCAGGCGTTGGCCCAGCCCCGAGTGGCGCTGGGTGCGGTGGGCGATGCCCGCGTCCAAAGCGGCTTTACCGGCGACCAGGGTGAAGCTGCGCCGGGCGCGGGTGATGGCGGTGTAGAGCAGTTCGCGGGTGGCGACGGCGCTGGCGGCGGACGGCAGCAGCATGGCGACGTGGTCGAACTCGGAGCCCTGGGCCTTGTGCACGGTCAGCGCGAAGGCGGTTTCCACCTCGGCGAGCCGGGACGGCGGGACGAAACGCAACTGCGCCTCGACCTCGCGGTCCGTAGCGGTGGCGAGGAAGGCGACTGCCAGGCGCGCGCCGCCGTCGGCAGCGGGCACGTGCAGGCACAGGCCGATATCGCCATTCATCAGGCCGAGGCCGTAGTCGTTGCGCGTGACCAGCACCGGGCGGCCTTCGTACCAGTCGCGATCGCCGTCGATCAGCCCGCGGGCGTGCATCGCGGCGGCGAGTTGGCGGTTCAGACCGTCCACGCCGTGCGGGCCGCGGCGCAGCGCGCACAGCAACTGGAAACGATTGAACGCCTGCAGGGCGCCGCGCGCCCAGTCGCGGTGCGCGTCCTCGCCTGCATCGGCGGCGGGACGGTGCGCGCGCAGCCATTCGAGATAGTGGCGATAGCCGTGCGCGCCATTGCCGGCGGCGCCGTCGATGGCCAGCGCGACCGAGGCGGCAGCGTCCGCTGCGGGCAGCCACACGAGATCGGGAGGCGGGGTCGTGAGGAGGGTGGTTGCGGCCTCGCACTCGCCGGCATTTACCGCGTGGGCGAGGCGGCCGATGCCGCTGTCGGCATCGAAGCGGTGGCTGGTACGCAGCATCGCGATGCGCTGATCCAGCGGTTGCGCGTCGTCCGTCACGAAGGCGGCGAGGTCGTCGCCGGTGGCGGCCTTGATCCATTGCGCGGTGGTGGCGGCGTAGTGGCCGGCTTCGGCGCGGCGGCAGAGATCGCCCAGCACGGCGCCGGCCTCCACCGAGGAGAGCTGGTCCTTGTCGCCGAGCAGGATCAGCCGCGCGGCAACCGGCAGCGCGGCCAGCACGGCGGCCATCATTTCCAGGTCGATCATCGACGCCTCGTCGATCACCAGCATGTCGAGGTGCAGCGGGTTGTCGGCGTCGTGGCGGAAGCGGCGCGTGTCGGGTCGTGCGCCGAGCAGGCGGTGCACGGTCGTCACCTCGGCGGGGATCGCCGCGCGCACGGTTTCGTCCACGTCCAGTTGCCTGACCTGCTCGGTGATCGAAGCATTGAGGCGCGCCGCCGCCTTGCCGGTAGGTGCCGCAAGGCGGATGCGCAGCGGTTGCGCGTGTTCGCGCAGGTGCAGGGTCTGCAGCAGCCCCAGCAGGCGCACCACGGTGGTGGTCTTGCCGGTGCCGGGGCCGCCGGTGATCACGCCGAAGCCGCCGCGTGCGGCCAGGGCGCAGGCGATGCGCTGCCAGTCGGGATGCCCGGCATGGGGGAACAAGCGCGTCAGTTCCGCCGCGAAATGCGGGGCAGGCGGCTCGCTGCGCAGCGCACGGGCGAGGATGCCCCGCGCCACGTCGCGCTCGTGGTTCCAGTAGCGGCGCAGGTAGAGCCGCGTGCCGTCGAGCACCAGCGGTGCCTCGGCTGGCTCGCCCTCCCCATTGGCCGCGAGCAGGCGCGACGCGGGCAGCGTGCCGGCACGCGCTTCGTCGACCAGCGCCTGCCAGTCGGCGGGCCAGTCCTGCTCCCGCGCCAGTGCCGGCAGCAGATCCAGATCGAGGCACAGGTGGCCATCGGCGAGCTGGCGGCTGAGCACGGCGGCGAGCCACGCCAGCACCGGCGGCAACTGCGCGTCGCGTTCGACGAGGAAACGCGCGAACGCCAGATCCAGCGGACGCAGGTACTGCTGCTGCACGCCGCGCGCCAGCAGGATATCAATCGACATGGCTGTGGCTCCCGGCGGCGAACATCCGGTCCATCGCATCCACCAGCTCGAACGGCAGGCGCTCGGCGTGCACGCCGTGGCCAGCGCCGTCCACGCCGCGCAGGTAGAGATACAGCACGCCACCGATGTGGCGGGCGTAGTCGTAGCCGGGCAGGCGCGCCTTGAGCTGGCGATGCAGCGCCAGCGTGTAGATCGCGTACTGCAGGTCATAGCGGGCTTGCAGCACGGAATCGCGCATGGCCGGTGCGGTGTAGGCGTGGGCGTCGCGGCCCAGCCAGTTGGATTTGTAGTCGATCACGTACCAGCGGCCGGCGTGCTCGAACACGAGGTCGATGAAGCCCTTGAGCAGGCCGTTGACCTTGTGCGGCACCAGCGCGGCGCGCGGCGCGCCGTCCAGCGTGTGCGCCGTCACCAGCCGGTCCAGCGCCTGCGCGTCGAGCCGATTCGCCTCGAACCAGAACTCCAGTTCGGCGCGGCAGGACGCCGGAGCCGTGAGTGCCGTCAGCGGCATCACACCACCGCCGGGCAGGGCCAGCGGCGTGCGCAGCAGCTCGCCCAGCCAGTGCAGCAGCGGTTGGCTCCACGCGGCCCAGCCGTGCGTCTGGCAGCGGCGTGCGACAAGCTCGCGCAGCCGGTCGGAGGGCGCGGCGGCATGGGCAAAGCCTTCGTTGGCGCAGCCTTCCAGCAGCTCGTGCAGGAAGCTGCCGGCGGCGGCGCCGCGCGGAAAGGCGTGAATGCCCTGCAGCGGCGCGGCCGTGTCTTCATCGGCGGTGGATGCGGCGGTCTCGATCAGGTTTGCTTGGCTTGCGGTTTCCGGTGCAGCGTGCGGCGTGTCGCTGCCGTGGGCCAGCGCGCTGTAGCTGGCGATCCACCACGGCTCGCGCGGCGGCAGCGTGCAGCTGCGGGCGGCGCGCGGCGTGCCGGCGTCGTCGTGAGGCTGGTAGCGGCGGGTGTCGACGGTGTCGTCCAGCGTGATGCATTGGATGGCCCCCTGGCCTGCAGTCAGGGCGTCGAGCTTCGACATGAGTTCGTCGGGCTTGATGTGTGCGCCGCCGGCCAGTACGTAATCGAACGCGGATTTGTGCAGGTCGGGGACGTCCTTCTTGGCATCCTTGAGGCAGGCCACGCCCAGCCAGCACAGATGGCACGCGCGGGTAAGCGCCACGTAGAGCAGGCGCAGATCTTCCTGCAGGCGTTCGTGCTCGGCCTGTTGCCATGCGTCGTTGCTGGGGCGCAGGTCGAAGTGCGCGATGTGCTGGTCGTCGTGCCATAACAGCGGTTTCTTGCTGTCGGCTTGCAGGTAGGCGCAAACGAAGGGCAGCATCACCACCGGGTATTCCAAGCCCTTGGACT
Source organism: Rhodanobacter sp. (assembly GCA_004298045.1). Taxonomy (GTDB): domain Bacteria; phylum Pseudomonadota; class Gammaproteobacteria; order Xanthomonadales; family Rhodanobacteraceae; genus Rhodanobacter_A. The sequence continues at coordinate 98,783 of SCRM01000016.1, read as the reverse complement.
TGTGGATGGTCACCACCTTGATCAGCGCGGCCTCGCTTTCCAGCCGCACGATCTGTTCCTCGGCGGCCTCGCCACTGGCAGGGTTGTCGATTTGCGCTGCGAGGAAACGGATCAAAGCCTGTTCGCCATCCAGCTCGGCGGCGGCCTGTTGCAGCAGTTCGGCCAATTGCAACAGGTTGGTGAGCGCACGCTCGCCTCTTGCGTGGGCCAACAAGCGCGCGGGTACGTCGAAGCGGTGCAGCAGCTCGTGCAGCATCGACAGCACGCCGTGGCGCTGCCACAGCGCGTGCAACTGGCGGAAGTGGTCGCTGCAGCTTTCCCAATGCGCCTCGTCGGTGTTCAGCCGATCCAGTTCGGCAAGGCTCCGCCCCATCGCGGGCGTGGCTAGCGCGGCGCGCATGGCGCGGTCGTTGCCGGGGCTGGCGCAGGCGGCGAGCCAGGTTTGGAGTTCGACGGCCTCGGCGCTGGCGTAGACCGATTGCTTGTCCGAGAGATACACATGGGCGAGGTTGCGTGCGTACAACGCAGCGCGCATCGCGGCGGCGTCGTTCTTGTCGCGCACCAGGATGGCGATGTTGCCGGGCTTGAGCGGCGTGAAGTCGCCGCCTTCGTCCGCGAAGCCGCAGCGGCCCGCCTGCGCGGCGGCAAGCCAGTCCACCAGTTGCGCGGCGGCATGGGCGGCAAGCGTCTCGCGATAGTCGCCCGCGCCAAAGGTGTCGGTAGACGTCTGGACGGCCATTTGCATGGCTGGTAGCTCGGCGCCGTCGAGTTGCAGGTGTTCCTTGCGCCCCTTGGCGTTCACTGCGATGAAGGAGAGCTTTGTGCCGAAGCCGAAGGCACCTTTCTCGCGCCGATCCGCGAATTCGAAGACATGGTTGACGGCATCCACTAGCGGCTTGGTGGAGCGGTGGTTGGTGCCCATCGTCCAGTGCGGCTCGGCGGCGGCGTCGCGTGCGGCGAGGTAGGTGTGGATGTCGGCGCCGCGAAAGCCGTAGATGGCCTGCTTGGGGTCGCCGATCAGCAGCAGCGCCTTGCCTTCGATGCCGTGGTAAATGCGGCGGAAGATGCGCCATTGCAGCGGGTCGGTGTCCTGGAACTCGTCCACCAAGGCCACTGGATACTGCGTGGCGATCAGGTTCGCCAGGGTGCCGCCGGCATCGCCGTGCAGGGCGGTGTCCAGGTGTTTGAGCATGTCGTCGTAACCGAGCAGGGCTTGCTGGCGGCGCGCCGCGGTCATGCGTTGCGCGACCCAGAGGGCGGCGTGGGCGAGCAGCAGTGGGGGCAGCGATGCGGCCTGTCGGCGCTCGGCCAGCAGGTGATCGATGGCCGCAAAGGCCGCGTGCGTGGGAGGCTGTTTGCCGTCCACGGTGCGTTCGGCCAGATAGGTCGTCGTGAAGCGCCCCAGCGTGGCATCGTCGAGCCTGTCGCCCTGCGCCCAAGCAAGCATGCTGGCGAAGTGGCCGGGCAAGCCACGGGCTTGCAGTCGGCGGCCATCGAACACCTTGGTCTGCGAGGCTTTGAGCAGCATGGCTTCGATATTGCCGACATTCTGGAGCCAGAGGCTGCGCGCCTGCGCCTCGGCGGCGTGCAGCGCTTTGGCCTGCGCTTCCAGCAGCTCGCCGGGCGCGTGCAGCGCAGGCAGCGGCTTGCCGTCCAGTTGCAGGTGTTCGACGTGGGGGAGCACGTTCTTGGCTGACTTTTGCAGATCGGCCGGCGTCCCCCACGACTGCGCATACAGCCCGGCTGCTTCGGGCTCCAGCCGAAACACGTGGCCGCGCCAGTAGTCGCGCACGGCTTCGGCCAGCAGCGCGGCCTCGTCGGCCACCACGTCTGCGCTGGCCGTTTCGCCGCTGGCGAAGGCGTGCTGGGTGAGCATGCGCTGACACCAGCCGTGGATGGTGAACACCGCGGCCTCGTCCATCCACTGCGCAGCCAGTTCCAGTTGGTACGCGGCGCAGGCGCGCTGCTTGGCATCGGGATATTCGGCGATCAGTTCGGTGAGGAAATCATCGGCTTCGCGCTGGCCACGGAAAGCCTCGGCGGCTTCGGCCAGGCGCGTGCGGATGCGCTCGCGCAACTCGGCGGTGGCGGCCTTGGTGAAGGTCATCACCAAAATCTGCGCGGGCAGTAGCGGCGTGGTGCCGCCATGGCCCAGCACCAGACGCAGGTAGAGCGCGGTGATGGTCCAGGTCTTGCCGGTGCCGGCGCTGGCTTCGATGAGCTGGATGCCGGAGAGCGGCAGACGCAGCGGTTTCAGGGCTTGCGCAGCGCTCATGCGTTTTCGTCCATGACGTGAGCGGCGTCCAGCAGGGGGCGATACAACGGCAGCCAGCGTTCAAAGCCGGCGTCGTGCAGGGCGGCGAAGTCGGCCCACGTGCGGGCGAGGGCGAGCTCCTCGTCCACTTCGCCGTGGCCGTGCTCGCCCTCGTTGTGGTCGTAGCACTTGCGCGCGCTGGCGTAGGGGTTCTTCTGCTTCTCGGGAGGCTGCTTGTGATTCGCCACCTCGGTCAGCAGCCAGGCGAAAGCGGTCTTGCGCGCGATCGGCAGCGGCGCGGCCATGCCGGCCGCGAAGGCGGCAAGCAGCCTGTCGAGGTGCTGCTTTGCTTCGTCGGCATCGATTGGGCGCAGTTGCACCAGCGCGTCCGGTGCCACGATGCAGGTGGTGACAGCCAACGACTCGGCGTTCACCAGCAGGTGTGCAACCCAGTAGGCGATTAGTTTGTCGTGTCGCGGTTTCTTATTTTCCAGCAGTGCGCTGGCGGTGGCCACGAGGCGGATACGCTGGCCGTCGTCGTTCGCGCGCAAGTCGTCAGCGGCGTCTTCCACCACGAGACCGTGCGCTGCGGCACGCAGCATGTGGCTCTCACCGGCAAGCGGGTAGTGCGCGTCCAGCGCCTGCCAGCGCAGGGCGACGCGCGTGGCGGCAACTTCGATTGGCGCCAGCGTCAGCTCGGCGAAGGTACCGGGCGGTAGAACGCCTTGCCCGTACAGGCGCTGCGTGGCTGGTGCCAGCGCTGCGTCGCCGGCGTGGATGACGGTGTGCAGCAGGGCATCGATGATCTGATGGGTTTCGAGATGATCGAGTGCGAAGGGCTCGTTGTCCGTATCGGCCTCGTCGTTGCCTTCAAAACGCACGGCGAGGCGCTCGGCGTAGAAAACCTTGGCGGGCGACTTGAGGAAGCGTTGCAGCAGGGCGAGGCTCAGTGGCGTCTCACGTTGCTGCGGCGGCAGCGGCGCGGCGTCGCTGGCCGGCGCGGCCTGGCGTGCGCGCTGCCACTCGTAGGCATAGGTGAACAGGCACGCATCGCTGGTGGCGTCGAAGTAACGTTGGCTGAAGGCCTGCAGCGGGTAATGGGTGGTGAGGAGTGGAAGCGGATCGGCGTGGCCAGTTGGCGCGCTGTTGGCGCCATTCGCTGCGCCATTTTCCGGAAGTCCACCCTGATCCCCGTTTTGCCACCCTGCGGCGAGGTAATCGCGCAACTGCCCCACCAGTACCGAGGGCGGCAGCTCGCTGTTGTCGCGCGCGCTCCGGCCCACCCAGCTCACGTACAGCGTGTCGCGGGCGGAGAGCAGGGCTTCGAGGAACAGGTAGCGGTCGTCCTCGCGGCGCGAGCGGTCGCCGGGGCGTTGCCGGCCGGGTTGCGTCATCAGGTCGAAGTCCGGCGCCTGGGTGCGGCGCGGGTAGTCGCCGTCGTTCATGCCGAGCAGGCAGACCACGCGGAACGGGATGGCGCGCATCGGCAGCAAGGTGCCGAAGCTCACGGCGCCGCCGAGGAAGCGTTGCGACAGCCGGCTCTCGTCGACCGCGGACAGCCAGTGTTCGCGCACCACTGCGAGCGGGAGCAACAGCGGGGCGGGGTCGTTTTTCGCGGCGTGGGCGGATGCGGCTTTCGCGCCCCTGGCCGCACCGCGGGCGGGTCCCCGACTGGCTTCCGCGCAAGCCTGCTCCCAGGCTTCCAGCGCATCGTGCAGGCGCTGCAGCAGCACGGTGTCGGCGTCGTCGCGGCCGGCGTCGAAAAAGTCGGCGAGCAGGTTGCGCAGGCGTTCGCTCCACGCGGCCGGTGTGGCCGGTTGGTCGAGCTGCTGGCGGTAGTGGTCGAGCCGGTCCAGCAGCAGGGCGAGCGGGCCGAGCAGCGCGGCGTCCAGGCCGCCGATTTCCGCGTAGGGCGCGATGCCGTCCAGCGACTCGCCGTCGCCCACCGCGTAGCCCAGCAGCATGCGGCGCAGGCCGAAGCGCCAGGTGTTCTGCTCTTCCGCCGGCAGTCCGAAGGTTTCCTTTTGCGCGCCGTCGAGGCCCCAGCGGATGCCGGCGCCCTCGATCCAGCGGCGCAGCACCGGCAGGTCGTCGTCATCGAGATGGAAGCGGCGGCGCAGTGCGGGCGTATCGAGCAAGTCGAGGATGTCGCTGGCCGCAAAGCGCGACTCGGGCAGGCGCAGCAGTTGCTCCAGCGCCACCAGCAGCGGCGCGCTGCCGCGCCCGTGGCGGTCGGCGATGCTGCACGGCAGGTAGCGCGGATCGTCCGGCGGAATGCGGCCGAACACCGCCTGGATGTGCGGGGCGTAGGTCTGGATGTCCGGCACCATCACCATCACGTCGCGCGGCGAGAGCGGGTGGCCCGCGCGCTGCGCCGCTTCGAACATCGCCAGCAGGTTGTCGTGCAGGATCTCCACCTCGCGCTGCGGGTTGTGCGCGATGTGGAAGCGCAGCGAGTCGTCGTCGGGTTGCAGCACCCGGCGTTGCGCGGGGTCGGCCGGCAGCGGGTCGAGATCGAGGATGGCTTGCTGCACCTGGCGCAACAGGCTGCCGGTGCCCGGGTCGGTAAACAGGTCGATGTCGCGGCTCAGCGCCGCGAACTGACTGCGATAGGCGGCGGGCACATCGAAGGCGTCGAGCAGGCGGATGTAGTCGCGCCCCTGCTTGCCCCACGCGGCGAGCAGCGGGTTGGCCTGCGCGTGCAGATCCTCGAAGCGCGGCGCGGCAGGCATGCCGGGCTTGGCATCGTGGCGATGGCGCTCGGCGCGCAGCAGCTCGCGGTCTTCGATGATGTCGCCCCAGTAGTGCCGGCACGGGTTGGCCACCAGCAGAAACACCTGCGCGACGCGGCCCAGCGCGGTGAGCGCTTCCAGCGTCTGTTGCGGCAGGGACGAGATGCCGAACACCACGATGCGCCGCGGCAGTGCGGCGGGGCGCTCCGTCAGGCCGGCGGCGCGTTGCATGAAGGCGCGATGCACCGCCGCGCGGTGGCTGTCGCGCTGCGTGGCGCCCACGTCGTCCAGCAATGCGCGCCACAGCCGTGGCTGCCAGCGCTGCTCGGCAAGCAGCGGGGCGGGGTGGCCGCGCAAATCGTCGCGCAGTGCGTCGCGGCCGTGTTCCCAGTCTTCCAGCCAGTCCGCGCGGTAGACCTGATACTGGTCGAACAGGTCGGCGATCTGCTGCGCAAGCTGGAACAGCTTGATCGGATCGGGCTGATCGGTGGCGTCCCGGTTCGCGCCGAGGTAATGCTGCAGCAGGGCGAAATCCGCGTGGCCGAGCTGCGCGGGCAGCAGGCGCATCAGGCGCCAGGTCAGCCGCGACTTGTCGAACGGCGATTCGGCCGGCACCGCCTCGCTGCCCAATACCGCGCGATACGCCTGCCACAGGAAACGCCCCGGCAACTGCATGTCCACCGCCGCGCTGATGCCCATGCCGTGGTCCGTGCGTGGCCGCGCCAGCGCCAGCTTCAGCCACTGCGCGATGCCGTTGCTCTGCACCAGCATCACTTCGTCTTCGAGCGGCGCCAGCGGCGCGTGCGCCAGCCACTCCACCAGCAGGTCGCGCAGGTCTTCGAGGCGGTTGCCATGCACCACCATCAGGCCCGGCCGGATGGCGTCGGCGGAACGGTTTGCCAAAGGGGAAGACGTCACGGGAACTCTCGCGGCTGCGGCTGTCGGCAACGATGCGACTTCGGAGTCTCGCTGTCTGCGACGCAAAAGGAAACGGCCCGGGAGCGCGGGCCGTTTGCGTCGGTGGCGGATGGGAGCGGGCTCACTGCCCGACGGTGCCCGGGTTTCCCCGTGGCCTTCGGAAAAGTGAACACGACCCCGACATCGGCACCGGTATCACGTCGTGGCGGGCGGCCGGCAATTCGGTGCATTGCCGCTGGCGCGCGCTGCCTCGTAGGTCGGCATCAGTTGCTGCGCCTCGGCGGCCAGCTTCTGCGCGCGGTTGCCGGAGGACGGGTGCGTGGACAGGAAGGCGGGCACCTTGCCGCCGCTTTGCTGCGCCATCTTCTGCCACAGCACGGTGCCGGCGCGCGGGTCGAAGCCGGCCTTGGCCATGTAGCGCAGGCCAAGTTCATCCGCTTCGCTTTCCTGCGTGCGCGAGAACGGCAGCAGCAGGCCCACTTCGGCGCCCAGCCCGAGCGCGGCCGCCGTGCGTCCGGCATCGCCACCCTGGCTGGCGGCGTATGCGGAGCCGGCCAGCACCACGGCCTGGGCCGCGTAGTTGTCCGACACGCGCTCCGCACCGTGGCGCGCCACCACGTGCGACAGCTCGTGGCCAAGCACCACGGCGAGCTGGTTCTCGTCGGTGGCCACCTTGAACATGCCGCGGTTCACGCCGATGCGTCCGCCCGGCAGCGCAAACGCGTTGGCGCTGTCGTCGCCGATGATCTGCACCTCCCACGACTGGGTGTTCCACGGCGGGGGCAGTGCCTTGACCAGCGCACTGGCAACGCAGGTGGCGTACGCGCGTTCGCGCGGCGCGTCGACGAACTTGCCCTGCTTGCGCATCGAGTCGAACGCGGTGAGGCCCATCTGGCTCATCTGCGCGTCGGACACCATCATCAACTGGTGCCGGCCGGTGGGCGAGGTGACGCAGCCGGACAGGGCAAGGGCCGCTGAAATCAGTATCGGCAAGCGGTAATGCATGACAGGTTCCTCCCTTGAACGGTGACCTGCGAAAGATAGCGTCACGTTCGTGAAGGCGCACGACCCCCGCCTGGTGCGGGCCGTTCTTGCAGTGCGGATCAACCGCGATCGAGCACGCTCAGCAGCTTCGGGCCGGCGTCGTCGGTGTGGATTTCGCCGTCGCCCACGCTCCCAGGCCGCGCCGCAACAAGCCTCGAAGGCGGTTCGCCACTAGAATCAACCGGCTATCGCACAGTTGTCGGAGTTGCCATGAGTTCCCCTGCCAAACACGTCCCCGTCGGTGCCGTCCAGCCGGAAGTCGCGCCATTGCGTTTCGTCACCGCCGGCAGCCTGTTCGACGGGCACGACGCGGCGATCAACATCATGCGGCGCATCATCCAGAGCCAGGGCGCCGAGGTGATCCATCTCGGCCACAACCGCTCGGTGGAAGACGTGGTGCGCGCCGCGCTGCAGGAGGATGCCGACGCCATCGCGCTCAGCTCCTACCAGGGCGGCCACATGGAGTATTTCCGCTACATGGTGGACATGCTCAAGGAGAAGGGCGCCAGCCACATCCGCGTGTTCGGCGGCGGCGGCGGCACCATCACCCCGGAGGAGATCGCCCAGCTCGAAGCCTACGGCGTGGAGCGCATCTACCACCCGAACGACGGCATGCACATGGGCCTCGTGCACATGATCGAGGACGTGATGACGCGCGCGCGCCACGCGGCCGACCAGCGCGTGCCCGACACCGCCACCACGCCGGTGAACGTGGACGACGAGATTTCCATCGGCCACATGCTGTCCGCCATCGAGCAGGGCCGGCTGGATGCCGCCGGGCTCGAACGCCTGCGCAAGCAGTGGAAACTGGCCGGCGCGCATACCCCGGTGGTAGGCGTCACCGGTACCGGCGGCGCCGGCAAGTCCAGCGTGGAGGACGAGCTCCTGCTGCGCTTTCTGCAGGCGTTCCCCGAGATGCGCATCGCGGTGCTGGCCATCGACCCCACGCGTCGGCGCTCCGGCGGCGCGCTGCTGGGCGACCGCATCCGCATGAACGCGCTGCGCAGCCACCGGGTGTTCATGCGCTCGATGGCCACCCGCCGCCAGCACGCAGCCACCAACGAGGTGCTGCGCGACTGCATCGCGTTCCTCAAGGCGCAGGCCTACGACTTGGTGCTGGTGGAAACCGCCGGCATCGGCCAGAGCGATTCCGAGATCGTCGACCTGGTCGATTTCGCGATGTACGTGATGACCAGCGACTACGGCGCGGCGAGCCAGCTCGAAAAGATCGACATGATCGACTTTGCCGACCTCATCGTGCTCAACAAGTACGATCGCCGCGGCGCCGAGGACGCGCTGCGCGACGTGCGCAAGCAGTGGAAACGCAACCACGTCGCCTTCGAGGTGAAGGCCGAGGACGAGCCGGTCTATCCCACCATCGCCAGCCAGTTCAACGACCCCGGCGTGACGTGGATGTTCGCGAACCTGTGCCGTTTGCTGCGCGCCAAGGTGCCGGGCGTCGGCGGGGCGTCGTGCAATTTCGACCCGCAGGTCGACACCACCATCAAGGAACCGCGCGCCACCGTGCTCATCCCCGGTGCGCGCGTGCGCTACCTCGCCGAGATCGCGGAGCAGGGGCGCGGCATCAATGCGGCGGTGGTGCATCAATCCGCCGCCGCCAACCGCGCACAGCACTATTACGAATCCCTGCGCGAGCTGGGCGACGACAAGCTGCCGCGCGCGCTCGACCGCTATCACAGCGACGACCTGCACGCCGGCACCGACCGCGCGCTGCAGCTCCTGCGCCAGCGCTACAACGAGGCGGTGAAGGAGCTTTCCAGCGAGGCCGTGCACCAACTGCGCGAATGGCCGAACTTGCGCGAAGCCGTCACCCGCGACGTCAACGAATACCAGGTGCGCGGCAAGACCATCCGCGTCGAGAACTACGTGGAGTCGCTGAGCCACGAGAAGATCCCGAAGGTCGCCGCGCCGCGCACCGAGAGCTGGGGCGACCAGCTCATGTTCCTCGGCAAGGAAAACCTCCCCGGCCATTACCCGTATACCGGCGGCGTGTACCCGTACCGCCGCAGCGGCGAGGCGCCCACGCGCATGTTCGCCGGCGAAGGCACGCCCGAGCGCACCAACCGCCGCTTCCATTACCTCTCCCAGGGCGGCGCCGCGGCGCGCCTCTCCACCGCGTTCGACTCGGTCACGCTCTATGGCGAAGACCCGGCGCCGCGCCCGGACATCTACGGCAAGGTCGGCAACTCCGGCGTCTCCATTGCCACGCTCGACGACATGAAGAAGCTTTATTCCGGCTTCGACCTGTGCGCACCCAAAACCAGCGTGTCGATGACGATCAACGGCCCGGCGCCGATGATCCTGGCGATGTTCATGAACACCGCCATCGACCAGAACATCGAGAAGCACCTCAAGGCCGACCCCGCGCGCTGGGCCGAAGCGCAGGCCAAGATGGCCGCGCTGCGCCCGGCCGACCACCCGGCCTACGCCGGCGAGCTGCCGGAAGGCAACGACGGCCTGGGCCTCGCGCTGCTTGGCGTCACCGGCGACCAGCTCGTGGACGCCGAAACCTACGCCAGGATCAAGGCCGAAACCCTCGCCACCGTGCGCGGCACCGTGCAGGCCGACATCCTCAAGGAGGACCAGGCGCAGAACACCTGCATCTTCAGCACCGAATTCGCGCTGCGCATGATGGGCGACATCCAGCAGTATTTCGTCGACCACAAGGTGCGCAACTTCTACTCGGTATCGATCAGCGGCTACCACATTGCCGAAGCCGGCGCGAACCCGATCAGCCAGCTCGCCTTTACCCTCAGCAATGGCTTCACCATCGTTGAGTACTACCTTGCGCGCGGCATGCAGATCGACGACTTCGCGCCCAACCTGAGCTTCTTCTTCAGCAACGGCATGGACCCGGAGTACACCGTCATCGGCCGCGTCGCCCGCCGCATCTGGGCGCGCGCCATGCGCGAGCGCTACGGCGCATCGAGCCGCAGCCAGATGATGAAGTACCACATCCAGACCAGCGGCCGCAGCCTGCACGCGCAGGAGATTCAGTTCAACGACATCCGCACCACGCTGCAGGCGCTCTACGCCCTGTTCGACAACTGCAACTCCCTGCACACCAACGCCTACGACGAAGCCATCACCACGCCCACCGAGGACAGCGTGCGCCGCGCCGTGGCGATCCAGATGATCATCAACAAGGAACTCGGCCTCAACTTCAACGAAAACCCGTGGCAGGGCAGCTACGTGGTGGAGCAGTTGACCGACCTGGTGGAAGAAGCCGTCTACCGCGAGTTCGAAGCCATCAGCGACCGCGGCGGCGTGCTCGGCGCCATGGACACCATGTACCAGCGCGGCAAGATCCAGGAAGAAAGCCTCTACTACGAGCGCAAGAAACACGATGGCAGCCTGCCGCTCATTGGCGTCAACACCTTCCTCGGCAAGGACGGCGGCGCCGTCTCCGGCAAGATCGAGTTGATCCGCTCGACGGAGGAAGAGAAACACCAGCAGATCGACAACGTCCGCGCCTTCGGCAAGGCCCGCAACGGTCTTGCACCGGAAAGCCTGCTGCGCCTGCAGGACACGGCACGCGCGCGCAAGAACGTATTCGAGCAGTTGATGGAAGCGGTGAAGTACAACTCGCTGGGGCAGATCAGTCACGCGTTGTACGATGTGGGCGGGGAGTATCGGCGGAACATGTGATGCTCGTTGGCGGCAAGGCTAACCGAGTACATGGCACAGAGGGGTAGTTATGGATGATGTGGAGGCTCTTTCGACGATTGTCTCAGTGTTGAGACAGCTCGATGACGAGGCGCAAAGGCGCGTACTAGCGTCTGTTGGTGCGTTCCTGGGCGTCCCCGCCTATCATCGGCCAAGTGGATCAGATGGAGGTGGCAATAGCAGCCCGCTGAGCGGGTCGACTCTAACGTCGACGTTCACCGTGGATCGAACTTTGTCACCCAAAGAATTCTTGCGAGACAAGGAGCCAGGAACTGATGTGGAGAGGGTGGCATGTCTCGCGTACTACCTCACCCATTACAGGGACACTCCTCATTTCAAGACGGTCGACATTAGTTCGTTGAATGTAGAAGCTGCTCAACCGAAATTCTCGAATGCTTCCGTCGCAGTTGATAACGCTCGGGCGCGAGGGTTTTTAGTGCCATACACGAAAGGAAACAAGCAGCTAAGCGCGGTGGGTGAGCGTTACATAGATCTGCTTCCTGATCGAGAGGCGGCGAAGGCATCCATGAATAGTGTGAAGTCAAAGAGGTCTGCGCGTAAGGCGAGGCAGCGAAAGACCAGCTAAAGGAGTAGGTCTGTGGTGGTGAAATCTCGACCTGTAAGCTTGACTTTATTTAACCACAAAGGGGGTGTAGGAAAGACGACGCTAACCGTGAATCTAGCCTTTTCGCTTGCTTCGAGAGGGCGGAAGGTGCTACTTGTTGACTCTGATCCTCAGTGTAACCTCACCTCATACTTGGTCGAGGCGGAAGTTGTAGATAAGTATCTGGATGAATCAGAGGGGGCGAACGGTCGAACTATCTGGTCTGTCGTACGTCCCCTTATGGCGTCTGGTGGGGGGCTCAATTACGTGGATCCGATTGAGCGCGGCGAAGGCGTTTACCTTTTAGCGGGTGATATCCGCCTATCTGAGTTTGAAGTTGCACTTCAGCAGTCTTGGATAGATTGCTTGCAACGCAAGATTCGTGGCTTTACGGAGACGTCAGCCATTTCTGTATTGGCCCATCGATGCGCCGCTAAAGTTGGTGCAGACTATATTCTATTCGACGTGGGGCCGAATATTGGCCCGCTCAATCGCGCAATACTTCTTGGCTCTGACTATTTCATCGTCCCAGCGGCGTGTGACTTCTTCTCCACGCGAGCGTTGAAGACGTTGGGCCACACCGTGGCCAACTGGATCAAGGATTGGGACATCGTTTCCCGCCTCGCACCAAGTGATGTTCCTCTCTTGCTAGGAAGGCCCCGATATCTTGGGTATGTTCTCCAGCGGTTCCGGATGTACGGTGGCCAGCTTACGAGTGGACATCAATCATATGCGAGGGAGCTTGAGAAGCGAAGTTTTAGTGACATTGTTGCCGTTTTGCGGGAGATCGATCCTCTTCTAGCGCGTGGGACATCAAGCCATTTCAATCTTGGTCAGATTAAGGACTTCGCTACTGCGGCATCGCTGGCTCAAGATCAAGGGAAGCCCATTTTTTCTGTGGATGGTGCGGTTCCATACATGAAAGAAGAGGCAAAGAAAGCCTTCGAAAAGCTTGCCGATAAGGTCGAGGCGCGCGTGAAGGAGTTGGCGTCGTGACCGCACTAACTTCTCTGAATAGCAAAGAGCGCGCAAAGGTCGAGGCGATTGTCGCGCGGTATGTCTCAAATCGCGACCTAGTTCAAACGATGCTCGATCAGTTGCGCATGGCGATCGAGGGGCATGCTCCTTTGATGGCTTGCGTGCACTCGCTACGATGGAGAATCAAAGACACCGACCATTTGCGAGAAAAGTTGACAAGAAAGGCGCTAAAGGCGAAAACAGAGGGCTCGGAGTTTCGAGTGACTCCGGAGAACCTGTTCGAGACTATCAACGACCTAGCCGGGTTGCGGATTCTTCATCTTCACAGCGGTCAGATCGTTGCTATAGATAAATCGCTCAGAGATCTGTTTCAGGAGTTCCGATACGAGATCGTGGAAGAGCCAAAGGCTCGTACCTGGGATGATGAATCACGAGAGTTCTTTCGAAGCATCGGAATTGAGCCCGTTGAGAGTCCCACGATGTATACGAGTGTTCACTATGTGATCGCGCCCAACTCACAAACGCGGGTTACATGCGAACTACAGGTTAGGACATTGGCGGAGGAGCTGTGGGGCGAAGTCGATCACACCATGAACTATCCTCATAAGTCGCCTGTTGATACATGTTGCGAGCAGATAAAGGTATTGGCACGAGTGACATCTAGCTGTACGAGGCTGGTCGATTCGATATTTCGCGCATCGTCTCAATATGAATCCCCGAGAGGTACCGGCGCACCCTTGGCAGCCCCTGCACCTGCGCGAACTAGGTCGAGACGCAAACCAGCCTAAGCCCCGAAGGGGTAATTAAGTCGCAAAAAAAATGTCACAAAAAGGGGCTCATCGCGGTATTTGTCAACAAAGTTGTCCGCTTTTTCATGCGGCGGTGGATAGCGGTTTGAGTGCCGAGTCGGCCGGTTTGTCGGGGTTGAGCCAGACGGTGCCGATGGGCTCCCAGTTGCGGGTAGGTCGACCGCGCCAACGGTCGGGATGCGTCTTCTTGGCCTTCGCGTAGACATCTGCGCGGCGAGCGAGGATGGCCTTGTCTTCGCCGACGTGGCGCTGTGCCGGGGTGACGAAGCGGATGGCGCTGTGGCGGTGTTCGGTGTTGTACCAAGCGACGAAGCGCGCCACCCACTGCCGGGCTCCGTCGAGGCTGGCGAAGGGTTTGCCGGGGTAGGCCGGGCTGTACTTGAGCGTGCGGAACAAGGCTTCGGAGTACGGGTTGTCGTCGCTCACGGAGGGGCGGCTGGAGAAAGGTGTCAGGGACAATGTCCCAGTAGCGGGGAAACGGGACGGACGGTCAACCCGCCAGCCTTGCCAGATAGGACGCCGGCTCCAGATCGCACGACGCATCAATCGCGCCCGGCAGGTGGAAGAGTCTCGGGCGGTCGCGGAAGTCGAATAGCCGGTACAGCCGGTAGATTTCGGGGTCGGCGTTGGAGCGGGCGAGCTCGTTTCGGCTGACGTAGAACGGGGTGAGCTGGCCGAATGCCGTGGTCTTCACCTCGATCAGACGTTCGCGGCCGTTGTCCTCGAATGACAGCACGTCGTAACCCAAGCCGTCGCCTTGGGTGCTTGCGACGTGTTCCACGCGGTTTGCGAGCTTCTTCTTGCCGGCCGCGTGCAGGCGGCGGGCTTCCAGCTCCACGACGAACTGTTCGCCGGCGCGGCCGAGCGAGCGGTTCCTTGCCTCTTGGGCGAGGTAGTCGCGCTTGGCGGGAGAGAAACGTGCGACGTAGCTTGCGGGCGCTTCGTGGACGTGGGTGGGCCTCGGGGTCGGTACCCAGATGTTCTGTGGATCGGCCACGGGCACGGCGGTCGCCGGTCGGGTGACGGCTGCCTCCACTGCGACCTGCACTTCACCGTTCGTGACGAGTTGCGCCTCGACGGCGTCGATCAGTAGCGCCTGGTAGTTGCTGCGCGGCTTGTATCCGTCGATGTAGGGATAGCCGAGCGCGACCATCACGGCGCTGATGTTGGCGTGCTTGAATTCGATGGATGCGCGATTGCGGCCGTTGAGCAGCTTCAACAACGCGTTGGCGTGGTCGGTCTTGTTGTACCGCTGGCCGTTGAGTTCGAGCGTCAACATCCGGAGGTAGTCTGCGACGCAGGCCTCGACTTCCTCACGGCTCCAATCGGTTCGTTCCGCCATGGTTCCAGTTCCCCCTCGGGCGGCGACCAGGGTAACGCCCGCGACCTTACCCGTGAATCGCCATCGGTGAGACGTTGCGCCGCTACCGTCTGGTGCGCAGAAGAAGGAGACGGGAATGCGCGGGCGGGCCAGCATTTTTGAGTACATGTATCGCGACGGCGGCAATTTCAAAACCTACGGACGGCTGCTGCTGGCGAGATGGAACGCTGGAGCGGATGCGAAGGTCGAGCGGTGTCTGGCCTGGGGCGGGCAGTTTGTCGCCGCGCGCGTCGGTGACCCCGTTAGGCCGCCCCCTCGCTTCCGGTGTATCTGCTGCATCGACGGGCTTGATCAGCGTGCGGAGGCCCCATTTGCGCCACGGCGGCCTGCCGCTGCTCGGCGGTGTATCGAATCGCTTTATCGTCTCTCTCGCTGCCGCCTTCCGGAAGATAAGCCATCAATGGAAGCGACAACTAGCCTGGCATGGAGGGGCCACGCCGAAGAGGGGTTGCCCGTCTTGTCATTGACCACACGCCGCTGCGTTCCATGCAGCACGAGAATTGCGCCGGTCACCATTCCGCAGTCATCCTCACGAAAGCGGGGATCCAGCGTCCTTGGTCTTGTCCGGAAAGCTTGGGTCAGACGGGATTCCCGCTTTCGCGGGAATGGCGTTCTCTGGGCAAATTGGCCTCAAGCAAGTCCGGCTAGAGCCTTCCCTCACGCCGAAGGCTGCAGCAACTCAACGATGTCTACTCCCAGCGCCTGAGCCAGTCGCTCGAGGCCGTCGATGGAGATATTGGTGACGCTGCGTTCGAGTTGCGAGACGTAGGTACGGTGGAACTGTGCCGCTTCGGCCAGTTGTTCTTGGCTCAATCCCTTGGCTGTGCGCAGGCGACGGATATTTGCGGCAGCGCGGGCGCGTGCTCTTGGCAGGGATCGTGGTGAGGGCTTCGAAGGCATGCCCCAGCCTGACCATCTACCGTCTAACGTTCTACAGAGTAAGAATCTACTGTTTCTACACTGTACCCGGTGCCGGCTGGATGGATGCGGATTCCCTGGGTTTCGCACCACATACGCAAGTTGGTGTCGCTCCATTTGAGCGCCCAATTCCGGTGCGCCGCGTCGCTGCCAGGAATGGTGCACGTCCTTCACCTGCTCCCCCGCCCTGATTCCCAGAAGCGTTGATGCGCCAAGTAGCGACCCTCGGCCGCCGCTAGGCCTCCTCCTCAGGGGGGCGAAGCAGTTGGGCGGTGTCCACGCCCAGAATCAGGGCGATCCGTTCCAAACTGTCGATCGAGATGTTGGCCCTGCGGCACTCGAGCTGCGATACGTAGGTGCGATGCAGCTCCGCAAGCTCCCCAAGTTTCTCCTGGCTCAGGCCCATGGCCTTGCGGTGCCGACGAACGTTCGCCGCCACGTAAGCGCGGCTGCTTGACGGAAGCGATTGCAAGGACTTGGCGGACATACGCCAAGACTCTTCCTCTACCGTCTTGCAATCTACAGAATATTCATCTACTGTGTATAGTATACATACGGTTGTGGCGATGAGGCTGCAACGGGCCGGCTATTGCCGTTCGTGCAACTGGCCCAAGACGGGTGCGTTTGAGGGCTTTCACCAATCCGGGGTAGGGGCGGATTGCGTGTTGACAGAAGGACCAAACCAAGGGGAGTAACGGATGAAGACACGTACGCTACGCAACGCCATTTCCATCGCCTTGCTTGTCACTGCCGCCGGCGCGACCTTGCCGGTTCTGGGGCAGGGGGAACTGCCCGGTGCGGTCGTACCGGGCGACGCTTCGGCGAGCAACTTGGCGGTCAAAACCGATTTCGATCTTCCCGCAGGCGAGCTTGCCGCGGCCCTCGATGCGCTGGGCAGGCAAAGCGGCTTGCGGATGCGCTATCCGCCCGAACTGGTCGCGGGTCGTACGGTGCGGGCAGTCCAGGGCCGCATGGGCTGGCGCGATGCATTGACCCGGCTGCTCGCCGGGTCGGGTCTGGAATATGAATTGGTCGACAGCCGGACCGTGGCTATCCGGCGCGGCGCGGGGCAGGCGAGGGCGACGGGTTCCAAGGCCGCTCCAACTGCAGCACCCGGCTCGGCATCCCCGGCGCCAGCCGTCACGAACATGGCGAGCGTGCAGGTTACCGGCACGCGCATCCGTGGCGGCAGCACGCCATCGCCGGTCATCACGCTCAGCAGCAAGCAGATCCAGCAGGAGGGTTTCTCGGACCTTGGTGAGGTGATCCGCAGCGTGCCGCAGAACTTCTCCGGGGGTCAGAACCCGGGTGTCGCTGCAGGGGCAGCGCAAGGTGGACCCAGCGACCAGAACATGACCGGGGGTTCGGGCCTCAACCTGCGTGGCCTGGGGCCGGATGCGACTCTCACCCTGCTCAATGGGCACCGCATGTCGTACGGCGGCTTTGCGCAGTCGGTCGATATCAGCGCAATTCCGGTCGAGGCCGTGCAGCGCCTCGAAATCGTACCGGACGGTGCGTCGGCCATCTATGGCTCCGATGCGGTGGGCGGCGTGGCCAACGTGATCCTCAAGCGCGACTTTGATGGCGTGACGGCGGGCACGCGATATGGCGGTGCCACCGAGGGTGGACTGACCACGCGTGAGTACAGCGTCACTGCCGGAACGACTTGGGCCACCGGCGGCTTCATCGTGGCAGGGGAGAAAACCTCCAACGATCCGGTCTACTCGGACCAGCGAGACTATACCCAGTCGATGTACCGGCCTTCGACGCTGTGGCAGGGCAACGATCTTCGCAGCGGTTTGCTCAGCTTGCATCAGTCGCTGGGAGATTCCACCGAACTGCACCTGGACGCGCTCAGGAGCGAGCGGAACATTCTCACAGATATGGCGTACGCCAGCACGTACAGCCCGGCCAAGATAAAGAGCGATACCACCCTGCTGGCGCCCAGTTTCGACATATGGCTGCCCGGGGACTGGACACTCACGCTAAGCGGTGCGCTGGGGAAAGAAAAGAACATTGTATCTGCCACGACGGTGAACAGGGCGAGTGGAGTGGTTACCGCGCACAGCCCCGTCACGTATAGGAACAAAAGCCTGACTTACGAGATCGGCGCGGAAGGGCCGTTGGTCACGTTACCCGGTGGCGAGGCGAGGCTGGCTGCAGGAGCAGGTTATCGGTACAACGACTTCCTGTACCTGAGCGGCAACGCGGTCAAGGCCGATGGCGAAGAGAGCAGCCGCTTTGCCTATGCCGAGTTGAACCTGCCGCTGGTGGGACCGGAGCAAAGTGTCGGAGGGATCGAGCGGCTTGCGCTGACAGGTGCGGTCCGTGCGGAAGATGGCGATTATGGAAGGGTGACCACGCCCAGGTTCGGAGTGGTCTACTCGCCCAGCGCCGATTTCTCGTTGAAGGCTTCATGGGGGAAGTCATTCAAGGCATCCACGCTCGAGCAGCGCTATTCCGCCGGGACCGCCATCTACTATCCGGCATCGACATTCGGCGTTGGTTATCCCGTGGATGCTGCGGCGTTGTGGCTGGCGGGGGGTAACGTAAACCTTCGTCCTGAGCGGGCTCGAACACGGAGTGGCTCACTGGCGTTCCATCCGGAGGCGTTGTCCAGCCTCGAGTTGGAGCTGACGTGGTTCGATATCGACTACACAGAGCGCGTCCTCAAGCCCATAAATACCGTCGACGTGTTCGGTAATCCGATCTACGCGGATTTCGTCCATTACAACCCGACCGAGGCCGCGCAAATGGCGGCGCTTGCAAGCGCCGGCACCTTCTACAACTACGTTGGCTCACCCTACGACGCCGGCAAGGTGGTAGCAATCATTGATGGGCGGTATCTCAATGCGGCCCGACAGCGGATCAAAGGGAGCGATCTGTCAGGGTCGTACCAGGTCGGCTTGGGCCTGGGCCAGTTGACGGTCCGTGGTTCAGCCAGCTGGCTGGACAGTACACAATCCTTGACAGCGGCGCAGAGGCCCTACGACCTAGCCGGCACGTTGTTCTACCCGGCGAGGGTCAGCAGCAGGCTTGGGGCGGTCTGGCAGCAGGGTGGTTTTACCGCTTCGCTGTTCGGAAACTACAAAAGCGGAGTAACCAACGTCGCCAACGGCAGGAAAGGGGCTTCATTTACCACCTTCGACGCCACGCTTCGCTACGACACCGGTGCGCGCGATGACGCATGGTCAAACTTGGCACTGGAGTTGTCGGCGCAGAATCTGTTCAACCGTGCGCCGCCGTTGTACGTCGTTACCTCTTTGACTTATACGCCTTACGACTCGACCAACTATTCAGCGGTCGGTCGCTTCCTGAGCCTCTCCGTATCCAAGCATTGGTGATGGGCACCGGGACGAGCCGGGCCGATAGCGCCGAGATCGGGGGATGGAAACCATGTTCGTGTTGAAGCGCGGCATGCAGCGTTTTTTCGTTGCGGGTGCCCTGCTGGCGGCCTGTGCGCCTGGTTGCCATGCGTCTGCTGTTTCGCCGCGCCAGCTTCTGGAGGTAGTCGATATCGCGGGTCCGACGATGTCGCCGGATGGGCGCAGCGTGGCGTTCCGGGTTGAGCGGGCGTCGGTGGCGCGCAATACCTACGACACTGCCTGGTATGTGCAGGGTCTCGATGATCCCTGGCCCAGGCGTGTCGCCGATGGCGGCGTTCCGCTGCGCGATTCGGCAGGCGAGTCGCTGCCTCCGAAGATGGTGTGGTCCCCCGATGATCGTTGGATCTACTTCCGCGCTCTGGTCGACGGAAGGATTGACGTGTGGCGTGCGGCGGTGGATGGCTCGGGCGCGGAACCCTTGACGCATGATGCGGCAGATGTGCGCGATTTTGCCCTAGAGCAGGGCGGGCGTGTCCTCAGGTATAGCGTCGGTGCGACCCGCGCGGAGGTCCGGTCGGCGGAGCAGGCCGAATACGACCAAGGCGTTCATATCGATGCTTCCGTACCGGTTGGCCAAGGATTGTTCCGCTCCGGCTTTGTCGGGGGGCGCATGGCAACGCAGCGTTTCAGCGGGGACTGGTTCGATCGGGGGCCGTTGCTGGCCGATGTGCCAGATCGTTGGATGGAGGTCGATCTCACCACGGGGACAAAGCGGGCGCTTGAGCGTTCGGATGTGCCTTCCGTACCACCATCGGATCCAGCCAAGGCCGGTGTCGAGGGCGATCCTTGGAAATCCGCGCGCGACCCCCAAAGCGGCGGAGTGGCTTGGCTGACGCGTGTTGGTAATGGAAAAGGGCAGGAATACCGCCCTGGTGTGCAGCTGTCGGCACTCCCGGGCGGACACGCCAGGAGGGCCGTCAAATGCGAGTCGGAATTGTGCGTAGGCAAAGCTATCACTGAGATTCAGTGGCGCCCTGGTCGCGACGAAGTGCTGTTTACCATCACTGATCCACGCCAAGGCCTGGGGCAGTCGATCCTTCGATGGAATGTCGATACTGGTGAGGTCGATGTCGTCGTAGCAACCGGGGGATTGGCCAACGGCGGACGCCGTGTGGCTTCAAGCTGTGGTGTCTCGGCCAAGTTTTTGGCGTGCGTGACGGCAGAGGCCAACCGCCCACCTCGACTGGAAAGGATCGATCTGGGAAGTGGGCGGCGCCATGTCCTGTTCGACCCCAATGCGGCGCTCGCCAGCGACATGACCAAGGTCTCTGTGCGTCTTCTACGGTGGAAGGACGAACAAGGACGGTGGTACACGGGGCAGTTCTATCCGGCACGGCGCGAGGATGGCCGACCAGCGCCGTTATTCGTCACCTACTACAGCTGCCCTGGCTTCATCCGAGGTGGGGTAGGGGACGAGTGGCCACTTGCCTCGATGGCACAGGACGGTATTTCGGCGTTGTGTATCAACCGGCGTCCGGGTTACACGAGAGACGCAGTGGCACGCTATGGAGATGGGATGTCAGCGGTAGCGAGTGTGGTCGACCTGCTGTCCAGGAAGGGGGCGATCGATCGCAAACGCGTGGGGATGGGGGGACTGAGTTTCGGTGGGGAAGTGACAATGTGGGTGGTCATGAAATCGGACTTGCTGGCGGCGGCATCGGTCGCCAACCCGGTGGTGTCGCCTCTCTACGACTTGATCGGAAGCATGAAGGGCGAAGCCTTCCTTGCGGGCTTGCGAAAGAACTGGGGGCTGGGATCGTTAGCTGAGACACCGAAGCGCTGGAAGGCGATCTCACCGACCTTTCAGTTGGACAGTATCCACGTGCCAATCCTTTTTCAGCATTCCGAACAGGAATACATGTATGCGTTGGACTACGAGATACCGCTGATTCGCGAACATCGGGCTGACCTCTACGTGTTCCCGAACGAGCCTCACCAGAAGTTTCAGCCGCGGCATAAGTTGGCAGTGTACGAAAGGAACCTTGATTGGTTTCGGTTCTGGCTGCAGGGTTACGAGGACCCATCGCCAACGAAGGAGACGCAGTACACACGTTGGCGTGACATGCGAGCGCGGGCCAGGCGGCGCTCGCCGTCGAGCGGTTGCCCAACAGGAAGCCAGCTTAGGCGTGATTTCTTAACCAGTTTTCGAACAAAAGGGATCAGGTTCATTTAATCCTGAAGCTGCCTGCGATGACGCGCCCCTGCCGGTCTGGGGTTCGCTCGAAACTAGCGTTGCGTGGTTGGAGCGCGTGGCGGGGCGGTGGGATGTGAGGTTGTCGCCGAACTGTGGTCGGTAGATGCTCGGGCTGCCTTTTTTCTTCCGGCGAAGGTGCCGGGGCTTGTGCGGTGTTGATTGAAGCCTTCTTGTCTCCAGCCTACGGCTAGCCCGGCCCCTCACCCCGGCCCTCTCCCCGGCGGGGAGAGGGAGAAAAGCCGCGGTGTGCGGGTGGGGCTGAGGCCAGGTTCACTCCTCACTCTCACTCGCGCTTATCGAGCTGTACGCCTCGCCGCCAAGGGCGCGCTGGACTAGGCGATTGGGCTTCGGTGACCATAGCCCCGTATGTCCGCCGCTTCCATGCCGTCCGTACGTCTGCTGCAACTGCTGCCTGAGGCGGTGGTGCAGACGGATGCGCAGTGGAAGGTCACTTATCTGAATCCGGCCTGGCATACGCTCACCGGCCATCCGGTGGAGACGGCGCTCGGCCGGCCCCTGCTTGAGTTCGTGCATCCCGACGACACCGGCACCTTGCGCTCGGGTATGCCGGTGTTCCGGCTGCGGTTTGCCGATGCGAGCTATCGGTGGGTGCGTCTGCAGCTCCACCCGGAGACGGACGCGGCAGATCGGGTAATCAGCCGCCAGGGCGTGCTGATCGAGATCACCGAGGTGACCGAGCAGGTGCTGGTGGAGGTCCGCCAGCGCTTTCTGCGCCTGCTGGAAACCATCGATGGTGTCGTCTGGGAGGCCGAGCTTGGCGTGGGCAATACTTTCCTGAGTCCCCAGGTCGAGCGGCTTTTCGGCTACAGCGTTGAAGAGTGGCGGGCCGATCCAAGCTTCTGGCGGGCACATGTGCACCCTGACGACCTGGTGGAGGCCTTGGCCGTCGACGATGCCGCATACAACGCGACGCACAGCCATGCATACGAGATGAGTTACCGGTTGATCACCAAGTCCGGCAGGGTCGTGTGGGTGCGCGACCTGTGCCGCGCGGTGGTCGAGCCGGGGCGGCCGAACCGCATGATTGGCCTGATGATCGACGTGACGCGCCAGAAGAAGACGGAACTCGAGCTGCTGCGATCCGACAACCGCTATGCGCTCGCCACCCGCGGATCCAACGACGGCATCTGGTACTGGGACCTGCGGACGGATGTCCTGCATGTGTCCGAGCGCTTCCACGAGATCGTCGGGCTGGGCGACATCCCGCGCGTGCATGACGGCGGCTGGCGCTTTTTCCAAAAGCTGATTGACCCCGATGACCACGGGCGCGTGCAGGCGGCCTATCGCCGGCACCTGGCGGGGAACAGCCCGAACTTTTCGGTGGATTTCCGCGCGTTCCACGGGGCCGGGCGGCTGGTGTGGGTCAACTGGCGCGGGGTCGCCCAGTTCGAGGATGGCGTTGCCGTGCGCATGGCGGGCTCGTTGAGCGACCTGGCCGAACGCGGCAGTTACTACGACGCCCTGACCAACCTGCCTGGCCGGCCATTGTTCCGCGATCGCCTGGCGCACGCCATCGCGCTGCACCGGAACGAGGCCGCGAAAGGCGATGACGAGCCGGCACGCGGTGCGACCACGATGTTCGCCGTGCTGCTGCTGGACCTCAACCGGTTCAAGGCCGTCAACGACACTCTCGGGCACCACGTTGGCGACCAGTTGTTGCAGCAAGTGGCGCGCCGGCTCGAATCCTGCGTGCGGCCGGCCGACCTTGTCGCGCGCATGAGCGGCGATGAGTTCAACGTGCTGCTCGAGTCCATCGACCCCGCTGAAGCAGTCGACCGCGCCAGGCAGATCGCTGCCGCTCTCGAGGTGCCCTACGAGATTGGTGGGCACACCGTGACCAGCGGCGCGAGCATCGGGTTGGTGAGCAGCGAGTCCGGCCTGGCGACCACCGATGACTACCTGCGCGCCGCGGACGCCGCCATGTACCGGGCCAAGAGCAGGTCGTTGGGTGTGTGCGTGTTTTCAGCGGAAGACAGTTGAGGGAATCGGCGGGCAGGGCCTGGCTCCGGTTCGCCTCGCGCCGCTGAGGTCGCACTCGCCTCCGCGGCTCCGGTGTCGGCCGGGGGCGCGTCGCGGGGGAATCGGTGCCAGGGGCAGTTTTTAGGCGATGATGGCGTGGCGGCACCCCGTACCTGGGCGCCGCCACGACCCGATGGTCAGCCCTGGTTGACGGCAACCACGCTGCCGTCGTTGGGGTCGGCCAGCAGATCCACCTTCTTGCCGTCCGGATTCCGGGCGCCCGCTTTCCACAGGCCCCGGTCGAACTTGACGCCGTCGATGTTCCGGTAACCCTGCGCCGTCAGCTTGGCCTTGATCTCGTTCTCGTTGAGCCGGGACGGCGCGTTGGCTTCATAGACCTTGCCGGTGGTCGGACCGATCTTGATGTGGGACCACTTGTCGTTGCCGCCACGTGCCTTGGCCTGCCATACGCCGTCCTTGAAGGTGAGACCCTTCACCTCGCGGTATCCGGCGCCGGTGATGTCGCTTCTGATGGCGGTTTCATCCAGCGCGTCCACCGACGTGCTGACGCTGGTCGTCGTGGTCGTGGTCGTGGTGCGCGTGGTCGTTTGCGCGGGTGCGGCCTGCGCCATGGCGGCGCCGCCTGCACCCAGCAGGATGGCCGCAAGGGCCGCAGGCAATACGTGGTTTCGCATGCCGGATACCTCCGTCTGACAAAGCCGGGGCCAGCTTGGATGGCGGTCTTTCAATGACGGGTGAATGCGGGCGATGCGGCTCAGTGGCGATTCATGCTTGCACGCCCTGAACGGGGACAGGTTCACTTCCTGCTGTCGGCGGTGCTGTGTGCTGGCCGTTGCGCCGCCCGCGCACCGGCAAAGCGTTGCGTTTTGGCCTCGACCGCGGCGCGGAAATCGTCGTGACCTGAGGTGCGCCGTTGCTGGAGGCAGGCGCGGATGATGGTGGGGTCATCGTCGGCCAAGACCTCATGCGCGAGGCGATGACAGGCCTTGGTGTGATCCGGTGTCGTGGCGGCAAGTGCGGTGCATGCCGGGTGGGCGTGAGCAGCGCGTCTTCCCGTTGGCCGCAGTGGATGGCACGGCCTGGCCACGTGTGGGCGAAAGGGGCGTCGTTCATGTGGGCGCGGACCGGGTTAGCGCAGGCATGGCACCACGTGGCTTTCGCCGTCGACCGGACGGGCCTTGCAGCGGCCTTGGGTGCCGTCGGGTGGGCGCCTCACTTCGCTGCGTCCTGCATCATCTTCAGCGCTTGCCCGACCGCCTTGACCACCGCGCCCGGCTGATCGATCTCGATGTCGTGCGAGCTATCCGCAACATGTACCAGCGTGCCGCGGGAGGAAGTGGCGACGATCTGCGCCTGCGTGTGGGCTCGTGCTGCTTCCAGTCCCTTGCGGTCACGCGGCAGCGCATCGGCATAGGTATTGGCCGCGAACAGCACGATCAGGGGTGTCGAGCCGTGCGTCTTCTGCTTTGACACGGGCTGCTTGAACGCCTCGACATTGGTCTGGAGTACCGACAGCACGGTGTGCCAGTACGCCGGCTTCGACTTCAGGGCCAGGTTCACCGCGTTGAGCCTGGCGCTGGCGCGTGGATCGGCTCCGCCGAGGCAGTGGCTCAGTTCCGGATCGGTGGACGGCAGTTCGTGCTTTTCGGCAGCCGCCACGCACCGGTGGATGAACGCGAAGCGCTGCACCGAGAGGGCGTCCTCGTCCTTCCGTCAGCCGGGGGCAAACCGGCCGATGTCCTGCGCGGGTGGATCGAGCAGGACCATTGCGCCCACGTCCGCCGGATAGCGGTTCGCGTACTGCCGAACGATGTTGCTGCCCAGCGAATGCCCCACCATCACCAGCGGGGTCGCGAGGCCGGCATGCTGGATCAGCGCGTGCAGGTCCGACACGTCGGCGTCGAGGTCACGCGGCAACGGCCCCTCGCTGCTGAAGCCGAAGCCGGCCCGGTCGTATGCGCAGACGCGCACGTGGGCGGCCAAGAGTGGCTGCACCTTGAACCAGGCGGGGGAATCGGTGACCGCGCCGGACTCCAGCAGGACGGTCGGTATTCCGCTGCCGGAACAGCGCAGGTTGAGATGGCGGCCATGGCCGAGGTCGATCAGCTGTGCCGCCTGCGCATAGCTGTCCGGCATGCGCTGCAACGCGGGGGCGTGACCGGCTTCGGTGGCCCGGGCCTGGCCGAACATCATGACCAGCAAAAGGGCGCCACCCGCTTTCAGGTGCGTCTTGTTCAAGGCGTGTCTCCCGTCGATGGCCCGGACAGGAGCGCCGGGCAAGCTCTTTCATCGACTTGAGGCAGTGCAGGAAGTTCAGGGGGTTTGGGGGCGACCGCGTTGGCGTAATCGGCAGGTTCCATGAAGGGCGCGCCGGATCGCTCCGGCATGCTTTCGACCCGGAAACGGGGACGAAGTCCCGTTTGATCCGCCTTGTTGCTCCGGTCATGTGGAGCAGGCAGTAAGCACGCAGCCAATCACTGCCAGACAGCAGTGGCGAACGTGGGATATCTGATGCGTACGCATTGATTCGATTGATCATCCGAAGCGAAATAGCTTGACTGATAGATCAATCCTAACGATCAACCGCCGTGAGCTGCTTTGTATTTGTCGACGCGCTCCAGATACGCCTTGTCGCCCGCTTTCGTCGGAGGTGCCCAGCCCATCGCTTCCACGCGTTTCAGGATTCGTGTGTTGGAATCGTAGAGTGCTTGGAAGTCGGCACGCTCGTCCGGCGGCAACCTGTCAGGGGTCAAGTGTCGGTCGAGGTAGCGGTGTTGGAGTTCCAAGAAGAACGCATTGGCCTCGTTGACGTAGCCGCCCGCGTTCTTCGGATCCAGCTTTACGACCAGCATGGCCAAGCCGAGCAGGTCGCCCGGCGTACGCTGGTGGGCGTAGACCGCCTCCAGGGGTTCCAGCATGCCCGCCACAGTCTCGTGCGGCGTCGTGGTGCGCATGTAAATCCCGCTCGCGATCTGCTGTGGCGTGATCTGCATTTCATTGATGTATTTGGAATCGGGCCACGAGGCCGGGCTGGTGCCCTCGATGTTGAACCAACGTCCATTGACGTCCTGGAGCCGTGCAAATTCGTGCTCCGGGGCCTGACTCAGCGTCATGGTGAGCCCGAGCTTCTGACCCAAGATCATCAACAGTGTGGGCATCGACACGCAGTTGCCCTTGCGTGTGCGGAGGTAAGTGGAGACGAGTTTGTTCTCGTAGACCTTCCCGAACGGGTCGTCCAGGTCATACGAGAACGGGTGGTGATCGTTCCACGGGCCGGACTCGTAGATCACTTCGCCCAGTGCCGTCATCACGGCCGTGGGTGGCGCGTCCTTCGGCACCCGCGCGCGCACCACGGCGGCCCAGTGGTTCAGCGTGGCGTTGAAGGCCTTGGCGTCGAACCTGGGATTGGCGGCGCGCTCGATGGCCGTTTGAACCTGCGCATAGTCGATGCGGCCATCCGGTGAGCTCGCCAGTTGCTCGATGATGTGGAGATTCGGATCATCGTGGACGGCGATGCTGCCAGGCAGATGGGCGTGGGCCCACGGGCTGATCGCCAGACACACCAGGGTACCCAGCCAGCGCATCCCCCGATGCGCCCTGCTGCCCGTGGTGGACCTCATGGGGATTTCGGTGGCGACTTGTGGAACCACGCCACGCGGACGACGGTGAACAACCCACGCGGGTTGATCGCCGAGGCAGCAGCGTAGGTGCCGGCAACTTCGGCGTCGAAGCTGCGCAGCGAGAGATCCATGACGTCGCCCGTCAGCGCGTGGTCAAACTTCATGGCCTGCGAGCCCGGCGGCAGGTGATCTGCGAAACGAAAGGGAATGGCCGTGCCCGGCGGACAATGTGGATCCATGAAGATTGCCCCGTGCCGAGGCCCCATCAAGGCGCGAGCCTGGAATCGAACCTCACCGGCGGGTGGGGACTGCCGTTGATCGTAGAGCTGGCAGACGGTCACGGTGCGCAATTCGGTGGCGCGAACGCCGCAGCCGGCCGCCAGGAGCAACACCAAACAGGCGAGTCTGCGCATCAGCATCCGTTCGACTGGCAGAAGGCATCGGTGGAGGTGTTCGCCGCCTGGTCGATGCGCGCGTTGATGTCCGCCGCCGTCGCTCGAGGCGCATAGAGGTCGTTGGACACCCCCAGCCCGCGCGCCACGCCAATCTCGGTGCGATAGGCATTCATTTCGGTGGTGTGCTCGCTTGCCCGGTCGGTTGGATAACGGATCTTGGGGTTCATGTAATCCAGCTGGTGTTGGCCTTCGTGGGCTAGGGCTTCGGCGCCGAAGGCATTGGCCAGCTGCTGCGGGCTCATCGTCGGGTTGAACTTCTGGAACACCGATGAAATCGCCGCGGCTTGCTTAACGTCTACGGTCATGAGCGTCGAGCTGTTCGCTTGGGCAACCGTGTCCTTGGCCAGGCTGCCGGCGGCGAGCGTCACGCCATTGCCGTCGCCAAGGGTGCCAATGTGCTTCGACACGGCGTCCAGGTGGGTATAGGCCGCCGAGTGCGGATTGAGGTGACTCATGGCGGAATGAAGCGTGTTCACAAAGCCGTTGATCCTCGTGCAGGTTGCCTTGTCCTTGCTGCCGCACGCATACATGCCCCTCGGATCAATGTTGATAATCGGGTTGTTGCGCGCGTAGGCGTAGCGGTTGAATGAGAAGAGATCACCAGCCTTGGGTGGCACGGGATCCGGTGTCAAGAAACGTGCTTGCGCGATCGGACAACACACGACGGCAACGGCCAGCACCAGGCCGGTCAACGATCCCTTCATCATCCCCTGCCTCCTCATCCCCTTCCGGGTGAGGATACTCCTCCAAGCTACTGGCGCAACGTGACGCCGGCGCCCTCAAGATCAAGATCGACGGTGGCTACGCATCAATCAAAATGCCCTTCGTCCGCCAGCCGTTCCAAGGTAGGGATGAGGGCACCGTATTCGATGACCTCATGGGTATAACGCACACGAGACGTCCTGACAGAGTCGACCGTCATATACCGTGTCGTTGTCTTCTGCATCGCCGGCACCTCTTCCACGGGAACCGATTTCTGCTGCACAACGGCACCTTTCTTGCGCGCCGCAGGGTCGTACAACATGCGGGCACGGATCACGTCGAAGGTGTAGCCGCGACCCATGCGATTCATGACTCGGGTCAGGCTGTTGGCTGATTCGGTGTAGGCGTTGGTCATGGGATTCTCGAAGTAGTTGAAGATCTCGTCGTGCCAGTTCGTCACGGCTGTCGTTAAGTTCCAAAGGCAGGTTGCCCTGCCAGCGCTGCTACGCCTGCTCGGCTGCCGCGCGATCCCGACTGTCCCAGATCGCCATGAGCCCCTCCTTCAACGCATGGGCCTCACCTGGCTGGGGAAAAAGCGCGAGCCACGCCGTCATCCGATCAAAGCCTTCCGTCGTCAGCTCGTGCTGGCGCTTGAGCAAAAGATGGCGCTCGCCCTTCAACTTGAGCCGTCGCCGATCCGGCAAGGTCTTGCGAAACCGCTTGCGCATCTTTTCCAGCATCTCGTTCGCCATACGCTGGATGTGGAACCGATCAACCACGATACGAGCTTGCGGCAGGGTTTCGCGAGCGACTTGCCGGTAGACGTGGTACATGTCCATCGTGACCCACTCGATAGTCACCTTGTCCGGCAACGCTCCGAAGCGGGGATGGAGGAAATTAAATTCAGATAATTCCCTACGTCTCGTTCGTGCTAATTCCCTCTGCCCTGCCGATTGACCGGTCGTCGTTTCCCACGACTGCAAGGGTTTCTGATACCTTCTACCTTATCTTTTGCGCCATGTGTTGCGTTCGCGTTCGGCGGGGTGTGGCCGCAGTCGTTGGGGCGAAGAAAAAAGCATGGCGCAGGTTGCTGGCGGCCGGTTGAATACCGGAGATACGGTCGTGAAATGCCCGTCTGCATTGCCCGGAGAAGTCGATCGGCTGAAGGCCCTGTCCGATTACGGATTGGGTGAGGATCGTCCGCTGCCCAGCCTGGATCCCGTGGTCCAGCTTGCCGTGCGTTCGTTGGGGATGCCGATGGCGGCGGTCAACATGATCGGCAGCGATCATGTGTTCTTCGCCGCCAGCTCCGGCATCGAGCCCGGCGGCGAAGGCGTGGATATGGGGCGGAGTGTGTCGTTCTGCGCACATACCATCACCCAGGACGGGGTGATGGTGGTACCCGACGCCACTCTCGACGAACGCTTCCACGACAACCCGCTGGTGACGGGGCCGACGGGGCTGCGCTTCTACGCGGGGATACCGTTGTTGTCACCGCAGGGGTATCCGCTGGGCGCGCTGTGCGTGCTCGATCAGCGGCCGCACCATGATTTCTCCGCCGCCGACTGCCAGTACCTGCGTGAGTTGGCGAAGATCGCGTCGGATCGTCTGGAACTGCGCCGTATCGAACTGTCGGCCAACACCATGCGGCCGTTCGACACGTTCGCCCGCAATTCACCGACCGCGGTGGCGTGGTTCGACGGGAGCGGCGGAATCGTCGCGTGGAACGATTCCGCGGCCGTGCTGTTCGGCTACGACCCGTCGGAGGGCGCCGGACTCCAGGTCGATGCGCTGCTGTCGGAGCCGGATCGGGCGGAGATCAAGGCGTTGATCGCACGCGCCGTGCGTGCCGGTTCGGTGGATGGCATGTCGATACCCGAGCGCATCCATGGCCTGCGCAAGGACGGCAGCGAGTTCTTGCTGGGCATCGTGCTGTTCTGCTGGAACGAAGACGGGCGGATGATGTTCAACGCGCACTTGCAGGACCGTACGGCGCGCCTGCTCAAGCAGGAGGAATTGCACCGCCTGGCCAGCACCGACGTGCTTACCGGCTTGCCCAACCGCATGGGCCTCTACCGACGCATGGAGTCGGCCTTGCTGGAGCCACGCGCATTGGCTGTGGTGATGCTGGATCTGAACGGCTTCAAGGACGTGAACGACACCTTGGGGCATGGCGCCGGCGATGGCCTGCTGTGCGAAGTCGCGCGCCGGTTGAAGCTGTGCATCGGTGCGGGAGACCTGGTGGCGAGAATGGGGGGCGACGAGTTTGCGATCCTGCTGGTCGGCGTTGCCGGCGAGCAGCGCGCGGTGGAGCTGGCGCAGCGGTTCGTGGACGCTATCGCAGAGCCCATCGTCGTGGATGGAAACGAGGTGCGGGTGTCGGCGAGTTGCGGCATCGCGATCACCGCGGAGAACGGGTTGGAGGCGCTGGAGCTGGTGGGTGACGCCGACCTGGCGCTGTACGAGGCGAAGAAGGAGCGGCGAGGGCAGGCCTGCATGTTCGTGCCCGCCTTGCGCGCGGAAGCCAATGCGCGGCGCCTGCTGGGCACCGAATTGTGCCGTGCCGTGGGGGCAGGCGAATTCGTGCTGTTCTACCAGCCGCAGATCCGGCTGGGCGATGGTGCATTGATGGGAGCCGAAGCCTTGATCCGCTGGCTCCATCCGCAGCGGGGCCTGTTGTCGCCGGCTGCCTTCCTGCCGGCGCTGGAAACCGGGTCGCTGGCGGCCGCGGTCGGCGCCTGGGTGCTGGACGAGGCCTGCGCGCAGGCGGCCTACTGGCGTGCGCATGGCGCCCCGGACTTCCGCATGGGGGTGAACCTGTTCGCGGCGCAACTGCGCCTCAACGATCTGGTCGCCGACGTCCAGGCCGTGCTGCAACGCCACAGCCTGCCGCCCTCGGCGCTCGAACTGGAGGTGACGGAAAACATCGTGCTGGACGACGACGACCTGATCCTCGATACGCTGGCGGGGCTGCGGGAGGCCGGCATCGGCATCGCCTTCGACGACTTCGGCACGGGCTACGCCTCGCTCAGCCTGTTGAGGAAATACCCGCTGACCCGGCTGAAGATCGACCGCTCGTTCGTCAAGCACGTGCACGACTCGAACCGGGATGCATCGGTGGTCCGGGCCATCGTGGACATGGCGCGCAGCTTCGAGCTGGAGGTCATCGCCGAGGGGGTCGAAAGCAACCGGCAACGCGATCGCCTCTGCGGGATGGGGTGCCAGGAAGGGCAAGGCTATCTGTTCAGCCAGCCGCTGCCGGCGCTGGTATTCAGTAACACGTTCGACATCGGCGGCGCCGGGGCATTGGCGGTCTGCGCCTAGGGCGCTGGTGGTCGCCGGCAGGTCGGCTTCGCCGGGAGCTTCAACGTGCACCGGCCAAGCGGCTGGGCGACTGACCGTGTTGCAGGACGGGGAACGCGCGCCCTCGCCGAGTCCGTGCCGGCGTTTCCAGGGTGGTACGTGACGTGCTCGATGCCCCCGCCGGACACGCACGTCATCCATCCAAGGATGTGCAACCTCATGGCGGACAGCAAGGGCGAGCCGATACCGGGCCCCGGCGGCGTCGGACCATGACGACCATCAAGGATTGCTACGCAGGCGCTTGAATCGTCGGGCCGCCGGTGGCGGCCATGCAGGGGACACGCCCGCTCGCTTCGGGCGGAGCGATCGAATCGCGGGTGGCCCGGGATGCATGCGAACGCGCGACCGGGCAGCCTGTGGGGGTTGCCGGGCGCTGTCGGGTACGGCGCTACACTGGCCGCCCAGCCTTGTGAGCGCCCGGCGATACCCATGCAAAAGCCCGACGACAGCTATGTCCGCATCGCCGTCTTGGTCATGTTGTGGTTGACGCTGTTCGCGTGCATCTACGCCACGCTGATCCACCGGCTCAGCCCGGTCCATCAGATGATGGACCTGATCGTGCCGCCCGTCGGGGGCGTCGTATATGGCGGTTTGATCATCGCCCTGATCCGGCTCCCATGGTGGCTGCAGGCCATCGTGCAGGTGGCGCTCGCCATTGCGGCATTGATGTTGATCGCACCGGCGTGGTTCTACACCCTGCACGCGGTGTCGACGCCCGGCGTACGGCTGATCGACGTGCTGCCGCCGGTGCCGTCGCTGTTCGTGATACTGCTGGTGATGGTGATGATCTTCATCCCCGGCCGCCGAGCCTTTGTGCTGGCGCTGCTTTGCTGGCTGCTGGTCGCACTGCCGGTGCTGGTCTACCTGGTACTTCATCCGCTCGAGATGTGGGCGCCGCGCGGGATGGACCTGCTGATGGCGTACGGGCCGGTCAGCATCATGGTGGTGGTGCTGATGCCGGTGCAGCGCGGGCTGGTCGGCACCATCAGGCGGATGACCTCCGAGCGTGCGCGGATGGAAGTCATGCTGCATCGCGACCCGGTCACCGGTATCCATAACCGCCGCCTGGGCGAGCGCGTGCTCAGGGCGGCACTTGGTGATGCCCGCCCTGCAGGCTTGATCATGCTGGACATGGATCATTTCAAGGCGATCAACGATACCTACGGCCACCCGGTCGGCGACCGGGTACTGCAGGCGGTCGCCGCGCGCTGCAAGGCGCTGCTGCGCGCGGACGAATGCATTTCGCGCTGGGGCGGCGAGGAGTTCATGGTGATCGTGCCGGATATCGATGCGGACGGTTTGCACCTGGTGGCGGAGCGCCTGCAGATGGCGGTCGCGCGGCTACCGGTGGCGCCGGTGCCCCAGGTCACGGCCTCGTTCGGCGCCACGATGATCGCCGGTGCGGACGACTTCGATAGCGCGCTGCGGCGGGTTGACGGCGCGCTGTATGCGGCCAAGGCGCAGGGAGGCAATCGCGCGGTGCTGGTGCCGGTGGACTTGCCTGCTGCCGGGTACGGTGGCGGGGTTGCTGCCTGACGGTCGTGCAAGTGTCGGGTTCCACGTGATTCCCTTCCGCTTCGGGCCTGATGTCTTGGCGTGGCCCGTGATGCGACCTTCTCCGGGGCGCACTTTCTGTGGGGTGGCATGCCCCGTGACAGGAGGCAGGGTCGGGTTCGTTTCCTGATCCACACAGGACGCACAAGGTCGGCGACGCTGTGGAGCGCTGCGGGGCCGATCATATGGAAGCGTCCAGGGCTACCCTCCGGATCCCTCTGTCAGTCGCGCGAATCAGAACCCCGTCGGTCGCTCCCCAGCCACGGCTACCCTTGCCTCCAGCGCCCGCCCGACGCGACCCAACGTGCCTTCCGCAAACAGCCGGCCGATCAGGGTGACGCCATAGGGCACGCGGTGCGGCTTGCTCAGCTTTGGCAGCGGGTGTTTCGGGTCGGGCGCCCAGTCGCTGCGCACCTGACTCACTTCCACGAAGCCGGTGCGCAGGGTGAGCGAGGGCTGGCCGGTCATGTTGGAGATCACCATCATCTCGTCGCGCAGCGAGGGCACCAGCAGCAGGTCCACTTCGCCCATCACGCGTTCCATCTCCATTGCCACCTTGCGGCGCAGGCGGTCGGCCTGCACGAAGTCCACGGCGGAGAGGAAGCGCGCTTCGCGGAACAGGTTGGGCCAGGCATCCGGGGTCTGCATGCGCATCTGGTCGGCGGCGCCGGAGAGCGTGAGCTCCTCGAAGGCCGCCGCGGCCTCGGCGAACAGCAGCAGGTTGAGGTCGTCGTACGGCCAGTCGGGCAGGGACATTGCGGTCGGCACCAGGCCGAGCGCGCGCAGCTGGGTTAGCGCGGCGCGGTCCAGGTCGGTGGCCGGCGCTTCCTGCATCCAGCCGGGGAAGTAGCCGACCTTGAGGCCCTCGATGGACTCGGCCGCGTCGTAGTCCAGGTGCGTGGCCACGCTGGCGCTGTCGCCGGGGTCGGTGCCGCGAATGGCGTCGAGCACCAGCAGGGTGTCCTCCACCGAGCGGGCGATCGGGCCGAGCTTGTCCATGGTCCAGCACAGGGTCATGGCGCCGGTGCGCGGTACGCGGCCGTAGGTGGGGCGCAGGCCGGTGGTGCCGCAGCGCATGCACGGGCTGATGATGCTGCCCTGAGTTTCGCTGCCGATGGCGAACGCCACCAGGCCGGCTGCCGTGGCCGCGGCCGGGCCGGCGCTGGAGCCGGAGGCGCCTTCCTTGAGCAGCCACGGGTTCATGGTCTGGCCGCCGAACCAGACGTCGTTGAGCGCCAGCGCGCCCAGGCTGAGCTTGGCCACCAGCACCGCGCCGGCCGCGTTGAGCTGGCGGGTGACCGCGGCGTCGTCCTTCGGTACGCGGTGGCGGAACGGCTCGGCGCCCCAGGTGGTGGCGATGCCGGCGGTGTCGAGCAGGTCCTTCGCGCCCCATGGGATGCCGTGCAACGGGCCGCGATAGTGGCCGGCGGCGATCTCCTTGTCGGCCTGCGCGGCCTGCGCCAGCGCGTGCTCTTCGCACAGGGTGATGACGCAGCGCAGTTGCGGGTCGAAGCGCTTCAGGCGCTCGAGGTAGATCCTGGTCAGGCGGGTAGAAGTGAGCTTGCGCGCGCGGATCCACGCACCTAGCTGCGCGACGGAGGCGAAGGCGATGTCCTCGTCCTTCGCCGGCAGCGGCGCGGCCGCCACCTTGGATGGCACGAAGCGATCCTGCGCGGGACCGAGATGCGCGCGGCCCATCGCCGGGGACCAGGTGGTGGCCGGGGCCAGCCCTTCTTCCAGCGTCACCTTGCGCGGGCCGGTGCGGCGCTCCAGCAGCGCAGCCATGGAGGTGGGCCAGTTGGCCACCGCCATGTCGCGCTGCGCCTCGCTCATGCTCACCTGCGCCAGCTTCTCCGCCTCGACGAAAGTGGCCGTGCTGAGCTTCGGCCCCACCGGCGGCGCGGTGTTGAACGCCCCCGGCGAACCGGGCGGCGGCGTGCCGGGTGCGGGATTCTGCCCGGTCTGCGCCAGCGTGCTGCCAGCCACCACGGCACCCAGCAGGCCCAGCGGCACCTGGGTGAGGAATTCGCGACGAGTCTTCATGATTCCCCCTGATGCGCCCCGCAGCGGGGGCGCGTTGTTGTGGCATCCGGCGCGGATGCGGCCCGTAGAGGCGTCGGAACCTCTTGTTTGCCGCCAGAAACGGCCCTGGCCCGCCTTGATCCTGATTTTCGGCGGGCGCCGTTGTTTACATCAAGGCCGAGGGGTCTGCTGGACGAGTACCCGAACCTTACCGCCTGCGTCGGCCACAGCGAAGCACGACCGGCCCATCGACGCGCCTTTGCCGCCCAGTTGGCGGTGTACACCGACCAGCCACCGGCCGGGCGCTGAGTGCCCTTCAGCCCCGCAGGTTGCGCACGTGCCGCCACACGTAGGTGCCGGCCAGCAGCAGGATGGCGATGCCGATGGCGGTGTCGAAGCGGTGGAACCAGGTGCCGAGGGTGTCCCAGTGCTGGCCGAGGCGGGCGCCGATCCAGGCGAGCAACCAGCAGTACGGCAGCGAACCGAGGAAGGTGTAGAGCGTGAAGCGCCACAGCGGCATGCGCGACACGCCGGCGGGGAAGGCGATGAACGTGCGCACCACCGGCAGCAGGCGGCCAATGAAGATGGTGAGCTCGCCGTGCTGGGCAAACCAGCGGTCGGCAAGATCCAGATCGTGTTTGGAGAGCAGCAGGTACTTGCCGTAGCGTTCCACCAGCGGCCGACCGCCCCACGCACCCACCGCGTAGGCCATCCATGAGCCGAGCACGCAGCCGAAGGCGCCGGCCACGCTGACCCACCACAGGCTCAGCTCGCCCTTGAACGCGAGGAAGCCGGCAAACGGCATGATCACTTCGGACGGCAGCGGGATGCAGGCGCTTTCGATCGCCATCATCAGGATCACGCCCCAGTAGTGCAGGTGCGAGATCACGGCGATCACGAAGCCCGCGATCGCCTCCATGAGTTGTCCCAGCACGGCACTGTTCCCGATGAAATGCCCGCCATTATCGCACCGGCATCGCGGCGGCCTCGATGGTGGCCCAATTGCCGCTGTCCCCCTTTGTCCCGAACGCAGCGCCGCACCGACCACGCGGCAAGGCAGCGGCGATATGTTCGGCGCACGTTGGTCTGGCGCGGATGCCAGTGGCATTCTCGGCATCGGTGATCGCCGACTGCCCCAGAGGTATTGCATGGATTTCCTGCTGCACCTTGTCGCCGTGTACGGCCTGCTGCTTGTCTTTGCGACGACCTTGGTCGACCAGGGCGGATTGCCGTTGCCGGCGTATCCGGTGATCGTGGCCACGGCGGCGTTCGCGCAAGCCGGGGGCGGGCCGTTGTGGCCGATTGTCGTGGTGGCCACGCTGGCGGCGTTGATCGCCGACGTAAGCTGGTTTGTGGGCGGAAAGCGCTGGGGTGTGCGGCTGCTGCGGCTGATGTGCAAGGTGTCGCTGTCGCCGGATTCGTGCGTGCTGATGACGCGCGGCATCTTCACCCGCTGGGGTGCCCCATCGCTGATGGTTGCCAAGTTCGTGCCCGGCTTTGCGGCCGTGGCGACCCTTCTCGCCGGCGAGGCGCGCATCCGGTGGCGCACGTTTTTGCTGTTCGACGGTATCGGGGCGCTGTTGTGGTCTGGCGTCGGGGTGCTGATTGGTGCGCTGTTCCACAGCGCCGTGCGTG
Source organism: Rhodanobacter sp. (assembly GCA_004298045.1). GTDB lineage: Bacteria > Pseudomonadota > Gammaproteobacteria > Xanthomonadales > Rhodanobacteraceae > Rhodanobacter_A. The sequence continues at coordinate 62,526 of SCRM01000016.1, read as the reverse complement.
AGGCGCTCGACACGCTGGCAGCGCTTGGCCGCTATGGCGTGGCGGTCATCGTGCTGGCCGCGGCGGTGTTCGTCGGCTGGAAATGGTTGAAGCGCCACCTTTTCCTGCGCGAGCTGCGCCTTGCGCGCATTTCTCCGCAGGACCTGCAGGCGTTGATCGACTCCGATGCGCCGCCGGTCGTGCTGGACGTGCGGCTGCTCGCGCGACGCGCCGAAACCGGCTGGATTCCCGGTTCCATCCACGTCAACACCATGGAAGAGGCCGCCAGCCGCGCCAGCGGCGAGGTGGTGGTGTATTGCGATTGCCCGAATGAGGCTTCCGCCGCGGCGTTGGCCGCGGATCTGCGCAAGCACGGGTTTCATCGCGTGCGCCCGCTCGCTGGCGGGTTCGAGGGCTGGCGCGATTCGGGTCACGTGATTGTCGGTGCGACCCGCAGGTGAGGAGCTGGTCCTGCGACACCCACGACGGTTTCCGTCCGGCAAGGCGTTGCGGGCAGGCGTAGAAGTGAACCTGGCCCCGTTTCAGAACTTCACGTGCGTGCGCAATCCTGCAAACGCTGCCGGTCCGCGCGCCCGGTCGTAGCCGGGGTGGCGAATCCACTGCAGGTCGGGGCTCAGCGTGAGGTGGCGCCTGGCTGTAGTACACGATTTCCTCGTGCGCACAACCCAGTGCGCCATCGCCCCGCACAAAGCCCGGGCCGCCCGGTTCCAGGTATTGACGGTGCGGCTGCGACAGCACGTTGAGCGCCTCGCGCACGATCGGGAAAATCGGCGCACCATGCGTTTCGATGTGCGGCTCGTCCGTCCGTCGCCATCGTGGCCCCCTCGTCAATCACCTGGAGATCCACCATGTCCGGCACCATTCGCTTGTTGCGTGTGTTCACCGCTCCGCCCGAGCGCGTCTATAGCGCCTTCCTCGATCCCGCCGCGCTGGCCAAATGGCTGCCGCCGGATGGCTTCACCTGCACCGTGCACGAACTGGACGCACGCGTCGGCGGCCGCTACCGCATGAGCTTTGCCCACTTCGGCAGCGGCAACGGCCACAGCTTCGGCGGCACCTACCTGGAGCTGGTGCCGAACCAGCGCATCGTCCACGACGACCGCTTCGACGACCCCAACCTGCCTGGCACCATGGTCACCACCATCGCCCTGCGCGAGGTGAGCTGCGGTACCGAGGTGCAGATCGAGCAGGCCGGCATCCCCGACCCGATCCCCACCGAGCAGTGTTACCTCGGCTGGCAGGAATCGCTGACCCTGTTGGAACGGCTGGTGGAACCGACGATTCCGGGCTGAGCCGCTGCCCCACACCAGGAGAATCCTGATGCTGAGCAAGAACACGATCTGCCTCTGGTACGACGGCACCGCCCTCGACGCCGCGACTTTCTACGCCAGCACCTTTTCGGACAGCGCCGTGGGCAAGGTGTATCGCGCACCAGGCGATTACCCGGCCGGCAAGCAGGGTGACGTGCTGACGGTGGAGTTCACGGTCATGGGCATTCCGTGCCTGGGCCTGAACGGTGGCCCCGGCGTGCCGCACACCGACGCGTTCTCGTTCCAGGTGGCCACCGACGACCAGGCCGAAACCGATCGCCTGTGGAACGCGATCATCGACCATGGCGGCCAGGCCAGCGCCTGCGGCTGGTGCAAGGACCAGTGGGGCCTGTCGTGGCAGATCACCCCGCGCGTCCTGGTCGAGGCCATCGGCGATCCCGATCCGGCCGCGGCCAAGCGTGCGTTCGAGGCCATGATGACGATGACCAAGATCGACATCGCGGCGATCGAGGCGGCACGGCGGGGGTGACGATTCCCGTCCGTCCGCGCCGGGCCGTGCTCATGCAGCGGGTGCAGTCGAAGCATCGTCATGCATGGGTGGCCTCGCCAACACATCCTTCGGCCTGCGCTCGGAGTGAACGGAGCCCCGTACCGCGCGCACCCTCCGCGGTGTCGATACCGCACCACCATCCGGAGTCTTCCGATGCCACCCGTCATCACCGCCTTTGCAAGCTCGCCCGATCACGGCCAGGGGCTCGCACGCGACATGCGCGTGCGCTGGGCGCTCGAGGAGGCGGGCCAGCCCTATGACGTCCGCCTGGTTTCGTTCAAGGCGATGAAGGAGCCCGCGCACCGGGCGCTACATCCGTTCGGTCAGATCCCCACTTACGAGGAGGGCGGCCTCGTCCTGTTCGAGTCGGGCGCCATCGTGTTGCACATCGCGCAGCGGCATGCGGGCCTGCTACCGGTCGAGGCGAGCGCCCGGGCACGCGCGATCGCCTGGATGTTCGCCGCACTCAACACGGTGGAGCCGCCCATCCTCGAACTGCAGACCGCCAAGTTCGCAGAAGGCGACAAGCCCTGGACCTCGGAGCGCCTGCCGCTCATCAAGGAACGCATCCGCCACCGGCTGGACGAGCTTGCCGTCCGCCTTGGCGATGCCGACTGGCTCGATGGCGCGTTCAGCGCGGGCGACCTCATGATGGTGCACACGCTGCAGCGGCTGAGACCCTCGGGTCTGCTGGACGAGTACCCGAACCTTGCCGCCTATGTCGGCCGTGGGGAAGCGCGGCCGGCCTGGCGGCGCGCCTTTGCCGCCCAGTTGGCGGTGTTCACCGGCCAGCCGTCTGGCGGCTGATGAGCGCGCGGCTCCGGTAGTAGGTGCTGAGGGTGTTCCAGTGCTGGTCGAAGCGCAGGCCACTCACGAACCGAGCACGCCACCGGCGGTGGCCACGTTGACCGGTTGGAATGGAACCGGGTTCACTTTCCGACCATGCCCGCGTTCGCGGGCAGCGATCGAAGAAGTGGACCCGACCCCGTTCAAACGCCAGCTTTTTCGAGCACCTGCATGATGGCTTTCATGTCGGCGTCGGCGAGCCACGGGCTGTTGCCGATGGTGAGGCTGCGGGCGGCGAAATCGCGGGCATTGGGGGTGTCGGCTTGCGGCACGATACCGGCGAGGTAGGGGTAGTCGGGCAGGGCGTGGATGAACAGGCGACTGACGCCGAGGCCGGCCGTCCATAGCTCGTCGAGCGCGCGGTTACGGGCTTGCGGGCCGGGCAGCAGCAGAGTGAAGAACGGCCAAGTGCCGGTGTCGCCCTCGGCGTCTTCGAGCACGCTGACGCCGGGGATGGCACGCAGCAGCGGCAGGTAACGGTGGGCGCGTGCGGTGCAATCGGTGAGGAAGGCGGGCAAGCGCGAGGCTGCATGGCCGCCGACGGATTGGCGCCAGTGGCCGAGCGTGTGCAGCGGCAGCGGCAGGGCGAAATCGTCGCCCACGGCGCGCACCGGATCGCCGGCGCGCAGGGCGCGGCGCAGGGGGTTGCCGTAGGCGAGGCGCAGACCGTGCGGGCGGTACAGCGCGGTGTAGCCGACGAGTTCCAGGCCGCGGCGCAGCTCCCAGCCGGCGTTGAACGGCGCCAGCTGCGCGGCGGTCCGCGCCAGGCGTTGGCGCAGATCTTCGCTGCGGGTGACGAGCAGGCCGCCTTCGTAGGTGGTGAGGCCTTTGCCCACGGCGAGGCTGAAGAAGCCCAGATCGCCGGCGCAGCCGACGCTTTCGCCGCGGCGACGGGCGCCGAGCGCTTGCGCTGCGTCCTCGATCACGACGGCACCGACGTTGTTGGCGGCGGCCAGCGCGTCGTCGACGTCGGCGATGCGGCCGCCGAGGTGGGTGGGCACGATCGCCAGCGTGCGTTCGTCGCACGCGGCGCGCAGCGCGTGCGGGTCCAGATCGAAATGGCCGCGGCGCACGTCGCAGGGCACCGGTTCCAGTCCGGCCTGATGGATGGCCAGCGGTACCAGCGGGCAGGTGTAGGCGGGGATCACCACGCGGCGGCGCAGCGGCTGGCGCTGGTGCAGCGTGGCCAGCGCAATCATCAGCGCGGCGCTGCCGGAACAAGTGACCACGGGCAGCGGCACATCGAGCTGATCGGCGATGGCTGGCGCCAGCGTGGTGCGACCGGGCAACAGGTCGCGCCAGTGCGCCGGCAGGCCGGCGGTGGGCGGCAACTCGTGGCGGCGACGCGGCAGCATGTGCGATGCGCCTCAGGCCGGGTCGGCGTCGGCTGCAGGTTCGGCCGGCGCTTCGCGGCTTTCGGCAAAGCCGAGGCAGACGATGCCGGCAATGATGAGCGCGGCGCCGATCAGCCGCACCGGCGTCAGGTGTTCGTTGAACAGCCACACGCTGAGCAGCATCACCGACACCACTTCAAGGTGGCTGGCAGCAAATGCCGGGCCGATCGGCGCGTATTTCAGCAGGCTCATCCAGGTGAAGAACGAGCCGATGTAGCCGATGATGGCGCCGTAGATCCACGGTGCGCCAAACACGCGCAGCAGCCAGGCAATGTCCGCGCTGACCGGCAGCGCATGGTCGCCGGCGTACTTGAAGCTGATCTGCGCGAGCGTGTCGAAGCTCATCAGCAGCGCAAACCCGATGAGGTAGAACCAGCCGTGTTTCATTCGGCAAACCCCACGACGGCGACGCCGAGCGTGACCAGCGCGATGCCGATGACGCGCAGACGGGTGAGTTTCTCCGCAAACAGGAACCGCCCGGCAATCATGATGGCGACGATGTTGATCGAACCCAGCAGCACACCTTCGGACAGCGGGATCAGCGACAGGAACGCGATCCACACCAGAAACTCGAAGATGTAACAGCCGATGCCCAGCCACAACCACGGGCGGCTGGCCATGTATTTCCAGCGGGCGACGCCGTCGCCGGCGCGGTCATCGCCGGCCGCCGCCTTGAAGGCGAGCTGGCCGGTGGTGTCGAACATGACGTTCAGTACCCACAGCAGGATGACGAGCGGGGAGATGCCACCGGTGGGCATGTCAGGCCGCCACGCGCTGGCGGGTGGTGTCGGCGGCCGCCACGCGGTCGAAGAAGGCGGCCGAGCGCTCGATCAGCGTGCGCCGATCCTGGTCGATGGTGATCATGTGGTAGCTGCGGTCGAGCAGCAGCAGCTCGGCCGGCGCGCTGACTTCGCGCATCACCAGCTCGGCGTTGTGCAGGCTGGCGACGTCGTCCTCGCTGGCGTGCGCGACCAGGCACGGTGAGGTGACCTGCGGCAGTTGCCGCCGCACGGTGGCGGCGAGCGAATACAGCTCCGCCAGCGAATACCACGGGTTGCCGGGCAGGCCGGCGGCCGCGCTGTCGCCGCCCAGCATGGCGCTGCTGACCTGCGCGCGCAGGCGCTCGTCGCGGATGCCGTAGGGCGGCTGCTCCATGAAACTGCGATGCCGGCCGATACCGATCGCCTTGAGCAGCGGCAGCATGAACGACAAGCGCGCAAGCCGCGGGATGCTCCAGCCGTCATAGCGGAAGGTGGCGCCGTAGACGCCCACGCCGGCCACGTACTGCGGATGGTCGGCGGCCAGCTTGAGTGCCAGCAGCGCACCCATCGACAAACCACCGACAAACAGGTGATCCACCTTGCCGCGCAGGGTTTCGGCGGCCTTTTCCACGCTGGCGTACCAGTCGTGCCAGCCGGTGGCGAGCAGGTCGTCGACGTTGCCGCAATGGCCGGCAAGCTGCATGCCGTGCACGGTGAACCCGGCATGGTTCAAACCCTTGCCGAGCAATTTCATTTCCATCGGCGTGCCGGTCAGACCGTGGATCAGCAGCACGCCGCTGGCGCCGCCTTCAAAGAAGAACTCGGTTGGCTGGATCACGAGATTTGCTGCAAGACCATTGCTGCCGGCGTACCGGCCACTGCGGCAAGCCTCGCAGCAAGCGGTTTCGTCACCCTTTCGCGTGGGGCGGGATTGGGGATTGGGGATACGGGATTCGGCGGGATGCCGGACTGTTCCTATTCTCGATTCCCGACTTATCGCGCCTGCAGGAAACGCACGATCACGCGTTGGCCGATGCGCAGTTGTGGTTGCGCCTGGTCGAAGGCGAGCACGCATTCGACGGTGCGGGCGTTGGCGCGGATCTGCGGGTCGTTTTCCAGCGTGGCGGGGCCGTAGACCTGACCGATGCGCAGCACATGCGCGTTCCAATGGCCGTTTTCGGCGTCGTCGTTGGCGACGACCTGGGCGGCCATGCCGGGTTTGATCGCGCCGACGAAGCTCTCGTTGAGCTCGGCGCGCACGATGCGCGGCTTGTCGGGCAGCAGCGTGAACACGGTGCCGGAGGACGGCGACACGCTGGCGCCGGGCTGTGCGGTGACGCTGACTACCGTGGCATTGACCGGAGCGCGCAGGGTGCGTTGCGCCAGCTCGTATTTGGCGCTGGCGAGTTTTTGCTCGGCGAGGTCGACAGCGGCCTGCGCGGCATCGCGCTCGGCCCTAGCCTGGGCGCTGGCATCACGTGCGTCGTCAGCGCTTTGCCCGTCGCCGGCACCTGCCGCGGCGGCGGCGGTGAGGCGCTCGGCGCGCTGCCTGGCGCCGGCCTGTTTGGCATCGGCAAGTTGCACCTGCGCCTTGGCCTGCTCCACGTCGGCTTGCGCCGCCTGCACGGCAAGTTCGGCCGGATGGGTGTCCAACACGGCCAGCACCTGACCGCGTTTCACCCGGTCGCCTTCGTGTGCGTCGACGCTGGCGAGCGTGCCTTCACGCGGCATCGTCAGGGCGAGCAGCCCGCCTTCGATCGCGATGCGGCCGCGCGCGACGGCGGCATAGGGCGTGGCGTCCGTGGCAGTGGCTGCCGGCGGTGCGGAGCGGGAGCAGGCGAGCAGCGCGCCGCCCGCGGCCAGTACCAGCAAGGCGCGGAACAACGCACGGGGTGAAGTGCGCATCATGATGAGGTTTTCTCCGTGGCGGCATCGCGCCGGCGGTCGCTGAGGATGCGGCCATCTTCCATGGTCAGGACACGGTCGGCGTGGGCGACGAGGCGGGGGTCGTGGCTGACGCACAGTACCGCGGTGCCGTGGTTGTGCGCGATGCGATGCAAGAGGTCGATGATGGTCTGGCCGTTGGCGGCGTCCAACGCGCTGGTCGGCTCGTCGGCAAACAGCAATTGCGGCTGTTTGGCCAGCGCCCGGGCAATCGCCACGCGCTGTTTCTCGCCGCCGGAAAGCTCGGCCGGGCGCAGGCGCATGCGGTGACCGAGGCCGACTTCCTCGAGCGATTGCACGGCGCGCTTGCGCGCGTCGTGGGTGGACAACCCGAGGTGGGTGAGCGGCAGTTCGACTTGTTCGGCTGCGGTGAGCGCAGGGAACAGATTGAAACCCTGGAACACGAACCCGGTGTGCAGCAGGCGAAAGCGCTCAAGCTCGCTGAGGCTCAACTGGCCAAGCTCGCTGTCCAGTGCGCTGACGTGGCCGGCATCCACTTTTTGCAGGCCGCTCAGGATCGCCAGCAGCGTGCTCTTGCCGCAGCCGGAAGGTCCGGAAATCAGCGTGAGTTCGCCAGCATCAATCGTCAATGACAGGCGGTCGAGCACCTGCGTGCGCAGGCGCCCGCTGTCGAATGCCTTGCACACGTCCGTGGCGCGAATCACGGTGGCGTTGGCGGGTTGCGCGCTCATCGCAGCAGGGTCGCCGGGTCGATGCGGCGCAGGCTGCGCATGGCGGCCATGCCGGAGACCGCCGCCTGGCCCAGCACCAGCACGATGCACGCGCCGGCGGAAGCCGGGCCGAGCACGACGGGTACGTCCTGGCTGCGCGCGAAAACAAGCAATAACGCACCCAGCACCACGGCGCCAACCAGTCCCAGCGCCCCCACCCAGAACGCCTGTTCCAGCACCACTTTGCGCAGCGCACTGACACCGACCCCCAGCGCGTTGAGCGTCGCATACTCGCGCGCCGATCCGTTCACCGCGCCGACCAGGGTTTGGCTGGTGATGACCGCGCCGACCAGGAACACGATGCCGGCAAGGAACAGCACGCCGGCACCGGCACCGGTGTCGAACAACCAGTAGCGCACCGAGCGCCGGGCGAAATCGGCCGAACTCCACGCCGTGTACGGGCCAAACGCCGGATCGCCCTGCAGGCGCTGCGCCACTGCCTCCGCTGCCGCCGGGTTACGCAGCTCGGCGACGAGGTAAGTCGGGCCAATGTCGGCGTCGTCGGCATCGAGCCGGCGCGCGGTGTCCAGCGAAGTGATGACGTTGATGCCGCCGAGCCCGCGCAGGCCGTGGCTGACACCGACCACGCGCACGCGATGGCCGTTGATGGTGGCGGTCTTGCCCAGCTGCACGCCCAGCTTGTCGAGGTCGGCGCGATCGACGATCACCGCGTCGGGTTCGGCCAGCCGCGTGCGCAGTGCCGGCGACAGCACCTTGGCGAACAGCAGCCCGTTCGCCGCCGGGTCGATGCCCGAGACGAACACCGATACGCCGCCGGTTTCGCCGGCGCCGCGCCAGTCGCCGTCCACCCACAGGTACGACTCGACGCGCGCGACCGCGGGATCCATCAGCACGCGCGCCTCGACATTGGCGTCGATCGAGCGGCCGGAGCCGACGCTTTGGGTGCCTGGGTAGCCGATCCATACCTCGCCGTCGGAGCCGGTGATGTAGATGCTGGTGGCGCCGAAGATGCCGAGCACCAGTGCCAGCTGCAAGAGCTGCAACAGGCCGGCAAAGCCGACCGCGATGATCGCTGGCAGGAACCGCCGCCATTCGTAGACAAGCGTCTTGCGCGCGAGGGCGACCATCAGCGTGCGGCCTCGTGGGCGGCGGTGTCCTGGTCGTGATCTGGCGTTGGCCGCGGCGCGCCACCCAGCGCCTTGTACAGGGCCACATAGGCGATGCCGCGGCTGGCGCGGGTGTCGATCAGTTCGAGCCGGGCCTGGGCCGTGGCGAGTTGCCGTTCGGCGAGGGTGAGCGGCGAATCCAGTTGCAGCTTGACGCGGGTGGCGGTGGCGGCGTCGGCATGCTCCAGCGCGCGCAGCGCCGTTGCCTGATGCTGTTCGCGTTGTTCCTGCTGCGCCAGCGCGTTGAGCGAGGTTTCGACCTCGGCCACGCCTTCGAGCACTGCCTGTCGGTAGGCGAGCACGGCGGCGCGCAGCTCATGCGATTTGGCGTGATCGGCGGCGGCACGCATGCCCCAGTCGAACAGCGGGATGTCGATGGCCGGCCCGATGGTAGCCAGACCGTTGGATACCGTGCGCTTGCGGTTGTTGTTGAGGTCGGTGGCCCAGACCATCGAGGCGTTCAAGCCGAGCTGCGGAAAGCGGTTGGCCCGGGCAATGCCCAGCTCGCCGGCGGCTGCCAGCACGTTGGCTTCGGCCTTGGCGATTTCCGGGCGCGTGCGCAGCAGCTCGGCCGGTGCGCCGTCGATCTGCCAGGCACCAAGCTCGGGCTGGGCGCCGGGCGCAAGCCAAGCCGGGTCCGGGTGGTTCTGGCCAAGCAGCACGGCCAGCCGTTGTGCCGCGGCCACGGCGGCATGGCGCGGCGCCGCGAGCGCGGCGGCGGCTTCGGCGCTTGCGGCGGTTGCGGTGTCCACGTCGGTGGCCGCGGCCAGCTTGAGGTGTGCCCGCACGGTCACGAGATCGAGCTGGCGGGCGCGCAGGTCGGCGATGTGCTGCAGCAGCTGCTCCTGCTGCTGCGCGGTGCGCAGTTCGATCCAGTTGCGCACGACCTCGGCCACCAGCGTGACGCGGGCGCCGGCGAGGTCGGCGGCGCTGGCATCGAGTTGCCCTTGCGCCTCGCGTTGGCTGGCGGTGGCACGGCCGAACAGGCCGAACTCCCAGGTCGAATCGAAACCGGCAACGAGATACGACGCCGAGGCATCCGGGTCGACCACCTGGTCGGTGCTGGCTTTTAGGCCTGGCCAGTAACGCACGCGGGCCGGGCGCAGCATGGCGCGCGCGGCGCGCAGGTGTTCAATCGCCTGCGCCACGTCCAGGTTGTGTACGAGGGCACGATCAACCAATGCATTCAATGCCGGTTCGTGGAACGCATGCCACCAATCATGCAGGTCGGTGGGAGCCGGCGCCTGGCTGGCGCGCGCTTGCTGCCACTGTGCCGGAATCGGCGGCTTGAGCTCCGGCATTTTCACGCTGCAGCCGGCCAGTACGATGGCCGCTGCCAGCGCAGCGCAGCGCCACGAACGCGCAGACGTGCGACGGCGAAGACGCGGAGGGGGAAGTGCAGCGCGTGCGGCGCCGGGGAGGGAAAACAATGCGGTCACGACGTGAGCAGGGGAAAAAGGATGCGCGGCGACCGTGCCGACTGCTTAGCATACAAGTGCCGGCACATGCTGTCAGGCAGCCGATGCGAGGTCGTCGTGCACCGGCGGGAAGCGCACCGTGACGCGCAGGCCGTGTTCCTCGGCCAGCTCGTAGACGACTTCGGCGTGGTGCCGTTCGACGATGCGTTGCACGATGGCCAGGCCCAGGCCGCTGCCTTCGGCGTGGGTCTCCGGAGCGCGGAAAAACCGCTCGCTCAGGCGCGGCAGGAGTTCGGGCGGCACGCCCGGGCCGTTGTCTTCGACCGTGAGGCACGCGCCGTCGTCGGCGCCGCGCTGCAGGCTGACGGTGACGATGCTGCCACGACCGGCATAACGGATGGCGTTGTCGATCAGGTTGTCGAGCAGGTCAAGCACGCTGGCAGCATGCCCGCGAATGCTTAGCGTGTGCTCAGTGCACTGGTAGCCAAGGTCCACTCCGGCTTCGAGCGCTTCGTGCACGCGCTGGCCGACGGCATCGGGAATCAACTGCGCCAGGTCGATCACGGCAGGCGCCTGGGTGTCGTTCGATGGCGCTTGTGCGCGGGTAAGCGACAGCAATTGCGCCGTAGTGCGCGCGGTGCGCCGGGTCAGGTCGCGGATGTGCGCGAGCGCGTCGTGCACGCTGGCCGGGTCGGATGCCGCCAGCGCGCGCTCGACATGCAGACTGAGCCCGGCCAGCGGCGTGCGCAACTGATGCGCGGCGTCGGCAATGAACCGGTCGTGCAAGGCGAGCATGCTGCGCAGGCGGGAGAACAGGGCGTCGATGGTGCGCGTGAGTGGCAGGATTTCCTGCGGTACATCCGGGGCGCCGATCGGGCTCAGCTCATGGTTGCGGCGGGCGAGGCGTTCGGTGAGCGGGTCCAGCACGCGCAGGCCGTGATTCACGCCAAACCACACCAGCAGCAGCACGGAGATGACCAGCGGCGCTTCGGTGGCGATCGCCAGCAGCAAGATGTTGCGTGCCTGCATGTGGCGATCGTGCAGGGTTTCGGCCACGGTGATGACCAGCTCGTCGCCCGGCCGGTTCGGTGCGCGGGTGGTGAGGGTGACGGCGCGCAGGGCGTGTTTGCCGACGTGGGTGTCGAACAATGTTGGCGGGCTGCCGATAGAGGATGGGGGGCTGGCCGCCGGGAGCCGATCATTGCCGGCGAGCAGCCCGCGCTGGCGACTGACCACGCTGAAGAAGCCCTCGCCGCTCGGGTCGTACTGCAAGAGAAATCGCGCTTGTGGGCTGAGTTCACCGCCAAGCTGCTCGTTGCCCATCATCTTGGCCAGCGTCAGCGCATCGCCGGCAAGGTCGCGGTCGTGCACATGGTTGGCGTAGCCGAGCGCCACGGCGTAGGTCAGCGTCATGTCCAGCAGCAACAGCACGGCGACCGGGATCAGCAGGAAACCGAGCAGACGGCGGCGCAGGCTGGGGCGACGCAGGGGGCGCTTCATGGTGTGGCTTCGCCGCTGGATTCCTCCAGCAGATAGCCCAACCCGCGGATGGTGCGTACGCCGGTGCCGCTGCCTTCGAGCTTGCGGCGCAGGCGGTGGATGGCGATGTCGAGGCCGTTGTCGGTCAGCTCCTCGTCCCAGTTGCACAAGGCTTCCACCAGCTGTGCGCGGCTGGTGACGCGGTCGGCGCGGCGGGCGAGGGCTTCAAGCAGGCCAAACTCGCGGGCGGTAAGTTCGAGTGCGGTGGTACCGACCCAGGCGCGGTGGCCGGGCAGGTCCAGCCGCAATTGGCCGAGCTTCAGTTCGGGCATGCCGTGGGTGCTCGAGCGCCGTAGCAGGGCGCGCACGCGGGCTTCGAACTCGGCCAGCGCAAACGGCTTCACCAGATAATCGTCGGCGCCCAGGTCGAGCACGCGGATGCGTTCGGCCAGCCCGTCACGCGCCGTCACCACCAGCACCGGCAACCCGGCGCCACGGCTGCGCAGGCGGCGCAGCACTTCGCTGCCATCGAGCTGCGGCAGGCCAAGGTCGAGCACCAGGAGGTCGTACTCGTGGTCGCGCAGCGCGGCGTCGGCGAGTCGGCCATCGGTGGCGTGGTCCACGGCGTGGTTGTGTTGGCGCAGCGAGGCGCAGATGCCATCGGCAATCGCGGCGTCGTCTTCGGCAAGCAGGATGCGCATGCGTCGGGTTTCCTCCTGATTTGCGGCAACGCAGACGCACAGCTTGCCATGCCGGGCGCATACGCATGCTTAGCGGATGCAAAGGCTTGCAGCGTGACCTGGCTGATGACGGCCCACGCGCCGCGGGCGCACATTTTGCCAGTCATGGGAGGGGGATGGGATGAGTTTGTCGACGAGGCGCTGGGCACGCTTCGATTTCGTCAAGCCCGGCAAGGTGGTATCGGCGCAGCTCGATCCGGAGCGGAAGCTTTATCTCGATGCCGCCAAGCCCGATGCAGGCCTGACCGCCAAGCCCGAGGCGGCGGGATTCATCCCGACGGGCTGCCGGGAAAACCATCGGCAGCCGGCGACTCAGCACGCCACGTCGGTACTTTCCCGATGCGGCGGGTAATACGCAAACACGCGTGCCCGGTCGCCGTAGAAGTCGATGTCTTCGATCGCCTCCCCGCCGAGCCGTTGCGCGACATGCTCGGCGGCCACGTTGCCCGGGCGGATCAGACTGATGACGCGCGTGGCATGCAGCGTCGTCCACGCAAAATCGAGCACGGCGGCGCCGGCTTCGGTGGCGTAGCCGTGATGGCGGTGATTGGCGCCCAGCATCCAGCCCAGTTCGAGATCGGGCCAGCCCTCCGGGTTCATCAGGCCGGCGCGGCCCACAAAGGCACCGTCGTCCTTGCGCTCCAGCGCCCACATGCCGCAGCCGCGCAGTTGCCAGTGGCCAAGCAGCATGGCGAGCGAGCGCCACGCGTTGGTACGGTCGAGCGGTTGGCCATCGCCGATGTAACGCGTGCTGTCGGCGTCGGCAAGCATGGCGGCGTAGTCGTCGAAATGGCGTTCGGCCAGCGCGGTCAGCCGCAGCCGTGCGGTTTCTATCTCCGGTATTTCCAGCATCAGCGACGACGATCGACAGCCAGCAGCGCAGCCAGTGCGCGCGTGCTGTCGACAAGACTCTCCTGCCATGACCAGCCGACAATACTCTCACCGGTCAGGGCATCGACGAAATCCTCGGCCTGGCCGGGCGGCAGCAGGTGCCGGTAGTCGACGGTGATTTCGGCGCCGGCGGCCAGCGATTGCAGCGCAAACACGAAACCCAGATGCCACAGGCCGTTGGGTGTGAAGCTGTGGTTGATGAAGCATTCGTCCGGCCAGTCGGGCGACAGCGTGTAGCGATCCTCGAACCAGCGCGCGCTGGCATAGAACTGCTCGTGCAATGTCGGCGAGGCCTCGATGTCGGCCAGCCGGTAGGTATGGTCGATCTGGTCCGGTGCCGTGATGATGCTGCCGGCGGCGACCGGTTCGTCCAGGAACAGACCCTTGCCGGCGCCCGGGATGGTGGAGGCGGCAACGTGGTAACGCGGCAGGATCATGGCTGGCCAGCGAGCGGGAAAGGCGCGCGAGTGTAACGCAGGCCGCGCCGTGGCCAGCACGGCGCAGCCATATCGCCCACGGCTTCATGCGGTGTTTTGCGCCGCGATCACGGGTGCTTTGGCGCCGGTTTTGCCGGTTTCGTCGGCTTGGTCGATTGGGCTGACTTGGCCGGCTTGGCTGCGGCGGGCGCAGTGCCAGCGCGGTCGGCCAGCAGGATCGCGCTGCGGTTGCGCTCCAGCGTGGCCTCGCCAATACCTTTGACTTGGCGCAGGTCGTCCACCGACTTGAAGGGGCCGTTGGCGGTACGCCACGCGACGATGGCGTCGGCCTTGGCCGGGCCAATGCCGTCGAGCGATTGTGCGAGGGTGGCGGCGTCGGCGCGGTTGACGTTGACCGGGGTGGCGGCCAGCAGCAGGCCGGGGGCGGCAAGGCCGAGCAGCAGGGCGATGGCAGCAAGTTTGCGATGCATGGTGTGAGCTCCAAAGTGGCAGGCGGCGAGGTGCCGCGGCGCGACTTTGCGATGTTCGCGTCGGGCGCACAGCGGGTGTCGCGGCAGCCGCGGTGTGCGCCGACAACGCGTCACGTTGTCGTCCGACGCCGGGAGGCTGTCGGGCCACTGGTACACTGGCGGTCTCGCATATTTAGGGAGCTGCTCATGGATACCGCCCGTCTTTCCCGCTGCATCAGCGGCCTGTGGGATGAGGAAGTCGTGCCCAAGCTGGTCGAGTACATCCGCATCCCGAACAAGTCGCCGATGTTCGACAAAGACTGGAAAGCCCATGGCCACATGGATGCCGCGCTCAAGCTGATGGCCGACTGGGCGCGCGGCAAGCTGGCCGCACTGCCGGGCGCGACGCTCGAAGTGCTCGAGGTGGACGGCCGCACGCCGCTCATCTTCATCGAGGTGCCGGGGCAGGGCGACGACACCGTCATGCTTTATGGCCACATGGACAAGCAGCCGGAGATGACCGGCTGGTCCGAAGGCCTCGGCCCGTGGACGCCGGTGCTCAAGGGCGATCGCCTATATGGTCGCGGCGGCGCCGACGACGGCTACGCCATCTTCGGTTCGCTCTCCGCATTGCTGGCGCTGCAGGAACAGGGCGTGCCGCACGCGCGCTGCGTGATCCTGATCGAGGCCTGCGAGGAGTCGGGTAGCTACGACCTGCCGTTCTACGTGGACCACCTCGCCAGCCGCATCGGCAGCCCATCGCTGGTGGTGTGCCTGGATTCGGGCTGCGGCAACTACGACCAGCTCTGGCTCACCACTTCGCTGCGCGGCATGACCGGCGGCAATCTTACGGTGCAGGTGCTGGACGAAGGCGTGCACTCCGGCGACGCCTCCGGCGTGGTGCCGTCGAGTTTCCGCATCCTGCGCGAGATCCTCTCCCGGCTGGAAGACTCCGCCACCGGCGCCATCAAGCCGAAGGAGTTGTACGTCGAAGTGCCGGCGCAGCGTGCCGAGCAGGCCAAACACGCCGCGCAGGTGCTGGGCAACGACATCTACGACAAGTTTCCGTGGAAGGGCGGCATGCAGCCGGTCACCAAGGATCTCTCCGAGCTGGTCTTGAACCGCACATGGCGCCCGCAACTGGCGGTGACCGGCATCGGCGGCATCCCCGCGCTGGACAGTGCCGGCAACGTCATGCGCCCGTTCACCGCAGTCAAGCTGAGCCTGCGCGTGCCGCCGACGCTGGATGCGAAACAGGCCGGCCGGTTCGTCAAGGGCTTGTTGGAAAAGGACCCGCCGTACGGCGCTACCGTCACCTTCGATCTGGAAAAGGACGGCAGCGGCTGGAACGCGCCGGCGCTGTCGCCGTGGCTGGACAAGGCGGTGGACGATGCCTCGAAGAGCCAGTTCGGCGCACCCGCCACGTACATGGGCGAGGGCGGCTCGATCCCCTTCATGGGCATGTTGGGCGAGAAATTCCCCAAGGCGCAGTTCCTCATCACCGGCGTGCTCGGCCCGCACTCCAACGCGCACGGCCCGAACGAGTTCCTGCACATCCCTACCGGCAAGAAGGTGTCTGGCGTGGTGGCCGAGGTGATTGCCAAGCATTACGCGCAGGGCGCCAAGGGCTGACACTGGCTGATCCCCCGATCCGGGAAAGAGGGGCGCCTTTTTTTCTTCTTGGGGGATGGCCACTTTCCCCCTCTCCCCCACTGGGGAGAGGGCCGTGGTGAGGGGCCGGGCTCGCGGAGTTGCCGGCAGGTGCCGTCCAGCTTCGCTGTTGCCCTGTCCAACCCCACCTCTCATCTCGACCTTCCGAAAGGAAGGGCGGGCGAACAACGGGGGTATCGATACCCATGGATCAATCCCATCTCGCCGCCAATTGGGCGGACATCCAGCGCCGCGTCGCCGATGCTTGCCGCGCCGCCGGGCGCGATCCGGCCGAGGTCAACGTGTTGCCGGTGTCCAAGACCTTCGGCGTCGACGTGGTGCGCGAAGCGATGGCGCTTGGCCTCACCCGTTTCGGCGAGAACAAAGTGCAGGAAATCCGCGACAAGGCGCGCGCGCTGGCCAACGCGCATCTGGATTGGGTGATGATCGGCCACCTGCAGACCAACAAGGCCAAGGAAGTGGCGCGCTATGCCAGCGAGGTGCAGTCGCTGGACCGACCCGAGCTGGCTGCTGCGCTGGATCACCGGCTGCAAATGGAAGGCCGCGCCATCGACGTGCTGGTGCAGGTCAAGACCTCCACCGAGGACACCAAGTACGGTCTGCCGCCGGCCGAGCTGCCGGGCTTTCTGGACAGCCTGGCCGGCTATGGGACGTTGCGCGTGCGCGGGTTGATGACGCTGGCGATCCACACCAAGGTGCCGGAGGAAATCCGTGCCTGTTTCCGCC
This sequence comes from Rhodanobacter sp., assembly GCA_004298045.1. GTDB lineage: Bacteria > Pseudomonadota > Gammaproteobacteria > Xanthomonadales > Rhodanobacteraceae > Rhodanobacter_A. Next base: position 46,091 of record SCRM01000016.1, on the reverse strand, counting down.
AGCTGCGGGAGTTGCGCGATGCCGCCATTGGCCGCGGCCACCATATTCCGCGCCTGTCCATGGGCATGAGCGGCGACTTTCCGATCGCCATCGCCGAAGGCGCCACCGAGGTACGCATCGGCACCGCGATCTTCGGCAAGCGGCCGTATCCGGATTCGTATTACTGGCCCGAGGCACCGCGTTAAGCGTCGGCTTCACTTCCTGAAAACACACAAGTTATTGATTTTTCATGTGTGTACTCGAATGTGACGGGCTTCGCATACCTCCGAAACGGCGGGGTACAGTTAACCTGGATCGAACAAACGCGGGCGCATGTGTTGCTAAGGTCGAACCTTCGCCGTGTCGTTTCCCTGTGAAACGACAGCTACCGAACCCACGCCGGAGGGGAGACTGCCTGATGCAGATTCAGCAATTGACCAAGGTTGCCGCGCTCGTTTCGATGTTGCTCTTGGGCACCACTGCCTTTGCCGAAACGCGTACCGTGGCCAACCCTGCGCCGATTGCTGCCGATGGCTCGGCGGCGCTCTCGCTCAACCAGCTGCCCATCCTCAATGCATCGGCAGTGGCCGTCGCCAGCCAATTGCCCGGTATCGCCGGGGCCATTCCGGCGTTTTCCGCCGGGCATAGTGTGGCGGCGCCGACCGCGGCCAACGTGGCCAAGGCCGATCACGTCCTTGCCAAAACCGACGGCCCGCTTGCGGCCAGCAGCCCGGCGGAAACCCTGACCGACCTGCGCAAGTCGCTGATTGCCGCGGCCATGGGCCTGCGCGATGTGCGTTATGTGCGCGGCGGGCGCAGCCCCACGACCGGCTTCGATTGCAGCGGTTTCGTCCGCTATGTGTTCTCGCACGCGATCGGCGTGCAGTTGCCGGCCAATTCCGCCTCGCAGTTCCTCGCGGGCCTCAAGGTCAAGCGGGCGGACATGAAGCCGGGGGATCTGGTGTTCTTCAGCACCGGACGCCGGCATCACATCACGCATGTCGGCATCTATGTGTCGGGCGACCGTTTCATCCACGCGCCGGCTTCCGGCAAGGCGGTGCAGATCTCCAGCCTCGACGAAGCGTACTGGGCCAAGCGCTTTGTGGGCGCCAAGCGTCCGGAAGGCATGCTGGCGCACGTCGGCGGCTGAACAGGGAGCGTGGGCGGTAGAAGCCGTCCGGGCTGCAAAGCCCTCTGCGCGGCTCCGTTTCCCGCCGCTGCTTGACCCATGGAACCACTATGGGCCGGCGCAGCGTCGGAAAACGATCCTCGCGCAGAGAACTTTTCGCCTCGAACGTTTCTACCGCCCACGCTCCCAGCAGTTCATGGTGAAGGGAAAGCCGCCTGCGGGCGGTTTTTCTTTGGCGCGCGTTGCGGCCGTGACCGTTTGCACATGGCATGCCCGCACCGCACTGGCTACCCTTGTACTTTGCCCACGTTGCGCGGGCGTTGCGAACCTCTTTCATGCCGACGCGCATCCCCCCGGTTACCCGCTATCTCTTGATTGCCAACGTGCTGGTGTTTGCGTTGCAGCTGGCGCTGCATGACGCCACCACGGCGGCACTGACGCGGTATTTCGCGCTGTGGCCGCTTGGGGCTTCGCCCTATGTGGATGTGGCCGGTTTCGAGCCGTGGCAGCTCGTCACCTACGCGTTCATGCACGGCGGCTTCGAGCACATCGCGTTCAACATGTTCGGTCTGTGGATGTTCGGCGGGGTGATCGAACTCACCTTCGGCGCGCGCAACTACACCATCTACTACTTTGTGTGCGCGGCGGCGGCGGCGGTGGCGCAGCTCATCGTGGTCAAGTACTTCACCCACGGGTTCTACCCGACGATTGGTGCTTCGGGTGCGTTGTTTGGGCTGCTGCTGGCGTTCGGCATGCTTTATCCGCGCGAAAAGATGTTCCTGATCTTTTTCCCGATCCCGGTGCCGGCGTGGCTCTTCGTGATCGGCTATGCCGCGGTGGAGCTGGTGCTGGGGGTCACTGGCACCCAGGCTGGGGTGGCGCACTTCGCCCATCTGGGCGGCATGGTCGGCGGCTACGCGCTGATCCAGTACTGGCGCGGCAAGCTGCCGTGGAAGCCTTCGCAGCGGCTGATGCGCTGACGTTTTTTCTCGGGGAATGGCATGAATCAAGATCTGCAGCGTCAGCTGACGCCGCGCCACATCACTTTCATGGCGCTGGGCATGTGCATCGGCGCTGGCTTGTTCCTCGGCTCGGGCACCGCGATCCAACTGGCCGGGCCGTCGCTGCTGTTCGGCTATGTATTCGGCGGCACGATGATTTTCATCATCATGCGCGCGCTCGGCGAAATGGCTGCCGAGGAACCGGTGGCAGGCTCGTTTGGCGCGTATGCGCACAAATACCTCGGCCCGCTGGCCGGATACCTCACCGGGTGGAACTACTGGATCTTGATGATGGGCGTCGGCATTGCCGAGAGCACGGCGGTGGGCGTGTACATGAAAGCCTGGTACCCGGAGGTGCCGCAGTGGATCTGGGCGTTTGCCAGCGTGAGCATGATCGGCGCGCTGAACCTGCTGGCGGTGAAGGTGTACGGCGAGCTGGAGTTCTGGTTCTCGCTGATCAAGGTGCTGACCGTGGTGGGAATGATCCTGGGCGGCTTTGCGCTGATCTGGCTGGGCTGGGGCAATGGCGGCAAGCCGCTGGGGCTCGCGAACCTGTGGTCGCATGGCGGCTGGTTTCCACACGGGGTGACCGGCATGGTGCTGGCGCTGCCGGTGCTGGTGTTTTCCTTTGGCGGCATCGAAACCATTGGCATGGCGGCGGCCGAGGCGGCTGAGCCGAAGCGCACGATTCCGCGCGCGGTCAACTCGGTGATCTGGCGCATCCTCATTTTCTACATCGGCTCGCTGTTCGTGATCATGGCGATCTATCCGTGGAACGAGCTGGATGCGCACAGCAGCCCGTTCGTCACCACCTTCGCCAAGCTCGGTATTCCGCAGGCGGCGGGGCTGATCAATTTCGTGGTGATCACCGCCGCGCTGTCGAGCTTCAACTCCACCACTTTCAGTGGCAGCCGCATGCTGCACAGCCTGGCGATCAAGGGCCAGGCGCCGGCGGCGTTGCGGCGCACGAATGGCTCCGGCGTGCCGTTGCGCGGGGTGCTGGTGACGATGGCGTTCCTGTTGCTTGGCGTGTTGATGAACTACCTCGTGCCGCAGCGCATCTTCGGCATGATGATGTCGATCCTTGCGTTCAACACGGTGTGGACCTGGGGCATGGTGCTGGTGGCGCACTGGCGCTTTCGCCGGCTGCAGGCACAGCCGTTGGCTTTCCGCCTGCGCGTGTGGCCGCTGTCCAGCGCGGTATGCCTCGCGTTCCTGCTGTTCGTGTGGGTGATGCTCGGCTACAGCCCGGACACACGCGTGGCGATCTACGTGGGTATCGCATGGATTGCGCTGCTGGTGGCGGCGTATTACGGCTTCGGCGTCGAACGGCGCATGGGGCGCATGGGCGCCGAGGCTTGAACACCGTGACTTGTGAGTTTTTTGCTTCACTGCACGTCGCAAGCGCACCACGATTCAGGCGGCAAATCAAGCATATGGCGAGTTTCTGCCAGAACAGGCGAATCTGTCGATTCGCCTGGACGTGCCTATTCGGCGTTTGAAAAACTCACAAGCCAGGTTTCCTCGCCGAAGCGTGACTTCCGGCGGTGTCGCGGCGGCGCGGCCGGCGCAAGCATGCCGCTATGTCCGGTTTCGCCGCCGTTGCCAGTGCCCGGTCGGGCGCTGCGGCCATCCCCTGTCGAGAGAACTTCCATGCGCAAGATGCTTGTTGCCGCTATCACCCTGGCGCTCGCTTTGCCCGCCGGCACCGTCCTGGCGGCGCCAGCTGCGGCGCCTGCCACGGCTGCGGCCGAAACACCGACCCAGTTGCCGCGTGGCGTGATGCCCACGCACTACGCAGTGAGCATCGTGCCGCATGTGGATAAGCTGACTTTCGACGGCCATGTCGTGATCGACGTGACCGTGGCGACGCCGACTTCCCGCATCACCCTGAATGCGCTCGGCATGACTTTCTCGTCGGCCACCCTCGCGCCGGCCGCCGGCGGCAAGGCGCTTCCGGCGAAGGCCACGGTGGACGCAGCCAACCAGACCGCACGCTTCACGTTCGCCAAGCCGGTGACCGCGGGCAAGTACCGGTTGACGCTGGACTACACCGGCAAGATCGGCACCCAGGCCAACGGCCTGTTCGCGATCAATTACCCGACCGCCAACGGCCAGCGGCGCGCGCTGTTCACTCAGTTCGAGAACTCCGACGCGCGGCGTTTCATTCCTTCGTGGGATGAGCCCGCGTACAAGGCCACGTTCGACCTGACCGTGACCGCGCCAAAGGGCGAGATGGCGGTGAGCAACATGCCCATCGCCAGCACCGCAGATCTCGGCCACGGCCTGGCACGCGTCAAGTTCGAAACCACGCCGAAAATGTCCACCTATCTGCTGTTCTTCGGCCTGGGCGATTTCGAGCGCACCACGACCGAATCCGATGGCACCCAGATCGGCGTGGTGGCGCAAAAGGGCAAGGCCGCGCAGGCCGGGTTCGTGCTCGACTCGGCGAAGACCATCCTGCACGACTACAACGATTACTTCGGCATCAGGTACCCGCTGCCCAAGCTGGACAACATCGCCGCGCCGGGCAGCAGCCAGTTCTTTTCGGCGATGGAAAACTGGGGTGCCATCTTCACCTTCGAGTACGCGATGCTGCTCGACCCGGCGTACTCCACCCAGGGCGACCGCATGAACGTGTTCAACACCGCGGCGCACGAGATGGCGCACCAGTGGTTCGGCGATCTGGTGACCATGCGCTGGTGGGACGATCTGTGGCTCAACGAGGGCTTCGCCTCGTGGATGGCCGAGCGCGAAACCGAAAAGGTGCACCCGGAGTGGAACACCGTGCTCGAGACCGTCCGCGTGCGCGAGGGGGCGATGGGGCGCGATGCCATCGCCACCACGCACCCGATCGTGCAGAAGATCGCCACGGTGGAGGAGGCCAGCCAGGCGTTTGACACCATCACCTACGCCAAGGGCGAGGCGGTGATCCGCATGCTGGAGGCCTACGTGGGCGACGCGGCGTGGCGGCAGGGCGTGCACGATTACCTGGCCGCGCATGCCTACGGCAACACGGTGTCGGACGACCTCTGGCACGCGATGGACAAGGTCGCCGGCGGCAAGCCGATCACCCAGGTTGCCCACGATTTCACCCTGCAACCCGGCGTGCCGCTGATCAATGTCACGGCCGCCACCTGCCGCGACAACCGGAGCACCGTGAGCCTCACGCAGGGCGAATTCAGCCGCGACCAGCCGCACAAGACGCCGCTGCGCTGGCATGTGCCGGTGATCGCGCAGGTGGTCGGCCAGCCGGCAACGAGCACGCTGATCGACGGCAGCGCCAGCGTGACGCTTGCCGGCTGTGGCCCGGTGCTGGTCAACGCCGGGCAGAGCGGCTACTACCGCACGTTGTACGCGCCGACTCTGCGGGCGTCGCTGGCGAAGGATTTCACCCGCCTGGCGCCGATCGACCAGCTCGGCCTGCTCGGCGACAGCTGGGCCGAAGGTATGGCCGGACTGGAGCCGGTGTCCGATTTCCTCGATCTCGCCCACGCGGTGCCTGCCGACGCCAGCCCGGAGCTGTGGTCGCGCGTGGCCGGCAGCCTGGTCGGGCTGGATGCGTACTACCGCGGCGACAAGCCGCGGCAGACGCGCTTCCGCGCTTACGCTGTCAAACAGTTGCGCCCCGAGTTCGACCGCATCGGCTGGGTGCCCAAGCCGAACGAAAGTACTTCAGCCACGCTCCTGCGCACCCAACTCATCGGCGCACTCGCGCAACTGGGCGACGCGCGGATGCTGGCCGACGTACGCCAGCGCTTCGCCGCCGCCAAGACCAATCCCAAGGCGCTGCCGGCCGCACTGCGCCAGAGCGTCTACATGATTGTCGCCGAGCATGCCGACACCAAGGCCTGGGACGAGCTGCACGCCCAGGCCAAGGCCGAGAAGACGCCGATGATCAAGGATCGGCTGTATCGCCTGCTGGGGATTGCCGACGACCAGGCGTTGGCCGAGCGTGCGCTGGCACTGGCCCTGACCGACGAACCGGGCGCCACCAACAGCGCCGGCATGATCAGCGCCGTGGCCTGGCATTTCCCGGATCTGGCGTGGAACTTCGCCATGGCCCATCGCGAGCAGGTCGCCAAACTGGTGGATTCCAGCGCCAGCAGCCAGTTTTATCCGCGGCTGGCCAGCGCCTCGTTCGATCCGTCCATGATCGACAAGGTCAAGGCCTACGCGGCCAGCCTGCCGGCTTCCGCCCGCCGCCCGGCCGAAACCGCCATCGCCAACATCGAGTACCGCATGATGATCCGCAAGGACCGCTTGCCGGCGGTGGATGCGTGGCTGGCGAAACATTGATCGGCACGTGCGACTGAAGGCGTCCGCCTGACGCCTCGTGTGCAGGCGGAAGTCATTGGGGTGATTCGGGGGGATTGGGGAGTCATCCCGAATCCCCCCAACGCATCACGCCGACTTCAGTGCCGCCGCGATGCGATCCAGCGCCGTCTCGACCATCTTGCGCGGCGCGCCGAAGTTGAAGCGCATGAACCCGCTGCCGCCCTGGCCGTAGTCGGCACCTGGGTTGAGGCCGAGGCCGCAATGCGTGATGAAGAAGTCGCGCAGTTCGGCGTCGGTCTTGCGCAAGGCGCGGCAATCCAACCAGGCGAGGTAGCTGGCTTGGGGTGGCACTGCGTGGATGGCGTTGCTGGCGGGCAGCCGTGCGATCAGGAGATCGCGTGTGGCGCCCAGATACGTTTGAAGTGCATCCACCCACGCGTCGCCTCCGCGCCATGCGGCTTCGGCGGCGGCGACGGCGAAGGGGTTGGCGCCTACGAGGTGCAGGGCTTCGAGCTGGTGGGCGACGGCCGCGCGCAGTTCGGGGTTGGCGGTGGCCAGCACGGCAAGGCCGAGGCCTTGCAGGTTGAAGGTCTTGCTCGGCGACAGCAGGGTAATGACGCGATCTTGCGCGGTCGCCAGCGCGGCCAGCGGCTGGTGCACGTGGCCGGGCAGGGCGAGGTCGCCGTGCACCTCGTCGCTGATGACCGTGATGCCGTATTGGCGGGCGATGCGCAGCAGTTCGGTCAGCTCGTCGCGCGACCACGCGCGGCCGACCGGGTTGTGAGGATTGCACAGCATCAGAGTGCGGGCGCCGGCGCGTGCGCATTGTTCGAGCTGCGCGAAATCCATCGTGTAGTGCCCGGCTTCCTCGTGCAGTTGGTTGTCGACCGGCTGGCGTCTGCACGCGAGCGCCGCCTCGACAAAACCGCCGTAGACCGGCGGCTGCACGATCACGCCGTCACCTGCTTGCGTGCAGGCCTGCAGGGCGGCGGAGAGTGCGGCCAGCACGCCGTTGGCGGGCAGCAGCCAGTCGGTTTCGACCTGCCAGTGATGGCGGCGTGCGCACCAGCCGACCAGCGCGTCCAGCATGCCGGCGGGCCAGGTGGTGTAGCCGTAGATGGGGTGTTGCGCGCGGGGGATGAGCGCTTGGGTGACGCACTCCGGCGCGGCGAAATCCATGTCGGCGATCCATAGCGGCGCTACGTCGGCGCGGCCGAATTTTTGCGCGCGCAAGTCATATTTCAGCGCGTGGGTACCGGCGCGATCCACCGGCTGGTCGAAATCGAAGCTCATCGTGTCTCCCAATGCAAAACCGGGGCAACGCGAACGTTGCCCCGGTACGGATGCAGCCTTTCAACGACAGCTTACGAGCGCCGCCGCCAGAACGTCACTTCCGACAGCGTGTGCTGGAACTTGCGCCGCGTCTCGCGGATCACGAACGGCACCGACTGCGGCTCGCCCAGGCGCTCGAAGTGCTTGCCCAGCACCGCGTCCAGGCCATCGAGCGTGGTGAAGCTCTCGCCATCCTTCTTGAACCCGCCGAGCCAATCCGCGCGTGGCGTGTGTTCGGCCAGCCAGGTGTAGGGCGAGGTGATCATCAAGAGGCCGCCAATGTTCATCCGCTCGTGGATGGTTTCGAGGAACTGCGTGGGGTTGTACAGGCGGTCGATCAGGTTGGCGGCCAGCACGAAGTCGTACTCGGCAAACGTGGGCTTCAGGTTGCACGCGTCGCCCTGCCAGAACTCGACCTTGGCCGCCGTGCGGGCCAGCCCGAGCTCGTCGAGGTTGTGCGATTTGTACTCGACCAGCTCGCCTTCGTCGTGCAGCAGATACCGCAGGCTGTCGCCACGCGCCAGCGCCACGCCCTGACCAATGAAGCGCGCGGAGAAATCGACGCCGGTGACGTGGTCGAAATGCCGCGCCAGCTCGAACGTGGCGCGGCCCGACGCGCAACCCAGGTCGAGCGCGGTATGCCGCGGCGTGTCGCCCAGCTTGGTCAGCGCCAGCTCCACCAGCGCCTTGGAGAAGTTCGGCACCCCGAAGTAGGTGTCGCCATAGTGGAACTCGGCGTACTCGGAGAGCAGCTTGTCGGTTTCGTAGTGCGAGGCCGGCGCCGGCTTCATATTCTTCGACACCACGTAGCGGAAGCCCGCGTGCTGGAAGAAGTGCCGGCGGAACGCGTAGCGCGATACCGGCTCGGCCTCGTTGCCGGTGGCGATCCACGAGCCGCCCTTCATCAGGTTGTGGCGACCGTCGAAGCACGGCGTGGTGAAGTCGTCGTACACCGGGTGCACCTGGAAGCCCTCGAATGGATAGATCGGGGTTTCCGTCCATTGCCAGGCGTTGCCGGTGACATCGTAGAAATCACCCTGGCGGAAATGATCGACCGGGCACGACGAGGCCCAGTGCGCGAGGTTGATGTTGGCGTCGGGCGCGTCGTTGCCGCGCCGGCTTTCGTCGTACAGGCGATACCACTCGTCCTCGGTCGGCAGCCGCACCGGCTGGCCGTCGCGCGCGGATTTCCAGCGGCAGAACGCCTTGGCCTCGTGGTAGTTCACTTCCACCGGCCAGTTCCACGGCATCGCCACTTCCTCGGTCATCAGCCGCAGGCGCCAGCCGTCGGCGGCGCGCCGCCAAAACGTTGGGTGGGTGGCCTTGGCGAACTGTCGCCAGCCGTTGCCTTCCTCGTCCCAGTACTCGGCCAGCGTGTAGCCGCCGGCCTCGACGAAGGCGAGGAACTCCTGGTTGCTGACCAGGTAGCGCCCGGCCTCGAATGCCGGCACCTCGGCCTCGTGGTGGCCATACTCGTTGTCCCAGCCGTACAGCGCGCTGGTGATGTCGCGACCGAGCGCGACGTGGCCCGCTTCGACCTTGACCAGCGCATTGGCCGGCGCCGGACCGGTGTCGCGACAGGGTTTCCAGGCCGGGTCGGACTTGACGTACTTGAGCTGGTGCTGGCGGATCAGCACCGAGGAGGTTTCGATGTGGATGCGCTCGTGCTCGATGCCCATGATGATCGGCCACCACGGGTTGTCCCAGCCCAGCGGCAGCGTGAGCGGTGCGGTATCGATCAGGTGGGTGACCAGCGCGCGCACCTTGTTGCGGTAGGCGCGCACGTCGGCCACGCTCGGCCAGTCGTAGTGCGTGTCGTCCAGGTCGTCCCAGCTCATCTCGTCCACGCCCACCGCGAACACCGACTCCAGATGCGGGTCGATGCGCTCCTCGATCATGTGGGTGAGCAGGAGCTTGTTGACGAAGAACGTTGCGGTGTGGCCGAAGTAGAAGATCAGCGGATGGCGCAGCGTGATCGACGGCTCGTAGTACGCGGCGTCGGTGGCCAGCGTGTCGAACAGCGATTCATAGCGGTCGAAGGTGCTGGTGAAGTAGTCGCGGAGTGTCTTGCGCAGGCGCTCGGGGTCGGTCTCGTGCAGGTTCGGGCTGCGCGCCAAGGGCAGCGTGGTGGTGCCCGAATCGGTTGTCTGGGTGGAAAGTTTCACGGCAAGAACCTCGCGATCGTGAAGTGAAAAGAATGGGGGGCAGGCGCGTGCGGCGCTACGGCGAGACTGCGCGGCGCGACAGGCGATACACCGCGGTGTGGAACGCGCTGAGGCCGCGCGCGCGGAATTTCGGTTCGGACGCGAGGATGTCGCGCCGGTCGAGCACGCTGGTATCCCAGGCGTGGCCAAGCAAGGCTTCCACGTCACCTTCTTCCACCGAAAACGGCGGGCCGTCCATTTCGCGCTGCGGGTACTCGAGCGTGACCATCAGGCCGCGGCAGCCCGCCGGCAGCTTGCCGTACACCTCGTGGGCGTAGCGCTGGCGCAAATCGGCCGGCAATGCCACCACGGCGGCGCGATCGTAGACGCCGGTGCAGGAGGCCAGCGTTGCGGCGTCGAGGCCGAACACGTCGCCCTGGATGATGTCGATGCGGTCGGTGGTGTAACGCGTGCCGAACGGCGTTGCGTGGCGTTCGGGCGCCAGCCCGTGTTCGTCGAAAAACTGCTCCACTGCGATCGGCGACAGCTCCACGCCAAGCACGCGATACCCGTGCGCGACCAACCAGGCCATGTCGGGCGACTTGCCGCACAGTGGCACGAACACGCGGCTGTCGGCCGGCAAGTCGAGATCGGGCCAGTGCTTGATGAGCAGCGGCAGCGGCTCCTTGAGATGGAAACCGATGTGTCCCTCGCGCCAGCATTGCAACCAGAAATCCGCCTGCATCAATCGTGCTCCATCCGTTCCAGACATGCCGCATCACGCCATGCGACCACGATGCGCCGCGCGCAAGCTCTGATTTTCATCAAGCCCGCGCCCGGCGCCGGTCAACGCATCAATACGCCAAGACTGGTGATGAATGGATGGAAATCAAGTGCGCCGGGACGTCAGGCGGCCGCATCCACCAACACCACTTCCGCGTCGGTGGTGGCGACCACGCGCACGCCGGGCTCATCGTGGAGCGCAGCGCCATCGCCGGCATCGATGGTGACCGCGTTCACCGTGGCCTTGCCACGCGCCGGTACGAGGTACGCATAGCGCCCCGTGGCCAACGGGTACTCTACCGTTTCACCGGCGCGCAGGGTCGCGCCCAGCACGCGGGCGTTGGTGCGCAGCGGCAAGGCATCGGCGTCCCCGGCCATGCCGCTGGCCAAGACCACGAAGCGACCCGCGCGATCGCCCTTGGGGAACGGCCGCGTGCCCCACGTCGGCGCCTCGCCGTGCGTATCGGGCATGATCCAGATCTGGAAGATGCGCGTGGGCACGTCCTCGCGGTTGTATTCCGCGTGCCGGATGCCGGTGCCCGCGCTCATCACCTGCACGTCGCCTGCCACCGTGCGTCCATGGTTGCCGAGGCTGTCCTGGTGGGTGATGGCGCCTTCGCGCACGTAGGTGATGATCTCCATGTCCGCGTGCGGGTGCGGCGGGAAACCCGTGTTCGGCGCGATGGTGTCGTCGTTCCACACGCGCAGCGAACCCCAATGCATGCGCATCGGGTCGTGGTAATCGGCAAAGGAGAAATGATGCCTGGTGTCGAGCCAGCCGTGGTTGCCGCCGCCGAGCAGGTTGAAGGGTCTGCGTTCGATCATGTGGCCATCCCCAATGGAAGATGGCCGCCAGCATGCGCGGGAGTGCGGCGCAGCGGAAGCGCCGCGGGGCGAACGGACCGTTTCCGCCCGCGCTCCCAACTAGACGCGCAGGCCGCCCAGTGACAGCGCCAGCCCGACGCAGGCGCCGGCGCACACCACCACCAGCACTGTGCGGAACGCATGCAGCAGCAAACCCGCCTTGCCGCCGCGCACGCCGAGATAGAACGCCACCAGCGAGGCAATGAACAGCGCCGTGCCGACGGTGACGCACAGCGGCTGCGTGCGCAGCGTGCCGACGATCACGCCCAGATTGCCCAGATTGAACAGCCACCATTCACCGGCACGCCAGCGTGCCGATGGCAGGTGTTCGGGCAACAGCCCCTGGCCTAGCGCCAGCACCATTTGCGCCACACCGGTGACCAACACCAGGAACGCCACCATCCACACCAGCGGCTGGGTGGGCGCGCGGGCAATCACTGCAGCGATCAGCCCGCCCGCGATGAGCGCCGATACCGCCGCAAGCGCGAACCAGCGAATGGCGTGCAGGCGCTCGCGCAGCGCCGCGGGAAGGTCGATATGCATCGGTTTCAGTTCCGCCGAAGGGTGCGGCTGGTCATTGTTTCACGGCGTGATCGGACTGGCGGCCGCTGCGACTTTGGGTACCAGTGCGGCAACTTGGGCATGCCAGCGATCCAGCGCGTCACCGTCTTCGTCGTCCACCTCGATGCATGGAAACCACGGCTTGGCGCCACAGGCGCGCAGCCATTCATCGAGCGCGTGACCGAAGCCGCAGAAGTGGTCGTAGGCGCGGTCGCCCAGCGCGAGCAAACCGTATTGCAGGTGTTCCAGCGGCGCTGGATCGATCATGCGCTCTTCGGCAAAGGCCTCGGCCATGTCGGGTGGATCGCCATCGCAGGTGGTGCTGGTGAGGAACAGCGCCTGCGGCGTGGCGGCGAGCTTCTCGATGTCGAGGTCGTTGAGCTCGACCAGTTCGGTCTCGATGCCGGCCGCCAGCAGCTGCTCATGAGTGGCGTTGGCGAGATCCTCGGTAACCCCGGTTTGCGTCGCATAGGCCAGCAACACCGGGCTCGGGGCAAAGTGGGCGGCAGCGACGGCCGGCACGGCGTTGGCATCGCGCTGGATGCTCGATTCGCCGATCAGCGCTTTGACCCAGTTGAGTTGAAACATGCCCATGACGTCGTGTGTGAGTGGCGGCGGCACCTGCGAAGCGATGCGTTGCAGGCAATTCAGCCGTCCATCTTAAGGCCAGGCGGGCGGCGTTTGGTGATATGGGTCAGCGGCGACCGGAATCAACCGACGATGGAAATCTACGCATACTGGCCACATAGTTGCCAACAGCAAGGTTGTGGCGGAGGTTTTCATGGCTACCGGCTGGGCCGGCGATGGCGCCGTGCAGGATCAAATCGATGCCACCGTGGCCGACGGCGTGCAGCGCGCACGTCGGCAGATCGCGCGCGGGCCGGGGCGCTTGCGCTGCGAAGAGTGCGACGCACCGATTCCCGAGGCGCGGCGCCAGGCGGTGCCGGGCGTGCGCCTGTGCGTGGCCTGCCAGGAGGCGCGCGACGCGGAACACGCAGCCAACCTCTACAACCGGCGCGGCAGCAAGGACAGCCAGTTGCGTTGAGGCGAAGCGTGCGATTTGCCGGCGTATTCAGGCAACGCTGGCGTGCATGCGGGACACTCATGGTTTTCGTCCGTACCGGAACCCCTCTTGCCCGAGTCCCCGCACCCGCATTTCCGCTGGCGCCATGCGCTGGCCCTCGCGCTGGCCGGCGCATGTCCGGCCGCGCTCGCTGCCAGTCCGGCGGCCGTCACCATCCATGTGCGCAGCGATCGCATGACGCTGCAATTGGCCAAGGCGCCGCAAATCTATGTCGCCGGCACCTTCAACGACGATGCCGTGGACCAGATCGGCGCGCTGCTGGCATCGGGCAAGGTATCCGCCGGTTCGGACGTCTATCTGGATTCCACCGCGGGCGACATCAGCGCCGGCATGGAGCTGGGCCGGCTGTTTCGCCAGGCCCGGGTCAATACCCACGTCGGGGCCTGGCGCGCATCGAATCGACGTACGCAGCCGGCGCTGCCAGCCACCTGCCTGGATGCGTGTGCCTATGCCTACCTGGGCGGCGTGTATCGCTGGGCACCGAGCGGGCGTGACCGTATCGGCCTGCATGATGATGCGTTGCCGGATGCGGCAACGACGGTAACCGGCGAACCCAGTCCGAAGGGCCGGCTCGATTACCTGGAGGCGATGGATGTGCGCGCCGAGTGGTTCGCGCACGTGTTGACCGCGTCCGACCACGGCACCGTGTGGTGGGATGCCAACGAAATGGCCCCGTGGCTGGTGGCCAACAACGGCCGGCAGGCATTGGAAGCCACCTACCACCCCTCGCCCGCCAGCCCGGAGCTGGTGCTCTCGCAGACGGTCAAGGGCGGCCAGAACCGCATCACCCTGCAGTGCGCGCCGCAGCAAGTGGCGGTGACTGCGCATTACAGCGTTGGTTACCAGCAGGCTACGCATGTGGCGGCGCGGGCCATGTATGCCTATTTCGAGATCGACCGGCAGGCGCTGGAGAAGCGTGCGGGGGCGCTGCCGCAGGTCGATGGCAGCGCGCTGGTGTTCACTCGCGAGCTGCCGTTTGCGGAGCTGGCGACGTTGCTGCACACACTGTCGTTCGGGGCCTGGATCGAAGTGACCGGCAGCCCGGTACGGCTCGGCTTCCAGCTTTCCCCTGCGGTGGCCGCGGCGCGCACGGCGCCGTTTCTTGCCGATTGCGCCGCCATGCAGCCGGGTTACCAGCCGCCGCCTGCCGATGAGCCGGCCAAGCCGTCGTTCTGGGACCGCCTGTTCGGCCGCGTTTCCTGAAGTCCGGGGCGGGAGCGGTCACACCTCCAGGGTGGCAAGGTCGCCTTTCTCTTCGAGCCAGGTCTTGCGGTCGCCGGAGCGCTTTTTCGCCAGCAGCAGATCCATCACCTTGGCGGTGCCATCGTCGGCTTCGATCGTGAGTTGCACGAGGCGGCGGGTATCCGGGTGGATGGTCGATTCACGCAGCTGCGGCGGATTCATTTCGCCCAGCCCCTTGAAGCGGGTGACGGTGACCGCGCCGCGCATTTTTTCGCGCTCCACCTTTTGCAGCATGGCCTGCTTTTCCGCTTCGTCCAGGCAGTAGAACACCTGCTTGCCGACGTCGACGCGGAACAGCGGCGGCATTGCCACGAACACGTGGCCCTCGCTCACCAAGTGCGGGAAGTGGCGCAGGAACAGCGCGCTGAGCAAGGTGGCGATGTGCAGGCCGTCGGAGTCGGCATCGGCCAGCACGATGATCTTGCCGTAGCGCAGGCCGGACAGGTCGTCGGTGCCGGGATCGCAACCAATCGCCACCGCGAGGTTGTGTACCTCTTCGGAGGCGAGCACCGAGTTGGATTCCACCTCCCAGGTGTTGAGGATCTTGCCGCGCAGCGGCAGGATCGCCTGGAACTCCTTGTCGCGCGCCTGCTTGGCGCTGCCGCCGGCGGAGTCGCCTTCGACCAGGAACAGCTCGGTGCGCGCCAGATCGGTCGACGTGCAGTCGGCGAGCTTGCCGGGCAGGGCAGGGCCCTGGGTGATCTTCTTGCGCACCACGTGCTTGGCGGCCTTGAGCCGCGCGGTCGCGCGTTCGATCGCCAGCTGCGCAATGCGCTCGCCGTCGTCCACGTTCTGGTTGAGCCACAGGCTGAAGACGTCGTGGATGACGTTCTCGACCATCGCCGCGGCGTGGCGTGACGACAAACGCTCTTTCGTCTGTCCGGCAAACTGCGGGTCGAGCAGGCGCGCGCTGAGCACGAAGCAGATGCGCTCCCAGATGTCCTCGGGCGCGAGCTTCACGCCGCGCGGCAAGAGGTTGCGGATGTCGCAGAACTCGCGGATGGCGTTGGTCAACCCGGAGCGCAGGCCGTTGACGTGGGTGCCGCCTTGCAAAGTGGGGATCAGGTTGACGTAGCTTTCCTGCACCAGCTCGCCTTCCGGCAGCCAGGCGAGCGCCACGTCCATGCCCTCGGTGTCGCGCGCCACGTGGTGCACGAAGAGATCGGCCGGAATCGCCGTGCTGCCGTCCAGCTCGCCGCGCAGGTAATCCTTGAGGCCATCCTCGTAAAACCATTCCTCATGCTCGCCGCTGGCCTCGTCGGTGAGCTTCACCGTGAGCCCCGCGCACAGCACGGCCTTGGCGCGCAGCAGGTGCTTGAGCTTGCCGAGCGAGATCTTCGGCGAATCGAAATACTTGGGGTCGGCCCAGAAGCGCACCGTGGTGCCGGTCTTGCGCTTGGGCGCCGAACCGATAATTTCCAGCTCGCTGGCGCGGTCGCCGTTTTCGAACGCCATGCGGTATTCGTTGCCGTCGCGCTGGATGGTCACTTCCAGCCGTTGCGACAGCGCGTTCACCACCGACACGCCGACACCGTGCAGGCCGCCGGAAAAGTTGTAGTTCTTGCCGCTGAACTTGCCGCCCGCATGCAGCCGGGTGAGGATCAATTCGACGCCGGGGATGTGCTCCTCCGGGTGGATGTCCACCGGCATGCCGCGGCCATCGTCGCTCACTTCGGCGGAACCGTCGGTGTGCAACACGACCTCGATCGTCTTCGCATAACCGGCGAGCGCTTCGTCGACCGAGTTGTCGACCACCTCCTGCACCATGTGGTTGGGGCGGGTGGTGTCGGTGTACATGCCCGGCCGGCGCTTGACCGGGTCGAGACCAGAGAGAACTTCAATATCGGCGGCGTTGTAGCGGCTGCTCATGCTGGATGCTTCGATTCCAAAAGGGACGCAGGAAGGTTTACAGCGGGGCGCAATGCCATTCGAGCCAGGCCAGGTCGGCGCCGGTCAGGAGCGGCGCGAGCGCGGCGCGCACGGTGGCGTGGTAGTCGTCGAGCCACCCGCGCTCATCGGGGCTGAGCAGGGACGGCTCGAGGATGCGGCGGTCGAACGGGCACATCGTCAGCGTTTCGAAGGCGAGGAAATCGCCGAACTCGGTATGGTCGGCGGCCACCACTACGGCAAGGTTTTCATGCCGGATGCCGTGCCGGCCCGGCTTGTACAGGCCCGGCTCGATCGAGGTGATCATGCCCGCCTCGAGTGGCACCAGCGGTGCACCTTCCACCGGAGGGCGGATCGACTGCGGGCCTTCGTGCACGTTCAAGAAATAGCCCACGCCATGGCCGGTGCCGTGGCCGTAATTGCAGCCGCTGGCCCACAGCGGCGCACGTGCGAGCGCATCGAGCTGCGGGCCGCTGGCGCCCTGCGGAAACCGCGCACGGCTCAGGTTGATCATGCCCTTGAGCACCAGCGTGGCGTCGCGGCGCTGCTCGGGCGTAGTGTCGCCCATGGCCAGTACGCGGGTGATGTCGGTGGTGCCGCCGAGATACTGGCCGCCCGAATCGATCAGCAGCAGGCCCCTGGCTTGCAGCGCCGTGTGCAGCTCGGGTGTGGCACGGTAGTGCGGCAGGGCGCCGTTGGCCTGGTAACCGGCAATCGTCTCGAAGCTTTCACTGACGAATTCGGGTTGCGCGGCACGTGCGGCGTGCACGATGCGATCCACGTCCAGCTCGGTGAGCGCTTCGCCGGCCACGAGTCGGGCTTCGATGTCGCGGAACGCATGGGCCAGCGCGGCGCCATCGCGACGCATCACTTCGCGCACGTGGTCGAGCTCGGTGGCGGTTTTCACTGCCTTGAACGCAGTGCTCGGGTTGGCTGCCTCGACCCGTTTGGTCTGGGCCGGGATGCTGTTGCTCACCGTGCAGACCACGTGCGCCGGGTCGTACAGCAGGGTGGCACCGGCGCCCAGCTGCGCGACGGCACGGGTCACTTCGGCGTAGCCGGCCACGTTGATGCCATCGGCGGAGAGCGCCGCGAGCAGGGCATCGTCAAACTTCATGCGTTCGGCGAACAAGACGCTCGGCCCGTCGCTGGCGACCAGCAGATGGGCGAGAAATACCGGGTTGCAGTCGACATCGCTGCCGCGCAGGTTGGTGAGCCAGGCGATGTCGTCGAGGCTGGAAACCAGATGGTGGGTGACCCCGTTGGCGCGCATCAGGGTGCGCAGGCGGTCGAGCTTTTCCGCCCGCGGCGTGCCGGCATGCGCCGGGTCAAGCTCGAACACCGGCTGCGACGGCAAGGGCGGACGCCCGGTCCAGGCCATGCCGGGCAGGTCGAGGTCGGTGCGGATGCGCACGCCGTGGCGCACGAAGTGCGCGTCCATGTTGCGCAACGTGGCGAGCGAGACGCAGTCACCTGCCACCGCGAGCGTGTCGCCTTCGTGCAGCTGGCTGGCAAGCCAGTCAAGGTGCTCCGGCGTGTGCGGTACGCGCAGTTTCATCAGCGTGATGCCGCTGCCGGCCAGTTGCCGTTCGGCCTGCGAGAAATAGCGCGAATCGGTCCATACGCCGGCGCGGTCGGCGGTGACGATCAGGGTGCCGGCGGAGCCGTCAAACCCGGAGAACCAGGCGCGCGCCTGCCAGCGGGCAGGCAGGTATTCGGAGAGGTGCGGATCGGCGCTGGGGACGACGAGGGCGGCAATGCCATGTTCGTGCATGGCCGCGCGCAAGGCCACAATGCGCGCAGGGATCGGCGTATTCATGCGCGGCATGGTAGCAGGCAGGCCAGCAACGCCATGCCTGAAGCGTGCGCATCGGAGCGCGCCGGCGAACCTCGCCGCGTGGGCGAACTCTCGCTAGAATACGTATTTCCAGCACGGCTGCATTCCATGACTCCCCTGATTTTCGTCACCGGCGGTGTCGTGTCCTCGCTAGGCAAGGGCATCGCCGCGGCGTCGCTGGCCTCCATCCTCGAAGCGCGTGGCCTGTCGGTCACGCTGATGAAGCTCGATCCCTATATCAACGTCGATCCGGGCACGATGAGCCCGTTCCAGCACGGCGAGGTATACGTCACCGACGACGGTGCGGAGACCGATCTCGACCTGGGCCACTACGAGCGTTTCGTCCACACCCGGCTCGGTGGCAAGAATTCGATCACCACCGGCAAGATCTACGAAAGCGTGATCCGCAAGGAGCGGCGCGGCGACTACCTCGGCGCCACCGTGCAGGTGATTCCGCACATTACCGACGAGATCAAGCATTGCATCCACGAGGCCACGCGCGGCCACGACGTGGCGCTGGTCGAGATCGGCGGCACCGTGGGCGACATCGAATCGCTGCCGTTTCTGGAGGCGATCCGCCAGTTGCGCATCGAGCACGGCCCGTCCAAATGCCTGTTCATGCACCTGACGCTGGTGCCGTTCATCAAGGCGGCGGGCGAGATCAAGACCAAGCCCACGCAGCATTCGGTGAAGGAACTGCGCTCGATCGGCATCCAGCCCGACGTGCTCCTGTGCCGCAGCGAGCAGCCGTTGCCGGAGGCGGAGCGGCGCAAGATCGCGTTGTTCACCAATGTGCCGGAAGAGGCCGTCATCAGCGCGGTCGATGTCGACGTCATCTACAAGATGCCGATCTGGCTGCATCAGCAGGGCCTGGACGACATCGTGGTGCGCCGCCTCGGGCTGGATGCCAAACCGGCCGACTTGTCCGCGTGGGAAAGCACGGTGGATGCGGCAGTGCATCCCAAGGACGAGGTCACCATTGCCATCGTCGGCAAGTACGTCGAGCACAAGGATGCCTACAAGTCGCTCGGCGAGGCCTTGCGCCACGGCGGCATCAAGCAGCGCACGCGGGTCAACCTGCGCTGGATCGATTCCGAGCAGGTCGAGGCCGAAGGCGCCGAAAAGGTGCTTGGCGGCGTCGACGCCATCCTGGTGCCGGGCGGTTTCGGCAAGCGGGGTTTCGAGGGCAAGGTGCTGTCGTCCAAATACGCGCGCGAGAATGGCGTGCCGTATTTCGGCATCTGCTATGGCATGCACGCGGCGGTGGTCGATTTCGCCCGTCACGTGGCTGGCCTCAAGGACGCCGATTCCAGCGAAAACGAGCGCAATACCGCGAACCCCGTCATCGGCCTCATCACCGAATGGCGCACGGCTTCCGGCGAGGTCGAGACGCGCGACGAACAATCCGATCTGGGCGGCACCATGCGCCTGGGCTCGCAGGAGTGCCGCCTGAAAGCCGGCACCTTGGCGCGCGAGTTGTATGGCAAGGACGTGGTGCGCGAGCGCCATCGCCACCGCTACGAGTTCAACAACCGCTACCGGCAGATGTTCGAGGATCTCGGCTTGGTGATCGCCGGCAAGTCGATGGACGATCTGCTGGTCGAGATGATCGAGCTGCCGCGCAACCAGCACCCGTGGTACCTGTGTTGCCAGGCGCACCCCGAGTTCACCTCCACGCCGCGCGATGGGCACCCGTTGTTCATCGGTTTCGTGCGTGCCGCACGCGAGTACCGCAGCGTGCGCGACGGCGCGAAACTGGCGCAGGAGCGCGTTGCATGAAGCTGTGCGGCTTCGAGGTCGGGCTTGACCATCCGCTGTTTCTGATTGCCGGCCCGTGCGTGATCGAATCCGAGCAGCTGCAGGTGGATACCGCCGGCACGCTCAAGGAAATCACCACGCGGCTGGGCATTCGCTTCATCTTCAAGTCGAGCTTCGACAAGGCCAACCGTTCCTCCGGCACGAGCTTCCGCGGGCTGGGCATGGCCGAGGGGCTGCGCATTTTGGGCGAGGTCAAGCGCCAGGTCGGCGTGCCGGTGCTGACCGATGTGCACGAGTACACCCCGTTCGACGAGGTGGCCGCGGTGGTCGACGTGCTGCAGACGCCGGCGTTTTTGTGCCGGCAGACCGATTTCATCCAGAAGGTTGCGCGCGCCGGGCGTCCGGTGAACATCAAGAAGGGCCAGTTTCTGGCGCCGTGGGACATGCAGCACGTAGTGGCCAAGGCCAAGGCGGCCGGCAACGACCAGATCATGGTGTGCGAGCGCGGCGCGAGCTTCGGCTACAACAACCTGGTTTCGGACATGCGTTCGCTGTCCGCGATGCGCGCAACCGGCTGCCCGGTGGTGTTCGACGCCACCCATTCGGTGCAGTTGCCGGGCGGGCAGGGCGCCAGCTCGGGTGGCCAGCGCGAGTTCATTCCGGTGTTGGCGCGTGCGGCGGTGGCTGCCGGCGTGGCCGGCCTGTTTGCCGAAACCCACCCGAATCCGGCCAAGGCGCTTTCCGATGGGCCGAACGCGTGGCCGCTCGGCAAGATGGAAGCCCTGCTGGAAACCCTGATGGAACTCGACGCGGTGACCAAGCGCCACGGCTTTCTCGAAAATTCCCTGTGACGGTTCGCCGCCACTTTTCCCTGCCCGTTGAGGATTACTGCCGCATGAGTACCGACATCGCCCGCATCCACGCCCGTGAAATCCTCGACTCGCGCGGCAACCCCACGCTGGAAGCCGAGATCACGCTGGCCGACGGCAGCTTCGGCCGTGCCGCGGTGCCGAGCGGTGCTTCCACCGGCACCCGCGAGGCGGTGGAGCTGCGCGACGGCGACAAATCCCGCTACGGCGGCAAGGGCGTGCGCCATGCGGTGGAGCACATCAACGGCGCGATTGCCAGTACGCTCAAGGGCTTCGATGCGGCCAACCAGGGTGGCCTCGATGCGAAGCTGATCCAGCTTGACGGCACGCCGAACAAGGGCAAGCTGGGCGCCAACGCACTGCTCGGCGTGTCGATGGCGGCCGCGCATGCGGTGGCTGCGCAGCGCAAGCAGCCGTTGTGGCAATACCTCGCCGGCATCAACGGCACCACCGGCAAGCCCGGCGCGCTGCCGACGCCGATGATGAACGTCATCAACGGCGGCGTGCATGCCGACAACCCGCTGGACATGCAGGAATTCATGATCGTGCCGGCCGGCTTTGAGCGCTTTGCCGAAGCGCTGCGCGCCGGCGCCGAGGTTTTCCACGCGCTCAAGGCGCGCCTGAAAAAACACGGCTTCAACACCGCGGTGGGCGACGAAGGCGGCTTTGCGCCAGCGCTGCGCACGCATGAGGAAGCCATCGAGATCATCCTCGAAGCAGTCACTGCGGCGGGTTATACGCCGGGCAAGCAATTCTGGATCGCGCTCGATCCGGCCTCGTCCGAGTTCTATGCCGATGGCGTGTACGACCTCACCGCCGAGAACCGCAAGCTCGACGCCGCCGGCATGGTCGAGCTGTATGCGGGCTGGTGCGCGAAGTACCCGATCGTCAGCATCGAGGACGGTCTGGCCGAAGGCGACCAGGCCGGCTGGAAACTGATCACCGAGCGCCTGGGCAATCAGGTGCAGTTGGTGGGCGACGATCTCTTCGTCACCAACCCGACCATCTTCAAGCAGGGCATCGACCACCACATTGCCAACGCCATCCTCATCAAAGTCAACCAGATCGGCACCCTGTCGGAGACGCTCGAAGCCATTGCCATGGCGCACGCGGCCAGGTACGCCGCGATCGTGTCGCACCGCTCGGGCGAAACCGAGGACACCACCATTGCCGACATCGCGGTGGCCACGACGGCGACGCAGATCAAGACCGGTTCGCTCAGCCGCACCGACCGCATCGCCAAGTACAACCAGCTGCTGCGCATCGAGGAGGCGCTGGGCGCCGAGGCGCATTTTGCCGGGCGCAAGGCGTTTGTCAGTCTTGCCCGTCTGCCCGGCTGATCGCCGCTGTCCATGCTGCGTTGGGTCGCGCTGTTGTTGCTTGCCCTCCTGATCGGACTGCAGATGAAACTGTGGTCCGCGCACGGCGGCATGCACGAGGTCGATGCAATGCGGGTGTCGATCAAGAAGCAGGTCGACGAGAATACCCGCCTGCAGCAACGCAACCAGGCGCTGGCCGCCGACGTCGCCGACTTGAAGCACGGCGACCAGGCGATCGAAGCGCGCGCACGTACCGGGCTCGGTCTCATCAAGTCCGGCGAAACCTTCTACCAGATCGACAATCAACCTGCGGGCGCCAGCAGCACCTTGCCGCTGCCCCCGCCGGTGCGCCCGGGGGCGCCGCAACAGTGAGTGTGGAAACCGTGTGGTGCGTGGTGCCGACAGCCGGACAGGTGGTGCCGCTGGGCAGCGACCTTCCGCCCACCCGCCTGCCGCTTGGCGGCAGCACGGTGGTCGAACAGACGCTCGGCTGTCTCGCAGCGCACCCGCGGGTGGCGGGCCTGATGGTGGCATTGGATCGCAACGACGCACACGGGTTGGCGGTTGATCACCTGCACGGCAAGCCGGTGCTGACCACCGATGGCGGCTTTTCGCGCTGTGATGCCGTGCTGGCCGGGTTGCGCGCCTTGCCGGAGGCGGTCGGCGAGCGCGACTTCGTGTTGGTGCACGATCCGCTGCGCCCGTACGTGCGTGGCGCCGACATTGAGCGATTGATCACCGAGGCCGCGCCGGCCGGTGGCGGCCTGCTGGCCCTGCCGCTGCGCGACATGCTCAAGTGCGCCAACGACCAGCGCTGCAGCGAGCTCACCGAGCGGCTCGACCGCCGCTGGCTTGCGCTCACCCCGCAGATGTTCCGCCGCGGTGAGCTGACCCGCGTGATGCAGGCCGTCGCCAATCGCGGCTGGACGGTCAGCGACGAGGCGATGGCGATGGAGATCGCCGGCTTTCGTCCGCTGCTGGTCGAAGGGGCGGCCGACAACATCCGGGTGGTATCGCCGGACGACCTCGCCTATGCCGGTTTTTTGTTGGCCAGGAAGGCGTAAGCCCGCCTGACACCGGGAACGATCATGAGCGAAACCGAACTTCCGTTTGCCTGCGGCATGCCGCCGCTGCGTGCGCACTTGCGCAGCACGCCGGAGGATTTCCAGGTTGAGGAAATCCTCGGCTACGACGCCGACGGCCATGGCGAGCATGCCTTGCTGTGGGTGGAAAAACGCGACACCAACACCGACTGGGTAGCGCGCGAACTGGCGCGCTTCGCCGGCGTACCGCCAGTGGCCGTCGGTTATGCCGGGCTGAAGGATCGCCACGCTGTAACCCGGCAGACCTTTTCGGTGCAGCTGGCCGGCAAACCCGACCCTGACTGGGCGGCGTTCCCGCACCCTGAGGTGAAGGTGCTGGCCGCCACCCGCCACAGTCGCAAACTGAAGCGCGGCGCCTTGCGCGGCAACCGTTTCGTGCTGGTGTTGCGGGAGGTGCAGGGCGACCACGCGCGCGCCGAGGCCGTCCTCGGCGAGATCGCCCAGCGCGGCGTGCCCAACTATTTCGGCGAGCAGCGGTTTGGGCGCGAGGGCGGCAACCTTGTGGCGGCGCGCGCCATGTTCGCCGGGCGCCGGGTCGAACGCAGCAAGCGCGGGTTCCTGTTGTCGGCCGCGCGTTCGCAGATCTTCAATGCCGTCCTGGCGCGCCGGGTCGAAGCAGGCAGCTGGGACGCGCCGCTCGACGGCGAAATCTGGTCGCTCGCCGGCTCGCGCTCGTGGTTCGGCCCGGAGCGGTTCACCGCGGAACTGCAACGGCGCCTGGCCGAAGGTGACATCCATCCTTCCGGCCCGCTGTGGGGGCAGGGCGAGCCGCCTGCCACGGGCGAGGCTGGTGCACTCGAGCGCGAAGTCGCGGCCGCCCATGCGGATCTCACCGAGGGCATTGCTGCCGCCCGCATGGATCAGGAGCGCCGCCCATTGCGCCTGTTGCCGAAGGCGTTGCACTGGCGCTGGCTTGCCGACGCTGCGCTCGAACTCTCCTTCGAACTGCCAGCCGGCGCGTACGCGACGGTGGTAGTGCGCGAACTGGCCTCATCGACCCCTATTTGAACCGGCCATCGGCGCGATGCGCTGCATGACCTTGCCGTCGCTATCGAGAAAAGCCATGCTCGGCGTGCCGGTGTCGGGTACTTCCAGCAGCAGTCGCGGATGCCCCGCGCCGTCCATCAGGGCGAGCCTGGCGACGCCATCGCCGTCACGCCCGACCCAGATTCGCCGGTGTCCTTGCCCGTTCTCCTGGCTGTCCGATACGGCGAGGCCGGCCATGCGGTCCTCATGATCGTCCACCCCGAGCAACTGGACGATCTGGTTGGCGTTGTAGCGGTCGAACGACAGGCTGCCACCGGAATCCACCACCTCGCCTTTGGCGTTGCGATGCCCACCGAAGATCAGGCCGCCAGTCTCCGAACCCTCGTCGTTGTAGAACAACAGGCCCGCCTGCGGGCGGTCGAAGGCGTGTTCGTGGCCTTTCACGATGATGCCCGGCAGGTGTGCGTGGTCGGAGATCACCATGCGCAGCGTACCGTCTGGTTCGACGATGTTGATGCGTTGCACGTCCAGGGTGTCGAGTTTCGTGCTCGTCGCGCCGCCGCCCAGGACGGTGACGGCGAAGACGGCGGTAAGCACGCCGGTGTAGATCACCAGGAAACGCTGGCCGAGTGGGCGCATGGAAGATCCTCGTTGTCGTGGCAGTGCGGCGGCTCGGCGCTGCCGGGAAGTCAGTCCGAGCGTAGCAACACAATGACTGCACCGGTGCCGCCCTGCGCGGGCCGCGCCGAGGCGAACGCGATGACGTCGTTGCGTCGCCGCAGCAGGCGATCGGTCAGCGCTTTCAGCACCGGGCCGGCGGCTTTCGAGCGCAGCCCCTTGCCGTGGATGATGCGCACGCAGTGCGTGCCGGCAGCGTGGGCTTCGGCAAGGAACGCAGCGATCGACGCTTGCGCGGCGGCGACGTTCATGTGGTGCAGATCGATCTCGTCCTGCACGCTGTATTGCCCGCGTTTCAATGCGCGCAGCACTTTTGGCGGGTAGCCATCGCGCAGATAGCCCAGTTCCTCGCCGATCTCGATCGCGGCCAGATCGAAGCTCAGGTCGAGCAGCTCGCCCGGCACGGCAGCTTCATCGGCTTCGAGCATGCGCGGCCGCGGAGCCGGCCGCGGCGGCGGGTGCGGCACGGCTTCGGTTTCGATCCGGCGCACCGCGCCGATCGCCGCGCGAAACAGGCGGGCATCGGCATCGGTCACCTTCGGCGGCGCGCGGCGCTTCATGGTTCGATGCTAAAAGTTCGAGCCGGGGAAATCACGTGGAAGCCGTTCGGGCCGAAGCCCGGCAGGCATTCCCGGCGTGCACTGCGTTCGTGAAACCCGCACCGCGCTCGGGTAAACTCGGGCGTTCAGGGGCGCCATTTGGCGGCGCGGTCACGCGATTCAAGCGGAGCAGCATGCGGGTATTGGTCAGCAACGACGACGGAGTTGATGCGAAAGGCATCCACGTGCTTGCCGCGCGGCTGGCCGAACTGGGCGAAGTCATCGTGGTGGCGCCCGATCGCGACCGCTCCGGCGCCAGCAATTCGTTGACGCTCGATCTGCCGGTGCGCGTCTCGCGGCTGGACGATGGCCGCTATCGCGTGGCCGGTACGCCAACCGATTGTGTGCATCTCGCCCTGTCGGGTTTGCTCGATCGGGAACCCGACATCGTGGTTTCCGGCATCAACAACGCCGCCAACCTGGGCGACGACGTGATCTATTCCGGCACGGTTTCGGCGGCGATGGAAGGCCGCTTTCTCGGCCTGCCAGCCATTGCGATCTCGCTGGTGAGCAGCGATCACCGCGGCGAGCATTTCGAATCGGCGGCCAAGGCGGTGCTGTTGCTGACGCGCCGCCTGGTGGTCGATCCGCTGCCAGCCGACACCATTCTCAATGTCAATGTGCCCGATCGGCCGTGGGCCGAGATCCACGGTTTTGAAGTGACCCGGCTCGGGCGCCGCCATCGCGCCGCACCGTGCATTGCGCGCACCGATCCGCGCGGCAACCCGATCTGGTGGATCGGCCCGGTTGGCGAGGTGGATGACGATGGTCCCGGCACCGATTTCAACGCGGTACGGCGCGGCTACGTGTCGGTGACCCCGATCCATGTCGACCTCACGCGCTTTCAGGCGCTGGAGAAAGTCAGCAGTTGGATGCAGTCGCTGACCGCAGACATGGCGACACGGGCGGATCGGGTCACATGATGATGAACATCCATCCGCTGCCACCGTCCGCCTTGAAGGGCGAAGGTCTGACCTCGCAACGTGCGCGCGATCGGCTGGCGGCGCAGTTGCGGGAAAGCGGCATTCGCGATGCACGCGTCATCGACGTCATGCGCAACACGCCGCGCCATCATTTCATCGACCAGGCGCTGCATGCGCGCGCCTACGAGAACACCGCGCTGCCGATCGGGCAGGGGCAGACGATTTCCCAGCCGTGGGTGGTGGCACGCATGACCGAGGCACTGCTCGAGCATTTCGATGCCCGCGGCGAAAGGCCCGGGCGGGTGCTCGAAATCGGTACCGGCTCTGGCTACCAAACGGTGATCCTCGCCGCACTGATGGCGCAGGTGTATACGGTCGAGCGGATCGAGGAGCTGCTGCGCCAGGCGCGGCGTCGTTTTCGCCAGCTTGGTCTCACCAACATCCGTTCCCGTTACGATGACGGCAAGCTTGGCTGGGCCGACGAGGCGCCGTTCGACGCAATCATCCTTACCGCGGCTGGCGACACCATTCCCACCCGCATCCTCGAACAGCTCAGCCCGACCGGCGTGCTGGTCGCCCCGGTTGGCTCGCCCAGCAGCCAAACGCTGCTGCGTTTGCGCGGCGACGGCCAGGGCGATTTCGCGCAGGAAGAACTCGGTCCGGTGAGCTTCGTGCCGCTGCTCGGCGGTATTGGCTGAGCACCCCACAGGAAACCCGCTTCATGCAGTTGTTCGGCAAGTTGTACGCACACGCGCTCACGTGGGCGCGCCACCCACGCGCGCTGTACTACCTGAGCGGCCTGAGCTTTGTCGAAGCGTTCATTTTTCCGGTGATGCCGGAAGTGATGCTCGCGCCGATGATGCTGGCCAAGCGCCAGCGTGCGTTTTTCTACGCCAACGTCAGCCTGCTGTTTTCACTGCTGGGTTCACTGGTGGGATATGCCTTGGGCTATTGGGCGTTCACGGCGCTCAAGCCGCTGCTCGACACCTTGCATTTGCTTGCGCCGATCGAGCAGGGCGTGGCGAGTTTGCGGACGCAGATGGTCGAGCACCCGTGGGGCCTGTTCGGCGTGCTGATCCTGGCCGCCTTGCAGCCGGTGGTGCCGATGAAGGTCGTCACCTGGGCATCCGGCATCGTCGGGGTGCCGATATTGCCGTTCCTTGGCTGCATCGCCATTGGCCGCGGCAAGCGGGTGTGGCTGCTGGCGTTGCTCATCTGGTTGTTCGGTGAGCGTGCGGAGCGGCTGCTGCGCGACTACATCGAGTGGATCGGCTGGGCCGTGTTGGCATTGCTCGGTGCGCTCCTGGTTTGGTGGATCTGGGGCCATTGACGGCATGAAAACCGGGCGGCCTCTCGTTATGCTTTCGCGCATGAATCGACACTATGCGTGGCTTGCTGCGATGGTGATGGCATGCGCTCTCGCGGCATGCAGCACGGTCGTGGTCGAACCGGCCAGCGGCGGGGCAGCCACAACGACGGTTGTCCACGCTGCCACGCCAGGCGATACCTACCAGGTGGCAAAAGGCGACACGCTGTATGCGATCGCGTTCCGCAAAGGCGTCGATTTTCGCGACCTTGCCAAGTGGAACAACATCGCTGCGCCGTACACCATCTGGCCGGGACAGCAGCTTCGGCTCGGGCCTTTGCCCAGTGGTGCGCATGCTGCCGCAAACCGCGCAACGGCATCGAACGCAGTAGCCGCGGCGACGTCTTCCGCGCCGACGGCGCCTGCGGCACCAGTGTTTGAAACCGTACCCGCTCCGGCGCCGACCAAGGCGACTCCGGCGCAAGGCGCCCCGGCGGCAACCGCAGCATCTGCATCGCGTCCGACAGCAACGGCGGCGGCGCCAACCTCGACGGTTGCTGCGCGTGCAACGCCGCCAGCATCAGAACCGACCACCGTGGTTCCGGTCGCGGGTGAGCCCAAGCCGACAACGCCGCCGCCGGCGCCCGCGCCCGCCGTTGCCGGCGGCAGTTCGCGCAGTGCAGGGGGTGTGACTTGGCGCTGGCCGGCGAGCGGCGAGGTCATTACGCGTTTCACGCCTGGGGACGCCATACCGGGTATCGAAATTGCCGGCAAGGCCGGCGACCCGGTGCGCGCAGCGGCGGATGGCGTGGTGGTGTACAGCGGCAACGGCCTGGTCGGCTACGGTGAGCTGGTCATCATCAAGCACAACGACAGCTTGCTGTCGGCCTACGGGCACAACAGCAAACGGCTGGTGAAAGAGGGACAGCGCGTAACCGCCGGGCAGGAGATTGCGCGGATGGGGTCGAGTGGCGCTGCCCGCGTGGAGTTGGGATTCCAGATCCGCAAGGACGGCAATCCGGTCGATCCGCTCAGCTACCTGCCGGCGCGCTGAACCCGACTCAGTCGACGGGCAACATGAAGGCCGCGATCACGTGACGGCCTTCGCTCGCCAAGAGGTTATAGGTGCGCGCGGCCGCGGCGTTGTTCATGATTTCGATGCCGACGCCCTTGCGCAGGAATTCCGCGCTGAACTCGGCAGGTGGAAACACCTGCTGCACGCCGGTGCCCAACAGCACCACTTCGGGCTGCATCGCCAGCAGCCCGGCAATGTGCGTATCACCCAGTGCGGCAACCTCGTGCACCGGCCAGTGTTCTTCGACGTGATCGGGCGCGAGCACGAAGCTGTCGGTCAGTTCGCGGTCGATCAGCGTTACCCCGCGTGCGGCGACACGGCGGACGAACAGGTAACCATCGGGACGTTCGAGCGAGAGTTCCATCAGCGTGGCAACGCAATCTTCGGTTCATCGGCGTTGCGGCGAAACACGATCGCCACGTGGCCGATCTGTTGAATCTCTTCGGCACCCGTGCCTTGCAGCAGGGTTGCCAGCTGTGTCTGGCGTGCATCCTTGTCGCCGCCGGAGAGCTTTACCTTGACCAGCTCGTGGGTCTCCAGCGCCAGGCCGAGCTCTTTCACCACCGCCGTGCTGGCGCCTTTGTTGCCAAGCAAAATCACCGGCGACAAGCCGTGGGCGAGGCTGCGCAAGTAGCGGATTTGGGTGGAAGAAAGGGCCATGCGGAAGCATTCGTTCGCGAGTCGTCGACAGTCAAGGGTATCATGGCATCCCGTTCCCCCGTAGCGATGGCAGTCCATGGCCCGCAGCAAGAGCAGCGCCGGCTGGCTGCGCGAACATTTCAACGACGTTTACGTCAAGAAAGCCCAGGCCGAGGGCGCGCGCTCGCGGGCGATCTACAAACTGGAAGAGCTGATCGATCGTGACCAGCTGCTGAAACCCGGCATGACCGTCGTCGATCTCGGTGCGGCGCCTGGCGGCTGGTCGCAGCTGGTACGCCAGCGGCTGGGCGACGATGGCCGCGTGTTCGCCTTGGACATTCTGCCGATGCAGGGCATTGCCGGTGTGGATTTCCTCGAAGGTGATTTTCGCGAGGAAAGCGTGTTGCGTGAGCTGGAATCACGCCTGGATGGGCGCAAGGTCGACCTTGTGCTATCCGACATGGCGCCCAATATGAGTGGTGTGGTGATGGCCGACCAGTTCCGCGCGATGGATCTGGCCGAGCTGGCACTGGATTTTTCCCGGCAGTGGCTGCAACCGGGCGGCGCGTTCCTGATCAAGTTGTTTCAGGGCGCCGGCTTCGACGATTACGTGCGCAGCTTGCGCGCGAGTTTTGCTCGCGTGACGATGCGTAAACCAAAGGCCTCCCGCGCGCGTTCGCGGGAGGTGTACGCGCTGGCAACCGGACACCGACCGGCAGCCAAGCCAACGGGCGAGAACCACGCATGAACGAAACCGCAAAAAACGTGTTGCTCTGGGTCATCATCGCGGTGGTGTTGTTCACCGTGTTCCAGAGCTTCAGCCCGCGCGCCGGCGGTTCCTCCAACATGGCGTATTCGAGCTTCGTGCAGAGCGTGGACAACGGCAATGTGTCCAGCGCCGTCATCAGCGCCGATTCGCCGCCGACCATCAGCGGCAAGCTGAAGGATGGTTCGGGCTACCGTACGGTGGCGCCAATGCTCGGTTTTTCCACCAATCAGGTGGTAAAGCAGATGCAGGACAAGGGCGTCGAAGTGCGTCAGGATCCGGCTGAGGGCTTCTCGCTGCTCGGGCTCTTGGTGAGCTGGCTGCCGGTGCTGCTGATCGTCGGCGTGTTCATCTGGTTCATGCGCCAGATGCAGTCCGGCGGCGGTGGCCGCGGGGCGATGAGCTTCGGCCGATCGCGCGCGAAACTGCAGGGCGAAGACCAGATCAAGGTCAACTTCAATGACGTGGCCGGTTGCGACGAGGCCAAGGAGGAGGTCGGCGAGCTGGTCGAATTCCTGCGCGACCCGTCCAAGTTCCAGAAGCTTGGCGGCAAGATCCCGCGTGGGGTGTTGATGGTTGGCCCGCCGGGAACCGGCAAGACGCTGTTGGCGAAGGCCATCGCCGGCGAGGCCAAGGTGCCGTTCTTCTCGATTTCCGGTTCGGATTTCGTCGAGATGTTTGTCGGCGTGGGCGCCAGCCGCGTGCGCGACATGTTCGAGCAGGCCAAGAAACATGCGCCGTGCATCATCTTCATCGACGAAATCGATGCGGTCGGCCGCCACCGTGGTGCGGGCCTGGGTGGCGGGCACGATGAGCGCGAGCAGACACTCAACCAGTTGCTGGTCGAGATGGACGGCTTCGAAGGGACGGAAGGCATCATCGTGATTGCCGCCACCAACCGGCCCGACGTGCTCGACCCGGCCTTGCTGCGTCCAGGTCGTTTCGACCGCCAGGTCGTCGTCGGCCTGCCGGACGTCAAGGGGCGTGAGCAGATTCTCAAAGTGCACATGCGCAAGGTGCCGCTGTCGAGCGACGTCGACGCGATGACCATTGCGCGTGGTACGCCGGGCTTTTCCGGCGCCGACCTCGCCAACCTCGTGAACGAGGCGGCACTGTTCGCGGCCCGCGAGAACGCGCGCGAAGTGCGCATGGTTCACTTGGAAAAGGCCAAGGACAAGATCCTGATGGGCACCGAACGGCGCTCGATGGCGATGAGCGAGGATGAGAAAAAGCTCACCGCCTACCACGAGTCCGGCCATGCCATCGTCGGCCGGTTGATGCCCGAGCACGATCCGGTCTACAAGGTCACGATCATTCCGCGTGGCCGTGCGCTCGGCGTCACCATGTATCTGCCGGAAGGCGACAAGTACAGCATGAACAAGGTTGCGATCGAATCGCAGCTGTGTTCGCTATATGGCGGCCGCGTGGCCGAGGAGCTGATCTTCGGCGCCGACAAGGTCACCACCGGCGCCTCCAACGACATCGAGCGCGCCACCAAGATGGCACGCAACATGGTCACCAAGTGGGGCCTGTCCGACGAGCTCGGCCCGATCACTTACGGCGAAGAAGAGGATGAAGTCTTCCTCGGGCGTTCGGTGACCCAGCACAAGAACGTGTCCAACGAGACCGCACGCAAGATCGACGAGGTGGTGCGTGAGATCCTCGATCGCGCCTATCAACGCAGCACCCAGCTGCTGACCGACAACCTCGACAAATTGCACGCGATGGCGCAGGCACTGTTGCAGTACGAAACCATCGACGCGCACCAGATCGGTGAAATCATGGCTGGCCGCGACCCCGGCCCGCCGGCCGATTGGAATCGCGACGCCACGAGTGGCTCGACGCCACCACCGCCGCCTCCACCGAAGGGCGGGGCAGACAACTCCGTCGGCAAGGTGGGCGACCCGGCAGCACAGAATCGCGGTGATCTTTCGCACTGAGTTGCAGCCGTCTAGACGGCCATCTGCATGCGCTGGCCGCGAGCGTAGCGGCGGTACCAGCGCAGGTTGGTTGGTTGCTCAATCAGCAAAGCCGTGCTGCATCATTAGGTTGTACGGCGGATCTAAAGTTTTTTTGCAAAAGGTGTTGACGTTCCGCGTGTGACCCTTAATAATCTCGCTCCTCGCTTGAGCGGTACCGAGGTTGGTACGGCTCGACGAAGCAGTTAAGTGTGCGCCCGTAGCTCAGTTGGATAGAGTACCTGGCTACGAACTAGGTGGTCGGGAGTTCGAATCTCTCCGGGCGCACCATTTTGTATTGCGTGACGAGGCGCATGCGCGTCGGCACGCAACCGCAAGGCTTGGCAGGAGGCCAACTGCGGTGATGGTGGGCAAGGTGCCCTGAACGGTGTTGCGGGTTGCTTGACAGTTTGCCATCCGCAGCACTTCAAGGTTCCGAAGCAAAGGCTGTCGCGGGCTCGTTCGGGGTATAGCTCAGTCTGGTAGAGCGTTGCGTTTGGGACGCAAAAGTCGGGGGTTCGAATCCCTCTACCCCGACCACTGCATCAGCCGCAAGGGCCTTGCGCCCGTAGCTCAACCGGATAGAGCATCGGCCTTCTAAGCCGACGGTTACAGGTTCGAGTCCTGTCGGGCGCACCAGTCACGGTTTCATGGTGGGCGTAGCTCAGCTGGTAGAGTCCCGGATTGTGATTCCGGTTGTCGTGGGTTCGAATCCCGCCGCCCACCCCAAAATTCAAGTTTCAGGGCCGTTAGCTCAGCTGGTAGAGCAGTTGACTCTTAATCAATTGGTCGTAGGTTCGAACCCTACACGGCCCACCAATTTTGCAGACGCCGACCTTCGTGGCCGGCGTTTTGCGTTGGGGCGTGGGCAGGTCGTCGCGCGGTGCACGGACGCTTGTGCTGTGCGTTTGTGCAACCGTACAATGACACGCTTTAGCGCCGGTTATCATCGACTTAGGTGGCCGTATCCCGCGGGCGGTCGATTGCTCCGGTGCACCATCAGGCGAAAGTGGCGGAACTGGTAGACGCACCAGATTTAGGTTCTGGCGGGTAACCCCCGTGCGGGTTCGAGTCCCGCCTTTCGCACCAGGTCGTGGCAGGTTTTTCGGCGCGCGTCGGCGGTCATGCCACGACGACGGGCGCCATCACACATCGGGTTCCAGGAGACGACATGCAGGTTTCGGTTGAAAACACGGGCACGCTCGGGCGCAAGCTCACGGTGAAGTTTCCCGCGGAGCGCTATGAGACCCAGGTGGATGCGCGCATTGCCGAGCTTGGTCGCACCGTACGCCTCAAGGGGTTCCGCCCCGGCAAGGTGCCGGTCAGGGTCATTCAGCAGCGTTTTGGCGAACAGGTGCGTGGCGAGGTGCTGTCCGACCTGATCGGCAGCACGCTGCGCGAAGCGGTGACGCAGGAAAAGCTGCAGCCGGTTGCGAACCCGGCCATCGATACCACCGGCAAGCCGGAGAATGGCGAAATTGCCTACACCGCCACCTTCGAGGTGATGCCGCAATTTCCGGAGATCGACGTCGCGACGTTGGAAATCAAGCGCCCGGTAGCAACCGTGGGCGACGCCGATATTGAAAAGATGCTGGAGACGTTGCGCCAGCAGCGGCGCAGTTTCGAGCTGGTTGACCGCGCTTCGGCCGAGGGCGATTTCGTGATGTTCGAGTATGCCGCGCAGGCGGGCGATTACCGCTTCCCGGCCGAGGGGTTGGAACGGGCCGGCAGCGTGCTGGGCGCCGGCAACCTGTTCAAGGCGCTCGATGACGCGCTGGTGGGCCGCAAGGCGGATGACAGCTACGAGGCGGAGATCGCGTTTCCGGCCGACTTCCGCAACGAGAAGCTGGCGGGGCAGACCGCGCACGTCAGTTTCAAGATCGTCAAGGTGCAGGAGCCGAAGCTGCCGGAGGTGAATGCGGAGTTTGCGAAACTGTTCGGCATCGCTGATGGCGACCTTGAGCATTTCCGCAAGGAGGTGCGCGCAAACCTGGACCGCGAGCTCAAGGCGGCGCTGATGGGGCGGCTCAAGGCCGAGGTGGCGGAACAGCTTGCCAGTGCGTATGCCACGCTCGAGGTGCCAAATCTGATGGTGCAGTCCGAGGCGCGCGCCTTGGCGGCAAACAACGTGCCGCGCGGCCAACAGCCACCGCAGGCGCTGGTTGATGCCGCGGTACCGGCGGCGCGCAAACGCGTGGTTGCGGGCCTCGTGATGGGCGAAATCGCCCGCAAGCAGGAGCTCAAGATCGACCGCAAGCGCGTGGCCGAGCAGCTTGCGGCCATCGCTTCGACCTACGAGGAGCCGGAGAAGGTGGTTGAACTTTACAACGGCGACCCCCAGCTGATGAGCGGCCTGCAGAATCGCGTGATGGAAGACCAGGTTGCCGAATGGGTGGCCGATCACGCCAACACGTCGACCCTCGACTTGAGTTTCGACGAGGTGATGCGGCCCGGCGCCTGAAACGCCGGCGCTGCACGCGGTTCGGGCAGGTGGCACACTTCACGCAGGGCAACCGGAGACTCGCGCAAACCATGGAACCTATCCACAATCTCAACTTGGTGCCGATGGTCGTCGAGCAGACGGCGCGCGGCGAGCGCTCGTACGACATCTATTCGCGACTGCTCAAAGAGCGCGTCATCTTTCTGGTGGGCGAGGTCGACGACCAGGTTGCCAACCTGCTGGTGGCGCAGATGCTGTTTCTTGAATCGGAGAACCCCGACAAGGACATCCATCTGTACATCAACAGCCCGGGCGGCGTGGTTACCGCGGGGCTCGCGATCTACGACACCATGCAGTACATCAAACCCGACGTCAGCACGATGTGCATCGGCCAGGCGTGCAGCGCCGCATCGTTGCTGCTGATGGCCGGTGCACACGGCAAGCGGTATTCGCTGCCCAATTCGCGGGTGATGATCCACCAGCCGTCGGGCGGCGCCCGTGGGCAGGCGACCGACATCGAGATCCAGGCGCAGGAAATCCTCTACCTGCGTCGACGTCTCAACGACATTTATGTCAAGCACACCGGCCAGCCGTTGGACCGGCTCGAGCGCGACATGGAGCGCGACAACTTCATGAGCGCCGAGGCGGCACGCGAGTACGGTCTGATCGATTCCGTGCTCGACAAGCGTGCGGTGGAATCGGTGAAGTCCGCCTGAGTCCGGCGTCAAAAAATACGGCTCTTGCAACGGGCTTCGCGTCTGCAGGCAGGCGCGGAGCCCTGTGCTATTCTCGGGCCGCGATCGAGGCAACCCCAGTTTTGCGAGCGGAATTGAAAGTATGAGCGACGACCGGCAGGGCCGATCCAGCGACGGCGGCAAGATCCTGTACTGCTCCTTCTGCGGCAAGAGCCAGCACGAGGTGCGCAAGCTGATCGCCGGTCCGTCCGTCTTCATTTGCGACGAGTGCGTCGAGCTGTGCAACGACATCATTCGCGAGGAGCTGGAAGAAAAAGCGGCATCGACCCGGACCCAGCTGCCCAAGCCCAAGGAGATCCGCGAGTCGCTCGATCAGTACGTGGTCGGGCAGGCGCGCGCGAAGAAGGCGCTCGCGGTGGCGGTGTACAACCACTACAAACGCATGGAGTCGCGTCAGAAGGGCGACGACGTCGAGCTGGCAAAGTCCAATATCCTGCTGATCGGGCCGACCGGTTCGGGCAAGACGCTGCTGGCGGAAACGCTTGCACGGCTGCTCAATGTGCCGTTCACCATTGCCGATGCCACCACCCTGACCGAGGCTGGCTACGTTGGCGAAGATGTCGAGAACATCATCCAGAAGCTCCTGCAGAAGTGCGACTACGACGTCGAGAAGGCGCAGTCGGGCATCGTCTACATCGATGAGATCGACAAGATCTCGCGCAAGAGCGAGAACCCGTCGATCACGCGCGACGTGTCCGGCGAAGGCGTGCAGCAGGCGTTGCTGAAACTGATTGAAGGCACTCTGGCCTCGGTGCCGCCGCAGGGCGGGCGTAAGCATCCGCAGCAGGAGTTTCTGCAGGTCGACACCAAGAACATCCTGTTCATTTGCGGTGGCGCGTTCTCCGGTCTGGAGAAGGTCATCCAGCAGCGCTCCGAGACCACCGGCATCGGTTTTGGCGCCGAGGTGCGCAGCAAGGATCGCACCCAGAATCTCGGCAAGGTGCTGGCGGATGTCGAGCCGGCGGATCTGGTGCGCTTCGGCCTGATCCCGGAGTTCGTCGGCCGCTTGCCGGTGGTTGCCACACTCGATGAGCTGGACGAAGAGGCGCTGGTGAAAATCCTCACCGAGCCGAAGAACGCCGTCACCAAGCAGTTCAAGAAGCTGTTCGAGATGGAAGACGTCGAGCTCGAGTTCCGGCCGGAGGCCTTGCAGGCGATCGCCAAGAAGGCACTCAAGCGCAAGACCGGTGCGCGCGGTTTGCGCACGATCCTGGAGCAGGTGTTGCTGGACACGATGTATGAGCTGCCGTCGATCGAGCACGTCAGCAAGGTCGTGGTGGACGATGCGGTGATCGAGGGGCAGGCCGCGCCATATCTCATTTATCGCGGCAATCTGCAGCCACGGGTGACCGCCGACGGCGGCGCTGCCTGAGCAACCCGACAGCGATGGCAACGATGGCCCCGACGCTTGCGCCGGGGCCATCGTGTTTTCGGGGTGACGGGTTGTGTCGCACCCGGTTTGCCTCCACTTGACGCTACATGGTGCCCGGCGCAGTGTCGGGTTGCCCCCTCCTGATTTCGTGGAAGAGATTCGATGGCCAAGACCACTCCTGCGCCCACCGCCAGCGAGGCATTGCCGGTATTGCCGCTGCGCGACGTCGTGGTGTATCCGCACATGGTGATTCCGTTGTTCGTCGGGCGCGACAAATCGATGCGTGCGCTCGAACGAGCGATGGATGGCGAACGCCAGATCCTCCTGGTGGCACAAAAGAGCCCGGACACGGATGATCCCGTCGAAGCCGACCTGCACCAGATCGGCACGCTCGCCAGCGTGCTGCAGTTGCTCAAGCTGCCGGATGGCACGGTGAAGGTGCTGGTCGAAGGCCAGTCGCGGGTGGCGATTGAGGATTGCCGCGAGGTCGACGGCATGCTGGTAGCGCATTCGCGCGTGATCGAGCCGGTCTACACCGCAAAGGAGCGCGAGCTGGACGTGGTGTCGCGCACGCTGATTTCACTGTTCGAGCAATTGGTCAAGCAAAGCCGCAAGTTGCCGCCGGAAGTGCTGGCAAGCCTGTCCGGTATCGAAGATCCGTCACGGGTTGCCGATTCGATCGCCGCGCACCTTACCGTGCGCATGGCGGACAAGCAGAAGGTATTGGAGACCGCGAACGTCGGCGAGCGGCTTGAACTGTTGATCGGACTCGTCGATGGCGAGATGGATCTGCAGCAGGTGGAGAAGCGCATCCGCGGCCGCGTCAAGTCGCAGATGGAGAAAAGCCAGCGCGAGTACTACCTGAACGAGCAGATGAAGGCGATCCAGAAGGAGCTGGGCGACGGAGAGGAAGCGCCGAACGAAGCCGAAGAGTTGCAGAAGAAAATCGAAGCTGCCGGCATGCCCAAGGCGGTGCTGGCGAAGGCGCGGCAGGAGTACGGCAAGCTGCGCCAGATGTCGCCGATGTCGGCCGAAGCCACGGTGGTGCGCAACTACCTTGACTGGCTGATCGGCGTGCCGTGGAAGAAACGCGGCAAGGTACGCAAGGATCTCGCCCTGGCCCAGCAGGTGCTCGATGCCGACCACTTCGGGCTGGAGAAGGTCAAGGAGCGCATCCTCGAATATCTGGCCGTGCAGCAACGCGTGTCGGTGATGAAGGGGCCGATCCTCTGCCTCGTCGGCCCGCCGGGCGTCGGCAAAACCTCCCTCGGGCAATCCATCGCGAAGGCCACCAACAGGAAATTCGTGCGCATGTCGCTGGGCGGCGTGCGCGACGAGGCGGAGATTCGCGGCCATCGACGCACCTACATCGGCTCGATGCCGGGGCGCATCGTGCAGAATCTCAGCAAGTGCGGCAGCAAGAACCCGCTGTTCGTGCTGGACGAGATCGACAAGATGTCGATGGATTTCCGCGGCGACCCTTCGTCTGCGCTGCTCGAAGTGCTCGACCCGGAGCAGAACCACGCGTTCAACGACCATTACCTGGAAGTCGACCTCGACCTCTCCGAGGTCATGTGGATCGCCACCGCCAACTCGCTGGACATCCCTGGCCCATTGCTCGACCGCATGGAGGTCATTCGGCTGCCGGGGTACACCGAGGACGAAAAGCTCGCGATTGCGCAGCGCTACCTGGTGCCCAAGCAGCTCAAGGCCAACGGCCTGAAGCCGGCCGAGCTCGCGGTGGCCGACGATGCGCTGCGCGACATCGTGCGCTACTACACGCGCGAGTCGGGCGTGCGCAACCTGGAGCGCGAGATTTCGAAGATCTGCCGCAAGGTGGTGAAGGAGTTGATGCTGGGCGAGGTCAAGCAGGCGAAAGCAAAACGTGCCGGTGCCGCCAAGCACAAGACGCGAGCGAAAGTCGCGCGCGTGACCGGCGTGCGGGTGGATTCGGGCAACCTCGACAGCTACCTCGGCGTGCGTCGCTTTGATTTCGGGCGCAAGGAACAGCAAAACGAGGTGGGGCTGGTGACCGGCTTGGCGTGGACGCAGGTCGGCGGCGAGCTGCTCAGCATCGAGGCGACGGTCATGCCGGGCAAAGGGGCGCTGGTGCACACCGGCCAACTGGGCGACGTGATGAAGGAGTCGATCCAGGCCGCGTTGTCGGTGGTGCGCGCGCGGGTGGACCGCATGGGCATCGACCCGGAGTTCCACCAGAAGTACGACATCCACGTGCACGTGCCGGAGGGCGCGACGCCGAAGGACGGCCCCAGCGCCGGTGTCGGCATGTGCACGGCGCTGGTGTCGGCACTGACCAAGATCCCGGTGCGCTCGGAAGTGGCCATGACCGGCGAGATCACGTTGCGCGGCCGCGTGTTGCCGATCGGCGGGCTCAAGGAGAAATTGCTGGCGGCCCACCGCGGCGGCATCACCACGGTGATCATCCCGGACGAGAACAAGAAGGATCTTGCCGAAATGCCGGCCAACGTGCTGGCGTCGATGGATATTCGTCCCGTGCGCTGGATCGATGAGGTGCTGGACATCGCGCTGGAGCGGCCATTGGAGCCGAATGCGGCGCGCGAGGCGACCGGTGATGTGCCGCACAAGGATGCGGCCAGTGACGACGACGCTGGCTCGCACCCGCGCGCGCATTGAGGTGTCTTGTACCGCCGGTTCGGGCCTGCCGGGCAGTCATCAAGTACAGGCGGTATGCAAGCCGCATTGCAACATGGACAAACACCTGAAAAGCCTTGTGCCAACTTGTGTTGCGATGGCCGGCGAGGCGCTGGTATAAAGGCGGAGCCGCCATCCCGGCACCCGTTGCGGGTGCTCAAAAATGCGGGGTTGCGTTCCGGCAAACCAGCGCTTCGACATCCACGCGGTGGCGCGTTTCCGCAGGGCGAGCGTCGCCGTCAAAAGACCAACAAGGGAGTATTCGATGAACAAAACCGATCTGATCACCGCCATCGCGGAAAAAGCCGAACTGACCAAGGCTGACGCAGGCCGCGCACTTGAAGCGTTCTTTGATGTCGTGCAGAAATCGCTCAAGAAGGGCGAGGACGTTGCCGTCGTCGGCTTTGGCACGTTCACGGTGCGCAAGCGCGCGGCCCGTACCGGCCGCAACCCGCGCACCAACGAAACGATCAAGATCAAGGCGTCGAAAGTGCCCGCGTTCAAGGCTGGCAAGACGCTGAAGGACGCCCTAAACTGAGCGGCTTGTGCTCGGTCGCGGGTGCTTAGCTCAGCGGTAGAGCGCCGCCCTTACAAGGCGATGGTCGCAGGTTCGATCCCTGCAGCACCCACCAGAAGACTGTGGAGCGGTAGTTCAGACGGTTAGAATGCTGGCCTGTCACGCCGGAGGTCGCGGGTTCGAGTCCCGTCCGCTCCGCCACGGTTCGCAAGGGCGCCCGAGTGGCGCCCTTGTCGTTT
Organism: Rhodanobacter sp.; assembly: GCA_004298045.1. GTDB lineage: Bacteria > Pseudomonadota > Gammaproteobacteria > Xanthomonadales > Rhodanobacteraceae > Rhodanobacter_A. The sequence goes on along the minus strand of SCRM01000016.1, from coordinate 5,994 downwards.
GACGGCCTCGCCGTCGCCCTTTACAGCACGTGCGCCGCGCGCACCGAACAACCAGGCAGGAACAGGCAATGCTGCAGGCAATGCGTAACAAGATGCATGGGTGGCCTTCCATCATCGTGCTCGGCGTGGCGGTTTTCGCGATGACGTTCTTCGGCGTCGAGGGTTACATCATGTCGCGCGCCGACACCTACGTGGCAAAGGTCGGCAAGCAGGAGATCAGCCAGCAGGATTTCCAGGACCGCATGAACCAGTTGCGCCAGCAGTTGAGCGAAGAGCAAGGTGACAACTTCGATGCCGACGCGTTCGAGAAGGCGGCGACGAAACAGAAAGTGCTGGACGGCATGATCGACCAGCAGCTGCTGCTCAAGGCCAATGAGGATTGGGGCATCCGCGTACCGGACGAAGCGGTGCGCGATTACATCGCCGCCATCCCGGCGTTCCAGCTCAATGGGCACTTTGACGCCACGACCTACCAGAACCTGCTGGCACAGCAGCGCAAGACGCCGGAGATGTTCCAGCGGGATGTGCGCTCGACCTTGGCGACGCAGGCGCTGCCGAATGCGATCGACGCCGGCACCATCATCACCGACGCCGAGGTCGATCAGTTTCTGAACCTGCGCATGCAGCGGCGCGACCTGACCTACGCGGTGCTGCCGCAGCAGGCGCCGGCCGATGCGGCGGTGACCGATGCGCAGATCGAGGCGTACTACAAGGCGCACATTGCCGATTACACCAACCCGGAAAGCGTGTCACTGCAGTACATCGAGGTGAACGCGGCCGACCTGAAACCTGCGGCCGCGCCGAGCGATGCCGATCTGTTGAAGCGCTACGAGAGCGAGAAGCAGCGCTTCGTGCAACCCGAGCAGCGCGAGGTGTCGCATATCCTGGTCAACCTGCCCGCCAATGCCACTCCGGCGCAACAGAAGGCGGCTCTGGCCAAGGCCGACAAGATTGCTGCGGCGGCGACGCCGGCGAACTTTGCGCAGCTCGCCACGCAGGATTCCGATGATCTTGGCTCGAAACGTCAGGGCGGCGATCTGGGCTGGTTGCAGAAAGGTGTGACCAATGCGGCGTTCGAGAACGCGTTGTTTGCGCTGAAGCAGGGGGAGATTTCCAAGCCGGTGCTGACGCCGGACGGCTACGACATCCTCTGGCTGCGCGGTGTCCGCAACGGTGAAGCCAAATCGTTCGCCGAAGTGCGCAACCAGCTGATTGCAGAGGCAACGACAGGCGACAAGGATCGGCAATACAACGAGGTGGCCGGCAAGCTGTCCGACCTCAGCTACCAGAATCCATCGTCGCTGGAGCCAGCCGCGCAGGCGCTCGGTCTGCCGGTCAAGACTACCGAGCTGTTTTCCCGCCATGGCGGGCAGGGGATTGCGGCGAACCCCAAGGTCATCAAGGCGGCGTTCGGCAACGATGTCCTGAGCCAAGGCAACAATTCCAACCTGATCGAGCTGGGCAGCGACAACGCGGTCGTGGTACGCGTGGCCAAGCATGTTGCCGCGGCGCCGAAACCGTTGGCCGAGGTGCGTGACGCCATCACCAAGACCATGCTCAACCAGCGCATCGAAAAGGCGGGCAAGCAGCTGGCCGACAGCCTTCTGGCGCGTGTGCAAAAAGGCGAGGCGTTCGCGACTGTCGCCGCGTCGGCGAAGGCACCGGTGCACGAGCAGGCGGAGGTCCTGCGCATTCAGCCGGATGTGCCGGCTGCGTTGCGTGACGAGGCGTTCCTGTTGCCGCACCCGGCCGATGGCAAACCGCAGTACGCGGCGGTGGACATGCACGATGGCAGCTTTGCGCTGCTGGCAGTCACCAAAGTACAGGGTGCCGACTTGGCAAAGGTGACCTCAAACGAGCGTGAGCAATTGCGGCAACAGATGGCTCAGGCCTATGGCGCGGTAGCGACGCAGGAGCTTCTCAAGTCGTTGCGCGCGACCACTGAAGTCAAGATTGCGAAAGACCGCCTGTAACGCCGGGTACCGACGCAAACCAGAGGGCGGCCTATAGGTCGCCCTCTGGTTTTTGGCCTTGGGCATTCGGATGGCGAGAACCCGGCGCGCGGGGCAACGCGTTGTCTTGCCATGACTCGCGTGATGTCTGATCCGCCTGACCCGGGCGGGCGAAGCGATGCGACCGCGGTTTTTTACATAGCGACCGCCCCCCGCGGGTAACCTCAGTGCGGTCGGGCGATCTTCAACACCTGGCCGGTTTTCAGCCGGGCAGTTCGCAGATGGTTCCATTGACGTAGCTCGCGGACGCTGACGGCGTAGTTGCGCGCAAGTTGCCACAGCGTTTCACCCGGTTTCACCCGGTGCGTGCGCACGGCCGCATGGTGTGGGGGAACCGTGATCGCTGGATCAACGGGTGCCGGTGAGGCGTCGGCGAGCACGTTGTCCTGCCGCAGGTCGGCGGTGGCACCCGCAGGCTGATCGAGCAACATGGTGCGAAATTGCCGGGCGTGTCCCTCGGGCATGACCAGATACGACGCCACCTTGTGGTCGGCGATGTCGTTGAGGAAGCCGGCGTTGAGGTTTTTGAGGTGATCGAGCGACATGCCGGCCTGATCCGCGGCGAGCGCGAGTGGCATCGAATGCGGCAGCGGCACGGATACCAGATGCTGCGCCGGCGGGAGCGTGGGCAGGGTCACGTGGAACCGTGCGGGTTCGCGCACGATGCAGGCCATGGCGAGCAGGCGCGTCAGGTGCTCGCGAGTGACGTCGCGCACCGGCCAACGCGGTATCACCGGTACATCCGGGGGATTGCCATGGCGCTGCACCATCCGCTGTGCATTGAACTCCCCGGAGTTGTAAGCGTAGGCCGCAACGCGCCAGTCGTGAAATTGGTCGTGGTACCCGGCGAGCAGCTTCATGACGGCTTCGGCTGCCGATTGCACGTCGAGGCGGGCGTCGTAGCGTGAATTCACGCGCAGCCCCATAGCACTTGCAGTGGCCGGCATGATCTGCCACATGCCGGCTGGCCGGCCGTGGCGACCCCGTATCGGGCGAAAGCCGCTTTCGATCCAGGGAAGCAGCACGAACTCGCCGGCAACGCCATGTCTGGCGGCGACCTGCTGCACATAGGTGAGCTTGGGCAACGCCGCGCGCACTTCCTGCTCGAAGCGTTGCGGATTGCGCGTGTAGCGATGTGCCTGTGCGAGCACCGCTGGATCGGCGTCGCAGTCCGGCATGGCAAAGCTCCCGCGCAGGCGATCCCAGACATCGCCGGCGTCGGGCTCGGGTGTCTCCAACCCATCGGCGGGTAGGATCCCCGGCACCAGCGTTGGTGCCGGAGCGGCGCTGATCGGTGTCGCGGGACGTGGCGCCGGGGTGGTGGCGCAGGCGGCGAGCACGGCCGACAGGGCGAGCGGCAGCAGCCGCAGGCAGCAGGAGGATTGGTTCATGCGTGGAAGACATCCTTTGCGGCGCGCAGGCACGCGAAGCGTGCAGTGCGATCCGCCGGTGGCTGATGATGTCGACGGCACCAGTCGATGACGGCAGGCACGTCGATGCGCAAGAAGGGGTTGGTGGCCAGCTCGCTGGCCAGCGATACCGGCAGGCTCGGCTGGTGGTTGTCACGCAGGCGGCGCACTTCGGCGAGGCGGGCTGCGAGCGCCGTATTGCCGGGTTCGACGGTTTGTGCGAAGCGGCCGTTTGCGACGGTGTACTCGTGGGCGCAGCACAACTGCGTGTCGCCGGGTAGTGTGGCGAGGCGATCGAGAGAGGTCAGCATTTGTGCCGGCGTACCCTCGAACAGGCGCCCGCAGCCGAGGCTGAACAACGTGTCGCCCGCAAACAGCACGCCGGCGCCGTAGTAGGCGACGTGGCTGCGGGTATGGCCGGGGACCGCGATGACTTCGAAGTCCACTTGCGGCGCAGCCAGTCGCACATGGCCGCGGTCCGCGACGTGCACGCTGGCACTGGGAATACGCGCATCGTCCGGCGCATAGACCGGCACCGGGTGGTTCGCCAGCAAGCCGGCGACGCCGCCGATGTGGTCGTCGTGGTGGTGGGTGAGCAGGATGGCGCGCAGTTGCCAACCGTGCTTGATCAACGCGTGCTCGACCGGTGCCGACTGACCGGGGTCGACGACAATGGCCTGGCCATTGTCGTCATGCAACAGCCAGATATAGTTGTCGGCCAGCGCCGGTAACGGCAAGAGATGCACGGCACGCTCCGTCTGCATGGGATGGGTGCCGTCACGCGACACCGCCTGCCAGATTGCTTCGCCCGGTAACGGCGAACCCGCACTTGTAGCGATCCGCGCGCGATCGGTCAGCGGCACGCATCGACCCTGCGTTGCACGTGTCGCACTCTGGCGACGCGGCCGACTCACGCGGGCATGGCACCCTGCGCTTCACGCTTCAGGTGAAGGCGGCGCCCACGAGCCAACTGGTCGACTATAAGCAGGTCGTCCGCTGTGCTCGTTAGATTCGCGTTAAAACGGAATTCCCCATTCAGCGTTTGCCGAGCGTGTCACACCGACCGAGCCTGCTCGCCATTCCGGCACAGCCGCTACACTTCCTGCTTGCTTTGGTTGCGGGGCGGAGACGGGTGTCGGGTGGAAAGCATGGCGCGTCAGAGTGGCAAGAATATCCACGCAAGCGCGGTGCTGCGGGCGTCGCGCGAACGGCAGCGGCGGGCATTGGTGCCGATATTGCAACGCGAAGCTGCGCGCCGTGCGCTGCAAGTGGGGGTTGCCGCGGAGGATGCTGCGCCGCCTTTGCTCGGCGTGGCGTGGACGCGCTTGTGGCTGGCCGGTGGCGATTATCGCGGCGAGCTTCAGGCGCGCGCCGATGGGGCGTTGCCGTTCATCGACGAGGCTTTTGACCTGGTCTGGTTGCAGCATGCGCTGGAGCCGGCGCCGCGGTCGGCGTGCCTGCTCGGCGAGGCATGCCGGGTACTCGCGGCGGGCGGCGTGCTGGCGATCACGGCAGTGCACCCGCTTGGTGGCTGGGCGCCGTGGTTTCACTGGCGCGCACGCGGGCAGCACCAGACCATGCAATGGCCTTGGCGGCTGCGCGAAGCGTTGTTGGACGCCGGGCTGGATACCGTAGCCGTGCATCGACTTGGCCCGTTCTGGCCGCATGGCGAAGGTACCGACAGTTGTTTCGGTGGCGTCTACGTGCTGCTTGCACGCAAACGCCGGCAACTGGCCATACCGATCAGTTTGCGCCCGTCGCTGGCTGGCGCCCCGGCCAACGTGCGGTGGTCGCCCGGTACCCGCCGCCAACATCTTTCTTGAGGACAATGCGTGACGATAGATGAAGTGGAAGCCTTTACCGATGGCGCGTGCCTCGGCAACCCCGGGCCCGGCGGCTGGGCCGCCTTGCTGCGTGCCAAGGGACAGGAGCGGATGCTGGCCGGTGGGGAGGCAGCCACCACCAACAACCGGATGGAGTTGCTGGCAGCGATCCATGCGCTTGAGGCGCTCAATCGCGACTGTGCAGTGCGGTTGACGACCGATTCGCGTTACGTGATGCAGGGCGTCCAGCAATGGATGCCGAAGTGGCAGGCCAATGGCTGGCGTACTGCGGACGGCAAGCCGGTGAAAAATCGCGATCTGTGGGAACGATTGTCGCTCGCCACCGGGCGGCACCGGGTGCGCTGGTTCTGGGTCAAGGGTCACAACGGGCATACCGAAAACGAACGCGTCGACCAGGCCGCGCGCACGCAGGCCGAGCAGCAGAAGGTGCCGGCATGAGGCAGGTGGTGCTGGATACCGAAACGACCGGCCTCGAAGTGCGCCAAGGGCATCGCCTGGTGGAAATCGCCTGCGTGGAAGTGCTCGAACGCCGGGTGACCGGCAAGTACTGGCAGACCTACCTGAACCCGGAACGGGCGATGGACGAGGGGGCCAGCCAGGTCACCGGCTGGTGCATGCACAGGCCCATGACCAGCGTATCAACGTCCTGTTTGACACGACGGCGGTCGAACCGGCCGCACTCGCCGCATGCCTGGGCGAGGCCGGTTACGAGACCCGGGTCGTCGGTTG
>SCRM01000015.1 GCA_004298045.1 Rhodanobacter sp. | reverse complement strand
CGCACGGCCGGCTGGAGCGCGCACGTGATCGAGCAGCGCCAGGACGGCAAGATCATCCGCCCGAGCGCCAACTACACCGGCCCGGAAGACCTCGCCTACGTGCCGATCGACAAGCGCTGAGCGCGTGGTCTTGGTTCCGACCGTCGCAGTGGTACCGGGAACGCCGACTGCTGACGAGGCGCAAGACGGCGATGTGCGACGCGTCGGGCCGCTTCAGGTTTACGCGGCTTCCAGCGAGCAGGCGTGTGCTGGCTGTCGCGGTAGTCGGGAGCATCGCGGGCCAGGGGCCGGAATGCCGCGGGGGCCGATCATGAAGAGCCTTACGCTCGCGGCTGGCACGAAAGCGCAGGCGATCCTTGTGCCTTGAAACGTCGGAGCAGGCCCTCAGTCGCCCAAGGTGCCTGGCTGCTTTGACGAAGCGGGCGCCGGGGTGGTGGCGTGATCGAGCAGCTGGTGCAGCTTCAGGTACACGCCGTTGGTCCAGCCGAAGCCGATCACGTTCTGCGTGTAGCCGGCGGTGATCTTCACCGCGGCGTTGCCCTGCGCCATGTTGTATTTCTCGCGGATGGTGCCGTCGGCGGCGAAGCCGCGATCCACGCTGGCCATGAACTTGCCGGCGACGCGGCGCGCGTCGGTGTGGAAGCCGTGGGCGTCCAGGCCGGCGATGGCGAGCCAGTTGGTCGGCGCCCAGCCGTAGGGCGCGTCCCATTGCGCGCCGGTGGTGCGCGTGCTCATCGCTAGGCCGCCGCGCTGCTCGAACAGCGCGAGCTTGCCGCGCAGCGCCTGTGCCTGGGCAGTGGAGGCGGCGCCCGCCCACAGCGGGTAGAAGGTGTTGAGGTAGGGGTCGGTGGAGGGCTTGCCCGCGACGAAGTCGTAGTCCATGTACATGCCTTGCGCCGGCTGCCACAGGTATTGGTCCATCGCCGCCTGGCGCGCGGCGGAGGCCTGCTGCCAGCGGGCGGCGTCGGCGGTTTTGCCGAGTTCCACCGCGAAGTCGTGCAGGTCGCGCTCGTAGCGGTAGAGCAGGCTGTTCAGGCCCACCGCCGCGTAGTGGTGGGTGGCACCGGCGAACGGGCCGAAGTGGAAGTTCACGTCGAAGCCCGATTCGCGCATCGCGCGGTCGCCGAGGTAGTAGTCGGCGCTGAGTCGGTAGCCGTCCACCCACGCGCCGGCGCAGACCTTCGAGGCCGTGACATCGCAGCTCGCGGCCTTCAGCCGTTCGGTTTCAGCGGCATCGGGGTGCTGCGACGCCTGGACGAGATAGCCGGGATCTGCTGCCCGATGCGCCAGTAGCCAACGGATCACGCCCTGGTAGTAGCTGGCGTCGTGCGCTTCCAGCACCGGGCCGTGGCCGTAATCGAAGTAGCGTGCCAGGCCGGTGTCGCCGGCGCGGTGTCCGGGCCGCAGCCAGAGGTCGTGGTTGCGCACGGCCAGCGGGTAGGCCTGGGCCAGCCAGGCACGCCGGTCCGTGGCATCGCGGAAGCTGGCGGGATCGGCGAGCAGCGCGGCCATCATGGCGGAGAGGAACGGCGGCTGCGAGCGGCTGAGGTAGTAGCTGCGGTTGGCGTTGAGCACGCCGCCGTAGTGCTGCACCTCGAACAGCGCGTTGTCCACCATGTCGCGCGCCAGCGCCGTGTGGTGATCGGCCAGCAAGCCCAGCTCGATGAAGTAGCTGTCCCAGCCGTACATTTCGTTGAAGAAACCGCCCGGCACCACGTAGGGATGTGGCAGGTAGAGCAGGCCTTGCCCTGGCAGGGTGGCGGCGTCCAGCTCACCGAGCTGGTGAATCGTCTGCGGCAATCGGCGTACCTCGACCTGACAGGCCTTGGCGATGCGCGGCAATGCTTTCGGCATCGGCAGTTGATGCGGCAGATAGATCACCAGGTGCGTGTCGCCCGGCCCCTTGCCGAAGGCGGAGCAGTCGGCCATCTGCCGCGTGAGCGTGGACCAGGCGTGGTGGATGTAGTCGAGCGTCTTCGCGGCGTCGGGCGTGGCCGCGCTGGCCAGTGGCGCGGACGCCATCGCGAGCAGCATGGCGGCGAGGCGAGTGTGGAGTTTCATGGTGAGGTGTCCCCAGTGGAACGGATGGTGGTCAGCGACAGCGCCGGCTTGCCGTTGGCGCCGCGGCGCACGGTGATGTCGATATGCCGGTTGCGGAAAGTGACGTCGCGCAGCGTCAGCGACTTCCATCGCGCGGGCAGCATCGGCGGATAGGCCGGCACCAGTCCCTTCGACTCGATGCGCAGGCCGGTGAAGCCGTAGAGGATGTTCTGCAGCATGCCGGCACTGGCGGTGAGGAAGTAGCCGGTGTTGTTGTGCGCGGTCTCGGTGCGCACGTCAAACGGCGTCTGCACCACGTGCGCCTTGAGGTTGCGCTCGAACCACATCTCGGCATCTGCGCTGTCGCCCGCGGTGGTGGCGGCGATCGACAGCGGGGCAAGGCCCATGCTGTTCGGGTCATGGCTGGAATGCTCGATCGGACCGAGCGCGTAGGCGTAGTCGCGCCTGCGCACGGCTTGGTCCATCGGCAAATCCAGCGAAGGCAGCGCGAGCATCGGCAGCGAGCTGCCGCCCCAGGTGTCGCGGTTGTGCGGCACGGACGGGTCGAAGTCGAGGTGGTGCCCGTCGGAGAACGGCAGGTACAGGCCATCCGCGACCCTGGTCCAGCGCGGGTCGGCGGTTTCGCCGAGCACGGCGGCCGCGGCGGCGGCGATTTGCAGCGCCTTGCGCGCCGCGGCATTGGTGTAGGTGTCATTGGGCACGTCGCTGTAGTCCTCGTCCACCGAGGTGACGTGCAGGATTTCCCAGCACCGCTTTGCCGCGTTCCAGCTGGCGCGGTTGGCCCAGAAATCGGCGACGGCGCGGATCACCGGCCAGCCGTGCCGGCGCAGCCATGCCTTGTCGCCGCTGGCCAGCCAGTACTGCCACTGCGCGATGGCGACGTCGGCGTTGACATGGATCTCGCGCTCGTCGAGCACCTGGGCCGAGTGCGGTGTCTGCGAGCTGCCGTCGTCGGGGTCAGCCTCCCACGGATACATCGCGCCGCGCAGGCCGCGGGCACGGGCGCGCGCTTCGGCCGCCGGCAGCGTGCGGGCGCGGAACGCCACCAGCGACTTCGCGCGTTCCGGATGCAGCAGGAGCAGGGCGGGGAACACCCAGGTGTCGCTGTCCCAGAACACGTGCCCGGCGTAGCCCGGCGTCATGCCGCAGCCGCCGGTGGCCCACGCGGTGCCGGGTGTCACATTGGACAGCAGGTAGTAGAGGTCCGCGTGCACGATGCGCTGTGCAGCGGGGTCGCCGTCGATCACCACGTCGGACTTCCACAGCGCGTGCCAGGCCTCCCGTTGCGCGTGCAGCAGCGCGTCGAAGCCCCGCTCGCGTGCCTGTGTGGCCAGCGCGAGGTCGGCTTGTGCGTCGCCGCCCCAGCCTGTGCGCGAGACGGCGACGAACTTGGCGAAGCGGTAGCGATGGTTCTTCTGCACATCCACCACCACGTCGAGCGCCAGGTGCAGGCCGTCGCGCACCACCTTGGCCGAGATCGGGTGCATGTCTTGCGGCAGCGCCACGGCGACCGCTGCCGCCATCGCCGCGCCGTTTGCGGCACGGCCCTCGAGCCACAGCGTGAGCTGCGTGGCATCGCCGCCGCGGTCCAGCACCTCGGTGGTGCCGGGATACCACAGCGCTGCGCGATCCGGCGTGGCGGGCGCGACGGGTTCCAGTTTCAGGTGGTACTTGTCCAGCTCCTGGTGCATTTCCGCATCGCTGATGCGGGCCAGCGCGAAGCGCGGCTGGTGCGGCGCCCAGGCGTCCAGTGCAAACGACAGCTCCACGCGGCCATCGGAATGCGGCGTGAGGACGAGCCGGCTGCCGGCGAGGTGTGGCGAGGCCTGGCTCACCAGCGAGAGCACTTCGACGTCGCTGCTGCGTTCGCCGTCGCGGTAGGCGTAGCGCGTGGCCAGCGTGCCGTCGTGCATGTCCAGGGTCTGCGCGTAGTCCTGGAAATGCGCGGCGTCCAGTGGCGCGGCGTTGAGCCAGGCGCCGCCCTCGGTGCGGTAGTCGATGGCGCTCCATGCGGGCACGACGGCCGGGCGTGCGATGTCGCCGGGCGTGCGATCCATGAAGGCGACGAGATAAGCCGGTGCGTCTTCGGTGCCGCGCGGCGCGGTCAGCGTGGAGGCGTAACCGTTGCCCAACTGTCCGGGAAAGTAATTTGCCCAATCGGCGGCGCTGGCCTGCAGCACGAAGCTGGCGTCAGTGGCGGCGATCACGGGCGGCGTCGCCAGTGCAAGCAGGATCGTGGCGATGGCGACGTGTTTCATGCGGGCGCTCCCGGCACCGCGTCGAAGGCCACCGTCAGGCGTGCCTGCTCGCTGTGGAACGGCACGGTGCCGTGCCACACATAAGAGGGGAACAGCACCAGCATGCCGGGCTCGGGATGCACGGCGTGCTGTGCGGGCAGCGGTGGCGCGGTGATGATGCCGGGCTGGCCGAAGGTGAGCCAACCGGCGTCCGTATCGCCGTCGGCCATGCTTGCGGGCAGGTCGATGTAGCAGGCCGAGGAGATCCAGCCGCGCGGGTGCACATGGTTGGCGTGGAAGCCGGCGTTGCGCAGCCGCACCGACCAGCTGCCGTGGTAGCGGTAGTTGCCGCGGTTGCGCCGGCGCAACGCGTCGTCGCCCTGGCCGAGGCCGGCCAGGTAGTCGCGGATGGGGGCGTCGAAGGCGCGAAACAGAGCCTGGATCACCGGGTCGGCGTGGCGCGCCAGGTCCGTCGTGGTCTCGGTGCCGTGGCGCAACGACTGGAACAGCAGCGGATGGCCGTGCGGATCGTGCAAGCGTTCCAGGCTGCGCTTGAGGTCGGCGAGGAAGGCTGGGAGGTTTGGCCACCCATCCGGCGTCGGCACCTGGTACGGGCGCACCAGGTGCGGGTAGTCGCAGTACACCGCGTGGCGCGGGTCGCCGAGCATCCGCCACGCGGTGGTCTCAAGGGCGATCAGGTACTGGTCGTCGGGCGCGTCGGCAAGCAGGGTCTCGCACTGTTCGAGCGCGCGCGCAGCGTCGCCGGTGCCGAGCAGTGCAGCGGCAAGCAGGCTGCGCGCGGTGCTGGCGGTGGGGTGGCGTTGCAGTGCGCGTTGCGCCAGCGTCTGGGCGGTAGCCGGATCGAAGGCCAGCGCGCTGAGTCCGGCTCGCACCAGCAGGGTGGGCGCGGCCTGCGGGCGCTCCGCGGCAGCGGCGAGGCAGGCCCAGGCGCCGCGCGCATCGCCCGCACCCTGCAGGATCGCGGCCTTGGTGGCGAGCAGGGTCTCCTCGCCGGGAAAACGGCGCAGCGCCGCGTCCAGCATCGCGGTGCTGGTGGCGAGATCGCCGCTGCGCATCCACACCAGCCGCGCGAGATGGTCGTGTGCCTCGGCGTCGCGCGGCGCCAGCCGCAGGCCGTCGCGCAGATCCGCTTCCGCGCGGGTGAACTCGCCCAGCGCCACCCGGCTGCGGGCACGGGTGAAGTAGGCAGTGGCATCGGGGTGCTCGCGCGCCAGCGCGCGGTCGGCGGCGCGCTCGGCTTCGGCATGCTGGCCGGCGGCGGCAAGGGCGATGGCGAGCGCGTGCGCGGCGGCGGTCTGGTCGACGGCGGTTTCCGCTGCATGGCGGTAGAACTCCACCGCTTCCGCGGCACGGCCCAGCCCCGCCAGCGCCGCCACGTGCTGCGCGGCAAATGCGGCATCCACGTGGCCGGCGGCACACCGCGGAGCGATGGTGGACAGCGCATCAGCCGGGCGCAGCTGATCGTTGTAATGGCGTGCGAGGCGCAGCGCGGCTGACGGCAACTTGGTCGCCGCGCGGCGCAGCAGGGACTCGCCCTCTTCGTAGCGGCCGGCGGCGAGCAGCAGCTCGCCCAGCGTGGCGAGCGTCGGCGCCCACGCCGGGTCGAGCGCCAGCGCGCGGCGCAACAGTTGCTCGGCCTCCTCGGCATCGCCAAACCCGAGGCGCAGGCCACCGAGCAGGCGCAGGGCTTCCACGCAGTCCGGATGATTCGCGACGAGTCTCCGCAGCTGGTCGTGTGCCCGCTGCAGGCCGCCCGCCTGCAGCAGGTTGCCAACCTGGCGCAGGGCTTCCAGCAGCGTGGGTGCAGGCGTGGACATGGCGGGCTTTGCCGGTTACCGCGGTGGGTTGGCTCGCCCGCGCGAGCGGCGCACGGGAGCCGAGGGGTCGGAAGTCATGTCGGGCGCCTCACTGCGCTGTCTTTATCAAATTCGTGTTGCCTGCAGCATCGCGTTGGAGGCGGATGTCGAAGCGCTGGCCGCGAAACTGGATGTGCTTGAGCGTGAGTGATTTCCAGCTGGGCGGCAGCACCGGTGGATAAGCGGCATCGAGGCCCTTGTCGTTGATGCGCAGGCCGGTCAGGCCATACACGAGGCTCTGGATGTAGCCGGCGGAAGTGGCCAGGATGTAGCCGGCGTTGTTGGCCGCGGTTTCGGTGCGCACGTTGAACGGGGGCTTGAGAAAACCGACCAGGTTGCGCTGCAGCCAGTCGCCGGCGGCCTTGCCGTTGCCCAGCTCCGCCTCGCCCACGGCGAGCATCACCATCATCATTTCATTCGGGTCGTCGCCGTGGGTTTGCAGCGCCTGCAGCTGAAAATCGAAGTCGTTGCGGCGCACCGTGGCGCTCATCGGCAGGTCGAGGTTGGGGTACATCAACCACGCCAGCGAAGACCCCATCCAGGTGATCTTGTCGTGCGGCACCGACGGGTCGAAGTCTTCATGGCGTTGCGCCGCGGCGTTGAACGGGAGATACATCTTGTCGGCAATCCGCGACCACTGCGGGTCGGGCGTGGCGCCCACCTGTTTGGCGGCCGTGACCGCGATGCGCAGCGCCTTTTGCGCGGCGGCATTGGTGAAGGTGTCATTGGGCACGTCGCTGTACGCCTCGTCGGGCGAGGTGACGTGCAGGATCTCGTAGCGGTCGTGGGCCTGGTCGTAGGTGACCCGGCTGGCCCAGAACTCGGCGATGCCGCGGATCACCGGCCAGCCGTACTGCTGCAGCCAGTCGCGGTCGCCGGTGGCCAGCCAGTACTGCCATTGCGCGATGGCAATGTCGGCGTTGACGTGGATCTCGCGGTACACGTCGTAGGCAAAATGTGGCGTGTTGTCGACGCCGGTTTGCGGATCGGATTCCCACGGGTACATCAGCCCCTTCGCGCCGTAGTGCCGCGCGCGCGCCGCGGCCGGCGCCATCGTGCGGTCGCGGAACATCACGATCGGTTTGGCGCGCTCCGGGTGCAACAGCAGGAGTGCAGGGAACACCCACGAATCGCTGTCCCAGAACGCGTGGCCGGCGTAGTTGGGGGTGAGCGCGCAGGCGCCCATCGGCCAGGCGGTACCTACCGTGGTGTTCGCCAGCAGGTAGTACAGATCCGAGTGCACCGCGCGCTGCACCTGCGGGTCGCCATCCACCACGAGATCGGATTGCCATAGCTGGTGCCACGCCGCAACGTGCCGCGCCAGCAGCGGGTCGAAGCCGGTCTGGCGGGCGGCCACGGCAGCGGCGAGATCCGCCTTGGCGTCGCCGCCCCAGCCGTCGCGCGATACCGCGACGTATTTGGTGAAGGCGTAGCGCTGGCCGGATCGAACCGGCACGGTGAGGTCGAGCGAGAGCTTGTACGGCCCTTGGCTGACGTGCACGTCCTTGGCGGCAAGACCGGCCGGCAGTTGCAGTGCGGCCGCCTCGGCCATCGCCAGCCCCTGCTTGGCCTGGCCGTCCAGCCACAGTGTCAGCGTCTGCGCGTCGCCGTTGGCCGCCAGCACCCGGGTGTAACCGGGGTACCACACCGCGGCGCGGTCCGGCGTGGGCACCGGCTTGTTGCCGAGGTTTTGCCCACTGGCGATCACCGCGGAAATCATCTGCTCCCCGCTCAGGCTGGCGATCGGAAAGCGCGGCGCGTGTTCCGACCACAACCGGATCGGGAAGCTGAGCGTCACCTCGCCGTCGAAGTGCGGGGTGATGGTGAACCGCACCGCCGCCAGGTGCGGGTCGGCCTGGCTGACGAAGCTCTGCACCTCGATTCCGGTCGACTTGTTCGCGTAGTTGAAGTCGTAGCGCGTGGTCAGCGTGGCGTCGTGCAGGTTCAATGTCTGCGTGTAGTGGGCAAAGATCTTGGGGTCCAGCCGCGTCGCGTTGAGCCATCCGCCGCCGGGGTTGTAGTCGACCTCGTTCCAGCCCGGGATTGCGGCCGGGCGGGAAATGTCCTTCGGGTCGTAGTCCATGAACGCGACCATGTAGCTGCGGTCGGGTTCGGTGCCGCGCACCGAGGTCATCACCGAGAAGTAGCCGTTGGCCAGGTAGCCGGGAAAGTAATGGCCGAAATCCGCGCTGGTCGCGGTCAGGAGAAAGCTGGGGTCTTCGGCCGCCATGACCGGGGTGGCGAGCAAGGTCGCGAGCGTGAGGCAGGCGATGCGAACGAGACGATGGTGCATGCGGACTCCTTGCGTGGGCGTGGCGTTGGTGGCCGGGCCGTGTCGTCAGTCGGACGTTGCGACGCCGACCACGGGTTCCGGCGGACGGACGCGATCGGTTTCGCGCTTGAAAAAGTAGAGCGTCACCAGCACCAGGCTCATCGGCACCAGTGAAAAGTAGAACGCGTCGATGCCGTTGGAGCGGGTGAACACGATCGCGGTGATGCGCGAGCCAAGGGTGCCGCCCAGCGCGGAGAAGATCACGATCAGCCCGGTCATCGCGGCGTGCGAAGGCTTCGGCAACGCGCTCAGCACCACCGAGTTGATGACCGGATAAATGGGTGCCATCAGCAGGCCCACCAGCGGGAAAACGTAGGCGGCGATGGGTGCGTTGAACCACCCGATATCCGCGCGCGGCAGGACACCGCGCGCCAGCGGCAGGCTGGCCAGCACCACGACGCCCATGCCGATGACGCAGAGGTTGAGCAGCACGTACCAGTGCATGCGGCGCAAGGCCTGCCCGGCGCCGAGGCGGCCCAGCGCCAGCGCGGCCGGCAGGATGCTGGCGATCTGGATGCTCATCGCATTGGGCAGCTTGAGGATCTCGTTGTTGAACGTCGGCAGCCAGGTGGAGAAACTCTGTTCGATCAGCACGTAGAGGAAGGCCGAGATCAGGAACACGTAGACCAGCGGCCGGGCAAACAACTGGAGCATTTCCACCAGCGAGCCGGACAGGGTGCCGGTGTGCGCGTTGTGCGCGGCCGATTCATCCAGCTCGCAACTCGCCAGCAGCAGGATCACCGCGGCGCAGGCGCCAGCCAGCCACCAGTACACGTTGAGCCACCCGAGGTTGGCCGGGTTGGCGTGGTCGACAAAGGCGCTGAACAGCCAGTTGCCGACCAGCACGCCCAGCATGAACATGCCTTCGATGGTGGAGGTCAGCCGACCATGTGCGCCGGGGTTGGTCGTCAGCAGGCCAATCGAGCTGTACACGCCGACCTTGGCCAGCGCAAAGGACACGCCGATGCAGGTGAACAGCAGCTCGGTGGTGCGAAACCCCGGCCACAGCGGCATCAGCAGGCAGGCGCCGCCAAGCAGCGTCAGCGCAATCAGCATGGCGCGCTTGTAGCCGATCAACGGCAGAAACGAGGCCACGCCGAAGGACACCACCGCAATGGTGAGGTCCTTGAATAATTCGAGCAGGCTGGCCCGGGTCTTGTCGACGCCGAAGCTGGCCATGGACTGCAGGATCACCGTACCCACGCTGTTGAGCAGGATCGCGAAGACCACGTAGGTCAACGCGAGTGCGGCGATGGTGCGATATCGGTTCATGCACACCCCGGATCGGTGGCGCGCACCGGGCAGGGCGATCCGGGCGGGTGGCGCATGCCCGGATCGCCCTGCGCGGAAGCGTCAGGACGTCAGAACTGGTACTTCGCCTGGAACGTGTACTGATGGCCTTCCAGTGGCCGCGCCAGGATCACCCCGTTGGCGCCGGCACCAGAACCGGCAATGCGCGAGTTCGACTCGGTCAGCCCGAGCGTGTCGGTGACATTGGAACCGAGCAGCGTGAATACCCAGTGCTTCTGCCACGTATATTGCGCGCCGAGGCTGAAGTCGGTGTAGCTGCCCAGTTGCTGCAGGGCCAGCTGGTCCTGCGTGTGGTTGCCCACGTACTCCATCGTGAACCACAACCGCAGGGCGCCATCGGCCACCGGCAGGTTCAGCGCCGGCGTCCAGCGCATCTGGAATTTCGGCTGGCGCTGCAACTGCTTGCCCTGGAAGGTGCCGACGAACATCCCGGAAGGGTTGTCCGCCGTGGCCAAGCCGACGAACTCCGCGTTGCCGAGGAAGTTGGTGTAATGGCCATGCATGATGTCGCCCGACCAGGTCGAGGTGAACATCTTGTCCGGCGTGCTGGCGGTGATGATGAAGTTGAGCCCGTTGGTGGTGGAGCCGTAGGTTTTCTTGGGCCCGAACGGCACGCCGAAGCTCGAAGGCTGGTAGCTCAGGCCGTCGAAGTTGCGGTGGTAGACCGAGATGTCCGAACTCACGTACGGATTCTGGTACTTGAAGCCCGCTTCGTAGTTCTCGACCTTGAGCAGCGGCGGGGTGTCGCCGGTGTTGCTGCCGCGCAGGTCGTCAAAGCCGTTGAAATGCGCACCGCGGTTGGCGCGGGCGTAGACCGACAGGTTGTCCGCCACCTTGTAGGTGGCACCGACCGTCCACGAGGTATGGGTCTTGTTGTAGTTGGTGCGCGAGTAGGTGCCGTTGCACATCGAGACGCTGTTGTCGTAGAGCGTGTTGGCATTGCCGTCGAGATTCACGCTGCTGAGGTTGCACACCGTGTTGTGCGCGTTCTCGTTTTCGGTGCGCACCGACGCGTCCAGGATCCACGCATCCAGTTTCCAGGTATCGGACAGGTAGAAGGCCTTGTTGGTGGCCACGCCGTTTTCGGTGATGTTGTAGCCGCCGTTGGAGATCACGCCCTGCTTGTCGGTCACCGCATAGGTCTGGCCGTTCTGCACGTAGCTCACCGCGATCGGCGTGGCGTTGGGCGTGTTGGTCATCAGCATCGGGTTGCCGAGCGACCAGCGGTCGTCGTCGGTGTAATGGGCCAAGTACACCCCGGCGGTCAGCGTGTTGCCCTCGAACAATTCCTTGCTGAGGCGGAAATCGTTGATCGCGCTCTTCAGGTTCTTGTGGATATGCCACCAGCCCTGGCTGATCACGTCGGCATTGGGATCGGTGACGATGCCCGTGCCGTTGGTGTAGGCGGCGGTGACCGCGGTGCCGGCCGGGACGCCATTGCCGGTCATCCACGACGCCAGCGTCTGCGGGTTGGAACCCGAGAACAGCGCGTTGGTGTCCATGTTGCCGCCGTCCACCAAGAACTTGTCGCTGATGGTCCAGCCGTTGCCGAAGTCCCAGTCGAAGTTGGCGCCAAAGAAGCCGAGCTGCGAACCGCGGCCGTCAGCAAGATCCGCGTTGATCCCGCCACCGGGGTAGCTGGCGAGGTACACGTGTTGCATCGCCTTGCTGTAGTAGGTGCTGGTCAGCGGATCGAAGCCGGGGTACGCCGAGAAGGTGCCCTGGCCGCTGGTCTGCAGCAGCGGAATCGGGGTGATGAACTGATTCTTGTCGTCCAGGCCGCGCGCCCACAGCACCAGCGAGCCGTTGTCCCAGTCGCGGGTCAGGGTGGCGGTCAGCTGGCCACCCTTGTCGGCGGCGAACTGCGGATCGCGGATGCCGTCGTTGTCGCGGTAGAACCCGCCGACGCTGCCGAACCAGTTGCCGCTGCTGCCGATCGGGAAGCCGTAGAAGCCGTCGATGCGGCGCAGATTGCCGGTGCCAACAGTGGCGCCGATGCTGCCCGAGGGGTGCTCGGTGCCCTGCTTGAGAATGTAGTTGGAGGTCAGGCCAATCTGGCCATCGCCGAACACCACCGAAGGGCCACCCTGCAGAATTTCCACGTGGTCGATGGTGTCGTCAAGCCGGAACATCGAGCTTTGCTCGAAGAACGACAACGACGGCATGCCGTACAGCGGCGTGCCCATGATCTGGTTGGTGTAGAACGGCGCATCGCCGCCACCCGGGAAACCGGCGATCTCGATATTGGCGCCGGTCTGGCCGCCGGTGGATTCCGGCCATACGCCGGGCGACATCTTCAACAGGTCGGCGGCACTGCGCGGGTTGTCCTGCTGGATTTGTGCGGCCGAGGCGGTGGTAATGGAATAGCTGGCGTCGATCTTGCGGACGCCAGCGACGGTAGCGGCACCGGTGACGACCACCGTATCCAGCGATTGCACCTGCTTGCCGTTCTTGGTGGTGTCGGGCGCTTTCTTGGCGACCTGGCTGCTGGCCGGGGTGGCGTTCGGCGCCGCGGGCGTGTCCTGTGCCCAGGCGGCGCCGGTTGCCAGTGCGGCGGCTATGGCGGTGGACAGCGTCAAGCCTTTCATCGATCGTGCGTTCATTGTCGTTCTCCCCATGAGTACCAACTTATGTCGTGGCGTCGGCCATCGGCCGTGCCGGAACGCCGCTTGTCTTGGTGATGCGGTTGATGTCGAACGCGGCGATATTCGGCAACAACACGTCTGCTTCAAACAGCTGCTTCGCATTGCCGATACCCACGGCCAGCATGCCGGCGGCGTGGATACCGGCAATGCCGGCGCGGGCATCCTCGACACCGATACAAGCCTCGGGCGCTAGCCCCAGGCCCTTGGCGGCGGCGAGAAAGATTTCGGGGTGCGGCTTGGAATGGCGGATGCGGCGCGCGTCGACCACGTAGTCGAACGCGCCCTCGAGCGCCAGGTGTTGCAGCAGCAGGGGCGCGTTGCGGCTGGCCGATGCGAGCGCCAGCTTGAGGCCGGCGGCGCGCACCGACGCCAGCGCGCGACGTGCGCCCGGCAAGAGGTTGTCCGGCGTGAGCGCCTCCACCTGCTCGACGTAGCGCGCGTTTTTGCGCGCGGCCAGTGCCGCCTTTCCCGCATCGTCGTAATGGCGCGGCGCGCGCTCCAGCAGGATCTCCAGCGAGCCCATGCGGTCGACGCCTTTCATGCGCTCGGCGATGGCCTCGTCGAAGGGCGCGCCGATTTCCCCGGCCAGGGCTTGCCATGCCGTGCGGTGCAGCACCGCGGTGTCGGCCAGCACGCCGTCGAGATCGAACACCACGGCTTGCAGGGCAGGGAGCGCGAAGGGGGGGATCGGCAGCGCCAGGGTCTGGCCGCGTTCCAGATGCCGCGCCTGCCGGTAGTGATGGAAGGCCAGCGCTGCGCCTTGCAGCAGGGTGTAGCGCGCTTCGGTGGCGGTGATCTCGATGCGCAGGCGCGTGGCATGCCAAACCACCGCGAAACGGCAACCGCGCCAGGCCGCGGGCAGGCGCGGCGCCAGGTGCAGATGGCCATCGCGTACGCGCAGCCCGCCGAAGCCCCACACCAGCGCCAGCCAGCTGCCGGCCATGGCGGCCATGTGCAGGCCGTGTGCGGCATTGCCGTGCGAGTCGTCCAGATCGACGCGCAAGGTATCGAGGAAATACCGGTACGCCTTGGCGTCGTATCCGACCTCGCTGGCCACCACGGAAAACGTCGAAGCCGACAACGTGGAGTCGTGCAGCGTGAGCGGCTCGTAATAGTCGAAGTTGCGGCGCTTGGCGGCGGGATGGATCGCAGTGCCCGCCAGCGTCAGCGCCAGCACGACGTCGGCCTGCTTGCACACCTGGTGGCGATAAAGGCTCAGCGGGTGGCGGTGCAGCAGCAGCGGGCGCAACGCCGCATTGCGCATGTCGGCATCGGGAAGGCGCGGCTTGTCGAGAAAACCGTCATCCTGCGGGAACACGCCCAGCGCGGTGTCGACCGGCAGATACATCGTGTCGGCGGCGCGTTGCCAGGCGGCGATTTCGTCCGGCCCGAGCCCGATGCGGCCAACCAGGTTGGCGTAGTCGGAGGGGAAGTGCCCGGCCAGCCAGTCCGCGGTGGCGACCGCGTCGCGCAGGTGCTGTTGCGCCATGCGGTTGGTGTAGTGGTTGTTGTTGACCAGCGCCGAGTACTCGTCCGGGCCGGTGACCTCGCACAGGCAGAACGCACCGCCGCGGCGGGCATCGTGGTGGCCGATGGCGATCCAGATGCGTGCCGTCTCGAACAGCATCTCCGCGCCCATCTGGCGCAGGAACGCCTCGTCGCCCGTCACCGTGACGTACCAGCGGATCGCCCACGCGATGGCGGCGTTGATGTGGTACTGCGCGGAACCGCCGGGAAAGTACGCCGAGCACTCGTTGCCGCTGATCGTGCGCCACGGGTACAGCGCACCGCGCGGGTGGTCCAGCTCGCGGGCGTGGGCGCGCGCCTGGTCCAGCGTGCGGTAGCGCCACGCCAGCAGGTGGCGCGCCATGTCCGGCGCCACCTGGGTCAGCGCCGGCAGCACGAACGCCTCGGTATCCCAGAAAACGTGGCCCTCGTAGCCTTCGCCGGTCAGGCCCTTGGCGGCGGTGCTGAACCCGTCGCTGCGGCTGCCGGACTGAAACAGCTGGAACAGGTTGAAACGCAGCGCTTGTTCCACTTCCGCCGGCCCGTCGATGGCCAGGTCGGCGCGCTCCCACAACTGGCGAAACCGTTCCGCCTGGCCGGCAAGCAGGGAGGGGAAGCCCGCTTGTCCGGCCGTGGCCAACGCCGCCCTGGCATCGGTCAGCAGAACAGGGTCCGTTTCCGCGTTGGCACCTGGTTCGGACCACGTCCAGGTTGCGAACTTGTCGAGCACCACGCAGGTGCCCGGTGCAAGTTCGCCGTGGAATGTCTGGCATACGCCGGCAGCGGAGGTGCTTGCTTCGCCGGCAACGAGATGGCTGGTGCTGGATAGCCCGTGCGCCTGCGCGCAGACGAGCCGGATCGCGCTGTGGCGGGTATGCTGCGCCACCCACGCACCGGCCGTGTCGGCTGCGCTGGCATGGGTGGCAAGCCCGCCGTCCACCGCCGCCCCCACGCGCGGGTCGTCGCCTTGGGTGGTGGCGTTGCGCGCGGTGTCGATCGCCGATTCCAGTCGGATCGGCCCGCGATAATCCAGCGAGCGCACGCGATAGCGAATCGCCAGCAAGGCCGGCTGGTCCAGCGGCACCACCCGCTCGGCGGTGATCTCCACCGCACCGCCGGCCGCCGCCTGCCAGCGCAGGGTGCGCCGGTAGCTGCCGTGGCGCAGGTCGAGTTCGCGTTCACTCGCGGGCGCGGGGTCCGCATCCGGGTCGACCCGTTCGTTGCCAAGCCACAACCGGATGCGGCTGGCGTCGGCCACGGGCAGGCGCGTGTCGGTGTGCGCGGCAAACCCGGTGAAGCGCTCGTGGTAATGGATGGGCGAGCGTTCCCACACCCCGACGAGAAAACACGCTTGCGTCGGGCTGCTGCCTTCTTCGCTGCCAGCGCGTACGCCGAGCGTGCCGTTGGCGAGCACAAACAGGCTTTCGTTGACCGCGCGATCCATTGGCCCGCCATCGCGGCGGTGCAGCCGCCACGCATCGGTTGCCGGAGTGGCTGCCGTGGTGTTGGCGGAGTGGGTGCCTTGGTCGACCATCAGCCGTGTTGCCCCTTCGGATACAGCGCAGCCGGCGCCGACGAAGGCGAGCATACGAGCCAATGTTACCGATATCAAGATATCGGTAACATTGGCTTTGCAACGACCTTCTCCGCACTTCTCATGTTGAACGGAGGCGGGTACGCGGCGACACTGTGGCCTCGCCGCCGAGGCGATGGTCGACGCTGATACCGGGAGCCGTGGAGCCGTGAGTCCAACCAGGAAGAAGCCGACCGTTGTTGCCGCGGCCACCCCGACCATGGCCGATCTGGCCCGGCTGGCGGGGGTGTCCAAGATCACCATCTCGCGGGCGCTGGCCGACAGTCCGCTGGTGGCGCGCAAGACGCGCGAGCGGCTGCAGGCGCTCGCTCACCAGCAGGGCTATCGGCTCAATGTCAGTGCGCGCAATTTGCGCCTGCGGCGCAGCAAGACGGTGGCGGTGATTGTCGAGATGCAGCCGTCGAGCAACCGCACCATGTGGGATCCGTACCCGCTGGCCCTGCTGGGCGGTATCTCGCAGGAGCTGACCTCGGCCGGGTACAGCGTGCTGCTCACCACCCGTCAGGGCATCGCCAATGCCACCATCCAGACCGCCGATGGGCTGATCCTGCTGGGTCAGGGCGAACGCGGCAAAGCCGAATCGCAATACGAGCGCCTGGGCCTGCCGATGGTGGTCTGGGGCGCGGAATCGACCGACGATCGCCACGTCGTCGTCGGCAGCGACAACCAGCAGGGCGGCGCGAGCGTCGCGGCGCGGTTCCTGTCGCTGGGCCGTCGCCACCCGGTGTTCATCGGCAATGTCGAGCACCCGGAGATGGCGCAGCGCCTGCACGGGTTTGCCGCCGAGCTTGCCAAGCAGCAACTGGAACCCACCGTGATGCCGCCGGCCGGCTGGACGCTCGAGGCGGGCGCCAAGGTCGTCCGCTCGCTGGCCCGGCGCAAGCTCAAGTTCGACGCCATCTTCGCCGGCAGCGACCTGTTGGCGATGGGCGCCATTCGCGCCCTGGTCGAGCTGGGCATTGGCGTGCCCAACGACGTCTCCGTCGTCGGCTACGACAACACCCCGCATGGCGCGGGCTTTTTGCCGCCGCTTCCAGCGTCGAACAGGATTGGCAGGAAGGCGGCGTGCTGCTGGCGCGCAAGGTGCTCGCGCTGATCGACGGCAACCCCGCGCCGTCACAGATGCTTCCCGCCCGCCTGATCGTGCGCGATACCTGAGGCGCGAAGGCGGCGGGCTCCGGGTTGTCGTGGCCGGAGCCACCCGAGTCGCCGGGCATCGTCGGGGGTGCGGGAAGGCGCCGTCCGCGCACGTCTGCTGGACGTCGCGGCGCCGTGTGTCCCGGCGCCGGCAGGGTGCAACACGGCGGTATCACCGATCGCGGCAACCGTTGGTCGCCGCTTTCCACGGACTCGCCGATCTTGCGGACGAACTCAGCGCGG
The DNA here is from genome assembly GCA_004298045.1 of Rhodanobacter sp. Lineage (GTDB taxonomy): Bacteria > Pseudomonadota > Gammaproteobacteria > Xanthomonadales > Rhodanobacteraceae > Rhodanobacter_A. The sequence continues at coordinate 107,998 of SCRM01000015.1, read as the reverse complement.
CAGCACGCTCGTGCCCATCAGGAACTCGTCCACCGCGCGGGCGCATTGGCGGCCTTCGCGGATCGCCCACACCACCAGCGACTGGCCGCGACGCATGTCGCCGGCGGTGAACACGCGCGGCACGCTGGTGTGGTACGGGTTCACGCCCTCGCTGATGGCCTTGGCATTGCCGCGCTTGTCCTTGGCCACGCCGAAGGCGTCGAGCACTTTTTGCCGGGGCGAGACGAAGCCCATCGCCAGCAGCACCAGTTGCGCCGGAATCTCGAACTCCGTATCCGGCAGCTCCTTGAACTCGCGGCCGTGGAATTCGAGGCGCACGGCGGTGAGGCTCTTGACGTTGCCGTGGCCGTCGTCGTTGAAGCGCTTGGTGCCCACCTTCCAGTCGCGCTCGCAGCCTTCCTCGTGCGAGCTGGAGGTACGCAGCTTGAGCGGCCAGTACGGCCAGGTCAGCAGCTTGTTTTCCTGCGCCGGCGGGCGCGGCATCAGCTCGAACTGGGTGACGCCGGTGCAGCCCTGGCGGTTGGAGGTGCCGACGCAGTCCGAGCCGGTGTCGCCGCCGCCGATCACGATCACCGGCTTGCCGGTGGCGAGGATCTGGTCCTCGAGCGTTTCGCCGGCGTCGACCCGATTCTGCTGCGGCAGGAAATCCAGCGCAAAGTGCACGCCGTTCAATTCGCGGCCGGGCACCGGCAGGTCGCGCGGGGTTTCCGAGCCGCCGGAGAGCACCACCGCGTCGAACTCGCGTTCGAGCTCGGCCGGGGTGACGGTCTGCGGCTGGCAGAAGCCCATCGCGTCCTCGGGGTTGCCGATGTAGACGTTGGTGCGGAACACCACGTCTTCTTTTTGCATCTGGTCGATGCGGCGGTCGATGTGGGTCTTTTCCAGCTTGAAATCGGGGATGCCGTAGCGCATCAGGCCGCCGATGCGGTCGTTCTTCTCGAACACGGTGACGGCGTGGCCGACGCGCGCCAGCTGCTGTGCGCAGGCGAGCCCGGCCGGGCCGGAACCGACCACGGCGACGCGCTTGCCGGTCTTGACCGCGGCGCGCTGCGGCACCACCCAGCCTTCCTCCCAACCCTTGTCGATGATCTTGTGCTCGATCGACTTGATGCCCACCGGGTCGGCGGACAGCCCCAGCGTGCATGCGGCTTCGCACGGCGCCGGGCAGATGCGCCCGGTGAACTCGGGGAAGTTGTTGGTGGACAGCAGCGAGTCGAGCGCGCGCTTCCAGTCGGCCTTGTAGACGAGGTCGTTCCAGTCCGAGATCTTGTTGTTGACCGGGCAGCCGTTGTGGCAGAACGGGATGCCGCAATCCATGCAGCGCGCGGCCTGTTTGCGCGCGGTCTCGTCGTCCATCTCGGCGACGAATTCGTGGAAATCCTGCTTGCGCTCGGCGATCGGCCGGATCGGCTCGGGCTGGCGCGGGATTTCGAGAAAGCCGGTGATCTTGCCCATGGCGTGGCCCTCAGACGGTGGTGGTGGCAGCTGCGCGAACGGCAGCGACTTCGATCAGCGCGCGCCGGTAGTCGGTCGGCATCACCTTGATGAAGCGACCGCGCATCGTCGGCCAGTCGGCGAGGATTTCCTTGGCGCGGAAGCTGCCGGTGTAGCGGAAGTGCGCCTCCAGCAGCCGGCGCAGGATCGCCTCGTCGGTTTCCGCTGCCGCCAGGCTGCCGCCGATGCGGTGCCACTGCGCACGTTCCACGCGCACACCTTGTTCCACGCCGGAAAGCACCGGTTCGAGCGCGACCATGGCCAGGTTGCAACGCGCCTCGAACTGGTTGTGCGGGTCGTACACGTAGGCGACGCCGCCGGACATGCCGGCCGCGAAGTTGCGCCCGGTTTCGCCGAGCACAACCACGGTGCCACCGGTCATGTATTCGCAGCCGTGGTCGCCGACGCCCTCGACCACCGTGATCGCGCCGGAGTTGCGCACCGCGAAACGCTCGCCGGCCACGCCGTTGAAATACGCCTCGCCGCTGGTGGCGCCATAGAGCAGCGTGTTGCCGGCGATGATGTGGTCCGGGCCGAACCCGTGGAAGTCGTTCGGCGAGCGCACGATGATGCGGCCGCCGGAAAGCCCTTTGCCGACGTAGTCGTTGGCCTGGCCGACGAGATCGAAGGTGATGCCGTGGGCGAGGAATGCGCCAAAGCTTTGTCCGGCGGTGCCGCTCATCTGCACGTGGATGGTGTCGTCCGGCAGGCCGGCCTGGCCGTGCACGCGCGCCAGCACGCCGGAGAGCATCGCGCCCACGCTGCGGTTGGCGTTGCGGATGTCGACGATGAAGCTGGTTTTCTCGCCGTGTTCGAGCGCGGCCTTCGCCTTGTCGATCAGCGCGTGGTCGAGGGCGCCGCCGAGCTGGTGATCCTGGTATTCCACGTGCCGCCACGCAGTGCCTTCCGGTACCTGCGGGCGATGGAACACGCGCGAGAAATCCAGCCCGCGCGCCTTCCAGTGCTCGATGCCGACGCGGGTGTCCAGGAGATCGGCGCGGCCGATCATGTCGTCGAACTTGCGGAAGCCGAGCTTGGCCATCAATTGGCGCACTTCCTCGGCCACGAAAAAGAAGTAATTGACCACGTATTCGGGCTTGCCGTTGAAGCGCCGGCGCAGCTCGGGGTTCTGCGTGGCGATGCCGGTGGGGCAGGTGTTCAACTGCCCCTTGCGCATCTGGATGCAGCCCTGGGTGACCAGCGGTGCGGTGGCGAAACCGAACTCGTCGGCGCCGAGCAGTGCGGCAACCACCACGTCGCGGCCGGTTTTCATCTGGCCGTCCGCCTGCACGCACACGCGGCCGCGCAGGCGGTTCAGCACCAGCGTTTGCTGGGTTTCGGCCAAGCCCAGCTCCCATGCCGAGCCGGCGTGGCGGATCGACGACCACGGCGAGGCGCCGGTGCCGCCGTCGTGGCCGGCAATCACGATGTGGTCGGCCTTGGCCTTGGCGACGCCGGCCGCGACCGTGCCCACGCCCACTTCCGAAACCAGCTTCACCGACACGTCGGCCTGCGGGTTGCAGCTCTTCAGGTCATGGATGAGCTGGGCGAGGTCTTCGATGGAATAGATGTCATGGTGCGGCGGCGGCGAGATGAGCCCTACGCCGGGCACCGAGTGGCGCAGCTTGGCGATGTACGGCGATACTTTGTGACCCGGCAACTGGCCGCCCTCGCCGGGCTTCGCGCCCTGCGCGATCTTGATCTGGATCTGGTCGGCGGAAACCAGATACGCCGCGGTGACGCCGAAGCGCCCGGAGGCCACTTGCTTGATGCGCGAGCGCAGCGAGTCGCCGGCCTTCAGCGTGAGATCGCGCACGATGTTCTGCTTGCCGAGGATCTCGGCCAGCGTCTCGCCTTCCTTGATGGTGTCGCCGCGCATCTCGCGCCGGTAGCGTGCCGCGTCCTCGCCGCCTTCGCCGGTGTTCGACTTGCCGCCGATGCGGTTCATTGCCACCGCGAGCGAGGTGTGCGCCTCGGTGGAGATCGAGCCGAGCGACATCGCGCCGGTGGCGAAGCGCTTGAGGATGTTTTCGACCGGTTCCACCTCGTCGATCGGCAGTGGGCCGTCGGTGTTGAACTTGAACTCGAACAGCCCGCGCAGCGTCATGTGCCGGCGCGTCTGGTCGTTGATGATGTCGGAGTATTCCTGGTAGTCGTGCGGGTTGTTGGCGCGCGTCGCGTGCTGCAGTTTCGCGATCGCGTCGGGCGTCCACATGTGTTCCTCGCCCTGCACGCGCCAGGCGTAGTCGCCGCCGTCGGCGAGCGCATCGGCGAGCGTCGGGTCGTCGCCCCACGCGGCCGCGTGCTGCTGCAAGGCTTCTTCGGCGAGCTGGAACAGGCCGATGCCTTCGATGTTCGACGTGGTGCCGGTGAAGTACTTGTCCACCAGCTCGCGCGACAGACCCACCGCCTCGAAAATCTGCGCGCCGGTGTAGGACATGTAGGTGCTGATGCCCATCTTGGACATCACCTTCTGCAAGCCCTTGTTGATCGCCTTGACGTAATGCGCGATCGCCTTGTCGGCGGTGACGCCGTTCGGCGCATCGGCGTAATGGCGTTCGAGCGTTTCCATCGCGAGGTAGGGGTGGATCGCCTCGGCGCCGTAGCCGGCGAGCAGCGCAAAGTGGTGCACCTCGCGCGCCGAGCCGGTCTCCACCACCAGGCCGGTCGAGGTGCGCAGGCCGCGCGCCACCAGGTGCTGGTGCACCGCCGAGGTGGCGAGCAGCGCGGGGATCGCCACCCGCTCGCGGTCGGCCTGGCGATCCGACACGATGAGGATGTTGTGGCCCTGCTTGATCGCATCCACCGCCTGCGCGCACAACGAAGCCAGCCGCGCCTCGATGCCGGCCGCGCCCCAGGCCACCGGGTAGGTGATGTCCAGCGTGTGGCTGCGGAACTTGTTCTTGGAGTAGCGCGCGATCTTGCGCAGCTTCGCCATGTCGGCAAAGCCGAGCACCGGCTGGGTCACTTCCAGCCGCAGCGGCGGGTTGATGTTGTTGATGTCCAGCAGGTTCGGCTTGGGCCCGATGAACGAGGTCAGGCTCATCACCAGCTGTTCGCGGATCGGGTCGATCGCGGGGTTGGTGATCTGCGCGAAGGTTTGCCGGAAATAGTCGTACAGCGAGCGGTTCTTCGACGACAGCACCGCCAGCGGCGTGTCGTTGCCCATCGAACCGAGCGCTTCCTGGCCGTTTTCCGCCATCGGCAGCAGCTGGAACTTGAGATCCTCCATGGTGAAGCCGAACGCCTGCTGGGCATCCAGCAGGCTCGCCTCGCTGCGCGGCTCCGGGCGTGGCGCGACGAGGTCGTCCAGACGCACGCTGATGCGCTTGATCCATTGCTTGTACGGGCGCGCGTTGGCGAGCTGATCCTTGATCTCCTGGTCGTCGATGATGCGCCCGGCAGCCATGTCGATCAGCAGCATCTTGCCTGGCTGCAGGCGCCATTTCTTGACGATGCGCGACTCCGGGACCGGCAGCACGCCAGCCTCGGAGGCGAGCACGACCAGATCGTCGTCGGTGATGACGTAGCGCGCCGGGCGCAGGCCGTTGCGGTCGAGCGTGGCGCCGACCTGGCGCCCGTCGGTAAAGGCGATCGCCGCCGGGCCGTCCCACGGCTCCATCATCGCCGCGTGGTACTCGTAGAACGCGCGGCGGTTGGCGTCCATCAGCGTGTGCTGCTCCCACGCCTCCGGAATCATCATCATCATCGCGTGGGCGAGCGGATAGCCCGCCATGGTCAGCAGTTCGAGGCAGTTGTCGAACGAGGCGGTATCGGACTGGCCGGGGTAGATCAGCGGCCACAGCTTCGGCAGGTCGTCGCCGAGCACCGCGGAGGAAATCGCGCCGGTGCGCGCGTTGATCCAGTTGACGTTGCCCTTGACCGTGTTGATCTCGCCGTTGTGGGCGATCATGCGGTAGGGATGCGCCAGCTCCCACTCGGGGAAGGTGTTGGTGGAGAAGCGCTGGTGCACCAGCGCCAGCGCGGAGACCGCGCGCGGGTCGGCCAGGTCGCGGTAGTAGCGGCCCACCTGGGTAGAGAGCAGGAGGCCCTTGTAGACCACGGTGCGGGTCGACATCGAGGTGACGAAGTACTCGCCGCCGTACTTCAGGTCGAGCGCGCGGATCGCATGGCTGGCAGTCTTGCGGATCACGTAGAGTTTGCGCTCGAGCGCGTCGGGCACCATCACGTCCGGCCCGCGGCCGATGAAGATCTGGCGGATCACCGGCTCCTTCGCCTTGACCGTGGGCGACATTTCCATCGCATGGTCGACCGGCACGTCGCGCCAGCCGAGCAGCACCTGGCCCTCGGCCTTGACCTTGCGCTCCAGCTCTTGTTCGCATGCCAGCCGCGCAGCCTTTTCCTTCGGCAGGAAGATCATGCCCACGCCGTATTCGCCCGGCGGCGGCAGGGTGATGCCCTGCAGCGCAAGCTCCTCGCGATACAGCGCATCGGGGATCTGGATGAGGATGCCGGCGCCATCGCCCATCAGCGGGTCGGCCCCCACCGCGCCGCGATGGTTGAGGTTCTTCAGGATCGCGAGCCCCTGGTCGATGATGGCGTGGCTTTTGTGCCCCTTGATGTGGGCGACAAAACCGACGCCGCAGGCGTCGTGCTCGAAGCGCGGGTCGTACAGGCCCTGGGCATGCGGGTGGCTCATATCTCTTCTTCCAAGGGAAGCTGCGGCATCATTGAATATACTGCACCGCAGCAATCGCGCAAGCAGACCAGTGAAAAAAATCGCGTATGGCCGTTTATAGGGCCAAACGATTCACGCTGTCGCTAGGACTTTTTCGGGTTGGACCGCGGTTTGCCGGCGTTCGGCCCGGTGCAGGCGCCGGCGGCGGAGCGGCAGGCGCCTGACCGCATTGGGTGCGGAGCCAGGCAAAGCACCCGCGCCATTCGCCGCGCTCAACCGCGGGTGAGCAGCCCGATGGCGACCAGCGCCAGCGCGACGCCGGCCAGGTTCAGCCGGCTCAGACGTTCGCGAAACACCAGCACGCCGGCCAGCGCGCCAAGCATCACCACGCCGAGATTCATGCTGGCAAACACCAGCGCCGGATGCTCCGGCAGTGCGCGATGCGCCTTGAGGTAATACAGGATGTTGCCGAAATTGCAGGCACCGAGTGCCGCCCCGCCAAGGGCGCTGCGCCGGTTGAAGCGTCCGCGCGAGTGCCAGGCCGCCAGCGCAAAGGCCACCGGCAACGCCAGCGTGAACATGGCCAGCAACGCACTGCCGAGCGGTACGCCGGCGGCGGCCACGCGCTTGAACAGCACGTCGATCGCGGCAAAACCGACGAATACCGTGAGCGGCCAGACCCACGCCGCCCGTCCGTCGCTGCGGGGATGCCCGTGGCGCCACACCATGCCGATCAGCGCGGCAAGGCCAAGCCCGCAGCCGGCGAGCTTCCAGCCGTCCAGCCGTTCGCCGAACAACACAAACGCCGCGATCAGCGAAAGCAGTAGCGACAACCGCTGCGCGGCATCGGAGCGCACGATGCCGGCGTGCCGCACCGAGGCGCCCAGCGCCACAAAGATCGTCGGCAGCAACAGCGCGAGTGCCACCAACGCCGGCCAAGGGGTGGCCGGCGTGCGCAGCGGCGCCAGCGAGGGCGCCAGCAGCCACGCGGCAAGCAGTGCCGCGACCACGTAGTTCCACGCCACCGCCTGCGGCACATCCACACCGTGCCGTTTCGCCAGCTTGAGCAGCACCGACACCAGCACGCTGCACACTGCGGCCAGCAGCACGTAGATCATCGCGACACCCGCGCAAACGGAAGCGGGGAGGGTACACCACGCCGTGGCGCTGCCGGTTGACGACAACCCGCGTGCACCGGGTGGAAGTGCCTGCGCACGGGTGGCGAATGCGGGGGCGGCTCAACCGGAACGTTGATCCCGTGCGCGGTGGGAACCAAGTGGCGGCTGACCGGTCTGCTGCACGTCTTGCCAGCACAGGGAAGGTGGGCCGCCGCATATCGAACGCCATCGGGTTTGCTCGGGTTGATCGAATCCGCGAAGGGCTGTCTGCCCGACGCGCGGTGGCCGTGGCAGTCGTCGTGGCATGGCATGCCGGGCTGTTGATGTTGCTGCTGAGGCCTGCGGCATTTCGGCAGCGGTCGGCAGGGCGAGTGGCCGTGGATACTCGCAGTGCCTTGCAGGTGCGCTGGCTACTCCGGATGCCGGCGATGCCGCGGCATCCGGCACCGGCCACGGCAGTGGCGCGCGCAAAGTCGGTAACCCGGGCGCGTGCGACCCGTGCAATCCGCACGGTGCAGGCGGTGGCGCCGGTTGCCGCATCCGCCAGCACGAGGCCGTTCGTCGCGGTGCCCGCTGCGCATCCGCTTTCTACACCGTTGCCTGCGCCCGATTACGTGCCCGGCCGCCGCCGCCTTGCCGCACCGGAATGGCAACACTCGCGTCCACGCCTGCCGGGCAGTCGCGAGCCGGCGCATGGTGCGCCACTGATCGCCATGGCCGACCCGCGCACCCAGGGCGCCGCCGGCGTCGTGCGCTTCATCGGCACCTTGGCCGGTGCAGTCGACCCGCACTGCGTGGACGTCGATGCCTGGCGCGGCATGACTGCCCGCGAACGCATCGCGCACCACGTCGATCCCGATGCGATCACCGCCACCGTCGAGCGCTACGGCTGCGCACCCCCGCCGGCGCCGCCGGGGAGCCCGGCGTACTTGCGGACTTCACGCTGAGCGTTAGCCCAGCGCCTACAGCCAGATGTGGTGCAAGTCCTGTACGCCACGCACGGGTGGTGGCTATGATCGCGTCGGTCCGCACCAAGGGTGGTAGGAAACCGGATTTCGACGGGCGGGAAGGGTCACAGGATGGTGATGAGCAACGACGGTACGCGCCGTACGGGTGTGTGCGCGTGGTATCGCACAGGGGTATGGGTGCTTGCGGTGGCGGCCAGTGCGGCTGCGCCCGCGTCGTGGGCGCAAACGGCTTCGGTTCAGCAGGCGCAGCACGAGGGCGCGCGGCAGCAGGCACAACAGCGCGAGGCGTTGCGCCTCGCGCCGGACGTGCGGTTGCCGACCGCGGCGGGGAGCGATTACCACCTGACGACGGTTCCGGCGGAAACCCCGTGTTTCCGCGTCGACACAGTGCGGCTGGAAGGTGCACATCGCGAGGGCTTCGGCTTTCTGCAGAAGTATCTCGACGGCTATCGCCATCGTTGCCTCGGGCAGCAGGGATTGCGCCTGCTGGCGCACCGGGCATCGGATTTGCTGCTGGCCCGCGGCTATGTCACCAGCCGCTTGGTGGTTCCGGAGCAGAACCTCGCCACCGGCCATCTGCGTGTGGTGCTGCTGGCCGGCACGGTTGCGGCGGTGCGTCTTGCGCCGGGTTCGGCCGCGGTGGACTGGCGCAGCGCCTTGCCGATCCGTCCCGGCGACGTGCTGAACCTGCGTGCGATCGAACAAGGCCTTGAACAGCTCAAGCGCGTGCCCGCGCAGGACGCGAAGATCGACATCGCTCCCGGCGCGCGTCCGGGCACCTCCGACCTGGTGCTCACCGTCACGCGCGGCAAGCGCTGGCGCGTCGTCGCCAATCTCGATGACAGTGGTGCCGACAGCACCGGCAAGGAACAGGGCGGCCTCACCCTCGCTATCGATCAGCCGTTGGGCATCAACGATCTGCTGAGCGTCGGCTATACCCACAGCCTCGGGGACCTCAGCCGCAGCCAGGGCACCCATGGCAGCCGTTTCCAGTACAGCGTGCCGTGGGGCAACTGGACCTTTGCCCTGGCGTCCATGCGCTACGGCTATCGGCAGACGATCTACGGCGCGGTGCAGTGGTTTGCCTACACCGGGACCTCGAACACCACGTCCACCAGCGCCACGCGCCTGCTGCATCGCGATGCGCACAGCCGCACCGCGCTGGAAGCGACGCTCACCACGCGCGGCGAACGCAGCTACATCGACAGCGTGCAGATCCAGACCCAGCATCGGCAGGTGACCTCGGCAGAACTGGCGCTGATCCAGCGCCGCTACCTCGGCCGCTCACAACTCGACCTGCGCCTTGCCTATCGCTGGGGGGTGCCGTGGCTGGGCGGGCAATGGCGACCCAGTGTTGCAGGCGGTCCCAGCAACCGCTACGGCTTTGCCACGCTGGACGCTGGCCTGAGCACACCGTTCCAGGTGTTTTCCGTACCGTTGGCGTGGCTTTCCGAGCTGCGCGTGCAGGCCACCGGCGACACGCTCTATGCCGAGGACGATTTGGCCATCGGCGGCCGCTACACGGTGCGCGGGTACGACGGCAACAGTGCGCTCGCCGGCCGGCATGGCTACTACTGGCGCAACACACTCAGCTTGCCGCTGGGTGGCAGCAGCGCCCAGCTTTATGGCGGCGTGGACCTGGGCCGGGTCGGCGGCGACGCCTTGCGCGGCTTCGGCAGCCACCGCTTGAGCGGTGCCGTGGTCGGCATACGTGGCGCGCGCTACGGCTTGGCCTGGGATGTGTTCGCCGGTTGGCCGCTTGCGGCGCCGCACGGTTTTCCGGTGCGTCGCCCGAGCGCCGGCATGCAATGGATTTACACCTACTGACCCGCATGGCGCCGCCGGGCGCGGCCATGTCTCGCGTCGGTGCGACAGATTTCATCAGGGAGCATCACCATGCAGCACGCGCAACCGCACAAGACCAGGGGTACCTCGATGGGTCGCGTCGCCTGGCGGCGTTCCCTGCGTCGGCATGCGTTGTGGGCCGCATTGAGCCTGGCGCTCGGCGGGCCGCTGGCACAGGCGCAAACCGTTGCCGACGGCGGCACGCGCACCAGCGTCATTGCCGCGCCCAACGGCGTGCCGGTGGTCGACATCGCCGCACCCAACGGTGCCGGGCTGTCGCACAACACCTATCAACAGTTCAACGTCGGCAGCAACGGTCTCATCCTCAACAACAGCGCCGGCATCAGCAATACGCAACTGGCCGGCTACATCGGCGGCAATGCCAACCTTGGCATCGGCCAGGCGGCATCGCTGATCCTCAACGAAGTGACCTCCACCACGCCGAGCCAGTTGAACGGTGCCATGGAAGTGGCCGGCCGCGCCGCACAGGTGGTGGTGGCCAACCCCAACGGCATCAGCTGCAACGGCTGCGGCTTCATCAATGCGCCGCGCGGCACGTTGACCACCGGCCGGCCCTTGTTTGCCGGCGATGGCTCGCTCAGCGGCCTGGCGGTGACCGGCGGCACGATCACCATCGACGGGCCGGGCCTGCCTGCCGCCACCACCGATCAGGTGGATCTGCTTGCGCGCGCCGTGGCGATCAACGCCGGCGTGTGGGCACATCGGCTCAACGTCGTCACCGGCCCCAACCGGATCGACTTCACCACGCTTGCCACTCAGCCGCTGAGCCCCACCGGGGCAACGCCGAACGTGGCGCTCGATGTCTCGGCGCTGGGCGGCATGTATGCCAATGCCATCCGTCTGGTCGGCACCGAGGTGGGCCTGGGCGTCAACAGCCGCGGCGAGATCATTGCCGGCAGCGGCGACCTGACACTGACCAGTGCCGGTCAGGTCGTGCTGGGCGGCAAGACCACTGCCACCGGCAACCTCACGATTCGGGCTGCGCAAGCGCTGGCCAACCAAGGCACGCTTGCCCGCCGGCGGAGCCGTCGACCTCGGCAGTGGCGATTTCACCAACCAGGGCGTGCTCTACGGCAACCACGCGATCACGCTTTCCGCCACGGGCGCGGTGGCCAACGGCGGCGAGATCGAAGCGCAAGGCGGCGCGTTCACCGTGCAGGCGCAGGGTGCGATCACCGGCTCCGCCGGCAGCACCGTGTACGCCAGCGGGCCGATCAACCTGTCCGGCGCTGCGTTTGCCAACGCCGGCAAGCTGGAGTCGGCGCAGGGCATGGCGCTGCAGGTCGGCGGCGGCGCCACCAACAGCGGCAGCCTTGCCGTGGATGCCGGCAACTTCAACCTGACCGCCGGCAGCCTTGAAAACACCGGTAGCCTGGCGGTCGGCGGCGATGCGGCGTTGAACGTCGCCACCACCCTGACCAGCACCGGCACCTTGGTTGCCGAGGGTGCCGTGACGCTGGCGGCGTCGAGCCTGAACACCGCCGGCATCGTGCAAGCAGGCAGCACCCTGGGTCTCCGCGGCGATGCGCTGACGAACAGCGGCAAGCTGTACGCCCTCGACGGCGCATGGACGGCCGCGTTGAGCGGCGGCTTCGCCAACCAGGGTGGTGGCGCCATCTACGGCAGCCGGAACGTCGTGGTGACGGCGGCCTCGCTGGCCAATGCAGGCAGCATCGAGGCCCGGCAGGGCAACGCGATCACCCTCGCCGGCGGCTTCACCAACAGCGGCACGTTGCAATCCGATCAGGCCGACATCGCGCTGCAGGCCGCGAGCCTCGCCAACACCGGCACGCTCAGCGCACAGCGCAACCTGCAACTTCAGGCGGGTGGTGCGGCACGGAACGGCGGCGTACTGGTCAGTGGCCAAGTCTTCAACCTGTCGGCAGGCTCGTTCGACAACCAAGCCGGAGGGCAAATCCAAAGTGGCAGCGACGCGGCCTTCTCGGCCACCACGCTGGGCAACGCGGGCGCGATCAACATCAATGGCAACGCCGCGTCGTCCGGCACCGCGCTGACGAATGCGGCGGGTGCACAGTGGCTTGCCGCGGGCACCTTCACGCTCAACCAGACCGGCGACGTGAGCAATGCCGGCGTGTTGCAGGCGGGCGGCAACCTGGATCTGCGGCATGCCGCCTCGCTCACCAACGGCGGCGCGCTGCAAACCACGGCGGGCAACCTCACGCTTGCCGCCGGCACGCTGGTCAGCACCGGCACGCTGGGTGCGAGTGGCGACGCGACCCTCAGTGCCGGCAACGGCCTCAGCAGCACCGGTACCCTGATCGCCGGTGGCGCCATCGGGATGACGGCGGCGCAATTGGTGACCGCCGGCACTGTCGAGGCGGGCGGCGCGTTGACGCTGAGCGGCGGCGCACTGAACAACGGCGGCAAGCTGCATGCGCTGGGTGGCCCCTGGCTCGCCACGCTGAGCGGCGCGTTCACCAACCAGGGCAGCGGTGACATCTACAGCGGCCAGGGCCTCACGCTCAACGCCGCGTCGTTGACCAGCGCCGGAGGCATCGAGGCACGGCAGGCGGCCGGCATCACCGTGGGCGGCGCGTTGGCGAACAGCGGCACGCTGCAATCCGACCAGTCCGGCATCACCATCAGTGCGTCATCGTTGGCCAACGCGGGCACGCTCAGCGCCGCCCAGTCTTTGCAATGGCAGGTTGGCCAGGCCGCGCAAAACAGCGGCGTGCTGATCAGCGGCCAGGCGATGGGCCTGTCGTCGGGCAGTTTCGACAACCAGGTCGGCGGGCAGATCCAGGCCGGCACCGACCTTGCCTTGTCCGCGGTCGCTGTGGACAACGAAGGCACGGTCAATGCCAAGGGCAATGCTGCGCTCAGTGGCATCACGCTGAGCAACGCCGGCACGGGGCAAATCCTCGCGGCCGGCACACTCACTGTGGGCGAAACCGGCGGCGTCGACAATGCGGGTGTACTGCAAGCGGGTGGCAACTTCACCCTGACACAGGCCACCTCGCTCACCAATGCCGCCAATGCCACGCTGTACGCCGGGCAGGATTTCAACCTAACGCTCGGCCAGGCGCTGACCAACGCCGGCACGCTGTACTCCGCCCGCACCAGCACGCTGTCGGTGGGCAGCGTGGACAATGCTGGCACGCTGCGCAGTGGAGGCGCCCTGTCCCTGACCAGCGCGGGTGACGTCGTCAGCCGTGGTGCCATCCAGGCACAGCAAGGGGTGAATCTGGCAAGTGGCACGGATCTCACCAACAGCGGCAAGCTTTACGCCATCGACGGCGGATTGATGGTGCAGGCCGCGCGTACTTTCAGCTCCGCGTCCACTGGCGACATCTACAGCGGCCAGGGCATCGGCTTCCGGGTGGGCAGCTTTGCCAACGCGGGCACGCTGGAGGCCACGCAGGGCGTGAACCTCGTCGCGCAGGGAAGTGCCGGCAACAGCGGCATCCTGCAGGCTGACCACGGCGACGTCGTGATGTCGGCGAGCGCGCTGACCAACCAAGGCACCTTCAGCGCCAACGGCAACATGCAGCTGGATACCAGCGGCACGCTGAGCAATGCCGGCCAGGTCGTCACCGGCGGCACGTTGCGCCTGGCGGGTGCCGACGTGGGCAACAGCGGCCAGATGCAGAGTGCCGGCGACACCACGCTGCAGGCCGCCGCGATCGACAACCGCGGCCGCGTGCAGTCGGGCGGCGTGCTGACGATCAGCCACAACACCACCTTGACCAACGCGGCGCCGGGCCTGCTGCTGGCGGCAGGCAACCTCAGCGCTGATACCGCGTTGCTGCTCAGCAATGCCGGCGTCATCCAATCCGGCGGCAACTTGTCCGTTGCAGGCACGGGGGCATTCGACTCCATGGCCGGCAGCACGTTGTACGGTGCCGCGCTGACTACCTTGCAACTGGGCGGCGGCTTCTCCAACGCCGGCATGCTGTACGGCGGGCAGGGCCTGCAGCTTGCCGCTGCCAGCGTGGCCAACGCGGGCGTGCTGCGCAGCGATGCGGCGCTCAACGTGGCGACGCAGGGCAATGCCGGCAACAGCGGCACGACGTATGCGGCAGGCAACGTCGACTGGGACGTCGCTGGCGTGTTGACCAACACCGGCGTGTTGGCATCCGCCGTCAACACCATGCTTGCCGTGGGCAGCCTGGCGGGCGACGGCACCCTGGCCGCGGGTTTGCAGGGCAACGGCGCGCTGGGTACGTCGGGCGTGCTCGATGTGGCGGCGACGGGAAACCTGGCCTCGCAAGGTCGCGCGATGGCCGCCGGGGACCTGGTCTTCACCGGCCGGGCCGTCGACCTCTCCGGTAGCCAGACGCGTGCGGGCGGAAACATCACGTTGTCCGCCAGCCAAGGCAACGTGACGAACGTCGGCGGCAACCTGGCCACCAACGGGACGGTATCCATCCGCACACCGGGCAGCCTGATCAATGGCGGCACTGCGGCGGTGCAGGGCGGCACCATCAGCGGCTTGACGCTTGCGCTGTCGATGGCCTCCCTCGACAACGGCTACGGCACGCTGATCCAGACGGGCACCGGCGACCTCGCGCTTGCGCTGGCCGGCGCCTTCGTCAACCCGAACGGCATCTTCGCGACGAACGCACGCAACCTCACGGTTTCCGCGGCGTCGGTCGACAATGCCGCCGGTGCGATCCAGGACGCCGGCGACGGCACCCTGGGCATCACGACATTGGGCAACCTGAGCAACACCGGCGGCAAGATCGCGGGCAACGGCGCGCTCGCGCTGCAGACCGGCGGCGTGCTCGGCAATGACGGCGGCCTGCTGAGCGTCGCGGGCGATGTCACGGCTTCGGCGGGCAGCTTCGACAACGTGGGCGGCACGCTGGTTGGCCGGAATCTCGGCCTCACCGTCGCGCAGGCGTTGACCAACACGGGCGGCGGCACGATCCAGTCCGGTGGCGCACTCCGGCTCGCTGGACAACACCGCGGGCTACGTCAAGGTCACCGATGCGCAGTCGTTGAGCCTCACGGCCACGGGCGCCTTGACCAATGGGGCTGGCGGCTTCATCGGCGGCAATGGTGCGACCACGGTAAACGCCGGCAGCCTCGTCAACGCAGGCCAGGTCTATGCCGGCAGCACGCTGGGCGTCAGCACACAAAACCAGCTCACCAACGACGGCGGCGCGCTGCAGGCACAGGGCGCGGCTTCCGTCACCAGCGGTGGGGCGCTGGGCAACCGCAACGGCCGCATCGAGGCCGGCAGCGGCGACAGCGCTGCCAGCTTGGTCGTGCGTGCGGCAAGCCTGGACAACACCGCCGGCCGCATCGCCAACGTGGGGCAGGGTGCCAGCGCGTTCGCTTTCACGCAGGACGCCGTCAACCACGGCGGTGCCCTCGGTGGCCAAGGCGCGGTCACGCTGTCGGCCACGAGCCTGGACAACAGCCAATCCGGCAAGCTGGTGGCCGGACAGGCGCTGACACTCGGTCTCGGCAGCTTGAACAACACTGCCGGCAGCGTATACGCGGCGGGCGATCTCGGCTGGGCCAACGGCAGTGCCAGCCTGAAGAATGCACAGGGCTCGCTGCAATCGGGCGGCAACCTGGCACTGGAGCTGGCCGCGGTCGACAACGCCGGCGGCACGCTGGCCGCCAACCAGAGCGTCGCCCTGACCCTGGGCAGCACCACCGCATTGGGCAAGATCGCCGCCGGCCAGGATCTGACGCTTTCCCTGGCTGGTGGCTACACGAATACCCTCGCCAGCCAGCTCAGCGCCAACCGCAACCTCGCGTTCAACCTGACCGGCGATTTCCACAACGCCGCCGGTGCCACCTTGCAGGCGGTGGACCAACTCACCGTCAACGCGGCCAACATCGACAACGCGACGGGCGCCACGCTCAATGGCGCAGCCACCGTGCTGACCACGAGCGGCGCGCTCAGCAACGAGGGCAGCATCGAAGGCGGCACCATCACGCTCACCGCGGGGTCGCTGGCCAACACCGCCAACATCATTGGCGGCGCCCTCACGGTCACCGCCGGCGCGCTCACCAACGGCAGCGATCTCGGCCCAGTCACCGGCAACAATACGTATCAAAGCGCGCTGATCGCGGCCGCAAACGGCATCGACCTGTACGTTGGCGGCGCGCTGCTCAATCGCGATGCCACGCTCTTCACTCTCGGCCACCTCACCATCGCCGCCGATGCCAGCGGCGGCGGCAGCCAAGCCGTGACCAACCTCTCCGGTGACATCGAGGCCAACGGTGGCATCACGATCACTGCCCGCCAGTTCACCAACCAGCGGCGGGTGTTCAACACCACCACCGTCAATCTGACCGCCGCGGAGCAGGCGCAGAACACGACCAGCGTCACCCTGTCGCGCTACGCCTATTTCGACACCGACCTGAATCATCAGGTGCCGAACATCACCGCCGCCCAGGTGATCGGTGCAGCGGAATACGCCAACGTCAACAACTTCTGCAACAGCTTCAACAGCGCCAACAGCGGCTACCAACGCTGCGACGGCTATCCCTTCGGCATCGGTCAGCCGGACACCTTCCAAGGGGTTTACACCTCGACCGTGACGGCTGTGCAGCAGCTTGCCGCCACCAGTGCCCAGAGCAAGCTGGTGGCCGGCGGCAACATCACGCTCAACGGCTCGGTGCTCAACGACAAGTCGACCATCGCGGCGGGTAACAACCTCATTATCAACGGCCAGAGCGGCAGCGCGGCGAACGCAGCGGTGCAGAACGTGGCGTTCGAACCCACCGCCACCGTGCAGACCACCGTCGACGACCAGACCGGCACCCAGATCCTGGTATGGAGCCCCAGCCGCGCGTGGATCGGTGGGCCATGGGTCAGTTACGGCTCCAGCACGTCCAGCAACACAATTTCGCTGGCGCCGGGGCAGGCGCCGGGTTGGGTTTCCTACAATCCCGGCCAGGATGCGCCGGCGGTCATGAGCGCTGGCAACACGGTCAGCATCACTGCCCACAGCATCAGCAACACCGCCGTCGGCGCCAACGGCCAGCCAGTGCAGAGCGCCATCGGTCTGGGCAGCAACAGCGCGGGGTCGTCCGTGGCCGGTGCGGGTGCGGTTGTGGTGGGTAACGTCAGCGGTACCAGCGGTGGCACCGGCAGCGTGACCGTGGGCAGTGTGCCCGGCGTGGCGAGCGGTGGTTCGCTCGGCCTCGCGGCGGCGCGCACCCTCGGTGGCGCGTCGGCGCCGGGTGCCGCGTCGGCGCAGGGCCTCGGCTTGAGTGGAGCAAGCTCTCCCGTTGGTACGGCTGCCCAGGCGGCGGCATCCACCAACACCGCGTCGGTCAACGCCAGCGTTCCCGCACCCAGCCAACCGGCATCGGCCGCGCCGCAGGTGGTCTCCACCCTGGTCGGCCCCGACGCCAGCGTGCATCTGCCGCAGCCGGGCCTGTACACCATCAACGTGCAACCCGACAGTCCGTTCCTGGTGGAAACCAACCCGCAGTTCACCCAGTACGACAACTTCATCAGCAGCAACTACCTGTTGCAGCAACTGGGCTTGAATCCGGCGCAAACCCGGCAGCGTTTGGGCGACGGCTTCTATGAGCAGCAACTGGTGCTGAGCCAGATCACCGACCTGACCGGCCGCCGTTATCTGGCCGACAACACCGACGCGCTGGATCAGTACCGCACGCTGATGAGCAACGCGGTGGATGTGGCCAAGCAGTTCGACCTGTCGGTAGGCGTGGCGCTGACACCGGCGCAGATGGCCAGCTTGACGCAGGACATCGTGTGGCTGGTGAACGTGACGGTGGACGGCCACCAGGTGCTGGAGCCGGTGGTGTACCTGAGCGCGGCCAGCGCCAGGAACCTCGCGGCCAGTGGCGCCACCATTGCCGGCAAGGACGTGATTCTCACGGCCAGCGGTGACCTCACCAACAACGGCCGCATCGCCGCCAGCCAGAACGCCCAGCTCATGGCCGGCAACTTGCTCAACAGCGGCACGATCAGTGCCGGCAACGATCTCAGTATCAACGCCGCGCAGAACATCTTGAATGGCGGCACGCTCCAGGCCGGCGGCAATGTGAGCCTGGTGGCCGGGAACGACGTGCTGAGCGGGGTAAGCGTGGCGCAAGGCCTGGGCGCGGTGGCGCTGCCGGGCCTGGGCACCTCGACGGGTCCCGTGGCCCTGACCAGCCTCCCGCTTCCAGGCAGCATCACGGCGGGTGGCAATCTGTCGATGGCGGCCGGCCGGGATCTTTCGCTGGACATGGCCCCGGTGCTAGCTGGCAGCAGGCCTCAGCCTGGCCGCAGGCCGTGACCTCACTGCCACAGCCACGGCGATCCGCGCCGGTAGCGACGCTCAGTTGCTGGCCGGCCGCGACCTCAGCCTGTTGGCCGTCGGCAGCACCAACCGTACCGGCATTACGCAGAACAGCGTGGAAACCGCCACGCACACCGTGAGCACCCTTACGGCTGGCGGTGCGTTGACCCTGCTGGCCGGCCACGACGTACTCAGCCAAGGCGCCCAACTCACCGGCACCACGCTGAACCTTGCCGCCGGCCACGACGTCAACCTCGCCGCGGTCACCGACAGCACCACGCGCCTCACACAGGGTTTCCAGGGCCACATCATCGTCAGCACTGGCCAATCTGACCAGATCGTGCGTGGCACTGCCCTCACCGGTACCGCCGGCGTAGCGGTGTCGGCAGGCCACGATCTCTCCACCGAAGCTGCCACGCTGGGAAGCGACAACGGCGCGGTGAACCTTCTGGCCGGTGGCACCCTGAATCTAGGGACGGCCGACGAGCACAGCGCTAGCACCTATCAATCCGTGAGTCACAGCGGTGGATTCCTGCACAGCACGACCACGGCCGTCACCGATAACGTCACCACCACGCATGCCGTCGGTACCGTGGTGAACGGCAACACGGTCAACCTGCAATCGGGTAGCGACATGACCTTGCAGGGCGCCACGGTAGTGGGCTCCAACGGCGTTGCACTGAATTCCGGCGGTGCCATCAACGTGCTGGCGGCCACCGATACGCGCCACGAGGATTACCAGAAGACGGTCGAAACCAGCGGATTCCTGAGTGGTGGCGGCATCGGTTTCACCATTGGTCATCGCACGCAACAAGCTACGACAGGCAGCGACAGTACGCTGTTGAATGGTTCGCTCATCGGCACGGTCGACGGCGATGTCAACGTCCATGCCGCGACCGGGTATACCCAAGTTGCCAGTTCCCTACTGTCCCAACACGGTGACGTGAATGTGTTGGCAGGCAACATTAATATCACTGCCGGTGCGGAAAGTGGGCACCAGATGACCGACACGCTGTTCAAACAAAGCGGGTTGACCGTGGCGGTGGGTGGTGGCGCGATCGGCGCGCTGGCCAGTTCACTGGAGACCGGGCAACAGCTGATGCGTACTGCGAGCCAAGCCCACGATGGCCGCGTGAACACTATGGTCGCCGCCAACGCGGCGATCGCCGGGTATCAGGGTTATCAAGCGGCACGGGGTTTGGCCCAGCAGTTCGGCAGTGGCGCGAGCGGTGCCGGCTTGAGCGTGTCGCTGACTTATGGCCAGACCAAATCCACCTCGCACTCGGTGACTGATGCGACACAAGCGGTGGAGAGCACGGTGAGCGGGCAAAACGTTATGCTCATGGCACGCGGTGGGAATGGCACAGCCGGTGATCTGAATGCCACCGGGTCGCACATCCTGGCCATGCAAGATGGCACTCTCGTTGCGCAGCACAATCTCAATGTGACCTCGGCGCAAAACACCTACACCACCACCACCACCAACCACAGCGAGTCTGGCAGCGTGGGAGTAGCGGCCTCGTTCGGGCAAAACGGCATGGCCCTCGGCGTGACCGTGAGCGCGGCGATGGCCCACGGCAACGCCAACACCGACAGCGTGCAACAGGCCAACAGCACGGTGACGGCAGGCAAGACTTTGCAGTTTGTCTCCGGCAACGACACCACGCTGGCCGGTGCGGTCATGCAGGGCAATCAGGTGATCGGCAACGTGGGCGGCAACCTGACGCTACAGAGCCTGCAGGATACGGAGCAGTCGCACAGCACCCAGACCAGCGTGAGCGCCAGCGCCACGATCGGGTATGGCGCCTCGGTCAGCGCGTCGTACGGGCACTCCAGCTCGCACTCCGACTACGCCAACGTGGCGCAGCAAACCGGCATCGAAGCGGGCGACGGCGGTTACCAGCTTGCCGTGGGCGGCGACACGAACCTGATAGGCGCGCTGATCACCTCCAGCCCAACCGCCATCGCCGCCAACCGCAATACCCTGAGCACCGGCACGCTCACGGCCAGCACCATCCAGAACCACAGCTCCGGCTCGGCGGACAGCATGGGACTGGGCGCAAGCCTCAACACCGGCGCCACCTTTGGGCAAAACCTCGACGGCGACCCCGGCAACAACAACTACCTCGCCGCCAACGGCGGCAGGTATGGGGCCACCAAGGCGGTGATCCAGAACCTGATGAATAGCGGCAGCGCCTCGAGCTCATCGTCGGGGCAGACGCTCAGTGCGATCAGTGCGGGGGCGATTCAGGTACGCGATGCATCGTCGGACACGGCCCAGACGCTGGCCAGCTTGGAAGCCAATGCGCAGACGACTACCAACACGCAGGCAACCGCACCCGATGTGGTGGCGCTGGAGTGGAGCGCGGCCAACGAGCAGACGGGGAACAACCTGTTGTTCAACGCGGGGGTCTGGGCGGCGAATCAGGGGGCGTTGAAGGATGCACTGGCTGCGGTGCAGCGCGTGGTGAGTTGCGCCATCGTTTCGGGCAGCAAGTCATGCGCGACGGAGAAGCTGTCTGGCGCCTACGGTATCGTGCCGGGCACCAAGCTCGACGCCTTCATAAATGGCATCAACAACGATAAGGAACTGGCCGGCAACAATGCGGGCGATCTGGCCGTACTCACTACCACGCCCGCTGGCGCAGAGAATACGGTGGTCTTGAATGTTTACTCGCCGCAAGTGAGCACGCTTGGCAGCTTGCTGGCCGGCTTCTGGAACAGCCTCAATGCCAACCATGCCGGTGGTGACTTGGGTACGACGGCGGGAGCCGAATTGGCGGCAAACATCGCGGGCCAGGTCAACCAGATCAACCAAGGCAGCAGCGGCTTCGGCACCGGGCTCGCGCTGCTGCCGATGGCCCACAGCGATGGCACATCCCAGTTGGCGTTGTCGATGGAGCAAAACCCCAGCGACTGGAGCAACGTCAACGGCAGCACGCCAACGCTGGTGATGTTGGCCGAGCCCGCGGCCAACGCGGCGACGTTCCAGGCGGCGGCCAATACACTGGGGCTCAATGCCGGCGTGGTGTATTCGGCCAACGTCAACGATCCGGTGGCGCGATCCTGGTTCATCGGGAACAACCCATCGACGGGCGGCGACCCGAACGGCATGTTCGAGGTGCCTCCGTTCACCTATGGGGCCAGCGGCGTGGGGCTGGTGTCGAGCTCGGTGTCGGGCACCTCGAACCACTCCGACATCGGCTATAGCTCGCTGGTGACACCCGTAGCCACGAACAATGGACAGACGAGATACCCGTGGGGGCCGTCGGGGAACACCTTGGTGCCGGGTGGGGTTCCTGTGTTTGCAAAGGCGCCCGATTTCCCATCGGGAACTCCGATTCAGACATTCGATTGGTGGGATGGCGGCGATCGAACCTTTGCGGCCTTCCCGGCAAGCGGCACGCCCGGCGCCTACACGCTCACCTTCTCGTCGATCTCGGTGGCGGGCTCTACTGCGTGGAATCCCAACATCGCGTTGCTGACGTGGCCATCAGGGGCCGCTGTCAACCTGGGATCAGCGATGGCCTCGATGAATGGGCTGCCAGTCAACGGGGCCGCATCCACCAATGTGCCGACGTTTGCGCCAGGTTCCAACCAAACACCGAACCTGTCGACGTCGCCAGCAGGCGCGGCATCGAACGCCAACGGCACGTCCAGGAAGGCTCTGACACCCGCGCAGCAACGCTGCCTGGCCCTGACCGGAGGGGCGCCACAATGTTTGCAGTGAGCGGCGGCGTTACCAAGGGGGCAAGGTACGGTCTGGCGATAGTGGGGTTCATGCTGCTGGCGGGGTGCTTGAACCCACAATCAGTCAAGCCAGCCGTGGACATGTTCTCGATCTATGACGGTCGGCCTTCGACGGCGGTAGAGCGGGAGCAGGCGCTTAGGGACTGTTTCAACTATGGAAATTCGTTAGGAATTTCGGGGCCTATGGCAGTTGGTATGCAAATTTGCATGCTACAGATTGGCTTCCGTGCACCTGACGGAGAACCACCGGGTTTGAGTTCATCCGTCCTTGATCCCGGTGGGAATTGCGTGGCTGATGCGTACATGCCGGTTTGCTGGGCCATGAAGTACGGCTGGCCGCAAGACCCTCCGCCCCGTTGGGTCAAGCAGGGGGCTGATCCTTACCAGCTCGGTAACGTGTGGTACGACTGCTACTCACGGTATGTAATGGTTACGCCCTATTCCACGTTTGCTGCCGACGTAGACCGTTGCATGGCTGAAAGTCACGGCTACACCGTCGCACATCCTTACTCACCGGCAGCGCCATGGCTTCCTCGCAAATACTGGCCCGACTGCACCAAGCCGGTCGCCGAGAGGAATTGGCTCGAAAAGAAATGGTGCCCGTCGTCTGCAATGCCCGCGCCCGCCGCGAACACGACAGGCCAATGAGCAAACCCACCACGCACTCGGTCACCGATGCGACCCAGACCGTGGGCAGCAGTGTGAGCGGCCAGAAAGTAACAAAAGGGGTTAACAAAAGGGGTTGGGTTCATTTATTCACAAAGCCAAACCGAGCAGCACACCCTCCAGAGCACCAACAAGAACGCCAGCGGCGGAGTGGGCCTGCATCGGCACCGACGGCATCGGCTTCTACACCGAAGCCAGCGTAGGCAAGGGCAAGGCGCACAGCAACAGCAGCACGCACGCCGACACAGTGGTGAGCGCGGCCGACACGCTGAGCCTGACGGCCGGCCACGACGCCACGATCCAGGGCACGCAGGCGAAAGGCGACACCGTGCTGACCGACGTCGGCCACGACCTCACCATTACCGGCGAGCAGGACACCGGCGACTACGCCAACACGCAGTGGCAGGTGGGCGGCAAGGTGGTGGTGGGCATGCAGGAAATGAACCCGACCCCTTTTTCGTTGGCGGCCTCGACCGTGCTCCGACCCTGGACCATCAAGCCATCAAGCCCATTGACGTGAAGGGGTTGCAAGGGAACGTCGAGTTTCATCAAGCGGCCAAGGGGGCTGGATACCTGGTGGCTACGCATTACACGGACGGGGCATACAAAACCATGTTTCTTGAAAAGGTGGATGTTTACGAAGTGGTCAAGGACGGGGATAGCAACCTGATGCCGGGGCGGAAGCTTTCCGAGGAAGAGAAGACGAATCTGCAAGCATCCTCGGATGGTAAGGTACATGTTGCCGACAACGGCATATTCAATGATGAAGCTGCGGCGGAAAAGTACGCTAACCAACATGGCACGGGAATTGGTGGCCCGCGCTATTACGCCGCCTTCCCTGAGGCTGGAAATGGGGTGTCGGAGGGGCTCGTCGCGGTACACCAAAAGGTGTTCGAGAATGACTTTTGGGGTCTTACCAACGCAACGCAGGAAACAAAATTGGAGATGATCCAGTATGGACGATCGGGTTTGCATTTGGATGGGCACAGCCGTGGATCGATGACCATCGGTAACGCCATGGAGTCGCTGGCAAAGGATGGAAACCAGGGTCTTCTCGGCGGGACAACGGTAAGCTTCTTTGGAGCGGCATATAACGGCGAAAAGGCCGATGCATTGCTGAGCGGCTTGCAGAACCGCGACGCAGTTCAAGATCCCTCGCAAAGGCAAGCCATGGAACTGACTTTGCAAATCCATATGGCTGATCCAGTTGGCCGTTACATTGGTGGAAATCCGTCCGCCGGTGGAACGATCCCGGGTGGATCGAACTTGTTATATGAAATGTGGCGCGCGCTTGATGGACAGGAAAATACAACGCATAACTGTTATGGCGCGCCGGGAAATCGAGCTTGCCAGGCGCTGTGGAGTAATTCATCTAATAAGGAGACTGCCACATTACCCATTAGTGCTTTTGAAGGGTGGAAATAATGCGAAGTTTTCTATGTCTTTTTATTGTGGTTTTGTGCCTGATTACAGAAGGATGTTTTGGCCATAAACCTTTTCAGCCCCCTCCAGAGGAGCAAGAGGTGTGGGGAAAAGCGGGCGCAACCAATACAGAGGTGGTCAAGGCACTCCTGGAGTGCGGGGATACATCACCACGCGCCCCGTTTCATGGGGCGCCAAATATGACATTGGAACAATCAGTTATGATGAGTCTATGTATGGAGGCCGATGGGTTCAGGTCAAATTACGAAAATTCAACCGAAGGTTTTTGCAAACGCAACTCCAGCGTTAATCCTCCAATCCTTGCTTGCCGCCGCGGCACCCAGGCGCCCGCTCGCAATGTTAATAAACGTATCAATAGTGTGTTTTGCCACGTTTATCCAAAGGCGGATGTTTGTGCTCCGTGAACGGCGGTTCAACTCTGAAGTGCAGCACCTCAAGCTGGGCATCGGCAGCAGCGCGGCGAGCAGCCGCACGGCGCCGCACGACGAGGCGACCTACGGCAGCGCCATCCGCAGCGCCGGCGACGTCGCCATCGCGGCGACGGATGCCGATCTCAACGTCATCGGCAGCCGCATCGACGGCCAAAACGTGGCCTTGGCCGCCAGCCACGACCTCACCCTGGAAGGCCAGGCCGAGCAGCACACGCTAGCCAGCACCAACAAGAACGCCAGCGGTGGCGTGGGCCTGCAGATCGGTACCGACGTCATCGGCTTTTATGCCGAAGCCAGCGTGGGCAAGGGCAAGGCGCACGGCAACGGCAGCACGCACACCGACACGGTGGTGGACGCCACGAATACCTTGACCATGGTCGCGGGCAACAACGCCACGATCCAAGGCGCGCAAGCCAAAGGCCACGCCGTGCCGGTCGACATCGGTCGCAACCTCACCATCACCAGCGAGCAGGACACCGGCGACTATGCCAGCACGCAATGGCAGGCCGGCGGCAAGGTGGTGGTGGGCATGGGCGCAGGCGCCAGCGGCTACGCCAGCTATGGCAAGGTGGACAACCACTCCGCCAGCGTGACGGAGGCCAGCGGGATCCAGGCCGGCGACGGCGGCTATCAAGTGCACGTGGGCGACACCACGCACCTGGTGGGCGGGCAGTTGGCCAGCACGACCGACCCGGGCAAGAATCCACTCGATACCGGTAACCTGATCGCTGAGAGCGTGCACAACGTCTCCGAAAAAGGGGTCGGGTCCACTTTTTCAAAAAATGAGTTGGGTTCAACGAGAAAGCGAGAAAGGGGTCAGGTTCATTTATTCGAATTTGGGAAATGAACCCGACCCCTTTTCCTTAACTCCGGAGACGATACCATGAGAGTTTTTACTTTTAGTGCCATAGCAACGACATTGATAATGTTATTAGGCTGCACGAGTATGCTTGACAACTCACGCTTTTACGACGGATCGATACCCCATCCAGCGCAACGGTGGCCGTTGAACTTATTGGCGTGCCAGGCGTCGCCGTGGGTATTCACGGGGTTAGATCTAAAGATATCCACCCTCTATGTCCCTTCGTGGACTAGCGGTATTAATTACACCTGCGCGCCACCTATGAAGTCCCCGATCCCTGACATCTATGACGATGCTAATGTTTCACGTGACACATTTACCCACGTTGATAAGGCGATGGGTGCATGGAATGCGTACGACGTAATCTATGGACAGATAGTAAATACGAATAATCACCTTTATAAACCTGATGCGAATAACATCTCTCCGGGGCAATTCTATGACCCAAGGTGGATCTATCAGAGGCCGCATTCTATATATTACCCAGACGAATGGTCGTTTAACCGTGAGATCACTACTAATGTCGAAGTTATCAATGGCATACAGTGGCAGTACGCCATGTTTTGGCAATACTCCAGTCTGTCAAGTAGGCCGGACGACTTGGCCTTGCCTGTCAACAGCCAATACGGCGATCCATCCGATGGCTCGGCATCCACCCCGTTGGCCGTGGTCGTGAGACAGCCAGGCGCACTCGCCCTCCTTGGGGAGGTATACATGCACCGGGTCGACAGCACCCACACCATGCTTGTCTACGCGGTATACAAGCGCCCTGTCGTGCAGGATGCCCAATGGCTCGCCGCTCGCCGCGGGTTGTTGAGGAAACTGGTCAATGCGGTAAAGATAACCCCGCTGACCGGTGCACAAATCGAGGAATACAAGCAACAAGCGGCGGCCTACCACGATGCGGCCCTGGCCCGTGACTGCGCCGCCGGTACGTACACTGGCAAGCTGAAGAAGCTGATGTGCAAGTGATGTCGAACACGGTACGTTACGTTGCTGGCGATACTACTATATTACAGGCCTTTGCCCACTTTTGACGCGAATCGAATCCAGATAAAGAAGGATGCGAGGAACTACAACCTGCAACATAAGGGCGAGGGGGTAAAGCGGACCTCGAAAGTTAGCACTCTATGACGTATGGGACGCCATAGGCGATGCAGTTATCATCAAGCCAAAGGGTACATGGAGGAAGTCAGAATGAGTGGTAAATACAAGCATATTTCTGCGGTATCGCTGACCTCGATGGCCGCGCTTCTGTCGGGATGCGTGACGCTTTCCGGCAACTACAAGGTATCGCTCCAGGACGGGGCGAACGGCGGGAACACGGTAATCCTGACCCAGGGAAGTGGCATCTATACGGCGCGCAACGCGCTTTGTTCCACGCACCCCGGTGCCACCGTCGTCATCAGGGACGCCACCTCCGGCGTGGAACTGAAGGGTGAAAGTCCCTATCATTGCCGTTGAGCGGGGGCTGGTACTTGACTGACCGCTGCCCGTACCCCGTCGCTGCCGCCGATTGTTTTAGCAACGACATGTCCGGCGTGGATGGTGGTCGCAGCCTCCTGAGCCATTCGACGCTCTCACACGCTGGGCCGGTGCCGCAGGTTGACGTTTTCGCAAGTACTGGGCGGGCGGTATAAGGCCGGTAGCTACAATAAGCCAAGTTGAAACGAAATGGAGACCTGCCGAGTGGATACCGTTATTTGCGGTTGTCAAATCATAAGGTAGTACCGCATGGTGGCGACCGAGATCGGTGAGTAGGGGAAAGTTGAGTGCGGAGTCGGTAAATTTGCTTGGTGCCTCAAGCCACTTCGGCTTTGGGTACGGTGCATTGGCGACGGCGGTAATGGGAATGGGTGACGTAACATTGCGGAAATTGCGGTTGAGGCAGAAGTGAATGAGGTTTGCCACGGTGTTGGCTGTGCCAACAACGGCGAATCTGTAGCCGTTTGGTTATACCTACGGTGCATTGCAGGTGGAATAACAACAGGGAGAAGTTACGATGGCATATCGTTTTCTGTGTATGGCCCTGGCGTCGGCGGTACTTGCCGGTTGCCAGACAGTTGCGCCGACATCCGGCGCCAATTCGCCGCACCGGCCAATGACGCTTTGCGATGCGCCGGCTGTACGCTCGCAATGCGTTGACGTGCTGGCGGCCACCCACTGGACTTCGGCGGTAATGGTAGGCAACGCCGTCGAAGTCAATCCGCTCATCGAGGCGTTGATGCCGGCCGCGGCTGCGGGGTCGAGTGCCGACACGGAGATGGCGGTGCGGGTGCTGGAGTCGCCCGCGCGCGACCCGCTGGTCATCGTGGATCACAGCGAGAAATTCCGAGTCGCCGTCCTGCGCGCGGCTTTGGCCAAGGCGAAGACTCCGCTGGTGCCACGCGACGTGGCGATCGTGGTCAAGGATCCCAAGCAGTTTGTCGACTTGCAGCAACAGGCGACGGCGCTGGGTCTGCACTTGTGGCTGGTTGCGGCATCTCGCCCGTAAACCGAACGGGAAAACCCGGGAGTGGTTGAGGTTTCCTGAGCTGTCACCCCGGGATCCCCTGCAATCGGGCAATGGTGGCCGGGACGCCAGTGAGCGCTCCAGCCACCCTACCCTTCTGCCGTGGCCGTGTGGCCTTGCGACCTCGACTTGTGGTGAATCAATTTCGGCTACGAGTACCTGAAGGAGGTGCGCATCCAGATCTTCGCCATCGGCTTGCTGGCGCTCTACCGCCTCTGGCAACTGCGTCAGCAGGGCGAGGCGAACTTGCTGGCCGAACTATGACGGTCCGCCTGGGGAGTTGATGGGGCGGCCCGGGCACTTTCTGGTGCGCAAGCTGGGCAGGGAGTTTTTGGTTGCGGTCTGCTAGATCGAATGGCTTCAGGCCGCGGGCAACCATGTGAACCCGTATGTGCGCAGGGCGACTACCCGCTGCGCAGCACCGTGGTCGGCATCGAATCGCGGATGGAGTCGACGCGCTTTTTGCGCGTGCACCGCGGCCATTTCATCAACCTCGACTACCTTGCCGGGATTGAGCCGCTGGACAGCGGCGATGTGCGCATGCACCAGTGCGACGACAGCAGCATCCCTGGCCATCGCGCGGTGTTGCGCGAGCGCTGCGATCGGCTGGCGGAGCAAGTGGGAAAGGTCGCCGGGGAATGCGGGCTGCGGTTTTCCATCGACCTTTGCAATCGAACTGAGGGAGCCGGTCCTGTCCGCCGGCTTGCGGTCGCGCCTACCGCAACGCCGCCGCCGCGCGCGCCAATTGCTCGATGCCAACCCAGTCACCGTTGGTGAGTTTGTCTTTGGGAGTGAGCCAGGAGCCACCCACGCAGGCGACGTTGGGCAGGGCAAGGAAATCGTGTGCGGTCTCGGGTTTGATGCCGCCGGTGGGGCAGAAGCGCAGTTGCGGCAGCGGGCTGGCCCAGGCCTTGAGCAGGGCGACGCCGCCGACCGGCACCGCGGGGAAGAGTTTCAGGTGGCGGTAGCCGCGTTCGAGCAGGTGCATGGCCTCGCCGACGGTGGCAACGCCGGGCAGCAGCGGCAGTCCGCTGGCATCGGCGGCGTCGAGCAGCTTGGGCGAGACGCCAGGGGACACCGCGAACTTCGCGCCGGCCACGCGCGCGGCTTCGAGTTGCGTGGCGTCAAGCACGGTGCCGACACCGACGATGGCATCGGGTACCTCGGCGCTGATGGCGCGGATGGCATCGAGCGCGGCCGGTGTGCGCAGCGTGACTTCGATGCTGCGGATGCCGCCGGCGACGAGCGCGCGCGCCATCGGTACCGCGTGGGCGACGGTGTCGACGATCACCACCGGCACCACCGGGGCGAGGGCGAGGATCTCGGCAATCTGCTGTTGTTTGGTTTCCTGCGAAGTCATGGCGGGCTCGTGGGGTGTGGGGGAGGTGAGGGGACAAAAAGGGGTCAGAGTCAGTTTTCCGCAGCGTTTCGAGGTAACCGGGTCGCCCGGAAAACTGACTCTGACCCCTTTTTGCCTTTTGCGG
This sequence comes from Rhodanobacter sp., assembly GCA_004298045.1. Lineage (GTDB taxonomy): Bacteria > Pseudomonadota > Gammaproteobacteria > Xanthomonadales > Rhodanobacteraceae > Rhodanobacter_A. The sequence goes on along the minus strand of SCRM01000015.1, from coordinate 78,525 downwards.
TCACGCGTCGGCGAGATGATGCCGGTCGACGGTGCCGAACACGGTCACGCCGGCATCGGCGGTGCCAACCGCGTTGCGGAACGGGGCGAACAGCTCGCGGCCCATGCCGACGTGGTGTGCGGAGAGGTCGATGTGCGCCTGCGCGCGCGCGGCCCATTCGGCGGCGTCGACTTTCACTTCCAGCGTGCCGGCTTCGGCATCGAGGCGGATGACGTCGCCTTCGCGCAATTTTCCGATGGCACCGCCGTCCACCGCTTCGGGAGTGACGTGGATTGCTGCCGGCACCTTGCCGGAGGCGCCGGACATGCGGCCGTCGGTGATCAGCGCCACGTGGTGGCCGCGCGCCTGCAACACGGAGAGCGGCGGCGTGAGCTTGTGCAGCTCGGGCATGCCGTTGGCCTTCGGGCCCTGGAAGCGCACCACGGCGACGAAATCGCGGTTGAGCTCGCCGCGGTTGAACGCGGCCTGCACTTCTTCCTGGTCGTTGAAGACGAGTGCGGGTGCTTCGACCACCTTGCGGTCATCCGGGATGGACGACACCTTGATGACGGCGCAGCCGAGGTTGCCGCGCAGCACGCGCAGGCCACCGTCCTTGCGGAACGGCTCGTTGGCCGGGCGCAGCACGTCGAGGTTGCCGCTGGGGCCGACGTCGTTCCACACCAGTCGGCCGCTGGCTTCCAGCGCGGGCATCTTGCGGTACGGTGCAAGGCCCTTGCCCCATACCGTCTGGACGTCCGGATGCAGCAGCCCGGCATCCAGCAGTGAGCCGATCAGGAACGGCATGCCGCCGGCGGTGTGGAAGGTGTTCACGTCGGCGCTGCCGTTGGGGTACACGCGGGCCATCAGCGGCACCACGCGCGAGAGCGCGTCGAAATCGTCCAGCGTGAGTACGATGCCGCCGGCGCGCGCCACGGCCACCAGGTGCAGCAGGTGATTGGTGGAGCCACCGGTCGCGTGCAGGCCGACGATGCCGTTGACGAAGGCGCGTTCGTCCAGCACGCGGCCGATCGGCGTGTAGTCGTCGCCCAGCGCGGTGATCTGCGCGGCGCGGAATGTCGCGGCGCGGGTGAGCGCTTCGCGCAGCGGCGTGTTGGGGTGGACGAAGCTCGCTCCCGGCAGGTGCACGCCCATGATCTCCATCAGCATCTGGTTGGAGTTGGCGGTGCCGTAGAAGGTGCAGGTGCCCGGCGCGTGGTAGGCGGCCGACTCGGCTTCGAGCAGCTCGTCGCGGTCGGCCTTGCCCTCGGCGTAGCGCTGGCGCACTTTCGATTTCTCGGGGTTGGACAGCCCGCTGGTCATTGGCCCGGCCGGCACCAGGATGGTGGGGATGTGGCCGAATGACAGCGCGGCGGTGAGCAGGCCCGGCACGATCTTGTCGCAGATGCCGAGCATCAGTGCGGCGTCGAAGGTGTCGTGCGAGAGCGCGACTGCCGCGGCCATCGCGATCACTTCGCGCGAGAAGAGGCTCAGCTCCATGCCGGCGCGGCCCTGGGTGATGCCGTCGCACATCGCCGGCACGCCCCCGGCCACCTGCGCCACCGCACCGACCAGGCGCGCGGCCTTGCGGATTTCCACCGGGTAGGGCTCGTACGGCTGGTGCGCCGAGAGCATGTCGTTGTACGCGGTGACGATGCCGATGCTGGGCGTGATCTTGCCGCGCAGCTTGCTCTTGTCCGCGTCCGGTGCGGCGGCAAAGCTGTGCGCGAGGTTGGAGCAGCCGAGGCGGTGGCGATACACGCCCTGGGCTTTCGCGGCGTCGATCCGCGCGAGGTAGGCCGTGCGCGTGGCGTGGCTGCGTTCGACGATACGGGCGGTAACTTCGGCGAGGACAGGATGGAGGGTGGTCATGGCGGAACTCCGGCGGCGTTGGGGCTTGCGATGCGCGGGCCAAGGGTGGCCCGCCGCGACACCAGCACATGGCGCTGGTGTCGCGGCGCCTTTGCCGGGCGAGGCCCAGCAAAGGCGAGTCAAAAACGGGCAGGAGCCCGTTTTTGACATCAGGCACGGCGGTGTGGCTCTGATGCCGTGTCTGCGAAAGGAACTTAACTTGTGCCTCGCCAGTGCAGTCCTGCCTTGGCAAAGCACGGCGGGCTTGGCCTCGCCAAGCCCACTTCCGTCAGCCAGCGACCCTGCTGCTGGCTGACGTGCGGCCATCCATGGTCGCTTGTCTTGCGGTGCGCAGACCGTCCATGGATCGCTCGTGTTTCATGGCGCCCAGTAAACCGCCACCGGCACCTGCGTCTGGTGCACGACGTCGCGTACCGGGTAATCCTTGGCGCTGTCCATGCCCAGTCGCACGTCGGCGATCAGGTCGCGTTTTTTCGCGCCACGGATCAAGAGGTACAGCGCGCGCGTGGCCAGCAGCACGGGCAGCGTGAGCGTGATGCGTGGCTCGCCGGCGTGCGCGGCGCGCATCGGCAGCACCTGCGCCAGCGTGTGCGGATCGGTGGCTTCGGCCAAGTGATCGCCACCGGGGAAGAACGACGCCGTGTGGCCGTCGTCGCCCATGCCGAGCAGTACCGCGTCGAACGGCAGCGGCAGCGCGGCGATGCGCGTGGCGGCATCCGCCAACCCGGCCTCGGGCGTGGCGGCGCCGGTGTACAGCGGGACAAACGTGGCGGCCGCCGCGGGCCCTTGCAGCAGGGTCTCCTTGACCAGTTTCGCGTTCGAGCGCGGATCGGTATCCGGCACCCAGCGCTCGTCGACCAGCGTTACGGTGACCCGCGCCCAATCCAACACCTGCCTGGCCAGCTCGGCAAAAAAAGCGGCGGGTGTGGTGCCGCCGGAGACCGCGACCAGTGCACGTCCGCGTGCCGCGATGCCGTCGCGCAGCTGCGCGGCGACGCGCTCCGCCAGCGCGCTGGCCTGGGCGGCGGCCTGCGTGAAGTGGTGGCTGGTGAGGTTGGGCGCCATGTTCACTCGCTGTCCTCGTGCCAGGTGCGGCCGTCGCGTTCGATCAGCGCCACCGATGCGCTCGGGCCCCAACTGCCGGAAGCGTACGGGCGCGGCGCTTCGCCGCTCGCCGCCCAGCCGGCAAGGATGGGATCGATCCACTTCCACGCGGCTTCCACCTCGTCGCGGCGCATGAACAGTGTCGGGTTGCCGCGCACCACATCCAGCAACAGGCGCTCGTAGGCGTCCGGCTGGGTGACGCCGAATGCCTCGGCAAAGCTCATGTCGAGCGGCACGTGGCGCAGGCGCATGCCGCCGGGGCCGGGGTCCTTGATGTTGACCGAAAGCTTGACGCCCTCGTCCGGCTGCAGGCGCAACACCAGCTTGTCCTGTGCGAGCGTGCCGACCTTGGTGCCGAAGATGGAATGCGGCACGCGCTTGAACGCCACCACGATCTCGGACACGTGCTGCGGCAGGCGCTTGCCGGTGCGCAGGTAGAACGGCACCCCGGCCCAGCGCCAGTTTTCGATTTCGGCCCTGAGCGCCACGAAGGTTTCGGTATCGGATTTCGCGCCGTTCAACTCCTCGGCATACCCCGGCACCGCCTGCCCCTCGGCCACGCCGGCACGGTATTGGCCCCGCACGGTGAACTGCGACACCCCGCTGCCGGCGATCGGCTTGAGCGAGCGCAACACCTTGAGTTTCTCGTCGCGCACCGCGTCGGGTGCGAGCGAGGCCGGGGCTTCCATCGCCACCATGCACAACAGTTGCAGCAAATGGTTTTGCACCATGTCGCGCAGCGCGCCGGCATGGTCGTAGTAGCCGGCACGACGGCCGATGCCCAGGGTCTCGGCCACGGTGATCTGCACGTGGTCGATGTGGTCGGCGTTCCACAGCGGCTCGAACAAGGCATTGCCGAAGCGCAGCGCCAACAGGTTCTGCACCGTCTCCTTGCCGAGGTAGTGGTCGATGCGGAAGGTTTGCGATTCGCTGAACACCTCGCCGACCAGATCGTTGATGCGGTTGGCGCTGGCGAGATCGCGGCCGATGGGCTTTTCCAGGACCACGCGCGAGCCCTCGCCGTTCAGGCCGTGGCCGGCCAGGCGATGGCAGATGTCCACGTACAACTCGGGCGACGTCGACATGTAGAACACGCGCACGTGCTCGGGTTGCCCCTTGATGTACGCGGCAAACGCCTCCCAACCATCGTCCTTGCGCGCATCCAGCGGGCGGTAGTCGACCTGGGCCAGGAAGGCGTCAAGCTTGGCCGGCTCGGCCCCCTTGCGCACCAGCACTTCGCGCAACTGTGCGCGGTAGGCATCGTCGGTGAGCTTCTCGCGTGCCACGCCGATGATGCGGCTCGCGGCCGGTATTTGGCCGTCCGCATGGCGATGGAACAAGGCCGGCAGCAGCTTGCGCAGGGCAAGGTCGCCAGTGCCGCCGAAAATCACCAGGTCGAACGGTTCGACCTTGTACAAAGTAGCCGTCACGCAATCACCTCGCAGCCGGGGAGATGGGCGGTAGGGGTGGATTCCGCCCTCGCGTCGACGATAGTACCAGTGAAATACCAGCACAAGCGCACTCCTGCATACGAATTCATTGTGCCCACGCAGGCCGCAGGATTACCGGGTTTTCACCTTGCTTGAACGATTAGACGTCCATCCAGCTTGCGGTCAATGGTTTGCTATTGGTATCTTCTACGGATGGAAAACGCCCTTGCCCGCGAATACCGCCGGATCTGTCGCGATCCGGCCAGTCATCAGCCGCTGGCCTACCTGCGCTTGCGCAGCGCCATCCGCAACGTGGTCGAACAGCACACCATCGAGCCGGGCCAGGCGCTGCCCAGCGAGCGCGATCTGTCGCAAAACCTGAAGCTTTCGCGCGTCACCGTGCGCAAGGCCATTGCGGGGCTGGTCGAAGAGGGCTTGCTGACCCAGCGCCACGGCGCCGGTACCTTCATTGCCGAGCGCATCGAGAAACCGATGTCGCGGCTGTCCAGCTTTACCGAGGATTTGCGCGACCGCGGCCTGCATCCGCGTTCCGAGTTTTTCGAGCGCACCATCGGCGAAGTCACGCCCGAGGAGTCGATGGCGATGAACCTGTCGCCCGGCTCGCTGGTGGTGCGCCTGCACCGCGTGCGCTATGGCCAGAACGAACCACTGGCGATCGAGCGCAGCGTGGTGCCGGCCAATCTGTTGCCGGACCCGATGCTGGTGCACGACTCCCTGTACGAAGCGTTGGGCGCGCTGGGTTGCCGACCCCGGCGCGCGTTGCAGCGCCTGCGCGCGGTGTCACTCAACGCGCAGCAGGCGCGTTTGCTGCACGTGGCCGCCGGCAGCGCCGGGCTCAGCATCGAGCGACGCAGCTTTCTGGACGACGGCCGGGTGGTCGAGTTCACCTGTTCCTGGTACCGCGGCGACATCTACGACTTTGTGGCCGAGTTGCACGCCGACTGAATCCACCGGTTGCCGTGTGCGGCAACCTTGACGCGAGGAAATCATGCAAGCCAGCGACACCCTGATGTTCCGTGAGGCGCACGAAACCGCCGACGTGGTAGCCCGCCAGTTCCTGGCCAACGAGCGCGTCGTCGCCGAGCTGGCTGCGGCGCTGCGCAAGGCGCCGCCGCGCTTCATCGTCACCTGCGCGCGCGGCAGCTCCGACCACGCGGCGGCGTATGCCAAGTACGTGTTCGAAACCCAGCTCGGCGTCGTCACCGCATCGGCCTCGCCCTCGGTCACCTCGGTGTACGCTGCGCCGCAAAAGTGGGAGGGCGCGTTGTTCATCGCCATCTCGCAATCGGGCAAGAGCCCCGACTTGGTGCGCAATGCGCAGGCGGCCAAGGCGACTGGCGCGCGCGTGGTGGCGCTGGTCAACGTCGAGGATTCGCCGCTGGCCGCGCTGGCTGACACGGTCATCCCATTGCACGCTGGCCCGGAGCGCAGCGTGGCGGCCACCAAGAGCTACCTCGCCGCGCTGGCCGCGATCCTGCAACTGGCCGCGCATTGGCACGGCGATGCCAAGTTGCTGGCCGCGCTCAAGGCGTTGCCGGATGAACTGCGCGCCGGTTGGGGGGCTGACTGGTCGCCGCTGGTCGAGGTACTGAAAGGCGCGCACAACCTGTTCGTGCTCGGTCGCGGCTACGGCTTTGCGGCGGCACTCGAAGCAGCGCTCAAGTTCAAGGAAACCAGCGGCCTGCATGCCGAGGCGTTCAGCGCCGCCGAGGTCAAGCACGGCCCGATGGCGCTGGTCGGCCCGCATTTCCCGGTGTTGTGCTTTGCGCAGGACGACGAGTCGCTGGACAGCACGCTCGCAGTCGCCGACGAGTTCCGCGGTCGCGGCGCGAACGTGCTGGTGGCCGCGCCGGGCAAGACCGGCAACGGATTCCTGCCGCTCGCCGCCGGCCTGCCGCCGATGTTCACCCCGTTGCTGACGATCCAGAGCTTTTACCGCGCCACCAGCGCGCTGGCGCTGGCCCGCGGGTTCAATCCGGATGTGCCGCCACACCTCAACAAGGTCACCGAGACCGTTTGATTTTGCGCAGCCCCGCGAGCCCCGGAATCGCGGCCCATGGATGGGCCGCACGTCGGCCACCCGTGCAGCGGGTGGCCGACGGAGCTGTCACCGGGCATGGCCCGGTGACAGCGAGCCTGGAACGGGCAGGAGCCCGTCCCAGGCATCGGTAAAGGCTCTGGCTCGACCGTGTTGCCGCTCCAGCGCTCGGTTTCGATTCCATCATTCAGCCGTATAGGCCTCTATATGCCAACCGCCATCACCCACGCCAAAGTCCTCACCGCCCACGGCTGGCGCGACGACCTCGCGGTGCTGATCGACGGCGCACGCATCGCGGCGCTGCTGCCGAAGGATCACCCGCAGGTGCGCGCCGCGCAGGCGGACGATTTGGCCGGTGCGCTGCTGGTGCCCGGCTTCATCGACGTGCAGGTCAACGGCGGCGGCGGCGCGTTGTTCAACGCCGCGCCCACGGTGGACACCATCCGCACTATTGGCGCCGCGCACCGGCAGTTCGGCACCACCGGTTTCCTGCCCACGCTCATCAGCGACAGCCCGGAAGTGATGCGCGCAGCGCTGGCCGCCATCGAGCAGGCGTTTGCCGAAGGCGTGCCGGGCCTGCTCGGCGTGCATCTGGAAGGTCCGTTCCTCGCGCCTGAGCGCAAGGGCGTGCATGACGCCAAGTGGTTCCACGTGCCCGGCGAGGACGAGCTGCAACTGCTCACCGCGCCGCATCGCGGCGTGCGCGTGCTGACCCTGGCACCCGAGCGCGTACCGCACGAAATGATCGCGCGGCTCGCCGCTGCCGGCGTCATCGTCAACGCCGGCCACACCGCCGCCGACTACGCCACCGTGCGCGCCGCCCTCGCTGCCGGCGTGCGCGGTTTCACCCATCTCTTCAACGCCATGACGCCGTTCGGCAGCCGCGCGCCCGGTGTGGTCGGCGCGGCGCTGGATGACGCCGGCAGCTGGTGCGGCATCATCGCCGACGGCCACCACGTGCACCCGGCCAGCCTGCGCACCGCCATTGCGGCGAAGGCGCCGGGCAAGATCGTGCTGGTCACCGACGCCATGCCGCCGGTCGGCGCCGCCGACCCCAGTTACGTACTGAATGGCGAGACCATCACCGCGAAGGACGGCATCTGCCAGACCGCCGCCGGCGTGCTCGCCGGCTCCGCGCTCGACATGGCCAGCGCCGTGCGCAACGCCGTCAATCTGCTCGACCAGCCGCTGGCCGAAGCCGTGCGCATGGCCAGCGCATACCCGGCTGACTACCTCGGCCTCGCCGCCACCCACGGCCGCATCGCGGGCGGTTGCCATGCCGACCTCGTCGCCATGACCCCCGACTGCCGCGTGCAGCACACCTGGATTGCTGGCGACAAGTGGTAGCAGCGCACCCCGGTAGCGGGGGATGCGGGTTGGCCTTGGGCATCGGAAATCGGAAGAGCGCTCGGCGGAGAAGGCGTGTCGTGGGATGGGCTTCATCCCGGCGGACTCTGTGCGAGAGGCCATGTCGGGATGAATCCCGGCCCGCCCGCAGCTGCTAGACTGCGCGGCGTTCTGGTGTCCCGGCGGCGTTTGCCGGCGGGATGAAACGGGAAGCCGGTGCGCGGGGTATCCGCAAGGCCGGCGCTGCCCCCGCAACGGTAAGTGAGTCAACGCGCGGCCATCCGCCACTGTGCGAACACGCACGGGAAGGCGCCACGCGGGGCGATGCCCGCTCACGAGCCCGGAGACCGGCCCGGACATGACTGCTGGCGCGCGGTGGGCGTGGCTGGACAGATGTGTCCGGCATGGCCGTGGCGCTTCTCTCCTGCTTCCTTGCGTGCGCTGGCGTGGTGACGACCATGCGCCGCACGGGTGTGCGGCTGAGGATTGCAATGAACAAGACCTTGCTTGCAGCGGCGCTGATGACCTGCATGCTGCCTGCCTACGCTGCCGACCAGAACGCCGCGAGTGCCCTCGATCCGGTGGTGGTGACCGCCACCCGCACGCCGGTGACGGTGGACGACACGCTCTCCGCGGTCACCATCGTCACGCGTGTCGACATCGAGCGCTTGCAACCGCTCTCGGTGCAGGACCTGCTGACCGGCCTGCCGGGCGTGGCGATCGCGCAATACGGCGGCCTGGGCCAGCTCAGCACGTTGTCGCTGCGCGGCAGCAACGCCAACCACACGCTGGTGCTGATCGACGGCGTGCGCATCGGTTCGGTCACCGCCGGCTTTGCCGCCATCCAGCAGTTGCCGGTGGACCAGATTGAGCGCATCGAGATCGTGCGCGGCCCGCGCTCGAGCCTGTATGGGCCGGACGCGATCGGCGGGGTGATCCAGATCTTCACCCGCCACGGCCGTCCGAATGGCGGCACTGTGCCGTCGATGAGCGTCACCGGGGGCAGCCGTGGGCTGGCCGGCAGCACGCTGGGTCTTTCCGGCGGCGACGCGCACGCCTGGTACAACGCCAGCCTCGGCGGGCAGCACACGCGCGGTTTCCCGGCCTGCAGAATGGGTGCGGCCGAAGCATTTGCCGGTTGCTTCGTGGACGACCCGCGCAACGACGCGTTCCGCAACTGGAACGGCGCATTGAGCGGCGGCTGGCGCTGGGACAACGGCGCCGAGCTGTCCGGCAACTGGTTGCGCAGCCGCAACTTTGTCGAGTACGCCGGCAGCCCGTTCGGCAGCAACCGCGCGCTGCAGGAGCAGCGGTTGGGCGGCGCGCGGCTGGCGTTTGCGCCGCTAGCGGCGTGGAAGGTGATGCTCAGCGCTGGGCAGAGCAAGGACCTCTCCACCACCTATTACCAGGGCACGTATCTGGGTGCGTATTACCCCCGCCGGCAGACCGGTTACGCCAATTCGCGCCGCGACCAGGCCAGCTGGCAGAACGATGTCACGCTGGCGCCCGGCCAGCTGTTGACCGCCGGCGTCGACTGGCAGCGCGAGCATGTGGACAGCTCCACCGGCTATCTTGCCGATCGCCGCCTGGATACCGGCGTGTTTGCGCAGTATCAGGCCAACTGGGGCGCGAACACGCTGCAGGCATCGGCGCGGCGCGACCACAGCGGCCAGTTCGGCAACCACAGCACCGGCGCGCTGGCGTGGGGCTACGCCTTCGACCACGGCCTGCGGGTCTCCGCCAGCTATGGCACCGCGTTCCATGCGCCCACGTTCAACGACCTGTATTTCCCGCCGTTTTTCGGCATGGCTTCGGCCAACCCGCAGCTCAGGCCGGAAACCTCGCGCAGTGCCGAGCTGGGCGTGCAGCAGCAGGGCGACGGCTGGCACTGGGCGCTGAACGCGTACCAGACGCGCATCAACCAGATGATCCTGCTCGACGCCACGCGCAACTACGTGCCGTTCAACCTGTCGCGCGCGCGCATCCGCGGACTCGAAGGCCAGGCGGGCGCCACGCTGGCCGGCTGGCAGCTCGCGGCGTATCTCACGTTGCAGCAGCCGAAGAATGACGATGGCGGCACGAACGACGGCAAACTGCTCAACCGGCGCCCGGAACGCACGCTGCGGGTCGACCTCGACCGCCGCTTCGGCGCCTTCGGCCTCGGCACCACGTGGTACGCCGCCAGCCACAGCTACGACGACGTGGCCAACACCCGTCGCCTTGCCGGCTACGGCATCCTCGCGCTGCGCGCAAGCTGGCAACTGGCGCCCGCGTGGCAGCTCGAAGGCCGCCTGGCAAATGCCTTCGACCGTCGCTACGAGACGGTCTACTACTACAACCAGCCGGGGCGTACCTGGTCGCTCACGCTGCGTTGGAAGCCGTGAAGCCGTGAAGCCGGGATCAGGGATGCGGGATTGGGGATACGGAAAGGCAAAATCCCGGCGAGCCGCGGGGTTTCTGGAACGGATGCGCGGGATACGGAAGAGCTGCGACGGGGCGGCTCGTGCGAATCCCCAATCCCGTATCCCCAATCCCCATGCCTAATGGCAGGGCCTGCCTCTCGGCACATACGCGGCGGGTGCGGATGGGTGCATAAAGGCGGCATGTCCGGGAGTGCCGCCACGCTGCCACGGTGCCGCCGGGTTCTCCCGTTATGCTTGCGCGCCACGGAGGACACGTGAACGTTTTTGCACCCATGATCCGCCGCCCGATCGGCACCTCGCTGCTGGCCATCGGGCTGGCAATGGCCGGCGTGTGGGCTTATCTGCTGCTTGGCGTGGCGGCGTTGCCGTCGATCGAGTTTCCCGGCGTCGGCGTGATGGCGCAGATGCCGGGCGCCAGCGCGCAGGTGATGGCGAACACCGTGATGTCACCGCTGGAACGGCACCTCGGGCGCATTCCCGGCGTCAAGGAGATGTACGGCTCCGCGGCCGAGGGCGCGGTGCAGATCCAGATCATGTTCGACATGAGCCGCAATGCCGACGAGGCGGCGCGCGACGTGCAGCAGGCGATCAACGCGGCGCAGCCCGACCTGCCCACTGGCATGGTGCCGCCGCAGTATTTCAAGTTCGACACCTCGCAGATTCCCATCCTGCTGATCACGCTGACCTCGTCCAGCCTGCCGCCGGACAAGCTCTACGACTTGACGCAAACCCTGCTGCAGCCAGCGATGGCGCAGATCCCCGGCGTGGCGCAGGTGGGCGTGGGCGGTGGCTCGCCGCATGCGGTGCGCGTGGCGCTCAACAGCGCGGCGCTGGCGCACGCCGGCATCACTTCCAACGACATTGCCAATGCGCTGCGCGCCGCCAACGTCACCGCGCCACAGGGTGCCATCGGCAACGGCCGCATGCAGTTCATGATCGGCGCGAACGATGCGCTGCACACGGTGGATGATTTTTCCAAGCTCATCGTAGCTACCCACAATGGCGTGCCGGTGCGCCTGGCGGACGTGGCGACGATCACCGGCGGCCAGGCCGACAAGTATCAGGCAGCGTGGTTCAACGGCCAGCGCGCGGTGCTCATGCAGATCAACAAGCGCGCCGATGCCAACTCGGTGGCGACGGTGCGCGCGATCCTGGCGCGCCTGCCGGCGCTGCGCGCGCTGATGCCGGCGGATGTCTCGATCCAGCCGGTGTTCGACCTGACGCAAACCACGCAGTCGGCGCTGGACGAGGTGCAGATCGCGCTGGGCATGAGCGTGGTCATGGTGGCGCTGGTGATGCTGGTGTTCCTGCGGCGCACGCGGCCGATGGTGATCGCGATGTTCAGCGTGCCGCTGTCGCTCGCCGGCGCGCTGGTGCTGATGTGGGCGCTTGGGTTCACGCTCAACCTGTTTTCGCTGATTGCGCTGGTGCTGTGCGTCGGGTTTGTGGTGGACGACGCGATCGTGGTGATCGAGAACATCGTGCGCCACATGGAACAGGGTAAGGGACCGCTGGATGCGGCGCTGGCCGGCGTGCGCGAAATCGGCTTCACCGTCATCTCGATCACGCTGTCGCTGATCGCGATCTTCGGGCCGATGGTGTTCGGCCACAACATGTTCACCCTGCTGATGCGCGAGTTTTCGGTGACGCTGATCGCCACCATCGTGATCTCCGCGGTGGTGTCGCTCACGCTCACGCCCGCGCTGTGCGGACGCTGGCTGAAGCAGGAGCGGCCGCAGGCCGAACGCCGGCCGGGCCGCGCGGAGCTGCTGGCCGAACGTTTCGACCACTGGATGCTCGCGGTCTACACCCGCGCGCTGGACTGGTCGCTGCGCCACCGCCGATTGATGCGCTGGCAGCCGCCGATCCTGCTGGTGCTGACGGTGCTGCTCGCGGTGCTGGTCGGCATGACCGCCGGCGGCGGCATGATGCCCAAGGAGGACATTGGCATGATGCGGGTGCAGCTCACCGCCGACGCCAACATCTCGCCCACGCGCATGGCGCAGCGTACGCAGGAGATGGCGGCCGAACTGCGCCACGACCACGACGTGCTCGATGTCACCACTGTGCTGGGTCGGCAGGGTGGCGACAATGGCGCCGTCGGCAACCGCGCCACCATGTTCGTGGATCTGCGGCCGCACGGCGACGGCCCGAACGACCGCCACGCCACCGCGCAGGAGGTGGTGGATCGGCTGTCCAAACAGTTTGCGAACGTGCCCGACCTGCGCCTCTCGTTGACGCCGATGCAGTTTTTCGGTGGCGGTGGCGGCGGCGACAGTGGCGGCCCGCAGTACTCGTTCCAGCTCACCAGCACCGCCGGCGTCGCACTGCAGATGCCCACGCTGAAACTCGCGCAGGTGATGCGCAGGATGCCGCAATTCCGCGATGTCACCACCAGCTTCGACAGCATCGGCAAGCAGCAGATGCTGGCGGTGGATCGCGATGCCGCGGCGCGCCTGCACCTGGGCGTGGCGCAGGTGGACGACGCGTTGAACGACGCCTTCGGGCAGGCGCCGGTGTCCACCATCTACTCGGACATCAACCAGTACCAGGTGATCCTCACCTCGAACAAGGCCGACACGCTGAGCCCGGATGCGCTGCTCAACACCTACGTGCGCAACACCCAGGGCAAGATGGTTCCGCTCTCGGCGGTGGCGCGGATCCACCCGCACATCGCCCCGGTCACCATCCAGCATTACAACCAGGTCGAGTCCTCGCGCGTCAGCTACAACCTGGCCAAGGGGGTGACGCCGGTGACCGGCATGAAGCTGGTCGACCAGGCGATTGCCGCCGCGCAACTGCCGGCGGGCGTGCAAAAGCGCTACACCGGCGAAAACAAGGACCTGCTCGATTCGCTCACCAACTCGCTGCTGTTGTTCTTGGCGGTGATCGGCGCGATGTACGTGGTGCTCGGCATCCTGTACGAAAGCCTGGTCCACCCGCTCACCATTCTCTCGACCCTGCCGGCGGCCGGCGCCGGCGCGTTTCTGGCCATGCTGGTCACCCACACCCAGCTCACGTTGATGAGCGTGATCGCGGTGCTGATGCTGATCGGCATCGTCAAGAAAAACGCCATCCTGATGGTGGATTTCGCGCTGGTGCGCGAGCGCGAGCACGGGTTGTCCGCACCCGACGCGATCCGCGACGCGGCGCTGGTGCGGTTCCGCCCGATCACCATGACCACGCTGGTGGCAATGGGTGCGGCGCTGCCGCTGGCGATCGGTTTCGGCATCGGCTCGGAAATGCGCCAGCCGCTGGGCATCGCCATCCTGGGCGGGCTCGCGGTGTCGCAGCTCCTGACCCTGCTCTCCACTCCGGCGATGTACCTGTGGCAGCACGACCACCGCGAGCGCAAGGCCAGGCGCCGCGCGCTGCGCGCCGAAATCCGCCGCCAGCGCGAACTGGCCAAGCAGGTGCCGGCCCTGCCACCGCAGTAGATCGCCTGCGACCGATCACGCGGGAGATGGTTCCGTGGCGTGCGGCGACGCCGCACGCACAGTTCAGTGATGCTTGCTAAGGTTGGGTCTTTCCGCCATCTGGAACCTGCCCATGCGTCTGCGTCCGGCGTCGCTCCTGGCCACTTTCGTGTTTGCCGTCGCCGCGCTCGCACCGGTGGCGCATGCCGCCGAACCGCTCACGGTGCCGCCGATCGACTACCACACGCGCACGCTCGCCAATGGCCTGCAGGTGATCAGCGTGGTCGACCGCGCGAGCCCCGACGTGGCGGTGCAGATGTGGTACCACGTGGGCTCCAAGGACGACCCGCAGGGGCGCTCGGGCTTTGCGCATTTGTTCGAGCACCTGATGTTCAAGAGCACCAGGCACATGGGCGCGGAGCAGTTCGACCGCCTGACCGAGGACGTGGGCGGCGCGAACAACGCCTCGACCGGCGCCGACGTCACCAATTATTTCGAGGTGGTGCCGGCCAATCATTTGCAGACCATCCTGTGGGCCGAGGCGGAGCGGCTGTCGAACCTCAATGTGGACGAGAAGAACTTCGAGTCCGAGCGTGCGGTGGTGGAGGAGGAATACCGCCAGAGTGTGCTGGCGCAGCCCTACGGCAAGCTGTTCAACGCGATCGACGCACATTCGTACACGCGCCATCCGTACAAGCGGCCGACGATCGGCAGCATCGCCGATCTCGACGCGGCGAAGCTGCCTGACGTGATCGCGTTCCACCACACGTTTTACCGACCGGACAACGCCACCTTGATCGTGGTCGGCAATTTCGAACCGAAGCAACTCGACGCGTGGGTCGACCAGTATTTCGGCTGGATTCCGAAGCCGGCGACGCCGGTTCCACAAGTAGTGGTGCAGGAGCCCAAGCGGCGCAAGAGCGCGCAGTACACCGTGACCAGCGCTACTGCGCCGCTGCCGGCGGTGGCGATGACCTGGCTGATTCCGTCCGCGGCCGACGTCAAGGATCTGATTCCGCTGCAGGTGGCTGCGGCGATCCTGGCGCAGGGGAAATCCTCGCGGTTGTACCAGTCGCTGGTGTATCGCCACCAGGTGGCCCAGCAGGTGGGCGCCGATGCCGATGGCCGCGTGGGGCCGGGGCTGTTCACCGTGTATGCGATTCTCGCCAGCGGCCATACCGTGAAGCAGGCGGCCAAGCTGTTGCACAGCGAGCTGATCTGGCTGGCGACCCAGCCAATTTCCGACACTGAATTGGAGAAGGTGAAGACCCAGCTCTTGACCGCGACGCTCAAGCAGCGCCAGACCGCGCAAGGCACGGCGTTTGCCCTTGGCCAGGCCGCGCTGGTCGAGGGCAGCCCGGCGCGCGCCAACGACGACCTTGCCGCCTTGCAGGCGGTGACCGCGAAGGACGTGCACCGTGTGCTGCGCCACTACGTGACCGATGCGCGCAGCGTCACCATCGACTACGAGCCGCAAAAATCCGGCGCCAAGGGAGATGCGAAATGAGCCGCCTTGCCTGGTCGCACGGTGTCCTCCTGGGAGCCGCGCTCGGACTCCTGCCGCTGGTGGCCGCAGCCGCCGACGCAGCACCGACCGAATTTCCGACCGCGCCGCCGGTGTCCGGCCCCGCAGCTGCGTTGCAAGTGCCCGTGCCCAGCATGCAAACCCTGCCGAATGGGCTGCGGGTCATCAGCGTGCGCCGCGCCGATCTGCCGCTGGTGACCGCGCGTCTCATCGTGCGCAGCGGCGGCGAGATGGACCCGGTGCAAAAAGCCGGCCTTGCCGACCTCACCGCCAACCTCTTGACCCGCGGCGCCGCAGGCAAAAGCGCGCCGCAGATTGCCGCCGCGGCCGAAGCGCTCGGTGGTTCACTCGAAGCCGCCGCCGGCTGGGATGAAAGCGCGCTGGGCATCACCGTCACCACGCCCAAGCTGCCGCAGGCACTCAAGCTGCTGGCCAGCGTCGTGCGTCATCCGGACTTTGCGCCGGCCGAGCTCAAGCGCGCGCAGACGCAGGCCGAGGACGACGTGCGCCTTGCGCTCAGCCAGCCGGTGGCGCTGGCCTCGCTCGCCGCCGGGCGTGGCGTGTTTGGCGGCGGCGCCTACGGCCACTCGCGCACCGGCACGCCGGCCTCGATTGCACGCATTACCCGCGATGACGTGGTGCGCCTGCACGCGCTGCTGTATCGCCCCGACAACGCCATCCTCGTGCTGGCCGGCGACATCACGCCAGTGCAGGCCATGGACTTGGCGCAGGTCGGGTTTGGCGATTGGCAAAAACCAGCGACGCCGCTGCCGACCAAGCCGGCCAGCACCACGTCGAGCGTGCTGCCGGCGCTGGTGCTGATCGACCAGCACGGTGCCGGCCAGGCCGGCGTGGTGGCCGCGCACATTGCGCCGCCGCGCAAGGACCCGAGCTATTACGCCGGGGTGGTGGCCAACGCGGTGCTGGGTGGCTCGTACTCGGCGCGGCTCAACCAGGAGATTCGCATCAAGCGCGGGCTTTCCTACGGCGCTTCGAGCCGGCTGCAGCCGCTGGCCGATACCGGCCTGTGGCTGGCGGCCGCGCAAACCAAGAACCCGTCCGCGCCCGAGGTGGTGGCGCTGATGCGCCAGCAGTTTGCCCAGTTGGGCGACGAGCCGGTGGCGGCCGCCGAGCTGGCGGCGCGCAAGGCCACCCTCATCGGCGGCTATGGGCGCAGCCTGGAAACCACCGCCGGGTTGGCGCAGCAGGTGGGCGATCTGGCGGTGTACGGGTTGCCGCTGGCCGACATCGGCAGCTATGCGGCGCGGGTGCAAGCGGTGACGCCGAAAGAGGTCACCCGTTATGCCCACGAATGGCTTGGCGCCAAGCACCTGCACCTGGTGGTGGTAGGCGACGCCGCACAGTTCGCCCCGGCGCTGCAAAAGGCCAACGCCAAGGCGCTGCTGCTGGACGCCGGCACGCTCAACCTCGACAGCGCAAATCTGCGGCCGCAGGTCGCGCAGCACTGACGGCGGGATTGGGGAGACGGGATTGGGGATTGGCAAGAGCCGCATCGCGCAGGCGGCAAAGGGATCCGTGGGGATGGGCAACCAACCAAGGCACGTCGCAGCAGGTGGCTTTTGCGTATCCCCAATCCCCCAATCCCGCACCCCAATCCCGCCCCGTCATCACGCTGTTTTGAAATACCGTTCAGTACAGTTTAGGAAGTTGAGTGAGGGCTATTGAAGGGTATTCGTTATGAGCAGGATTTCGCGCTGCGGTCGTCTTTTGGCGGCGGTTACGTTGGGGGTGGCGGCATTGCCGGCAACAGCCGCCGAATGGCAGGTGCAGGCCGGTCGCAGTTACATGAACAGCTACGGCGCCAACGCCGTGTTCGTCGACGCCACTTGGGCGCCGCATCCGCTGGGCATCGGCACGCTTACCTGGGCACCGGATGCAACGGCGGGCTGGATCGGCGGGCGCGACCTCGGCCAGTTTCGGCACGCCCGCTATGGCACCAGCGATGACATCTGGCTTGGCGCAGCGGGTGCACGGTTTCGCCTGGGCACGGAGGGAGACTGGTATCACCCGCTGTATTTCAGTTTCCAGGCGGCGCTGCACACTGGCCGCACCCAGGCGCTGAGCAGTGCCTACGAGTTCGTCAGCACGCTGGGCTGGCAATGGCGCCGTTTCAGTTTCAGCGTTCGCCACATCTCCAACGCGAAGCTGCACAAACCCAACCGCGGCGAAACCATGGCCTTGGTCGGCATGCGTTTCGACTGAGGCAGAGCGGCAGGCACATCCAGCCGCGCAAGGTTGGCGTCGCGGGGTGACGGTCGGGGCGGCTGCAATGGCATCATGGCGACACGCCATGGTTGCCATTGCCCGCATGCACGTCATCCCCCGCATCCGCGCCGCGTTGCCCACCGATGATGGTGCGCTGGCCGCGCTTGGCGCGCGCACGTTCCGCGCCACCTTTGGTGCGCAGAACACCACGCAGGACATGGACGCCTACGTGCGTGCGGCGTTTGCGCGTGAGCAGATGGCGGCCGAGCTGGCCGATCCGGACAACCATTATTTGCTTGCGTTTGCGGCGGATGCGGAACCGCCGATCGGCTACGCGAAATGGCGTGTCGGTGTGATCGAGCCGGCGGTGCGGGGCAGGCGACCGGTGGAATTGCAGCGGTTGTACGTGGACCCTGCGGCGATCGGCTGCGGGGTAGGTGCCGCGCTCATGCGGGCATGTCTCACGGCGACGGCTGCCGGCGGCCACGACACGCTGTGGCTCGGCGTGTGGGAGCGCAATGCGCGCGCACTGGCGTTTTACCGACGCTGGGGCTTTGCCGAGGTTGGCGAGCACGTGTTTCGGCTTGGCAACGACGACCAGCGCGACATCCTCATGCAACGGGCCGTCGCCGGCTGACGCCAGCGGCGGCGAAGCAGCCGGTTTCTTCGCGGCTGCTCAGTGCCCACCGGCGCCGACGTCGCGCGCCTTGGGCACGAACGGCGGCTTGGCGATCCAGATCACGACGACCAATGCGACGAAGATCCAGCCGAGCGCGTACATGATGTCGTTGAACGACATCTGGAAACCCTGCTGGGTGATCATGTTGTTCACGATGGTGGCCGCGCGCTGCGGATGGCCTTGGCCCAGGTGTTCCAGTCCGGCTTGCGCCACCGGGTTGTACGGGTTGATCTGTTCGGTCAGCTGCTCGTGGTGGGACACCGCGCGGCGTGTCCACATCAGGGTGGTGATGGAAGCCGCGAAGCTGCCGGCCATGGTGCGCAGGAAGGTGGCGACGCCCGAGCCGGAGGCGATCTCGTTGGATTCGAGGTCGGAGAGCAGGATGGTCAGCGTCGGCATGAAGAACAGGGCGACGCCGAGGCCCTGCAGCAGTTGCACCATGGCGACGTTGTAGAAGTCGATCTGCAGGAAGAAGTCCGCCCGCCAGAAGCAGGTGACACCCATCACCAGGAACGAGGCGGCCGCAAGCAGGCGCAGGTCCATGCGGGCGGCGTACTTACCGACGAAGAACGTCAGCAGGATCGGGATGATGCCCAGCGGCGCCGTGGCGAAGCCGGCCCAGGTGGCGGTATAGCCGAGGTTTTGCTGCAGCCACAGCGGGATCAGCAGCGCGATGGCGAAGAACGCGGCATAGCCGAGCACCATCGCCATGGTGCCGGTGGTGAAGTTGCGGTGGCGGAACAGCTTGAGGTCGACGATGGGGTCGTCGTCGGTCAACTCCCAGATCAGGAAGACGGCGATCGCGATGGCCGAGAGGATGCTGGCGATGATGATGAAGTTGGAGTTGAACCAGTCCTCGTCGTTGCCCTTGTCCAGCACGATCTGCAGCGCACCGATACCGACGATGAGGGTAACGAGGCCGACATAGTCCATCCGCGGGCGCTCGAGTTTCTCCAGCTTTTCGCGCAGCTGCGCGGCCACCACCGTGCTGGCAAAAATGCCGATCGGCACATTGATGAAGAAGATCCACGGCCACGAATAGTTGTCGGTGATCCAGCCGCCGAGGATCGGGCCGGCGATCGGCGCCACCACCGTCACCATCGACAGGATCGCCAGCGCCATGCCGCGATGCTGGGGCGGGTAGGTGCCGGTCATCAGGCTCTGGGTGATCGGGTACATCGGTCCGGCGACCGCGCCTTGCAGCGCGCGGAACAGCAGCAGCATGCCCATGCTTTGCGAGATGCCGCACATGAACGAGGTGAGCGAGAACAGCAGCGTGCACCACACGAACAGCTTCACCTCGCCAAAGCGGCGGGTGAGGAAACCGGTGAGCGGCAGCGAGATCGCCATGCTCACCGCAAACGAGGTGATGACCCAGGTGGACTGGTCGTTGCTCACGCCGAGGTTGCCGGCAATGGTCGGCAGCGAGACGTTCGCAATCGTGGTGTCCAGCACCTGCATGAACGTCGCGAGCGACAGCCCGAACGTGGTCAGTGCGAGGTTGGGGGGACGAAAGTAGGTGCTCATGGGGCCGTTTGGGTGGCGGGCCCGGCGGCATGCATCGCCGGCGTTCCCGCGGGTCGGGCTGCGGGCCGGGCTTCAGCCCGGCCACCTGCACATCGAGAATGCAAGAGCCTCATCCCCGCGGATCGGGCTTCGGCCCGCCCCGCGAGGATGTGGGTTGCCGCATCACTTCGCATCGCCAGCCATGTTGGCGTGGATGATCCGGGCGATCAGCGCATCCGGCTTGGCCGCCTGTTTCGCATACACGTCGGTGCTGAAAGCCGGCTGCGTCGGCGGCTCGCGCGCCAGCATCGGGCCGCTGCCGTCGTGCAGGTTCACGTCCACCGTCAGCGACATGCCGATGCGCAACGGGTGCGCGTCGAGCTGCTTGGGATCGGAGAACACCACACGCACCGGGATGCGCTGCACGATCTTGATCCAGTTGCCGGTGGCGTTTTGCGCCGGCAGCAGCGAGAACGCGCTGCCGGTGCCGATGCCGAGGCTTTGCACCTTGCCCTGGTATGTCACCTTGCCGCCGTAGACGTCGGAAGTGATTTCCACCGGTTGCCCGATGCGCATGTGGGTCAACTGGGTTTCCTTGAAATTGGCGTCGATCCACACCTGGTGCAGCGGCACCACCGCCATCAGCGGCGTGCCCGGGGCCACGCGTTGGCCGAGCTGCACCGAGCGTTTCGCCACGTAGCCAGTCACTGGCGCCACCAGCGTGGTGCGCAGGTCGTCGAGATACGCCGCGCGGAATTTCGCCGCGGCCGCCTCCACGTCGGGGTGCGAGGCGACCACGGTGTCGTCCACCAGCACCTTGCTGGTCTGGAACTGCTGCTGGGCGGTCACCAGCGCGCTTTGTGCGGCGGTCAGCGCATCGCGCGCATGCGACAGCTCCTCCGCCGAGATCGCACCCGATTTGGCAAGTCCCACGCGGCGGTCGTAGTCGGCCTTGGCCTTGGCCACCGCCACCTCGCGCACCGCCACGATCGCCTGCTGGCCGTTCACGCTGGAATACATGCCGCGCACCTTGCGCACGGTGGCCGCCAGGTTGGCCCGGGCTTCGGCCAGTGCCACGTCGGCATTGGACCGGTCCAGCTTCACCAGCGTATCGCCCTGCTTCACCAGGTCGCCATCATCGGCGCCGATGGTGACTACCGTGCCGGGGATCTGCGGCGTGATCTGCACCACGTTGCCGGCCACGTAGGCGTCTTCGGTGTCCTCGTACCAGCGGCCGTCGAACCAGTACCACAGCACCCAGAGGATGCCGAACAGGATGATGACGACCAGCAGCGCGCGCAGCAGCACGCTGCGCCGCCGCTTCATCGGCGCCGGCGCAACGGGGTTCGCGGCGGCGGAAGGATTGGGAGTGGACATGGGGTGCCTTCAGGAGCGGGGAGCGGTGGCGGCGGACGAAAGGGCGGGCGTGGCGGGCGCGTCGGCAGCGGGCTGCCAACCACCGCCAAGGGCCTGGATCAATTGCAGCGACTGGTCGCTTTGTTCGGCCTTGAGCTGCGCCATCCGCTGCTCGGCCACCAGCAGTTGCTGGCGCACGCTGAGTGCTTCCAGCCAACTGCCGATGCCGGCCTTGAAGCGCTGGTCGGCAAGCTGCCAGGCATCCTGCGCGGCGCTCAGGGCGCGGCTTTGCGCGTCGGTCTGCACGCCAAGCGATTGCAGCGCATCGACGTCGTCGGCGACTTCGTTCACCGCCTGCACCAGGGTCTGGTTGTACTGCGCCACCGCCAGCTCGTATTGCGCATCCTTGCCGGCCAGGTTCGCGCGCAAGCGGCCGCCGTCGAAGATCGGCAGCGAAAGCGCGGGCGCCACGCTGTAGAAGCGCGCCGGCAACTGGAACACGCTGTGCCCGCCCACGGCGATGGCGCCGGCCAGCACGCCGAGGCTGAGGTTGGGCAAGAACGCGGTCTTGGCCGCCTTGATGTCGTGGCTGGCCGCGTCCACCCGCCAGCGTGCGGCAACCAGATCGGCGCGATGGGCGATCAGCCCGGCGGGCAGTGCCGCGGGCACGCCCAGTGCCGCGGGCGCCAGCGCGGTGGGTCGCGCCAACGCGCGGCCGCGATCCGGACCCTTGCCGAGCAGCACCGAAAGCGTCGATTGCGCGGCATCGATGCCGCGCGCGGCCACCGCCAGCTGCTGCTGCGCACTGGCCACTTCGGCGTCGCTGCGGCGCAGCTGCAACGCATTGTCCAACCCGGCGGTGACCCGTTGCGCGGTCAGGTCGCGCACCTGCTGCGCGCGCTGCAGCTCGTCCTTGGCCAGATCCTGCGCGGTCCAGGCGTGGCCGAGTTGCACATATGCGCGGGCCACGTTGGCGGACAGCGCGATGCGTGCGGCATGCGCGTCCACTTCGGCAGCGCGCGCCTGACCCACCGCCGCTTCCCACGCGGCGCGCTTGCCGCCCCACAAGTCGATATCCCATTTGAAACTCGCGTAACCGTAGCGTGCGGCCGCCATGTGGCCGGTGCCGAGGCCTGGCACCGTGGTCGGGATGCGCGCTTCGGACACGCTGGCGCCGACGCCGAACGTGGGCTTGCGTGCGGCATCGGTTGCGCCGGCAATGGCCTGCGCCGCCTGCACGCGCGCATCCGCGACGGCCAGCGTGGGGTTGTCGGCCAGTGCCTCGGCAATCAGCTGCGACAGTTGTGCGTTGCCCAGTCCCGCCCACCAGTCCGCCTTGGGCCACGTGGCCGCAGGCACGCCGGCGAGGCTTTGCGTGGTGTGCAGCGTGGCCGGGTCGGTGGGCGTGGCGTGGGGCGCAAGGCCGCTGCTGGTGGCGCAACCGGCAAGGGCAAGGGTCAGTGCGACCGCGGCGGCGCGGGGGTGCAGGCGCATGGGGTTCGGTCTCGGGAGCGGTGGATCAAAGGTCGGGGCGCAACACCTGCAGCATGCGCTGCAGGTAGTCGAGCAGATGTTTGCGCTCGTCGGCCGCGAGTGGCGCTTGCGCGGTGGCCAGCACGTGCTCGCCGCAGCCGGCCAGTTGCTTCCACAACGCCTTGCCGTCGGCGGTCAGCTCGATGCGCAGTGCGCGGCGGTCCAGCTCATGCGGACAGCGGCGCAGGTAGCCGCGGTGTTCAAGCTGGTCGAGCTGGCGCGTCATCGCGCCGCAATCGACGTCCACCGCGTGTGCCAGCTCGCTGGCGCGCATCGGCCCCAGCCGCGAGAGGCGTTCGACGATCAAGAACTGGGTGAAACGCAGCTCCAGCCCCTTGGCCGCGATCCTGGCTTCGATCGCATGCACCAGCTCGCCGCGCACGGCGCCGAGCAGGGCGCCGAGGTTGGCGGGACGACAAGAAGCAGGGGCGGGTGAGGGCAGCACAGGGCGCGCATTTTTGCCGTGCAACATGTATTTGTCAAGGCGAATATAAATGCCTTAGTTATTGACCATACAAGTATCGACGCCAGTGTGCCGGCGGGCGCGCCGACCGCCTCGATGTGCGTCCGGTGCACGCCGCCGGCGGCAACCCGGCACAATGCGGGTTCCTCTCGCCATCGGGCTTGCGCGTCGTGAACCTTGGGCCATTCGCGTTTTCCAGCGCCGTGCTGGCGCTGCTGTTCGGCTTCATTGCGGCGCAGGGCGCCGTCGGTTTCCTGCGCAAGCGCGGCTGGGCGGACGCGAGTGGAGCGCTGTACTGGGCGGTGGGGTGCGCCTTGCTGCTGTCGCGCGCCGCCTACGTCGTCGGCTGGCGCAACGTGTATTTCCCGCAGCCGCTGCACATTTTCAACATCCGCGATGGCGGCTTCGACTTGATGGCCGGCCTGATCGGGCTGGCGCTGGCGACCGCGGTCATCGCTTGGCGGCGCGGCGCGCTGCGCAAGCCGCTGGCGCTTGGCGTGTGCGTGGGGCTGGCGGCCTGGGGCGTGGCCAGCCTCACCGCGCATGCACTGCAATCCGCGCGTGCACAGCCGTTGCCGGCCATCACCTTGCACGATCTGGACGGCCATGCGGTGCCGGTCGCCCAGCTCACCGGCAAACCGCTGGTCATCAACTTCTGGGCCACTTGGTGCGGGCCGTGCCGCAGCGAAATGCCGATGCTGGTTGCCGCCCAGCGTGCGCAGCCGCAGGTGCGTTTCGTGTTTGCCGACCAGGGCGACGACCCGGCCCAGGTGGCCGATTTCCTGCGCAAGGAAAACCTCGCGCCAAGCAACATGCTGCTCGACGTCAACCTCGACCTCAGCACCTACTACAACGTGCGCGCCTACCCCACCACGTTGTTCATCGACGCCGACGGCGTGCTGCGCGACACCCGCATGGGCGAGCTCTCCGCCGCCACCCTGGCCGACCACCTGCGGCGCATCGCGCCGCAGGTGGTACCGGTCACTGCGCCGGGCGGCGCTTGACCCAGGTATCGAACAGCTCGTCGATGCGGCGGTACTCGTCGTACCAGGAGTCCGGATGGACGAAGCCGTGGCGTTCGAGCGGGTAGAGCGAGATCCAGAAGTTTGTCTTGTGCAGCTCGACAAAGCGCTGGTAGAGGCGGATGGAGTCGGCGGTGAGCACGTTGTCGTCGATCAGGCCATGCTCGATCAGGAGCGGGTCGGCGAGGTTGGCGGCGTATTCGATCGGCGAGCTGGTTTTGTATGCCTCCGGATCGAGCTGCGGGTCGTTCAGGATGTCCGACGTGTAGCCGTGGTTGTAGGTCATCCAGTCCGACGGCGCGCGCAGCGCGGCACCGGCGGCGAACTCGCCGGGTGCACGCAGCAACGCCATCTCGGTCATGAAACCGCCGTAGCTGCCGCCGTAGATGCCGACGCGGCGCGGGTCGACATGGTGGTTGGCGACCAGCCACGCCTTGCCGTCCAAGAGGTCTTCCAGCTCGGGGTGGCCCATGTTGCGGTAGATCGCGGTGCGCCACGCGCGGCCGTAGCCTTCGGAGGCGCGGTAGTCCATGTCCAGCACCACGTAGCCCTGCTGCACCAGCAGGTTGTGGAACAGCTGCTCGCGGTAGTAGCTCGACCAGCCGAGCTTCACGTCCTGCAGGTAGCCGGCGCCGTGCACGAAGATCACCGCCGGGCGCGGCGCGCCATCGTCATGCGCCGGGCCGTAATACTTGGCCCAGATCGTGCCCGCGCCGTGGCTCGACGGCACGCCGACGATCTGCGGCGCGATCCACGCATGCGCCGTGAAGGCGGGCGAGGTGGTGGCGGTCAACTCGCGGGCGTTGCCGCCGGTCACGTCCGCCACCGCGAGCTGCGGCAGCACGTAGGGCGCGGAGTGCAGTACGGCGAGACGGGTGCCATCGGGTGACAGCACGAACGCATCCATGCCCTGGTAGTGCGTGATCCGGGTGAGTTCCCCGCCGGCCGCGGGCACGCGGTAGACGTCGTAGCTGTACGGTGCAATCTGGTTGGTGCGCAGGTAGAACCACGCGCCGTCGGGGCTCAGCTGCGGGTGGCTCACCTCGAACGCGCCCTGGGTCAGCGCCTTGGCCTTGCCGTCCAGCGGCTTGACGTAGAGCTGCGAGTAACCCGTGGCCTCGGACAGGTACCACAGCGTGCGGCCGTCCTTTTCCCAGCCGAAATCGTTGAAGTTCCAGTTGATCCACGCCTCGTCGTGCAGGCGCTCTTGCGCCACCAGCGCGGCCTTGGCGAAGTCGATGGTGGCGAGCCAGCGATCCTTGTTGTCGATCGCGCGCAGTTGCACTGCGACCTGGTTGCCGTCATCGCTCCACGCGATGCCGCCACCGCCGGTGTCTTCTTCGTCCGTGATGGTCACCGGCCGCACGTCCGGTGCCTTGAGCACCTTGGCCTCGTCGGCATGGCCGTCCGCCGTGAGCTTCGCGATGGCCTTCTCGCGCAGTGCCTTCAGCGGATCGTCCTTGATGCCGGGCAGGGTGTCGGTGGATATCGGTTTGGCGGTGTGTGCGGTGAGATCGAGCAGCAACAGCGATTGCGGCGCCGGGGCGTTGCGGCCGACATAGCTGCGCGCATGCTGCACTTCGGTGTAGCCCGAGTCGGTGACGTAGTGGATGACGTCGCCGGGCGCGCCGGCGGCGCGCTGCGCCGGCACCGTTACCAGGAGCAGCCAGCGGCCGTTCGGCGACAGCGCGCTGTCCACCGCGCGGATCTTGTCGCCGAGCCAGAACGGTTGCGGCACGCGACCGGGGTCGGCGGCATCCAGCGCCTGGTCGCGTTCGCGCACGGCATCGCGATCCGCCTTGATCGCGCGCAGCGTGCTGAAGAGTTCGAGCTGGTGGCGCGCCAGCGCATCGGGTTGCTTGGTTTGCGGATCGTCGGCGAATTTCAGGATCGCCACCGGCGCGGTGACGCCGCTGGCAAGGTCGTAGGCGTACCACGCGATGCCGTCGCGAAACTGCAGTGTGCGGCCATCGGCGGAAAACCGCGGCGCGGATTCGTGCTGCGGCGTGCGCGTGACCTGGGTGCGCTGGCCGCTGGCGAGGTCGACGAGGAACACGTCGCCGTGCAGCACGAACGCCGCGTGGCGATGCGTGCGGTCGTACACCGCCGGGCCGTCGGCCGCGCCCATCTGTGCGGGATCGAGCCGCACCGGTGCGCCACCATCCGCGCTGACGCGGTACCTGTCGCGCACGTCGCTGCCGTCGCGTTTCAGCCCGTAATAAAGGTCTTTGCCGTCCACGCTCCAGTACGGCGACTCGACCGGATGCCCGATCCAGTCCGGGTTCGCCATGATGGTTTGCAGATCGAGCGGCGCGCTCGGCGTCGGGGTTTGCGCCGCGGCCGGCACGACAAGCAAGGCCGCGAGGCCGGCCAAGAGCAGGCGTCGCATGATGCGCTCCGAGAATGAAAGCCCTGCAGCATAGCGACGCGGTGAATGTCGGCAAGCGCCATCGGTCGTGGTTTCGTTCCGCGCCGGCCATGGCTACCCTCGAAGCCCCACCTGTTGGTTGCCGCCCGCCCATGTCGCTTGCCCGTTATCTCCCCCTGCTGGCGCTGATTGCTTGCACGCCGCTGGCCGTTGCGGCACGCCAATCGCCACCGCCGACGCCGCTGCATGCTGCGTCGAGCGTGTTCCACGGCGTGACCGTGAACGACCCGTATCGCTGGCTGGAAAACGCCGGCGACCCGGCGGTGGAAACGTGGATCGCCGCGCAAAACGCGTATACCGAGAAGGTGCTGGGTGCGATGCCGGACGGCCAAGCGCTCACTGCGCGTGTGCAGCAACTGGCGATCACCTCCACCACCCGCAGTAGCCCGCAGTTGGCCGGCGGCACCTTGTTCTATCTGCAGGAAACCCCGCCGGCGCCGCAGCCGCAGCTCATGGCGCAAACCTGGCCGAACGGCACGCCGCGCGTGCTGGTGGATTTGAACGCCGCCGGCGGCAACACCGCGATCACCGCGTACTGGCCTTCGCCCAGCGGGCGCTACCTCGCCTATGGCACGGCCGAAGGCGGCAGTGAGCTGACCACGATCCATGTGCTCGACGTGGCCAGCGGCAAGACGCTGGCCGACGCGCTGCCGTGGGCCGGCGGCGGCACCACGCCGCAAGGGCTGGCATGGGATGCCGACGAAAAAGGCTTCACCTACGTGCGCTTGCCGCCTCCGCCCAAAGGCGAGGAAGTGGTGCAGTTTCACGCGGCGCTGGTGCACCACGCGCTTGGCGCGCCGGCGGCCGGCGACACGGTGGTGTTCGGCAAGGATTTCTCGAAAGTCGCCGAGTACCGCCTGCTGCCTTCGCCTGGTGCCAAGCAGCTCGCCGTGCTGGCGAACGTGGGTGATGGTGGCCCGGCGCAAGTGTGGCTGCGCAGTGATGGCAAGTGGAACCGGGTGCTGGATGACGCGGCGAACGTGCGGTTTGCCGATTGGGTCGGCGAGCGCCTCGTGGTGGCGAGTTTCGAGCACGCGCCGCGCGGCAAACTTCTGGCAGTGAGCGTCGACGGCAAGGTCGCGCCGCTGGTCGCCGAACGCGCCGGGGCCTTGCAGCAGGTGGCACCGATCGCCGATGGATTCCTCGTGGTGCGCAGTTGGGGCCCGGACTGGTGGACCGAGCAGTACGACCATGCCGGCAAGCTGGTGCGCCGCCTGCCGTTGCCGGCGCACGGCATCGGCATTGGCGCGATCGCCGGCGAGGCCGGGCAGGCGCAGGCGCTGATCCCGTATGCCGGCTGGACGCTGCCGGGTCGCTGGGTGGAGTACGACGCCGCAAGCGGCAAGCTCTCGACCGTGTTCGAGGTGAAGTCCGCGGCTGATTACGCCAAGGTGGAAGTCTCCCGCATCGACGCCACGTCGAAGGACGGCACGCGGGTTCCGGTCACCGTGCTGGCGATGAAGGGCGTCACGCCGGACGGCGCGCGGCCGACCATCCTGTACGGTTACGGCGGCTTCGACATTCCGGTGGCGCCACACTTCATCGGTGCCGAGCTGGCGTGGCTGGAACGCGGCGGCGTGCTGGCATTCGCCAATCTTCGCGGCGGCAACGAGGACGGCGAGGCGTGGCACGCGCAGGGGCAGAAGCTCGCCAAGCAGCACGTGTTCGACGATTTCCACGCCGCGGCGCTCGCGCTCATCGCCCGGCGCTGGACCGACCGCGCACACCTCGGCGCGCTGGGCGGCAGCAACGGCGGGCTCCTGATGGGCACCCAGATCGTGCAGCACCCCGGCGATTACCGCGCGGTGGTGGGCATGGTCGGCATCTACGACATGCTGCGCCACGAGATGGTGTTCGCCAACGGTGCCTACAACGTGCCCGAGTACGGCAGCATCGCCGATGCCGCGCAGTTCAAGGCCACGCTGGCGTATTCGCCGCTGCAGAATGTCACCCCGCACACCGCCTACCCGGCCGTGCTGCTCACCACCGGCGTCAACGACCCGCGCGTGGCGCCGTGGCAATCGCGCAAGTTCGCCGCTGCGCTGCAGGCGGCCAGCACGTCAGGCCAGCCGGTGTTGCTGTTGACCCGCATGCACGCCGGCCACGGTTTCGGCGCGCCGTTTTCGCAGCGCGTCGGCAATACCGCGCTGATGCTGACGTTCTTTGCGCACGAGCTCGGGCTGCCGTGAGTGCGCCACTCGCCTCGCCCGGGGGGTTGTTGGCCGCCGAGCGGCACGAATTTGCCACCGCCGAGCGCTGCCACATCACCGAGCTGTCCAATTCGGAAGCCGACCCCGGCCTGTCGGTGGCGCTGGCGCGGGTGGCGCCGGGCGTGGTTACCCGCTGGCACCGTCTGCACGCCACCGACGAGCGTTACGTGCTCATTGCCGGGCAGGGCGCGGTGGAGGTCGGCACGCTGGCGCCGCAGGCGGTCGGGCCGGGCGACGTGGTGCTGATCCCCGCCGGTTGCCGCCAGCGCATCCGCAACACCGGTGCGGGCGACCTGGTGTTCCACGCGCTGTGCACCCCGCGGTTTCGGCCCGAGGCCTACGAGGATATGGAAGCGGCGTAGCCGTTTTCGGCCAGCACCGTTGGCACCCGGCCGACGCATCGACGACACTGGGGCGCCTCTTCCCGCGAATCCCGCCATGTCCACCTTGCCCGAAACCATCGAACGCGAAACCGGTGCCAGCCCGCGCCACAGCATCATCTGGCTGCACGGCCTGGGCGCCGATGGCCATGATTTCGTGCCGCTGGTGCCGACCCTGATTGCGCACGACTGGCCGGCGATCCGCTTCGTGTTTCCGCATGCGCCGGTGCGCCCGGTCACGGTGAACGGCGGGCTGCCGATGCGCGCGTGGTACGACATCGTTGCGTTCGACCTCAATGCGCGGCAGGACGAGGCCGGCATCCGCGAGTCGATGGCCAGCGTCGAAGCCCTGATCGCCCGCGAGAACGCGCGAGGCGTGGCCGACGAGCGCATCGTCCTCGCCGGGTTCTCGCAAGGCGGCGCCATCGCGCTTTCCGCTGGCCTGCGCCATGCGCACCCGCTGGCCGGCATCGTCGCGTTGTCCACCTACCTGCCACTCGCCGCTGCGCTCGCCACCGAGCGCAGCCAGGCCAACGCCGCGGTGCCGATCTTCCAGGGCCACGGCCGTTTCGACCCGGTGGTGGTACCGCCACGCGCCATCGCCAGCCGCGAACAGCTCGAGCACCTGGGGTACAAGGTCGACGCCCACGTCTACCCCATGGCCCACGCTGTCTGCGTCGAGGAAATCGCCGACCTGCGCGCGTGGCTCACGCCGCGCCTGGCGGGCTGATCGCGCTTGCAAGGATCCTGACACCCACCGAGGCCAGCTTTCCCGTATCCCGAATCTCCCATCCCGAATCTCGACTTCCCACCTCATGCCCTTGTTCCGCCCGCCTGACGAACCCAGCCCGCTGCCCGACTTCTGCAGCCTGCCGGTGCTGTTCACGCTGCTGGTTACCGGGGCGCTGACGGCCACTGTCGTGTGGCTGGCTGCTGGCAACCATCACGACCTGTCGGGCTACAGCGTGGGCATTTTGTTCGTGGCGTGGCTGGCGCTGCTGATCGACGTCGCGCTGTGCCTGCTGCGCCCGTACTTGCAGCGGCTGCCGGGGCATTGGTCGTACCTCGCCGCGTGGGCGCTGTTGATGCCGATCGTGGGCATCGCGAGCTGGGTGGCACACGGGTTTGACGCGGCGCTGCACATGGGTTTGCTGGCGGGCAGCCGGATGGTGTTCGTGCGTGACAATGTGCTGATCGCCGCACTGCTTGGCGCGGCACTGCTGCGCTATTTCTATGTCGCCGCGCAGTGGCGTTTGCGCCTGGCCGCAGTGAGCCGCGCGCAGGTCGAAGCGTTGCAGGCGCGCATCCGCCCGCATTTCCTGTTCAACAGCATGAACACCGTGGCCGCGCTGATTCCGCTCGATCCGGTGGCGGCCGAACGCACGGTGGAGGATCTCGCCGAGCTGTTTCGTGCAGCGCTCGGCGCCGACAAGCAGGGCGATGGCACGCTGGGCGAGGAGCTGGCGCTGCTCGACCGCTACCTGGCCATCGAACAGCTGCGGCTGGGCGAACGGTTGCGCGTGGAACGCGACGTCGAAGCGCTGCCGGCGACGTTCCCGCTGCCACGGCTGCTGCTGCAACCGCTGGTGGAAAACGCCGTGCACCACGGCGTGCAGCCGCTGCGCGAGGGCGGCACCGTGGCCTTGCGCGGAGCCTGCACCGGGGATCATCTGGTGATCGAAATCACCAACCCGCTGCCGTCCACGCCAGCCCGCGCCGGCAACGGCCACGGGCTGGACAACGTGCGCCGACGCGTCGCATTTCGCTATGGCCCACGCGCGCAGCTGCGCGCCGGTGCGCGCGGCGACCGCTACGTGGTGACCCTGACCTTGCCGCTCACCGAGGCGCGGCCATGAGCCTGCGCGTGCTGATCGCCGACGACGAACCCTTGGCCCGCATGCGCCTTGCCGCGCTGTTGCGCGAGTGCGCCGATGCCGAACTCGCCGGCAGCGTCGGCGATGGCGAAGCCGCACTGGCCGCGCTGGCCACGGCGGCGCCGGACGTGCTGCTGCTCGACATCAACATGCCCGGGCTGGATGGCCTCGATCTCGCGCAGCGCCTTGCCGGCCAGGCGCGTCCGCAGATCGTGTTCTGCACCGCCTACGAAAACCATGCGCTGCGTGCGTTCGAGCTCGACGCGGTCGATTACCTCTTGAAGCCGGTGCGCCTCGAACGCCTGCGCGAAGCGCTGCAACGTGCCCGCAAGCGCCTTGCCGAAACCCCGGCGGCGCCGACCGTATGGCTCTACGCCCGCATGCGCGGCGAGCAGGTGCGGGTGGCGCTGGACGACGTCATCTGCCTGGTTGCGGAAGAAAAATACGTCAGCGTGCGCCACACCGGTGGCGAGCTGTTGATCGACGATTCCCTGCGCCAGCTCGAGGAAGCCTGCCCCGGCCAGCTCATCCGTCTGCACCGCAACTGCCTGGTGCCTTCGGCCCGCCTGCTCGGGCTCAAGGCCCAGCCCGACGGCCGCGTCGTCGCCCGCCTCGTCGGCACCGACTTTTGCCCCGAAGTGAGCCGCCGCAACCTGCCCGAACTGCGCAAGCTGCTGCGGGTGGGGTGAAATGGCGCGGGTCAACGATCTCGTCAAGGAGATCGCGCGCATGCCGCATGCGGGCACCGGAAAGCCGGAGCCGTTCAAACACGCGCTGTCCGGTTACTGGTCGCGCCGCCTCAACGACGAACACCGTGTCGTTTACAAAGCCGGCGGCGATGCGGTTTTCATCGCACAGCTGCGGTATCACTACTGACCGGTGTCACTTTTCCAGTGCCGCCGCACGCCATGCCGGGTGATGTTCGCGTGCTGCGGATGGTTTGCGGTGGCGCCGTATTGAGGGTGTTCCCGGCCTTGTCGCGCCGTGCTGCGCGATACTGTGCAGTCTGTTCCCCGCATTGATCGCCATGCCCATCGCCACCCTTCGTATCGCCACCCGCAAAAGTGCGCTTGCCTTGTGGCAGGCGGAGCATGTCGCCGGCCTGTTGCGCGCGGCGCATCCGGAGCTGGTGGTGGAGCTGGTACCGCTGTCGACCAAGGGCGACGAAATCCTCGATCAGCCGCTGGCGACGATCGGCGGCAAGGGGCTGTTCCTGAAGGAGCTCGAGGTGGCGATGCTGGACGGCCGCGCCGACCTGGCGGTGCATTCGCTGAAGGACGTGCCGGCGCAGCTCGAAGCGCATTTCGCGCTGCCGGCGATCCTGCCGCGCGCGGATGCCGCCGATGCGTTTGTCAGCACGCGCTATGCCGATCTGGCCGCGCTGCCGCAGGGCGCGAAGGTAGGCACCTCGTCGTTGCGTCGGCAGGCGCAGCTCCGCGCTGCGCGGCCGGACGTCGAGTTGCTCGATTTGCGCGGCAACGTCGGTACCCGTCTGGCGAAACTCGCCGCCGGGCAGTACGACGCCATCGTGCTGGCCTGCGCGGGGCTGGAGCGCCTCGGGCTGGGCGCGCATATCCGCAGTCGCCTCGCGGCGCCGGCGTGGTTGCCGGCGCCAGGGCAGGCGGCCATCGCGATCGAATCGCGCGCGGATCGCCCCGAGGTGCAAGCCCTGCTGGCCGGGTTGAACGACGCCTGCACGCAACGCGAAGTAGGTGCGGAGCGTGCGTTGAACCTGGCCTTGGGCGGTAGCTGCACGGTGCCGGTGGCGGCGTGGTGCACCAGCACCGCCACCGGGCTGCATTTGCGCGCCCTGGTGGGCGATGCGTCCAGCGGCAAGCTGCTGCGGGCGCAGGCGGAGGGCGGCGATGGCGATGCGCTGGGCAAAGCGGTGGCGCAGGCCTTGTTTGATCAGGGCGCGGCGGCGTTTCTGGGGACCCCGTAAAAAAACGGCCCCGCGATCGCGGAGCCGTCGAAACCGACATCGCCATGCGATGGGTCAGAGGTTGTACACGAGGTTGGTCGTGGTCAGCGTGTCGGTGCGCTTGAGGCCCGGCACCACGTCGCTGTTGTGGCGCACCTCGAAACCCACCTTCAGCGCGAGCTTGCGCGTCATGCTGACGGCAATGCCGGCGTCGTTCTGGATGTAGGTGTTCTTGGAACCTGATTCGGTCAGGAACGTGTTCTCGAACGCGGTGTTGTCGGTCAGGCGGTACTTGTAGTTGACCAGGCCGCGGGCCACCACCTCATGTTCGGTGGGCTGGCGCACCTTGGTGCTGACGCCGGCGGTGACCACGGTGAGGTCGGCCGGGCGATATTTCTTGTAGCCGGGGCCGATTTCAAACGACAGCTCGTTGCGGGCGTCTTTCAGCGCGATGTAGCCGTAGCCGAGCGAGACCACCCCTTGCCACAGGTTGGCGCCGAACTCGTCGTGCTCGTAACGCGCGGCGCCGACGATGTAGCTGCGCGGGTCGAGCTTGTAGCCCACCGAGGCCCCGGCGTCGTACCGGTTGGCGGTGCTGTTGTAGGTCCTGATCGTGGTGCCGTTCGGCTCGAGTACTTTCTGCTGTGCCTTGGTGCGCAGGCCGTCGAGGAAGGCGTTGTTTTTCCAGTGCTCGTTTTCGAAGTTCAGGTTGAGCTTGGCATTGGCGTTTTGCGAGCGCGTGTTGCCGGTGGCCGAGGCGAAACCGAATTCGCCGGAACCGGTCCAGCCGCTGTTGTTGCCGGCGTCGCTGGCATCCGTGCTTTGCGCCTGCGCGCCAAAGCTGACGCATGCCGCCAGCAGGGCGGCGGCCATCAGAGTCTTGTGCATGGGGAGGAAGTCCGTGTTTGTTAAGCAGATGTAATCAACCACACACCCTAGCGCAGTGCGTTGAATTGATGATGAATGTCGCCGCTTCGAAACCGTAAAAAGGCGCGTGTCGGCGGGTACCGCAGATGCGCAGACCGGCACCTGGCCTCAGGCTGCCACGCCGACGCGCGCGTCGAGCAAGGCGTTCGCGTACAGGTGCCGGTCAAGCATGCGGCCGGCGACGCAGCCGGGTATCGCGATGGCGGCCGCGACCAGGGCGAACCCGGTGTCGGCGAGCAGCAGCGCGGCACACGGCAACACGTAGGCCAGCAGCGTGGCGCCGACCCGCGCGGCGGTGCGTTGGCGCCGCGCTGGGCAGGCCGACGTCTCGAACTCGTGCAGCGCCTGCCACAGGCCGCTTTCGAGCAGGCCCAGGCCAAGCGCGAGTATCAGCAGCGGCAGCGCCCAGCCATGCGTGTGGTCCGGCAGTGCCTGCACCAGCGCGGACAGCCACAGCCACAGGCCGCCGGTGAAGGCTGCCGCGGTGATCCGGCAGGTGGGCAGCAGCGCAGTGGCCCGCTGCAACGCGGGCCCCAGGCCGGCGCGGTCATCGTGGGTGGCGGCGAGCACGCTGAGCAGGCTGCACACGGCCAGCACGGCGCCGGCCAGGCGGGTGATCCAGAAACGGTGGTCGCCGTGCGTGAGCCCAACCACTGCCAGCATCGGCAGCCAGGTAGCCAACGCGATCAGCGCCGAGCGGGTGGGCCAGTTGCCGTTGCCCGGCTGCCAGCCGCGCCACCGGGTGAATCCGGGCAAGCGCAACCCGGCAGCGAGCGGCGCGATGCCAACCAGCACGGCGCCCAACGCCAGTGGCGCAAGCATGCCGTTGCGCGTTTGCGGGCTCATGCCCAGCAGCAGCGACAGACCGAGCAGCGCCCAGATGCCGTATCCACTGAGTGCCAACACTGGCAAGCAGGCAGCGCCCGGCGGCGCGTGGTTCGGCGCCGTGGCATCGTTGGCGGCTTCAAGGCGGGGCGGAGCAGATGGCATCGGGGCATCCAGGCGATGGCGAAGCATGGCGGTGGATCGGCTGCGGCGGGCTTGCGGACGGCCATGCGGCTCTCCATGCTACACGGCGACCCTCATCGCGAGCGCGCCATGGATCGTTACGAACGCATACTCACCCTGCATCGTTTGCTGAAATCCGCGCGCTATGCAATGACGCTGCCGGTGCTGACGGACGAGCTGGAATGCTCGCGCGCCACGCTGTACCGCGACATCGGTTTTCTGCGCGATGCCCTGGGGGCGCCAATCGAAAGCGTGGCCGGCGAGCACGCGGCGTGGCGCTACGAACAGGCCGAGGGCGAGCGCTTCGAGCTGCCGGGGCTGTGGCTGACTTCCGACGAGCTGGCGGCATTGCTCGCGCTGAACGAGCTGATCGGCCGCAACGGTCCCGGCGTGCTGGCCGGGGCGCTGGCGCCGTTCCGTTCGCGCATCGAAAACCTGCTGTCCGACCACGGCAGCGGCAAAGCACTGCCGATCGAGCGCATCCGCGTCATTCCGTGGGGCTCGCGCCGGCTCGACCAGCAGGCGTTCCGGGTGGTGGCTGGCGCGGTGCTCGAACGCCGGCAACTGCGGTTCCGCTACCGTGCGCGCACCACCGACGCCGACAGCCGGCGGCTGGTGTCGCCGCAGCGGCTCACGCATTACCGCGACAACTGGTACCTCGACGTGTGGGACCACGACCGCGAGGCGCTGCGCAGTTTTGCGGTGGATCGCATTGCGGACGCGCAGGCGCTGGAAACCCCGGCGCGTGACGTGCCCGACGCCGAGCTGGACCAGATGCTGGCGTCGAGCTACGGCATTTTTGCCGGCGCGCCCAAGGCCTGGGCCACGATAAGGTTTTCCGCCCACGCCGCACGCTGGGTCGCCGACGAGCACTGGCACTCGCAGCAAAAGGGCGAGTGGTTGGCGGATGGCCGTTACGAGCTGAAGCTGCCGTATTCCAACTCCAAAGAGCTGTTGATGGACGTGCTGAAGTACGGGCCGGATGCCGAGATCGTCGCGCCGCTGCCACTGCGCGAGGAGATGAAGATCATGCTGCAGCTGGCCATCGGCACCTACCAGAACCCGCCGCGCTGAGCGGCTACCGCAAGGTCGCCTGCGGGCCGGCGTAGCTCAGCACACCGTTTTCGACGTGTGCCGCCGAGGTGTACGGGTGCAGCTTGGTATGTTTGGCGTCGAGGATGTGGATCACCTCGATGCCGCGCACCTTCATCGCGTCGGCCAGCATCGAGCGGTGGCAGCGCCACCACACCGCCTCGGCGCACATGATCGCGGTGCGCTGGCGTCTGGCGTAGGCCAGCAGCGCGGCAAAGCCGGCGACGAACTGCGGCGTCGCCATGTAGTCGGCGTAGCCGCGGAACGAGGCGTTGCGCCACGCGGTGTTTGGCGAGTCCCTGTGCACTGGGCGCCGGCCGCCCACGTCCTCGAACCACGCATAACCAAAGCCGTGCGCGACGAGACTGGGCTCGAAGTTTTCGCAGGCAAACTGCGGCACGTGGCGCGAGCCGGGGAAATGGCGCACGTCGGCGATGGCCTCGATGCGGTGCACGGCGAGCAGGGCCAGGAACTCATCCAGCGTGCGGGTCGAGTGCCCGATCGT
Organism: Rhodanobacter sp.; assembly: GCA_004298045.1. Classification (GTDB taxonomy): domain Bacteria; phylum Pseudomonadota; class Gammaproteobacteria; order Xanthomonadales; family Rhodanobacteraceae; genus Rhodanobacter_A. The sequence goes on along the minus strand of SCRM01000015.1, from coordinate 42,243 downwards.
CCACACCGTCTGTGGATCGGTGGCGTTCACGGCTCAGGCGATCTTCATCAGCGCCGCGCCCTTGTGCATGGCAACGTGGTCGGTCTTGTCGCTCTTGATCTCGTATTGCGGATCGGCCGGCGTACAGTGGCGCGGATGGCCCTTGTACAAGGTGTCTTCCGTATGCACGCGGACGATGTGGCCGGTGACGTAGCCGGCCTCCGAGTTCCAGCGCACGTGGTCGCCAAGGTGGAACTGCTGGGCCATGGTTGTGGTCTTTCCTCTGATTCGATGGCGCCATCCTCGCACCGCGGCCGTGCAGGCGGTGCGACGCGGCAAACCGCGTGGTGGCGGAGGCGCAAGGGGCGGGGCCGCGTGCGCTTGGTTTCTGGCACCCGCGCCCCTACGATGGCAGCAGACTTGACGGAGTTCGACATGCAAAGCGGCAACCCCACCCTCAACAAGAACATTTTCCTCGATGCCGCCAGCGGCACCGTGTTCAGCCGCAACGACCAGGCGATGACGCTGAATGGCACGGTCAACAAGACCGGCCTGATGCTGCTGCTCGTCGTTGTCGGTGCGATGTTCAGCTGGAGCCAGTTCACCGGCCCGGCGAGCCTGCCGGCGGTCGGTCCGCTGGTGCTCGGCGGGGCGCTGATCGGTTTTGTGCTGGCCATGGTCACGGTGTTCAAGAAAACCTGGGCACCGGTGACCGCGCCGCTCTACGCGCTGTGCGAAGGCGTGTTCATCGGCGCGCTGTCGGCCATTTTCGAGATGCGCTACCCGGGCATCGTGATGCAGGCCGTGGGGCTCACTTTCGGCACCATGGCGGCGATGCTGCTGGCCTACCGCAGCGGACTGATCCGCGCCACCGACAAGTTCAAGCTCGGCGTGGTCGCGGCCACCGGCGGCATCATGATCCTGTACCTCGCCAGCTTCGTTGCCGGCTTCTTCGGTCACTCGTTCGGGTTCATCAACGGCAGCAGCACCATCGGCATTGTGTTCAGCCTGGCGGTGGTGGTGATCGCGGCGCTCAACCTCATCCTCGATTTCGACATGATCGAGCAGGGCGTCGGCGCCGGTGCGCCGAAGTACATGGAGTGGTACGGCGCCTTCGCGCTCACGGTGACGCTGGTGTGGCTGTACCTGGAAATGCTGCGTTTGCTCTCGAAGCTGCAATCGCGCAATTGATCCGGGCTCCGGGCCCGGCCTGACAACGCCGCCTGCGGGCGGCGTTGTTGTGTGCGCCCCGCGACCCTTCTCCATTGTGGGTCGGGCTTCTGCAGCTCGACAAGTTGTTGGCGGGATAGTCACGGGCGTTCGCTTGGCGTCTGCGGCGTCAATCGCAGACGCCAAGCGGGAACCCGTAACCGTGCCGCCAACAGCCCGGCGGGATGAATCCCGACCCACAGGAGTCACGTTGCTTGCCACCGCGCGCTCTTCCCAATCCCGTATCACGAATTCCGAATCCCGGCTCACCGAGTCCAACAAAAACGCCGCCCAGCAGGCGGCGTTTTTGTTGGCAAGCGGAAGTCAGCGTGGCTTACTTCGAGTGATCCACCATGTAGTTCACGGCCGCCTGCACCTGCGCCTCGGAGAGCGCCGGGTTGCCGCCCTTGGGCGGCATGAAGTTGCCGTCCGGGCCGTGGTAGCCGTCGGTGGCGTGCTTGAACAAGGTGGCCATGCCCTGGGCGATGCGCGGTGCCCAGGCGCCCTTGTCGCCGAACTTCGGCGCGCCGGCCACGCCGGCGGTATGGCAGCTGGTGCACAGGTTGTCGAAGATGGTCTTGCCGTCGGTGCTGCCGCCGTAGGCGACTTGCGAAGATGCAGCCTTGGCCGCGGCATCGGCGGCAGCCTGCATTGCGGCGCGGCCGGTGTCGCCGGCGTACACCGCGCTGATCGGCGCGATGCGGGCGTTGATCGTGGCTTGCGAGTTGGGATCGTGCTCGGCTGGCACATGGTTGTGCACGGTCATCGCGATGGAGACCAGCACCACGGTCAGTACGACCAAGCCGCCGATCAACCGGGCGAACTGGCGCACAAATACCCGATCGCTGTCGTTCATGGATCTCGTCACGAGAGTCTCTCCAGGTCGTTGAAACGTCCGGGCTGCCCCTGCAGCGGCCGGCGCCGCGTTGTACGGCCGCACGGGCGCATCACGGGGATGCGCGCCGGACAGGCACAAGCTGCGGAGTATAGGACAAGCCCGGCGCAAGTTTTCAGGATGACGCCATCGGTCGCGGCGTTCCAGCGCGCTTGCCCCCTGCCGTCGGTCATGCCTTACCCATGTCAACTGGCATTGTTCGCTGGCGTTCCTATGCACCTATGCTTGGCACCCATATCCCCCACCGCCGCAGGTTTTCGCGAACCCGCGACAGGTGACGGTGTCGAAGCAGGCCACTGGCGGCACCTGCCGCAGGCACCCCGTCCTGACCAGGAGTTTCTGCATGTCGCGTTTCTGGAAAATCGCGCTCGTCATCGTCGCGGTGATCGTGCTGGTCATCGTCGCGGTGCGGTTGCTGCACAAGCCGAGCGGCTCTGGCCAGGGCGGACCCGGTGGCAAGGACAACGCGCCGGTGCCGGTGACCGTGGTGCCGGTGGTGCGCGAGAACGTGCCGGTGTACCTGACCGCTTTGGGCACGGTGCAGGCGCTCAACACCATCGCGGTCAACCCGCAGGTGGGCGGCGAGCTCTTGAGCCTGGGCTTTGCCGAAGGCCAGTCGGTGAAGAAGGGCCAGGTGCTGGCGCAGATCGATCCGCGTACCTACCAGGCCACCTACGACCAGGCGGTGGCGCGCAAAAGCCAGGACGAAGCGCAACTCGCCACCGCGCAGAGCAATCTCGCGCGCAGCGTGAACCTGGCGCCGAAGGGCTTCATCTCCAAGCAGGATCTGGACACCTTGCGCAACACCGTCGCGCAGTACAAGGCGGCGGTCGCCTCCGACCTCGCCGCGATCCGCGACGCGCAGGTCCAGCTCAACTACACCAAGGTGCTGTCGCCGATCGATGGCATGGCCGGCATCCGCGGCGTCGATCCCGGCAACGTGGTCACCACCAGCTCGACGCTGGTCACGTTGACCCAGCTGCACCCGATCAACGTCATGTTTGCGCTGCCCGAACAGAGCCTCGACATGGTGCGCGCCGCGCAGATGAAGGCGCCGCTCGAGGTCACCGCGCTTGATCGCGTGGATGCCCACCCGGTCGCGGCCGGCGGCGTGCTCAAGGTGATCGACAACCAGATCGACACCACCACCGGCACGTTCCGCCTGAAGTCCGAGTTCCCGAATCTGAAGGGCGAGTTGTGGCCCGGCCAGTTCGTCAACGTGCAGCTCAAGGTGCGCACCGACAATGGCGCGCTGGTGGTGCCGGCGCAGGCAGTGCAGCGCGGTCCGGATGGCGATTACGTGTACCTGGTGCAGGGCGACGACACGGTCAAGATGCAGCCCGTGGTGGTGGCCGGAGAGGTTGGCGACAGCCACGTGATGATCGGCACCGGCCTCAAGGAAGGCGACAAGGTGGTGACCGAAGGCCAGTTCCGCCTGAAGCCCGGCAGCAAGGTCAAGGCACTCAAGCCGGGCGAAGTGCCGGCGGCGCCGACGGCCGCCGAGCTGGAGAAGGCCAAGCAGAACAAGGGAGGCGGTTCCCGCGGCCGTCGCTGAGTTTTGACGCCGGTCGCCGCGTGGCGGCCGGCCCCGCCCCGCGCCCCGGCCAACCTCCGGTACGCCTGCCGCCACCCCGACCGCAAGACGGACACCCATGGGATTTTCCGGACTTTTCATTCGCCGACCGATTGCCACCTCGCTGCTGATGGTGGCGATCCTGCTGCTCGGCATCCTGGGCTACCGCCAGTTGCCGGTGTCGGCGTTGCCGGAGATCGAGGCGCCGAGCCTGGTGGTGACCACCCAGTACCCCGGCGCCAGCGCCAGCACCATGGCGGTGCTGGTCACCACGCCGCTGGAGCGCCAGCTCGGGCAGATCTCCGGGCTCACGATGATGAGCTCGGATTCCTCGGCCGGGCTGTCCACCATCATTTTGCAGTTTGCGATGAACCGCGACATCGACGTTGCCGCGCAGGACGTGCAGTCGGCGATCAACCAGGCGCGGCTGCCCAATGCGCTGCCGTACCCGCCGGTGTACAACCGCGTGAACCCGGCCGATGCGCCGATCCTCACCCTGTCGCTGCAGTCGGACAGCCGGCCGCTGCGCGACGTCAACAACTTTGCCGACTCCATCCTTGCGCAAAAGCTCTCGCAGGTGCCGGGCGTGGGGCTGGTGTCGATTGCCGGCAACGTGCGGCCGGCGGTGCGCATCCAGGTCAACCCCGCGCAGCTCTCCAACCTCGGGCTGACGCTGGAGGACGTGCGCAGCGCGCTCACCCAGGCCAACGTCAACGCGCCCAAGGGCACGCTCAACGGCAAGACACAAAGCTACTCGATCGGCACCAACGACCAGCTGGCCGATGCCGCCGAGTACAAGAACACCATCATCAGCTACAAGAACAGCGCGCCGGTGCGGCTGGCCGATGTGGCGCACGTGGTCGATGGCGTGGAGAACGACCAGCTGGCCGCGTGGTCGAACGGCAAGCCCGCGGTGCTGCTCGACATCCGCCGCCAGCCGGGCGCCAACATCGTGGAGACGGTCAAGCAGATCCGCGCGATCCTGCCCGAGCTGCGCAGCGCGCTGCCGGCCGACGTGCACCTGGACGTGTTTGCCGACCGCACCATCACCATCCGCGCTTCGGTCGTGGACGTGGAGTTCACGCTGCTGTTGACCGTCTTCCTGGTGGTTGCGGTGATCTTCGTGTTCCTGCGCCGGTTGTGGGCCACGGTGATCCCGTCGGTGGCGGTGCCGTTGTCGCTGCTGGGCACGTTCGGGGTGATGAGCTTCACCAGCATGTCGCTGGACAACCTCTCGCTGATGGCGCTCACCGTGGCCACCGGCTTCGTGGTCGACGATGCGATCGTGATGATCGAGAACATCGTGCGCTACATCGAGCAGGGCAAGAGCGGCAAGGAGGCGGCCGAGCTTGGCGCGAAAGAGATCGGCTTCACCGTGGTGTCCTTGACGGTGTCCCTGATTGCGGTGTTCCTGCCGCTGCTGTTGATGCCCGGCGTCACCGGGCGGCTGTTCCACGAGTTTGCGTGGGTGCTCACCATCGCGGTCGCGATCTCGATGCTGGTGTCGTTGACGCTGACGCCGATGATGTGCGCCTACCTGCTGAAACCGGATGAACTGCCCGAAGGCGGCGATTCGCACGAGCGTCAGCTTGCCGCCGGCAAGCGCACCGCGTGGTCGCGCACGGTGCTGCTCTACGAGCGCTCGCTCAACTGGGTGCTCGATCACCAGCGGCTGACGATGCTGGTGGCCGGGGCGACAGTGGCGTTCACCGTGTTCCTCTACATCGTGATCCCCAAGGGCCTGTTGCCCGAGCAGGACACCGGCATGATCACCGGCGTGGTGATGGCCGACCAGAACGTGGCGTTTCCGGCGATGGAGGCGCGCACCAAGGCGGTGGCCGAGGCCTTGCGCAAAGACCCGGCGGTGGCCGGCGTGGCCGCCTTCATCGGTGCCGGCACGATCAACCCCACGCTCAACCAGGGCCAGCTCTCGATCGTGCTCAAGGACCGCGGCAAGCGCGACGGACTGGACGAGATCCTGCCGCGCCTGCGGCACGCCGTGGCCGGCATCCCCGGCGTGGCGCTGTTCTTGAAGCCGGTGCAGGACGTGACGCTCGATACCACGGTGTCCGCCACCGAATACCAGTATGCGCTGGCGGACACCAACACCGACGAGCTGGCAAAGTATTCGCAGCAGATGGTCAGCGCGTTGCGCCAGCGGCACGAGCTGGCCGAGGTGAGCAGCAACCTCGCCGACCAGGGCAATGCGCTGAAACTCACGATCGACCGCGAGAAGGCCAGCCGCCTCGGCGTGCCGGTGCAAACCATCGACGACACCTTGTACGACGCCTTCGGCCAGCGCCAGATCTCCACCATCTTCACTCAGCTCAACCAGTACCGCGTGGTGCTGGAGGTGGCGCCGCAGTTCCGCACCACCACCGCGCTGCTCGACCAGCTCACCGTGCGCGGCAACGGCAACGGCGCGCTGGTAGGCAGTACCGCCACCCGTTTTGGTCAGCTCAAGTCCAGCAACTCGGCGACGCCGTCGGGCATCGGCAACGAGGGCAACGTCGGCTTCACGCTCGGCGGCGGCGGCACGATTCCGCTCTCGTCGCTGGTGAGCGCCAAGGTCACCAACGCGCCGCTGGTGGTCAGCCACCAGCAGCAACTGCCGGCGGTGACGATCTCGTTCAACGTGGCGCCGGGGTATTCGCTCTCCGATGCCGTGCGCGCGTTCAACCAGGTCGAGGCGCAGCTCGCGTTTCCGCCGCAGCTGCGCGGGCAGTTCATCGGCAAGGCGGCGGAGTTCTCCAACTCCATTGGCGACGAAGTGCTGCTGCTGCTCGCCGCGGTGATCGTGATCTACATCGTGCTGGGCGTGCTCTACGAGAGCTACATCCACCCGCTGACGATCCTCTCCACGCTGCCGCCGGCCGGCGTCGGCGCGCTGCTGGCGCTGATCCTGTTCGGCATGGATCTCTCGGTGGACGGCATCGTCGGCATCGTGCTGTTGATCGGCATCGTCAAGAAGAACGCGATCATGATGATCGACTTCGCGATCGAGGCGCAGCGTACCGGCATGAATGCGCGCGACGCGATCCACCGCGCCTGCCTCCTGCGTTTCCGGCCGATCATGATGACCACCGCGGCAGCGATGCTCGGCGCGTTGCCGCTGGCGCTCGGCACCGGCATCGGCGCCGAGTTGCGCCGGCCGCTCGGCGTGTCCATCGTCGGCGGCCTGCTGCTCTCGCAGCTCATCACGCTGTACACCACGCCGGTGATCTACCTGTACATGGAGCGCTTCCAGGATTGGCTGCGCATGCGCCACGAGCGACGTGCGCTGGCGCATGCACAGGCGGATGCGGCGCGGTGAAGCCGGTGGCCGCGCAGGGCACGGCGTTGCCGCCGGCGGTTCAACCGTTTCGCGGCGTGGACGTTGAATACCGCATGCTGCGTCCATCCGTTGCCGGCGACGGCACGCGGCGCATCCGGAGCGTCCGCGCATGAACCTTTCCAGCACCTTCATCCGACGCCCGATCGGCACTTCGCTGCTGGCGATGGGCGTGTTCGCGGCCGGCGTGATCTGCTATCTGCTGCTCGGCGTTGCCGCGCTGCCGAACATGCAGTTTCCGGCGATTTTCGTGCAGGCCAGCGAGGCGGGCGCGGATGCGACGACGATGGCGTCCACCGTAGCTGCGCCGCTGGAGCGTCATCTGGGGCAGGTGCCCGGCATCCAGATGATGAACTCGCACAGCTCCGAGGGCCGAACGTTCGTCTTCATGATGTTCAACCCCGGCGTGAACCTGGACTCCGCCGCGCGCGACGTGCAGGCGGCGATCAACGCGGCGATTCCTGATTTGCCGCCCGGGCTGAACGGCACGCCGAACTACCAGAAGGCCAACCCCAACGACGACCCGGTGATTGCGATTGCCTTGTCCTCGTCCACCCAGGCGTCGGCCGACCTGTACAACACCGCCGACACCTTGCTGGCGCAGCGCCTGCGCCAGTTGCCCGGGGTCTCTTCGGTGGATATTGCCGGCGCGTCGACGCCGGCGATCCGGGTGGATGTGAACCTGCGGGCGCTGAACGCGATGGGTCTCTCACCCGACCAGCTGCGCAATGCGCTCAGCGCCGCCAACGTCACTTCGCCGCAGGGCTTCCTGTCCAACGGCCGCACCACGATGGCGATCAGCGCCACCTCGCAACTGCACACCGCGGATGAATTCGCGCAGCTCGTGATCGCGATGAAGGACGGCACGCCGGTGCGGCTCTCCGACGTGGCGCACGTCTACAACGGTGCGCAGGATGCCTATCAGGCGGCATGGTTCGGCGGCAAGCCGGGCATCCTCATGTACGTGTACAAGAAGGCCGACGCGAACGTGATCGCCACCGTCGATCGCGTGCGCGCCGAGCTGCCGATCCTGCACGGCTACCTGCCGCCGGGCACCACGATGACGCCGTTCTTCGACGGCACGCCCACTATCCGCGCTTCGTTGCACGAGGTGCAGGCGACGCTGCTGATTTCGCTGGCGATGGTGATCCTCACCATGGCGCTGTTCCTGCGCCGGCTGGCCGCCACGCTGATTGCGGCAATCACGGTGCCGCTGTCGCTCGCCGGTGCGTTCGTGGTGATGTACATCCTCGATTACACGTTGAACAACCTGACGCTGCTGGCGCTGGTGATTGCCATCGGCTTCGTGGTCGACGACGCGATCGTGGTGATCGAGAACATCATCCGCCACATCGAGGCGGGCATGAGCCGGATGCAGGCGACGCTTGCCGGCGCGCGGGAGATCGGCTTCACCATCGTCTCGATCACTGCCTCGCTGATCGCGGTGTTCATCCCGCTGCTGTTTGCGGGTGGTTACACCGGCATGTTCATGCACGATTTTGCGGTCACCCTGGTGGCCGCCATCGTGATGTCGGCGCTGGTGTCGCTCACGCTTACGCCGGCGCTGTGCGGCGTGTTTCTGCGCGGGCCGGCGCACGACGAGGCCGGCGAGTCGCGCCTGGGTCGCGCGCTGGAAGCCATGCATGCGCGCCTGCTGGCGGTGTACGAGCGCGCGCTGAACTTTGCGCTGCGCCACACGCTGGCGTTTGCGCTGACGCCGCTGGTGCTGATCGGGCTGACCTGGTTCCTGTTCGGCGTGGTCAAGAGCGGCCTGTTTCCGCCGCAGGACACCGGGCTCATCTGGGGTCGCGCGACGTCCAGCGCCACGGTGTCGTTTGCGCAGAGCGAGCAGCGCATGCAGCGGCTCACCCACATGCTGATGGCCGACCCCGACGTGGCCAGCGTCGGCACCCGTTTGGGCAGCAGCCGGCAAGGCGCGAGCGGCTCGTTCAACATCGACCTGAAGACCCGCGCGCAGGGCCGCAAGGACGACACCTTCGCGGTACTCGATCGGCTGACCGCGAAGGCCGCGAAATACCCCGACCTCAATTTGCGCCTGCGCCCGCTGCAGGATCTGCCTAGCGCGAGCGGCGGCGGCACCAGCCAGGGCGCGCAATACCAGATCGGCCTGCAGGGCAGCAGCCTGGCCCAGTTGCAGGAGTGGCTGCCCAAGCTGGTGGCCGAGCTCAAGAAAAACCCGATGCTGCAGGACGTGGGCAGCGATGTGGACCAGGGTGGCCTGCGTCAGAACATCGTGGTTGACCGCGCCACCGCCGCACGCCTCGGGGTGTCGATGGGCGCGATCGACGGCGCGTTGTACGACGCGTTCGGGCAGCGCCAGGTGTCCACCATTTACTCGGACGTCAACCAGTATGCGGTGGTGGTGAACGCGTTGCCCGACCAGACCGCGACGCCGGCGTCGATCGACCGGCTCTACGTGCCATCGTCGAGCGGCAAGATGGTGCCGCTCACCGCCATCGCGAAACAGGTGCCGGGCCTCGCGCCCAGCTCGATCACGCACCGCAACCAGATGACCACGATGGATCTCAGCTTCAACCTCGCGCCGGGGGTGTCGATGGGGCAGGCGATGATGATCGTGCAGCGCGCGGCCAGCGGCATGCGCATGCCGGGCGACATCAAGCTCGACGTTGGCGGGGATTTCCGCCGCTTTCGCGAAATGCAGGGGGGCATGTTCTGGCTGGTGTTGGGGGCGGTCGTCACCGTCTACATCGTGCTGGGCATGCTGTACGAAAACCTGATCCACCCGGTCACCATCCTGTCCACCCTGCCGGCCGCAGGCGTCGGCGCACTGCTGGCACTGTGGCTGACCAACACCGAGCTGTCGGTGATTGCGCAGATCGCGCTGGTGCTCCTGATCGGCATCGTGAAAAAGAACGCGATCATGATGATCGACTTTGCGCTGGTGGCCGAGCGCGAGCACGGCCTGCCGCCGCGCGAGGCGGCGCACCAGGCCTGCCTGGTGCGCTTCCGTCCGATCATGATGACCACCATGGTGGCGATCCTTGCCGCGTTGCCGCTGGCGATCGGGCTGGGCGAGGGCAGCGAGTTGCGGCGGCCGCTCGGCATCGCGCTGATCGGCGGCCTGATCATTTCGCAAAGCCTTACGCTGCTCTCCACACCGGCGATCTACGTGGTGTTTTCCTGCCTCGGCGCGCGCTTCAAGGCGTGGCGGGCGCGGCGTGCCGAAGCGCGCCGGCTGCGCCGCCGGGCGCTGGCGCACACCGCAGGCTGAAGCGGGTGGCGGGCTGGACGCGCGGGGGCGGCGGTGGTTCCGTAAGATGGCGGCTTGATTTTGCCGCGGCTGCAGGGGGCCGGAGCATGTTGGAACGATGGTGGCAATGGTGCTGCACGCGCCACGCGCTGGTGCGCGGGCTTGCGGCGCTGGTCTGGCTGGCGTGTGCATGGGTTGCGGTGTGGCCGGAGCCTGACCCGGTGCAGCGTATGTTTGTCGTTGCGGTGCTGGTGTGCGCCACGGGTGCGGCGCTGGCGGCTACCTGGCGCCCGGCGTTTGCGCTGCTGCTGGCCGGCCTGCCGTTTGCGGCGTTGCGCATCATTTCCGACCTCAAGCTGCGCTACCTCGATGCCGCGCTGATGCCGGCGGATTTCATCTACTACGCGCGGGCGAGCCTGTTCGAAACACTGCGCCGCTACCCGCAGATGTATTGGCTGGCGATCGCGGTCGTGGTCGGCGTGCCGCTGGTGCTGGTGCTCGCGTGGCGGCTGGATCGTCGGCTGTGGCCAGCGGCGCGCGGCCGGCGCCTGGTCGTGTTGCGCGTGGTGGGGGCGCTGCTGTGCGTGGCCGCGTTTCGCGTTTGCCTGTTGCCGACCGGGCCGTTTGCGTCGGTGCACCAGCGCAACGCATGGCAAAAGATGACCGACGACGCGCAGCTCACCAACTTCTTCGTCAACCTCAACGATGCCGGCGTGAGCCTGCCGGAGATGGCCGACGACCAGGTGGCGCGGCGCGACTGGGGCGCGACGGCAGACGGCTTGCCCGGCACGCGCCCGCCGCCGTATCCCGACATCGTGCAGGTGCTGGAGGAAAGCACCTTCGATCCGTCGATCTACAGCGTGTGCAGGGTGCCGGCGTGCAAGGTCGCGCTGTTTCGACCGGGCAGGCGCACGCGTGGCTACGGCCTGCTGCGCACGCACACCTTCGGCGGCGGCACCTGGGTCAGCGAGTTTGCGGTGGAATCCGGTTTGCCGCAGGACGTCTTCGGCCCCGGCGGCATGTATGCGCCGTTCGTGCTGGCGCCGCATTTGCGCGACTCGCTGCCCAGCCTGCTGCGCCGGCTCGGCTACGCCACGATTGCGATCTACCCGACCAACGGCGATTTCATCAACGGCCGCAATGCCTATCAGGCCTACGGCTTCGACCATCTCTACGACGCTGCCGAGCTTGGCTTGAAGGAGTGGGAGGAAAGCGACACCCAGATGTTCGACGCGGCCAAACGCGTCTACGACAAGGTGAAAAAACCGGGGCAACCGGTGTTCGTGATGATCCTCACCTTGAACCAGCACGGCCCGCACGACGAGAAGCCGATGCGCCAGTTGCCCAAGCCGTTCCGCAACCTGGTCAAGAACGTATCGCCGGCGCTGGGCCTGAACCTCGATACCTACCTGTGGCAACTGCACGACTCCGACGTCGGCATGCGACATCTGGAAAAGCTGTTCCTCGCGCGCCCGGAACCCACCGTGCTGGTGCACTTCGGCGACCACCAGCCCTCGTTCAACGGCCTCATCCGTGGCCTCGACCGCAACCTGCCCGACACGCTGCGCGGCGAGCGGGATTTCCTCACCTACTACATGGTCAAGAGCAACTTCGCCGGCCCGCCGTTGCCCAGCTACCCCGCGCTCGACATCGCCTACCTGCCGACCATGGTGCTGGCGGCCGCCGGACTGCCTGCCGACGGTTATTTCGCCGCCGTGACCGCCTTGCGCGAGCGCTGCAACGGCCGCTTCACCGACTGCCCGGACAAGACGCTGCTGGCCTCGTATTACGCATGGATCTTCGACCGCCTGCAGGTGTACCAGTGACGCGTGCCGCTTCGGCGCCACTGGCGTGGGCAACGGTCATCGCCGCGGCGCTGGCGATCGCCGGCGCGCTGCTCGCACCCGCGGCGCCGTGGGCAGATTGGCTGTTGTGGTTCGGCAAGCCGCTGGCCACCGCGTGCATCCTCGTGCTGGCGTTGCGCGCGCAGCCGGCGGTTTCCGCGCGCTATCGCCGTTTCATTGCCCTGGGGCTGGGCTGTTCGCTGCTCGGCGACGTGCTGCTGATGCTGCCGGGGGATCTCTTCGTGCCGGGGCTGGTGGCCTTCCTCGTCGCGCACCTGTGCTATCTGCGGGCTTTTTTCACGCTTGGCGTGATGCGCCGGTTGCTGTTGCCCCTGCTCGCGACGCTCGGCTTCGGCGCCGCCTGCGTGGCCGCGTTGTGGACCGCGATCGCGCCACCGCTGCGGCCGGCGGTGATCGCCTACGTGGCGGTGCTGGCCAGCATGGCCGGAGTGGCGCTGGCACGTGCGCGGATGGCGCACGGCGACCGGTCGGCGCGTCTTGCGGCGGTTGGCGCGCTGCTGTTCATGCTGAGCGACGCCCTGCTGGCGTGGGATCGGTTCCGTGGGCCGCTGCCGTTGGCGCCGCTGTGGATCCTGGCGACGTACTATGCAGCGCAATGGCGGATCGCGCGTTCGACTTCCGCCGCGGAGGGTGCATGAACCCGCAGGCGTTGATCATCACCTGGGCCACGCCGGCGTTTTTCCTGCTGATCGCCATCGAGTGGCTGGTGGCGCGCGGGCGGGGGCGCGACGCGTACGCCGGCAACGACAGCGTGAACAGTATCGGCCTCGGCGTGCTGTCGCAGATCGTGGCGGTGTTCACCACGGCGCTCACGTTCGGCATTTACGCGTGGTGCGCGCAGCACCTTGCGCTGTGGCGGTTGCCGGCGGACAGCGTGGCAACCTGGGTCGTTGCGCTGCTCGGCTACGACTTTTGCTACTACTGGCTGCACCGCAAGGGGCACGAGGTGAATATCCTCTGGGCCGCCCATGTGGTGCACCACCAGAGCGAGCGCTACAACCTCTCCACCGCGCTGCGCCAGACCGGCACCGGGCCCTTGCTCAGCTGGATCTTCTACCTGCCGCTGGCGATTCTCGGCGTGCCGGTGGAAGTGTTCGTGATCGTGGCGCTGATTGACCTGCTGTACCAGTTCTGGGTGCACACCGAACAGATCGGCACCCTCGGCTGGTTCGACCGCGTGTTCTGTTCGCCGTCCAACCACCGCGCCCACCACGCGGTGAACGACCGCTACCTCGACAAGAACTACGGCGGCATCCTCATCCTGTGGGATCGCCTGTTCGGCACCTTCGTGGCGGAAGACCCGGCCGATCCGCCGGTGTATGGCACGCGCGCGCCGCTGCGCAGCTGGAACCCGCTGTGGGCGAATGCCGAGGTGTACTGGCATGCGTGGCAGGACAGCCGGCACACCCGGCGCTGGCGCGACAAGCTGCGGGTGTGGCTGAAGCCGCCGGGCTGGCAGCCGCCCGACCTTGCCGCGCGCTATCCGCGCAGCGGGTTCGCGCCCAGCCGCGAGCGCTACGACCCGCCGATGTCGCGCGCGTGCCGCACCTACGTGCTGATCCAGTTCGCGCTGCTGCTTGGCATGGCGAACCAGTTCCTCGCGCTGGCGAGCCACGCCGCGCCGGCGTCGCAAATGGCGTACGCCGGCTATCTCGTCGCCAGCCTGTGGGTGCTTGGCGGCCTGATGGAGAGCCGCCGCTGGGCGCGCTGGGCGGAAGCCGTGCGGGTGATCGCCACCGCCGTGCTGCCGCTGGCCACCCTGCGCTGGTTCGGCGTCGCCCATCTGGACAGCCGCGTGGCGCTGGCATTTGCGCTGGTGTTCGGCGCCAGTGCGCTGGCGCTGGTCATGCTGCGTGCCGACACGCCCGCGATGCATCAGCACGCGTAGGGGGCGTTGGGGCCCTTCGCCAAATGGCCCTCGTGCATCTGCGCTCCTGCAACATGACGACTGGCGTCCACCGCTGAGCGCGTCTTCCGGTTGCCTGGCTTCTGGCCCATGACCCAACTTGCCGATTGGCTATGATCGACCGGCTTTCACCACGGGGATGTCCATGGGTTTCCTGAGCCGCATGCTGCGCCACAAGTCGGTTGAGCAGTTGCAGGGGGAGGCCAGCCGGCGCGGGGATTTCCGCCGCGTGCTGGGTCTCTGGCAGCTCACCGCGATCGGCGTCGGCGGCATCATCGGCGTCGGAATCTTCGTGCTCGCCGGCCAGCAGGCGGCGGCGAACGCCGGCCCCGCGGTGGCACTGTCGTTTCTCATCGCCGGTGCCGGCAGCGCGTGCGCGGCGCTGTGCTACGCGGAGTTTGCCGGGCTGATTCCGGTCACCGGCAGCGCCTACACCTACGGCTATGCGGTGCTCGGCGAGTTCGTGGCCTGGATCATCGGCTGGGATCTCCTGCTGGAATACGCGCTGGTGGTGGCGGTGGTCGCCATCGGCTGGTCGGGCTACGTGCAGGTGCTGCTGGCCTCGGCGGGGCTGCACCTGCCGGAGTGGGCGCAGCAGAGCATGAGCCCGCAGACCATGCACTATTACCTGCAGCAAATCTTTGGCGTGCATGGCACCGCGGTGGTGGCGCCGAGCGACGGCCACCGCTTCAACGTCATCGCCGCCGCGGTGTCGGTCGGCGTGGCGATCCTGCTCACCGTGCGCATGGAGGTCGGCGCGCGCTTCAACACCGCCATCGTGGCGATCAAGGTCGCCGGCGTGCTGCTGGTGATCGGCGTGGGCGCGTTCTTCATCCACGCCGCCAACTGGCACCCGTTCATTCCGCCGCGGGTGTTCGATGCGCAGGGCGTCGGCCATTTCGGCTGGGCCGGCGTGCTCACCGGCGCCAGCGTGGTGTTCTTCGCCGTGTTCGGCTACGACACGCTGACCACCGCGGCGGAGGAGGCGAAACACCCGCAGCGCGACCTGCCGCGCGCGGTGCTGCTTTCGCTCGCGGTGGCGATGGTGCTGTACGTGGCGGTGTCGCTGGTCATCACCGGCATCACCCATTACAGCAACTTGAACGGCGACGCCTCGGTGTCGCAGGCGTTCGCCGCCATCGGCCTGCACTGGGTCAGCGTGGCGATTGCGGCGGCCGCGGTGATCGGCGTCACCAGCGTGCTGTTCGCCTTCATGCTCGGCGCGGCGCGCATCTGGTTCGCGCTGGCGCGCGATGGCCTGTTGCCCGGCTGGTTCGCCAAGGTCAGCCCACGCTTTGGCACCCCGGCACGACCCACGCTGATTTTGGGCGTATTTACCGCCATCGTCGCCGGGCTCCTGCCGATTGGCGAAGTGGCCGAACTGGTCAACATCGGCACCCTCAGCGCCTTCATCATCATCTGCAGCGCGGTGCTCACGCTGCGCATCCGCCAGCCGCAATTGCCGCGCACCTTCCGCATGCCGTGGATCGGTTTCCTCGCTCCGCTCGGCATTGCCTTTTCGCTGCTCCTGATCTTCGGCCTGCCGTGGCCCGACGCGGCCGGCTGGCAGCGCATCGGCGGCCTGCCGGTCGTCACCTTCGAGCGGTTCCTAATCTGGCTCGCACTGGGCCTGGTGATCTACTTCGCCTACGGCATCCGGCACAGCCGGTTGGAAGAGCAGGCGGGGTGAGCCGGGGCAGCGTGTCGCGTCGATCCGCCCGGAATCGGTGGCTCGTCAAATCGCCGCACGCTGGCGCCAGTTCTTGCGACGTGACCTCTGGCAGGGTGATCGCCGCGCGGCGCGGATTACGATCCCGGCATGAGCCGCCGCTCGCCGTGTTTGACGAACGACATGGTTGCCGGCTGCGGTTGCGCTTGCCGGCGTTTGCCGGAGCCTGCCGTGAATCAGCGTTTTTGCCTCAGCCTGCTTGCCGCCGCCCTGGTCGGTACATTGACGTTTGCCGCTGCGGCGCAGGATGCGCGGCGGTCGACGCCAGTCGACGTGGCGTATCCCGGCACGCTCACCGTCAACGTGGATCTGACCGACGCGCCCAAGCGCGTGTTTCGCGTGCACGAGACGATCCCGGTCGCGGCCGGGCCGTTCACGCTGCTCTACCCGGAGTGGATTCCCGGCGAGCATGCACCGTCCGGGCCGATCTCGAACGTGGCCGGGCTGATCATCACCGCGAACGGCAAGCAGCTGCCGTGGCGGCGCGACCTGCGCGACATGTATGCGATCCACCTGGACGTGCCGGCCGGCGTCAGCCAGCTCGATCTGGCGTTCGAGTTTCTGGCCCCGGCGCCGGGGCAGGGCAGCCTGTTCGGCGCGAGCGCATCGTCCACGCCAAACCTGGTGGATGTGGAGTTCAACCAGGTGGCGTTCTATCCGGCCGGGCATTTTTCGCGCAACGTGCGTATCCAGCCCACGGTCGAGCTGCCGGCGGGCTGGCAATACGGCACCGCGATGCAGGTGGCGAGCCGGCGCGGCAACGCCATCACCTTCCAGCCACTCGGCTTCAATGATTTTGTCGACTCGCCGCTGATCGCCGGCACGCATTTCAACCGCGTCGACCTGGCGCCCGGCGCCAAGGCGCCGGTGCATTTGAACGTGGTGGGCGACGGCGCCAAGGATGTCGTGCTGACACCGAAGGAGCTGGAAGGCCAGCGCGCGATGGTGGCGCAGACCAACCGAATGTTTGGCGCGCACCACTACGCGCATTACGACTTCCTGCTCACGCTGTCCGACCACACCGGGCACTTCGGGCTGGAGCACCACCAGTCCAGCGACGACCGCCTGCCGGCGGACTTCTTCACCAACGCCGACATGCACACGCTGGCCGCCAGCCTCATGACCCACGAGTACCTGCACTCGTGGAACGGCAAGTTCCGTCGCCCGGCCGATCTGTGGACGCCCAACTTCAACGTGAAGATGCAGGACGATCTCTTGTGGGTGTACGAGGGGCTGACCGATTACTGGTGCAGCGTGCTTACCGCGCGCGCCGGGCTGTGGAGCCCCGTGCAGTTCCGCGACACGATGGCCGACATCGACGCGGCAATGAGCGCGCGCACCGGCCGCGCGTGGCGCCCGCTGCAGGACACCGCCGATGCCGCGCCGCTCACCTACTACGGCGGTCGCGGCTGGGCCAACTGGCGGCGCGGCACCGACTTCTACGCCGAGGGCCAGCTGTTGTGGCTGGACGTGGACACCAAGCTCCGCGAGCTCTCCGCCGGCAAGCACTCGCTGGATGATTTCGCGCGCGCGTTCTACGGCATGGACAACGGCAGCGCCATCACCAAGACCTACACCTTCGACGACGTGGTGCACACGCTGAACCAGGTGCAGCCGTTCGACTGGGCGAAATTCCTGCGCGCCCGGCTCGACTACACCGGCGCGAACCTGCCCGAGCACGGTATCGCGCGCAGTGGCTGGAAACTGGTTTACACCGACCAGCCGAACGCGCGCACCAAGGCGATGGAAAGCATTCGCCACGGCGTCGATCTGGCTGCTTCGCTCGGCCTCAGCGCCGCCAAGAACGGCCATGTCCAGGACGTGCAGTGGGGTGGGCCGGCGTTCAAGGCGGGCCTCGTGCCCGGCCTCGTCATCGTCGCCGTCAACGGCAAGGATTATTCGCCCGATGCGCTCAAGGATGCGGTCACCGCCGCCAAGGGCGGCACTGCACCGATCGAGCTCTTGGTGAAAAACGTCGACGTCTACAGCACCGCCAAGGTTGATTACCACGGCGGCCTGCGCTATCCGCACCTGGAGCGTGCCGGCGGCACGGACTTCCTCGGCGCCATCATCGCGCCGAGGAAATGATCGGCGGGGCCGGCCTCGGCGCTGGTTTCCCCGCGCCCCATGACCTCCGGCACGGGGGATGGCGCGCCGGCAACCTCTAGCATCGGGTATCCGCCGCCCCGCGAGGTGCGGCGCGACCGTCGTCTTTGGGAGAATCCATGAAAGCCACGCGTCTCGCCTCCGCCATTGTTGCCACCGTTTTTGGATTGGCTGCCATGAATGCTCTTGCCGATGTACCCGCGCCGCAGGACGTTGCCTACCCCGGCACCCTGCAGATCAACGTTGATGCCACCGACCTCGCGCATCGCGTGTTCCGCGTGCACGAAGTGGTGCCTGCCGCGCCCGGCCCGCTCACGCTGCTCTACCCGCAGTGGCTGCCGGGCAACCATTCGCCGACGGGCCCGATCGACAAGCTCGCCGGGCTGGTGGTGAAGGCGGGCGGCAAAGTGCTCGCGTGGAAGCGCGACCCGCTCAACGTCTTCGCGTTCCATGTGGAAGTGCCGCAGGGCGCGAGCCAGGTCGAGGTGGATTTCCAGTTTCTCTCGCCGCAGAGCCGCAGCCAGGGCCGCGTGGTGATGACGCTGGAGATGCTCAACCTGCAGTGGAACGCCAACTCGCTGTACCCGGCCGGCTACTACACGCGCCAGATCAAGACCCGCGCCAGCGTGAAATTCCCCGCTGGCTGGCAGTTCGGCAGCGCGCTCGAAGTCGCCTCGCGCGACGGCGACACCGTGCACTTCAAGCCCACCACCTACAACACGCTGGTGGATTCGCCGATCTACGCCGGCAAGTACTTCAAGCGCGTCGATCTCGACCCCGGCGCCAAGACCCCGGTTCACATGGACTTCGTCGCCGATGCGCCGAAGTACCTGCCGACCAACGACGAACACATCCAGCCGTTCAAGAACCTCGTGCAGCAGATGTACAAGCTCTACGGCACGCACCACTACGACCACTACGATTTTCTCGTCTCGCTCAGCGACAAGATGAGCGGCAACGGGCTGGAGCATCACCAGTCCAGCGAAGACGGCACGGTGGCCGACTTCTTCACCGAGTGGAAGAAAAACGCGCTGATGCGCGATCTCTTCTCGCACGAGTTCAACCACTCGTGGGACGGCAAGTTCCGCCGCCCGGCCGACCTGTGGACGCCCAACTTCAACGTGCCCATGCAGGATTCGCTCCTGTGGGTATACGAGGGCCAGACCCAGTTCTGGGGGCAGGTGATGGCTGCCCGTTCCGGCCTGTGGAGCACCGACGATGCACACGACATGTGGGCCTACGTGGCCGCCGTGTACGACAAGGGTCGCCCCGGCCTGGCGAGCTGGCGCAACGTGCAGGACACCACCAACGATCCGATCATTGCCCGCCGCGCGCCGCTGCCGTACCGCAACTACCAGGGCAGCGAGGATTACTACAGCGCCGGCCAGATGATCTGGCTCGATGTCGACGCCAAGCTGCGCGCGCTCAGCGGCGACAAAAAGAACATCGATGATTTCGCCAAGGCATTCTTCGGCATGGACCCGGGCAGCTTCGTCACCAGCACCTACACCTTCGACGACGTGGTGAAGACGCTGAACGACATCGCGCCGTACGCCTGGGCCGACTACCTGCGCAAGCTGCTCGACGGCCACGGTCCGCTGATCGACGGCATCGCGTCGCACGGCTGGAAACTCGTCTACACCGACACCCCGAGCGCCGCGGTCAAGTCGGTCGAGGCGCGCCGGCACGTGGCCGACCTCACCTATTCGCTGGGCCTCTCCATTGGCAAGGCCGGTGCCATCAACGACGTGCTGTGGGATGGCCCGGCCTTCAACGCCGGCGTCGCGCCCGGCATGACCGTCATCGCCGTCAACGGCCACGACTACGACGCCGATGCCCTGAAAGAGGCCGTCACCGCCGCCGCCAAGGACAAGCACCAGCCGATCGAGCTCCTGGTCAAGAACTTCGACGAGTACAAGACCCTGCGCATCGACTACCACGATGGCCTCAAGTACCCGCACCTCGTGCGCGACGAGACCAGGCCCGATACCTTGAGCCAGCTCTTGAGGGCCCGCTGAAACCCGCGGCGCCCGCTTCCGCCGGGAAGCAGGCGCCGTGTCACCCGTTGGCGGTGCACCTCAGCGCCGCCTGCATCTCCGCTATACTGCCCACCCGCCACGCTGCCGGCCTTGCCCAGCGTGCGCGTCCACCGTGCGCCTGTAGCTCAGCTGGATAGAGTACTTGCCTCCGAAGGCAGTACTCAGCAACATCTCGAGAGGTTTCGTCCGTCCCACCCGCTGTTGTTCAAAAAGCACCGTCACCAAGCAAAAAGTCCTTAAAAAACGCGCCTGTAGCTCAGCTGGATAGAGTACTTGCCTCCGAAGCAAGGGGTCGTGGGTTCGAATCCCGCCAGGCGCACCATTTCGCTGGGACAGTTCTGGGACGGATTTGGGACAGACCCCGCATCGGTAGCCGGGGCGCAATGAGTAATACCCTCTTGTCCACCGAGCTGATTTCCTTGAGCTCGGTGCTGCCAACAATCGACAGTGCCTGCGAAACACGCGGGATGCCAGTGCAGGATCGATGCAGCATCGTTGGCGTCGACGGGTACTGCCGCTGATGGCCCAACAGAAGGCTTCCCTACCCTCGATGTGGGCTCTTTTCGCGTTCCAGGCATTCGAAGTGTTGGTATCTACGCGATCCTTGTTTGGGGGCGAATTCCACTCCGAAGTGCAGCACGTTTGAACGACGGTTCGAAGACACATACGTGGCATGCGGAAGCGCGGCCGTCGTTGTTGTAGGTCGAAGACCCCGCATCTGCATTGCTCGTATTGTCTGGCATTCGGTTCAGCGTGCCCCTCGGCGACGTGAAACCCACGCTAAGCAGGAGGGCCGGGACATCGCGGAGTTTCGTCAGAATTCGCGATCAGGCCGCTGACGAGTGCTGCAATGATGCGGGGTGCGCAGTCCGGCGCAGGGTGTACGCGACGATCGGTACGAGGGTGGACAGCAAGGCGCCGAGCAGCAGCGGGCCGTACCCGGCGAGCGTGACGAGTTTGCCGGCGAGGCCGGGGCCGACCATCGAACTCAGGGCGAATACCGCAGGCACCAGCACCACCGCGCGGCCGCTCGGGTCGCGGCGGGCGATGATGGCGGTCTGGAACACGCAGCCGCAGGTGAAGGAGAACTCCCACAGCCATGCACCGGCGGCGAAGCCCGGGAAACCGTGTGCCGTGGCGAGCAGCGCCAGCCCGGTGCCGACGCCGGCGAGCACCAGCACGTGCGGCGCACGCTCGCCCCAGCGCTCGCCGATGGCGGCGACGGCGAAGGCGGCGGTGCCGCCCAGGAGTTTCAGCACGGCGAACACCAGGCCCATTTCGGCCGGGCGGACGGCGAGTTGGGCGCCCAGGCGTTCAAGGAAGGCCCACAACCCGATGTTGCCGACGAGGAACAGGAAGAACACGCCGAGCGCATACAGGCTGGCGGCGGGCAGCTGCTGGCGGGTGCCGTCGGTTGCCGGCGGCGCCACCAGCGGATGGCGCGGCACGCGGAACGCGGAGAGCCCGAGCAGCAGCACCACGCCGGCCAGCGCGAGCGCCGCGCCCTGGTAATGCCACACCGCGATCACCAGTGGCGGCAGCGCGAACAGCACGATGGCGGTCACCGCCAGCTCGGTACCCTGGCGCACGCCGAAGGCGCGCACCTTGTCCGGCAGGTCGGAGAGCACGCGCATGCCGAGGCAGGTCATGGTGGAGGCGAAGAAGCCGATCGCGGCCCACGCCGCGTAGAGCGCCGCCGCGTGCTGCACGAACGCGCTCGCGGCGAAGGCACCGGCGGTGCCGAGCGCGCCGACCACGGTGAGCACGCGCCAGTCGAGGCGGTTCATCCACAGCGGCGCCCCGAGCGTGCCCACGAGATACCCGGCGAAGCAGGTGGAGCCGATGTAGCCGACGGTGGCGGCCGGCAGCGCGAAGGTTTCCGCCAGGCTGCCCAGCAGCACCGGCAGCGCATTGAATGGCAGCCCGCCGATCGCCGAGGCGAGGCTGGCGGCGGCCATCACTACCACGAGCTTGCGCATGGTCGCGTTCACGGCGCGGCGCTCACATGTACAGCACGAGCAGGTCGTTGATGACCGACGGGCGATCCTGGCCGACGACGTGGATGTCGATCTCCTGGGTCACCAGCACGCCGCTCTTCACCGCTTCCACCGCTTTGACCCGGCTGCGCGCGTGGATGCGGCAGCCGGCGGGCACCGGCGTGGGGAAGCGCAGGCGATCGCTGCCGTAGTTGACCATGTTGTGGAAATCGACCACTTCGTAATCGAACGGCAGCTTGAGCTGGCTCACCAGCACCTGCACCAGCGCACCCTGCGCAATGGTCATGCCGAACGGGCTTTGCGCCTTCGCGCGCGCGGGGTCGGTATGGATCCAGTAATCGTCGCCGGAGAGGTCGGCGAAACGGTCGATCAGTTCCTGGGTGACGGTGAACTCGTTCGACCAGCCGCCGAAATCGTCGGATACGAGCGCGCGCATCGCCACCACGTCCTTGCACGAGACGCGGCGCTTCGGTGCTTCGGTTGCGACCGGGGCCGGAGCAGCGGCGGCAGTTGGCGTTTCCGCGCGCAACACCGCCGGGGTGTCGCCGTCCTCCGGCGCATAACGCAGCAGGGTGAACTCGCCGGGGCGATCGTCGAACACCGGGCGCACGCGCGCGCCGATCTGCCAGCGTTCGGGCGGCAGCCCGAGCAGCGTGGTGTTGAGGTGCGGGCCTTCGTCGAGCTGCACCACAGCAAGCAGTTGCGGCAGCTCGTCGGTGAACTCCGGCAGCGTCGGCACGCGCGCCAGGGTGAAGCTGTACAGCGTGCCGTGGCCGGATACCGTGCGCCATGCGAGCTGGCGCGAGGCGCAGACCGGGCAGTGCGCACGCGGGAAGAACACCCATGCGTCGCACGCCGTGCATTGCTGGATGCGCACCTCGTGCGCCTTGAGCCCGTCCCACCAGGGCTGCGAGATCGGCGTCGGGCGCGGCAGCGGTTTGTTCCATCTCATCACGCGGCCCCCCTGAGGATCAGTGCGCCTTGTTCGCTCATCACGCCGCCGGTGCCGGAGACATAAGCAAGGTCGTGCCTGCCGAGCTGGCGCTCGCCGGCGCGGCCCTGGATCTGCTGCATCGCCTCGATCACCTGGGTCATGCCGCCGGCGCTGCCGGTCTGGCCGAAGCTCAACTGGCCGCCGTGGGTGTTCATCGGGAAATCGCCGTTGAAGGTAAAATCGTGCTCGCGCAGGAAGCGCATGCCGCTGCCCGGCGCGCAGAAGCCCGCGCCTTCGAGCGAGAGCAGCACGGTGATGGTGTAGCAGTCGTAGACCTGCGCCATGTCGACCTCGGCGGGTTTCACCCCGGCCATGTCGAAGGCGGTGCGCGAGGCGGGGATGATCGGCGTGGCGAGCATGTCCTCGGCATAACTCGGCGACTTGGTCTTGACCTGCTCGCCGCAGCCGATCACGCGCACCGCGCGGTGGCGGCAGCCGCGCGCCACGTCGTCGCGCGCCACGATCACCGCGGCGCCGCCGGCCACCGGCATCACGATCTCCAGCATGCGCAGCGGCTCGGCGACCATGCGCGAGGCGAGCACGTCGTCCACCGTGATCGGCTTGCCGTGGAACATCGCGTCCGGGTTGTGGCAGGCGTTGAAGCGCTGGTCCACGCAGATGCGCGCCATCGCCGCGGCGTCGTAGCCGTGCACCGCCGCGTAGCGCTGGGCGATCATCGCGTAACCGGTGTTTTGTGCCATGTGGCCGTAGGGCAGGTCGAACTCCGCCTCCGGCGCGCCCCAGCGCGTGCTGTGGCCACCGTAGCGCGAGGCTTTCATCACCTCGGCGGCGTGGTCGTCGTATGCACTGGTCGGCGCCATGCGCGCCGGGATCACGCACAGCACGGCGCTGCACAGGCCGAGCTCGATCGCCGCCGCCGCGCGCCATACCGCGCCGACCGAGCTGGCGCCGCCGAGATCGATGGTTTCGGCAAAGCCGAGCTTGATGCCGAGGTATTCGGCCACCATTGCCGGCACGAACTGGTTGGCCTCGTGGAAATACGCACCGGTGACGACCAGACCGTCGAGGTCGCCCAGCTCCAGCCCGGCATCCGCCAGCGCCATGCCGGCCAGCTCGCTCACCTGGTCCAGATGGAACTGCCGAGGTGCCGTCGCGTATTTCTCCGGCTTGTATTGCGCTGCGCCGACCAGCGCCGCCTTGCCCTGCAAACCCATGGTGTATCCCCGCGCCGACGCGATGAGCCATTGTGGGCAAGCGCGCGTGTGGCGGCCATCGTCTGATGGGACTAAGGCGCGGGCGTGCTGTAAGCGGACGGCCTTGTCGGGGGTGGATCCCGACCCGCGGAGTCACCCCAGCGTGGCGCGCACCTGCGCGGCGAGCGCGCGCTTGTCGACCTTGGCGGTGGCGCCCATCGGCAGCGCGGGCAGTACGCGCACGTGGCGCGGCACCTTGTAGTTGGCCATGTGCTCGCGCGACCAGGCGATGAGCCCGGCTTCGTCGAGGCTGGCGCCAGGGCGCAGCACGACGCAGGCACAGCCGACTTCGCCCATGCGCACATCGGGTACGCCTATCACGGCGACCTGGGCGATGGCCGGGTGCTCGGAGAGCATGCGCTCGATCTCGGCCGGGTAGCAGTTGAAGCCGCCGACGATGAACATGTCCTTGAGCCGGTCGGTGATGCGCAGGTAGCCGCGCGCGTCGAGCACGCCGACGTCGCCGGTGTGCAGCCAGCCGTCGGCATCGATGGCTTTCCGGGTCGCCGCATCGTCCTGGAAATAGCCGCGCATCACGTGATAGCCGCGCAGCACGACTTCGCCCGCGGTACCGACCGGCACCGGCCGGTTGTTCGCGTCGACGCAACGCACCTCGGTGCCGGGCAACGCGTGGCCGCAGGTATTGGCCACGGTTTCGGCGTCGTCGCCGGGGTCGCACACGGTGGCGCAGCCGCCGCATTCGGTGAGCCCGTAGGCGGTGGTGACATGGTCGATGCCGAGCTCCTCGCGCATGCGCCGGATGAGGATGGGCGGCACGACCGAGGCGCCGGTCACCGCGCCGGTCAGCGAGGAGATGTCGAAGGATGCCAACGCCGGGTGCGCCAGCATCGACAGGAACAGCGTGGGCGGGCCGGGCAGGAAGTTGATGTGTTCGCGCTGGATCAGTGCCAGCACCGCATCCACGTCGAACACCGCGTACGGGTACACCGTGGCACCACGCAGGAACGCGGCCACCCAGCCGGCCTTGTAGCCGAAGGAGTGGAAGAACGGGTTGATGATGAGGTAGCGGTCGCCGGCGCGCAGCTCCACCGCGCCGCTCCACGCGGTGAACGCGCGGATGGTAGCGCCATGGGTGCACATCACGCCTTTCGGCCGGCCGGTGGTGCCGGAGGTGAACAGCAGGTCGGCGACGCTGTCCGGCGCGAGATGCGCCAGCCGCTCGGCGACGCTTGCCGCCGGCGCGGCGTCGCCGAGGGCGAGGAAATCCTGCCACCCGAGGTTGCCGGCGGTGGGCGCGCCACGCACCACCACGATGTGTTCGAGGCAGGCCGGGCGCATCTCGCCGGCCAGCATGGCCGGGTAGTCGTGGCCGAGGAATTTGCCGATGGAAACCAGCACGCGGGTGCCGCTGCGCGCGAGCATGTCGGCGGCTTCGGTGCCTTTCATGCGGGTGTTGACCGGCACCAGGATCGCGCCGGCGGCGTGGATGCCGCAGGCGGCGAGGATCCACTCGGCGATGTTCGGCGCCCAGATCGCCACGCGGTCGCCGGCGCCGACGCCCAGCGCGATCAGGCTGCGCGCAATCCGCACGCTGTGTCCGGCGAGATCGGCATAGCTGATGCGGGTGTCGCTATCGACGATGGCCTCGCGGGCCGGCCATTGCGCGGCGGCCCGCCGGATTGCCTCGGGCAGGGTGCGCGGCAGGCCGGCCGGATAGTCGGGTACGCGGTCGCTCATGGAAACTCCACTTTCACGCTGGCGCTGGTCGGCAGCGCCTGGCAGGCAAGCGTCCACGCCTTCTCGAGATCCTTCTTGTCCAGCACCTCGTTGTGCCGCAGGAACACGCTGCCCTCCTTTACCTGGCACATGCAGGAGGCGCACATGCCGGCACGGCAGGAGTACGGCGCGGGCAAGCCGGCCGCGAGTGCGGCATCGAGGATCGGCTGGTCGCCGGCGCAGCGCACGTGGTGGACCTCACCGTCGAGCAGGATATCGATGTCGGCCTCAGCCACCGCCGGGGCCGGGGCATCGGCAGCCGCGGCGGCATTGATGTCGTCCGCGTCCTCCTCGTCGGGCAACGAGCTGAAGCGTTCGACGCGGATGCGTTCGGCCGACATCTCGATCGCCTGCAGGGCGCTCACCGCCGCGTCCATGAACGGGCCGGGGCCGCAGATGAAAGCCTGACCGGCGGCGAATGGCTTGGCCAGCTCCGCAAGCTGGGCCAGCGTGGGCACGCCCTGCACCGAATCCAGCCAATGGATGACCTGCAGCCGGGTGGGGTGCGCGGCGGCCAGCGCCATCAGTTCCTTGCGGAAAATGATCGAGTGCTCGTCGCGGTTCATGTACAGCAGCACGACGCGGCCGCTGCCCAGGTGCAGCGTGGAGCGCAGGATGGAAAACACCGGCGTGATGCCGCTGCCGCCGGCGAGCAGCAGGAAATCGCCATCCAGCCCGGCGCGCGGGGTGAACGAGCCCGATGGCGGCAATACGTCCAGGGTATCGCCCGCTTTCACGTTGTCGCAGATCCAGTTGGACCCGGTACCGCTGCGCACGCGCTTGACCGTCACCCGCGGGCCGTCGTCGACCGCCGGCGCGCTGGACATCGAGTAGCAGCGGCGCACGCGGCGGCCGTTCACCGGCAGGCGCAGCGTGAGGAACTGGCCGGGCTTGTACGCAAAGGTCGGGCGCAGCGCCTCGGGCACGTCGAACACCAGCGACTTGGCGTCGTCGGTCTCGTCCATCACGGCGCTCACCCGCAGTGCGTGGTAGCGCGGATCGCCTGGTGTCGCCATGGCTACAACCCCAGGCCGTGCACGGCACGGTCGGCATGGATTTCCGCGCCGCTGATCGCCGCGGCATCGTCGCTGACGAGCCACAGCAGGGCACGCGCGATGTGTTCGACCTTCAGCGCCCGCCCGCGCGGGTTGGCGTGCGGGTCGAACAGCACTGCTTCCGGAGGCACGCCCGGCGGCAGCGACGCCTGCATCATCGGCGTCCAGATGCCGTCCGGGTGCAGCGAGTTGATGCGGATGTCGTAGCCCTTGCGCCGGCAATGCAGTGCGGCGGAACGGGTGAGCGCGGCCACCGCCGCCTTGGACGCGCTGTAGGCGGGGTAGCCATCCACCGGCAGCCACGAGGCGACCGAGGCCACGTTGGCGATCGCGCCGCCGCGCGTCCGCATGGCGGCCACGCCGTGTTTCAGGCCGAGGAAACACGATTGCGCATTGACCTCCAGCGTCCTGCGGAAGGCGTCGAGGGTGGCCTGCTCGAGGTCACCGGGAATCAGGATGCCGGCGTTGTTGACCAGGATGTCGAGCGGGCCGAGTTGGTGGCCCAGGTTTGCGAGCACGCGTTGCCAATCGGCCTCGCTGGATACGTCGTGGTGCAGGAACAGCGCGTGGCCGGCACCACACTGGGCGACGAGGTCGGCCGCCAGCGTCGCACCGGTATCATCGGCGATGTCGGTCAGCGCGACCCGCGCTCCCTCGCGCGCAAACAGCCGCGCCGCTTCGGCACCGAGGCCGCTGGCGCCGCCGGTGACAAGCGCGACCTTGCCGGCGAGACGATCACTCATGGGCACCCTCCGCAATGGCCTCCGCTGCCGCCGCCCGTCCGGCGCGGCGACCGGAAAACACGCAATCGGCGAGCGACAGGCCACTCACATAGTGCGCCGACGCGATGCCGATGGCGGAACGCCCGGCGGCGAACAGCCCCGGCACGTTGATGCCTTGGGCGTCGCGCACGTGGCCGTCTGATTCATCGACGACCAGCCCACCCAGACTCAATGTGGCAAGCGGGAACCGGCGGGCGCCGATCGAGATGTCCAGCGCGTGGAACGGTGGGGCGGCGCACGCCTGGCGCAGGTCTGGCGATTTGCCGAGCGGATCTGCGCCGGTGCCGTGCGCTGCGGCGTTCGCGCTGGCCACGGTGGTTTCCAGGGTGGCCGGGTCGGCGCCGATCTTGCGTGCCAGGTCGGCCAGCGTGCGCGCCTTGGGCGAGCCGGCCAGCATCAGCATCAGTGCCGGCAATGACTGGAATGCCCATAGTCGGCCGAACAGACACTCCTTGATGGCTTGCCGGCGCAGGCGGGTGTCGATGATCAGCCACGCCTTGCCACCTTGGTGTTCGACGATCTCGTAGCCCAGGCGCGCGCCGTAGACCTGCTCATTGCAAAAGCGCTCGCCACGGGCATTGACCACCAATCCCTTTGGCCAGCAGTACGGTGGCGTGATGAAGCGCCACGCGGAAATGTTGCCGAGGCGCGCGGTGGCGCCGCCGATGCTGGCGCCGAGGCGGATGCCGCTGCCGTCGCAGCCGGCGCCGCCGATCGGCCAGCCGGCGCGGTAGCGCGGCGCGTGTTCGGCGATCAGTTGCGGGTTGTAGATGTAGCCGCCGGTGGCGAGCACCAGCGCGCGCCGTGCGCGCAGGTAGCACGGCTGCGCCAGCGCCTGCTCGATCTGCGCCTGCTCGCGGCGCGCGGCGGCGGCCTTGCCGGGGTGGTACAGGCGCCAGCCGGCAATGCGGACGTCCAGCTCGGCGTGCCGGCGCGTGCGTGGGTCGCCTTCCGGCAGCACCCAGGCTTCGACGCCCAGCACGCGGCCGGGGCGGCCGTCCCGCGTGCGCAGCCGCACCAGCCGGCGCACCGCGGCCTGCCGCAACGGCTTGGCTCCGGCGTGTTCGGTGGCGCGTTGCATGGCCGCGTACAGGGCAGTGCCGCTCTGGCCTTTCGACACTGCGCGGTGGCCGCGCGGCACCGGCGCCGTCGCGCCGCGAAAGGCCGGCACCATCTCGCTGCCGGAGTAGTAGAGAAACACGCCGTCCGGTGGATACGAGGTCTTGTGCGCCGTGGTGGTCGCGGCGAAGGCGACGCCGTGGGCTTCGAGCCACGCGAGGTTGCCTGCGCTTTCCGCGCAGAAGCGCGCCAGCGTGGCGGGTTGCACGGCGTCCTCGACTTCGTGGCGAAGGTAATCCTGCATGGCTTCCGGCGTGTCGGCGAAGCCCGCTTGCTGCTGCTGGCGGGTGCCGCCGCCTGCGTACACCACGCCGCCGGACAAGGTGCTGGCACCGCCGCCACCGAAGCGGTCGATCACGATGGTCGTGGCGCCTGCCGCGCGGGCCTCGATGGCGGCGCACGCGCCGGCGAGGCCCCAGCCGACCACCAGCACGTCGGCGCCGTCGCTCCACGTGATCGCGTCGTCGGTGTCCACCTCGAGCGCCGGAAGGATCGGCGTCACGGTGGAGCCGTGCGGCTCACCGGTGGCCGCCGCTGACGGGTCGGCGCCACGCATGCCGTTCATGCGTGGCTGCCGGCGGGTTCCGCGGTGTGGGCCAGCAGGTCGCGGTGTTCGAGCGCCAGCGGCTGGCCGGTGGCGTGCGCCACCGCGCGGTAGGCAAACGTCATCGCCGGACCAAGCGTGGAGCCGGCGCCGGGGTAGGAAGGCCCCATCACCGAGGCGCTGTTGTTGCCGGTGCAATACAGGCCGTCGATGGCGCGGCCGGTGGCGTCGAGCACGCGGCCGTCGCGGTCGGTGACCAGGCCGCCCTTGGTGCCGATGTCACCCGGCCAGATCTTCATCGCGTAGAACGGGCCCTTCGCGATCGGCGCGAGGTTCGGGTTGGGCTTGACGTTGACATCGCCGTAGTAGCGGTCGAACACGTTGCCGCCGCGGCCGAAGTCCTCGTCGGTGCCGGTCTGCGCGAAACCCGTCATGCGGGCGGCGCTGTCCGCAAGCCCAATGGCATCGACGCCGATGGCGGCGGCGAGCTCGGCGAGCGTCTCGCCCTTCCACACTAGCGTGTTCCACCAGCTTTTGCGGATGCGCGTATCCGGCATCGCCATCGCCGGCATCAGCGGGCCCATCGGGTATTTCGCGCGGAAATCCGCGTCGAACACGATCCACGCGGGGATCGCGCCGCCGTGCGCGGCGTGGTCGGTAAACATCGCCTGCTGGAACTCGGGGTAGGGGCCGGATTCGTCCAGAAAACGCTTGCCCTGCGCGTTCACCACCATGCAGCCGGGCATCGAGCGCTCGACGAACACCGGGCGGAATTTCTCTTCCTTCGGGACCTGGATCGTCGGCGCGCCCCAGGTGTGTTCCATCAGCGCGGTGGCCGCGCCCAGCGCCTGCGCGGCGCGGATGGCGTCACCGGTATTGCCTTCCGGTGGCGTCGCCGTCCACTGCGCATCGGTCGGCTTGGGCAGGTATTGCTCGCGCATGGCCTGGTTGCGCTCGAAGCCGCCGGCGGCGAGCAGCACGCCGCGGCGCGCGTGGATGGTGCGGCGCGTGCCGCCATGTTCGACCACGACGCCGGCGACGCGGCCACCGTCGAACACCAGCTCGCGCATCGGCGTGTCGAGCGCCAACGGAATGGCGCGCTGGCGCAGCGCCCAGTACAGCCCGGCCACCAACGCCTGGCCACCGGTGAGGCGGCGGTCGCGTTTGGTTTTCCAGCGCCAGGGGTAATCCAGCGCGTAGCGCAGCATGATCTTGACCAGCACCCAGTTGGAGCCGCGCCCCTTCGACAGCATGGTGTGCGCGTCGAAGGAGTTGATGTTCATGCGGCCCATGATGAGCTGGCCGGGGTTGGTCGGCCGCACGTGACCGAGCGCCTCCAGCCCGAGCTTGGCCGCGTTGAAGCCGAGCGGATCCATCGTGCGGCCGCCGGGGCGCGCGCCGGGCAGGGTGGGGTAGTAGTCGGCATACAGCGGCACGCAGCGGTAGCCCACGCCGATCGCGCCGAGGTACTCCGCCATCTGCGGCGCGGTTTCGAGATAGGCGAGGATGCGCTCGTCGCTCGACATGCCGCGCGCGGCGGTGCGCACGTAGCGGAACGCGTCGGTCAGGTTGTCCTCCACGCCGGCCTTGGCCTGGTTGTGGTTGCAGGGGATCCAGATGTCGCCGCCGGACAGGGCCGAGGTGCCGCCGACCTGGGCGGCCTTCTCCACCACCAGCACCGACAGCCCGGCGTCCTTCGCGCGCACCGCGGCGAGCAGGCCGCCGGCGCCGGAGCCGACGACGACGAGATCCACCTCGGCAGGCAGGGACGTGTCCATGTCAGACGAACGGATCGGCGTTGGGCAGGCCAAGCATCACCGCGCCCTGCGCCCGCGCGTAGGCGTCGGCGTTGTTGGCGATGTGGCCGCGCGCCTGGTGGATGTCGCGGAAGAAGCGTTCGATCGGATTGGCCTTGTACAGGCCCGAGCCGGCGCAGGCGCGCAGCAGCTCGTCCACCTGCTGCGCGCAGATCTTCGACACGCGGGCCGATTGCGCGCGCTGCAGAAGGCGGCCTTCCACCTCCATCCGTGTGCCGGCCTTGGCATTGGCAATGATCGGTTCGTAATTGCGCAGGAGCACCAGCGCCTGCTCGTCGGCCACCATCATCGCCTCGCTCACGGCGAGCTGGGCGTTCGGATCTTCCGCGGTCTTGCCGCCGTGCTTGCCCACGTGCTCGGCCGAGCGGGCACGGAAATGCGCGATGGCGCCGTTCAGCGCGCCGATGCACGCGGTGGACACCGCACGCTGGAACACCTGGATGAACGGGATGCGATACAGCCAACTGCCGTTTTCCGCGCGGCCCGGGCAACCTTCCAGCGTGTAGTTGTTGGTACGTTGCGTGCGGTGCGTCGGCACGAAGGCGTTTTCCACCACGATGTCGTGGCTGCCGGTGGCGCGCAGGCCAAGCACGTCCCAGTTCTTGACGATCTTGAAATCCGCCTTGGGCACCAGGAACGTGGTGTGTTCTAGGCCCGGCGAACCGTCGCGCTTGGGCAGCAGGCCGCCGAGGAACACCCACTCCGCGTGCTCGCAGCCGCTGGAAAACCCCCAGTGGCCGGAGAGCCGGTAGCCGCCTTCGACCGGTTCGGCCTTGCCCACCGGCATGTACGTCGAGGCGATGCGGGTGGACGGATTCCTGCCCCACACTTCGTCCTGCGCCTGGTTCGGGAACAGCGAGAGCTGCCAGTAGTGCACGCCCATCACGCCGTAGATCCACGCGGTGGACATGCAGCCTTCGGCCAGCGCCATCTGGATCGAATAGAACACCCGCGGATCCATCTCGTGTCCGCCCCAGCGCTTGGGCTGCAACACGCGCAGCAGGCCGGCCTCTTCCAGTTCGCGCACGGTTTCTTCCGGCACCTTCCCTGCTGCTTCGGCCTGCGGCGCGCGCTCGGCCAGGCGCGGAATCATGGCGCGGGCGCGATCGATCAGCGCCTGCGCTTCGGGGGTGAGCCATTCGGCCGTGGCGGAGGAAACAGACGCGCTCATCGGGCGATCCTTCTCGCTGCGTGGGATGGCTGGATGGTTGCAGTGCCGGCGCCGGGGTTCATCGTCTTTTCGGACGATGGGGATCGGGATCGTGGGCGGGGTCCATCCCGACCGCGCTTCTAGTCCGAGTGGGGGATTGCAGCGGCGGTGCACGCGGCCACGCTGGACGGCACGCAAAGGGAGTGTCCGATGGCCGCCAACCAGTCGTTCGACCCGCGGGATTTTCGCCAGGCGCTGGGCGCGTTCGCGACCGGCGTCACCATCGTCACCGCGCGCGCCGCCGACGGCTTGCCGGTGGGCATCACCGCGAACAGCTTCAACTCCGTCTCGCTCGACCCACCGATGGTGTTGTGGAGCCTGGCGAAAAACGCGCGCAGCCTGCCGGTGTTCGCCGCGGCGGACCACTGGAACGTGCATGTGCTGGCGAACGACCAGGACGCGCTGTCCAACCGCTTTGCGCATGCGGGGGAAGACAAGTTCGGCGCGCTGGCGTTGGATGCCGGCGTCTCCGATGCGCCGCTGATCCCCGGCTGCAGCGCGCGTTTCCAGTGCCGCGCCGCGTTCCAGTACGAGGGCGGAGACCACGTGATTTTCGTCGGCGAGGTGGTGGAGTACGACCGCACGCCGCGCCCGCCATTGCTGTATGTCACCGGTAGCTACGCGCTGGCGGCACGCAAGGCGGCGGCGGTCGCCAGCGTTGCGACCGAGTGCGAGCAGCCCGACGCGATCTATTCGGAAAACCTCATCGGGTACCTGCTGGGCCGCGCGCACTACCAGTTCGTCGCCGGGTTCCGCCCCACGCTTGATGCGAACGCCCTGAGCGATGCGGATTTCTTCGTGCTCTCGCTGCTCAGCGTGCGGCAGCCGTTGTCGGGTGCCGAGATCGCCGCGCACATTGCCTACACCGGGGCCGACATCGGCGCAGTGGCGCTCGAGTCCCTGCGCGCGCGTGGTCTGCTGGAACATGTGCCGCTAAGCGGCGAATGGCGCCTTGGTGCGAAAGGCCGCGACGCCATCCTGCACGTGCTGGCGGCGGCTAAGGCGGTGGAAGCCGACGCCTTCGAGAAGCTCGACCCGATGGAAGTGGTCGGCCTGCGCAATCTGCTCAAGCGGCTGATCGCGGTAACCGATCCGGGGTTGCCGAAGCTGTGGCGGGGCACGCCGGCGTAGTTCCGCGCGCGCGTTCCGGCCGGGAGCTTGGCCCAAGGGGGCGACGTCGGTGCGGGAACGACGATCGCAGCCCCAGGCAGCAGAAAGCCACCGCCAATCACGGCGTTCATATCGTCTATCCAGACGATGCCGCACCGCCGCATGGGCGGGAACATCGCTGTATTCCCGGCGCGAGGTGGATGGCATGAATCAGGCTGGTGGCATCCCGGTTGGTCACTACGCCGACATAGCGCCGGTGGCCGGCGCGCCGCAGCGGGTGCATTACCATGCGGGCGGTCCGCAGGGCGCCAGGCGGTCCGTGGTGTTCCTGCATGGCGCCGGTGCCGGCGCCAGCGGCTACAGCAACTTCAAGACCAACTACCCGGTATTCGCCGAAGCCGGTTATCGCGTGGTCGTGCCTGATCTCCTCGGCTACGGGCTCTCCAGCAAACCGGACATCGAGCAATACGACCTCGACTTTTTCGTGGCCGGCGTCAAGGGCCTGGTGGATGCATTGGGGCTTGATAAAGTCACGCTGGTGGGCAACTCGCTTGGTGGCGCGGTGGCGCTGGGCTACGCGCTGGCGCATCCGGGCGACGTGGAAAAACTGGTGCTGCTCGGCCCCGGCGGCGTGGAAGATTTGGACGCCTATCTGGCGATGCCCGGCATTGCGCACATGTTTGCCGTGTACAAGTCGGGCAAGGTCGGTGCCGAGGCGTTGCGCGAGATTTTCCACGCGATGCTGTATGACCCGTCGCAGCTCGACGAGGAAACCATTCGCGAGCGCGCGCCGCTGGCGCAACTGCAAACCGATGCCGCGCGCTCGATTCTCAAGGTGCCGAACATGACGCCGCGGCTGGGCGAGCTGGCGTGTCCGGTGTTCTGCATCTGGGGCGCCAACGACCAGTTCAACCCGCCGGAAGGTGGCATGAAGATCGCGCGCGGCGTGGCCAATGCGCGGGTGGAATGGGTGAGCCATTGCGGCCACTGGGTGCAGGTGGAGCACCGCGAATTGTTCAACCGGTTGTGCCTGGATTTCCTGCGCCATGGCTGAGCCCATGCCCGACGACCTCATTGCGCAGCTTGGCGACGAGCTGTTCGACGCGCTGCGCGCACGCCGCACGCTGGCGCCGCTCACCGCGCGGCATGCCGGCATCACCATCAACGACGCCTACCGCGTCTCGCTGCATTTCCTGCGTCGGCGCGAAAGCGCGGGCGAGCGCGTGATCGGCAAGAAGATCGGCGTCACCTCGAAAGCGGTGCAGGACATGCTCGGCGTGTTCCAGCCCGACTTCGGCTTTCTCACCGAAGCCATGCGCGTGATGGACGGCGCCACCGTGAGCCTGGCGCAGTCGGGTCTGATCCAGCCGCGTGCGGAAGGCGAGATCGCGTTCGTGCTGAGGAGCGGCCTCAAGGGGCCGGGCATCACCCGCGACGACGTGCTGGCCGCCACCGACTACGTGGCGCCGTGTTTCGAGATCGTCGATTCGCGCATTGCCGACTGGAAGATCCGCATCGAGGACACCGTCGCCGACAACGCCTCCTGCGGCGTGTTCGTGGTCGGCCCGCAGCGCATCGACCCGACCGCGCTCGATCTGGCCGCGGTGGCGATGACGATGGAGAAAAACGGCGTGCCGTGCGGCGCCGGCCTGGGCAGCGCGGTGCAGGGCCATCCGGCCGAGGCCGTGGCGTGGCTCGCCAACACGCTGGGCGCGTATGGCATCCCCTTCAACGCGGGCGAAACGATTCTTTCCGGATCGCTCGCGCCGCTGGTGCCCGCCGCGGCGGGCGACCGATTCACGATGCGCATCGGCGGCCTCGGCGGCTGCTCGGTGGCGTTTGCCGTTTGACGGGACGAGGGCAAGACATGGGCAACAAGATCAAGTGTGCGGTGATCGGGCCGGGCAACATCGGCAGCGATCTCCTGGTGAAGCTCCAGCGCAGCAAGGTGCTGGAGCCGGTGTGGATGGTCGGCATCGTGCCCGACAGCGAAGGCTTGAAGCGTGCGCACGAACTCGGCCTCAAGACCACGGCCGAAGGCGTGGATGCGATGCTGCCGCACGTGAAGGAGGACGGCATCCAGATCGCGTTCGATGCCACCAGCGCCTACGCGCACGAGGAAAACAGCCGCAAGCTCACCGCGCTCGGCGTGCTGATGATCGACCTCACGCCGGCCGCCATCGGCCCATATTGCGTGCCGCCGGTGAACCTTGCCGCGCACGTGGGCAAGCACGAAATGAACGTCAACATGGTCACCTGCGGCGGCCAGGCCACGGTGCCACTGGTGGCCGCGGTGAGCCGCGTGCAGGATGTGGCCTATGGCGAAATTGTCGCCACCGTGTCCAGCCGTTCGGTCGGCCCCGGCACGCGCAAGAACATCGACGAATTCACCCGCACCACCGCCAGTGCGGTGGAGAAGGTGGGCGGTGCGAAAAAGGGCAAGGCCATCGTCATCATCAACCCGGCCGATCCGCCGCTCATCATGCGCGACACCATCCACTGCCTCACGGTGGATACGCCCAAGGTGGCGGAGATCGAGGCCTCGGTGCAGGCGATGATCAAGGAAGTGCAGAAATACGTGCCCGGCTACAAGCTGGTCAACGGTCCGGTGATCGACGGCAACCGCGTCACCATCTGGATGGAGGTGGAAGGCCTCGGCGATTTCCTGCCCAAGTACGCCGGCAACCTCGACATCATGACTTCGGCTGCCGCGCGCACCGCCGAGATGTTTGCCGAGGAGATGCTCTCCGGCAAATTCGTCCCCGCCCCGACCGCGGCCTGAAGGAGACCCCCATGGACCTGAAAGGCAGAAAGATCACGCTGCACGACATGACGTTGCGCGACGGCATGCACCCCAAGCGGCACAAGATCACGATCGAGCAGATGAAGTCGATCTCGCAGGGGCTCGACGCCGCCGGCGTGCCGCTGATCGAGGTGACCCACGGCGACGGCCTCGGCGGCGCCAGCGTCAACTACGGCTTCCCGGCCGCGAGCGACGAGGAATATCTCGGTGCCGTGATTCCGCTGATGAAGCACGCCAAGGTCTCGGCGCTGCTGCTGCCTGGCATCGGCACCGTCGACGACCTCTTGATGGCCAAGGACATCGGCGTGCACTGCATCCGCGTCGCCACCCACTGCACCGAGGCAGACGTCAGCGAGCAGCACATCAAGATGGCGCGCAAGCAGGGCATGGACACCGTCGGTTTTCTGATGATGTCGCACATGAACTCGCCCGAGGGCCTGGTGAAGCAGGCCAAGCTGATGGAGAGCTACGGCGCCAACTGCATCTACATCACCGATTCGGCCGGCTACATGCTGCCGGACGACGTGCGCGAACGGCTCAAGCCGGTGCGCGATGCGCTCAAGCCCGAAACCGAGCTCGGCTTCCACGGCCATCACAACCTCGCCATGGGCATCGCCAACAGCCTTGCGGCGGTGGAAGCCGGCGCCAACCGCATCGACTGCGCTACCACCGGCCTCGGCGCCGGCGCCGGCAACACGCCGATGGAAATCTTCGTGGCCGTGTGCAACCGCAAGGGCATCGAGACCGGCGTGGACCTGTGGAAGATCCAGGACGTCGCCGACGACCTCGTGCTGCCCATCATGGATTTCCCCGTGCGCGCCGGCCGCGACGCCATCACCATCGGCTACGCCGGCGTGTACGGCAGCTTCCTCTTGTTCGCCAAACGCGCGGCCGAAAAGTACGGCCTCTCCTCGCGCGACATACTGGTCGAGCTCGGCAAGCGCAAGATGATCGGCGGCCAGGAAGACATGATCGAGGACACCGCGCTCACCATGGCCAAGGCGCGCGACGCGAAGAAGGCGGCAGTCGCTTCGTGAGCGAGCGGCTTGCCGGGCGCGTCGCGCTGGTCACCGGCAGCGCGCTCGGCATCGGGCGCGGGATCGCCCGGCGCTACGCCAACGAGGGTGCCGCGCTGGTGCTGGCCGATCTCGACGCCGAACGCGGCGAAACTGGCGCCGGGGAAATCCGCGGCGACTTCGGCGCCGAGGTGCTGTTCGCGCGCACCGACGTCGGCGTGCGCGCGGAGATCGAGGCGCTGGTTGCCGCCGGCATGCAGCGCTTCGGCCACATCGACATCCTGGTCAACAACGCCTGGGGCCGGCGCCCCGGTTCCAGCGGCTTCGCGCCGGTGGAAGGCGTGCTCGACGCCGACGTCGAACACGGCTTCCGCATCGGTGCCCAGGCCGCACTGTGGGCGATGCAGGCGGTATTCCCCGGCATGCGCGAGTGCGGCTGGGGCCGCATCATCAATCTGTGCTCGCTGAACGGCGTCAACGCCCACCCGTATTCCGTCGCCTACAACATGGCCAAGGAGGCCCTGCGCACGCTGACCCGCACCGCCGCGCGCGAGTGGGCGCCGCACGGCATTTGCTGCAACGCCATCTGCCCCGGCGCCGCCACCGAGGCCTATCGCCAGTTCGCCGCCGCGCAACCGGAAAACGCCGCCGAGCTGCTCAAACTCAATCCGATGGGCTACATGGGCGACCCGGAGCGCGACATCGGTGGCGTCGCACTGTTCCTCGCCAGCGAGGATGCGCGCTATCTCACCGGCAATACGTTGTTTGCCGATGGGGGGAGTCATATCAATGGGGTGCCTTGGAATCCGACGCCCAGGTGCTGAGGTGGGTTGGGGTTTTGTGTGTGGCGAGGCGTAGGTTTGCGCGGGCAGGTGTGGCGGCTGCCGTACCGCGCGGAACTCAGCGGCGTGGCGCGGCGTCAGCGCAATGCCAATGCACCGTCTGCAAGCGGGCTCTCGTGTCTGGAGTGGGACACGTTGCTGATGCGTGCCCGAAGTAAACCGCTGTCGCACCAATTGCGTCGCCGGACTGACTTCAGGAGCACACCCGCAGGGCACACGAAGCCGTCCTGACGCATCGCTGGCCGTGGGGGACGTTTCTTCGTCGTGGCCGATGACCTCTGCGAAAGAGCGGTGCGTGCCGGCGGGTTGCGACGCGCAAAGCGATGAGCGGCGTCCCAATGCCGTTAGTCCCATCGGACGATGGCAGCGCCCGCCCCCTCGCCTAGCCTCGCTGGCACGCTGACGCGGCGTCCATTTCAGGCGGGTATCGCGATGAGACTTCAGAACAAGGTGGCGGTGGTCACCGGGGCCGGGCAGGGCATGGGGCGCGCGATTGCGCGGTTGTTCCAGGCCGAGGGGGCGACCGTCGTGGGGTTCGACGTGCATCTCGCGGCGGTGCAGGAAACCGTGGGCGCCAAGGGCCTTGCGCTGGACGTGAACATTGCCGACAGCGCGGCGGTGAACGCGGCGTTCGACGCCATCGTGGAGAAGTTCGGCCGCGTGGACGTGCTGGTGAACAACGCCGGCATCGGTTCGGTGGACAAGTTTGCCGAGATTCCCGACGAGACCTGGGCGCGGGTGATCGGCGTGGATTTGACCGGCGCGTTCTACTGCGCGCGGGCAGCGGTGCGGGTGATGCAGGCCAAGGGCATCAAGGGCGCGATCGTCAACACCTCCAGCGTGTCGGCGGTGTCCGGCGACGGCCCGGCGCATTACTGCGCGGCCAAGGCCGGGCTGATGGGGCTGACCCGCTGCATGGCGAAGGAGCTGGCGCCGCAGGGCATCCGCGTCAACACGCTGGTGCCGGGGCCGACCAACACGCCGATGATGCAGGGCATCCCCGAGGAGTGGGCCAAGGCGATCATCGCCGGCGTGCCGATGGGGCGCATGGCGGAGCCGGAGGACATCGCTCGCGGCACGCTGTTCCTCGCCAGCGACGATGCCGGCTTCGTCACCGGCCAGAACCTTGCCGTGAACGGCGGCAGCGCTTTCATCTGAGGAGCTGACGATGACCGATCGACTGAAGGGCAAGGTGGCGTTCGTCACCGGTGCGAGCCAGGGCATCGGCGCCGCGACCGCGAAGCGTTTCGCGGCGGAAGGCGCGCAGGTAACGATCTGCGGACGGCATCTGGAGGCGCTGCAGAAAGTCGTCGCCGAGATCGCGGCCGCCGGCGGCAAGGCCGAGGCGGTGGTGGCCGACGTGGGTGTGGAGGCCGAGATCGTCGGTGCGATCGAGGGCGTGGCGAAGAAGCACGGCCGCCTCGACATCCTGGTCAACAACGCGGCTGCCTATACCTGGGGCGCGCTGACCGACATGGATACCGCCACATGGCATGCGAACTTCACGACCTCGGTGGACGGCACGTTCTGGGGCACGCGCACGGCGATGAAGCTGATGCAGGGCAGGGGCGGCGCCATCGTCAACCTCGCCTCCATCTGCGGCACGCTGGGCACGGCGATGATGTCGGGTTATTCGGCGGCCAAGGCGGCGATCCTCAATTTCAGCCGCGCCGCGGCGGTGGAAGGTGCGCGCCAGGGCATCCGCGTCAACGTGGTGGTGCCGGCGATCATCGCCACCCCGGCCACTGCCGGCATGCTCGCCGACGACGCCACGCGCAAGGGCACCGAGGCGATCATTCCGATGGGCCGCGTGGGCCAGGCCGACGAGCTGGCCAACGCCATCCTGTTTCTCGCCAGCGACGAGGCGTCCTACATCACCGGCGCGGCGTTGCCGGTGGATGGCGGGCGCGCCGCCGTGCTGGTCACCGCGCTGCCGCAGTCATGAGCTGGCCGGCCACGCTGGAGGAGCGCGTCGACCGTCTGGAATCGCTGGACGCGATCCGCCAGCTTGCGGGCAAGTATTCGCTCTCGCTCGACATGCGCGACATGGACGCGCACGTGAACCTGTTTGCGCCGGATATCCGCGTTGGTCGCGACAAGGTCGGCCGTGCGCATTTCAAGGCCTGGCAGGACGCGACGCTGCGCGACCAGTTCACCGGCACCGCGCACCACCTGGGCCAGCACATCATCGAGTTCATCGACAAGGATCACGCCACCGGCGTGGTGTATTCCAAGAACGAGCACGAGTGCGGCGCCGAGTGGGTCATCATGCAAATGCTCTACTGGGATGACTACGAGCGCATCGATGGCGTGTGGTATTTCCGCCGCCGTCTGCCGTGCTACTGGTACGCCACCGATTTGAACAAGCCGCCGGTGGGCGACATGAAGATGCGCTGGCCGGGGCGCGAGCCCTACCGCGGCACCTTCCACGAGCTGTTTCCGAGCTGGCGCGAGTTCTGGGCCGAGCGCCCGGACAAGGACACGCTGCCCCAGGTTGCCGCGCCCGCGCCGCTGGAAAAGTTCCTCGCCACCATGCGCCGCGGCACGCCGGCGCCGAAGATCCGCGTGCGCTGACCGATGACGACGCCGCCTGTCCATCTGTTCGAACCGGTGCGGCTGGGCGCGCTCGCGCTGCGGAACCGCGTGGTGATGGCGCCGATGACGCGCAACCGCGCGGACCCCGACGGCACGTCGAATGCGTTGATGGTGGAGTACTACGCCCAGCGCGCCGGCGCCGGTCTGATCGTGGCCGAAGGCACCTGGCCCAGCGTCACCGGCCAGGCGTATTGCCGTCAACCCGGTATCGAGACGGCGGCGCACATCGCCGGCTGGAAGCGCGTGACCGATGCCGTGCACGCGCGCGGCGGCCTGATCGTGCTGCAGATCATGCACGGTGGGCGCATCGGCAGCCGCGCGATCAAGCCGGCCGGCGTGGAGACCGTCGGCCCCAGCGCGATCCAGGCCGCCGGCGAGGTCTACACCGACGCCGCCGGCATGCAGCCGTTCGACCCGCCGCGCGCACTGTCCACCATCGAGGTGAGGGATGTCGTGCGCGAGCACGCGCAGGCGGCGCGCAACGCGCGCGAAGCCGGCTTCGACGGCGTCGAGCTGCATGGCACCAGCGGTTATCTCTCCATCCAGTTCTTGAGCACCGGCAGCAACCGGCGCGAGGACGAATACGGTGGCAGCGCGGCGAACCGCGCGCGCTTCGCTTACGAGTGCCTGGCTGCGATGGCCGAAGCCATCGGCGCCGACCGCGTCGGCCTGCGCCTGTGCCCCGGCAACAGCTTCAACGACATCCACGACGAGGATTCCGCCGCGAGCCACGCCGAGTTGATGCGCCAGGCGGCCACGCTCGGTCTTGCCTACCTGCATGTGATGCGCTCGCCCGGTGCGGCGGTGGGCATCGACGCGTTTGCATTGGCGCAGCGCGAATACCGCGGCAACCTCATCCTCAACGATGGTTTCGACGGTGCCGAAGCCGATGCGGCCATGGCCGCCGGCACCGGCGCCGCGGTGTCGTTCGCCCGCCACTTCGTTGCCAATCCCGATCTGGTGCAGCGCCTTGGCGAAGGCCAGCCGCTGGCGAAGTTCGACCGCCGCACGCTGTATACGCCGGGCGCCGCGGGGTACACGGATTACCCGGTGGTGGGTTGAAGGGTGTGCCTGATTCTGGCTCGGATCGTTCCACCGAACGGTCCAGCTTCGCGTGGTGGTCGGCCAAACCATGCACTTTGACGGAGCGAACGATGACGCAATCGACTTCTTCCGGCGCCCGTTTCCGGGCGGCAGTGGCGGCGGAGCGGCCGTTGCAGGTGGTGGGGGCGATCACCGCGTACGCCGGGCTGATGGCGAAGCGCGTCGGCTACCGGGCGCTGTATCTCTCCGGCGGCGGCGTGGCGGCGAACTCGCTGGGCATGCCGGATCTCGGCATTTCCACCATGGAGGACGTGCTCACCGACGCCCGGCGCGTGGTCGAGGCCACCGGCCTGCCGCTCTTGGTCGACATCGATACCGGCTGGGGCGGCGCGTTCAACATTGCGCGCACCATCCGGAATTTCGAGCGCATCGGTGTCGCCGCGGTGCACATCGAGGACCAGGTGGGCCAGAAGCGCTGCGGCCATCGCCCCGGCAAGGAG
>SCRM01000014.1 GCA_004298045.1 Rhodanobacter sp. | reverse complement strand
TGTGGATGCCGCAGTACTTCATCGGCGAATACGGCGTGGCGATCGGCGTGGCGGCGGCCCTCGCGGCGAGCTTCTCGCTGCCGGCCGGTGCGCTGCGTGCGCTGGGCGGTGCGCTGTCGGACAAGTTCGGTGCGCATGCCACCACGTGGTGGGTGTTGTGGGTGGCGTGGATCGCGCTGTTCCTGCTCTCCTACCCGCAGACCCAGTTGACGGTGCACACGATCCGCGGCCCGGCGGCCTTCCACATCGGCCTGTCGCTGTGGTTCTTCGTGCCGCTGCTGTTCGTGCTGGGCGTGGTGCTGGCCTTCGGCATGGCCTCCACCTTCAAATACCTGGGTGACGATTTTCCCGACCACCTCGGCGTCGTCACCGGCATCGTCGGCCTCGCCGGCGGCATGGGCGGTTTCCTGTTGCCGATCCTGTGGGGCGCACTGCTCGACCTGCTCGGCATCCGCTCCAGCGCCTTCATGCTGCTGTACGGCATCGTCTGGGTATCGCTCATCCTGATCTATTTCACCGAAGCGCGCCGCGTGGATTTCCACGGCATCGAGGCCGCGCGCTGACCTGCAGTCGCCTTCCCACCAAGCCACCCACGCGGGAGTTGCACCATGGGCCACTTTCTGGAACGTCTCCGCTACTTCCAACGTCCCCGGCAGCCGTTTTCCGACGGCTGGGGCGAGGTGCGCACCGAAGCGCGGCAGTGGGAGGACGGCTACCGCAACCGCTGGTCGCACGACAAGGTGGTGCGCTCCACCCACGGCGTGAACTGCACCGGCTCGTGCAGTTGGAAGATCCACGTCAAGCAAGGCGTGGTCACCTGGGAAACCCAGCAGACCGACTACCCGCGCACGCGCCCGGGCATGCCCAACCACGAGCCGCGCGGCTGTTCGCGCGGTGCGTCGTACTCCTGGTACCTGTATAGCGCGAACCGGCTGAAGTACCCGATGATCCGCGGCCGCCTGCTCAAGCACTGGCGCAAGCTGCGCGAGACGCTGGCGCCGGTGGAAGCTTGGGCGGCGCTGATGGCCGAGCCGGGCATGAAGGACTACAAGGCCAGCCGCGGCCTCGGCGGCTTCGTGCGCGTGAAATGGGACGAGGCGCTGGACATGGTGGCCGCGGCCAACGTGCACACGGTGAAGGTGCACGGCCCGGACCGCGTCACCGGCTTCTCGCCGATCCCGGCGATGTCGATGGTGTCCTACGCCTCCGGGGCGCGCTACCTCAGCCTGATCGGCGGCACCCTGCTGTCGTTCTACGACTGGTACTGCGACCTGCCGCCCTCCAGCCCGCAGACCTGGGGCGAGCAGACCGACGTGCCCGAATCGGCCGACTGGTACAACTCCGGCTACCTCATCGCGTGGGGCTCGAACGTGCCGCAGACGCGCACGCCCGACGCGCACTTCTTCGTCGAGGCGCGCTACAACGGCACCCAGGTGGTGGCGGTGACGCCGGACTACGCCGAGGTCGCCAAGCTCTCCGACTTGTGGCTGCATCCCAAGCAGGGCACCGATGCCGCGCTCGCCATGGCGATGGGCCACGTGATCCTCAAGGAGTTCTTCCTCGACCGCCAAGCCGAGTACTTCCAGGACTACTGCCGCAAGTACACCGACCTGCCGCTTCTGGTCACGCTGCGCCGGGACGGCGCGCGCTGGGTGCCCGACCGCTACCTGCGCGCCAGTGATTTCGACGGTGCGCTGGGCAGTCCCGACCATGCCGAGTGGAAGACCGTGGGCTTCGACGCCGCCGGCGCGCCGGTGGTGCCGCAGGGTTCCATCGGCTTTCGCTGGCCGGGCAAGGACAGCCCCGACCACGGCAAGTGGAACCTGGAACAGAAGACTCCCGACGGCCGCGAGATCACGCTGGCGCTGACCCAGCTCGAACGCCGCGACGAGGTCTGCGCGGTGGCCTTCCCGTACTTCGGCGGCACCGAGCATCCCAACTTCCCGCACAACACGCAGGCGGGCGGCGACGTGCTGCTGCGCCACGTGCCCGCGCGCAAGCTGGCCACCAGGGACGGCGAGGTGATGGTGGCCACCGCCTTCGACCTGCTGTGCGCGCATTACGGCCTGGATCGCGGCCTCGGCGGCGAGGTGGCGACCAGCTACGAGGACGACATCGCCTACACCCCGGCCTGGCAGGAGTCCATCACCGGCGTGCCGGCCAGGCACGCGATCGCGGTGGCGCGCGGTTTTGCCGACAACGCGGAGAAGACCCGAGGCCGCTCGATGGTCATCATCGGCGCGGGCATGAACCACTGGTACCACCAGGACATGAACTACCGCAGCATCATCAATTTCCTGATGCTGTGCGGCACGGTGGGTGTCTCCGGCGGTGGCTGGTCGCACTACGTGGGCCAGGAGAAACTGCGCCCGCAGACCGGCTGGACCGCGCTGGCCTTCGCGCTGGACTGGGTGCGCCCGCCGCGCCAGATGGCCGGCACCACGTTCTTCTACGTGCACTCCGACCAGTGGCGCTACGAGAAGGTGGAGGTAGGCGAGCTGCTCTCGCCGCTGGCTGACCCCACGCGCCACGGCCGCAGCCTGATCGACTGCAACGTGCGCGCGCAGCGCATGGGCTGGACGCCGTCCGCACCGCAGCTCAACCGCAATCCGCTGCAGGTGGCACGCGATGCCGCCGCCGCTGGCCTGAGCGCGCAGGACTACGTGGTGCAGTCGCTCAAGGACGGCTCGCTGCAGATGGC
Organism: Rhodanobacter sp.; assembly: GCA_004298045.1. GTDB lineage: Bacteria > Pseudomonadota > Gammaproteobacteria > Xanthomonadales > Rhodanobacteraceae > Rhodanobacter_A. Next base: position 1,197 of record SCRM01000014.1, on the reverse strand, counting down.
CAGCGAAGATCCGGACAACCCGGTCAACTTCCCGCGCAACCTGTTCATCTGGCGCTCCAACCTGTTCGGCTCCTCCGGCAAGGGCCACGAGTATTTCCTCAAGCACTTCCTCGGCACCCGCTGCGGCATCCAGGGCAAGGATCTGGGCGAGGAGGGCGCGGCCAAGCCCGAGGAAGTGGTGTGGCGCGAACCCGCGCCCGAGGGCAAGCTCGACCTGGTGGTGACGCTGGACTTCCGCATGTCCACCTCCTGCCTGTACTCGGACGTGGTGCTGCCCACCGCCTCCTGGTACGAGAAGAACGACCTCAACACCTCCGACATGCACCCCTTCATCCACCCGCTGTCGGCCGCGGTGGACCCGGTGTTCGAGTCCAGGAGCGACTGGGAGATCTTCAAGGCCGTGGCCAAGCGCTTCTCCGAGCTGTCGGTGGGCAAGCTCGGCGTGGAACCGGACGTGGTGCTCACGCCGATCATGCACGACACCCCGGCCGAGCTGGCGCAACCCTTCGGTGCGCAGGACTGGAAAAAGGGTGAGTGCGGGCTGGTGCCCGGCGTCTCCGCCTCCAACATCACGGTGGTGGAACGCGACTACCCGGCCACCTGGGCGCGCTACACCGCGCTCGGCCCGTTGATGGACAAGCTCGGCAACGGCGGCAAGGGCATCGCCTGGAACACCCAGCACGAGGTGGATGGCCTGGCCAAGCTCAACTACACGGTGGAGGACGGCCCGGCCAAGGGCCGCCCGCGCATCATGACCGACATCGATGCGGCCGAAACCGTGCTCTACCTTGCGCCCGAAACCAACGGCGAGGTGGCGGTGAAGGCCTGGGCCGCGCTGTCGAAGATCACCGGCCGCGACCATACACACCTGGCCCGGCCGCGCGAGGACGAGAAAATCCGCTTCCGCGACATCCAGGCGCAGCCGCGCAAGATCATCTCCTCGCCCACCTGGAGCGGCATCGAAAGCGAGCACGTCAGCTACAACGCCGGCTGGACCAACGTCAACGAGCTGATCCCCTGGCGCACCCTCTCCGGCCGCCAGCAGTTCTACCAGGACCACGAATGGATGCGCGACTACGGCGAAGCGCTGGCGCTGTACCGCCCGCCGATCGACACCCGCACGGTGGCGCCGATGGCCGGCAAGAAGGGCAACGGCCACCCCGAGGTGGTGCTGAACTTCATCACCCCGCACCAGAA